>CAWJYP010000002.1:0-15922 GCA_963847105.1 uncultured Chloroflexia bacterium | reverse complement strand
CCGTCCCATAGGGAACTCAAAAGAGGGAATAAACGTCTGGGCTATAATTGTGTAAACAACTCAACTTAAATCGTCATTGGAGGCCGGACATGAAAATCGGGCGGGTCATCATCTTTCTTTTCCTCGTAATTGGTTTGACTCTTCAATCTTGCGCCAAACCCCAACCAACCCAAGCCGGGCTGCCTTTGCAAGACCAGGCCTCCACCGCCGTGGCCGGGACACTGGCGGCAGTCACGGAAATCCCGACCGTTACCAATACCCTCGCCCCCACCAGTACGGCGACGCTCACCCCCACCCCTCCACCTGGAATATTGAAGGTGGTCTACAGCCGCGCCGGCGCTATCTGGATCTGGACCGAAGGCGGCGAACCCAGGGCGTTGACCGATAACATTGTCGATGCCAAACCGCGCCTGTCGGCAGACGGGGAAATTGTCGTGTTCGAGAGGAACAACGAACTGTTTGCTGTCAATGCAGACGGCACCAACTTGCACGTGCTGGTCAGCGACGAATACCTGAAAAATTACCTGCCTGGCGGGTATAAATTCATCTGGGCTGAGTATTATGATTGGATGTTGAATACCCATTATCTATATTTCTCAACCCGCTCTGGCATCAGCGGCCCCGATACGGACGTTAATCAATATGACTTGCACCGGGTCAACGTCGATACTGGCGAGATCAGCCGGATCGTTCCACCGGGTCAGGGTGGCATTCCATATTTCTCATTGGACGGGACGACGATTGCGATGATGCAATCAGGAGCAATCTATCTTGCCAATGTAAATGGGACGGAAGCATGGAAAGTTTTAACCTTTGGACCTATACCTCGTTTCATGGCACCTCCATTGGATGCATACATTCATCTTCCATATATGGTTTCACTTCCCAACGGCAGTGGATTTCGAGCTCGCCTCCCATATACCGAGAATGGCAAAATGTATGGTCAATTAGAAAAAATTTTGGAAATCCCGAATGTGGGAGAACCTATCCTGGTTACCTCGTATAAACAGTATGAAGGACCACCTCCTCCAAAATCTCCCACAATTCTCTCTTATTTATGGACCTTACCTCTTAATGGTCTCTCTTTAGATGGGACAGACCTGGGATACACAATCGCGGATGCTAATTCCGTGCTCCAAACATGTATAGAGAATCTTGATATTAACCAAAAAAATTGCACCACCCAGTCAAGTAGTAAAATGACGGGCTTTCTCAATTGGTCGCCTGATAACAAGAAATTTATAACGTATTCATTTCAAGACATTAAGCACAGCCTATCCTTCTTCATCAGTGAAGACCTGAACTCATTTACCCCGCTCATTACAAATTATTGGATGCTGTGGGTCGGTCAAGATAGTTTCATATATCTGGATACATCAGCAGATCTTTATCTGGCGTCGCTCGATGGGTCGCAGACCAAGATTTATGGTGGAATCACGAAACAATATTTCGACGCCGATCAATGGCAATGGCAGTTCGATTTTTCGCACTAACTTAGGGACAGTTGTTTTGCGCGTGTTCTTCGAGGGTTTCGGCAAAGTTGTGCAGGCCGGGACCATAAAAATAGGAGCTCGGGTAGATACCCATTCCATCATAACGGATAGGTGCAGGTGGGTGTTTGATTATGTAGGTTGATGGTCCAATAGTTACTTTGCTGTTGGAACACCATAGTCCCTTGTTGAAGGGAACTTACACATGAAAAAACTTCTCCTGTCATTGTCCTGTTTGATACTGGCTGTGATCGCCTGTGGAGCGCCGGTTCAAAAAACCGCCACCCCCTCGCCCACTATCGCGGCTCCCACCGCTGACCCGGCTTCGCTTTGGTACCTAACACGCGGCGAGGCCAAAAGCGACCAGATCTGGGGCGTGGATACCGATTTGCAGGGGAATATCTACGCCGCCGGATATTTCCAGAGCCCGGCTTCCAAGCCGTTCTTCGATATTGTGACGTATAAGTTCGACCCGAACGGAAATGAAATTTGGCGGTCTCAATGGGGCGACCAGTTCGAGCAAAAGGGCTTTATCGTGGTCGTCGAGGAGCCTTACGTTTATATCGGTGGGACCACCCGCCCATCCGTATCCCTGACCGAATCCGACATGGCAGTATTATGTCTCAACATGGACACCGGCGCGGTCATGTGGGAGTTCACCTGGGATCAGGGCTTCGGGTATGAAGAGGTGGATGGTGTGATAGTCGAAACGGACGCTATTTATATCTCCGGGTGGACCACCGGAGAGACCAGCAGCAACGACATCGCCATCCTGAAATTAGACCTCAACGGGAAACTGCAATGGGTGCAGACCTGGGGCGACGCCGGTTACGATACGGCGGACGGTCAGATGGTGGTGGATGAGGATGCCATCTATATCTCCGGCCGCTATAACGGCTCCAATATTTTATTTGGAGGTCAGGCTGTGGTAGTGAAATTTGATAAAAACTCCGGCGACTATCTCCAGCACAGTCTGTGGGGGAGTACTGTTTTTAGCGACGGATTGGGGAGCACCACCGACGGTACATACATCTATGTAACCGGCCTGAATATCCAAAATGGCAATGGGCAGATCTTCTTGCTGAAATACGATAAAAACCTGAACCTGCTGTGGGCGCAGGAATGGGGCGGCAAAGCCGGGGAATCTGCCCGGGTTGTTGAGGTGGATGGAGATGGCAATATATTCATCGGCGGCTCCACCTTTAGTTATGGAGCAGGGGAAAGCGATGTAGTTTTATTGAAGTATCTCCCGGATGGTACTCTCGAATGGTACAAGACCTGGGGCGGCCCATTAGCGGACACCATCCAGGGGATGGCGATTGACGATGATTTTGTTTATCTGGTAGGAAGCAGTGAAAATGGCAGCCAGGGTATGTCTGACGGCCTGCTCATTAAAGCAGATATTCACAAGGGGATATTTTCAATTCCATAAAACCAGTATTTATCGAGCCAGGTTTTCCGAATTATTTCACTGCATCCGCGATCAGGGGCAGTTGTTTTGCGCGTGTTCTTCGAGGGTTTCGGCAAAGTTGTGCAGGCCGGAGCCGTCGCAGCGCGCCTGGAAGTAGAAGTAATTGCTCTCCGCCGGGGCAGCCACGGCTGCCAGCGCCGCCAGGCCGGGGTTGGAGATTGGCCCGGGCGGCAGGCCGGGATGCTTATAGGTGTTGTAAGGGGAATTGATCGCCAGGTCCTGCTCGGATAACGGGCTGGTCCACCAGGTCGACTGGGCGGCGTTGTACCCCAGCGCATACTGGACCGTCGGGTCGGTCTGCAGGGGCATTTCGATGACCATGCGGTTGTACAGCACCGAGGCGATCATGGGCATTTCCGATTCGATCATCGCCTCCCGCTGGATGATGGATGCCAGGGTAACGGCCTGGTGAATGCTCAGCCCGTGACTGGTGAAACCGGCTTGCATTTCGGGGGTCAGGCGATAGAAGAAGTTTTGCACCAGCAGATACACCAACTGGTCGGCGGTAGTCGTCCGTTCGAGCGTATACACGCCCGGCGAAAGGAATCCCTCCACGTTGGCGCCGGCCGGGACGAAGGTGGGGTTGCTGACCGGCGTGCCTGCCGCCGCCAGGAATGCCTCCGGCGTAAATGCCAGCCCGGAAGTGGGGATGGAGGCGGCGATCTCTTCCATGCGCCAGCCGGGGAAGACCGTCAAGGTGACCTGCGGTGTGGTTTTGAGCGCTTCGGCTATCTCCTGCCCGCTTTGAGCCGGGCTGAGTTGGTAGACGCCGCTCCTGATGATGGTATCCAGCCCCGTCCAGATGAGGTAGATGCGGAACGTCTCGCCGCTGCGGATGAGACCGGCCTCCTCCAATCGCGTAGAGATGGAGGTGACGCTTTCATCCTGCTGGATGATGAATTCTTCCTCGCCGCCGCGCCGGTCGAGCGGGCGGGTCATGTCGTTTTCGAACAGGCCCAGCCGCAGACCGTAACTGAACCGCTGCCACCCGTTGAGCGAATCCGCCGGAGGCCCAAAATTTCGCCGGCTGATGGAGGGGATGTACACCGCTGCGGCGATCATACTGAGGCCGATCAAACCGACAGCCAGCAGAGACAAGGTCAGGAAGGAGTTACGCCGCGATCTTCGTCTATTCATGAGGTGTGATTTTCCTGGGAGGAACGTGATTGTGAGTCCAGATAGGATTGCAGCAGGACGGTGGCTGCCAGGTCGTCCAGGTGACCGGAGCGGTTCTTGCGGGATGCGCCCATCTGCAGGCGGGCCGAGCGGGCGTCGCTGGTGCTGAGGGATTCGTCCCACATCACCAGCGGGATGGTCGTCTGGGTTTTGAGGGCTTCGGCGAAACGGGCCGACCTGCGTCCTTCAAAGGAAGGCTGACCTGCCTCATCGAAAGACTGCCCGATGACGATCAGTCCGGCGTTGTTGACACGCGCCGCCTCCGCCACACCGGCGGCATCCACCAGCCGGGAGATGTGATTGAGGACAGTGAGCGGGTTGGCGATCGTGCCGGTGAGATCGCTGATGGCCATGCCGATCCGTTTGGAGCCGGGGTCTACGCCGAGTATCCTCATAAGTTAGCCGCCCACCTCGATGGAAATGCGGAAGGGGAAGAGCGGCACCCACGGCCACCAGCCAGGATTGGTGCTTATCTCAGGCAGGCTTTCCAACTCCATCGCCGTGAAGATACTCCGGGCGGCCTGTCCACGCGCTCGCCCCTGCGCCAACTGTACCGCCGCCTGTTCATCCAGTATCACCCGCAAGGTCCGTTGAGCGTTCACCTCCCAATGCGTGCTGCCATCCGCATCCGTGACGGGGATCCCCGCCACTGCAGCAATCTCGCTTTCCGGCCCGGCTTCGAAACCGGCGGGGATATTCAAGTCCATCACCATGTTCAACAAACCGTACATATCCGCCTCGGCGGCGTACTGGATCTGGCATTGGACATTCAGGGTCAGCGTGAGGCTGTCACCGGCCTGGTTGGGAGCGGGGAAATACGTTTCGGAGATGACCTGCGAGATTTCCAGCGTATCGGGGAAGGCCAGGTCGTATCCTTCAAGTTCGTCCTGCAAGGTCGAGCCGCAATCAGACAGGATCTCACGCTGGAGGGATTGGTACACATTCCGGCGGTCTGAATCCGACGGGGCGGGTTTTCGAATATCCGTGCCCCCGCCGATGGCAGCCGGGTTGGTCACCGCCAGGCTGGCGCCCAGGTCGCCTTCGATGGCAACCAATGCCTCGGCATCAAGGTTGCCTTTTGAGCCCGCTTCCAGCGCCCGCACAGCGACCTCCACCGTCTTGCCGGCCGGTCCGGCCAGAACCGAATCAATGGTCGTGACGAAGCGGACGGACGGGTTGCCGCCTGTCCGTATGATGGTCCCGGCCGGGATGCCGATGGTCTCGTTGGTCAAATTGCGGAACAGCACTTTCCCGGCAGCCCGGGTGTCCGGAGCCTGTATCGACCCGGTCACATCGACCGATTTCTTTTTCTCCACCACCGTCGAGATCAGGCGGGCGGGGATGCTGCCGGTCAGGTTGACACTGGTAATGGTCGGGCTGGCATTGATGGAGAGGGCCAATTCCTGCAGGCGGGTTTGCGGAGCCAGGCGGATGGTGGCGGAGGGGAAGAACAGCAGCAGCAAGATAAACACCGCCAGGATCGCCATGCTGAAGAAGGCGATCCGCACCTGCGGGATGGTTCGCCAGCGTTGTTCGACGGGAAAGATCTCATGGCGGCGCACGCGCAGGTCCACCGGGGCGGTCCGGCGGGCGGGCCGCTGGACCTCCGGCAAAAATTCCCACACCTTCCTTTGGGCAGTCTTCACAACCCGGAAAACCGGGATGCCGAATTTCTGGGCATTCTCCCGCACGCTGGAAGACTTCGTCACCAGTGCCACCTGCGCCCCCAACCGGACCGCATGCCGTTGGAGCAATTGCATATCCAGCGGACGCGTAAGGATGGCGGAGCCGCGCGGCAACACCAGCAGGATGCGTTCGCTCTTGCTCCAGGACATCTTATCCCGGATGGAGATCACATCGTCGTGTGTGTCCAGTTGGATGACTTGCGTTTTCATGGTCTCCTTTATTATAACGTGGAAGGCCCGGGTGGGATTTCACCGGGCCTTCTGGAACGGAGGAGAAAATGACAGTTTCTTGCCTTACAACCAGCGTATGGCCACCCGGTCGAGCAGGCGGTCCTTCCAGGTGGCGGTGCCGCGGGCGGTCTGGAAGAACGAGCGCAGGGCTACCATGATAAAAAGCGCCAGGCTGAGTGGATAGTAGAACACCAGATAAGCCGGGAACCTGAATCGCCGGTAGGCGACCATATAGAGCAGGATGGAAACCACTACCGAGGCAACCGCATAGTCCAGCGGGATGGAGGTCAGCGGATGACGGACCCAGTAGGAGATCAACGCCACCACCGGCTCGATGAAAGCCACTCCTACCAGCAGCCAGCCGAGGAAATAGGGCAGGATGCGAAAGTCGAAGACGGCGAAGAGGCTCTTGCTGAAGCCGCCCACCGCCTCCCAAAAACTCCGGTACATCCGGCAGGAGACATGGCGGGTCCCATCCAGGAAGCGCCATTCCAGGCCGTGAGCGATGATGTGGCGGCCCAGCCAGACGTCGTCGACGATCTCACTGCGGACGGCTTCGTAGCCGCCGATGGCATCATAGGCCTGCCGCCGGAACAGCATGAACTGACCGATGGTGATGGAGAGCGCCTGCAAGCGCATTTTTTGGACCAGCCGGATGGGAATAAATGTAAAGATGCCCCAGCCGATCACCGGCACCAGCAATTTCTCGCCCCACGTGACCACTTCCTCGCGTGGGAAGGCCGTCACCAGGTCGGCTTTTTCAGCAATGAGAGCCGAGACGCTGTCACGCAGCATATTGGGTGTGTGACGCGTATCCGCGTCGCAAAACAGGATCAACTCGCCCGTGGAGGCCTGCGCCAACTGCTGACAGGCCCAGTGTTTCCCCAGCCAGCCTTCCGGGCGGGGCGAACCGGTGATTACTTTCAACCTGCCATCGGCGCGTTTCAGGCGCGAGACGATCAAGGGCGTTTCGTCGGTGGACTGGTCATCCAGGACGATGACTTCGAACTGCGGGTAATCCTGCGACAGGAGCGAGGTCAGGCAGGCTTCGATGTTGCAGGCTTCATTGCGGGCCGGCACCAGCACCGAGACGGAGGGAAAGTTTTTGGCAGGTGGATACTGGTCGAAGCGGCGGACGGTGAAATAATTGACCAGCACGGTCACCAGGCCGAAGATCAGGAAGAACAGGATGAGCAGGGCATGGGTGGGAAGGTCCTGTATCATGCATGCCTCCGCTGGAACACGTGGCTGACCCACTCGCGCATCTGCGGCGGATGAGCCAGCGCGTGCCGGTGAGTCCAGGCGATGAGGAAGGCATTGACGGCGGCAAAGGCGACCATCCAGGGTTCTCCGTAGAGGACCGCATATCCCAGCAGCGCCAGCATGCCCCCATTGGCAGACCAGGCGTCTTCACTTTGGACAAGGGTGAGCGGCAGCGCGATGGTTGCATAGATCGGGAAGGCCCACAAGCCCACCAGCCCCACCCATGCGCCGCCGGTAGCCCCCAGGGCTTTGCCGCCGTGGAAGCGCAGGAAGGGGCTGAAGGCGTGCCCGAGGATGGGCGCCATGCACACAGGCAGGAGACTCCACCCGCTCAGACCGGCCCGCTGAGCCAGGTAAACTGGGACAAAACCCTTGGCGATATCCAACAGGATGGCCGGGACGCCGACTTTCAGCCCACCGGCTTTGAGCGCGTTGGTACCGCCGGGATTGCCGTCCCCGACCGTGCGGATATCTTTTTTTGCGAAGATCTTGCCAAGGATGACGGAAAAAGGGATGGAACCAGCCAGAAAACCCGCGAAAATAAAGAATAATAACGTATTCATCGTCTTCTCCTCCTTTATTGATTTAACACCTTCATGCGATGAAGATGCGGTGGTGAAAAATAAAGCCCCGACGATTTCCGCCGGGGCTTGGATCTATTTCACTTTTTCTTCCACCCATTTTTTGACACTTGCAATTGCTGCCGGGATCTTTTCCGGTTCCTTGCCGCCGCCAAAAGCCAGGTGCGGCGCGCCGCCTCCGCCTGCGCCCAACTGGCGGGAGACGTGACCCACCAGGTCGCCGGCCTTGAAACCCTGTTTGACCAGGTCCTGCGTCACGGCAGCCATCACTATGATCTGGCCCTCGTTGACCGTCGCGATGACACAAATCCCTTTTTCAGGGTATTTCTCCCGGAATCGGTCCGCCAGTTTGGCGAGGGTATCTTTATCGGCGTTGGGCAATTCCATTGCCAGCAGGTTTATATCCGCGATGACTTCGACATTGTCCAGTTTGAAATTGAAGGTCGAGAGCGCCAGTTCGGTCCGCAGGGCGGCCACTTGCTTTTTTGCCTGCGCCAGCTCATCCTGCACCGCTTCGGCTTTCTGCGGCACTTCATCCACCGCAGATTTCAACTCTGCCGCCGCCTGCTTGAGCAATTTGAAGCGCCGGGCGACCAGTTCATACGCGCCCCGTCCGGTGACGCCTTCGATGCGCCGTACCCCTGCCGCCGCCGAGCCTTCTGAGACGATCAGGAACGCGCCCACATCCGAGGTCCGCTCCAGGTGCGTGCCGCCGCACAATTCGTACGAGTAGGGCTGACCTTGCGCGGAGCCGTGCGGGTCCGAGATCGTGATCGTGCGGACCACCTCTCCGTATTTCTCGCCGAACAGCGCCATGGCGCCTTCCGCCACCGCCTGCTGGCGGGATTTGCTGACCGCCTGGACCATATAATCGGCTGCGACCGCCTCGTTGACCAGTTTCTCCACCTGCTCCACCTGGGCGGGAGTCATGCCCTCTGGGTGGTTGAAGTCGAAGCGGAAACGGTCGGGTGCGACCAGCGAACCGGCCTGGCGGGCATTTTCGCCCAGCACCTGGTGGAGGGCGGCATGCAGAAGATGGGTGGCCGTATGGTTCCGGCGGATATCATGGCGGCGGGATTCGTCCACTTCCGCCACGGCCGCATCGCCCACCTTGGGATGCCCGAAGATGACTTCGCCCACATGGACGATCACGCCTGCCGACGGGCGGCGCAAGCCGCTGATCTCGATCTCCCAGGCCGCCTCGCCTTTGTCATCGGCAACGGTGGACGGTTCAGCGAGCGGATAATGCCCGTATCGGATACCTGCCCGCCGGATTCCACGTAGAAACCGGTCTTCGGCAGCATGACCTCCACCTTATCCCCCGCGCTGACGTCGGACAGATTCTCTCCGTTGGCAACCAGGGCCAGCACCGGCCCATCCACCTGCAGCCACTCGTAGGGGTTATATTCCACGCCCTCCCGGCTGAGCTTGCCGGTCTTTTGCAAGTCCTTCAGGATGGCGGCATAGAACTCGGCATCTTCCCCGCCCATCTTGCCCATGGCCTTGCCGCCGCCGGAGGCGAGGCGGTGTTCATCCATGGCGCTTTGAATCCAGCTTCATCCACGTCCAATCCCTGCTCGCGGGCGATATCCCGGGCGATCTCCAACGGCAGACCATAGGTGGCATACAGGTCAAAGGCCTTCTGCCCATCCAGGACTTTTTTATCCGACTGTTTCAATTCATCCAACATTCCCTGCAAATAGGCCGTGCCAGATTCCACCGTGCGGGCAAAGCGGATCTCTTCGCGGGTCAGGTTGTCCAGGATGGTCTCGCGGCTCTTCGATCAATTCGGGATAAAAATCTTCGTACGCCGCGATGATGGCTTCTGCTGCCCGGGCCAGGAACGGCTCGTGCAGGGCAATCTTGGTGCCGAAACGGGCCGCCCGCCGGATGATCATGCGGCAGACATAATTCCGCCCCACGTTGCCGGGGACCACCCCGTCGGCGATGAGGAAAGCCGCCGCCCGCACATGGTCGGCGATGACCCGGTAAGGGGTGAAGTTGGCGTACATTTTCTCGACCGTGTCGCCAGTCAGCAGCCGCAGCGCATCAAGAGCGCCCTTGAACAGGTCGGTCTTATAGTTCGAAGTCCACTCCCTGCAGCACCGACACGATCCGCTCGAAGCCCATGCCCGTGTCCACGTGCTTGGACGGCAGGGGTTCCAGCGTATCCTTGTCCAGCCGGTTGTATTGGATGAAGACGTTATTCCACAATTCCAGGTAACGGGTGCATTCGCCGTTGACCCCGCATTGGTGGGGTTGACCGCGCAGGTTGTCGAATTCCTCGCCCCGGTCGATGTGGATCTCCGAACACGGTCCGCACGGACCCGTCTCGGCCATTTCCCAGAAATTTTCCTTGCGCCCGAAGAAAAGGATGTGCTCATGCAGCATGCCCGGCTGCTGTTTCCAGATATCGGCGGCTTCGTCGTCGGTGGGGATGTTGCCCTTGTCGTCCTTGAAACAGGTGGCGTACAGACTATCCTTGGGCAGACCCCAGACGTCCGTCAGCAATTGCCAGGCCCAGGCGATGGCTTCCTTTTTGTAATAATCACCAAAGGACCAGTTGCCGAGCATCTCAAAAAACGTGTGGTGGGTATCGTCCCGGCCCACCTCATCCAGGTCGTTGTGCTTGCCCGCCACCCGCAATACCTTCTGCGAATCGACCGCGCGCGTGTAGGGCCGTTTGTCTGTCCCGAGGAAAACATCCTTGAACTGCACCATGCCTGCATTGGTAAATAGCAGGGTGGCATCCCCGCCCGGCACCAACGAGGCCGAGGGGACGAAGGTATGTTTGTGTTCTACGAAGAAATCGATAAAGGTCTGGCGGATTTCCGCACCCGTGGGTTTCTTAGTCATCATCTCTCCAAAAGCGTCTTCTTTCCAATTGAATGGGCGAATTATACTCAAATAAAAAGCTTCGTAGGGGAAGTAAGACCCCAATATTTGGATTTTGAGGGTTGAAACCTCATAGCCTTGAAATCGTATCAATATAATGAACTCCGGCCTTGCGCTTTGCAACCTTTTCCGCCACTTTCGGGTGGTATACTCGGACAAGATAAGGGAATTTGCCATGCCTGATAACCCAACTCAGCCGTGTAAAAAGGCCATCGCTGCCATCGTTCCCACCTACAATGAGGCGCTCAATGTTGCCGGCGTTCTGAAAGTCCTGCAAGACACCCCCATAGTAGACGAAATAATTCTGGTCGATGATGGCTCCATAGACAATACTGTCGAGATCCTCCGCCAGGCGGCTGTGGTGGATCGGCGCATCAAAGTTATCCAGCACGAAAAGAATAAAGGCAAGGGACAGGCCATCTTCAGCGGCTGGTCCGCTACCACGGCTCCGATCCTGCTGCTGCTGGATGCTGACCTGAAGAACCTTAATCCGTCGCATATCGAGGAATTGCTCGCTCCTATCCTGGAGAACCGGGTGGATATGACCCTGGGGATTTTTACGCGGCGGTCATTTCATGACGGACATTTCCCATTGGCTGACCCCCTTCCTGACAGGTCAACGAGCCTTGCGGGCTGAATTGCTGAAATACATCTCCCATGAGGCCGCCGCCGGGTACGGTTTCGAAGTAGCCCTGACGGTGGCTGCCGCCCAACAGAATTATCGCAAGCGCATCATTTTGCTCAAAGGTGTCTGGCATCCTTCCAGTGAATTCCGCACCGAACGCGGCCTTGTAAATGGCTACGTCTGGCGGTTGCGCATGTACGGACAGATCATTCACGCCTGGCTGATCGCCACCGGCGAGAAATACCCCAAGGCAAAAGCCTTCTTTTCTGATATCAATAAATCCTGATCGGGTACACAATCCTTCAGCAGAATAACCCCTGACATGGCTTCCTATTTCCAAAGAAATTCAATGCGGAAATTATTCTTCTTCTTTTTGTTGATCTGTCTGGCCGGCTGTAATCTCCCCCGCCAGTCCATCACAATCATCCCCACGGCAACTTCCACTGCCACCCCCACACCGACCACCACTCCCACCGGCGAGACTATTCCTTACGAGCAATGCTATTTCAACTGGGCTACCCAGTCCCTGCCGGAACTGTCCGCCGAGGTCCAGGTTGCGATGGAGAAAGCCGGGCTTAAGGGTATCACCGCCGTTGCCGAGGCGTACGGGGAGAACTGCTACGACTCGCAGACGAATAAGGTGGCTTACTTTGCCGCCCTGGAAACGGATTTCTTGATCGACATGGATGTGCGCAGCCTGACTGACCTGGAGGCATTGGGGCAATCTCTCGAAGAGATCCTGATCGTGCTCGACCAGTTCCCCGCCGATGCAACCCCCGGGCCGCAGTCTGGCTACGTTGGGGTGGTCTTCAAAGCCGGGGATGAGACCCTGCGCTTGTGGTTTTTGATCGAAAAAGGGGAAGCCGCCCGGGAGCAGGGATTGCATGGGGCGGCTTTATTGGAAGAAGTCCAGAAGAAATAAAATCAGTAAATCACGAATTTGATGTCATTGCGAGGTGGTGTACTTCCGCCGCCTGTCCTGGCCGGACAGGCCAGGGAAGCAATCTCCCGCCCAAAATAGTCACAACTCGCCAGAAAATCAGTAGATTGCTTCGCTTCGCTCGCACATCGTCCCCGGAGGGGAATGACATCGGAAACCTGTGATTTACTGAAATTGATCAATCAGTAAACATAAAGGTCACAAAGAAATATTATTCGTTCTTAAAGTCTTTGATCAACTTTTCCAGCAGACCCATTTCCTCAGCCTCGGAATTCAAATCCCCATTCAACCAGGCCGACCGCAGGGCCGTCAAGATCTCCCGATACGCCGGACCGGGGGCGAGGCCGCGCTTGACCAGGTCGTCGCCGGTAGTTTTTGGGTGGATATGCCGCCAGCGCACCAGGTAGTTTTCCAGAACCGGGCGCGTTGGGTCATCCGCAGCCAGCCAGGCAGCATAGACAGCCAACAACGCCAGACCATCCAGGCGCGCCACCACCTCGCTGGGCCGGGCGGAGGTCAGACCGGGCAGGTCAGCGTAAAGCGAAGTCAGGTCCAGCAACGCATCTCTTAATTTGGCATTGAAATCCAGTCGGCAGGCCAGTTCCTGGATGGCAGCGGAGGGGAGTCTTCCCAGCCAGAGCAGGTAACTCAACCCTACCCGCCGGGAGGTGTGCAGCAGGTCGGGAATATCGGCGCAGAAAGACGGCTCAGGTTTATCCAGTCCGCGCAGCAACGTGGAAATGGAATCATCCCATTTCAGCAAAGGATGGATGTGGCACACAATCTCCAGCGCCGCCAGACGGTCCATCATGGCCGCTGATTTTGGTTCCCCCAGGATCAGGTCCATTTCGTGGCGCAGCCGCTCACCCGAGAGGCTGCCCAACATGCTTTTCGCTTCTGCGATCATTTGCAGGTCCGCCGGCGCGATCTCGAAACCATAGCGCTGTTCGTAGCGGACGGCCCGCAGGATGCGCGTGGGATCGTCCAGGTAAAACTCGGGGTGCAATACCCGCACCTGTTTGTTCTCAATATCTTTCAGCCCGCCCAGGGGATCATAGAGTTCCCCGAAATGTTCCCCATCCAGCCGCAACGCCAGTGTGTTGATGATGAAATCCCGCCGCTGCAGATCGTCCGACAGGTTGCCGGGCTTCACTTCCGGCAGTGCCCCGGGATGGGGGTAGGTCTCGGAACGGGCTGTGACGAAATCCAGCGGCTCCAGTTTCACGTTTTTGGGTGATTTCCCCTTCAAGATGGTCAGTTTTTCCAGGTCGGGGTACCAGCTGGCGGTCCCGAACTGGCTGTGCACGGTGATCTTCCCGCCATATTTTCGGCAGACGTGGCGGGCAAAGCCCACCGCCTCCCCTTCCGTGACCAGGTCGAAGTCCAGGCTGGCATGCCCCAGGAACAGGTCCCGCACGAAACCGCCGATGATATAGAGAGGCAGGCCGCGTTCGACCGCCGCCTCTGCGACGAGATGTAGCAGCCTCAGGTGAGTCTCGGACAGGGCCTCTTTCAGTTTGGAGACCATTTCTTCGGGTCCGATGTGATCATGGGGAGAAATCGACGGCATGAGAATATTGTACACGGTTTTTACTTTTGTGCTTTTCGCTTGTGCTATACTACTTATTGTAGAAGAAAACGCAAGTGAAATCACCCTCTTGATATTCCTTTGTACATCGCAGCCGTATAAACTGACTCTCGGGAAAAGAGTCTTCGCACAGGCCGAATGGATTCCTTTATGGAATATAAATTCGCCAGGGAACACTCCAATTACGCCGATCTTGCCAGCGGGAATGTCTTTTACAGCCTGCCGGGACACCCGGCCTTTCCCATCCGTCTGGCCAGCGAGATATTCCAGCGCTGCCTGATCCACCGCGGCAAAGGCGATGTTCCCTGCACCCTTTTCGACCCGTGCTGCGGGGCGGCCTACCACCTGAGCATCATCGCCTACCTGCATTGGAACTCGGTCACCCAGGTCATCTGTTCCGACATCGACGACAAGGCCGTCCAACTGGCCGAGCGCAACCTGGGCCTGCTTACCCCGGCGGGGATGGAACGGCGCGCCCGCGAGATCTCTGCCATGATCCACCTGTATGGCAAGACCTCCCACAAGGATGCGCTCACAAGCATTCACACCATGCAGGAACACATCCAGTGCCTGACCGACGTACGGCCCATGCGGACGCGTGTGTTCCGCTCCAACGCCACCGATGCAGCCGGTCTGCAGGCGGGGCTGGAGGGCCTGGATATCGATATCGTCTTTACCGACATCCCCTATGGCCTGCATTCGGACTGGCAGGAGGCGCCCACACCCAACCCGGCCCATGCCATGCTGGAGGCATTGCTGAAGGTCCTTTCACCCCACTGCATCGTGGCAGTGGCTTCGGACAGGCAGCAGAAGATCGCCCATGAGGGCTATCAGCGCCTGGAAAAGATCCAGGTGGGCAAGCGGCAGGTGGTGATCCTGCGGCCACTTCTTCTCCCAATAAGAGTAATCAGGTATAATTTGCGCCATGAAACTGAACCCGCTCCCGGCCCCTGCTCCTTGAATCCACCCGGTCTGGCCAGGTTCGGTTTACCATGTCGATCAGCGGCTCCCAGACCTTGCGAGCCGTTTTTGTTTGTCAGCCGATGAACGGCGCGTAGAGGCAAGATCATGGACATCCAACAGTTGACCGAACGCATGCACGAATTCGTGCGCTCCAAGGGCTGGTACGAAACCGGAGAGCAAGCGCCCGCAGACGCCGCGCAACCTGGCTGCATCACTCTCTATCGAAGCCGCCGAAATCCTGGAACACTTCCAGTGGCAGGAGCAGGTGAAGGACAAAGACGCCCTCTCCGGCGAACTGGCGGATGTGACCTTGTATCTGCTCCAACTTGCGTCCGTCTGCGGGATTGACCTGGAACAGGCTGTCTTGACCAAACTCGCCTCCAACGCCACCCGCCAATGGGACGTTTGACCTTTGACTTTTGACTAATTTCTGGATCATTTATGAATGTAACCGTCTTCGGCAGTTCCCAACCTCAACCCGGCTCCCCCGCGTATATTGACGCCTGCGAACTGGGGCGTTTGCTTGCCCTGGCAGGCTGCGCCGTCCTGACCGGCGGGTACGTCGGCACGATGGAGGCCGTCTCCAAAGGCGCCAGCGAAGCCGGCGGGCACGTCATCGGCGTGACCTGTGACGAGATCGAACGCTGGCGGCAGGTCAAGGCCAATCGCTGGGTGAAGGAAGAACGTCATTTCGTCACCATGCAGGAACGCTTGAACGAACTCGTCCACGCCTGTGACGCCGCCCTGGCCCTTCCCGGCGGTCCCGGCACGCTGACCGAGATCGCTCTCACCTGGAACCTGATGATCGTCGATTCCATGCCCCGCAAGCCGCTCATCCTGATCGGCGCTGGGTGGAAGGCCGTCATGGAGGCGATGTTCCGCTCCATGGACGAGAGCGTTCCCGAACGCCAGCGGGTGTTGCTCCAGTTTGCACCGGATGGTCTGGCTGCTGTGCGGCTGCTTGAATTGATCCAGGCATAATTCGAAAAACTTCATTTGAAGAGGATTTATATG
>CAWJYP010000001.1:0-1657233 GCA_963847105.1 uncultured Chloroflexia bacterium | reverse complement strand
GCCGACCCGTGGAGACCGGCGCGGCCACCATACGGAAGCTCTTGGCGGCTGGCCGAAACCGAACCGATACTGACCGGAAAATCATCGAGGATTTTGGTTTTCATCTCTACCTCTGGAATGGTGACAGCCACGAGAATGCTGTAGGTATCAGCACAACCTGTGGAGTCTACACACGCTGGGTGCCAAATCGTTGTGTATTGGAGCTCCCTGACAAGGGGCCGGTCGCCCGCAGGCCGCTGCGGGTGCCTGTACTGCTCAAGGTGCTCAAGTGCATCATCAGCGCCTGGGAGCCGGACGAGTTGCTGTTCGATCTCATGCCTACGACGACCTCCGGCCGAAGCTGGACAAGCGAAGGCCCTACATCGGGTGGCTCATGTACATCCCCAGCGCCCTCGGCCCGGTGCCGCCGCTTTCTCCCCCGGCGCGCGTCGTCTCCGTTGGGAAGAAGGGGGCGATCATCATCGCCACCCGTGAGCGCTTCACGGCCGCCAACCCGGCGCATGTCGAGGCGCTCGACAAGGTAGCCCAGGCACTGGACAGGGCCGGGCTTCTGCGGCGCGTGAAGCGATGATGGACCGGGGCACCCGGAGGCGCGAGTCCGCCATCGCGCTCGCCGCCTGCGCCGCCGCGGCGCTGTGGATTGACCTCGGCACCTTCCACCGCTCGGAGAACGCGGACTCCCTGGTGCCGGTGCTCGTCAGCCTCCAGCACTGGACGCCGTTCTACTGGCAGCAGGACCGCTTCGGGATGCTGTTGCCGCTGCTGGCGATCCCGGTGCGGTCCCCGTTCGCCAACCTCCTCGTCCAGAGCGGGCTCAGCCTCTTCGCCGGGCTCGCCGCGTTCGTCCTCGGGGCCCGCTGGCTGTTCGGCCGCGGCGCCGCCTTCGCCGGGGTCGGGGCCGCCGCAGCGTACCTCGCCCTCGCCCCGGATGGGTACCGCGTGGATCTCTTCTCCACCTCGCAGCCGTATGCCCCGTCGCTGGCGCTGGCGTTCGCCGGCCTCTGGGCGCTGGACGGCGCGCGGTGGGCTCGAGGGTCGCTGAGCCGGATTTGCCTGGGCGCGGCGCTGCTGGTGTGCGCGCACTGGGTGAACCTGGGGATCGGGCTTGCCGTGCTGCCCCTGGTCGCACTCCGGGTGGCGCTGGCGGGGCGCGGAGGTGCCGCCTCGCACGCCGCCGCGCTGCGCTCGCGCCTCGGCGGCCCCGAGGGAGTGGCGCTGGCCGCCACGGCCTCGGCGTTCGCCCTGGGGTACGTCTTCAACCGCGCGGCGCACTGGCGCTGGACCTCGCTCAACCCGCTGCCGGTGCGCGAGTGGGCCGGCGCGTGGGCGCGGCTCTGGTCGGGGTGCTGGGGCGCGGGCCGGCCGCAGCTCTGGTGGGCGGCGATTGGGGCGGCGCTGGTGATCGCCGCGGCGCTGGCTGTCTTCGGCGGCGCGAGGAGCCCGTTGCGCGCCGGGGCCGGCGCCGTGGCAACGGCGCTCGCCGCGGCGGCGGGGTACTGGCTGTTCATCGGGACGCTGGGCTGGCTGAAGCTCAACGACTACCTGCCGCGGTACGCCGCGCCCGCCTTCTTCCTCCTGCACCTCGCCAGCTTCGGGTGGGCGCTGAGCGGATGGGCGCCGGCGCGGCGCTGGGCCCGGATTGGCTCCCTCGCCGCGGCCGGGGTCGCGCTGGTGGCGGCCGCGGCGGTCCGCTACGGAGCGCCCTCCATCTCCTCGGCAAGGGCGGATTGGGATTGGTTCGGCGGCTTCACCGGCGACCTGCTCGCCTCGAAGGCCACCCACGTCGCGGGCGGTTACTTCTC
The DNA here is from genome assembly GCA_963847105.1 of uncultured Chloroflexia bacterium. GTDB lineage: Bacteria > Chloroflexota > Anaerolineae > Anaerolineales > Villigracilaceae > UBA877. Next base: position 1,655,431 of record CAWJYP010000001.1, on the reverse strand, counting down.
CGTGTGGCCCGCGGTGTTCCACGCCCAGATGGTGATGCACGAGCGAGGCGCCGGACGCCCGCTGTACGGGATCAGCGACCGCAGCCTGGAGATTCGAACCGCTGTGGCGGGACCTCCCGCCGGAGACGATCCGCGTCGCGGTGATCCCCGGGGAGCCCCGCACCGGCGAGTTCCTTGCGGAGAACCACCTCGCCCACCTGGAGGTGGTGGAGCGGCGGGGGGCGCTGGTGCTGATGGCGCCCGCGGTGCGCGAGGGCTCAGGCCCGGCGAACACCGCGCTGGGGCACTGAGCTACGCCGCCGGCTTGCCGCAGTTGGGGCAGAACTTCGCGCCCGCCGCGAGCTCGGCTGGCGCAGTCGGCGCACTTCTTCGCCTCGGGCACCGCCAGCGGCTTGCCGCAGTTGGCGCAGAACTTCCCCGAGCCGGCTGGCCGCAACTCGGGCAGAAGCTCCCGCCCGCCTGGGGAGCGCCGCCCGCCGGGGGGCGCTGCTGCTGCTGGCTCGCGAACATGTTCGCCATCCCGAAGCCCACGCCCAGCCCCATGCCCTGCAGCGCCGCGCCGCCGCCCTCGCCGCCCTTCGCCATCCCCTCGGCCGCGCCCAGCATCGCCTGCCCCTGCGCGTACTGCTGGAAGCCGCCCGCCAGCCGCGAGTAGGCGACGTCCTTGGAGAGCTTCTTCAGCGTCGCCTCGTCCTCCGGCTTGATGCTGATGTTGAAGTTGCCCAGCCGGACGATCGTCATGCCGTAGCTGTCGACGTGCGGCTTGACGCCCGCGATCACCTCGGTCTCGATCTCCTCGGTGTAGGCGCCGGAGGTCACGTCGAGCAGCGGCCACTTCTTCTTCACCAGGAGCTCGGCGACCCGGTCGCGGATCACCTTCAGCACCTGGCTCTTGAACCAGCCGAGGAACTCCTCGTTGCTCGCCCGCGCGCAGCCCACCAGGCCGACGATCAGCTTCTCCGGGTCCGTCACCCTCACCGAGAAGTCGCCGTACACCATGGTGCCGATGCCCAGCCCGGTCTCCGGGTCGCGCACGTCGCCGATGGGGCCGCCGAACTTCAGCTCCGGGAACTCGCGGGTGCTGACGAAGTAGATCTCGGCGATGAAGAGGTTGCCGCCGGTGAACTTCTCCAGCAGCCGCGAGAGGAACGGGACGTTGTTGGTGTCCAGCGTGTGCTTCCGCGCCGGGCCCGAGCTTGCCCGACGATCTGGCCGTCCTTCAGGAACAGCGCCACCTCGTCCGGCCCCGACCGTGAGCTGGGTCATCATCCGGATGTTCCGCTCCGGGTACTTGTAGATGATGTGGTCCTTCGCCTCATCGGCGCGGGCGATGAAGTTGCGCTGCGCCTCGCCGGCGATCTTGTCGAACAGTCCCATTCCCGTTCCTCCGCGGTGATTCCCGATCCTTGGCAGCTTCCCCTAGGGTGCGCCAGGCGCCGGGTCGATGGTGACCAGCACGAACTTGTTGTTCAGCTCCGGATCGATGAGGGTGACGACCTTGTTCGGGCCGACGGCCCCCTTGAGGATGCCCAGGCGGTTGTGCTCCACCAGCGCCCACTCCCGCCCGGGCTGGTTGGCGTAGGCCAGTACCTCGGTGTTCTCCTTGATCTGCTTCACCGTGTTCTTCGAGTAGAAGGTCTCGCCGCGCCAGTTCATGAGGAACGCGGCGATCGGCTCGCCGGGCTTGCGCTGGGCGTAGTAGCGCCAGAACAGGTCGCGCTGCGTCCAGTGGTGCGACAGGTCCACCCAGTGCGACCCAGTTGAACCAGAGCGGCGAAGCCCAAGCGCGAGGGCGCCGAAGCTGCCGAACAGCAGCGTCCTCGCGCGCTGGAGCGCGGCGACCACCGCAGAGCACCGCCGCCGGCGAGCGAAGGCGAAGCCCATCGCCGTCTTCACGTTCACCGGCTCGGTCAGCAGCGGCAGCAGGGGGTCGGCGCCGGGGCGCAGCCGAGCACCCGGACGACGAGCAGCAGCCACCGCGGCGAGCGCCGGCGCCTGCCGCACCGCGAACAGGCCGTTGCGCTCCGTCCTTCGGGCCGCGGCTGGCCTCGTAGCCGAGGTAGATCGCCGACCACCACCACCGCCAGGCCCAGGAACAGCATCGGCGACTCCTGGCCGCGGGTGCGTCAGACGCCGAGCAGCGCCATGCCGCCGAGCAGCGCGAGCAGCAGGGCGACCGCGCGCGCGAGCACGTGCGCTGCTTCGTCGCGGAACGCCTCGGCCACCAGGTAGCCGCCGATCGCCGAGCAGCACCAGCGCGAGCAGATCGCCCATCCACAGCGGCCGGGAGCCGAAGAGCGTGATCGGGTTGGTGCACCAGCTCGCGCGGGTACGGGCGGTCGTAGTTGTAGACGAACAGGTCGGTGAAGTTCTTGGGGTTGCTCGGCGAGGTCCTTGCCCACCAGGACGAAGAGACGGCGCCGACGATCAGCGACACCGCGTGCTCGCCGACGCCCTCCTCCCAGAGCTTGTCGATGAACAGCGCCGATCAGCATCGCCAGCGGCGGCAGCATCGGGAAGACGTAGTGGTGGAACTTGGTCGCCGAGAACGCCATCAGGACGAAGCTGACCAGCATCCAGACAGAAGGCCAGCGATGGCGAGCCGATCTGGTGCGGTCCTTGCGCAGCGCAGCCGGAATCCGGCACGACCACCGCCAGCGCCCCGGGCACCGAGCGCCACCCAGGGGAAGATGGCGTAGCCGCCCTGCTCGATGAAGTAGGTGAAGTCGCCGCCCGGCGTGGTGGTGTGCACGCCCGCGCCGAGGCGGCTGAAGTTGTCGTGGATGATCCGCTGGACAGAAGTTCAGGTTCTCGTCGTCGACTCCGTCGAACGCGAACATCATCGCGTACCAGGGGGCGGCGATGGCCAGGAAGATGCCGGCCCCGCTCAGCAAGCGCATCCGGAACATGTAGTCCCAGAGCGTGCGGCATCGGCCGGCTGCCCTCCCTCACCTCCCTGCGGAAGGCGGGTCGGCGAGCCAGCGCGCGTGGTCGCGCCAGGCCTCGGCATTCCAGGGCAGGACGCAGGACGCGGCGTAGAGGAGGAGCGCCGCCGGCGGGAGGGCGGCCAGCATCTCCTTCGCCAGCAGCGCCAGCGCGACAGAAGACGTAGAAGCCGTACCACCAGCCGGTGCGGTGCTTCGTCTTCGGGTCCAGCAGGGCGATGATCGCGCACGCCATGGCGCAGGTGATGAGCGCCACCATGGGCACGTCCGTCACCGCCTGCCGGGTGATGAGGAAGAACATCGGCATCGTCAGCAGCACCACCACCGCGCCAGCGCCGCCCGCCGGCGACGCCACCCGCGACACCGCCAGCGCCAGCAGCGCCACCGAGCCGATGGAGAGGAGCGCGAACGGCAGCCGGATGCCCCACTCGGTGTAGAGCGCCAGCGCGCCCGGCGGTGCGGTTGGTCCCGACGATCTGCATGCCCAGCGCCTGCATCCACATCGTCAGCGGCGGCTTGGAGAAGAACCAGGCGCTCTCCCAGAACGGGTACACGTAGTCGTTGCGGTGCGATCATCATCCGGCGCGACCTCGCCGTAGTGGGTCTCCCAGGGATCCCACAGCCCGACCGCGCCGAGGTACGGGATCAGCAGGAGCCCGCCGAGCGCGGCGGCGAACGCGGCCACCTGCCAGCGGTCCGGGATCCGCGCGGCGTACCGGCCCACCCGCTCGAGGAACGGGCGCCCGAGCGCCGCCTCGAGGAAACCCTGGCCGTCCCGCTGTTCCATCTCGGTTCCCAAACGTCTCCTCCCGTGGGGTCACTTCCCCGCAGGCTGCGGCGCGTCCCAGATGCCCGGCGGGAGCTTGGCGCCCGTCGCCATCTCCAGGACCCGCACCACGAAAGCGTCCTCCGACATCCGCGACTGCGCGGCGGCGGCGGCGAACGCGGGGGCCGCGGCCGCGAGCAGCCCCATGAGGTCGAGCTTCCACTTGCCGCCCTCCAGGCGGAAGACGAACTGGAGCCCGGACGGCTTGCCGCGCACCATGAGGTCCGCCCGGGCCTCGGGGCGCGCGACCTGGATCGACCCGAGCGCGTTGTCGCCCCCGCTGGCGCCGACCCAGCCCTGATCGACCCCCAGCACCAGGACGTCCTCGGCGTTCATCGCGCGCAGCTTCTCCAGGGGCACCCCGCTGCGGAGGCGGAGGACCATCAACTTGTCCAGGACGGGGAGCTTCCGGACCTGGGCGGCGTCCGCCTGGAGGGCGAGCGCGCGCACCCGGCCGTAGTACCCGACGGTGGCCGCGTCCATCAGCGCCGCCGCGGCCCTGCCGTTCCGGGCGGAGAGCGCCTGCTGGTACTCGGCGAAGCAGCCGCGGATCTGCCCCTCGTCGGAGGCGGGGCCCGGCTTCGGGGCGGCGGAGAACAGCGCGGCGGCGAGGGCGATTGCGGCGGTCCGCATGGGGCGCCCTAGCTAGCACGCGACCTAGAACAGGTCGATCTCCAACCCGGCGACGACCTGGCTATTGCGGCGCCAGTAGCCGAGGAGGCTGAACGGCGATCCCTCGTAGATCTCGGCGGCCAGGAAGCCGAGGTACCGCTTCGCGAAGCGGTAGCGGATCTCCGGCGCGGCGGCCCACGAGCCCTGCAGGGGCTCCACGAGCGCCCGCACCGAGACGACGAGGTTGCCCTCGAGCATCGCGTAGCTCACCGATCCGGCGGCCAGGTGGAGCCAGGCGGTCCTCTCGGCGCCGCGCGCCGTCGCGGGCTCGATGAGCGCGAGCAGTTCGTCCGCCCCGACGCCCGGCACGGCGAGCGTCACCCAGGCGATCGACCAGACCCAATCCGATTCCTCCGCCTGGGCCGCGCCGAGGACGAGCGTGATCGCCGGCTTCGCCAGCGGCTCGAGGCGCTCGCCGACAAACGTCTGCCGCGGGGTGAAGGTGGCGTCGAAGTCGAGCTGCGCCGGGCCCCACAGCGCGGAGGCCTCCGCCGAGAAGAGGTGCTGGCGCGCAGAGGTGCCGGAGAAGAGGGACTCGCCCGCGGCGAGGCGGTTCTCGACGCTCAGGAGCACCGCCGGGTCCGGCTCCCGCCCGCGCGCCGCCGCGTCCACGAGGTACTGCAGCTCGGGATCGAGGGTCACCACCGGGAGCTTCTGGTGGAGGGTCACCCAGGAGGCCCCCAGGTCCGCCGGCCCGACCTTCGCCTGCACCCGCAGCCCGAGGTCGCCGTCGAGGCCGCTGTCCGGCGGGCGGTGCGTCTCGAGGAGGTGTTCCTGGATCCGCCACTGGATCGTCGGATTCGAGCTCGGGCGGAGCGGGCATCCCCCACCCCGGCTGGAGCAGCGCCTCGTCCTCGCCGAAGAGCGCGTACCGGCCGGGCACGAAGAACGGGACGTACGCCGCGGTCCAGCGCAGCGGCCCCAGGTCCCCCCGCGCCCGCACCGCGAACACCGGCAGCCGGACGTCCTCCGGGTCCGCGAGCAGCAGCCCCTCGCGGAGGTCCCGCGGGTTCAGGGCGTCGGCCGGGGCGAACGCCGCGTTGGCGCCGAAGGGGATGACCTGCTGCCCGACGCGGAGGTCCACGCGCGGGAGATAGAAGTCGGCGTACGCCTCGCCCAGCTCCGCCTCCCATTCGGCCCTCGGGTGCGCGAAGCGGCCGCGGGCGGCGCCGCGCCAGCGCGCGCGGGCCTCCACCACGGCGCGCAACCCCTCCGAGAGCTTCACGTCCGCGCCGAGCGAGGCGCGGGCCCGGAGATCGAAGTCGTCCTCCGGCGCGGCGTCCGGAGGCGGCGGATTCGAACCGGGTGTCCACGCCGGCGCGCGAGCGGAGCCGCCCGAAGACCCGCGCCTCGGGGCCGCGCTCGGCCGCGGGCGCCGGCGGCTCCTCGAACGGCTCGATCGCGATTGGCCCGGGCGAGGAGCCGGCGTCGGCCGAGGCGCCCGCCGCGGCCAGCAGGCAGAGGACGGCCGCCGCGCTCACCCGCGCTCCAGCGCCCGCTCGGTGAACGCGTCGTCCGGGAGCTTCGAGGGGCCGAGCCGGAGCATCTCCACCGTGGTCCTCGAGCCGGTCTGCAGGTTCTCCATCGCCGAGGTGGCGGCGAGCGTCCTCTCCCCGAACCGCCGGAGCTTCAGCGCCCGGTAGGCCTTGAACGGCTTGCCCTCCTTGTCCTGGTACTCCGCCTTCAGCGGGACGAAGGTCTCCTTGTCCACCCAGATCCGGACCGCGCTGTAGGGCGAGTCGGGCCCGCCCTTCCCGCGGAGCACGAACGCCGGCCTCCCCTCCACCACCTCGTCGGAGTCCCGAGCCATGGCCTGGTCCTGGACCCCGGCGGGCGCGCCCAGGTCCGCGTAGCTGAAGTCGGTCTGCATGAACGACTCGCCGCGCTGGCTGCGCGCCACCTTGCGCACCCGCTTCAGCTTCGGGAGCCACAGCGAGAGCTCGTCGCCCGACGCCGCGTCCCCCTCCACCGAGAGCACCGCCACGCCCGCCACCGAGGGCGGCGCGCTGAAGCGGGAGATCGAACGCACCCGGCCGTCGATCCGCCTCGCCGCCGCGGTCAGCACCTGCTCGCGCGTCGAGCCGTCCTTCGCCACCGTGGTCAGCTTCAGCTCCGCCTCCAGGTCCACGAGGTTGAGCGCACCCCGCTCGCGGCTCTTCCTGGCGATCTCCGCCGCCGGGCCCTCCTCGGCCGCCGCCGGGAAACACAGCGCCAGGCCCAGCGCCAACGCTCCCATTCCGCTCTCGAGACGCCGCATGGCGCCCACTCTACGGCGCAAGCTCTCCCCCCGGAGCCCCGTTCGCGATCCGGGGCCGGATGCGGCACCGCGGCAATTCTCCGGCCTCGGCGGAAGCCGGTCGGGGGCACCGCGTCCGATCGACCGATGGACAGGACGGCGCCGGATCGCCCTGGGCTGCCAATTTCCCCTGTCATTCAAAGGGGATGTGAGCTTGTGAGCCCTGGTTTGGCTTTGCTATACAGGGCCCCGGGCCAAAATGTGCTGAAGCTCATCATAGAAGACGACGAGGGGCACAAGACCGTCGTCCCCTTCGTGCGCGACGAGATCACCATCGGGCGCCAGGAGGGGAACACGATCCGCCTCACCGAGCGGAACGTTTCCCGGCGGCACGCTCGGCTGGCGCGCCAGAACGGGCACGTCGTCGTCGAGGACCTCGGCAGCTACAACGGCATCCGGATCAACGGCGACAAGGTCGCCGGACAGGTGCCGGTCCACAGCGGCGACCTGATCCAGATTCGGCGACTACGATTTCGCGGTCCAGGAGGAGGTTGCCGCCGCCCACGCCGGGGCGCCGCAGGTGCAGCACACCACCCTGCCGCCTCCGGTGTCGCAGTTGGCCGCCGAGCCCCCCGCCCGCCCCCGCGCGCAGGTGCGCCCGGAGCCGGCCCCCGAGCCGGAGCCTCCGCTCCTGGAGGCGGACGCGGAGATCGTCCCCGACGCCGCGCCCGCCAAGTCCGAATCCTCCGCCGCGCCAAAGACCCACCAGTCCACCGCCATCATCCACATGGACCAGGTGGAGGGCACGCCGCGCACCGCCGCCGAGGACATCGATCCCTCCGAGGCGCCGCGGCTGGTGGCGCTCAACACCGAGATCGCCGGGCGCGAGTTCGCCTGCCTCCGCACCGAGCTCCGCATCGGCCGCACCGAGGAGAACGACATCCAGATCGACCACCGGTCGATGTCGCGGATGCACGCCAAGCTGGTGCGGACTCCGAACGGGGAGTGGCGCGCCGTCGACCTCCAATCCGCGAACGGCCTGCGGATCAACGGCGATCCGTACGCCCAGTCGGCGCTGGCCTCGGGGGACGTCCTCGAGCTGGGGCACGTCAAGCTGCGGTTCGTCGGCGCGGGCGAGAGCTTCCGCGTCGCGCCCGAGGCGCAGGCGCAAGGCCGCGGCAAGGGGCTCTGGATCGGGATCGCGGGGGCGGCGGTGGTGCTGCTCGCGGGCGTCGTCTTCTGGGTGGCGACCCACCGCGCGGTGACGCCGGTGACCAAGCCGGTGGCCACCATCGGCGCGACCAACCCCGATCAGCCGGCCGCCGAGCCGGGGCCGGAGGCGACCCAGCCTTCGCACTCGCCCGCGGAGCTGCAGCAGAAGATGAAGGACGCCCGGGCGGCGATGGACGCCCGCGACTTCCCCAGGGCGGTGGCATTGCTGGAGGACGTGCCGGAGGACGCCCGGCCGGCGGACATGAAGGACGCGCTGGAACAGGCGCGCGTCGAGGTGGCGGCGAAGCGGAACCTGGACCTGGCGCAGAAGGCGCTGGACGAGAACCAGCTCGAGGAGGCCGCGAACCTGCTGGCGCAGGCGCAGGGCACGCTGTCGTTCGCCAAGGAGTACGAGAAGCTGAAGGCGAAGGTGGACCAGGCGGCGGCGAAGGCCGAGGCCCGCAAGCCGAAGACCCAGCCGGTCGTGGCCAAGGTGGACAACTCCGCCGAGGACGCGGCGAAGCTCCTCGACGAGGGCATGCTGCTCATGAAGAAGAAGCAGTATGCCCAGGCGCGCGACACCCTCATCCACTGCCTCAAGGCCGACAAGACCCAGGCGCGCTGCCACATGTACCTCGGCTCGGCATACGCCAAGCTGAAGGAGCTGGAGACGGCGGCCCGGCACTACAAGGCGTTCGTCGACCTGGCGCCCAATGATCCGCTGGCGCCCAAGGTCCGCGAGATCATCCAGGAGTACGAGAAGAACAAGCAGTAGGCCCAAGACGAACAGGGCACCCGGCCCCCTCCTGGTGTGCTAGGTCAACCTCCGCAAGGAGGCGGTGTGCAGATCCGAATCCTGGTGGTCGACGACGAGCAGGACAATTGCGACTACCTCAAGCTCATCCTGACGAAGGAAGGCTACGAGGTCGACGACCCTGACGGATCCGACCAAGACGGTCGAGACGCTCAAGGCCAGCCGACTACCACCTGGTCATCCTCGACATGATGATGCCGCAGATGTCCGGCACCGAGGTGCTCGAGCAGATCCGCAAGGTCGACACGGACGTGGCGGTCATCGTCTCCACCGCCTACCCGACGGTGGAGACCGCGGTCGCCTCGCTCAAGGCGCAGGCGTCCGACTACGTCGAAGAAGCCGATCGACCCGCCGGACGTTCCTGGACGCGGTGCGCAACGCGCTGGCGAAGAAGGGCCTCTCGAAGGACCCGGAGGCGGACCTGCACCGCGCCATCGGCCGCACCATCCGCGACGCGCGCAAGACCCAGGACCTCACGCTGAAGCAGCTCGCGCGGCGCACCGGGCTCTCGGTGTCGCTGCTCTCGCAGATCGAGCGCGCCGAGTCGTCGGCGTCGATCTCCTCGCTGTACAAGATCGCCTCGGCGCTGCGGCTGAAGATGGCGCGAGCTGTTCGGCGGCGCCTGAGCCGCTACCGGCCGCGGAACCGGGGCGGCCGCTTCTCCAGGAAGGCGCGCGCGCCCCTCCTGCGCGTCCTCGCTCTGGAAGGCGGCCCGCGCGCAGCGCTGCGAGCTCCGCGCGCTCGGCCTCCGAGATCGGTCGCTCGGCGAGAGCAGCGCGAAGCGCGCGCTTCATCCCCGCGCACCGCCAGCGGCGCGTTCTGCGCCGAGCTCCTGGCAGAGCGCCAGGGCGCGCGCTCTCGGCCGACGCCGCCGGGTGGAGCTCGTCGAGCAGCCCCCACGCCAGCGCCTGCGCCGCCTTCACCCGCCGCCCGGTGAGGAACATGCAGCCTCGCCCGCGAGGGCCCGACCAGCGCCGAGAGCCGCGCACAGCCCCTCCGGGCGCGTAGACCACGCCCAGCTTCGCCGGCGGCATGCAGAGGACAGCGCCGTCGTCGGAGCCGACGCGGAAGTCGCAGCGCGCAGGCGAGCTCGCAGCCGGCGCCGAAGGCCGCGCCGCTGCACCAGCGCCACGCTGGCCGCGGGGTGCGCCTCCAGCCGCCGAGCACGATGCTGCAGCAGTGTCGTCCGGCAGCGGCCCCTCACCGGGCGATCTGCCCAGCCGCGGCGAGGTCGTACCCGGCGCAGAAGTGGTCGCCGTCGCCGCTGCACGAGCAGGCACGCGCGACATCGCCGGCGCGCTCGGGCGCGAGCGCCGCGCCAGAGCCTGCGCAGCAGCTCGCGTCGTCGAGCGCGTTGCGCTTGCGCCGGGTTGGAGAGGGTGAGGACGCGGACGCCGCCGGCGCGGTCCTCGACGTGGACTGCGGGCTCCATCGCGCCGCGGCGCTAGCCGAGCACGACGAGGACGTCGCCCTCGTTGACCGGCTGCGCCTCCTTGCAGCGGATCTCCTTCACCGTGCCGGCCTCGGGCGCCTCGACCGGCATCTCCATCTTCATCGACTCGAGGATGACCAGCGTGTCGCCGGCGGCGACCTGCTGGCCGACCTTGCACCTCGATCTTCCAGACCGTTCCGGTGATGTGGGCCGCCACGTCCGCCATGGAGTCTGCCTCCTTACGCTTCGCGTGATGCTCGAGGAACTGGGTGTCCAGCCTCCCCGGCGCGGAAGCGCGGGTCGCGCGACGATGCGCAGGTGGAGCGGGAGGTTGGTCTTGATGCCCTCGATCGTCGAAGGCTGCGAGCGCCGCCTCGGCGCGCGCGATGGCCCTCGGCGCGGTCCGTCCCGGAGACGATCAGCTTGGCGATCATCGGGTCGTAGTTCGGGGTGACCACGTTGCCCTGCCTCGTAGCCGGCGTCGAGGCGCACGCCCTCGCCCTTCGGGGCCGGAACACCTTGAGCGGTCCCGGCGAGGGGAAGAACTTCACCGGGTCCTCGGCGTAGATGCGGAACTCGAGCGCCGCGCCCTTCCGCTGCACGTCCTCCTGCTGCACGGTGAGCGTCTCGCCCGGCGGCGATGCGCAGCTGCCAGCCGATGAGGTCCACCCCGGTGGTGAGCTCGGTCACCGGGTGCTCCACCTGGAGCCGGGCGTTCATCTCGATGAAGTAGAAGCCGCCGTCGGAGTAGAGGAACTCGACGGTGCCCGGCGTTGGCGTAGCCGAAGGCCTGCGCCGCCGCCAGCGCCGCCGTCGAACAGCTTCGGGCGCAGCTCCGCGTTGGCGCCGCCCGTCGAACAAGCGGCGAGGGCGCCTCCTCCACCACCTTCTGGTGGCGCCGCTGGATGGAGCACTCGCGCTCGAGGCAGTGGATGAGGTTGCCGTGGCGGTCGCCGAGGATCTGCACCTCGATGTGGCGGGGCGCGGGGAAGTAGCGCTCGAGGTACACGCCCTCGCGCCCGAACGCGGACCTTCGCGCGGTCGGCGCACTGGCGGAACGCCTTCTCCAGCTCCGCGGCGTCCTTCGCCGACCGCCATGCCGATGCCGCCGCCCCCGCCCGCCGCCTTGCACAAGCACCGGGTAGCCGATCCGCTCGGCCTCGGCGACCGCGGCCGCGCCGCGTCGGGCACCACGCCCGTCGAGCCCGGCACCACCGGCACGCCCGCGGCCTGCGACGAGCCTGCGCGCCTCGGCTCTTGTCCTTCATCCGCGCCATCGCCTCCGGCGGCGGGCCGACGAAGACGAGCCCGGCGTCGCGTGCACGCGCGGGCGAACGTCGCCGTTCTCGGAGAGGAAGCCGTAGCCCGGGTGGATCGCCTCGGCGCCGGTCTGCTTCGCGGCGTCGAGCACCGCGGCTCGACGTCGAGGTAGCTGTCCTTCGCCGGCGGCGGGCCCGATCCGCACCGCCTCGTCGGCCTCGCGCACGAACGGGCAGCTTCTCGTCGGCGTCGGAGTAGACGGCGACCGTCTTCAGCCCCATCCCCCTGCGCGACGGCGCTGATGCGGCGGGCGATCTCCCCGCGGTTGGCGATGAGCAGCTTGCGGAACATGCGGCGGACCCTATCTGCAAACCCGCCGCTTGGAAGGGAAAAGCTGATGGCGTACGGTCCGCTCGTGCGGAAGCGGGGCGCGAGCGCGGAGGTGGTGGAGCTCGGCGCGTTCCGCGCGCGGCGGCAGCGGGCGATCCATCGGGTGAGGATCGACCACCTCCTCCAGGCCAACCAGCGCACCCTGGGGCGCCTCTTCGAGACCGGCACGCTGTTCTCCCGCGAAGGGGCGCGCGCCGGCCGCGACCTCCTCATGGTCCAGCAGCACCTGCTGAAGATGATCGGGCTGCTGGAGGGCCTCGACGGAGGGCATGCGCCCGCCCCGCGGCGCGCGTCCGAAGATCTTCGCCGTCTACGCCGAGCTGGAGGATCTCCTCGGCCGCACCTCGGAGCTCACCGCCCGGAGCAGCAGCTACCTGGCGCGGCTGCGGTAGCCTTCGCCCCTGGCCGCACACCTGCGCCACCTTTCCGGCGCGCTTTGGCCCGCGGCGATCTAGAAGCGGTGCGTGAGCTTCGTCTCCGTCTACCTCCGGCTGTACGGCGACTGCGCCAGGAAGGCGTCCGCCGGGATCGGCCACAACGCCTGGACGCTGCTGCTGCCGATGGCGCTGGTGGTCGCGATGACCTTCGCCGGCGCCATCGTCTCGCGGCTGCCCCTTGGGTTCATCGGCGGCTTCCTCCTCGGGTTCGCCGGCATCGCCGCGCTCAGCTCGTACCTGTACTTCGTCAGCGAGATTGTCACCACCGGGCGCGTCCACCTCGCGGAGCTCCGGCAGAGCTTCGTCCGGCTGTTCTGGCCGGTGATGGGGGTGGGCTTCGTCGTCTGGATCGCGCGCCTCCTGCTCGGCTTCGCGCTGGCGAGCAATCCGAACGCCGGGACCCTGTTGCTCCTGTTCGAGCTGCTGGTGCTGCTGCTGGTGTTCGTGAACCCGACGCCGGAGGTCATCTGCCAGCGGGGGATGAGCAGCGGGCTGGCGACGCTCCAGCACAGCTTCCAGTTCATCCAGGAGAACTGGATCGAGTGGTACCTCCCCAACGTGCTCCTCGGTGCCGGCGTCTGGTTCCTGCTCGGGGCCCTCTCCGCGCTGGGCTTCGCCGGGCCGATCGCCGTCGCCCTCGCAGCCGGGGCCGCCCTCCACTGGGTGATGGTGTTCCGCGGCCACCTGTACCTGGCGCTCGCCGGCTCCACCCACCGCCAGCGGATGTTCCGCTATCGCACCGGCCCTGAGCCTCCGGGCGGGGCGCGTCCACTGTGGCACAGGTCCGCCGCCGCTCCCCGCGGCGTGGGCAGCAGCGCGATGCCTACCTTGGCGGCGCTGAAGCCCGACCGGCGCCGGGGGACCGATGAGCACGTTTCCGTATTCGGAGGAGTTCGTCTCCAGCATCCGCACGCTGCACCGCGGGAAGGAGCAGTTGCCGCAGTACGCCGACTACATCGAGGCGCACCTCGGAGGCCCCGGCGGGCGGAATCCACCGGTTCGCCGCGCGCCTCGTCCCGGAGATCGAGTACCACTGCGGCTCGCTGCTCGGCCGGCGCGTGCTCGACTTCGGCTGCGGCACCGGGGCCACCTCCGTCGCCCTGGCGCACGCCGGAGCCGACGTGACCGGGTTCGACATCGACGCCGAGACGCGGCCATCGCCCACATGGCGCCCCGGGAGCACGGCGTCGAGGGCCGCGTGGACATCCTCTCCCAGGCAGCCGGAGCCGTGGCGCTCGGCGACTTCGACGTGGTGCTGATGAATGGGGTGCTGGAGCACGTACCGATGAGTGTCACCGACCTGCGCGAGTCGGTGTTGCGGACGGCGTGGGCCGCGGTCCGGCGAGGCGGGTACCTGTTCTTCACCGAGACCCCCAACCGACTGCTCCCCTACGACTTCCACTCCACCCAGCTTTGGTGGAATCCCGTGGACCGCGCCCGGGTCGCCCTGGGCGTACGCCTACGCGGTGGCGCGCGGCCGCCACGCCGACTCGCCCACGTCCACGCCCGGCCCGATTCGGTCTTGGAGGAGGTCGGCGCCTGGGGCGCCACCTACTGGGAGATCCGCCGCGTGCTGGAGAGCGAGGGCGCCCTCTGCATGAACCTGCTCCCCGGGCACGACGCGCACGTCTGGCACACCGGCCACCGCTCCCGGAGGGCGCGCGCGTTCGACGCGGTGATGTACCAGGTCGCGGTGAAGCGGCTCGGCGTTCCGATCGCGGCGTTCACGCCGATGCTCACGAACCTCGCGTTCCGGAAGGGCGTCCGGGCCGACGCCTGAGGGGGGCTGCACGATCCCAGTTCGTAGGTCAGCCACAAACCAGGTGAGGGCGGGAGGCTCACGTCGTCAGAGCCGAAGGGCGCCATTGCAGTGGGCATCCGTTGAGATCCGCCCTTCAATCGCTTTATGCGTTCATCAGACGCGCGACATCGCTCTGCGCTGAGCTGGGGAAGACCACGGTGAGAGAGTGTTCCTCGCCCTCACGCCAGCTCGCCACGGTTTCGGCAAGCACCTCCAGATAAGTGCGAAGATCCGCGCTCGGAATCGCCGGCAGGTCTGCGTGCCGTAGAACGACCGTGCGCCCCTCGATCCAGTGAAAGTCGCGCAGGGAGTCAGACAGCGCGTCCCAGTTGAAGCCGAAATAGCCGGGCAGCTCGAGGCGGTCGTACAGCGCCTGCAACAGTACTTGCGTGCTCGTCAAACCCGCAGGAATGTCGGCGATGTAGTCGTCGGCTCTGTGCTCGGGCTCATCCGTGAATTCGAAGGGGAGTGCGCGGTGCATGGCTCAACCCTCATTGCAAGGGGATGAACGTCTGGTAGTGATCGGATGTGTAATACATCTCACCGCCCCGCCCGACGACGATCCGTTGAGGTCCTGGTCCCGAAACGCCCGGCGTCGGGCGGACGTACTCTCGGTAGTACCCGGGTGATCTGCCCTCCCGGCTGCTCTTGGCGTCCGCGTACTGCGCCGCGCTCTGCATCGCCACCGCGAACGCCAGCACCTGGGAGGCGACCAGGAGCGCCTGGTACTTCCTCCCGGCCTCGGCCGTCCGCCCGGCCATCGCCAGCTCCCGGGCCTGCTCCAGCCTCCCGCAGAGGTCCGGCAGAACCTGCTCGGCGAAGCCCCTGTGGAAGACGACCACCAGCGAGCTGTTCAGCTCGCGCGCCGCGAGCGTCATGTCGGTGGCGCGGCGGAGCAGCAGGGCATCGAGCTCGGCGAAGCCGGCCGGGAGCGCGGGCGGAGGGGTGGGGGCTGTCACCAGCCGGCAGCGCTCCGCAATTTTCGGCACGCACGCAAGCTGCGCCGCGAGCGTCAGGACCAGCGCCGCTCGAAGGACGCCCCCCAGGTGCCGGAGCGCCGAACGCGAGAACATTCCTGAACTCCTCACCCTCCGAGTCTGAGGGCACGCGCCGAGTCGGCAGGTTTGATTCATAGTTGAGGGCGGCGAGCGCCAGTTCCAGAGAGGCACGCGGGGTTCGCGCGACGAGCAGCAAGAGCATTCTCATGCGCGGCCCCACAATATCCATGGCTGGGGGACCTCGTCTGAGTAGCGGGCTTCGCAAGTGGTGGAATCGGCGCGGTGCACGCGACGCTCTCCGTCAGCCGTTGAAGTATGGCCTCGAGGATGTTCGTTCGCGCGTTGCTGTCAGTCGGTGGAAACTCCGACTATTCGCTGATAGGCGGGCGCACTCTCGCCGTGGGTCGTCGGCCGTTTCGAGTTGCGCAAGAAGTGCTCGGCGTCGGACCAGAGATTCTGCCCGTCACCATCCCAGCCGTCGCGCCGGCCGTCTACGAATCGCCGGCCCAAGCGTATGCGTACAGCAGGGCATCGTAGAGGGCGGTGTTACCGGACCTCACCTTCGCCTACGGCATCTCGGTCTGGCCCTGGCGGCGCAGGAAGGTGGGGATGTCGAACTGGTCCTCGTCCGATGGGCAGGCTGGCGTCCTTGGCGATCGACTCGGGCGCTGCGGAGCGCCACCGCGCGGTGCTCGCCGGTGAGCGGTGCGCGCGCTGGCCTTGGCCGGCACCAGCGTCGCGGCGACCTCCTCGGCGCGCGGCGGCGGCGGCCGAGCGGGCATCGCCGGCGCGGGGACGGCCGAGCAGCGGCACCTGGACCGGCACCGGAGCAGCGCGGCGCTTCTTGGCCTCGCGGTGCACGAAGCCGGTGGCGATGATGGTGATCTTCACCTCGTCGCGCGCCGTCCTCGTCGATGAGCGAGCCGAAGATGATCTCCGCCTCCGGGTCCGCGGCGTCGTGGACCAGGGTCAGCGCCTCGTTGACCTCCTGCAGGGTCATGTCGCGGCCGCCGGTGATGTTGATGAGCAGGCCGGTGGCGCCGTCGATGGTGACGTCCTCGAGCAGCGGGCTGGCGATCGCCTGCTGCATGGCGCTGCAGCGCGCGCTTGTCGCCGGCGGCGCGGCCGGTGCCCATCAGCGCCAGGCCCTTGTCGCTCATGATGGTCCTCACGTCGGCGAAGTCGACGTTGATGTAGCCGTGGTACTGGATGAGGTCGCTGATGCCCTGCACGGCGTTGAGCAGCACCTCGTCGGCGCGCTTGAAGGTGTCGAGCAGCGGCATCGGCTCGTTGCGAGAGCGTCAGCAGCCGCTGGTTGGGGATGGTGATCAGCGTGTCCACCGCGGCCTTGAGCTCGACCAGCCCCTGCTCGGCCTGCTTGCGCCGCTTGTTGCCCTCGAAGAGGAACGGCTTGGTGACCACGCCCACGGTCAGCGCAGCCCAGGCTCTTGGCGATGTCGGCGATGATCGGCGCCGCGCCGGTGCCGGTGCCGCCGCCCATGCCCGCGGTGACGAACACCATGTCCGCGCCCTCGAGCGCCGCGGCGATCTGCGTCCTTGCGACTCCAGCGCCGCCTCGCGGCCCATCTCCGGGTTGGCGCCCGCGCCCAGGCCCTTGGTCAGCGTCGGTGCCGATCTGGATCTTGCGTCGGCGCCTTGTTGGCCGCCAGCGCCTGGATGTCGGTGTTGGCGGCGATGAAGTCCACCCGCTCGAGGCTTGGCGGCGATCATCGTGTTGACGGCGTTGCAGCCGCCGCCGCCCACGCCCACCACCCGGATCTTCGCGGCCGCTTGCTTCTGATCGAAGGTGTCCATCGTGTTCCTCTCACGGTGGCGCGCGCCGGTCCGTCGCATCATCGGCCGGCGCAACGGCCCGCAAGTTTTCGGCTACAGGCCTGTAGCGCCGCTGGCTCCTAGAAAATCTCCTCCAGCCACTCCCGCATCCGGCCCTTCACCTTGCGGTACACGTTCTCCTCGCGGATGCGGAACATGCGCCGGTCCTGGTTCTTGGCGCCGTAGACCACCAGGCCCACGCCGGTGGCGTACATCGGGCTCTTCACCACGTCGACCAGGCCGCCGATGCCGCGCGGCATCCCGCGGCGCACCGGCAGGCCCAGCACCTCCTCGGCCAGCTCGGGCATCCCGGCGAGCAGCGTCGAGCCGCCGGTGATCACCACGCCCGAGGCGAGCAGGTCCTCGTAGCCGCACTTCTGGATCTCGCGGTGCACCAGCTGGAAGATCTCCTCCACCCGCGGCTCGAGGATCTCGCAGAGGATCTGCCGGCCCAGCACCCGCGGCTGCCGCCCGCCGACCGAGGGCACCTCGATGGTCTCGTCCTTGTCCACCATGGAGGCCAGCGCGCAGCCGTACTTCTGCTTGATGCGCTCCGCCTCGTGCGCCGGGGTGCGCAGCCCGATGGCGATGTCCGAGGTGAGGTTGTTGCCGCCCAGCGCGATCACCGCGGTGTGCACGATGGACCCGCCGGAGAAGATGGCGATGTCGGTGGTGCCGCCGCCGATGTCCACCAGGCAGACGCCCAGCTCCCTAGCCTGCTCACCCAGCAGATCGCAGCACTGACCAGCCTGGAACAGTTCTTGACCCACATGATCATCCAAACCAACAATCGCTTGCGAAACGTGTTGTGGCGCTACTATCCAAATGCGGCCAGTGTCTTCAGTGCGCTGGATCTGCAGATCAGTTTGGAGTTTATCTGTGCTTTTCCCACCCCCCAGGCGGCTGCTGAGCTCTACTTTTGAGCAGTTCAAGGCCTTCGCCAGGTCCCATCATCACTCCGCAACTTCAAAACTACCAGCTTGTTTTGCCCGTTTGCAGAAACCCCAGCCCGAAGCCAGACAGCAAACCGTCCTGGCCTTTCAATCCGAAGCTGTTCGTCTGGCGCAGTTTATCCCTGCAAGCTGTCCAAGACAAAGCCGCCACCATCCGCGAGACCCAGGACCTTGTTCGATGGAGCATCCTGATTATCCCGTCTTTTCCTCTTTGCCGGGAGCCGGGAAAATACTGGCTCCAGCGCTCCTGGCCAAGTTCGGCGATGATCGTTCCGCGCTTCCCACCCCTCAGGTTCTCCAATCCGTCGCCGGAACCTGCCCGGTCACCAGGGCCAGCGGAAACACAAGGTTGTCTTCTTCCGCTACTGCCTGTGATCATGAGTTCCGTTGGATTGTGCAACAATGGGCAAAATGCTCGATCGACGATTTAGTCTGGGCCTACACCTACTTCCAAACCATTCGACCGCACTGTGACTTGCTCAGCCATGCCTATCGCCGTCTGGCCAATCGCTGGCTCGAGATTGCCTGGAGGCCTTTGGCAAGACAGAGTCCCTTATGATGAAGAGCGCCATTTGCGCCAACATGCTTTACGAGTAAAACCCATTTAACTTTGTTCTGAGTAATCTGGATGCCCGGGTCCTTCGGTTGGTTCCCCTCGACGTTCGGTGCTGCTCAGGTCAAATTCGATTTTTGACACTGCTAGATCGTCTTGCCTATCGGGTATACTACCTCTTGACAAAACGTATCTCCCCCGCAAGGATATCGACAGAACCGGATGCAGGTAGGCAGGGCAGGCCGCAAGTGCTCCCGCCATTCAGCCAAACCGTTGGGCGGTAATAGTTAGCAACCCTTTTGTGCAAAAATGCCGGTCAGGTGATACCTGACTCCAGGAGGAAACAATGAATGAAGAACAAAGATATCAAATTCTTGAAGATGTCGTATATTTTGGGGAGGGGGAACCTTTTTGGAAATTGGACCTGGCGCTGCCGGTCGATCCCGGTGACCAGTTCCGGCCCGCAGAATTGCTGGTCCACGGCGGGGGATTCTAAGGCATGTACGAAACAGGAAGTGTTCGAAAGTCACTTGCTGCGGTTCCTGGCGGGACATGGCTATGTGGCTGCCTCGGTGGAATACCGCCTCAGCCCAACTCGCCCCATTTCCCAGCCAGTTTGTAGATGTGAGACGTGCGTTACAATTCTTGCGGGGACATGCGGTGGAATACCGGATCGATCCAGAGCGCATGGGGGCTGCGGGCCATTCCGCCGGGGCATGCCTGGTCTCCATGTTAGGCCTGATCCCCAATGATGAGTGGCTGGACGTGAAAACACCCTATTCTCAATATTCGGGGACCGTTCAGGCGGTTGTCAGTCTTTCGGGGCTGTATAGTTTTGAAGCCCTGGTGGACGACAATGACCCTGAACACTTGTCAAGAATGGGGGGTTTTAATTCCCGGCCGAATGGGGACCAGCATGATCCGCTTGCAGGATGCCTCACCCATGACCTATGTGGGCAAACACGAGGCGAGTTTCCTGCTAGTGCATGGAGACAAAGATGATATCTGTCCGATCGCCCAGTCGGAGACCTTTTTCGCCCGATTGAAGGAGGAAAATTATGAGGATGTCGTTCTCAAGGTCTTCCCGGGGGTAAACCATGATACTTTCCTGCTGCCCGACTTGCCAGGTGTGATCGTGGAGTTTTTTGATGAACGTTTGAAAAAGAAAAATTTGATAAGAGATGAGGAACTCAGTCAGCAGGGCAAATGAGGATGGGCGAGATTGGATGCGAAGATGCGGCCCAACACCGGCTCTCCCGCAGGTGCAGGGCAGGCAGGGGCGGGGCTGCCATACCGTTAGTGCGCCAAGCGAAGCTTGGCGCTTCTTGCAGGGTGAAAGTCCCTGCCGAATAAGGCCTAACCAGCCATTCATACCGAGTGTTGCAGTGGTGGAGGAGGCGAAAGCCGAACGAAACAATTGAAGCGTACACAGGGAACGACATAGGCCACAGGGAAGACCGCACTTCCTGAAGCTTGATACAGCCCCGTTATTTGCGTCGGCGGTGAAACCGTCCAAATGCAGATGGCGATGGTGTTAACGGCCCAGAAGCCAACACAGAGGAAGCGCATTGGTGAGTTTTCCGAGGGTCTGCCGGGGTCCACCAAGAGCGTGGCATGTGTCGAGAGAAACGTCAAGAACTTGGGAGACCCGAAAGGTTCCTGAGCTGCTTGCGAGGGTAGTCACCGCAGCAGTGACAGGTAGGCAGTACCGAAACATCAAGTAGGAAAGCCGAAGACCATCGGGAGTCAGATCAGCCCATAGTACTCTGAGACGGGAAAGCCGTTCACATGGGGAAGGGGCTGACAGGAGTACGCAGTTTGCAAAGGAGAACACAAACCGTACATGCAGGAACGGAAAGCAAGCGTGCAAACCTCACTGCAAGCAATAGCGAAGAAGGCAAGCGAACAAGCCGGACTATCGGTTTCGCAACCTGTTCGGGATGCTCAACGAGGAAATGCTCAAAGACAGTTGGCAACTACATCCGCAAAGATGCTGCCAGCGGTGTAGACCGGGTGAGTGCTAAAGAATATGAGCAGAACCTTGAAGAGAATATTCACCAGTTGGTGGAAGACCTGAAACGGAAGCGCTACCGGGCCAAACACGTCCTACGGCGGTACATCCCGAAAGGGAATGGCAAGATCCGTCCGCTGGGGATTCCTGCCACTCAAGATAAGCTGTTGCAAGTGGCAGTCAAACGCATGCTGGAAGCCATCTTTGAGCAAGACTTTCTGCGATGCAGTTATGGCTATCGTCCCGGCTGTGGGGCCTTGGATGCAGTGGACAAACTGACCGTCAAGCTGCAATTTGGGAAGTATAACTACGTGGTCGAGGCAGACATCCAAGGCTTCTTTGACAACCTCGACCATGCCTGGTTGCTCAAGATGCTGGCGGAGCGGGTGGACGACAAAGCGTTGCTGTGGCTGATCGAGAAGTGGCTGAAAGCGGGAGTGCTGGACACAGATGGCAAGGTATTCCACCCGGAAACGGGTACGCCTCAGGGCGGGATCATCTCACCCATCCTGGCGAACGTGTACCTGCACTATGCGCTGGATGTGTGGTTTCAGAAAGTGGTCATTCCGCATTGTAGTGGAGAAGCGTGTCTGATCCGATATGCAGACGATTTTGTCTGCGCCTTTGAGAAAGAAGAAGACGCACAACGTTTCTATGAAGTCCTGGGGAAACGGCTGGGGAAATTCGAACTGGAACTATCCGCAGAGAAAACGCAGATCATTCCGTTCAGCCCCAATCAGGCCGGGAAAACCAGTTTCAACTTTCTCGGATTTGAATTTCGCTGGGGTAAAGACCGGGCGGCAAACCGCATGTGAATCGACGGACTGCCCGCAAGACCCTAAGAAATTCCCTAAAACGCTTCAACCAATGGTGCAAGGAAAACCGGCATCGCAGACTACCAGAACTGTTCAGGCATTGAATGCGAAACTACGAGGCTACTACAATTACTATGGGGTGTATGGCAATCTCCCCAGTCTCATTGAGTTCTTCTACGATGCCATTCGGGCTGTGGAAACACCTAAACCGGCGCAGCCAACGAAGGAGCTACAATTGGGTTGGCTTCCAGCAACTGATCGAACAGTTCGGCATTGCGAAACCGCATATCGTGAGTCGCCCGAAACGTTAGGGCTGAATGCGGCGCCCGGCTCTCGCTTGATGCCTTTGCGGATGCGAGTACTTCTGAAAAGCCCGGTGCGGTAATTCCGCACGCCGGGATTTGTGCGGGGGCTGTTGGGTAACTGGCAGTCCTACCGCAATGGCCGCCAAGAGTGAAACCATGTTGAAAATACGGCGAGCGATATTGACTGATTTGGATTTCCTTGTGCGGGTTGATCTAAGCGAAGAAGGGTATACAATTACCGACCCCATCCATTTCACCGAGGTTAAATTAGCGGAGCATCGGGAGAAGATAGCCGGTTTTATCAGCGGTCCCGATGATGCAGCCTGGGTATATGAAGATGCGACAGGTTGCTTGATAGGGGCAATCCTGTGCCGATTTCGAGATCGCTTACACGAAGCAAGTACCGAAGCCAATGAGTTTCTTTTTCGTTATATTAGCGAGGATTGGATACCGGCGGATGGACGGTTTTGTGAAGTGTTTAATTTATGGATCGATCCTTCATATCGCCGTCAAGGCCTGGCTACAAATTTAAAACGACACATTGAAGGTGAAGCCATTCAACGAGGCATACAGTTGATCTACACCCATACAGAAGAACGAAATGAGCATGTGATTACTCTGAACAAAAGGCTTGGATACAGGGAAATTCGGCGCGGGCCGATATGGGACGATGTTGTTCGTATTAGTATGATCAAGTTGCTGGCTGCGTAAAAGCGGCCTAACACTGGCTTTCCCGCATGGACACCCGCTAGAGGCGGATGCAAGCGGGTCAACCACGATGCCATTCCGTTGGACAGAACTACAAGCCAAAACTGGAAGGAGCGCGGCAAGAAGTGGAAATTTGTCTTATGCTATAATCTTGTTCTGGTAAGGATGGATTTTTTCGTATCAGCGGGTCGCTTTAATAAAATAAGAAGAGTGATTCTGTATAGGAAGGTTATGATATGGAATGGAATTTAGTTGTACACGACGAAGAGAAATATCTCGAAGTTGTCACGAGTGGCATAGTTGATGGTGATGGCACGATCGATATGGCAAAAGCCATCGCTCAGACAATGAGAAGCCAGCGATTGACAAAGGCTTTAATCGATCATCGCAATGTTGAGAGTGTGATGGGAGGTACTGCTGCTACTTATAACCGACCGAAAATATTCCGTTTTATCGGTATAACCCTGGGTATCAAGTTAGCAGAGATCATCAGACCAGAACATGAGGGGCATTTTCGGTTTTTCGAGACAGTTTGCACCAATCAGGGATACAAACTTTCTGTATTTCACGATAAAGACAAGGCACTAACCTGGCTGCTTTCATAAGTATACGTGGTTAGTTTTTTTCATCATGAGCCTGTCACTTATATTATCCACTCCCTTCCTGCGGGAGTGGATTGTTGTTGTCAGCAGGCAGGCGGGCTACCGTGAGCATGTGCCTGGCTCACCCTCCTTCGGTTTCTTTCAGGAAAGCCCGCGTGGCGGCCAGGTGCTGCGGCGACACTGCGCCGGTCTTTTCCCAGTGGTCCAACAGTCGGTGATGGTCAGGACGGCATGGAGGCTGTAACCGGCCTCGGCCAGGGCTTCTTTGGCGCCGGACTGCCGGTCGATCAGCACGACCACGTCCCGCACGAGCAGACCCGCGCCGGTCAGTTTTTCGATGGCTTCGAATTTGCTGCCGCCGGTGGTGGCCAGGTCGTCGATGATGACGACGGTCTCGCCGGGCTGGTATTCTCCTTCGATCTCGGCTTTCGTGCCGTAAGTCTTGACCTCCTTGCGGGGGTAGATCATGGGGTAGCCACCTTGCAGGGAGATGGCGCTGGCGATGGGGATGGCGGCGTAAGGCAGGCCGGCCAGGCGGGCAAACTCCAGTTTTTGCAGGATGGGCAGATAGGCCTGGCCGACGAGTGCCAGCAGGGCAGGGTGGCTGATGATGCGGCGCAGGTCGATGTAGATGGGCGAGACCAGGCCGGATTTGAGGGTGAATTCGCCAAACTTGACGCAGCCGCTGGAGAGCAGACCTTCCGCCAGGGCGGAGAATTGCGTCGGGGCGGCGGGGAGGGGCTTGCTTTTCTTTTCCCGTTTTTCCTGACCCAGTTGATATTGGATATTGATGATCTCGTCGCGCAGTTCGGCTGCGGCTGTGGCGGGATTTTCGGCGCGGGAGATGAGCGCGGGAGACGTTGAGCAGCAGGCCTTTGCCGTCCGCGCGCAGACCCAGGCGCAGGGCTGTCTCCAGGTCGCCGCCCTGGGCGCCCACACCGGGGACGAGGAACCACAGGTCGGGGGCGAGGCGGCGGATGCGGGCGAGCGACTCGGGTTGGGTGGCGCCCACCACCACGCCGATGTTGTTGCCGGTGTTCCAGGTCTGCGCCAGGCGGGCGACGTGCTCATGCAGGGACAGGCCCGACTCCAGCGGCAGGTCTTGCAGGTCGGCTGCGCCGGGGTTGGAAGTCTTGCACAGGAGGAAAACGCCTTTCTCCTTGTAGGTGAGGAAGGGGTCGATGGAATCCTTGCCAAGGTAGGGGTTGAGGGTGATGGCGTGGACGCCCAACTGCTCGAAGGCGGATTTTGCATAGGCCTCGGCGGTCGAGGCAATGTCGCCGCGCTTGGCATCCAGGATGACCTGGATCATCGAGCCGAGTCGGTCGGATTCGACCTGCACGGCGGCGATGACCTCTTTCAATGCCGACCAGCCGTCGGGGCCATAGAGTTCGAAAAAGGCGGCGTTGGGTTTGAAGGCGGCAGCATACGGAGCGGTGGCCTTGACGATGCGGATGCAAAAATCCCGCGCGGCCGCGGCGGTGGGGGCGGGCAGGTCTGACGGGTGAGGGTCCAGACCGACGCAGAGGAGGGAGGAGCAGTCGTCGACCCGTTTGGCGAGGAAGGAGAAGAAGGTTTCCATGTGCTATGTACTCCAGTATCAAGTGTTCCAGTGCCACGTGAGACCGGAACACTTGATACGTGACACTTTTATGCTTTTCCAAGAACCATGGCCAGCAGGGCCATGCGCACGTACAGACCGTACTCCATCTGGCGGAAGTAGGCGGCGCGGGGGTCGTCGTCCACTTCCATGGAGATCTCGCCGACACGGGGGAGCGGGTGCATGACGATCATGCGCTCTTTGGCGGCTTTCATGACCTGCGGGGTGATGACGTAGGCGCTCTTGACCGACTTCGTACACGGCCTCGTCGGTGAAGCGTTCCTTCTGGACGCGGGTGACGTAGAGCACATCCGTCTCGGGCAGGACGCTTTCGAGGGTAGGAGACTCGAACTGCTCGATGTGGCGCTGGTCCAACTCTGCGATCAGTTCGGGGGGCATGCGCAGCAGGTCGGGGGAGACGTAGTTCAGTTTGACCTTGTAGAGGGAGAGCAGGCGCGCCAGCGAGTGGACCGTGCGCCCGTGTTTCAGGTCGCCCAGCAGCGTGACGGTCAGCCCGTCCAGGCGGCCCAGTTCCTCGCGGATGGTGAAGGAGTCCAGCAGGGCCTGGGTGGGATGCTCGCCGATGCCGTCGCCGGCGTTGATGACCGGCTTGCGGGCGTATTTCGCCGCCAGGGCGGCCGAGCCGACCTCCGGGTGGCGGATGACGATCACGTCGGCATAGCACTCGAGCGAGCGGACGGTATCGGGCAGGGACTCGCCTTTGGCGACGGAGGAGTACTTGACCTCGTTGATGGGGATGACCGAGCCGCCCAGCCGCTCCATGGCGGCGGTGAAGGACGAGGATGTACGCGTGGAGGGTTCGTAGAACAGGTTGGCCAGGATCTTGCCTTTGAGCAGATCGAACGTGCCGATGTGGTCGACCATGTCGTGCATCTCGTGGGCGACGCCGAAGACGTATTCCAGGTCTTCGCGACCGAACTGCTTGACCGTGAGGATATCCTTGCCGTACCAGGGGGCGTTCTTGTCGTCGCCGAAGGGCAGGTGGGCCATATTATGATTTCCAGCCATAGTTACTCCTTATTTGGGATTGTTGGATTTTAGATTGTAGATTTTAAATTGATGATTGCTTATTTCTGTCATTGCGAGCCACCGGTCTTTGGCGGCGTGGCAATCCCAACGCTTAAGGAGATTGCTTCGTCGCTGCGCTCCTCGCAAAGAAACTATACCCGGACGTTTTTCCCGTATCCGGGGAGAGCCTCGACAACGCCATCCTTGAAGGCTTCCTGCCCGCGCAGGACCACCCGCTCGATGCGACCCTTGACCTGCATGCCCTCGAAGGGGGTCCAGCCGCAGCGGGAGTGCATGTCGGCGGCGTGGAGGTCGTAGCGAGCCTGCTCGTCCACCTCCACCCAGGTCTCGGGCTGCTCGGGCAGCGAGAAGATGCGGCGGGGATTGAGGTCGGACTTTTGGATGATGTCGTCCAGGGTCAGGCGTCCCTCGTCCACGGCGGTGAGCAGCAGCGGCAGGAGCGTTTCCAGGCCGGGGAAGCCGGGAGGGGGATTCTCGCCGTCTTTTTCTTCCAGCGTGTGGGGGGCATGGTCGGTGGCAAAACAATCGATCACATCCAGGTTGGCCCACAGGGCTTGCACATCCTCGCTGGTAGCCAGCCGGGGCCGCACCTCGCCGCGGCCGGGGTGACCGTGGCTGATGGCGGGGATGTCATCCTTCGTCAGGAACAGGTGATGCGGGCAGACCTCGCAGGTGACCTTGAGGCCGCGTTCTTTGGCCGCCTTGATGAGCAAGACTTCCTCTTTAATGAGATATGCGCCACATGGACGGGCCGGTCGTACAGGGCTGAGAAAAGCAGGGCAGCGGCCATGCTGCGGCTCTCCGAGTGGACCACGATGGGGTACCGGGGCGGATACTGCTCGAAATGCGGCCTCCACAGGGTCATATCGTCCAGGCGCAGTTGGCCGAAGGTGGAGTCGAGGTACATCTTCAGTCCGGCGGCGCGGTCGGCGAGGCGGGCGGCCTCGGCGGCATTGTCGGGGCCGGCCCCCAAGAATTGAGCATAATCACAGCGGGCTTCGAGGCGGGCCGATCCCAGGGCCAGGTCGAGGGTCTGTGCGTCGAAGATGGGCGGTTTGGTGTTGGGCATGGCCAGCACCAGCGTCACGCCCCCGGCCAGGGCGGCAGAAGTGCCGCTGTCCCAATCTTCCTTGTGGGTGGCGCCGGGTTCGCGCATGTGCACGTGCGGGTCGATCAAGCCGGGTAGTTTTATCATGACAATGTCCGTTGGTGTCCTAAGGCATTATAGCGCGCTGGCAAGGAAAGGGACCAGGAGAATTTTCACTCTTCTGGTCCCTGGTTACATCGGTTGGGTCTGCCTCTATTCCGGCTGAGGCACGGCTGGCGCTTTGAAGATCACAAAGACCAGGTTGATCAGGATGCCGACGATGGCGGCGAAGACAATGGCGGGGATGCCGCTGGGGAAGAGCCAGGGGATATGGAAGGGGAACGTGCCATTCGGCAGGACAAGGTTGCCGCCGATGCCGAGGATGAGGATGGTCGCGCCGACTGCCAACTGCTTCGGGTCGAACAGGTTGACCTTCTCGGATTGGAGCAGGGCCACACCTTGCATACCGATGACACCGAACAAGTAGATGCTGAGCCCGCCCACCACCGCTTGCGGCATGGTATTGATCAGGGCAACCAGTTTGCCGAAGAAACCGAAGATCGATTGCCATAGCGCCGGCAGCCATCAGCACGGAGGCGGAGTAGTTGCGGGTGATGGCCATCAGGCTGTTGTTTTCGCCGTAGTTCGTTCCGGCGCAGCCGCCCAGCATGCCCACCACCAGGTCGTCGGCTCCATCGGCAACCAGGTTAAGCCCGATGAGTTTCTTGATCTCGAGGGGCTTGCGCTTCAGTTCCGCAGCCAGTGTGTCGATGTAGAGGCTCATCTGGTAGACGTGGGCGGTGCTTTCCGGGACGGTGGCGATGAAGATCAGGGCAACGCTGAGAGCCATGCCCCAGGCATTCGGGATCGGTAAAGGCCGGCAGGGTAAACGGTGGAACCGCCACCCATTGAGCAGCAGCAACTTTGGCAGAAATCCAACAGGCCAAAGGGGATGGAAACCAGGTAGCCAAAGATGGCTCCGAGCAGGATCGGCAGCATGCCCAACAGGCCTTTGCCGCGCAGATAAACCGAGAAGAGGATGGTCGCGATCAATGTAATGAAGGCCACCAGCCAGACTTTCCAGGCGATTTCGGGAGCGGCCCAGTTACCGGCGGGACCCAAAGCGGCATTCGCCAGGGCGATACCGATGACCATGGCCATCGAGCCGGTTACGACGGGGGGCAGGAACCGGTCGAGGACGCTCTTGCCCACGCGCATGATCAGCAGACCAATGAGGATCTCGAACACAGCTGTGAGCAGGATACCCAACTGGGCGATGCGAACACCGTCGGCGCAGTAGACCGTGTCCGGGTTTGCATAACAGGCGGGCGCGAATTTGGTCATAACCGTGATGATCACGGCCATATAAGAGAACGAAGAGCCATAGTACATGGGGATCTTGCGCTTGGTGACCAGGAGTGCAATGATGGTGCCCAGACCCGAAGTAAACAGGGTCACGCCAACATCGAATTTGGTCAGGAGCGCCACCACCACCGTGGCTGGGAACATGGTCAGGAACTGCTGGAAACCCAGGCTCAACAGGGGGCCGATCTTGGGCGTGTCCTGGGGTAAATACCCGAGGACTTTGGTCTTTGTTTCTGTCTTGCCTTGAACTTCTGCGGTCATACTGCCTCCTCCTCCGGAAATTAGGGTGGTTTTTTAGCCTGTTTTAATTGCACTGCTGTGCAGCGCAGGCACTATAGTACAGTGCAGGCACCACAGTACAGTGCAGGCAGGTAAAAAAAGAGAGCCGTAAACGGCTCTCCTAAAAAACAAAACCAACAGTCCCTTTTTTGAATTTCAACAAGAATTCATGGAAAGAACATTGTGTAGACATCGGGTCAATTTTATGCACGGCGGAAAATCTGTCAAGGGTTAAGATGTAACGAGTTTCAAGACTGGCTCGCCGCGCCCCGATGAATCGCATGAACTCACTGCTTCGCCGCCCATGTAAAATTTAGACCCTTAGCGACCCGCGGAATCCCCTGGCGGCATAGAAGGAAGGCGCACTATTATGAAACACAAAGACATGACCGTAGCGACGATCGCAAAAGAGGCCGCCGCCGAGTTTTCTAATATCGGCAGGTGTTTGTATCCAGCTCTCCGTTTTCGTATCAAACTCTCCAAGTTTCTGCAACTCTCGATATTGGTCTTCATTCAAAAGCTCGATACCCATCGCGGCTGCGAGATCAACCGCGTTACCAGCCGGGTGAACACCTTTCTTTTCTCTTTCTTCCTGCCCTTTTCTGTCGTAACAGATACTTCTGACGGCCTTTGGGACTTTCCGCTGAACAATCATAAAAAATGTATTCGCCCGTCCGTTTATCATAACCAACGACATCCGGTTCACCGCCAGTGCTTTCCATTGCATTAAGTGACGACAGTTTTTCAGGATGAGCTTCCAGTTTTGCTTGTATTTTGGGCCATTCAAGACCTTTGTGGCGGTTCATGTTTTTCTCAAAACGAACCTGCAATGTTTTGAGCAGTTCTTCACCTTGTTTTGGTGAAAATTCCAAATTTATCTCAATTTTTGGAATAGGATTACCATTACCTTTGGATGATTTTTTTGCCATGAAAAACTCCTTTCCTATTCAGGCTAGTAATAATCTTATTTTAGGGCTGGATGTCTGTGTGTCAATCGTACATTTGGTCATAGTTATTCCAAAAGCTCACGAGCAAACAGTTCAAGCGCAATGGTCAACGTTTCCAGGAATTGCCGCTCTAGCGGGCTAATAATAGACATAATTGAAGCCTATCGCAGAATAGCTCCTGTATCGATCTATGCTTTGCTCATGACCTGGACGCTCAGACGAAGCAGTTATAATAAACTTCTATGATCTTAATCACAGGAGGGACCGGCTTCATCGGCAGGTCACTCACGCGCCAACTGGTGGAGAACGGGCATGAGGTCCGCATTTTGCTGCGGCCCAGTCTCAAGACGCCGCGTTTGCCCACGGGGGTGCCGGTGGAAGTGGCCGTTACCAGCCTGAGCGATGTGCGCGGTCTGCGGGCCGCCATGCGCGGGGTCAGCGCCATCTATCACCTGGCCGGGGCGGAGGGGGCGGGCGGGCGGGCCAACCTGCAGGCCATCGATATCGAAGGCACGCGCAACCTGACCGAGGCAGCTGCCGACGCACGGGTGAAGCGGATATTCTATATCAGTCACGTGGGGGCAGACCGGGCGGCGGGGTTCCCCGTCTTCAAGGCGAAAGGGATCGCCGAGGAATATATCCGCAAGTCGGGCGCGCCCTTCACGATCCTGCGCGGTTCGCTCCTGTTCGGACCCGAGGACGAATTCACCAACGGTCTGGGGATGCTGCTGGCGGCGGCGCCGGGTTTCCTGCCCTTGCCCTCGAAAGGCGCATCCCTGCTGCAGCCGCTGTGGGTGGAAGACCTGGTCACCTGCCTGGTATGGGCGCTGGACAACCCCGAGACGATCAACCGCACCTATGATATCGGCGGGAGCGAATACCTGACCTTGCGCCAGGTAGTCGAACTGGTCATGGATGCGACCGGTCAGCGACGGGTGATGGTGAACTGGCCGACCCAATCCATGCGCGGCCTGACCATATTGATGGAGTTTCTCTTCCCGCACTTCCCCCTGTCGATCTTCTGGATGGATTACCTGGCGGTCAACCGCACCTGCCCGGTGGATACCCTGCCACGCGTTTTTGGATTGATGCCGGCGCGCTTCGCTTCCAGGCTGGATTATTTGCGCAACGGTCACTGGACCCGCAAGATGCTTCAATCGCTCTTCCAGCGCGTTGCCGGAACCTAGATCAAAAGCATAGCTAACCACTCCTTTTAGCATGAGCAAGATCATCCCCTCCACCACCACCTGGACCATCCGCCTGCTTGAATCAGCCGGCGAAATGGCCGCGCTGGAGAGCCTGCAGAGCCTGGTGTGGGATGCCTCCGACCTGGACGTGGTCCCCAAGGACATGCTGCTGGCGGTCATTCATAATGGCGGACTAGCGATTGGGGCGTTCGCCGGAGATACATTGATCGGGGCGGTCTTTGGTTTTCCCGGCTTCTACCAGACGCCGGACGGCCCCCGGCTGAAGCACCATTCGCATTTGCTGGCGGTCCACCCGGATTGGCGCTCGGAGGGGGTGGGGTTTGCGCTCAAACGGGCGCAGTGGCAGATGGTGCGCAAGCAGGGCGTCGACCGGGTCACGTGGACGTACGACCCGCTGATGAGCCGCAACGCCCACCTGAACATTTCCCGGCTGGGGGCGGTCTGCAATACCTATATCTGCTCGGCTTACGGGGAGATGCTGGATGGGCTGAATGCCGGGCTGGACTCTGGACCGCTTCCAGGTGGACTGGTGGCTGAACACCCGTCGGGTGGAGCGCCGCTTGAGCCGCCGCTCCCGCCCGCCGCTGACGCTGGGGCATTACCGCGCCGCCGAGGCGACCCTGCTCGAAGCGGACCTGCCCGGCGAGCCCGCTCCGCGCCCGCCCGCACAGGTCCCGCAGTTGACGGGGACGTTGCTGCTGCTGGAGATCCCCTTCGACCTGCCGGCACTCAAGGCTATCGACCTCTCTCTGGCGCAGGCGTGGCGGTCGTTCACCCGGGAGGTGTTCGAGCAGGCTTTCGAGGCGGGTTATCTGGTGACGGACTTCGTCCACGAGAATCGGCGCAGTTTTTATGTGATGACGCATGGCGAATCTACATTGTAGGGAAGGTATTATATGGAAGAGCAAATCCAACTGCGAACACTGGCCAAGATGATCGACCATTCGCTGCTGCATCCCACCATGACGGACGAGGTCATCGCTGCGGGCTGTAAGTTGGCGCGGCAGTATGACGTGGCCACCGCCTGCGTGAAACCTTACTCCATCCCGCTGGCAAAGGAGATCCTGGCGGGTTCGGAGGTGGGCGTGTGCGCCGTCATCGCTTTCCCGCACGGGAACAGCACCTCTGCCATCAAAGTCAGCGAGGCGGAGGCGGCGGTGGAGGCGGGCGCAAGCGAGATCGACATGGTCATCAACATCGGCAAGGCGCTTGGCGGGGCGTGGGACTATGTCTCGGAGGAGATCAGGCTGATCAATGAGACGGTGGTGGGTGGGGGGGCCATCCTGAAGGTCATCTTCGAGAACGATTATTTGCAGGACGAGCATATCATCCGCCTGTGCGAGATCTGCTCGGAGCATGGGGTGGCTTTCGTGAAGACTTCCACCGGCTACGGCTTTGTCAAGCAGCCCAACGGCTTTTACAGTTACGCCGGCGCGACGGACCATGCTCTGGCGCTGATGCGGAAGCACTCCGCGCCGGCGGTGCAGGTGAAGGCGGCCGGAGGCGTGCGCAGCCTGGACGACCTGCTGCGGGTGCGGCGGCTGGGGGTCACCCGCATTGGGGCGACGGCGACGAGGGAGATTTTGGAAGAGGCGAAGGAGAGGGGATATTAATGATTCAATTCATAGTCACTTATCGTTTATTACTTTTTAGTAGCCATTGCTATTAATCTTGTTTTAAATCTCATTCAAAAACTTATGGGTTCAACGAAAAGTTCTCATTCTGTATCACTATTAGGATGATTGCGGCCCAAATTCTTCGGAAGCGCATTACAACCTGGGCATTTCCTATTTACAAGATAAGGCTATACCTAGAACTCGCCGAAAAGGATATTTCTTGAATAGCCATCGACATTGAATTCCGCAAGGCTCCAGTATGACAGCCTTTACCTATATTGTTAGTTAATCTTACGTCGGGAGAAGGAAAATTGGGAAGATTGATGTTCATAAAATTATTGATGAGTTTGGACTGAGTTTGATACCCCAATGACCCTTTGGCGTATGCCCTTCAGGGGGATTACTATGAATATACTCGGTGAGTTTGAAAAGACAAAAATTGCCTACCGGAAAGCAGATGGACAGTTGCACCGCGATATCCATATCCACAGAACGAATTGATTAATATTTTTGGTCCGAAAAAGCTTATTCTGAGATCATGAAAGTTTAGTATTGACCATCCGAGTGTATTACCTCATGACAATGGAATATTTTTATGCCAAAGCGTATAATCTTCATAATGTAAGGAAAATATGAACAAGCTGCAGCCACATATAGAAAGGTAATTCGTTTAACGTTACTCGTGCTTATGCATATTTGAATCTTGGGATATTACTCCATGAAATAACTTCATCGCTATGATGAATGCCCCAGAAAAATTTACTTAAAGTTTAATCCAAATAAAGCCAGATTTGGCACTCGCCTATTTTCAACTAGGTTGGCTAGAGCAGGAGCACTATCGCAATTATGATGAGGCAGAAATCGTTTTCCTTAAAAGTGTAGATTGGATCTTGATGATGAAACTGCTCTATATGATCTCGCTTGCATCAAAAGTATCATAAGGGGATCACGAAGCAGCATTTGCTTATTTGGAAAAGGCCATTAAGGCAGGGTTCGGCAGAAATTGGGCATGGGAGGATGATGACCTTATTGCCATAAGGGATGATAAGCGGTTCATCGAGATTACCGGACCAAAAGAAGAGTAAAGGTACAAGCCTAAATGGAGGCAATAATCCCCTCCCAAATTGCCAGTGTCAAGATATTGTCAAAAAAATGGGATGGGTGTATATTTGGCGGAATTCCTGATTGACTAGACAGGCTAGTGAAAAGCGCGTTTGTGCTCGAGCAATGGGGGAGCCCAACCTTTCCTTACAGTCAGGTTTGTAACTAACTGAATATTATGTCCAAAATCCGTAGTAACGACTGAAGTCGTTACTACTTTGGGAAGGGCCATCCTTGGAGCGGGAGCCTTTCCCACCACCCACATCAAAAAGCCAAGAGGAGAAAACAATGGTCGCTCAAGCAGAGAAAGTGGAAAAAGGGTTCAATCCGTTCGAGATGGCGCAGCGGCAATTGGACGAAGCCGCAGAACTCCTGCAGCTGGACCCGGCTGTGCACGAACTGCTGCGCTGGCCCCTGCGCGAGCTGCACGTCACGCTGCCGGTGAACATGGACGACGGCACCACCAAGATCTTCCACGGTTTCCGCGTCCAGTACAACGACGCCCGCGGCCCCAACAAGGGCGGCATCCGCTTCCACAGCGGCGAGACGATCGACACCGTCCGCGCCCTGGCGGCCTGGATGACCTGGAAGTGCGCCGTGGTGGATATCCCCCTGGGCGGCGGCAAGGGCGGCATCATCTGCAACCCCAAGGCGCTGTCGCTGGGTGAACTGGAGCGCCTGAGCCGGGCTTATATCCGCCAGGTGGGGCGCATCCTCGGCCTGGAGAAGGACGTGCCGGCCCCCGACGTCTACACCACCCCGCAGATCATGGCCTGGATGGTGGACGAGTTCGCCTTCATGCAGGGCTACAACGAATTCGGCATGATCACCGGCAAGCCGCTGGCGCTGGGCGGTTCGGCCGGGCGCGGCGATGCCACCGCCCGCGGCGGCATGTATCTGCCTGCGCGAGGCCGCCAAGGCGCTCGACATCGACCTCAAGGGCGCCACCACGGCCATCCAGGGCTACGGCAACGCCGGTTCGTTCGCCCACAAACTGGGCGTGGAAATGTTCGGCCTCAAGGTCGTGGCCGTCTCCGATTCGCAGGGCGGCATCTATCAACCCCGACGGGCTGGATTTCGACGCAGGTGATCGGCCCACAAGGCCAAGACCGGTTCGGTGATCAACTTCCCCGGCAGCAAGAACATCAGCAACGAGGAACT
This sequence comes from uncultured Chloroflexia bacterium, assembly GCA_963847105.1. Taxonomy (GTDB): domain Bacteria; phylum Chloroflexota; class Anaerolineae; order Anaerolineales; family Villigracilaceae; genus UBA877. The sequence continues at coordinate 1,621,214 of CAWJYP010000001.1, read as the reverse complement.
GCTCGAGCTGGACGTGACCGTCCTGTTCCCGGCGGCCCTGGAGAACGCCATCAACGAAGCCAACGCCGGCCACGTCAAGGCCAAGATCATCGCCGAGCTGGCCAACGGCCCGACCACGCCCGAAGCGGACAAGATCCTGTACGAGAAGGGCGCCTACGTCATCCCGGACTTCCTGTGCAACGCCGGCGGCGTGACCGTCTCCTACTTCGAGATGGTCCAGAACGCCTATGATTATTACTGGGAAGAATCGGTCGTCCACGAGCGGCTGGACAAGAAGATGACGGCCGCCTTCCGGGCCGTGCATGAACATGGCCGCAGAAGCACAAGGTGCACAACCGCCTGGCCGCCTACCTGGTGGCGGTGAGCCGGGTGGCCGAAGCTGTCCGCCTGCGCGGTTGGGCGTAATCATGAGCTAGAATGCGGACTAAAGCCCGTACTCCTATTGCAACCTCGTAATGTCATCCCCACGCAGAAGCCCATGCATGGGGGACATGCTAAAATAAACTATGTTCCTCACCCCGCCCGAATCTTCCAAAATCCTCGATATCTACCTGCTGATCGCCCAGTATCCCATGCTGGCCTCGCGCATCCGCCGGCAGATGCGGCAGGAACTGTTCCGCCGCGGCATCATCACGCCCGAGCGGTTCGAGCAGGAGGTGCGGGAGAAGGCCTGCTCTCGCAGCAGCGGGAGGGACTTTCGAGCCTGTTGGAAACGAGGAGGCGGAGCAGTGGGAACCTGCGCTGATCACCGCGTCCGCAGCACCCTGACCGACTTCTACTTCGCCTATAACCTGCCGCTCGAACTGCTCAACAACAGTCATCGATGACCTGCTGGCGCACCGTCACAACGGCAGACGTCGCGCCGGACCACAGCCTGGGGTTCAACCCCGAACTGGCCCCGCTGGAGATGGTGCTGCGGCAGGCCGAGAAATATGAAGCCCTGCCCGACCGATCAGCGCGCGGCGGTCGACCACCACCTGCAGGAACTGCGGGTGGTGCTGCTGAAAAGCATGATCAGCGACCAGCTGGCCTTCATCCACATTGCCAAGCGTGGTTCACCACCGCCGATTTCAGTTACGATGCTGCAGCACCGCATCGGCACCGGCAAGATCGGCGGGAAGGCCGCCGGTATGCTGCTGGCGTACAAAATCCTGCAGAACACCGCCCCGGAGATCTTGGAACAAATCGTCCTGCCGCGTTCCTACTTCGTCGGGGCGGACGTGTTCTACGACTTTCATGGCCATCAATAACGTCGAGTTCGTGGCGCAGAAGTACAAGACCGCCGAGCAGATCCGGGCCGAGTATCCCGGACATTCAGGAAAAATATGCCAAGGCGCGCTTCCCCGAGGAGATCGCCGACCAACTGCGCGACATGCTGCAGCGACGTCGGCAAAACGCCGCTGATCGTGCGCTCCTCCAGCCTGCTGGAAGACAACTTCGGCACCTCCTTTGCCGGAAAGTACGTCAGCTTCTTCTGCCCCAACCAGGGGAACACTCAAGGAAAACCTGCGCGACCTGACCCTGGCGATCCGCCGCATCTACGCCAGCGTCTACAGCCCGGATGCGCTGATGTACCGCCGCCGCATGGGCCTGCTGGATTACGATGAGCGCATGGCGATCCTGCTGCAGGAAGTGCAGGGGGAACGCCACCGCCAGTATTATTTCCCTGCCCTGGCCGGCGTGGCGTACAGCTACAGCCCCATCGTGTGGAACCCGCGCCTGCGGCGGGAGGACGGCTTCACGCGGCTGGTGCTGGGCTTGGGGACGCGGGCGGTGGACCGCATCGCCGGACGACTATCCCCGCATGGTCAACCTGAGCCACCCGCAACTGCGCCCGGAGATGACCCGCCAGGCCATCCGCTATTATTCGCAGCACTCCGTCGACCTGCTGGACCTGGAAAAGAATCACCTCACCACCGTCCCGACCGAGGAAGTGCTGGGGGCGGATTTCCCGGCCTTGCGCTGGCTGGCCTCGGTGGACGACGGCGACACGGTCCGCCCGCCGGCCTTCATCGGTCCGAGCATCGAGCCGAAGCAGTTGATCCTCACCTTCGACGGACTGCTGCAGCGCAGTGAATTTGTGCCGCTGCTGAAGAAGGTGCTAACCCGTCTGGCAGAACAGTACGAACTGCCGGTGGATATCGAGTTCGCCGTCTCGGTGCTGCCGGGGACGGGCAAGCCGGGGGTGCTGTTCCACCTGCTGCAGTGCCGCCCGCAGAACTCGCTGGAATTCCACTGGCGCGCCGGTCAAGGCGCTGCCGAAGGACCTGCCCGAGCCGGACCAGCATCTTCGTTTGCAGCCGCATGGTGCCGCAGGGTCACGTGGGCCAGGTCGAATATCTCGTCTACGTCGACCCGGAAAAATATCATCAACTGGACCGCCCGCAGGATTACACCGAAGTGGCCCGCTGGATCGGGCAGTTGAACAAGTCGCTCGAAGGCCGCACCTTCATCCTGTTAGGGCCAGGGCGGTGGGGCTCCTCGGATGCCATGCAGGGCGTGCCCGTCACCTATGCCGATATTTTCAACACGCGTGCGCTGGTGGAACTTGCCAGTAAAAAAGGCGGCTATTCCTCCGAACCCTCCTATGGGACGCACTTCTTCCAGGACCTGGTCGAAACCCAGATCTATCCTTTGGCTGTCTCGGCGGAAGAACCAAACGACTATCTGAATATAGAGTTTATCCATGAAGCCGACGACCATTCATCCGAGTTCATCCCCGACCGGACCGACGCCAGTGGGTGCATCAAGGTGATCCACATCCCGGCGGAGCGGCCGGGCTGGCACATGGAGGTGGGCATGGATGGGGAGCAGGCGATGGGGTATCTGATCCGTTCACGGCGAGGAGAGTGAGATTAAAACCCTTGAGATTTAAAAAATCTCAAGGGTTTTTTCGTGGAAACGTGGAAACGTTCTAACTCGCGCTGCGGAGTTGCATCCGAGCTGATTGTTCGTTTTCCTGATCGTGATAGGGATTGCCGACCCCTACCCTGCCCTTCCCCGAACTGAAAATCCTTTTTCCCGGATCGGCTTGACGGCGGGGAAGGGTTCTTTTAATGTCAAAATGAGTATGTGAGCGGTGTAGAACACCGCTCACATACTCATTTTGACGATGACTTACAAAATCACCGATCTTTTGCCCTAACGCGAGGAACCCCTCTTGACACGACTGTTATAATTGTTGTTCTCGCAAACCCTGCGAGAAGTAAAACATTTGTGCTATAATCGCCCCATCTCAAACAGAGGGACCTATGTCATCTAACGTTATCCGCGTGGTTGGGGCGCGCGAACACAACCTCAAAAACATCACCGTCGAGATCCCGAGAGACAAACTGGTTGTCATCACCGGCCTCTCCGGTTCGGGTAAATCCTCCCTGGCATTCGACACCATCTTTGCTGAGGGCCAACGCCGCTACGTCGAGTTGCTCTCGGCTTACGCGCGCCAATTCCTGGGCCAGATGCAGAAGCCGGACGTGGACTATATCGAGGGCCTGTCCCCGGCGGTCTCGATCGACCAGAAAGGCACCTCGCACAACCCCCGTTCCACCGTCGGGACCGTCACCGAGATCTACGATTACCTGCGTCTGCTCTTCGCCCGTGTGGGCATCCCGCACTGCCCCGTCTGCGGGCGGGAGGTAGTCAAGCAGTCGGCCCAGGAGATCGTCGATGCGGTGGGAGCGCTCCCGCAGGGGACGCGCATCCTGGTTCTTTCGCCGGTGGTACGCGGCCGCAAAGGTACCTACCAGGCCGTCTTCGAAGAGATCCGCAAGGCCGGCTTCGTGCGCGCCCGTGTGGATGGGACAGTCTTCAACCTGGAAGATGAGATCAGCCTGGATCGCTACAAGATCCACACCATCGAAGCGGTGGTGGACCGGCTGGTGATCTCCGAGCAGGGGACCGAAGAGGAGCAGAAGGCTACTCTCAGCCGCCTGACCGATTTGGTAGAGACGGCGCTGAAATTCGGCGATGGTTACCTGACCGTGGCAAAGATCCCCGCCCAGGAGACCTCCAAAAATAAAAAGACTGAGCAGGAAGAGAACGACGACCTGCATTTCTCCGAGCACCTGGCCTGCCCAGAGCACGGCATCAGCATCCCCGAGATCGAGCCGCGCACATTTTCGTTCAACACACCCCACGGAGCCTGCCCGGATTGCCAGGGTCTGGGCAACAAACTGGAGATCGACCCCGACCGGGTCATCGCACCGGACAAGTCCCTCTGCGATGGTGCCCTCACCGTAATGGAGTGGAGCAACATCCGTGAGGAGACCGGCTACTACGGGCAACTGCTCGAAGCCACCGCCCAGCATTTCCACATCGACATGAACAAGCCATTCGGCGAACTGCCGCAGGAAAAGCAGAACATCATCCTGTACGGCACGAAGGGTGAAAAGGTCCGCCTGCATTACCACAACAAGGACGGACGCCAGGCCACCTTCGACACCGCTTTCGAGGGCGTCATTGGCAACCTGGAACGGCGCTACCGCGAGACCAACTCGGAGTACATCCGCGAGAAGATCAGCGAATTTATGTCAGACCGGCCTTGCCCCACCTGCGGCGGCAAACGCCTGCGCCCCGAAGCGATTGCGGTCACGGTCAACGACACCAATATCATCGATGTCACTGGCTGGCCGATCAACCGCACCCATCAGTGGATCGAAGATCTCTGCGGTTCGAAAACCCCACTGACCAGCCGCCAGCAAGCCGTATCCGAGCGCATCCTCAAGGAGATCAGCGCCCGGCTGGGATTCCTGGTCAACGTGGGGCTGGAATATCTGACCCTCAACCGCTCTTCCGGTTCGCTTTCGGGTGGAGAGGCCCAGCGCATCCGCCTGGCGACGCAGGTCGGCTCCCGCCTGGTAGGAGTCCTGTACGTCCTGGACGAACCGTCCATCGGGCTGCACCCGCGCGATAACGACCGCCTGCTGGCGACCCTGAAGGGCTTGCGCGACATCGGCAACACCGTCCTGGTGGTGGAGCACGACGACGACACCATCCGCACCGCCGACTGGGTCATCGACCTAGGTCCGGGGGCGGGGGAGCACGGCGGCAGGATCATCGCCGAAGGCACGCCCGAACAGATCATCGCCCATCCCAAGAGTTCTGACGGGCGCGTACCTCTCCGGTCGCAAGCACGTGCCCATCCCCAAGAAACGCCGCGAGGGCAATGGCAAGACGCTGACCATTGTGGGAGCGAAAGCCAACAACCTGAAGAACATCACCGTCAACATCCCGCTGGGAAAGTTCGTTTGCATCACCGGCGTATCCGGTTCGGGCAAGTCCTCGCTGATGAGCGACGTGCTCTATAACGCGCTGGCGGCAAAACTGAACGGGGCGCATACCCAGCCGGGCGAGCACGAACGCATCGACGGGCTGGAGCACCTGGATAAGATCATCAACATCGACCAGTCGCCCATCGGGCGCACGCCGCGGTCGAACCCCGGCACCTATACCAGCCTGTTTGAGGAGATCCGCAAACTTTTCGCTGAACTGCCCGAGAGCAAAGTGCGGGGCTACAAGCCGGGCCGCTTCTCGTTCAACGTGCACGGCGGTCGCTGCGAGGCCTGCCAGGGACAGGGCGAACTGCGCATCGAAATGCAGTTCCTGCCGGATATCTACGTCCCCTGTGACGTCTGCCACGGCAGCCGCTTCAACCGGGAGACCCTGCAGGTCCACTTCAAGGGCCACAGCATCGCCGATGTGCTCGACATGACCGTGGACCATGCCCTGCCGGAGTTCTCGGCCTTCCCGCACATGCTGAACAAACTCAAACTGCTGCAGGAAGTGGGCCTGGGCTATGTAAAGATCGGTCAGCCCGGCACGACCCTCTCGGGTGGGGAGGCCCAGCGGGTGAAACTGGCCAAGGAACTATCCCGCCGCGCCACCGGGCGGACACTGTACGTCCTTGACGAGCCCTCGGTGGGCCTGCATGCCGCCGATGTGCACAAATTGATCGAGGTCTTGCAGCGGCTGGTCGATGCCGGCAACAGCGTCCTCATCATCGAGCACAACCTGGAGATCATCAAGGTCTCCGACTGGGTCATCGACCTGGGTCCCGAAGGGGGCGACGAGGGCGGGAGACTGTTGGCAGAGGGCACACCGGAGGACATTGCCGGTCTGTCTGAATCGTACACGGGCGCATTCCTGAACAGCCATCTCAAAATTAAGCCCCTCAAGCCTTAAACTATACGCACTTTGCGGCACTCGCCTATTCCCTGAAGTTCAGGTAGAATTGCCTTTGCGCATTTTATCGACAGGTGCTTACCAGTGCATCTGCCAAAAGGAATGGATGGGATACGCTTTATGAAAATTTCCAATACGATCGAATCTTATCGTAAGCGCCGTAACCGAATTCCACCGATCTATATCATTGGCGGGGCAGTATTGTTGATCATCATCGGCATCGTTGTCCTGGGGCTGGCCTTGCAAAAAGGCCCTCTTGCGATGGCTTTTGCCACCAAGACCTTCACTCCCACCATCACGTTCACCCCCACGGAAACACCCACTCCGACAGAAACGCCTACCGTCACCCCCACCGAGACGATCACTCTCACGGCAACCCAATCGGCGGCATATAACTATGTCGTTCAAGAGGGGGATACGCTCATGTCCATCATCACGAGTCAGGGTCTGGGCGAGAACGCCCTCATCCTGATCTACATCCTCAACCCGCCGGGAACCGACCCGGTTACCGGCGAGGCGATCGGCATCGACCCGATCACCGACCTGATCAAGGTGGGGCAAACCATCATCCTGCCCAATCCGGGCATGCCAATGCCAGAGCCGACCGCAATCCCGACCGGTCTGGCGCAGGGTTCGAAGATCAAGTACCGCATCATGCCGGGCGACAGCCTTGGCCTGATCGCCAGCAAGTTCAACAGCACCCCCGAGGCTATCGCCGCGGCCAATAAAACTCTCCTGGCAGACGGCGTCAACACCGTCCTTTTCCCCGGTTGGATCCTGGATGTGCCCATCAATATTGTGACGCCCGTACCCACCCGGGCGGCGACCGCCACACCGACTATGTCGCCAACACCGTAGACGAGAAAACTTCCGAAGTCCAAGCAGGCTTCGGAAGTTTTTTATCCATCATAGCCCTGCAGGATCGACCTGCCCTGCCTGCCTATGCCAGGACCGCAAGTACAGGTGCGTTTTTTAGGGCCAGTCGGTTTTACCCCATCCCTCTTCCCCAAGGAAGAGGGATTATTTTCGTCTTTCTATGTTCGGCGCGGCGAATCAGGTTTACAGATTCCTTAAATAGGCAGTAAAATGATAAGTGCAAAGCAGAATCCCACCTTTCTCAGGAGCAGCAGTGAGCAAGTGGCCTGGTAAATACGTCATTGGGTTGACCGGCAACATTGCCACCGGAAAAAGCGTTGTCCGCAAGATGCTGGAGCACCTGGGGGCTTACAGCATCGATGCGGATGCGCTCTCTCACCGCGCCATTGCAAAAGGCGCACCCGGCTACCAGCGGGTCATCGATACGTTCGGCAAGTGGGTCCTGGACGGCAACGGCGAAGTGGACCGCACCAAGCTGGGCCGGCTGGTCTTTAATGACCCCGAGGCGCTGAAGCAGTTGGAGTCCATCGTGCATCCGCTGGTTGGACAAGCGGTAGACTTGATGGTGAAGCGAGCCGGGCAGCGGGTGGTGGTCATCGAGGCGATCAAACTGCTGGAAGGGAAAATTGGCGGCAACTGTGACAGCATCTGGGTGACGACCGCGCCCGAGTCGGTCCAGAAAGACCGCTTGATGAGGAAGCGGGCTATGACCTCCGAGGAGGCCCTCCAGCGCATCCGCGGCCAGGCAGCCCAGGAGATAAAAATCGCCGCCGCCAAAGTGGTCATCCAGAACGCCGGTTCGTTCGAGGACACCTGGAAGCAGGTAGTGGCCGGCTGGAAGACCCTTTCGGCTGCCAGCGATACCACACCGGTGATCATGCACAAGGCCACCGATGGGGATATCTCGGTCCAGCGAGGGCGCCCGCGTGATTCAGTCGAGATCGCCGCGCTCGTCACCCGTCTCAGCCACGGCAGCGTCGCCCAATCGCAGGATGACATCATGGCTGCCTTTGGAGAAAAGGCCTTCCTGCTGCTTTACGCGGATAAACAACTCAAGGGTCTGGCCGGCTGGCAGGTGGAGAACCTGGTGGCCCGCACGACGGACCTCTACATCGATCCGGCTGTGTCCAACGAGAAAGCGCTGAAACTTCTGGTCACCGAAGTGGAACGGGCTTCGCAAGATCTGCAATGCGAGGCATCCCTGTTCTTTATCCCGCCGCAGTTGGCGGGTCATGAGGCTGTGTGGAAGGAGTTGGGCTACACCCGCCGCACTCCCCAGACCCTGGGCATCCAGGCCTGGCAGGATGCTGCGATCGAGTCCCAGCCGCCCAACACCATCCTGCTGTTCAAACAATTGCGCCAGGACCGCGTTCTGCGGCCCATTTAGGGCGGTAAAAGCGGATAATTAACACTTTATCCGCTCCCTGGCAGGCTTATTCTTGATCTTCTGGTACCGGATCATCTTCCGGTAATACATTTCTGTGAATGAATTCCTGAATAACGCCCTCTTTATTTTTCAACGTCTCGACTGGCTGGGAGTCATTGATATCATCCTGGTCACGGCGATCTTTTTTGGCGTGCTGTACCTCGTCCGTGACACTCAGGCGATGGTGCTGCTGCGCGGCGTGATCTTCATCATCGTCGTCATTGCCCTGGTGACAAGCCTGGTCAGCCTGCCGGCGTTTTCCTGGCTTATCCGCACGGCCCTGCCGGCGCTGGTATTCGCCATCCCGGTCATTTTTGCCCCCGAGATCCGCCGGGCCCTGGAACGGATCGGCCGCGCCGGCACATTTTTCCGGGCATCGGATAAAAAAGCAGGTGATGAGGTAAATCAGACCATCCAGGCAGTGGTGGGCGCGGCTGCACGCCTCTCGGCCCGCCAGCATGGGGCGCTGATCATCCTGGAGCGCTTCGACCCGTTGGATGAATACGTCCGCACGGGCGCGCCGGTGCAATCCGGCGTAACTGCCGAACTGCTGATGCAGATTTTCTACCCCAATACGCCTCTCCACGATGGGGCAGTGGTGATTTCACGGCAAAAGATCGTCGCGGCCGCCTGTGTCATGCCGCTCTCTTCCAGCGGCATCCTGGCCCGCTCGCCCGAACGGAAAATGGGCTTGCGCCACCGGGCCGCCCTGGGTATCACGGAAGTGTCCGATGCCATTGCGGTGGTCGTCTCCGAGGAAACCGGTACCATTTCCATCGCACACGCCGGGCGGATCATTCGCCGCCTGGACGGTGAGCGGCTGGAAAACATCCTGATGGCTTTCTACAATCCCGAAAAAGCCCAGAAGGAAAATTATTTCCAGCGCCACTTCCCGTACCTTTTTCCTCACAAGGATGAGTGATCCATGTTACGCTGGATAGGTATCAATTTGCGCACGTTCATACTGGCTTTCGCCCTGGCTGTGGCCGTGTGGGTGACGGCCGTGACAGCCGCCAACCCCGATGTGACCCAGGCCTATCCGGAACCCATCACGATCGAATACATCGGGCAGGACCCCGGTCTGGTCATGACGGCCTCCGTCCCGCGTGATGTGGAGGTCATCTTGCGTGCGCCTCGTTCCATCTGGGATGAACTGACCTCCGGCAACGCCTCCATTCATGCGGTGGTGGATTTGACCGGGCTCAATGCCGGCACCCACAGCGTGACCGTGCAGACGCAAATCGGCACCCGCCCGGTGCGTCTCCTCTCCGTCAGCCCGGAAACCTTCGACCTGACGCTCGAACGGCTGGTGTCGGTGCCCATGCCGGTGGAACTATCCCTGACCGGTGAACCCGCCATCGGCTATAAAGCCGGCGTGATGACGGTCGATCCGATGGAAGTGATCGTTTCCGGGCCCGAATCGGTGGTGAAGCAGGTGGAGCACCTTCAAGCCGTCCTGGATATCACCAATGCGCGTCAAAGCGTCGATACCATCCTGCCCGTCGACATCGTCACGAGCAACAACGCCATCCTGACCCGCCTGACCATTCATCCCACCAGTATCCATGTCACCATGCCGGTGGCGCAGCAAGGCGGTTATCGTGACATGGCCGTTAAGGTTATCACGGTAGGGAAACTGGCCAGCGGGTACCGCCTCAAGAACGTTACTGCCAGCCCATTGATCGTGACCGTGTTTTCTCAAAATATTGCCCTGATCCAGAGCCTGCCCGGTTTCGTGGAAACCGCCTCGCTGGACCTTTCCGGCGCATCCGGCAACATCGAAAGAAAATTGTCATTGAATCTCCCCGGCGGCGTGACCTTGATTGGCGACCAGACCGTCACGGTCCAGATTGAGATCGTGCCGATCGAAGGCAGCCTCACCATAGCGTTCCGCCCGGTGGAGGTGGTCGGCCTGGCGACGGGTCTGACCGCCCAACTGAGTCCCATCACGGTGGATGTGATCCTGGCGGGTCCGCTGCCGGTGCTGGAAACATTATCGCCCTCCGACGTGACCATCGAGGTGGACCTGACCGGTCTGGGTATTGGTACATATCAAGTCACCCCCAAAGTCAGTTTTGCCAAGGATGGAGTAACCGTTCAATCGATCCTGCCAGGGACTGTGGAAGTTATTATTGAAAGAACAGTCTTGCCCACGCCCTGAATCTGTTGAAAGAAATGAGAAAAATGGCTAAACCCGTAGTTGCTCTGGTAGGACGTCCAAATGTAGGCAAGAGCACCCTCTTCAACCGGCTGGCTGGCGAACGCCTGGCCATCGTTGACGATGTGGCCGGCACCACCCGCGACCGCATCATGACCGAGGCAGAGTGGAATGGGCGCGCCTTCGATGTGATCGACACCGGCGGGATCGACCCGACCCATGGCGGCAAGACACCCCTTTCGGTAGACTCGGCCGATTTCATCGACGAGATCCGCCAGCAGGCCATGATGGCGATCAATGACGCAGAGGTGGTCCTGCTCATCGTGGATGGCACCGCCGGCGTGACCGCCCCGGACCGTGAAGTGGCGGAGATCCTGCGGCGTTTCCAAAAAACCGTCAACGGGCAGTTGCAGCCGCCCATCTTTATCGTGGTCAACAAATGCGAGAACAACGCCGCCCGCGAGGCCGCGGTGGAATTCTATGAACTGGGCCTGGGCGACCCTTACCCGGTTTCGGCCATTCACGGCACCGGCACCGGCGACCTGCTGGATGCGCTGGTGGCCTCCTTCCCGGAGCAGGAACCTAGCCCGGAAGATGATTCGGTCAAAATAGCCATATCCGGCAAACCCAATGCGGGGAAATCCTCCCTGCTGAACCGCCTCGTGGGTCATGAACGCTCCATCGTCAGCCCCATCGCCGGGACAACCCGCGATTCGGTCGACACGAAGATCGAGGTGGATGGCTTGCCGGTCACTCTGATCGACACGGCCGGCATACGCCGGCGCGGCAAGATCGAGCGGGGGGTGGAAAAATACAGCGTGCTGCGGGCCATCAAGGCTATCGAGCGCGCCGACGTGGTCCTGTTGATGATCGACGCGGCTGAGGGCATCACTGCCCAGGATGCCCATATCGCCGGTTATATCCTGGATGCATGGAAGAGCACGGTGGTGCTGGTGAACAAGTGGGACACCATCGAAAAAGACAGCGACACCATGGAAGCCTATACCCTGCATGTGCGCCGGGAACTGAATTTCATGGACTACGTGCCCATGCTGTTCATCTCGGCCAAGACGGGTCAGCGGGTGGAGCAGGTATTGCCGCTGGCGCTGCAGGTGCAGGAGGAGCGGCTGGCACGCATCACCACGGCCATGCTGAACCGGCTCCTGCGGGATGCGCAGGATGCCCATCCGCCGCCTTCGCACGCCGGGCGGCAGTTGAAGATCTATTATGCCTCGCAGGTGAGGGTGGATCCGCCTACCTTCGTGCTGCATGTGAACGATCCCAAACTATTCCATTTCTCCTACCTGCGCTATCTGGAAAATCAGTTCAGGAAGGCTTATGGGTTCATTGGCACGCCGTTGAAGATCATCGCGGTGGGGCACAAAGAGCCAAAGTGACAATCTCCCGGAGTTGAAAGATTTCGGAGGATTCTTATCGAGACTTTACAGGTCTCAAGGGTCTATAAGACTCTTGAGACCCTTTGCTCCCATGAGGTCTGTGTCCCAATCGTTAAACAAATCGGGCTGCGCACTGCGCAGCCCGATCGCTAATTGATGAAAGGATCGTTTCGACCGTCTTACGGCGTGTCGATATCCGTGGCGCTGTTGTTGGCAGGCGTGGGATCAGGCACGTCCAGGGGTGCAACGGTCGGCGGGGCAATGGTGGCGGTGACCGTCAGGGGGCCAACGGCGGTGCCGCTGATGTTGGACACTACCGTATAGATGACGCTCCTGCCGGCAGGAATATTGACCGCAATGTCGACGAAGTCTGTCACCCGCAGGAAGCCTTCGGAGGTGCAGGAAGCACCTACCTGGGCCGCGCACGTCCACGTCCAGCCGGTGAGCACGCCCACCGGGATGGCTGCGTTGAGGGTGGCTCCGGTCACATTGCTGGGACCGTTGTTGGTCACCGTGATGGTGTAGATGACCGTGCCGCCGGGTGTGTAATTGACCACCATGTCCGTGATGCTAATGGCCAGGTCGGCAATGGGGTGCAAATCGGTATCCGTGACGATGTTGTTGGCCGCGTTGGGATCGCTAATACTGACGGGGTTGGTCGCAGTGACGGTAAAGACCAGGTCACCGGCGGCGGCGGGATTGACCGTAGCCACCAGGGTGTATCTCACCTTGGCCCCGGCGGGGATGTTCACCAGGTCGGCGAACGGACCAGCCAGAGTACCTATGGCGCAAGTGGCTCCGGCATCGGGCGTGCAGGTATAGACCCAGCCCGATATTTGGGCAGGCATTGGAGCGCTGACGCTTGCGCCGGTCACAGCCTGCGGGCCGTTATTCTTGATATCGATCGTGTAGGTGAGTGTGCCGCCGGGCGTATAGTAAACCACACCGTCGCTAACCGTCACAGCCAGGTCGGCGCTTGGAGCCGTATCCGTATCCGTGGCCGAGTTATTTCCCGGCACCAGGTCGGGAATGGACGGAATGGTGGTGATGTTGGCGGTGTTGACCAGGTTGCCGATGGCGGCCGCGTTGATGGTCGCCACAACCGTGTAGCGGACCTTGTTGCCGGCAGGAATGGTGACGGTGTCGGTGATGTTGGCCGCGCTCGTCGTCGGACCGGCGGTGCAGGTCGCGCCCGTATCAGCCAGACAACTGTAGGTCCAACTGGTGATCTGGGCGGGGATGTTATCGGTGAAGGTAGCGCCGTTGACGATCAGCGGACCGTTATTGATCACGTCGATCGTGTAGGTGACCGTCCCACCGGGGGTGTAGAAAGTGACGCCATCGGTCTTGGTCACAGCCAGGTCGGCGCTCGGGCCGATATCGGTATGGGTGGCGGTGTTGTTGGCAGGCACGGCATCGGGCACACCGATGGGTGAGGTGATGGTGGCCGTGTTGACCAGGTCACCGGTGGCGGCGGAACTGATGCTCGCCGTGACCGTACAGGTTACCGTGCTGCTGACCGGCATATTGACCAGGGCGGTTACGTTGGTGGTGCTCACGCCAGGACCGGACCAGACAGCTCCTCCGGCGGTCGTACAAGCCCAGTTCCAACTGGTTACCTGGGACGGCTTGGGATCGCTGAAGGTGGCGCCGGTGACGGGTAGAGGCCCGTTGTTGGTCATTTGGATCGTATAGATGACGGTCCCGCCGAGCGTGTACATGGTGACATTGTCGGCCATGGTCACAGCCAGGTCAGTGCTGGGAGGCGCATCCGTATCCGTGGCGCTGTTATTGGCCAGGTTGGGATCCGGCACGGCCGCAGGATTGGTGATGGAGGCCGTGTTGACCAGGTTGCCGACGGCAGAGGCGTTGATGGTTGCCACCACCGTGTAGACGATCTGTCCGCCTGCCGGAATATTGACCACGTCGAGGATGTTGCCGGGCGTGGTTGGGCCGGCCGTACAAGAGGCGCCAGCACCAGCCGCGCAGGTGACCGTCCACGCAGTCACATGAGGCGACGGGCGGTTATTGGTGAATGTTGCGCCGGTAACGGCGTATGCGCCGTTATTCCTGACGGTGATCGTATACGTGACCGTGCCGCCGGGTGTATAAGTGGCCAAACCATCGGTGATCGTGACGGAAAGGTCGGTATTCGGTCCGGGGATGACGGCCGTATTCGTGGCTACGGGGGTGACGCCCGAAATGGGTGTATTGGTGAATACAGGCGCAGTGGAGGACACATTGATGTCGGCGAAGAAGGTGATCATACCGCTGCCAACACCAAATTGAGCACCAGATGCGTTGCGGAAGCGCCAGTAACTGCGATAGTGACCCGGGACCGTCGGCGCGACCATGTTGATCGAGAAATCTGCCGTTTGTCCGGGGGCTACGGGTGCGACCGTGGGGGGAAGGTTAATGACCGGCGCAGCGCCAAAGGCATTGCCCATGACGAATACAAGCGCGTAGCTGGTCGTCCAGGTGCAGGAGCCGATATTGCGAACACGCCATGTTTTAGTGAAGGCTTGTCCGGGAGCAACAACGGTGCCGTCCGGGATGGTCACATCACCGACGAAAGCACCCTTGTCGCAGACTGAGGGAGGCGGGATGGGAATGCTGGTTCCACCGCCGCGAGCGATCTTCGTATCCACCCACTGGGCTCGATCACCCGCCGGAGTGCCATGGCCGGGGACGTCGGCTACATAAAGGATGAATTTGACGCTCTGGCCTGCCAGGGAGCTCAGGTCAACATTCGCCCGGAAGAATAATCCTTCGAAGCGTTCGTTGAAGGTCCACAGGGTATTGACCGGACCTGAACCGACCTGGTATTTCAAGCGGAAATTCACATAACAACTGGGGGCATTGTAGGCGCAGTTGACGATGCTCTGGAAGCGGTCACCGGCCTGGACGGTAAAGGCCGGATACACACCCTGGATGTAGCCGCCCGCCACGTGCTGCGGGTTGACGATCAAACCGGGGGCGGTGCTGGTGGTGCCATTTTCCAATTGCGGCGTGGCTGAACTGAGGGCAAAGCCGCGCACATCGCCATCGGTACCGGGGAAGGGCAGCGTGCCGGCTGCGCTCGACCAGGCGGCCGAGCCGGCATTGGCGACAAAGTCATAGGCGCTGGAGAAAGCGACATTTACATTGATGTCCACCCAGAAGAGGAAGGCCGCATTGGTGCCCACACCGAAGAGACCTCCGGAGGCATTGCGGAGTTTCCAGTTGCCACGGTAATGGCCGGAGGCTGCCGGGGCGGTCATGTTGACGGTGATGTCAACCGACGCGCCGGGGGCTACCGAAGTGGGCATGGGGATGACTGCCGGTGCGCCCAATGGATCGCCGCCCGTGAATACGACCGCATAAGAGGTCGTCCACGTGCAGGTACCATTATTCTTCAAGCGCCAGGTTTTGACAAACCCGGCGTTTGGAGCAACGCTGGTGCCATCGGGGATTGTGACGTCGGCGATGAACTGGGCCGAATCACAAAGCGCAGCCGCAACAGGCTGAGGCCCAACGGCCGTTCCCGGCAAAAATTGAGCCATCAACACCATAATCAATATGATTGGGATGAATACTCGGCGATAAGACATCTTTAACCTCCTTCTCCGTTATGGGGAGCGCACGATCAGACGCGCTCATAGACGCGAAGTCCCGCGCCTGCTAACAATTACCAGACGTAAAAATAGCAATTTAGTTCCAATAACACAATGATAGCGCAAAATTTGAAAATGCGCATACCCTATTTATATGGCAAAGATACGTCATAAAATGAACCATTTAACGCGAATTGGGCGTTGAATGGGATGAAAAGGTAATTTTCTTTGCGAGCCTCCTATCGTGCATCGTTTACCTGTTTTATCCTATTATAATTCCGCTTTCCAAATTGGAGAACCATCCATTATGGGCTTCCGGTGACGAAAATAATACAGTAAAATCATTCCCCCGCACTCATGAAGCGCGGGAAAAAGTATGCCGTTCCTTTCAAAGGCTGCTCGGATCTGCATCACCAGAGTGATCTTGAGCGAAGAGCATATAAAGGAGTTTTCCATGGATAAACATTTAGAGGTAGCAACCCTGGCTGGTGGATGTTTTTGGTGCCTGGAGGCCGTTTTCGATGAATTGAAAGGCGTGGAATCGGTCGAGTCTGGTTATTCCGGCGGACATTTACCGGAGCCTTCGTACGCGCAGGTATGCGATGGCACCACCGGTCATGCCGAGGTGGTGCGGGTCACATTCGACCCGCAGGTGCTCTCGTATCACGACTTGCTGAAGGTTTTCTTCTCCATTCACGATCCGACCACGCTCAACCGACAAGGCAACGACGTGGGCACGCAATACCGTTCGGCCATCTATTATCATAGTCCCGAGCAGAAAGATGTTGCCGCGCAGGTCATCCGCGAGATCGGCGAGGCCAATATATGGAATGACCCCATCGTCACCGAGGTTACTCCCTTCGACAAATTTTACATGGCCGAGGACTATCACCAGGAATATTTCAAGAACAATCCCTACCAGGGTTACTGCCGGGCCATCATCGCCCCCAAGGTGACCAAGTTCCGCCAGAAATTCCTGGAACAGTTGAAGAAATAATGGCAGTCATAAGATCACACCCGGCAATTCCGGCTGCAGCCGGAGTGTTGGAACCCCCCGCCATCCCCGCCGGCGCGCCTTTGTTCCATGTGGGCAGCGTGCCGGTCTATGGTGACGCCATCCTGGCCCCCATGGACGGCTTCTCTGATTGGCCCTACAGGTCGCTTTGCAGCGCGCTGGGATCGGCCATGAGCTATACCGAGTTCGTCAATGCGCAATTCATCCTTCACGCCCCCGATCAATTGGACCTGCGGCTGAAATTCGATGAGACTGAACGCCCGATGGTCTTTCAAATCTACGGCGATTCAGCCGACGAGATTGCCGAAGCGACGTTGCGGGTGATGGGGCGAAGACCCGATATCATCGACATCAATATGGGCTGCCCCGCCCGCACGGTCGCCAACCGGGGCGCGGGGGTGGGTCTCATGCGCAGGCCGATAGAGATCGCACGTATTTTCAAGAGGCTGAGCGCCGTCCTGGCTGTGCCGTTGACCGGCAAGATCAGGTTGGGATGGAATGAATCCCGCAACTACAAGTTGATTGCCCGCATCATCGAGGAAAACGGCGGCGCTCTCATCGCCGTACATGCGCGCACGAAGGAACAAGGCTATTCCGGTCTGGCTGAGTGGGACGCCATCGCCGAGGTCAAGGCGGCGGTGAAAATTCCGGTGATCGGGAATGGGGATGTCAAAACCGTAGCCGACATCGAACGGATGAAGGCGCATACCGGCTGCGAGGCGGTTATGATCGGGCGAGCGGCGGTCGGCAACCCGTGGATCTTCTCCAAACTGGACCGTCAGCAGGTCACCTTCGAACAGGTGTATGCAATGGTCCGCCAGCACCTGCAGCGGAACATGGAATTTTATGGAGAGCACAAGGGGTTGATATTGTTCCGCAAACACGCCATCCAGTATCTAAAATTAGGGCGTTTGCCGCGGGCGGAACGCACGCAGATCATCATGCAGGATACGCCGGAAGGCTTCCTGGCCCTGCTCGAAAAGGCCTACGCCAAAGCGGCGTAGGCCTTTTCGAATTCATTGGTAAGAAGATCAATACACCGAGACCGAGAGGATGAAGTTCACCACCCCTGCGCCCACCGGGATCACTTCGATAATGTAATCCTGCGTGGAGGGGAGCACCCCCGACCAGTTGTTGACCTGGGTGGAGGGGCTCAACAGGTAGCCGCTGGAGAGACCGCTGATGGAGATGTATGCCGTGGTGGCGGGGACATTCAGGCTGACGATCATATTCTGATTTTGGCCACAGTGGAGAACATACGAGAACGGCAGACCGTTGACGGTGGTGGATGTCAACCCAATGGAACTAGTGCCGGAGGCAAAGTTGACCCGCACGGGTATCCTGGCAGACAGGCTGTATGTATCAGCGGCCGCGCCTCCCAGTAGTTGGATGGTGTAAATGCCGGATTGGGGCAGCAATCCCTGCCAGTGGATCCAGTGACTGGCTGTGCCGAGCAAGACCGTCCCATTCGGCTGGATGAGGCCCAGGTAAACGTCCGTGGCGGGGGACGTGACGTCGAGGATCATCGGCACGCCCGCGCCGGCGTTGATGGTGTAGGTGACCAACTGTCCGGCCGCGATGGAGCCGCTGACGGTCTTCATCGTTGTGCCAGTGGCGAAGGCAATGCTTCCGCCAGGCGTGGGAGTAACCGAACCGCCCGATGTGCCGCCGGTGATCGAAACGGTCAACGAATAACTGATCACCTGCCCGCCCGCCGGGATGACCTCGATCACGTAGACGTCGTTGCGGGGCAGTGTGCCGGTCCAACTGGTGGCTTTGGAGGCCGGGCTGAGCAGCGAACCGCTGTTGATCCCAAAAACGTCGATGTAAGCGGTGGTTGCAGGCACATTCAGACTGGCGGTCAGGGTCTGGTTGGCCAGGGCCCGGAACGAGTAGGAGAATAGGTAACCCTTCAGGGTGGTGCCGCTCAGGGTGATGGAACTGGTCCCGGCGGCAAAATTGACCGCCTGGGATATTTTGGCGGTGAGGGTGAAGCTCACCGCGCTGGCGCCGCCGCGTACCTGGACTTTATACACGCCGGTCTTGGGGAGAACGGTCTGGTAGCGGATCCATTTGTTGGCGGGGTCCACCAGCATGAGGCCGTTCGGGTCGTAGAGCGCCAGGGTGGCGCTGCTGTTGGCTGAGGCAAGGATCAGTACCATCGCCTGGCCCTGACTGGCGCTAAGGGTATAGGTCAGCACTTGCCCGGCCTGGACGGTGCCCTCGACAACCCCGGCAGTGGTGCCGGTTGAGAAGGCAATGGTACCGGTGGAAGTCCCGCTGCCGCCGCTGGAGCCGCCTCCCGGCTGGTTGGCGACGGGTGTATTCGTGAAGGTGGGGAAAGGCGTATTACTTGGCTGCGGCGTGGCGGTTGGATTTGCCACAGCGGGGCTGGCTGTGAATGTGGGGATAAGCGGGGGTAAGACCGTTGGCTGCGGCGGCGTAAAGGTGGCGGGGACGACCGGTCCCGGCAGGATGCAGCTGGACAGCAGCATGACCATCACGAGCACGGAAGCCAGCAACGAACCCAATCGAATTTGAGGGGATGAGCGTTTGATCGACATGGAATATTCCTCCTTCAGGACCAACCTGGTAAGAATCATAGCATAATCGCCCATTTTAGGGGGCAGAAAAAAGACGTATTTTCGCGCCGGAAAGTTCCCATTCGATCAATAAATAAATTCATCCACAAGCACGGAAGAGGCATCCCGTAGATAGGCGTGGTCGGTATCGTTATTCCAGATCCCTGAACCGCTGTGATAGTTGAAGCCGCAGGTTTCGGTGTGGTCCTCATCGGTGTACACACGGCAGACCTGGGCGGGCGCCATCAGGAAATTCGTGAAGGTGAAAACATGGCTGGCATTGTCCCGCAGTGTCCAGCCTTCTAACTGGATGGAGCGGCTGTCGTCGTTGCGGATCTCCACGTATTCGTCGGCATCGTTGGGCATGCTGCCGTCATAAAACACTGTCGTGATGACGATATTGCCGGGCGGTTCCGGTGGGGGAGCGTTGCGGATGACCAGCGGCAGGAAGACGGTCACGGTAGTGTCCGCCGCGATGGTGTAATCGGCGCCGTCGCTGGTGACGATGATGGTGCCCTGCTGGTCTGTCCGCCAGACGGTCGCCCCGGCAGCGAGCAGGCGGGTGAGGGTTGCGTCAGCGGGATGCCCGTAGCTGTTGCCTACTCCCACCGAGATGATCGCTTCGAGCGGATCCGCCGCCGCCAGGAAAGCGGTGTTGGAACTACTGCCGCTGCCGTGATGGGCCACCTTCAGGATCGGCGCAGCGACCGTGCTGCTCCGCCCCAGGATGGCATTCTCTGTCGTGCTGCTGATATCTCCGGTGAAGAGGAAGTTGACACTCCCATGTGTCAGCCGCACGACGACGGAAGCGTCATTTTTGTTCGGGGAGACGAGCCCGCTTAACGGGTTAAGGATGGAAGCGCTGGTGCTGCCCCAACTGAATTCAGCCGGGTACTGAGCCGAGGTCAAGGTGAGACCTTCGCCGGTCACCGCCGCGGCAAATTCATCCCAGATGTCCCCGCTGCCGTTGTATCCGTTATGGTAAACCGCCTCCACCGGGATATCTGCATTGAGCACGTCTACCAGCCCGCCCATGTGGTCGCTGTCGGGATGGGTCAGGATCATCACGTCGATGTCGTCGATATGATGAAGCCGCAAGTAGGCCAGCACGGCCGGACCCTGGTCGGTGTCGCCTCCGTCGATGAGGATGTCGAAGTCGTTCGAATCATGGATCCAGATCGAATCGCCCTGGCCCACGTCGATATAGGCCACCGTGAGGGTGGTAGTGGCTGCCCCCACCGGAATGATACCGGAGACAGGGACTAATAAAAGAATGATTGCCAGGATTAGCGAAGAAAAATGGCGGCTTTTGCGATACGCGCTCATCGGACGCCTTCCTTTATGCGATTCCATCTGGAGAGAAACGGTGGATCGATGATATTAGTATAGGCCGGATGTGAATGGGATTTCAAGCAGGAGGCGAATAAAAAAGTAGTGCCGACAAAAGTCGGCACTACACTGGTATTACAGTTATTATCATACCCGCCTCAATAGATGCGCAGGACCCTGCCGCCGGTTCGTCCAGCGATAGAGTCGAGTCGATGTTCAGGTAAGCCAGGCCACCCTGCCAGCCAATGACATCCGGGACGGAGTAAAAGTCACCTGAAACGCTCTTCAGGGGCAGAGTCTGGCTGCCGAGGCTCGGCAGCCGGTAGCGGGATCGAATGTTTCCACGACGAGCTGGTTGGGTTCTCCCTGGAACGTGATCACCACCAGACCGGCGGGGAGCAGTTTCCAGGTCCAACCTGCATCTTCATTGTCGATCAGCCCGGCCATCTCGTCGGGCGGGTCGATCGGCTCGGCGCCCAGCAGGTCCAGCTTCCAGGCCGGTTCGCCTGTGGCTGCCTTGATCCCCCACAATTCGAATTTCTCCGTCCCGCGGGTGCGGCGGGCGCGGACGAGCAGGGTATCACCGGCGAGCGCCAGCGGATAGATATCGTAATCGGCATTGGGGGCGATCTGCATCATTTCCCCGGTGGACCTGTCGGTGGCGCGGATCTCCGGGCCAAGGCTGAAATAGAGCGTGGTATCGGTCAGCAGGTACTGGAAACCGTCCGAAGTAAAACTGAAATCGGCGCTGTTGGCATTGGTCCACAGGGTCTCGCCGCTGGACAGGTCGAGGCGCTGGATGCCCCCGTAATAGAAGTCGTATACAATGAAGAGCGAATTCGTCGGCAGGGTCGTAGACCAACCCTGCACCCGGATCGACAAAGAAATCGAAGTGTTCAAGGTATAGGTCGGGCGGATGAATTTCTAGCTCAGCACCGCTGACCGGTCGAGGAAGAACAGGCCATAGTCATGGTCATCATCGCTGGGATAATCGATCACTACCAGGGCATCTGCCCATCAGCCGCAAGGTGCGATCATAGCCTTTCAAACGGCGGTCCACAGCAGGGACCCGCTGGCGGGATCGTAGGCCTGGATGGATTGGTCGGCGTTGGCGGTGATGAGGGCGCGGGGCGTAACCAGCAAGGTGGATTTGCCGTAATTGAGCGCATCGGGCATCTGTGCCTGCCAGCCCAGGCTGCCGTCGCTTTTTCGGTACGCCAGCAGGTTGGTATCGTCGGCTGCGTAGACCCACTCGCCTGCCACGGCAATGGCATCTGCAAAGCCACTGCCAGGCAGGGGCTCGGCGCGCCAGGTCAGCTTGCCGTTTGAACCATCGACCAGTCCGATGAAACGGGTGTCTTTGCTTGGATCATACAGGCCGAGGGCGAAAACCGGAGCGGCGCCATCCCCCGGCTGGATCAGCGTCACCGGACCGTTTGTGTAAAAGCGGGAAGTGAGCGGTCCGCCACGCCCCATGAGCAGGGCACCATGATTTCCGCCGAGGATGAGCAGGACCACCAGGACGATGACGGGACCAATCCATTTGCCGGATTGAGCGGGTTGATACGTCTCGATCTTGACCGGTTGAGCGGCAAGGAAACCGCCTTCGGGGAAGGCCGTTTGTCCGGCTTCGATCTGCTCGACGGCATACTTGGCCCGCGCCAGGCTGACGTCATAGTTTTCCCGGTAAACTTTGATGGCGCCGATCTTGTTGCCGCTGGAAAGCAGCCGCTGGACTTCCTGCAGGGCTTTGGTCAGTTCGTCCGGCGGGTGCATCCCCGGCGCGGATGGAGTGACCATCCGGCCCGCCTTCAGTGCCTCCGCAGCTGCCTGTGCCTCCTCCGGCTCGACCCTGTACACTTCCTGGATCTTGCGGATGGCTTCGAGCAGGTTGCCGCGCCCGGCCAGGCGGCGCAGATCGTCCAGCGTGGAGGCCGGACAGCCGCGCGGGTCTGCAGGGCTTCGGGCAGGATAGAGGCATTGCCGCAGAATTTGCAGCGCGCCAGCGGGCTGTCCCCGTCGATATCCAGGGGCGCGCCGCAGGCGGCAATTTAACCAGGTGGGACTGTTTTCAGCCATGACTACTCCGGCGATGAAGATCGGGCCAGCCCGGGCAGGTCAGTTTTGCAGGTCATACCCCGGAGGTTTTGCGAATATCGGTGATCTTATCGACAAAGGGCTGGATGGCCTTTTCCAGGGCCTCCTTTTTGATCCCGTCCACTTTGAAGGTGACCTCGCCTTTGGAGGCCGTCTCACCCAGGAAAGTGCCCAGCGAGATGATGTTGCCGCCCTTATCATGGATGGCTTTGGTCAGGCTCGCCAGTTGACCGGGTTTATCCGGCACGGTGACGGTGACGCGGATGCCCGCCCGGCGCGCGCCCAGAAGTTCCAGGAAGATGCAGAAGAGGTCCGTTTCGGTGATCATGCCGACCACTTCCTTGTGGCGCATCACCGGCATGCCGCCGATGCCGTTATCCGCCATGATGCGGGCGGCTTCCTCCAGCGGCGTATCTTCGGAGACGGTGATGACTTTGCGGGTCATGA
The DNA here is from genome assembly GCA_963847105.1 of uncultured Chloroflexia bacterium. Taxonomy (GTDB): domain Bacteria; phylum Chloroflexota; class Anaerolineae; order Anaerolineales; family Villigracilaceae; genus UBA877. Next base: position 1,598,114 of record CAWJYP010000001.1, on the reverse strand, counting down.
TGCGGTCGATGGTCAGTTTGCTGAGCAGATAGGTGACCTCGTAGATGCTGAGGCTGGTGGCTTCGGAGGGCGAGGCTTTGAGCAGGTCCGCCTCGGTGACGATGCCGACCAGCGTGCCGCGCTTATCCACCACCGGCAGGCGGCGGATGTGTTCTTTGCGCATCAGGTCGAGCGCATCGGGCATGGGGGTTTCCGGGCGGATGGTGATGGCCGGTTTGGTCATTCGTTCGCCAACAAGCATGGGTATGCCTCCTTGTGTCAGAAAAACGGATCGCAGAAATCAAGGCAAGTATAGCACCGACTGGGGGTGTGTTGGAGGAAATTCAAGACGGGCAGAGGTGAGGCTGGTGGCTCAGTGATTTTTATCGGATCATTTTTGTACTCGTAGGAGTACAATTAAATTTAAATGATATCTAGAATTGTGTGGAGTGACCCTATAAGGTTTATTCGCTTAGATGAAGGACAGGAAAAATGGCAATGATTAAGATGTGACAAAGCCACTGTTTCTTCTCATTATTGATAATTTACTCATCCTGTCATGGATGCTCTTCACCGCGGATACCACTATATCGATTGAGCCTTCCCGGTTTGATCGCATACTACACCATCTTTAACCGCCAATCGTTCCTACAATAACCGAAAAACAAATACATCTACTCTCGCTATAAGCATTCCTACATTTACGCAATGATGAAGATCCAATGACCTGATTTGAAGAATAATCCAAAATGGAACTTGCAAACTCCCTTGTATATGGGGATAGACACCCGGAGAAACTTGGGAGGAAGCACAATCTTTTTTTGCAAAGTATTATAGACCCTGAACACGCAGATTACGGGATAAATTTGTAGTTATCAATGGAATCAATCAAGATTGATATGGCAATGGCATCCAAACTCTAATGATACGAATTGACCCACGTGTAGGATCGGTTGCACAAATAACAGTTCGATATTACTTACATTTATATCCTACAGTTCGCAGACGAATATGGGGATAATTATTCACCTTAATAATATTCTTACGAATTACGGTAAGCCTTCAAGGATACTGATTTTGTACGTCCAGATGGTATTTATCCAGTCAATCTGATAGTAATAGAGGTGAGACTATGAGTTGCTGGTTCCATTATGAGATCAGAGCATCCTATTTAGTTATTCACACTCCAACGGTACAGGTATGTCAACTAATCAATATTTGTCCACGATTTCTCATATCTGCCAACTTAAGTGGACAATATCGTTTTATGCTTCAAGATCTGCCAATCAAAGGTTCTATTGGAGAATGGGTCTAAAGCTTATCAATTAAGACTTTTATCATGATGGTCACTGATATGACCCCAATGAAGTTTTACCATGACACTTTATTTGATCTGAACAATTCATGGATTGATTCCAACGAGCAAGTGGCCTTGAATGTTTTGCTAACGAACCAAAATCTATATAATGGCATCTTTGAAGATAATAGCATGGTGAATAACAAATGTCCCGCAGGTTCGATTTGAGATCAAGATGGTCTCAAAGAACCTGCGGGACGATTTAAGCGGGTATCAGCCTAATAACTATCTACCAACGAATATACTCTCACCGCCTCCCGCGCCTGCTCCAGGCTCCAGCCCTGCGGCAGCGGACAGGTGACGGCAACGGTCTGTCCGGCGGGCAGGTCGAAGTAGTTGTCGCTGAAGACCACATCCACGCCCTCCAACTCCACCTCGACGAAGCGCGCCAGTGAGCGGGCCGTCAATTCGATCTTGAGCAGTCCGCCGCTCAGGGAGACCTTGCATCTCGATGCTGCGGATCGGCCAGGTCCAGGTGCTTGTTGGGGGCGAAGGCTGCCAGTTGGCGCGAGATGAGTTTCGTGCCCTTTCCACAGTTCGGCCACAAAGACCACCTGGCGGCGGTTGCTCGTCGTTGACCCTGTCGGCTGAAATCCAGATGGCAGATCGAGGCGGCTGCCAGCGCCTTGACGGTGACCTTCTCGGTCCCGGCCTTGAGCATGTTTGCCGGAGGTGGTTTGCAGCGACCAGCGCACCTCGCCGGTCCAGGCGCGGACGGTGTCGTTGGTGACGAAGACATCCATCACCTCGGCCTTGTCTTCGACGGAGAGCAGCACCGGCGCGTAGAACTTGCGGGCGGCGTAATGCAGCGCCTTCCAGCGGCCAAAGTAATCGATGCTCGACCAGGAGGCCACCGGCCAGCAGTCGTTCAACTGCCAGATCAGCGTGCCGCTGACGCGGTCGCGGTTGCGCCGCCAGTGCTCCACGCCGTAGCGGATGCCCTCGGCCTGCAGCACCATGCTCAGGTAGACCAGCGCGGGAAATCCTTCGGCATGCGGAAGGTCTCGGTCATCTGGCCGATCATCAGGCCGTTGCCGGCGCGGCGAGCGCTGGTGATGCTCCATGATGTAGGAGGTCATGTTCCGGTCTTCGGGCTCGGCGTAGGTCTGGATGGTCTTCAAGGGCGGCAGGGCCTGGAAGCCGAACTCGCTCATGAAGCGGGGGAACTGCTGGCGGTAGGCGGTGAACGGCTTGCGCCCGTGCCACACATCCCAGTAATGCGTGTCGCCGCGCTGCTGGCCGTTGGGGTCGGCGAAGGCGATGCCGGAGGAGGCCGAGACTGGGCCAGTAGGGCCGGTCGGGGTCTTCCGCTGCCACCACGGCGGGCAGCAGGTGGTGGAACATGCGGTCGTAGCCGGCTTTCAGGCGCTGGACGGCGGCGTCCTCCGGGTCGTTCCATTTCCAGTCCACCCAGCCCTGTTCCATCTCGTTGTTGCCGCACCACAGCGCCAGGCTGGCGCGGTGGCGCAGGCGGCGGACGTTCTCGATGGCTTCCTGCGCGCACATTCTCGGCAAAGGCGTCGTCTTCCGGGTAGATCCCGCAGGCAAACATGAAGTCCTGCCAGACCAGCAGGCCGTAGCGGTCGCACAGGTCGTAGAAGCGCTCCTCTTCGTAGAACCCGCCGCCCCACACGCGCAGCATGTTCATGTGCGCCGTCGGCGGCGTCACGGATGAGCCGCTCCAGATGCGCGTCGCGTGATGCGGGTGGGGAAGGAATCGGCCGGGATCCAGTCCGCGCCCTTGGCGAAGATGGGCACGCCGTTGACGACGAAGGTGAACGACTTGCCCCACTGATCGGGTTCGCGGCGCAGTTCCACCGTGCGCAGCCCGACCTGGTAGGTGCGGCTGTCGAGGACGGGCTCTGCCGGATTCGAGACTCACTTCCACCTGGTAGAGTGGCTGCCCGCCATATCCATTGGGCCACCAGAGTTGGGGATTTTTGATTTTCGATTGTAGATTGATGATTGACGATCCGGTTTCGTTCCCCTCGGGATTGGCAGTGACCGTCTGAACCTGCGCCGTCCGGCGAGGTGATCTTCAAAGTCACCTGGTATTTGGCTGCATCCCATGCCTCCAGGCGGACCTCGGCGCTGAGGCTGACTTTGCCGTCGGCGTGACTCTGGCGGATGTGGACATCCTCGAAGCGGGCCTTCGAATAGCCTTCCAGGCGGATATCCTTCCACACGCCGATGGGTGGCAGTTTGGGACCCCAGTCCCAGCCCCACTGGCAGGGCGCCTTGCGCAAATGCGGCCCGCCGGGGATGTCTCCGCCGCCGATGAGGGGTTTTTCGGCCTGCCGTGCTTTGATGAAACTGACCGGGGCGCGGAAGAGGATCGCCAGTACGTTTTCGCCCTGTTTCAGGCGGCCGGTCACATCCCATTTCCACTGGCGGAACATGTTATCGGTCTTGCCAAGCAATTTGCCGTTCAACGAGACTTCCGCCAGCGTGTCCAGCCCGTCACAGACCAGGAACTGGCGCTTCTCCCGGGCGAGGGCTTTTTCCACCATGAAGGTGCGGCGGTATTCCCAATCGCTCTCGGCGATCCACTGGACTTTCAATTCGTTATCCGCCACGAACGGGTCGGAGATCTTGTTCAGCGCCAGCAGGTCCGTGTGGACTCCGCCGGGGACCGTCGCGGGTAGCCATTCGGTCGTGCTCCCCTGCGGGGACAAGCTGCTTTGGCGAAACTGCCACGAACCAGCCAGGGATTGATTGATCATACAGACCTCACCGGATGAATTTGATAGTCTGACAAGTATAGCATAGGCATCCCGGCAGCATGTAGTGACGACTGACCCCGAAAAGATAGGGCGGGGTCGTCACTACATCTCATCAAGCAGATTAACTCTTTTCATAACGTACATTCATAACACCATCGGTGTAGGTCTTGCTAAAGACCAATTTTAAGGGAGCCTTTGTGTGCATCGAAGCTAGGAGCGGTTTGCCATTCCCAATGATAAGGGGATGGACCAACATGTCGAGGCCATCCCATAAGTCGTTTTCCAGGAACGACCGCCAGACGCCCTCACCCGCATCGGCCCAAATATCCTTGCCGGGGGCTTTCTTGAGCCGATCTATCGCCTGCTTGAATTCATTCGCATCTTTGACCCGGATAAGTTCAGTATTTTTCCAGGTGAGATCTACATCGCCATGCGAGAGGACGTATTTGTTCATGGTATTCAGTTTCTTTGCAAAGGCGCGTTCGGCAGGCGATTCCGCGGAGGTCTCTGCCTTAATCCAGTAATCGACCAGAGGCTGGTATGAGTTCTTTCCAAAAATGATGGCACCGACTTTGTCCAGGTCGGCAGTGGCATCATTCATGGCCTCGTCGTTCAGCGATACCCACTGTTCGACGTTGGACACCATCCCATCCAGTGTGACAGCAAAATGCAATATTATTTTTCTCATTGAAATTCTCCCTTTTTTACCAATTATATCCATTTTTTAATCGGGAAGGCGCAAAGCAAGCGAACAAGTCGCCTTCTTTCTCTGCAAATGCCGCTTATTCGCCTTCAGGGCAGATGAATCCGAAATGGCACAGACCGTCGAAAACCCCCCGCCCGGCCGGCAGTGTGCTCAGGTAATGCCGGGGTGGGCGGGCGGCGGCCTTCAACTCTTCCAGAACATTGACCGGGATGATCCCCTGGAATTCGGTCTGGAACATCTCCAGGTCGTTACCCGAATCGCCTGCCACCACCACCTGCAGCGGATCCAACTTCAATTCCCGCTGAAGGAATTCCACTGCTTTGCCCTTTCCCAGCGACCCCGGCAGCACATCGATGAATTCCCCGTAACTTGCCAGGATGTGGAAATGGTCCCGGCTGCCCAGGCGGGCATAAAAGGCCTCCAGCGTCTGCTGCTTGCCATCCCAGTAGAAGCCCACCTGGAAGGGTGGCTGGTTCTCACCAAAATCCTGCTTGCGGACGCCTTCGCCCTCGCCGAGTTGGTAGAGGATGTCCAGGTCCCACTCCGGTCCCACCTGGGCCGTATACTTTTGGGCGAGCAGGTTGGCCGGATCGTTCAGGTCCAGTAGATTGGTGCCGACGTTGCTGCAAATGAAATCTGGACGGGGCAGGTGGCCCTCTTTCACCAGCCGTAGGACCGATTCCTCATATCGCCCGGTGACATAGGCCAGGTAAAAACTCTTCCGATGGGATTCGGCCAGCCCTTTTAACGCAAGTTGTCCGTCCTCATCCCCCAGGACGGTTCCATCGATATCGGTGGCCAGCAGGAAGGGCTGGCCCGGGCGTGTGGGAATGTAATGAATATTAGCCGTCATGGTGTTAAAAAATTACTCCATTCCTGGAAGTGTTTTTGCTCGAGTGCATGGCAGTACCCGCCATTTTTACCACATCATCCGCGTTGTTGGGGGGTGCAGGTCACAACTTGATGCGAGGGGAGACGGTTTTTAACCGAACATATATTCCACAAAAGGTATAATAGGGCCATGCCAAAAACCCACACCCGTTACGTCTGCCAGCAGTGCGGTCGAGTCTCTGCCGGCTTCATGGGCAAATGCCCCCAGTGCGGCTCCTTCAATAGCATGGTCGAGGAAATTGTCACGGATGGCCCCGCCGCGGCGAAATCGGCCCCGCGTGGCCTGAGCGGACGGTCGACCCCGCTCCAGTTGGCGGATGTGGGCGGCGATGCCGAAGAGCGCATCCCCGTCCCCATCGGTGAGTTTTCGCGCGTGCTGGGCGGGGGCATCGTGCCCGGCTCGATCGTGCTGGTGGGCGGCGACCCCGGCATCGGCAAGTCCACCCTGATGCTGCAGATGGCCCTGCAAATGGCAGACCGGCTGCGGGTGTTGTACGTCTCCGGCGAAGAATCCGAGCGGCAGATCAAGATGCGCGCCTCCCGCATCCTGCCGGGCGGGGCGGAGAAAGCCGCCTTCCCCAAGGGGCTTTACCTGGTCACCGAGACCAACCTGGATACCATCTTCGAACACGTCCAGACCGTCAAGCCGGACCTGTTGATCGTCGACTCCATCCAGACCGTCTACATGCCAGAACTGGAATCGGCGGCAGGCTCGGTCTCGCAGGTGCGCGAGAGCGCCTCCCACCTGCGCGAACTGGCTAAAAACTCCGGGCCGGCGGTCTTCGTCATCGGGCATGTCACCAAGGAAGGCACCATCGCCGGGCCGCGCGTGCTCGAGCACATCGTCGATACGGTGCTCTACCTGGAGGGTGACCGCTTCCAGGCCTACCGCCTGCTGCGCTCGGTCAAGAACCGCTTCGGCGCTACCGCCGAGGTGGGCGTTTTCGAGATGCTCGAAGGCGGGCTGGCGGAAGTGACCAACCCCTCCGAGGCCTTCCTGGCAGAGCGAATGGTCAACGCGGCCGGATCGGCCATTGCCGTAACGATGGAGGGTACCCGCCCGCTGCTGGTGGAGATCCAGGGTCTGACCTCGGCGGCGCAGTTTGGCAACGCCCGCCGTACCCCCAACGGAGTGGACTACAACCGCCTGCTGATGATCACAGCAGTGCTGACCCGCCGTGTGCGCGTCAACCTGTCGGAAGCGGATGTGTTCGTGAACGTGGTCGGCGGCCTGAAGATCGACGAGCCCGCCGCGGACCTTGCCATCGCGGCAGCGGTAGCCTCCTCCATGCGAGATGCGCCCGTGCGGGCTGACACGGTCCTGATCGGCGAGATCGGCCTGGCGGGGGAGCTGCGCATGCCCGCCCAGATGCCCGTCCGCCTGCGGGAGGCCTCAAAGTTGGGCTTCAAGACCGCCATCGTTCCCAAACGCCTGCGCAAGGGCGAACCCTGGCCGACCGACATCGAAGTGGTGGAAGCCCGCTCGGTCCAGCAAGCGCTGGAACTGGCTTTCGGTATCCAGCGAGCCGTGCCGCAGGGGCGCAAAGTGGCGGGATAGATCATCTGGTCGGGTCCCTCCCACAACTATCAGCCCTTGCGTAACCTTTTTCCATTACTGACGTTAAATTAATCAATCACCATCCGTGGGGAACCCGAATCTCCAAATCGCGGCCAAACATATTAGCCGGAGATGCCCGTGACGAACGAACCTTTATCCCCCACTCCCCCACACCCCAAGCCCAAAACTAACCACCACAACCCCGGTTTACGCCGCCGTGAAGGGATCGTTGGCCTGTTGTTCCTTTCCCCCTGGCTTCTCGGGTTCTTCGTGCTCAAGCTGTTGCCCATCCTGAACATGCTTGAATATTCGTTTACCGACTTCAACATGTTGGAGCCGGGAAGAACGACCTTCGTCGGCTTGCAAAACTATTTCCGTTTTGTGAGCGATCTCAATGCCTGGTCCAGCCTGATCGGCTCATTAGGATATTTTTTCATCACCGTGCCGCTGGAGTTGCTGGTGGCGCTGGGTCTGGCGGCTCTTCTCTCGAGTAAGCGTATGCAATTAAAAGCGCTTTGGCGGCTGGTCATCTTCATCCCCAGCATCATCCCTGCGGCGGCCATTTATTTAGTCTGGCTTGGATTCGTGGACCCTGGCTCAGGCTGGCTCAGTCGTCTTATCCTGACCCCGTTGGGACTGCCGCCGCTCGCCCAGGGACATACAGGTGTCCCCTACCTGACGACGATCATGGCGCTCTGGAGCATCGGTCCGGGTTTCCTGATCATGTACGGAGCCATGCTGAGTGTTCCCCAGGATTTATATGAAGCGGCTCGCATAGACGGCGCCGGTCCGTTGATGCGTTTTCTCAATATCACCGTGCCGATGATTTCCCCGGCGATCTTCTTTAGCCTGGTGATCAACCTGACGAGCGTCTTCGGTGGTTCGTTGCTGCTTGATCGCGGCTTCGTGTTCTCGGAGGGACACTTATCTCCCATGCTGGGTTATATTAATCAGGTCATGTTTTCGTACTCAGAAATGGGCTATGCCTCGGCGCTGGCCCTGGTGATGTTTATCGTTACAATGACGATCACGGTCATTCTATTCCAATCGGCCAAACGCTGGGTATATTTTCCTGATGCGAGCAGACATGAAAATTTTTAAGCGCAAGAAGAACCTGGGCGAGTCTGCACTAACGCTGCGCTTGTGGCGGTTCACCGGGACGGCTATCCTGAACCTGGTATTCTTCATTCTGATGGCAGCCTACCTATCCCCGCTGCCCTATATGTTTTTCACCTCTGTCAAGACGCCTGTGCAAGTCGCAGCGGGACAAGGGGCTCCACTCTACCCGGCCAGGAATCCGACCTACCATTATCAGGGCGCTGATTATTCGCTGATGGAGGTGCCCACGGCCGATGGCACGAAACAGTTGGCGATCATCAATCCGTATCGAACATACTCGGAATTCATCGACCCGCAGCATCCCGAAAATGGGCTGATCCATTGGGACGGGTCCTGGCGTACGCTAAAAAAGGTGTACGTCTTTAGCATGTCCTTCGAGGCTTTTGCCGCCTGGCAACAGGCCAACCTCTCATCGGGTGTGTTGAATACGCTCATCGTGATCGTGATCAGCGAGATCGGCGTGCTGGCCACTTCGATTGCGGTTGCTTATGGTTTCTCGCGTTTTCGCATTCCGGGAGGCAAATGGCTATTTTACCTATTGATCGCCACGATCATGATCCCCGAAAGTATTACGCTGATCCCAACATATTCCCGCTATCTCAATTTCATCAACGTCTGGTTGCCGAGCCAGCCGCTTCTACAATTTCCCTTTCCCGTCCCCTGGAACTGGCTGCCGTTACTCGCCCCGCATTTTTTCAGCAGCGCCATCTTCGTCTTTCTGCTGCGCCAGAACTTCCTCAGCATCCCGCGTGACCTGGATGAGGCGGCCATGCTCGATGGCGCCGGTCCGGTCCGCATCCTGACACAGATCATCCTGCCGCAAAGCATCCCGGTGGTCACGACGGTGGCCATGCTGCACTTCTTCTACATTTGGAATGAATTTCGCCTTTCCGGCTTGTATATGGGAAGAACCTACAATTTCTGGCTGCTGGCGCCTCGCCTGCAATATGGATCGCCGATGCCCGGTGTAAATTCCGAGCCGGCAGTGCAAGCCGGCGCTGTGCTCCTGATAATTGTGCCAGTGATCATATTGCTCGTCTTCCAGCGCTTCTTCATGCAGGATATGGTCGTCACCGGTACGGAAAACAGTCGATGAGCAAAATTACAATACGCAACATTGTGCTGCTGTGGCTGGTATGGGTGCTGGTTGTGATCGGATTCCAGGCGCTGGCCGCGGCCCGCCTGCAGCCTCAATGGCCCGATTTTTTTCAACTACCGCTGCAGGGGGATAAAGACCCTGCCCAATATCAGGCAGGCCGACCCTACCTGCTCGAACCTTTCATGAACAATCAGGTCTCATGGGACTCGGAACCTTACATCGGCATCTCGATCGGCGGATACGATGATCCCTGTATCTCGGTCGCGTATGAATCCTTGCTAGGGACGGTTGTGCGCTGCACCGACACAACAAAGAGAACCGAACCGCCCATCCTTCTCAGTTATGCTTTCTTCCCGTTCTATCCGTTATTGATGCGCCTGTTTTCCTTCCCTCTCGGTTTGTTGAATCTCAACCCGATTGCCACAGCCACGCTGGCAGGGGTGATCGTCTCCGCCCTCGGCACCCTGGCAGCCATGCTGGCGTTGTACGACCTGACTCACGAGTCGCTCGGCGATGAAGGGGGAATGCGGGCCGTGTTCTACCTGTTGATCTTCCCGACCAGTTTCTTCTTTGTGCAGGTCTACACGGAGGGGCTTTTTGCCGGGTTGGCGTTTGGCTGCCTGGCTATGCTTAAACGTAAACACCTGCTGGTCGCGGCCCTTCTGGCTGCCGCAGCCACTCTTACGCGGGCGGTGGGCGTGGCGCTGGTGATCCCGATGGCAATTTCCTGGATCCGTACTCGCGAATGGTACGGGCTGGACCTGGAGTGGGACCAGCTCTATTTCAAGCGGCCGCCCTGGCGTCCCATCTGGCACGCGCTGCTGGCCTTCACCCCGTTGATCGTTTTCCTGATGTGGAAGTTTTCGTATTATGGCGCTGCTTTCGATTACGTCGAGACTACTTTCTTTGGGCGGGCCCCCCTGGACATAGGCAATGGCTTTAACTTCTGGGCCAACACGTTTACCTATATGATCGCAGGGTTCTTCCATTTGCGCGTCCGAGGATTGCCGGGTGGATTTGTGCCCCCGTCATTCAGCGCCAATTACCTGATCGAGTTTTTATGCATGCTCATCGGTCTCATCGCCATCCTGCGCTGCCTGAAAACCGACCCCGAAGTGGCCTGGTTCAGCCTGGCTGCCTTCCTCATCGCGTGGGTCTCCGGGCCTCCGGGCATACACCGGTATATGTTGGTCGCTCCGGCCATCTTCATTACGCTGGCGCGCTGGGGCAAAAACCCCGTCTTCGACCGTGCCTGGACCGTCGCCAGCCTGCTGCTGATGGGGCTGCTGGCGATGCTGTTCGCCTTTAATTTCTGGGTGGCCTGATCCTGACCCATTCCGTACCTGTTGCAGAGGCGCTGCAATAATGACTGAGAACAAGGGCGGTTAGCGGATAGTACGAGAATATTTCTCGACCTTGTTGGTAGGTGAACCTTAAGGGCCATTCACCTTATTTTCATGAATGTACGATAATATGGCCTCAGGAACCACAGGCCGGTCAACCTTTCGAGTGCAAAAATGCAACTCTTTATTGGTTAGGAAATTTCTTTCAATCGCGGGTTTATAATACGAACGGAGGCAAGAATGACCACTATCCTCGATACTCCCATTCTGGCGCGTATCCGCCGCAACCACGCCCTTGAACATGCTACCATCAATATCCTCAGCGGCAAATTCCCCTATCGGCCACTGGCAGGCTATTCCTTCCCTGGCGGTTTCTTTATCTTTGGCGACATCCCCACCGACGATATCCGTGAAGCCGCCGTGCAAGCCCTCTCCAGAATGAACAATGGCGAACGGCACCTGGCCATCCATCCCGGCTGCGGGACCAACTACGTGGTCTCCGGTTTCCTGGCGGGCGGACTGGCCTGGCTCGGCCTGGCTTCTGCAAGGAATAAACGCCAAATGGCAGCCCGCCTGCCCCTGGCGATCATGCTGGCGACCCTTGGTTTCATTGCCAGCCAGCCGCTGGGACCCATGGTGCAGGAACGCGTCACCACATCTGCCGATGTGCAGGGTCTCTCCATCCTGGACATTTTCCCCATTCGTTATGGCCGGTTCTCCGTCCATCGCGTCGTCACCCGCAGTTAACCCATGACTGATCCGGCCCAGATCACCCTCCTGCACGGAAATGATGAATTCGAGATCTCCGCAGCCATCGCGAAACTCTGCAGCGGGCTGGGCGATCCGTCCACGGCGGATATGAATATCACCCGCCTGGACGGCCGCGCCGGGTTTGATTTCGAGGCCTTGAATAGCGCCGTCAACGCGGCCCCGTTCCTGGCGCCGCGGCGGGTGCTGGTGCTATACCATCCCGGGGCGGCTTTTGCTTCCGCCGATGCGAAACAGAAATTCCTGGAACTGCTGGAGAAAGCCCAGCCCACCACCACCGTCGCCCTGGCGGAAGATAGTGAGTTGAAACGGGACAACTGGCTGGTCAAGTGGGTCACCGCGCATGTCAGCGGGGCGCAGAAGACCGGTCCGCGGGCGGCCATCCAGGTTCACAACATGCCCAAACGCTGGGAGATGCCGCGCTGGATCGAGAGCGAGGCCAAGAAGCAGGGCGGCAAGATCGAGCCGGACGCGGCCGCCCGCCTGGGCGAAATGGCCGGGGAAGATACCCGCATCGCCGCGCTGGAGCTGACCAAGCTGCTCACCTACGCCAACTATGAGCGCAGTATCACCATGGCCGACGTGGAAAAGGTCAGCCTTGTCTCCGCGCAGGGTAGCGTCTTTGACCTGGTGGATGCGCTCGGGCAGGGCGAGGGCCGCAAGGCCCAGCACACGCTGCATCAACTGCTGGAAAATGAAGAAGCCTTCGAGTTGTGGGGCATGGTCATCCGCCAGTTCCGCCTGTTGCTGCAGGCCCGCGAACTGCTGGATGCCAACGCTGCTCCCGCCGAGATCCAGCGGGCCATGGGTCTGCACGAATTCGTAACGGGGAAGGTCATCAGCCAGGCCAAGCGCTTCTCCATGACGGCTTTGCAATCCATTTATCACAAGTTATTGGAGATCGACGAGGGGGCCAAAACCAGCCGCGTCCCGCTGGACCTGGCGCTGGACACCCTGGTGGTGCAGATAACCCACCCGTCCTAGAGAATTGAACCCACTTCCATTAATATAAGGAAACCTGCAATGAAACTCCGACCCTTCGGCAATACCGGTATGCAAGTCAGCGAGATCGGCCTGGGCGCCTGGCAATTGGCCAACCCTGATTGGGGTACCGACGATGCAGACGAAGCCCTGCGGATCGTGCGGGCCTCCTTGGATGCTGGCTGCAATTTCTTCGATACGGCTCCGGCCTACAACAAAGGCAAAAGTGAGGAATTCCTCGGGCAGGTCTTAAAGCCCGTGCGGAAAAACGTCATCATTTGTTCCAAGTTTGGCCATACCGCCGGGTGGGTGACCGATTTCAGCGCAGCCGCCATCCGCCCGTCGCTGGAAGCCAGCCTCAAGCGCCTGCAAACCGACTATATCGACATCCTCCTGATGCACAACCCACCCCGTGAAATGATGGATGGCCGTGTTGCCGACCAGTACGCGGAAATGGAAAGCCTGAAGCAGGAGGGCAAGATCCGTGCCTACGGTGTCTCACTGGACTGGCAGGTGGAGTTGGAGTTGATGCTGGACACCACCAAATCGCAGGCCGCCGAAGTGTTTTTCAACGCTTTCTATCAGGAGATCAAGCCCGCCTTCGCCCGCGCTAAAAAACAAGGCGTGGGATTGATCGTGAAGGTCCCGCTGGATTCGGGCTGGCTGGCCGGGCGCTATCGCAGGGACAGCCGCTTCGACGACATCCGCAAACGCTGGCCGCCGGAGGTGATCGAACGGCGGGGACTGTTGGTGGAGAAGTTCGCCGACCTGCTGCCGCCGGGCACGTCCATGGCTCACGCCGCCCTTCAATACTGCCTGGCTCAGCCGGAAGTCTCGACCGTCATTCCGGGCGCGAAAACGGTCCGGCAGGCGCAAGACAACTTCGCCGCCGCCGATAAGGCGCTCAGCCCGCAGGTGGTGCAGGCCATCTCCGACTTGTGGATCAATGAGATCCAGGCCGAGCCTCTGCCCTGGTAAGGTATCCCGAACATAAACCCCCGGCAAAACAATCGCCGGGGTTTTTGTTTAATTGGAAATCTCTAAATTGAAATTGAAATGTGACGAGCAGATGGAGATGCCTGTGCTATACTAATTTTACAAATCCAATGAGGAATGGAGGAGGAGAATATTATGAAACGATCACTGCTGTTTTCTTTTATTGCCCTGGCTGGTCTGGTCCTGGTCGTTGGACTGGCATGTGCGGTCACCTCAAAAGCCACGCCCACCGCCGTCCCGCCGCCGGTCCTGCCGACGCTGACGGATGTGCCCACCGTCGCAGTCCCTCCGACCAAGATCGTCCTGCCCACCCTGCGCCCCACCGATACTCCCGAGCCCACCGTGGGACCGATGGATTTCTTCATCGAAGATTTCCTGGTGGACCCCGGCGATTCCTTGTGGACTCTTTTCCTGATCGGCCCGGGTCAGGACAATGAGGATAAACTGGAAACCAGTTTCGAAGATGGCACGATGCGCTTTGAAATTAAGGCGAATGACATGTATGTCTATTATTTCTACGAACCGTACACGTATGAAGATGTCCGCCTGGATCTGAAGGTTGAGAATATCGGCGTCAACTCGCAGAACATTGGCCTGGTCTGCCGGGCCAGCGACGATACCTGGTATGAATTCAGCGTGGGCAGCGATGGGTATTGGTATTTCTACGCCTATGATGATGGCAATTACGACACCCTCGTCCAGGCGGGAGCGGCCTCGTTGAACATGGGCCATGCCACCAATATGTACACCATGATCTGCGAAGGCGACGCCATCCACATGTACGTCAACGATGTGGAATTGCCTTACAGCCCCTTCAGACCCTTGAATTACTTCTTCAGCGAGGGCCAGGTGGGATTTAATATTTCCTCCCTGAAGGTGACCCCCGTCATCGCTGAGGTCGACTGGTTCCAGATCAGCCAGCCCTAGTTCGTCTCCATTAGTCAACCGGCCGCCAGCATTGGCGGCCTTTTTTATTCCGTATTGCCGCCTGATTACGAAATTTCTACAGAGTGTTAACGTTTTTCTTGCACCCGTAGGGTATCCTATCAATAATTACTATTTGACTGCCTGGAAGGCAGAGAATTTCCCTTGCAAAAACAGGCATGAGGCCTATCAGTACGCAAGATACCAAAATAGAGGAGCGAACAATCCATGGGAAAAATAATCGGAATTGACCTGGGAACAACCAACAGTGTGGTGGCAGTGATGGAAGGCGGACAGCCGACCGTCATCACCACGGCTGAAGGCGGGCGGCTTTGCCCGTCCGTGGTGGCATTCAACAAGAACAACGAGCGTCTGGTCGGTCAAACGGCCAAGCGCCAGGCGGTGATTAACTCGGAAAACACCATTTCTTCGATCAAGCGTTTTATGGGCCGCCGCTTCGAAGAAGTCGAATCCGAGCGCAAGATGGTGCCCTACCAGGTCATCGCCGGGCCGTCGGAAGAGGCGCGCGTAAAGATCCCCGTCACCAACCGGGAATACAGCCCCGAAGAGATCTCCGCCATGATCCTGGCCAAACTGAAAGCCGACGCGGAAGCCTACCTGGGCCAGACCGTCACCGAGGCGGTCATCACCGTCCCGGCCTATTTCAACGACAGCCAGCGCCAGGCCACCAAGAATGCCGGCAAGATCGCCGGGCTGGATGTCAAGCGCATCATCAATGAGCCGACCGCTTCGGCCCTGGCTTATGGCCTGGATAAGAAGAAGAACGAAACCATCCTCGTGTGGGACCTGGGCGGTGGTACCTTCGACGTGTCCGTCCTGGACGTGGGCGAGGGTGTCATCGAAGTCAAGTCCACCAACGGCGATACGCACCTGGGCGGCGACGACTGGGACCAGGTGGTGGTCAATTGGGCTGCCGATGAATTTAAAAATCAGGAAGGTATCGACCTGCGCCAGGATCGCCAGGCTCTTCAGCGTTTGCGCGAGGCTGCCGAAAAAGCCAAGATCGAACTGTCCAGCATGATGGAATCCGAACTCAACCTGCCTTACATCACCGCCGATGCGAACGGTCCCAAGCACCTTGTTCTCAAACTCTCCCGCTCGAAATTCGAGCAGATGACCGAAGAACTGCTCAACCGCTGCCGAAAACCCTTCGAGAATGCCATCAAAGACGCCAACCTGAAGGTCGGCGACCTCAACGAGGTCGTCCTGGTGGGCGGCGCCACCCGCATGCCGATGGTGCAGGACCTTGTCCGCAAACTGACCGACGGCAAAGAACCCAACAAGGGCGTCAACCCCGATGAGGTCGTTGCCGTGGGTGCGGCCATCCAGGCAGGCGTGCTGGGCGGCGAAGTGAAAGATATCCTCCTGCTCGACGTGACCCCCCTCTCCCTGGGCGTGGAAACGATGGGCAGCGTGATGACCAAAATGATCGAGCGCAACACCACCATCCCGGTCCGCAAGACCGAGACCTACTCGACCGCCGCCGACGGGCAAACCGCCGTAGATATTCACATCCTGCAGGGCGAGCGCCCCATGGCAGGCGACAACATGTCGCTGGGCCGCTTCCGCCTGGATGGAATTCCCCCCGCGCCGCGTGGCATCCCCCAGGTCGAAGTGACCTTCGATATCGACGCCAACGGCATCCTCAACGTCACCGCCAAGGATAAGGCCACCGCCAAGGAACAGAAGATCACCGTGACCGCCTCCACCAACCTGAGCAAGGACGATATCTCCCGCAAGGTGGACGAGGCCAAGAAGTACGAGGCCGAAGACAAGAAGCGCCGCGAGCTCATCGATGCCCGCAACAATGCCGACAGCCTGGTCTACCAGACCGAAAAAGCCCTGCGCGACCTGGGTGAGAAGGTCTCCTCGGAAGAGCGTGGCAAGATCGAGGGCAAGATCAGTGACCTGAAACAGGCCGCTCAAGGCGACGACATGGGCAGCATCAAGAAGGCCACCGACGAACTGCAGAACATGTTCTACGCCCTCAGCCAGCAAATGTACTCGCAAGGTCAGCCGGCTCCCGATGGCGGCGCGGACACTCCTCCGCAGACGCCTCCTCCCGGCGGCGGTGACGACGGCGACGTCATCGAAGGCGAAGTGAAAGACGCCTAAACAGCTCCATCTGTAAAACAAAGGGTCCGGTACCTGAATCAACCAGGCATCGGGCCCTTTTATTATTCTGTAATGACGACTTACCCTGAAATACTCAGGGCAGGGTTGTCGTTACCGCTTCCTCGACTTTCTTTAACTCATCGTGGTCGGGCAGGAGCGTCTCCGCATGACGAACCGCCGGAATATACCAGGCAATGCAGGCCACCGATATAAATAACAGGCCGGAGATGACGAACTGCAGCCCCATTCCAGCCCCGGGTTCGCTGCCGGTCAACCAGCCAAAAGTCCTTGCCAGTCCGCCCTGCCCTTGCATGCCCGGTTCCATGACATGGTCGGCCATAAGTCCGGCAATGACCGGCATGATCGGGTCCACCAGCCAGGCGATCAATCGGCGGGCAGAGAAAACCCTCCCCTGGATGTCCGGAGCCACCTTGGCTTGCCAGATGGAGTTGCTGGCACTCTGGGTCAATGGGAAGGTCATCGCTGCCAACATTGCCACCGGTATCCACACGGAGATGTTGCGCCCGATACCGAACAGGACCAGGCCAAAAAAGGCATAGGCGACCCATCCGATCAGCATCCCGCGGATGCGTTTCTTGAACCCGCCCCAGGTGCTCACGATCAGGCCTCCCACCACCCCGCCAATCGCAAAGGCTGATTTAACGATCCCAAGGGTGGCGCTGTTATTGTTCGTCCGCAAGAGGATCATGGGGGCGAAGAGGGATTGGGAAAGCCCTCCCACCAGGTTCAAGGACAATATGACCAGCATCAGGCTGAGCAGACTCCGCCGTGCAAAAATATATTTGAATCCATAGGCAGCCTCTTTCATCAAACTGCCTTTTCCAGCCTGTCCTTCCACGGTGAGTTCCGGCTGCGGCACATGCACGATCAATAACGCGCCGATCGCCAATAAGAAGGTCACCACATCGATGGTCAGGATGCCGGTCAAACCGATCAGGGGCAGCAATGCGCCCGCCAGAATGGGCGAGAAGACGGCCGGCCCTGAACTTACCAGGGTCATCATCCCGTTGGCTCGGCTATACTGTGCTTTCGGGACCATCGTGCTGATGGCAGCCGAATATGCCGGCCATTGAAAAGCGTTGCTTAACCCATAGATCACATTCACTATGTAAAGATGCCAGATCTGCAATGAGCCGGTTGAATTCAGGATCAGGATGGCCCCCGTGGCCAATACCGCCCCCAGGTCGCTCACCATCATCATCAATTTGCGGTTGTATCGATCCACCATTGCCCCGGCGAACGGAGAAATGATCAGGAACGGCAGGCTAAAAGATAGCGCCACCAGACCGAGGATGGTAGCGCTGCCGGTTTTCTGGAAGGCCCATATCGTCAGGCCAAAACCGCTCATGTTCGTCGCCAGGACGGAAATGAGTTGACCCAGCCAGACGATGGTAAATCCGGGCATACCGGTTGGACGCGAGTGTTTCATTTCAGGGATAGTCATGCTTCAATTTTACCCTCTCCTGGATTCTTACGGCTACCTCAGGCATACATTTCCAAATCTCAATTTCCTTTACTTGACTTTTCAGAACAATTGTTCTATAATAACATTACCGCGTGAAGGCTGTAATTTACTGCTTCACGCGCCTTCTTTTTCACCAGGAGACTCCCATGCCTGTTCCATCCCCAGCCATCCCCACATCAATCCCTGCAGCGGATATTTAGGAAATGAATTGTTCCTTCTTTGTTCCTCAGGATCAAATGCGTACCCGGCGACGTTCGACCTTTGACCTTCGACTGTAAACAGCATTTGTTCCTCTAAACTTCGAAATTAAGTGACTTTTATTCTCTAATCCCTCGCCCACCTTTACAACGGCGGAAAGCAGTATAATCCGGCACATGTACACAAAAGAATACCAAAAAATCCATCGAAAAAAGAGCCTCCTGCCAAAAATAGCCCTCGGCTTGCTGGCAGCGGGCATTGTCGGGGTGGGCCTGTATTTCGTCCCGCCCATTCATGCCAAACTGGCCTGGCGGGTGGATGAGTTGTGGTCGCGCCTGGTCAATCTAGTCAACCCGCCCGAAAAAGTGGTCTTCCAGCCCGGCGGAAAAGCCATCCCCACCATCACGGTGGTCAGCGCGGCAACCGCCACCCAGCCTCCCGCTCCTGCCGAAACCTCCACAATTGCTCCCACGGAAGTGGTCACCCCCACCGTCACCTCCACCCCGCCGCCCGCCTCCGTCATCCTGAGCGATGTGGTCTATGTGGACCAGATGGGCCGGTACAACTACTGCGGCCCCGCCAACCTGGCCATGGCAGTGCAGTACTGGGGCTGGAAAGGCGAGCCGGATTTGCCCCTGTTGCAGATCCGTGACCAGATTGCCGCCGTGGTCAAACCGGGCGAAGACGACCCCAATAAGAACTTCGTCGAGCGCGGCAACACCGACGTCAACGTGATGCCCTGGGAAATGGTCGATTACGTCAACGAGAAGACCAGCCTGAGGGCGCTCTTCCGTTACGGCGGCGACATGGAACTGGTCAAGCGGCTCATTGCAGCCGGTTTTCCGCCCATCACCGAGAAAGGTCTGTATGAGCCGCTCCTGCCTGATTACTCCATTCAATGGGGCGGGCACTATTCCTTTACCACTGGCTACGACGAGGCTGCCCAGGAATTCATCTGGCAGGATTCCTACCTGCCCAAGCCAAACTCGGTCGGAAAGAACAGCCGCGCTTCATATGCGGAATACCAGACCAATTGGCGGGCGTTTAACTACGTCTTCATCGTCGTCTATCCGCCCGAGCGGGAGCAGGAACTAATGCAGGTTTTGGGCCCGTGGGCTGACCAGTACTGGGCGGCTCAACACGCTTTGGAAATAGCCGATGCCGAGATCGCCGAGGGAACGCTAACCGGGAATGACCAGTTCTTTGCCCTGTTCAACCGGGTCACCAGCCTGATCAGCCTGGCCAATCCCGAATACGGTCCGGCGGCGGAAGCCTTCGATGTGGCCAATGCATTTTACAACTCCCTCCCGCAGGATAAATTGATCCCCTATCGGACTATGTGGTATCAGACGGCTCCCTATTTTGCCTACTACAACAGCGGCCGCTATCAGGATTTGATCGACCTGGCCAACATCAACCTGAACCAGCGTATCACCAAGCCGCGCTCCCTCGAGGAATTTTGGTTCTGGCTGGCGCGGGCGGAATATGCGCTGGGCGCCTACGACCAGGCCTTCGAAGACATGCGCCGGGCCCTTTACTATCACCCCGGTTTCACCCCCGCGCTGGAGATGCTTGCGCTGTGGGGCGCCACCCCATAAACAAGGGATCATGAAACTCCTCCATTTCGCCGATGCGCACATCGACATGTCCAATTATGGCCGGCACGACCCCGAAACCGGCCTGCCCCTGCGCGTGTTGGATTTCCTCAAGTCGCTCGATACCATCATCGATACGGCCATCGACGAAAAAGTGGACCTGGTCATCTTTGCCGGGGACGCCTACCGCGACCGTTCACCTGCGCCGACCTTCCAGCGCGAGTGGGGCAAGCGCATCATGCGCCTCTCCAAAGCCTCCATCCGCACCCTCCTGCTGGTGGGCAACCATGACCTTTCCCCGGCCATCGGGCGGGCCAATGCCATCCATGAATTCGACACGCTCGAGATCCCCCACGTTACTGTGCTGGCAAGGCCGCAGTTCCTCTCGGCTGAGAAAATGGGTCTGCCCGTGCAGGTCATCGCCATCCCGTGGGTCTCCCGTTCGGGGCTGGTGGCCTCCACCGATATCAGCCTGGCCGATGGCGGCGAAGTGTTTACCAACATCGAGGAACGGCTGACTTCGCTGGTGGACAAGTGGCTGGACGAAGATGTAGACCCGCTCCTGCCGGTCATCATGACCGCCCATGCCTCCGTCCAGGGGGCCAAACTGGGCTCGGAGCGGACCATCATGCTGGGCGCAGACATGATCCTGCCCGGCTCGCTGGTGAAAGATGCCCGGCTCGATTACGTCGCTCTGGGGCACATCCACAAGCCGCAGGACCTGAATGAGAACGCCCACCCGCCGGTCATTTATCCCGGCTCCATCGAGCGGGTCGATTTTGGCGAAGTAGACGATGAGAAGTTTTTCATCGTTGCAGAGGTCGAACGCGGTAAGACCCGGGTGGAGTGGCGCAAGTTGGAGAACATCCGCCCATTTATCGACCGGCGTGTCGTCCTCGAATTCCGCCGAAAACGTGACCGAAACGCTGCAGGCGGCCCTGCCTTCGGCGAAGAAGCTGAAGGAAGCCGTCGTGCGCCTGACGGTCGAATACCCACGCGAACTCGACCCCCTCATCGATGAAGCCGCCTTACGGCGCTACACCGTCGAAACTTTCGAATTTCACCTGATCAAACGGCCGCGCATCGAAGCCCGTATTCGCCTGCCCGGCAACCAGGCCGTCAGCAGCCTCAGCCCGCTCGAACTGCTGGAGCAGTACTGGCTCGCCAGCAAAGCTGCACCCGAAGACAATGACGTCCTCCAAAAAATGGCCCGCGAGATCATCGAGGAAGAATCTGAGATGCGCTGGGTCTACCTTTCGCCGCATTTTGACGACGCCGTCCTCTCCTGCGGCGGGCTGATCTGGGAACAGGCCCGCGCCGGCGTGGAAGTGGAGATCTGGACGATCCTGGCGGGCGACCCGCCTCCCGGCCCGCTCTCCGACTTCGCCACGGTCAACCACAAACTGTGGGGCGTGGAGACCGGCCAGGAGATGGTGGCCATGCGGAAACTGGAGGACGAGACCGCGGCTGCCACCGTGCAGGCAGACCTGGTCCACTTCGGCATCCCCGATGCCATTTACCGCCGCTCGCCAGAGGGTGAATATCTGTATACCCAGACCGTCATGACCCCGCCGCGGGCTGAAGACGGAGGGCTGCCGCAAACCATCGCGGAGGTGCTGCGGTCGGAACTGCAAGCGGGTGACCGGCTCCTCTGCCCGCTGGCGCTGGGCGGCCACGTGGACCATATCCAGGTCCGCCGGGCAGCCGAATCGCTGGGCCTGCCGCTGTGGTATTACGCCGATGTGCCTTATCTGCTCAGTTACCCCGCCGCTCTCCCCGAGGCGATCGGCACATTCGTCAGCCAGCGCTTCGACATTTCCGAGGCGGGGTTGGACGCCTGGCTGGAGGGCGTGGCAGCCTACCGCTCCCAGGTGGATTCACTCTATCAAGGCAGCAAGGATTTGCTCTACCAGGCCATCCGCGATTATTGCCGATCTGAGGGCGGTTTGCGCCTGTGGCACCTCCCCTAGACAAGTTGTAAGGACGCGCGCTTGATTTTCGTCTGGAATCATGTATAATGTTGCTGGATAGGGAAACTTTCTAACTGCATCTCTGGCTCAGAGATGCTTGTATTTTCTCAGGAACCCATTATGACAACGACATTCCTCACCAAGGAAGGTTACCAAAAACTCGCCGACGAACTCGAATTCCTGCGCGGCACCAAGCGCAAGGAAGTGGCCGAACGTTTACACGAGGCCATGGAAGGCGGAGAGTTAATCGAGAACGCTGAATATGAAGCCGCCAAAAACGAGCAGGCTTTTGTTGAAGGCCGCATCCAGGAAGTGGAAATCATCCTGGCTTCGGCGCGCATCATCGACAGCAAGAACAATGACCCCTCCACCATCGAAGTGGGCGATACCGCCATCGTAAAAGAGGGCAACGCCAGTCCCGAGGAATATACCATCGTAGGGGCCGCCGAAGCCAACCCGCGCGAAGGAAAGATCTCCAACGAATCTCCGCTGGGCAAGGCCTTGCTCAATCACCGTGCCGGCGATGAGGTCACCGTTGAAGCTCCCGGTGGAACTTTTAAAGTCCGTGTGGTCAAGGTCAAATAGCTTGGGGCATGCCTTCCAGGCCCCGCGCATCCACTCAGGTGCGTGGGGCTTTTTGTTGTAAAATACAACCAGAAAGGTTCCACCATGACCGAGTACAACTCCCTGGAAAAAATTCGCCTGGAAAAGATCGACGAGCTGCTTAAGGAGGGCGTCAATCCCTTCCCGACCCGCGCTGAGAGGACCCATACCAGCGTGCAGGCCATCACCGCCTTCGAAGAAGCCGAGAAGGCTGCCGGTCCGGAAGGTGCGCCCGCCGAAGTAAAGGTCACCCTGGCGGGGCGCATCCGCGCCACCCGCGCCATGGGCAAGATCACCTTTGCCCACATCGAGGACGGCGAGGGACGGATCCAGTTGTTTTTCCGGATGAACGAACTCGGCCAGGAGGGGGTGGATTTCTTCAACAAGATGTTCGACCTGGGTGATTTCGTCCAGGCCTCCGGCTTGATGTTCCGCACCCGCACTGGCGAGATCACCCTGCACGTGCATGAATTCACGCTGCTGGCGAAGGCGGTCAGCCCACTGCCTGCTGCCAAAGACGAGGTCACCGAAAGCGGCGAGACGATCCGTCACGCAGCCCTGGAAGACCCTGAATTGCGGGCGCGCCAGCGCTATGCCGACCTGGCGGTCAACCCGGATGTGCGCACGGTTTTCCGCAAACGGGCCTCCATCATCCGCTCACTGCGTGAATTTCTGGACGGGCACGGTTTCCTGGAAGTGGAAACCCCCATCCTTCAGCCACTTTACGGTGGTGCGGCTGCTAAACCTTTCGTGACCCACCATAACCAGCTCAAACAGGACTTGTACCTGCGTATCTCCTTCGAGCTGTACTTGAAGCGCCTGCTGGTCGGCAACCTGGAGCGGGTCTACGAAATCGGGCGGGATTTCCGCAACGAAGGCGTCTCGTTCAAACACAACCCCGAATTCACCCAGTTGGAATTCTACTGGGCCTATGCCGATTATCTGCAGGTGATGGAGTTGACCGAGCAAATGGTCTCCAGCGCCTGCCAGGCGGTCAATGGCAGCATGAAGGTCACCTACCAGGAGCACGAGATCGACTTTACCCCTCCGTGGAAAAGATTGGAAATGCGCGCCGGTCTGGAGTTGGTCACGGGCATCGACATCAACAACTATGTTGATGCAGCCAGTCTTTTCAATGCACTCGTCAAAGCTGGTAAACATCCCGACCCCAAAGCCACCCGCGGCAAATTGATCGACTTCATGTTGTCCGAGTTCCTCGAACCCACGCTGATCCAGCCGACCTTCCTGTACGATTATCCGCGCGATATCTCGCCGCTGGCGAAATCAAAGCCGGGCGAACCGCTGACCGTGGAACGGTTCGAAGGCTATGTGGCCGGGTTCGAGTTGTGCAATGCCTTCACCGAATTGAACGATCCGCTGGACCAGGAGCAGCGCTTCCTCGAAATGGGCCGCGACTATGCCGCCGAGGATGAGGAAAAACACCCCATGGATGAAGACTATTTGCGGGCCATGCGCTATGGCATGCCTCCCTGCGGCGGTTTCGGCATGGGCGTGGACCGGCTGACCATGCTGCTGACCGACAAGCATTCCATTCGGGAAGTGCTGCTCTTCCCCCACTTGCGCGAAACAGAAGAATAACCGGCTCAACCCCGTAATATAAATCATCCCGCCAGGTATCGGCGGGATGATGTTTTTCGCGGAGATATATCAGGCCGTGCGGACGCAGTTGCGACCGGCAGCTTTGGCGGCATAGAGGGCTTTATCCGCCCGGCGGATGACGTTATCCAGGGTCTGGTTTGCATCGAAACCTCTCTCGAGGGAGGCCAAACCCATGCTGACCGTGACGGACAGATTCCCTGCGGTTGTATGGATGTTCATTTTTTCTATCTTCGTCCGTAGCCGTTCTGAAGCCAACAGCCCACCCTTGCCGGCGGTTTCGGGCATCAGCACCACGAATTCCTCCCCCCCATAACGCCCGAGCACATCCATTACTCGCAATTCCTTCTGACACAGGTGAACCAGGCGACAAAGCAATTGGTCGCCCACCTGGTGGCCATAACTGTCATTGAAATCTTTGAAATGGTCGATGTCCATCATCAGGAAGGATAAGGGTCGCTTATAGCGCAAAGAGCGTTGGATCTCATCGGAAGCCTTCTCCATGAAGAACCGGCGGTTCATACATCCCGTCAGGACATCCTCATTCGCCAATCGCTGGATCTGCTGGTATAACAGAACCCGCTCGGTGATCTCGGATGCGATCATGACCACTTTGCCATGACCGCTGGCATCCTTTTCCATCGATGCAAAGCGTCCTTCGAACCAGTGTTCCCCGCCTGTTGGGCCAGGAACCTTATATTCGATCACCTGGATAATTCCCGTTTCAAGGGTCTGCTGGATGGCATCGACGATCTTCATGCTCTCTTGAGGAGGCAGGAAGTCTCCCACCGAAGACCCGATCAGCTTGTCTGGTTCGGCGATGAGGAAGCTCTTCCCCTCAGACATAACCTCCAGGTAGT
Organism: uncultured Chloroflexia bacterium; assembly: GCA_963847105.1. GTDB lineage: Bacteria > Chloroflexota > Anaerolineae > Anaerolineales > Villigracilaceae > UBA877. The sequence continues at coordinate 1,573,205 of CAWJYP010000001.1, read as the reverse complement.
GCCCTTGCTCATCCATGATGAAGGAAAGGTTGGGCAAGGCCGCCACAAAGGCGCTCAAGCGGCTTTCACGTTCTGCCAGCAAATTTTGGGAATGGGTCAATTCATCCACGCGGCTGGCTAAAGCCTTATTGGTTTCTTCGAGTTGAAGGCGCAAGCGGCGGAGGACCAGGTGCGTTTCCACCCGTGATTGGACCTCGTCATAATCGAACGGTTTTACGATGTAGTCCATTCCCCCTGCTCGAAATGCCCGGGCTTTGTCTTCCGGGCTGTCTAATGCGCTGATAAAAATGATCGGGATATCCCGCGTCCGCTCGTCAGTCTTTAACCGGTCGCAGACGTCGAAACCATCCATCACCGGCATGTTAATATCCAGCAGGATCAGGTCGGGTGGCAACAGACCGGCTGCCTCGATGGCCTGCTACGCCATTATGGGCCACCTGCACCTCGTATCCGCTCATCTTCAAAATTCGCGACAAGAGGGCGATGTTATCTTTCGCATCGTCCACTACGAGGATATTCGTTCCGGTTCTATCTGCCATGAAACACCGATTTGATCACAATCACTGAGCCCTTACCTTGCCCTAACTTTACTTCAGAATTCTATAACCGACCATTGCATTTCGAGATAAAAAGCAATCCGAAATAATTGCAATGGAGCGGGTAGCACCTAACAATTTCGCAATATATACCGTGAACCCAATTCACACTGGCAAATTGGAGACCAACCGGCCTCTCCTGCGTATATAACAAGTGCCGCAAGTATATTATTTTTGAGCATTCATTATTGAGTTCCAGATTATATCCATGCACTATTAAGAAGTTGCGGTACACGTGATAAAATTTGCCGGTTCTGTCGGAACAGCCCAATAATTCCGGCATTCTCGAGGCAATACCCCATTTCATCAGGAAAATATAATGGCAATCAATGCAGATGCAACAGAAGTCCTTATTGTCGGCGCCGGGATTGGCGGGATTGCCACGGCTGCGCGCCTGGCCCGGTATGGTTACAGGGTCACGGTGGTGGAGAAGTGCGAGAAATCCGGCGGGCGCTGCGGACAGATGGTCATCAACGGCCATACCTTCGATACCGGCGCAACCCTTTTCCTGATGCCCGAACTCTACGCGCAGACCTTCGCGGACCTGGGCGAGCGCATGGAGGATCATCTCGACCTGCGCCGGATCGACCCCACTTATCACCTTCACTTTCCCGACGGGTCACAATTACAATTGACATCCAACCTGTACGAGATGCAGAAGCGCATGGAAGCCATCGAACCGGGCAGTTTCGCCGGTCTGTTGCGCTATTTACAGGTTGGGCATGAACATTATCATTTGTCCCTGCCCAACCTGGTCAAGCGGGATTTTCCCCACCTGATTGATTTCATCAATCCGCGCATGATCGGCATTTTCCTGCGGCTCAAAGCGCTTCGGCGGCATACCGATTACGTGAAGCATTTCTTCAAAGACCCCAACCTGTTGATCGCCTTCACCTTCCAGGATATGTATATGGGCCTCAGCCCCTACGAATTGCCGGCCACCTATTCGCTGATGCAGTACACCGAACTGGCAGACGGACTCTATTATCCCCGCGGCGGCATGTATCGAATTGCGGAGGCGCTGACCCGCATTGCCGAAAAATTGGGAGTGCAATTTCACTACAATGCGCCGGTGGAAAAGATCCTGGTGGAGGGGCAGCGCGCCACCGGCGTGCTGCTGGCAGACGGCCGCCAACTGAAGGCGCACATCGTCATCGCCAACGCCGACCTGGGTTATGTTTATCGCAACCTTTTGCCCGCAGATGCCACCACCGCGCGCCTCCAGCGCAAGGAATACGGCTGCTCCACGGTCATGTTCTACTGGGGCCTGGACAAACAATTCCCCCAACTGGGACCGCACAACCTGTTCCTGTGCGGTGATTACAAAGGCGGCTTCGAAGACATCTTCAAGAAGTTGACCATGCCCGAGCAACCGAATTTCTATATCCACGCACCGGCGCGGCTGGATGCTTCCATGGCACCCGCCGGCAAGGATACGCTGGTGGTAGCCGTCCCGGTCGGCCATATCGATCCGCAAAACCCGCAGGATTGGCCTGCCATCCAGGCAAAGGCGCGGGCTTTCATCCTCGACCGGCTGACCCAGTTGGGCATCCCCGACGTAGCCGCCCATATCCAGACCGAAGTGAGTTTCGTCCCCGGCGACTGGGAAAACCGCTACAACCTGACCCTCGGGTCCACCCATGGATTGAGCCACAAGTTGACCCAGATGGCCTATTTTCGACCTCATAACCGCCATGCCCGCTATCGCAACCTCTATTTCGTGGGGGCGAGCACACATCCCGGCACGGGAGTGCCTACGGTGCTTGTCTCGGCCCAACTGGCGGCCGAACGGGTGATGGAGGAGACCGGCGCAGGTCGCTCGTAATCGTAAAATCCTTCCAGGAGGGTGGAAGGAGCATCAATATGTATGCCCCGGGAGGAAGATCTTCTTGAAGATCTGGGGGCAGGAGGAGACACCACTATGATCAATGCTTCTGCAAGGCTGGCCCGCCAGATCACCTGGGCCAGCAGCAAACAATCTTATATCACCGCCCGGCTGCTGGCCGACCGTGACCTGGCCGATGACTGCCTGCGCGCTTATGCTTACTTCCGCTGGGCCGACGATATCATCGACATTACTCTCGCCACCCCGGAAGAACGGTTCGACTTCATCGCCCGCCAAAAAACACTGGTCGAGAGACTCTACCGGCACGAACGCCCGGCTGACCTCACCGTGCAGGAGACCATGCTGGCGGACCTGATCGCCCATGACCGGGGTCAAAACAGCGGCCTGCGTTCTTTCATCGTTAACTTTATGGCAGTGATCGAGTTCGATGCGCACCGGCGCGACCGGCTGATCAGCCAGCGCGAACTGGCAGTCTATACTACCTGCCTGGGGACGGCGGTGATGGACGGTCTGCTGTATTTCATCGGTAACGGTCATCCCTACCTGCGCACATCCGACCGCAATATGGCCGTAGTGGGGGCGCACCTGACCCATATGCTGCGAGACACCTTGGAAGACATCCCGGCGGGATTCGTCAACGTCCCCGCTGAAGATATCGACAGGTTTGGGATCGAACTGGACCAGCCCGCCAGCGAACCCTTCCGCCGGTGGGTGCGGGGACAAGTGGAACAGGCCCGCGATAGTTTCAGGGAGGGGCAGGGCTACATCGACTCCCTTGACGTGCTGCGGGCCAAATTGGCGGGGAACTGGTACTGCGCCCGTTTCCACTGCATCCTCCAGTCCATCGAGCGGGATGGATACACCCTACGGGCGGACTACCCCGAGCGCCGCTGCCTCTCGGCCTGGCTGAGAATGTTCGCACTGGCCGGACGGGTCACGTGGGAGCACCTGCGCCAGCGGTTCCGCTCGACCCACGTCCATTTTCCAACGGGCATTTCGTTGGATTCCCGCCAGCATTTCTCCTCCTGAATTTGAATAACCGCTCCCAAAAGGGAGCGGTTATTTTATTAATACATCTCTATCTTTCTTAATTTGGATAATTAACATGATAAATGGTAGAATTAAGTATGAATACATCCCAAGTTGTTCAACCTATAGCCATTTCCGACCATCGCATCCATCCGCAGACCCGCCCGGGGCATGTTCACCTGAAAGTAGCCAGCCTGGAAAAGCAGTTGGAGTTCTACCAGCGCGTACTTGGCCTGCAGGTCAACTGGCAGAAGGACGGAAGCGCCGGGCTGGGAGTGGCCGGCCGCGACCTGGTCCTGCATGACCGAGATCGCCAATGGACGGCGCTACCAGCACGTGACCGGCATCTACCATTTTGCCATCCTGTTCCTCGAACGGCGCGAACTGGCACGGGCAGTGGCGCGCCTATTCAGCCTCAAGTGGCCGAATTACCCCACCGACCACATCCTGACCAAGACGACCTACCTGGACGACCCGGAGGGCAATACTATCGAACTCTATTGCGAATCCCCCGAAGACGGAACCTGGTTCATGGATCCCAAGGGTGATTATTTTGCCACTCGCGCCGACGGCACACCCAGCGATGGGCGCGAACCGCTGGATGTGGAGGCGCTTTTTTCCCTCCTGCAAGCAGACGACCGACTTGATCAACCCGTGCCGACCGACACCCGCCTGGGACATTTCCACTTGTACGTCTCGAACATGGAAAAGACCCGCCACTTCTACCATGAACTGCTCGGCTTCGACGACATGGGTATGGCATCGCGGGTGCGCATGGGCATGGTCTCCGCGGGTGGGTACCACCATCACATTGGTTACAACACCTGGCAGGGAGAGGGTGCGCCTCCGCCGCCTGCCGACGCGCTGGGCCTGAAAGAAATCACCTTCACATTTCCCGACCAGTCTGCCTGGCAGGATTTCATGGCCCGTCTGGAGGAATTGCAATTGCCCTATAACCAGACCGAGGCCGGCGTCCTGCTGCAGGATCCTTCGGAGAACAGTTTATTGTTCGAGAGGCCGGAATAAGAAAAACGCTCCTGACAGGGAGCGTTTTTCTTATTCCGGCAAACGTCGACTTTACAAAACCGCTATGAGACTGTAATTGACGCGCTACAGGGTCGGGTATAAAATGAAAAAATAGCAAATGTAGTGTATATACAAAACAGAAATAGCCTCAATCTTTCATGGCGCTTTACAGATTCGGGGGTAGATTGAAAAATTTCCATCACAGTATATAATAATATGTAGAAAAGAAACGTCTCCACTTGTATTGGTAGGCTCCACAATTGAATAAAAACTGTCTGCAGCAATTGAGGCCCAGCATGCCAAAAGGGAGATACCCATTGAACCAATCAAACCCCACATCAACGTTCGTCGACGTTTCCGTTAAACACTTCCAACGCTGGCTCAGGCTGCAGGTTCACCGCTCTCGACGCTCCGGCTGGCGCTGGCTGCGGATCTTGTCCAGCACCCTGCTGTTGATCTCGATCCTGCTCAGCCCGGTGGGTTCGATTCCTGCGCTTGCGCTCGATGTTCCCGTTCTCATTGCTCCGACCGACAGCCTGACCACCACTGTAACTAATTACCCGCCTTTGGGTATCCCTGAGTTTCGGTGGGAGCCTGTAGTTGGCGCAACAAGTTATCGCCTGCAGGTAAGCAGTGATGTCGGTTTTACAACTACAATCATCAATGTCACAACGCCAAACAATTCCTTTACACCCACCAGTGCGACTGTCTTTCCGGATGGAACCTGGTTCTGGCGCGTCAGGGTGGAGGCGCCCACGCCAGTCGGTGAGTATAGCAGCGTCTGGAGTTTCACCAAACAATGGGCCGCTTTTGATAATTTGCCAGCCTTGATTTCCCCGGTGGATGCAGCTACGGTATCTTTCTACGACCAGCCAATCTTCTCCTGGAGTCCGGTGACAGGCGCTGCCAGGTACAAGTTCCAAATCTCATCCAGTCCCGGAGGCTGGTCGCCTCCCGCGTATTCTGCAACAACTTTATATACTACCCATCAACCAAGTGCGAAACTGGCGAACGGAACTTATTACTGGCGTGTGGTGCCTGTTGATCCTGGCACCCACGACGGTACTCCAAGCGAGGTGCATTCCTTTGTCTCCAATTACAATCCTGTACTGACATTACTGGAACCCGCCGATCTTGCCACCCCTACCTTCACTCCGACCTTCCGTTGGACAGCCGTACGTGGCGCACAATTTTACCGCTTGCAATACTCCACCGATCCCAGTTTTAGCTCAGCAGTTACAACAGTAAACACTAGTAATACAGCCTACACACCTATCACCGCTCTGCCGAATGACGTCAACTATTATTGGCGGGTGAGAGTCCATTCCGGGCTTTCGGTTTCGGACTGGACACAGAGCCGTTCCTTCATTAAGAGATGGTATATCAAGCCTGTGCTTCTCACTCCTACCAACCTATACCAGCATCAACGTTTTCCGATCTTCAGTTGGACGCCGGTTCCTGGCGCCGGAAGATATTCGATTGAAGTCAGCTTATTCCCAAATTTCAGCACAATATATACCGGCGGCGTTACCGCCAATACATTCTACACCCCTAACGCTTATGCCAGTGGTCTGAATACCTATTACTGGAGGGTGACGCCTTACGACGGTAACAATCAAAGAGGAGTTTCCAGTAACACATCGTCCTATGTTAGTTACGGCACATCGGTGGCTCCCGACCTGGTTTATCCGCTCTTCTACTACCCTCCCGATACGTACTCGGGTTTCCCGGGAGTAACAACGAATCCGCATGAGGACCGAACTGTGCCCCTGCCGATCTTCATCTGGCACCGCGTCTTTGTGCCGGCCACTGATCCCGCTCAAGGCCAGATATATGCTGATGCCTATCGATTGCAGGTATCCACCGACCCTCTTTTTGAATCGCTGAATTGGACTGTGGATACCGAGAATTTGGTGGCAACACCGACCGCGGCTAATCCCTTCACTCCAGTAACGAATACGGATTACTTTTGGCGTGTCCGCCCACTGATCGGTGGAAGCGAGGCCGGGCAGTGGAGCCAGATTTGGAAAACCCGCTTTGATCCATCGCTGGGTTTGCCGCCCACTACCGGCGCTGCCCCTCAAATGATCCGCCCAACGAATGGCTTTGAATTTGCCGAGACGACGCCTCTGTTGGAATGGTTCCCGAAAAGCGGCGCGGCCTCGTATGATATTCAGATCAGCCTTGATCAGGACTTCAGTTCCACAGTGGATACTGCTACTGTTTCCATTCCGGCTTATGCTCCCACCCAAAGCCTGGCGCAGCGCAGCCTTGGAGCCGTGGATTTTGGAATTTATTACTGGCGGGTGCGCCAGTCGCCGGCCGGTACGTGGAGCGAAATCCGGCGTTACCAGATTTCGGCTCAAAGCCAATGGCAACACTCGCGCAGCCTTGGCGCTGTTGGTAATCAACTGCAGATCGGCTCCGATCCAGCCAGTGACAATGCCGACCCTGATTATGACATCACCAGTCTACAGGGTTCCCAATCCAGTGGTTTTTGGTACTTTGGTTTCCATGTTCCCAGTCTACCTGGCAAAAATGTTACTTACGCATTGTATTTGGATCTTGACCACCAAAGTTCTTCTGGCGGAACTTTTGACGCAAGAGGTTACACTGTAACAACCATTCCGGCTTATCGACCCGAATATGCGATTTACGTTTTGCAGGAAAGCGGCGCTTTTACTGCCAGCAAAGTCTATCTCTATCATTGGAATGGCATCGGCTGGGACACGGTTCAAGTTCTCAGTGGTATTGGAGGAAATCTCAGTGTTGGCGGCGGCTATGTTGAACTTGAAGTACCCAATACCGCCATTGGCTATCAAGATACCACCGGGAGTTATGCCATTTCCTTGTTCAGCCTGCCGGCAGGCGGGTCTGGCCAGCCTCAAGATTCGGTACCTTCTGATCCAGGTGTTCCGGGAGGCCGGTGCCGATCAGTCGTTTTGCCAATGTAACCGAACGGATGAATCTTTCCATGCCGCCCAATGATGCCGGCGTAGATCCCTCCACCTACCCTTCTGTTCTGCCATTCTATTGGGATTGGCCCGTACTTTCCCCATGGTCAGGCGCGAATATGAAAGCCTACCTGGACCCTCTATTTACCACCGAAGCTGCTTCATACGTATTAACATCCACTACCGTTTACTATGCATCAACATCCCATGCCTGGTTCGAAGATTTTGCCGGTGATAACACGTACTACTGGCGAATTCAGCCTCGCTATGGACCGGGAGCCGTTAATGGTGTCTGGAGTCAGGGCTGGCGCTTCGAGCGCGAGGGCTTCGTCCCGCAGAATTTACAGACATCCGTCACTTTCGCCACGCCGACCTTCTCGTGGGATATGGTCGAGGGAGCCGAGTTTTACGATCTGCAAGTGTCCTCCGACCCAAGTTTTAATTCCGCTCCCATCAACATAAACACCAGGCAAAACTCGTACACGGATATAAATACGCTGCCAAATGCACTCTATTACTGGCGTGTACGTATCCGTCGCTTTGATGGGGTGATCAATGACTGGACGATCCCCGATCCGCTCTGCGCACAGCCCGGTGTTCATGTCGGTTGCCTGGACCTGAAACTGCCACTGCCCGAGGGGTTGACTCCGCCTTCAGGGACCATCGTTAATCGCGCTCCCACCTTTTGCTGGACGCCTCTGATCAAGATCCCCCTGCTCCCGCAGTTGACCCGGTCCTGGCCGCATGGAAATACTATGTCGAGGTGAGCAAGGATCCCACCTTCTCCCCCGCCTCCATTTTCGATACCATTGAGACGGAGCAAAGTTGCTGGACGCCGATCAAAGGTTACGACGATGGCCAATACTACTGGCATGTAGCCATGATTGATGGCGGTGGAAGAAAAGGCGCTTATTCTGCCTCCCAGACCTTTACAAAACAATACCCAACGACCACATTGGTCAGCCCGACCGCCGGTACGACCATTGTCAGCACTCCAACCTTTATTTGGACGCCTGTGAACGGCGCGGCGAGTTACACACTTGATGTCTCGCTGTTTCCTACATTCTCTCCAACATACGATTCGGTTTCAACCCATAACATCCGTTTCACACCGACGAAGGCATATACTACGAATAAAACATACTACTGGAGGGTAGCCATTGTGGATGCCAGTGGAAAGATCGGACCATTCGTTGGCGCAACGATCATTCTTGATCCACATCCCTACCACGTCCATATTCCCCTGGTCTTCAGGTAGCAGGATCAGATCTAACGGCGGCAGGAGCGTATCTTAAAAAATCCTGTTCATGCGAGAAATACTTAAAAAGATAGGGAATCCATGGATTCCCTATCTTTTTATTCTGAAGTTAATCTTTTCTGAATGAGTATTGTTTTCTGATAGATGAATTATAGGTGATGTCCTTAAGTCAATCCACTTAATGCACTTTTTTCCACACTTCATATTCAACCCGTACGCCATTCTGCCAGCGGGAATTGGTCCAGGTATCACCTTCGAGCTGATATTGAAACTCGTAGTGCTGGCCGATCATTTCGGAATGGGATGCCAGGGCTGGGATTTCCACATAGAGGCCGTTTTCGGCGCGGTAGTCACCCGCTCCGGCGGCGTAGAATTCTCCCTTGGCCGTCGTCACAAAACTATATTTCCCATCCGCCAGCACTTTGAGCGATTTGACCCCTGCGGCGGCATAGTCGATGGTGACCTGGTCTTCGCCGGTGTACGAACCGGAGACCAATTCCCATGCTCCTGCGAGAAGTTTCGATGGATTGACATCATCATTCATCTTGTGATCCTTTGGGTGAAATACGATCTGCGATCAATATTCACACATTCCATTATAGCAAGGGAGAGGCGAGTTAAATGGCTAATGGGTAATGGATCATTGTATCTTGCTCGAGAGACAGACGCGTTGAACGCTGCCCTTGCGAGCGTGTTCGATGTTCTGGCGGGGAGGGCGGGATTCGAACCCGCGGCTGAGCTTTAAGTCCCAGCACTCACTTAGCAGGCGAGCCCAATCGGCCACTCTGGCACCTCCCCGGGTACCCCTTGCACGTTCTGGTAATGTACAACCCCTCAGCGGAGGGAGAGGGATTCGAACCCCCGGTGGCCTTACGGCCACGACTGATTTCAAGTCAGTTGCCTTAAACCACTCGGCCATCCCTCCGGGCGGAGGACATTTTACCATATCCTGCCTGCCCTGCGAGGCAAACGCGTATGGCCTTCATATATTACCGCCTTTCCCATGTGACAATATGGTGACTTCCATTACAGACAAACTTGGTATAATTTCCGCTCTCTGCAAGCCTGCGTGCAATCCTTTGCAGGCAAGCCAATTGTGCAAGGAACAGGATGAAAAAATATCACGTGTGGACCGAAGGCTGCCAGATGAATGTGGCCGATTCCCAGCGAGTGGGATCTGCCCTGGAGCACCTTGGGTACACCTTTACCGGTAAAGCCGAAGAAGCCGATGTGATCGTGCTGAACACCTGCGTCGTACGCCAGTCCGCCGAGGATAAGGCTTACGGACGCCTTAGTTCGCTGCAACCGCTCAAGAAACGCAACCCCAACCTGGTCATCAACCTGATGGGCTGCCTGGTGGGCATCCGCAATGCCGATCAATTGCGGCCGCGCTTCCCTTACGTGGACGTGTTCTCGCCGCCCTCCGACCCGGGTCCGCTGGTCTCCTACCTGACCCAGGGCGAGGCCCGCCTGCTCGACACTGCCGAAACAAAAGAACGCTACTCATTGATGGACGGCGACCTGGTCCTGCCGGAAAAGGAACGCGGCAACCTCGTCTCGGCTCACGTGCCGGTGGTGCTGGGATGTTCGCACGCCTGCACATTCTGCATCATCCCCTCCCGCCGCGGCGCCGAACGATCCCGCCCGGCCGACGCCATCCTGGCCGAAGCCCGCTCACTGGCGGCGCAGGGCGTGAAAGAGATCACGCTGCTGGGTCAGATTGTCGACCGCTACGGCAAGGACCTGCCCGGCGGGCCGAACCTGGCGGGGTTGCTGCGACAATTGCAGCAGGTGGATGGACTGGAACGCATCCGCTTCCTGACCTCCCACCCCAATTATTTTGGCGAAGACATCATGGAGGCGGTGGCCGAGTTGCCGCGGGTGATGCCGCACATTGAGATCCCCATCCAGGCCGGGTCAGACGAGGTGCTGCAGAACATGCGCCGCGGCTATACCCGGGCGGACTACCGCACCATTGTCGAGAAGATCCGCCGGCGCTTGCCGGATGGTTCGATCGCCACCGACATCATCGTCGGCTTCCCCGGCGAGACGGAGGCCCAGTTCATGGAGACCTACCATCTCCTCGAGGACTTGCGCCTGGACGTGGCCCACCTGGCCCGTTATTCCACCCGGCCCGGCACGGTGGCGGAGCGCCGCTTCCCCGATGACGTCTCCGAAGAAGAGAAGATGCGCCGCTTCCGCCTGCTGGAAGATCTGCAGGAGAAGATCGTCGGCGAGATCAACTCTGTCTACCTGGGCAAACAGGTGGAGGTGCTTTTCGAGGACAAGGTCAAGGGTCGCTGGAGAGGGCGCACGCCCACCAACAAACTGGTCTTCCTCGAATCCGAGACCGACCTGCGCGGACGGGTCCTGCCCGTCACCATTACCTGGACCGGACCATGGTCCATGCAGGCCGCCCTTGTCCCGGTCCCGCAGGCGTGACGGTCGCTTATATTCCTCTCGTCCCACACAAAAACCACCTCCCGTGAAAAAACGGGAGGTGGTTTTTTGAGGTCTGGTATGTGTCAACAGGCCGATAAATCCATATTCTCAACCCCGACTGAACAACCCTGTGGACGAAAGATCATGAACGTACCAGGCTGCTGTTCAATTTCGTAAAGACATTGCCGATGATCGGGCCCAGGATTAATAAAACAGCAATGACAACTACTGCAACAAGAACAAGAATTAATGCGTACTCGATCAGGCCCTGACCTCTTTCTTTATGTGCGCTTAACACAACCCTCACCTCCTTTCTGTGCAAAGGTACATCCATTATATGCTTAGTCAGAGGCCTTAAGTGTTGTCTTTGCATAATTGCAAATTCCACGCAGTGGGCAGCGCGGACAGGCCGGTTTGCGGACCGGGCAGATCTCCCGCCCCAGCCGGATGATGTTCAGATGGGCGGCATAGTATGTGTCGGGGGGAAATAACTTCTCCAGGTGAATGTGGGCCTGCTCCACCGTCATTTTTTCGGGCCGCAAACCCACCCGTCCCGTCACCCGGTAGATATGCGTATCCACCGGGAAGGCCGGTCGGCCGAGAGAGAACAGGAGCACGATCGCGGCCGTCTTGGGGCCGACCCCGTTGAATTTGGTCAACCACTGGCGCGCCTCCTCCAGCGGCATATCCTTGAGGAAGGTCAGATCCAGCGAGCCGCGTTCAGCGACAATGTCATTCAAGACCTTCTGGATGCGCGGACCCTTCTGGTTGGCAAGCCCGGCGGGTCGGATGGCAGCCACCACCAGGGCGGTCTCGGCCTTGCGCACAGCCTCCCAGGTGGGGAATGCCTGCCGGAGCAGCTCGTACGCCCGGTCACGGTTTATATCGTTGGTATTCTGGGAGAGAATGGTGGAAACCAACTCGTCCACCGCCGGTTTGGCATCCCGCCAGGTGGGCTGCCCATAATATTCCAATAAGAGTCGCTGCGTTTCGAGCGCTTGCCGGGAGGGATCCATCAGTAGCCCGCCTCCTGAATGGCTGCCAGAGCATGGTCCACCAGAACGGCATCCGCCGGCAGCAGGAATTCCCTCATCAAGGCGACGGTTTCGCGGTAAAGTTCCAGGCCTGCTTCCCCATAGCCTTGAAAGGGAGGTATCCCGGCAGGCAAGCGGTCCAGGCCGATGGCGAGGCGGAACTGACGACTCCAATTGGAGTCGCGGCCAGCAGTTGTTTGGGCGTAATCTATGTACGCATTTTCGGTCGGGACGAGTACCCCCCGCTGGATGACCAGGACATCTGCCATTTCACGAGTCAAACTCCAGATGGCATAGAGTGTTTTTGACTCATCTTTGCGGGTTAATCCATCCAGCAGCTTGTGGATTTCCTCGGCATCGCTGGCGAGATGGCGGGATGCAAATTCATTCGCTTTCGCCTGGATGGAGTCCCAGCGGAATTCCGCAACCGCATCCATGAGCGAGGCAAGGCTGCCATCCTTGTCCAGCAGGACCTTCAACTGCCGGATGGCCGGGACCACCCAAATGGCTTGCAACGGATCCTGCATCGCAGCATGATCCTTCCCAATCAGGGTCGTCTTCACAGTGACGAGAAACCCATCGAGGGTCTCCACGAAGGGTTTTTCCAGCGCCTCGGAGGGTTCGTCTCTGATGTATTGCCAAAGGTCAACATCACTATACCGATTCCCCTGGCCCCGGCTATAACTCCCGCAGAGTGCCAGTGCGATGACATTACCGCCATCGTAACGGGCGGTTATTTTTTGCAGGAATTCCGGAGATAATTCTGTCATAAGAAATAAAAGGGCGGACGTTAGTCCGCCGGGGGGTCATTCCCTCTTGAGGGTGAAGGCGGGATGGATCTCGCCCACAATGGTTTTGCGGACATTGGTGACGGACCTGACCGGCCCGAACTCTGCCAAGCTTTCCAACTCTGCCTGGGTCACGTAGCCCATTTGGTCGAGGATTTCCAGGGCCATAGCGGGGCGAACCCGGTTGCGGAAGCTGCCATCAGCCTGCCGCATGGATGCGTCGCCATCCGAAACCTTGAAGGCGATGCCGATCCCGGGTGATTCTGCACCCAGGGCTCCGTTCATGATGCCCATGGCCATGAAGCCTTCCGCGCCGCCTTTTGCCACCATGCGCCGGGAGCAGACTTCCATGAGACGTGTATCGAAGCGGCCGTTGCCGCTCACCATGACCGGGTTGGACATCATGGCAGTCGTGATCCGCCGGCAGGCAGCCGCTCGTTCCTGCGAAAGACCACGCGGGTCACACAGGCGGGCAAACCCCAGGGCTGCATTGGAGAGCGGGATGGCGAAGTTCGGCGCCGAACAACCGTCTATGCCGATTTCCACCTGCTCGGGCAGCACTCCGCACATGGAGGCAAAAGCCTCCAGGATGCTTTTTTGGATCGGATGCTCCGGGTTGACATAATCGGAGATGGGCAGGCCGCGCATGCGCGCATGCGCCAGCATGCCGGTGTGTTTCCCCGAGCAGTTATTGCGGTTTTGCGAGAGAGACTCGTTGCGGGCTCGCATGGCCTCCACGGTGGCAACGTGAGAGAGTAAATGAGCCCCGCAGAGCAAGTCGCTCTCCTGCACGCCTACTTTATCCTGGATCCCCTTGACCACTTCCACGTGTTCGTCGGTGCCTTCGTGGGAGGCGCAAAGGATGGCGATCTCTTTGGATGTAAGGTGAAAAGTCTGGTCGCCGCCCAGCTCGATGAACGGCAGCGCCTGGAATGGCTTGGCGCTGGAGCGCATATACGTGACCAACTGCGGGTTGCCATACCAGGCCAGCAGATGCCCGCTGGAATCCACCACGGCGGCGGCCCCAAAATGGATGGATTCGACCACCCTGCCCCGGGTTACCTCATAGACAGGTTCATAATCACCAGTCACAGGCGGTTTACTCCTCCCCGCCCATGGCGCCGGTGGGATGATAATGCCTGGCATAATAATGGTTCAATCCATACCGCAGCCTCTGGGCGTATTTCTGGTGCCGGTTGGCAGGGACCTTGAACTGGTTCATCAACGGGACGATCAGGTTTTCCAGCGCCTCGGGGGAGGACTTTTTCTGCGCCGTTTTTTCCACCTTGTTCAAGACCTGGTCAAGGAAATCCTTTTGCGCCTTGATCGCATCTGCGTTGACCACTCCGCCGCGCCCGCTGACGACGGTCCAGGTGCGGTAGGTTGGAGAAAGAAGCAGTTTCAACGTTTCCAGCCAATCGGGGATATCTGCCCCCGAAAGGAAAGGCGGTTGGTTGCGCAGGACTGCATCGCCGACGAAGATGATCTTATGCTCCGGCAGGATAACCCAGGTGGCCCCGGCGGAAGGTCCGGGATGGTGTTCCAGCAGCAGGTCCGTGTCGCCCCAGTGGATGGTCATCTCGTGGCTGAAGGTGATCTCCGGCAAGATCCAGCGGATGTTCCCCAGGCCGGCGATGCTTTCCCAATCCGCGCCGGTCTCGTCGCCCTGGGCTTTGAAGGTATTCGGGCGGCTGCGGAAGACCTGGGCTGTCTTTTCGTGCGCCACAATGGTGCAGTCCATTGCCCGCGCTCCCAGGGTCCGGTCTGGATGGGCATCCAGGTTGATCAGCATTCGTTCGGCACCTCCTCCTAGGTTGAGCAGTGCCGCCCGCCAGGCGCGGCAATCTTCAGGGGAGGGGGGAGCGTCGATCTGGATCAGTCCATGGGTAAGTGGTATCGCTCCCAGCGTCACACCCAAATAGTCATCCTCAATATATACATCTTTGGCAATAGCCCGCATATCTACTCCTGAAAGGATTTATTTTCCTTGTTGAATCGGCAGGGTCATAAAAAATTTTGCACCCATACCGGCTTGACTTTCGACATTGATCTTGCCGCCATGACCTTCCACCGCCAACCGGCAGAAAGCCAGACCCACGCCCAACCCATTGGGTGTGGCTTCCCCTTTGAGGCGGGTGAATTTGTGGAAAATGCGCTCGTGGTCACTAAAGGGAATGCCCGGGCCATTGTCCTGCACCCACATCTGCACCCATTTGCCTTCCCGCCTGGCGCCTACTTCGATCCTTCCTTCCGGGGGCGTGAACTTGGAGGCGTTTTCCATCAGGTTGATCAGCACCCGCCGGATCATATCCACGTCCACCCACAGGGGCGGTAACTTCTCGGAGACATGGTTCATCAATACCTGATGCCGGCTGTCGATCATCGGACGGGCGGCTTCAATGGCCTCATCGGTCAAGTGAGCGGGGGTGATGGCTTGCTGTGAAATGATATTTTGCCCTGATTCCAGCCGGTTGATATCCAGCAAGGAACTTACCAGTCGCTGGATCCTGTCGGTGGAGCGCTTTGCGATAGTCACAACCGATTGGATGGTCTCTTTGCCTTCACCGGTACTGAGAGTAGTTAGCACATCCAGGCTGGAAACAATGTTTGCCAGCGGGGAACGCAGGTCATGATAGATCATGGAGGTGAGATCTTCACGGACCGTGTCCAGGTCTTTGCGCTCGGTGATATCGCGCATTAACCATTGCAGCGATTCCGCTTCTTCGAAGACCACTTTGCGCACCTGTACCTGGATGGGGATGGTCCGGCCCGTGCTGCTTTTCAGCACCGCCTCATAGGCCATAATCTCCCCGCCCTTGAGTTTTTCGATGCTGACGTTTTTATCGCCACGGGTAACTTCGTGAAGTTTGTCAACCAACATGCCTTGCAGTTGTTTGGATGTCATCCCGCTGATGAGGGCGGCAGCGCGATTGGCTTCATGGATCTTACCGTCCCAGCCGGTGACGAAAATGGGATCGACGCTGTCGTCGAATAATTCACGGTAACGTTTGTGGGCAGCCTGCAAGCGCTCGAACAACTGCGCATGCTGGATGGTGGTGCCGGCCAGGTTGCCAATGCCCGCCAGTACCAGCAGCGCGTCGGGGTCGAAGGAACCGGAGCGGGGGTTGATGGACTGCAATACGCCGATGACGCGCCCCTGTGCATAAATGGGGGCGACTGCCATAGCCCGCGCTTCCAGACCTTGGAATTGCTCCACACCGGGGGAGAAGCGTTTATCTTCCTGTACTACCGGGATGACCACGCCCTCGCCTTCGTGGACCACCCAGCCGATCACGCCTTGCCCGGCCGGGATGCGTTTGCCTACGATCCCTTCGGTGTTGTCGCCGGTGGCGGCTTTGAAGACCAGGTCCCAATTGCGTTCAACCAGCGCGAGTGTGACCGTCTCGACCTGCAAGGCCTGGATGGTCTCATTAAGAATGCGCTGGAGCACGTCATCCAGGCGGAGGCTGGCGTTGATGGCGGCCGCGCTGGCAGCCAGGGCGGTCATCACGCGGGCCTGCCGCTGGCTCTCGGCGTACAAGCGGGCATTCAGCACCGCAATGCCAGATTGGTCGGCGATAGCCTGCATCAGGTTGAAGTGTTCTTTGTTGTAGGAACCAGGTTCCGGATGGACCAGGGTTAGCACGCCCACCAGGCGTTCACGAGCCATCAGCGGAACGCACATGGCTGCCTTGGCGCCTGATTTGTCGACAGCATCGTCGGGGCGGCGCAGCCAGCGTTCGTCCCGGCTGGTATCCGGCACCCAGGCAGGCTGGCGCTTGCGCACTACCCAGCCGGCTAATCCCCGTTCCATCGTCTCGCGTAATTGTTGGGTGGTATGGTCGTGGATCCTGCGGCCATAGACAATGGCGGAATCGACCACCCGGCCGTTATCATCCAGCACTACGATGCTGCCGCGTTCGCCGCCCACATACTTCAAGGATTGGAACAAGATGCGCTGTAAAACGGTACGCAAATCCAACGCCGAGGCGAGTTCGCGACTGACGTTATAGAGTAGTTCCAGCGATGATCGAGGTTCATCCGGCGGCATACAGCAATCCAAGTGTTCTCATTCCACTCACTTAATTACAATTAGTATACTTCTTCTTGGGTAAAAATGGAAATTGGCGCGCATCTCCCTTTTTTTGGCCGTTTCCGCCCACCTGCGAGGCGATTCCGGGTCTTTATCTCCGGTCAGGTGACCGGATTGGGTTCGTTTTTTTGAGGCGTTTGCGTTAGAATTCTGCCACTATGCTCTACCTGGTCGATGGTCACAACCTGATCCCCAAGGCTTGCCTGCGGCTGGATTCGCTGGACGATGAAGAGCAATTGATCATCCGTTTGCAGGAATTCTGCCGCCTGCGGCGGGCGCGCATGGAAGTCTTTTTTGACGGGGCGCCGGCCGGGCATGCCGCCACCCGCCGCAGCGTGACCTTGACGGTCCACTACGTGCGCAAGGCCTCCAGCGCGGACGCAGCCATCGAGGCCCGCCTGGAGCAGTTGGGCAAACAAGCCAAGAACTGGACGGTCGTCAGTTCGGATGGGCGTGTCCAGCGGGCTGGCCAAGCCGCCCATGCGAAGGTGCTTTCATCGGAAGAATTTGCCCAGGAAATGTCCCGGGCGCAGGCAGCCGGGAACTCAACTTCCAATAACGAAACCACCCTTGCACCAGAAGAGGTGGAAGAGTGGTTGAAGATTTTCGGCCGTAACAGGGGATAAGAGGCCGGGTTAGAACAAGCCTCGCACCATCAGCAATAAGCCGAAGATGATCAGGGGGATACCGACGATCGCGCCGATCACCGTGATGGTCAGCACCACGCCGACGATGAGAAAGACCAGCCCGAGGATAACCGCCACCAAACGCCCGGTGGCGGCGACGATGCCGACGACCAGTTTCCAGAGGGCCCAGAACGGCCATAGATACCAGGGGACTTTTTTCTTTTCTTTAGGTTGCTCCATTTGTGCCTCCATTATAGATGTACGCTATTTCTACGGGAAAGTTGTAATACCTCACGCGTCCAGGTGGTAGGTGTGGTATGGGTTGTTACAGGGATTGCCCCAGGCGATATGCATCTCCCGGGCGGTTAAGTCGATCACCATGGCATTGACGGTCTTTTCCCGGTCGAGCGGGTCGTTGACATCCTCCGCATGGTTGCAGATGGAGTTGGAAAAGTTAACATGGTCTTTTTGAATGGTTTGCAGCGTCTTGATGGAATGCTGATCCTCACGCTTGACTAGCCGCAGGGCACGGAAGTAGCGCACGCGTGAGGCGATTAGGTCTTCCGGCTCCCGTTCCACCGTTTGCATGGCGGGCGACAGGTAATGGTTGGTGTGGACCAGGTAGCCATCCTCTCCGTAAATGATGCCGAAATGGCGGGCTGAGACCTCCACAGAATATATCTCACCACTTTCGTGGACCAGCATGTGGTTATAACCGGCGGCGCGTTGGGCCGAAAGCATATGCCGGATGGCCTCATCCGGTGATTCGGATGCCAGGACGGCCCGTGATACTACCAGCCGGGGCGTGCCGATGCGCGAATTGTTCGGGTAGACCGAGTTCGCATAATTGGGCGATGCCGTGGGCATTAAAACCGATATTCGGCAGCAAACCGCCGTAGGTCATGGCAAGGAAGGGCGGTTCGCTCTTTGGTTTGGCGTGGACGATGAAGACGTCGTCTTCGTCTTCCGGCACCCAGTCTTCGTTGTGAGCCAGCAGGACGTGCCCATCGGCGGTGCGGTCGTCGTTCACGGCCAGGCTGGTGCAGCGGGTGAGGTGCAGCGCATCGGAAGTGACCGCTTCCATGGAATTCACCACGGCAACGTCTTCAAACGTGACGTTGGCTCCCTCGGCGATGCCTATCATTTCATCGACATACTGCTGATATCGTTCCTGGGCGAAGGGGATGTACTTGCGCGCCTGGATCTGCGCACCTTCCCAGGTGAGTTCGAGTTGGACGTATGCATCGGAGACCAGTTTGCGGCTGTTCTCGATGCTGTGTTGGACCTGTTTTCGGCAGGCTTCACCCATTTGGCGACCCATCTCGCGATGCGTGCCGGAAACCCGCACCAGGGGCGGAGGGTTAGGGTGCAACGGTGCTTTCGTTACAGGGGCCATAGGTTTACCTCCTTCTTTCATTTATAAGTGGCGCTAAAATTATATCATCCCCTCCGGGAAAACAAAAACCCGCTCCAATCGGGTTGGAGCGGGTCATTTTTTGGGTTTACCCTATCAGGCGAGCGGGGCGGCGTCGGAAGGGGTGACGGCTACCACCGCTTTGGTGGGAGGCGTTACCGCCTGGGTGCCGAAGCGGGTCATGACTACGCCGCCCAGGGCCAGGATGCCGACCAGCGAGGGCAGGATCCAGGTGATGCAGGCCATGCCGGGGACAAAGTTGAGGATGCTGGCTCCATTTGCAACCAGGGTGAGGACGAACACGCCCAGTCCGGCAGAGAAAGCGGGGTGCCATTCCTGATGAATGATCTTGGTGAAGCGCTGGCCGATCTCATAGCCGATGGCGATCCAGCCGAAGAGGGCAGCCATTCCCAGGACGACTGCCACGGCAATCATGAGCGGGACGGTGACGACCAGGGTGATGACCAGCACACTCAACAGGGCCAGGGCCAGGTAGACCAGCGGGATGGCGACCACAGTGAGGAGACCCAGTCCGCCGGCAGTGAGGGGCATGTCGATGACGGCATGGGCTACCCGGTCCGCGTGCGGGGCCAGGAAGAACATGATCAGCATGGCCAGGATGGCGATCCCAAGTGCCTGGGTAAAGGTTTCCGTCAGCGCCCTGAGGGGTTGAAAATTAATGCTCGGGCTGGGAAGGATAGGTATGAAAGGTTTGGGGGAGACGGGGAGACCGTTCTGACCATCCCCAAAGTGAAAGTCGGAAGTATTGACCTGCCCATCCACCAGCGAGCCGTCTGTGCGGTTGAGGGTGGAGCCCAGGGTGGAAAGGTCGCCGTATACATGGGCGGTTTGAGCGAGGGTGGCGGTGCCGCCGAAGACGACCGCATCCTGTTTGACTTCACCGGCGAGGGTGAGACTGCCGCCAAAGACGACCACGCTGCCGTTGACGACCGCGCCTGCCTGGATGGTGGCTGAACCGCCGAAGACCATCAGGTCTCCATCCATGGTCTGGCCTTCGTCCAGCGTGAAGGATTGCCCGAAGATGAACTGCCCGGGGATGGAGCCATCACCGGCGAAGGCGGTCTGCAACGGCAGGAAGACCAGTAAGGCCAATAGGAAAATGGTAGAGATTTTTATGATATTTTTCATTATTACGCTCCTTGCGGAATCTTGGTGAATTTCGTCAGTGAAAAGGCCCATAACAGGCTCCAACCACCAGCGAGGAACAGGACGATCAGCCACATATACACCGGCACGAAACCGGGGATGACATTGAACACTACTCGGCTTCCCTGGAAAAGGGCAACAGCCCCCGCCCACAGGGACACCAGCGTGGATAGCCAGGATGCCAGTAAATTTCCGGGGGCGCTGAATATGGAGGTCAGCACCGGCCAGAGAGCCCATATCAGCAGGCTCAGTACGCCTACACTCAGGATGAAAAAGCCGAAGAAATTGCGCCTGCGCAGGGCTTGTTTGCGGGCGGCCAAACGGAGTTGGAAACGATCTCCAAATCCACCCCTGGGGGCGACGACCTTGACCGATTTGAGCACCAGGTCCACTTCGGCCAGGGAGGTGCAGGAGCGGCAGGACTGTAAATGGGTATTCAACTGCCGTTTCTCCGTACTTGTAAGTTCTTTATTTTCAAGGAGCCAGTCTTCAAAAGGCCGGTGATCCATAAGGCTTCCTTTCTGGGCGCATGCGCGCCGGTTTTCCTTCCCAGGTTTCCGCCAGGGCCCGCCTGGCCCGGTGTAGACGACTTTTGACCGCCGGAACGGTCAATTTGAGTGCCTGGGCTATCTCGATTTCCGAACAATCCTGCCAGTAACGCATCACGATGGCTGCCCGGTCGACGGGGTCGAGGGTCTGCAAACAACCCTGCATACGTTCACGGGTCTGTTTCTTGACCGCCTCGGTTTCGGGGTCGGGAGCGGAGGCATCGGGCAGGTCGGTCTGGCCTTCTTCGTCTTCATCGATTGAAAAAGAGACGAAACGCTTGCGGCGGAGCCGGTCGATGCAGTAGTGGGCTGCGATGGAAAGAAGCCAGGTGGCAAAGGAGCGCTCACGATCATAACGGGCCAGGTTCTGGTATGCCTTGAGGAAGGTCTCCTGGGCCGCGTCTTCAGCAGCCTCGGCCTCACCCAGCATCCGGTAGCACAGGTTGTATACCGGCTTCTGGTAAGTCTCGACCAGGTTCGTAAAACCTTCGTCATTGCCGTTCTGGGCCTGGATGATCCAGGTCATCTCGTCAGTCACAGAGTTTCCTCGCAGGTCGTTCTAAACAAGTATACGCAGGCGGGTGGGGAAAAGTTGCGCCATTAAATACTAACAATTTTGTCCGCAAAGGCGGAATCATAATGCCATCCTGCCGGGCAGGACCTTCATCGGCATTGCGGGTGGGAAGACCCTCTTTTGATCGGAGAGATTTACCAGGCGTAGGCTTCGGGGGCAGCGCCGCCGGGACCGGGCCAGATCTCGTCCAGTTTCTTGAGGGAGGCTTCGTCCAGTTTGATCTCGAGGGCGTGCGGGGAGGTGGTTAATTGCTCCAGCGTGCGCGGGCCGATGATGGGGGCGGTGATGGCGGGGTTGTGCAGCATCCATGCCAGGGCCACCTCGGCGGGGGGTTGGCCCAGTTCTTTGCAGAAGGCTTCCCAGGCTTCCAGTTGAGGCCGCAGGGTCTCGATCTCTTTCTGGGCGTCTTCGCTGGCGCGGCGACCGGCTTTGATCTTTTCCAGCACGCCGCCCAGGATGCCGCCGGCCAGCGGGCTCCAGGGGATGACGCCCAGGCCGTAAGCCTGGCAGGCGGGCAGCACTTCCAGCTCGATCATGCGGTCTTTCAGGTTGTACAGGCTCTGCTCGCTGACCAGGCCGAGGAAGTGGCGGGATTGGGCGATCTCGTTGGCCCGGACGATGTGCCAGCCGGCGAAGTTGGAGGAGCCGACATAGATGACCTTGCCCTGGCCGCACCAGCACTTCCATGGCCTGCCAGATCTCTTCCCAGGGGGCGAGACGGTCGACGTGGTGCATCTGGTACAGGTCGATGTGGTCGGTCTGCAGGCGTTTGAGCGAACCTTCCACGGCCTGGCGGATGTGCAGGGCGGAGAGGCGGTGGTGATTGGGCCAGTCGCCCATGCGGCCGTAGACCTTGGTGGCCAGGACGACCTTCTCGCGGCGTCCGCCGCCCTGGGCGAACCAGCGCCCGACGATCTGTTCGGTGACGCCTTCGCCGATCTTCCAGCCGTAGACGTTGGCGGTGTCGAAGAAGTTGATGCCGAGTTCGAGGGCCTTGTCCATGATGGCGAAGGACTCTTCTTCGGTGGTCTGCGGGCCGAAGTTCATGGTGCCGAGGCAGAGGCGGGAGACCTTGCAGCCGGTGCGACCTAATTGGGTGTATTCCATTTTATCCTCCTTACAATCATAGAAGAATTTAAACACTAAGGACACAAATTAGTGCACAGCACAAATTAGTGCTTGCACAAATTAGTGCCCGCAGTGGGAGCAGTTGCCGCCGCTGCAGGACGAACAGCCGGGTTCGGACATGCCCGCCACGGCTTTGCCGCCGCTCTCGGCGTAGAAGTTGGAGATCTTGCGCTTGATGTTTTCGCCGCCGCATTTGCTGCAGGGGAGGCGTGCATCTGCCTGGGACATGGAGCGGAGGGCGTCGAATTCGTGCTGGCAATCTTTGCAGATGTATTCGTAGAGGGGCATGGGGACTCCGGAAAACTTTGTATCTTTTGTTTATTGTAATGTTTTTTCGAGTTAATTGTTGCAGATATTATGAGATTGAAGATTGTTGATTTTAGATTGGAAATGCGGAGTCGAAGGTCGAGGCTGAGGTGAATTTAGGTCACTTAATTTTGATTTCCAGAGGAACGAATGGAGGGAAAGATGTTCCACGTTAGCACGTTGACACGTTTGCACGTAAGAGCACTGATTGATGGGTATCCTCGAAGAAAAAAAGATTGGATCTTGAGGAACGAAAAAGGAACGAATAATCCTCTCTACAAAAGTGCCAAAAAACATTCGTTTGAGGAACGAATAGTACAAGGTGGAAGATGGAGGATGGAGAATAGTTAATGGGTTGATGGCGCAGAATGAATTTAGGTCACTTAATTTCAATTCCGCGAGGAACGAATGGAGGGAAAGATGTTCCACGTTAGCACGTTGACACGTTTGCACGTAAGAGCACTGATTGATGGGTATCCCCGAAGGGAAAAAGATTGGATCTTGAGGAACGAAAAAGGAACGAATAATTCTCTCTACAAAAGTGCCAAAAAACATTCGTTTGAGGAACGAATAGGGCAAGGTGGAAGTTAGAGAGTGGAGAATGGTTAATGGATAGATGGCGCAGGGTGAATTTAGGTCACTTAATTGCAAATTTCCGCGGAACGAATGGGTAGAGGAATGTTCCACGTTAGCACGTTGACACGTTTGCACGTTAATGCGTTTGTTGAGAGGTATTCGAACCCCTGGTACGAATAGGGTTCGAATAGGTTGTTGGGGAATTGAATTGATCCTCAGTATCAATTCGAGGGAACAATTCAATTCCAAAATTATCTGGAAGAGGTGGAGGGGTGGCGCGGGGATTGGCGAATGGATTTTTGCACATCTATATAGTAGCACAAATGTTCGATTAAAGAAATAGACATTAATTAGTTTGACGGGGATGTTCTTAAAGTTAACCTCTCTTGTCATTCCCATTCGTGGACGATGGGCGAGCCGTTTTTTGGCGAGGAGATTGCTTCAACCGGCCAAAAACGCCGGTTTCGCAATGACACAAATAGAGGGTGTGCGACTTTGCAAACACCCTGATTAGTTCGAGGAGGGGAATTGAGGGAGAGAATAGGGGTGAGGGTGCAGTGGCGCAGCCGGGGGAAGGAAAAGCGAGCGTCCTGCAGGGGGGGTGATGGCTGGGGAAGTTCAAAGAACCTGCTGGACGAGATTTAAGGGAACAAAGGGCGGAGAACAGGGAACGGAAAGCATTATTTTGAGGTTTGCGCTACCGCCAATAAAAATTCACGAAATTTGTATGATCGATCATGGAGTGTCAGTGATAGACATCGTTGCTTGATAGAAGTCACAGATATATATAGGTGGGCCACTTCCACGCGGTACGACTCTCGCGTATTGATAATCGATGAAAACGACTGAAAAGTGACCATATCGATCCAATATCTTGGGATTTGTAAAAATTACATCGAGCAGCGAAAAACGCACTTGGCCAATCTACCTCATTCACTGTGAAGTCTCCCACTTGAAGTAATAAATTAACACCTCATCTTTTGACATACCTGGCTTTAGAACCTCACAAAGCAAATGATGGCGACGAGCTAGAAAGGACTGATGCTTCAGGTAAAGACCACCTACAGTTAGTAAAATTATCAACAAGCCAAGAAATATCGCTATGTAAAAATATGCTTTCCTTGACATCTTTTCTCCTTCACCTAGCTCATCAAGTCAAATAAATCCTAATACAAACTCCTGGATCCGTGTGATATATACCGGCAGAAGGATTGCAATCCCCCAATATGCCTTGAAAGATGTAATTTAAGCGCAAATTCTCACCAAGATACATTCCCTGAGAAGAGGGCACGTAGGCTGCATTCCATAAAGAAAGATTCGTAGTCAATAGCATTCTTCTACCGTTTTACAGGTATGGAAATTATCGACAATTAAACTTTTAGATCCATAAGCCATTATTTTCGGATAAAAATAGACATTATTGAATTCAATTGTGCAATCGGCTATAGCAAAACAGAAATCTTTTCCCGCTTCAAATACACCATCGATTGTAAAATCATATTTTTCAAACCAACTAGAATTACCAGTTTCTAGTATTTTTTCAATTACTACGGGATCTCCTCCGTCAACAATAATCCTCCACTTCCATTCTGTCTTTACATCTTGAAGATCACTTACCGACAGTTCCATTGAATAGATCTTTGGTTCCCTCAAATGCCACATAGCCGAAAAAAATGCTCCTAAAGGCTTGTGATCAGCCAATGTTAACGACGTGATGGACATGAATAACGCGACAGTCGTAAACATGATCAATAATAGACGATTCGTCCCTTTTCTCATGTTTCCTCCCTACACAGGATTGTCCGTATGGATTTTTACTTTCTATTGAAATCGGCGGGGATCTCGCCCCAGGAGCGGGTATCCCACTTGATGAGGCGGGTGGTGAGGGGGTTGTCTTTCAGCCAGGCTTCGGCGGCGTGGATGAGGGCGAAGAGGGGGGCGTTGGCGCGGTCGGGTTCTACTTGTGTCTTGCAAACCTTCTTCTTGACCCAGCCGATGGCGGTAGCCGAATCGGAATAGATGGGGGCGACGATCTGTTTGCGCTGCAGCCACTGAAGCGCACGGACGATGGCGAGGAATTCACCGATGTTGTTGGTGCCGTTCTCGAAGGGGCCTGCATGGAATAATTCTTCGCCGGTTTTGGTATGCACGCCGCGGTATTCCAGTGGGCCGGGGTTGCCGGAGCAGGCGGCGTCGACGCAGTAACTGTCGAGGATGGGTCCGTCGGGGACAAGGAGGCGGGGGCTGGTGGCAACGAGTTTGCCGGCAGGGGAAGGATATTTGCCCTGGAAGGCTTTTTCGGCGGCGGTGCGGGTGGGATAGGCTTTGTAGCGGGCGCCGGTGAAGCCTTTGACCTGGGCTTCACAGGCGGCCCAGGTGGTGAATATGCCGGTGCGGCGGCCTTTCCAGACGACGTAGAATTTGGGGGCGGGGGATTTGGGCAAGTGGGGGGTTCCCTGATTTGGAAAAGAAAAAATTTAAACACAATGGACACAAAGGCACAAAGGAAAAAAACAAGAAAAGAAATTCAGTAAACACAATTTGATGTCATGCGAGGCGGTGCACTTCCGCCGAAGCAACCACGGAAAAATACGGAAATGCTCGAAAATCGGGAGATTGCTCGCTTCGCTCGCAATGACATTCTCTTGAGTGCCTTCTGGAAAGGACGACCTCCGAAGAACACGGGGCAGGCATCGGGTCGCGCCTGCGGTGCATATTTTTCGTTCATCTCGGCGGCGAGGGTGTCCATCTCCATGAGGATGGAGGGGAACTGGGCGATGGGCAGGTTGGTCTGGAAGATGGTGTTGAGGCCGTCTTCCAGCACGTAGCGGACCTTGCGCCAGGAGGCCAGTTGGGGCACTCCCTGCGCAAATTCCAGTTGTTCCACGGCGGCATCCCACTGCGGGGTGGCCTGCCGGAATTGATCGACGGTGGGCAGCACGGACGTGCGCAACGGCAGCAAGCCGGTGGCATCGATCCACTGGGATTGGTTTTCGGGAGAGAGCATCCAGCGGGCGAACAGCCAGGCGGCGACCTGCTTTTCGTCAGTGGATTTCATGACCGTATACGAAGGGCCGTAGGTCACAACGACCTGCCGGTCCGGACCGGGGAAGGGGATCAACTCCCACTGGTCGGCGTTGTTCAGGCGGGTCATCGAAGCGGCCGCGAGGGGCAGCTCGGACAGGTCGGCGCTGATGAACAGGGCCGAGCGGCGGGCGAACGAGTCAAAGGGCAGCGGCTCGGTGGAGAGCCAGGCGCAGTGGTCATCGTACAGTTTTTTGAGGTAATTCCAGGGCAGCGAGGTTGGGGTCGGTGCGGAAACCGTAGCCGTTTTCCACTGCCACGCCGCCGTCGAAGGCCAGCAGCCAGGAATAGGCCGTCTGCCAGTGCGAGTTGACGATCCAGCCGCCGTAGCCGTCATTGGTCGGGTTGGTGTCCTTCAGGAAGGAGGCGTTGGCGGCGCAGGCCTGGCGGCGGAAATCTTCCGTCGTGGCGGGCGGTTCGGTGAAGCCCAGTTCGTGCGGCCCAGGTGCGGTTATAGAAGAGGTAACGGGCCGAGCGCTGGGCGGGCAGTCCCAGCAGCCTGCCATCGACATGGTCCTGCGCCCACAGGGAGGCAGGGATATCTGCGGCGGCCTCGTCCGTCAGGCCCCAGGCGGGGTCGAGGGCGTAGGGAGTCAGGTCTACCACCGAGGCGGAAGCGTCCCAGGCCAGGGCCTGGTCGGGCAGGGCCGCCACCAGGTCGGGGGAATTGGCCGTGTCCAGGCCGGCGGTGACGGCATCGAACAGGCTGGTATAGTCGCCGAAGCCGGTCGGGACGATGGTTATGCCCCACTCATTGCTGGCGCTGAACTGGGCCGACTGGCGGGTGAACACGTCATAGGCCGGGCCGGAAAAGGCATGCCAGACCTTGACGGTGACGCCGCGCAAGGCTGCCGGTTCGATATCCAGGGTGGGCGCGGACGTGGGTGTCGCAGGAAGGGCGGTTGCAGATGTGGCTGCGCGAGTGGCGGTGGGGCGGGGTTGAGTGGATGTAGTGGTGGGGGAAGCCTGACCGCAGGCAGAGAAGATCAGCGCGCTGAAAAGCAGCACCACAATGAAACGGCTCGAACGGGGGAGCATTGAATGGGCAACCTTAACAGAAGAATTTTTCGTTGTCTTGATTCTAATGGAAAAAGAGCCATCCGGTGATGGAGTTTCAGGATTGGGTCATTGGAAGGTGATGAAGGGGATGGGGGTGAGGACAAGCAGGAAGACCACCAGCATGAGCACTGCCAGCGCCTTGCGGCGCGGGTCCAACTGGGTGATCTGGTCGAGCGGCTCGGCATGGGTGCGCCCGAGCAGGAAGATCAGGAAGGTCCACATCCACCAACCGCTCCACAAAAAGCCGAGCAGGATGGTGGCAACCAGGACGAAAGGAACAATGCCGTTGACGCGCTTGCCGAAGACCGCATAGATGACGTGGCCGCCGTCGAACTGGCCGACCGGGATCAGGTTGAGGAAGGTGACCAGCAAGCCCGGCCCAACCGGCCCAGGCGACCTGGTTGATGAACACGTCCGTGCTGCCGACAGGGGATGGGCCGGCCGACGAAGAAGAAACTGACCCAGTGGAGCAGGAGCGGCAGGCCGGTCAGGTCCGGAGGAGCGGGCAGGAGTTTGCCGAAGACGAACCACTTCGACAGCAGATACAGGATGGAATTCCCTTCGAGGAATCCGCCCTGCTGGACCTGGACGGGTCCGAGGGTGGAGGTGGCCAGACCGATGATCAGCACCGGCACCGCCACGGCCAGCCCCGCCAGCGGACCGGCGATGGCCAGGTCGAACAGGCCGCGCTTATTGCGGGGCAGTGATTTCAACTGGATGAATGCGCCCAAAGTGCCCAGCAGACTGAATGGAAAGGGGATGAAATAAGGCAAGGTCACGGCGGCGCCGTGGGCCTTGCCGGCAAAATAATGACCGAATTCGTGGGCCGAAAGGATGGCTAACAGGCTGACCGCGAACGGCCAGCCCGACCAGATGTGCTGGATGACCAGCAAGAGCTGGCCCCAGGCAGACTCCGGTATGGGACCGTCGAAACCGTTGTAACTGGCCCCGGCCAGTAATACGCTGAAGATGGTCAGGATGAAGAGGACGACATTGACCCAGGCGCGGCCCAACTGCGGGCGGATGACGCCCGCCACCAGCAAGACGGTCGGACGGCCGGACTTCGCTGCGGAAGAGCGGGGTGACCTCGTAGGGGCGCAGGGCCGTTTCGAGCTGGTCGTAGGCTTGAACGGAATCGCCGAGCAGGTCGCCGCGGTAACGAAGGTAAAATCCTTTTTTCGGATCCCCTTCGGTGACTTCGTCCACCCGGAAGACGCGCCCAACAATGGATGTTAACACTTCAGAATCGGGTAAGGCCATCGTTTCACCTGTACGTGATTACCAATAATAGATCGATGAGGAATGATGGAACTCGAACGATATTGCCTGAATCGGTTTTCACCATCCCATAACAGGCGGGAGTGGATGGGTGTCGAACCCACCGCGGCCCGCAACGCGACCCGCCGCCGGTTTTGAAGACCGGGAAGCCCTCCGGGACCTAACCACTCCCGCGGGCAAGCATACTCGATGGAGAAAGGTTTGGCAAGGACGATCTCCCGATCATATCAATGGAGAGGATAAACAATATCCATTAGGAGAGACTTAAAGCCTGACGTATAATATCTTTCCGCCAGACCTTAACGGTATCCAAATTCTGCCCACATCGTGAACCGGAATCATTGGAGTGGATGTATGCTCGAGAAAATTTTGCAGGAACAGATCGATAGACTGTTCAGAGATTACGATACCCCGCACACGCCCGGCTGCGCCATCGGGGTGATGCAGGCGGGTGAACTGGTCTATTCACGCGGCTACGGTATGGCCGACCTGGAGAAGCAAATCCCCATCACAACCGATAGCGTCTTTCACCTCGCCTCGGTGTCCAAGCAGTTCACCGCCACGTGCATCGCCCTGCTGGAGGAAGCGGGTGAGTTGACGCTGGAGGATGATGTTCGCCGCTACCTGGCCTTCATGCCCTATTACGGGACTGAGTTGAAATTGCGGCATTTGCTGTTCATGACTAACGGACTGGAGGATTTCTATGATGTCACCAGCCTGATCATGGGCATCCCGGAGGGAAATTATTTTTCGCGGGAGGATGCCCTGCGCATCCTTAAAGCCGCAAACTGGCTGAAGTTTCCGCCGGGCGAGCAATGGTCCTATGGCAACAGCGGATATTTCCTGCTGGCCTGCATCGTCGAGAAGATCAGCGGGCAGACTTTGGCAGATTTCGCGCGAGAGCACATCTTCCAGCCGCTGGGGATGCTGCACACGTTCTTCCGCCCTGACCGGTTTACCGCCATCCCCAAGCGGGTCAGCGGATATGCCCGCTTTCCCCGCGCAGACGGGCAAGGATTCACCTACCGGCTGCAGAATGAACTGATCGAGATCTGCGGACCCGGGCAGGCCTGGTCCAACGTGAACGACCTGGCCCTATGGGAGCAGAATTTTGAGGATAACCGGCTGGGGAAGAAAGACCCTCACCTGACAGAGAAATTATTCACACCGGGGATGTTTAATGATGGCAGCGCGACCCATTACGGCTATGGCCAGGTCATCAGCCGGCGGAATGGGCTGAAGGTGGTGTTCCATGAAGGCGGGGCGGCGGGGGTCAATACGGTCCTGTACCGCCTGCCGGAGAAGCGGCTCTCGGTCATCTGCCTGGCGAATACGAGCGACTTCCTGACGGCTTTGCTGAGGCAGTTGGGCGAGGAATGTTACGAGCGCATCGCCGGGATCGTCTCGCCGTGGCCTGCTGTCGAAGCGGCTAAATCGACGGTAGTAGCGGCGGCCGACACTCCATCGAATGAGCCTGCACAGGCGGCATTGTCTGAAGCAGACCTGCCGGCGCTGGCAGGAAATTATGAAGATCGGCTGACTTCGCACATCTGGGAAGTTCGTTGTGAGGGATCGGCGGTGAAGGTGCTGGAAAACTATGCCGGCAGTTATCGGCTCGCTGTTGAAGAGTCAACCGACCCGCGGCAGTTAATTTTCCACTGCAAGGAGGCGGATTTGTCCGGCTGTTTCACCCGTCTTGAGGGGCGCGAAGGGGCAGCATTCACCGGCATCCAGGTGAGGCAGGCAGAGTCGCTGCGAAATTTTGAGCGTTTCCTGGAAGCGCCGCTGGAGATGGAAATCCTCAAAGAATATGAAGGGCCATATATCTGCGAACCCTTGCAGGTCGGATACCGGGTGACGGCGGCGGTGGAGGGGATCAGGCTGGAAAATCTCATCGCCGAGAACAACCTGTTGAATGTCGTTTTCAAGCCGACCATCCGGGACATGTTCCTGGCGCGCTATCCGCCCGTCATAGGCTGGTACGTCGTCCATTTCCGGCGGGATGCAGCCGGGCGGATCACTTCCTTTTCATTCCGCGATGAAGTGCCGGGGCGGGAGAAGTGGGTGTTTGTGAAGCAAGAGAAGTAGGGGATATGTGTAAATTCGGACCATTTTTGTCTTGACAAAACAGAATATTTGTTCTATATTAGGGGTATCGCTCAAAGGAGGCGCATATGTCCAAGCACAGTATCGTTCATATCGAAATCCCCACGGCTAACGCAGAAGAATCGGGAAAGTTCTATAGCAATCTTTTTGGCTGGAAGATCACCCCCGTCCCGGAAATGAACTACACCTTGTTCGAACCCGAGGCCGGTCCCGGGGGAGGTTTCACGGCAGTCGGCGAGCAAACCAACATCGGTGACGTGCTGATCTACGTGGACAGCGACGACATCGAGACCGACTTGAAGAAGGCCGAAAAATTAGGCGCGAAAGTTCTGGTGGCAAAATCCGAGATCGCCCAGACGGGCTGGTTTGGCGTCTTCACCGACCCGACCGGCAATATGATCGCCCTGTATACCGACATGCACCCCGAACAAAGACCCTGAAGTGACACAGGGCAGGACCCTGAGATCTTCCTTTATCGGTTAGTGGAACGCAGCTGCACCCTTCTCCGCGGCTGCGTTCCTTCTTATTAAGGGGACTTCTGGATGGTTCAAATTGGCATAATAATGAGATAATAAGGGCAGGGTTTATTAGATAATCATTCACAGATCCAAGGAGCCAGTATGAACAAATCCTCCCTGATCGATTCCCCCCGTATCGAAATCATCATTGCTTTTTTGATCGCAGCCGTCTCCATCACCTTTGCGGTTTCAGCGTGGCGGGTCAGCATGGTCGCTTCCAGCGCCGGAGATGCCAACCGGCGGGGCTTGCTTGACACGGTCAAAAAGCAGGTCGCCACCAATAATGATTGGCAGAAGACCTTTGAAGAGGCCAATTACGCCGTCAGTTATGCCACCTATCTCGCAGGTGTGGAGGCGCTGGAAGCCAGCAGCGACCCGGTCGCGCTGGCGCAGGCGGCCAACCTGCGCAATTATCTGCTTCCGAGTTTGCAAATGTTGGGGTCGCCTTTGTCATCGGATTCTGTGTATCTTGATGTCGATGGCACCTATGACCTGCAGAAGCGTTTCGACGCCCTCCAGTCAGAGTCGCCCGACTTGCGTGACCTGGATCCTGATGCCTCCTTCGAACTCGCCGCGGGCTACTATTCCGAGCAGCGCTGGTTGACCGTTGCAAGCGTCTTGCTGGCGGTCAGCCTGTTCTGGCTGGCCCTGGCGGAGGTGAGCGGGAAACGCCTGCGCCTGCCCGTTCTGATCATCGGCGTAGCCATTTATGGGGTGGGACTGGTCAGCCTGGTGATGATCGAAGCCATCTTCTTTTTCGTGCGCGGAGGTGCGCTATGAGCGAGCAAATTCCCGCACAGGTTGCTCCGCCCGAAAAATCCGACCGCTACAAGACCCTGGTGGTGATCCTGACCGTCCTTACCACGGTCCTGACGGCGATCGTTGCCAGCCTGCAAGCCGATGCGAATATCCGCTCGTCCGTTGCCAACCGCGAGTCACAGTTGGATGCCATCCTGGTGGCGGGAGAGATCCAGCGGGAGAGTTTCAAATTCACCTATGATACGAATATTTTTTCCGCGTATTTGCTAAATGCGCAGGAATCCAACGTCTTGCAGATAACCGCCCTGGAGCAGGAACAAGCCGGGGATGGACCGGGCAGCCTGAGCAGCCTGCTGCGGGCCAGCGAGGTGCAGGCGCGGGCGGATGCGGCGCGGAAGTTTTCCGTCTTTTTCAATGATCCCCGCTATGCCCCTGCCACGGATGCGGATGCGCCCGATATGCAGACTTATCTCGACGATACGTATGCTGCTGCCACCGAGCTGGTGGAGAAACAGAATGCCGCCGCTGATGCCTATAATCGCTGGAACCGGAAGGGGGATGCTTACACGGGTGTGCTGGCCATCCTGGCGATATCGTTTTTCCTGTTCGGGCTGGCGCAGGCATTGGCGCCGCGCTTGCGTTTGCTTTTTGCCATCTTTGGGGTGGTGGCGATGGCGGTTTCATCTTTTTGGGCGATTCTCATTATTTTGAGCTGAACTTCTCCAGGATAGCCGATCCGATATAGAAGATATGACTATCTCCGAATTGATTAAGTTGTAGGCGATCCGTTAATCATTAGCCCCCACCCTGCCCTCCAGTCTTGGCATGCTTCGCGACCAAAAATCGGGGAGGGTAATGAAAGAAAAAAGGAGATTTGCGAGCTCTGCTCGCAATCTCCTTTTTTCTTTACTCTTCTCTTCTTTATTGAATGGGAAGATTGGCTTTAAGAATATCGTAGTAGGGGCGACCCACCGGGTCGCCCCTACTCGTTTAGCAAAAACAAGTTTATCGGCCCAGTTCGATATCCATGACAAAACTGGCCGGGTCTAAATCCGCCCAGGTCAGGTTGTCGCCGTAGGCATCCAGGTAACCGTCGGCGCTGGCCACGAGCGTATAAGGGGTATTGC
Organism: uncultured Chloroflexia bacterium; assembly: GCA_963847105.1. Classification (GTDB taxonomy): domain Bacteria; phylum Chloroflexota; class Anaerolineae; order Anaerolineales; family Villigracilaceae; genus UBA877. The sequence continues at coordinate 1,539,869 of CAWJYP010000001.1, read as the reverse complement.
GGGCCAGTTTGACCGGCAGGACATAGTTCCCGTTCGAAGTCGGCCCGGGTGAAGGTGAATATCTCGTCTTTGGGGTACCCGGCGTCGGCCCAATCGTTGAAGTTGTTGCCGGGCTTAAGGATGATGACGTACGCGCCGGGGATGGGGTTGCCGCTGCTCTCATCGGTGACGGTGCCGGATAACTGCACCTCGCCCTTCCCGCTAGGCTGGACATTGGGTGAGCCGCTGCCGACCACCACATCTCCCTGGGTGAGCGGACTATTGCCGGTACCGGCAAATATCTCCAGGTGGTAGGCGCCATCCGGCAGGGGATTGCCCTGGTCGCTCAGGGAGGTGCCGTAGTTGCCGTCGCTGCCCTGGTCCCATTTATACTGGCCCGAATAGATCGTCTCTCCGCCGGAGGTCCAGATCTCGCCCCAGGGTTCGCCATTGGTGAAGCCGCTGAAGCTGAATGCGCCCACCATCACGGTCGCGCCGCTGGGGTAGGAACTAACTTCGTCGGCCAGGTTGCCCTGTAAATCGACGGCGAACCAGTGTATCTCGCCCATCTGCTCGTTGCCGCTGCCGGGAGAACTGACGGGACCCGTCGGCGAGCCGAAGGGGCTGGTGTAGGCCAGACCGCCCTGGGCGGCCTTGATCAGCGGGATGGCCAGGTTGATGGGCCGCAAAGCGTTGATGAAACCGCCGATGGGGATACAGGTATCGCGGCTGTCGAGGGTGCCGTCGCCGTTGGTATCCTGGATGACGCGGCAGTCGGTGGCGTCGGCGTTGGCGCCGGAGGCAGCGATGCTGGGAACGCCGATCAGTTGACCCTGATCATTCGTGCCCATGCCGCCGGAGTTGCCGCCGGAAATGGTCGCGTCGGTCTTGATCCAGGCCCGGTCGCCCAGCCCTTCTTCGGAACTGAAGCCGGCCACGTCGCCGGAGGTATAGGTGATCGTGTCGCCGCCGATGGCGGGGAAGCCGAGGATGTTGATATGGTCGCCCACATGGACGTTATCCGAGTTGCCCAGGGGCACATAGGGGAGATTTTAACGAGGACGGGTCGAGACGGTCGCCCCTGACCGTGGAGGTGATTTGGAGCACAGCCAGATCCATGTAGCCATCGATGGCCTTGATCTCGGCCCGATAAGCGTAGGTGGGCGGCTGGTCTTCGGATTTGACAATGCCGATCACCAGCGCATCGGGGGTATTCTCGGGTTTCCCTACCGCACCCGGGTCGGCTACGTGCGCGTTGGTCAGGATCAGACCGTCGGAACTGATGATCGAACCGGAACCCACATAGAAGGGGCTGATGTCACCACCCTTAATTTTCACACCGAATATTTGCACCGTGGCCGCGATCAAGGTGGCGCGGGAGGTGTTGGAAGCGGGCGGGTCGAAACCTATGCTGGATGCGGGGGTGGGTTGAGGTTGAGGGATGGGAGTAACCACCGCGGGGGTTGGTCCGCAGGCAAGAACTGCCGCGGCCAGCATCATCGCCGCCACACCGATCCGGATGAGTTTGGAGTTTTTTAACATTTCAAACCTCCATGCCTAAAATTGTACCGAGACCAGGAACCGGTTGAAGCGGCCGAGGTTGGTTTCATAGTTGGATTGGTCGGCGCGATACCCGACGATGACTGCCTTACCGCTCTCGACAAAGACATAGTCGAGGCCGTGTACTACGGCGGGGATGACCGCGTGGGTCAGGTTGGCGGCGGATTCGACATATACGTACTCGATCTGGATGGCTTTGCGCCCATCCACCAGCACTTCCTGCTGGTTGAGGACCCGGTAGCCCGTGAGGGTATTGCCACGGTCAAGGGTCAGCAGGCCGACAAACGTCCCGGCTTGCGAGTTGGCGGGAACGGCATGCGTCTCGACGACATAGGTGGTGGCAAATCCACTGGCGGTGCGGTCGCTGACGCGCAGGACTTCATGCTCGCCGGTCTTTTCCACGAACCAGCCGGCGGGGGTTTGGGCGGTGATGCCGTCGCCCTGGAAGGGCAGGCTGCGGTTTTCCACACTTGTTTTCAACCACCAGCCCAATGCCAGTGCAATCAGGGTCAAAATAAGGACGGATAACTCGGCAAAGCGATCACCCAGCGAACCGACCTTGAGGGTTTTGGCTGTTGTTGTCATGTTCTCCTCCTATTTCGCCGCCAGAGCGGATTTGATATTCCGGCGGATCAGCCAGAGCAGCAGCGCCAGGATGGCGGCTGCAACGATGGCGGCCAGGACGAGCCCCATCCAGGGACTGCCGGTGCTGCCTGACAGGCTGATGCCTCCATTGCTGATACGTCCGCGCAGCCAATTGAACAGGCCGTTGGCGACAGCCGCCAGGGTCAACCCGACGGGCATCCACCATAAGGGCTCGGCTTCGAACTTAGCCCGCCCGAGGAAGTAGCCGGTGATGCCGGCAAAACTGGCCTGGGCCAGGGCGACGATTGCCATGGCAATGATGCCGGAACCCAGGTCCACGCCGCCGTTGCCGATGACGAATTGAAGGTTGAGGACGGTGGCGTATCCAAGACCGGCGGCGGTGGCGTAGATGATGCCGTCGGTGGGTTCATCGAATTCGTGGGAACCGTAGATGCTGAAGCGGACGGCGGCGTACTTGAGAAATTCCTGGACGAAACCCACTACCAGGATGCTGCCCAGGATGGTGGTCAGTGTGTTGGTGAAGAGCCAGTCGTTGACCCGGAAGACCTTGTCCAGCAGAGGCGAACCGACCGCCGCAGCCAGCAGTGCGCCCAGGGCGAAGACGCCCAGGATGTACCCGGCCGGTTCCGGCTCGAGGCGGTCCTGCAGGTAGAAGAACGCCAGCCAGATAGCCGCCGGGACGAGGGCCAGGACGATGCCGACCAGTACCAGGGTGCTGCCGGTGAAGGTGGGATGGAAAATTGCATCCAGCAAATAGACGATTGCTACAAAAACCACCAATGTGAGACCCAGCCCCAGCAGCGATCTCCAACTGCCGCGGCGTTCGTGGGTGGCATGCTGGTAGTGTTCGGCGCAGAACCAGCGCTTGCCGACCAATTTCTCACCATTCTTTCCACAAATGCAACATGGATTTTCGATCATACTAACCTCCTCTTTGTTCAGGATGATACCAGTCAAATTGTAGCATAAAGGGGAGATTTCTCCTAATTTAATTTGGAGGCAATATTTTTTTCAGGAGGGCCATAAGTCCCAGCGAGGAAATTGTAGAACCGATTTCAGTCGGTACTACAAAAAAATCACTTTCTTTTCCGCGATTATTGATATACAATCTATGCAAGATAATTTCCTCGGAGGGACCATGGTCACCATCAAAGGCAAATACGAGATCGCAGATTTGAAGGCTGCCCAGAACCTGCATGGACGCATGGGTCGGTTTGGCAGGATTTCTTTATATTTCATGATCGGCATGATGATCCTGGTGATGCTCGGGGGCATCTGGCTGGTAACTCAGGGTACGTCGAGCGGCTGGTCTCTCGTTATCTATCCGCTGGCGGTGGGGGCGTTGATCGCGGCATACTGGTTCGGGCTGCGACCGTACCAGATCACCCGTATGTATAACCAGCAGAAGGACCTCTCCAGCCCCTTCGAGATCGAACTGACCGAGGAAGGTTACAACATCAACAATTCCTACGGCAGCGGCAGGATGCCGTGGAAGGATTTCGTCAAGTGGAAAGCCGACGAAAAGATCTTCCTGCTCTACCGCAACGATACGATGTTCAATATGATCCCGCGGCGGCTGCTGCAGGACGAGACCGATGTTATGTACTTGCTCAACCAACTCCGCGATAACAATGTCAAGGATGCGCAGCAGGTGCGTAACCCGGCCGTGTCGATCATGCGGATCGTCTCCTATATCATCCTGGCGGCTGTCGTTGGCATCAGCATTTATCTGAATACCGCGGCACACCTTGATTTGTGCAATCCTGATCAGATGAAAATTTAGCCTTCCGGAGGCAAGCATGCTTCGGAAGGCTCTTTTTGCGATATAATACCAGTTGTCTGACAACTTCCCTGATCGTGTAAGGAGATCCCCTAATGACCACCATTGACCTGACCGTCCACAAAGACCGCCGCAAACGGGCCATCCAGCGCGCCCGCGAGAAGAACATCATCATCCCCACCTACGCCCAGATGAAAGACCCCGCCAAAATCCCGGCCAAGGTCAAAGAAGAACTGGCGAAGATCGGGCCTGTGGGATGTCGCACCCGCGCAACCTGTTCCGCATCACCTGGCACAACGAGCCCAAGGCCAGCGGCGGCGGCTTCGGCGGCGTCAACTACCTCGAACTGCCCCACAGCCTGACCGGCGTGCCCGCCCGCATCGTCGTGCTGGTCGGCAAGTGGTTCCCGACCGGCGCGCACAAGGTCGGGGCGGCCTTCGGCTGCCTGGTGCCGCGGCTGGTGACCGGCCAGTTCGACCCGACCACGCAGAAAGCCGTCTGGCCTTCCACCGGCAACTACTGCCGCGGCGGCGCCTACGATTCGGCCCTGCTGGGCTGCGACTCCATCGCCATCCTGCCGGAAGGCATGAGCCAGGAGCGCTTCGAGTGGCTGGCAAAGATCGCCGGCGAGACGATCAAGACGCCCGGGTCGCGAGTCGAACGTCAAGGAGATCTTCGACAAGTGCTGGGAACTGCGCAAATCCGGGCAGGACCTGATGATCTTCAACCAGTTCGAGGAGTTCGGCAACTACCTGTGGCATTACGAGGTCACCGGGCACGCCATGGAAGAAGTGGTCAAGCAGGTCAGCCGGCCCGGGCGACGAGTACCGCGGCATGGCCTCCGCCACCGGTTCGGCCGGGACGATCGCCAGCGGCGATTACATGAAGCAGGTCTTCCCGGGCAGCAAGATCGTCGCCAGCGAAGCGCTGCAGTGCCCGACCCTGCTGGAGAACGGCTTCGGCGCGCACCGCATCGAGGGCATCGGCGACAAGCACGTGCCGTGGATCCACAACGTCCAAGAACACCGACATGGTGGTGGCCATCGACGACAACGCCGTGGTCAACCTCGCCCGCCTGTTCAACGAAGCAGCCGGGCGCGCAATACCTGGTCGAGCAAGGGCGTGCCGGAAGCGATCGTCTCGCAACTGGACCTGCTGGGTTTCTCCGGCATCTCCAACGTGCTGACGCGCGATCAAGATCGCCAAGTACTACGAGATGGGCGAGCACGACATCATCCTCACCGTCCTGACCGACTCGATGGACCTGTACCAGCAGCCGCCTGCACGAAATGCACGCCGAGTATGGGCGAATACGCCGAGACGCGATGCCGCCGCCGATTTCGCCCGCTACCTGCATGGGCCAATCCACCGACAACATGCTCGAGCTGCGCTACACCGACCGCCGCCGCGTCCACAACCTGAAGTACTTCACCTGGGTCGAGCAGCAGGGCAAGACCTACGACGAGATCCAGGAGCATGTGGTACGAGCCGGATTACTGGACCGACGTCCAGAAGCAGGCGGCTGAGATCGACGCGCTGATCGAGGAGTTCAATGCCGAGGTTGGGCTGAACTAAAAACTTTTGAAACACGAAAAATTTAACACGAAGGGCACGACCCTATGAAAAGCACATAGGGCAGGAGTAACACGAAGGAAGAAAAAGAATAAATGTAAGAATTTAACACGAAGGAAAGAAAGTATATTAAAATCTTTCCTTCGTGTTCCTTTACCATAGCGCCCTTTGTGTCCTTGGTGTTTAATAATATTTCACTCTGAAATCTTCGGAGACTATTTTGCAGACCATTTTATTCGCCATCGGGTTTGGACTCCTGGGATACCTATGCGGGTCGCTGCCGTTCGCCATTTGGATCACCCGGCTGGTCAAGGGCGTGGACGTGCGGGAGGCCGGGTCCGGTCACGCCACCACCACCAACACCATCCGCCAGGCCGGTCTCGTGTGGGGCGCGCTGGTGTTTGTGCTGGACGTGAGCAAGGGGTTCCTGCCGGTCTGGCTGGCGCTGCGGTATGCCCCGGCCGGGTGGATCGTCCCGCTGACGGCCGCGCTGGCGGTCATTGGGCACTGCTGGCCCCTTTTTGCCGGGTTCCGCGGCGGGATGGGTCTCGCCACTGCCAACGGAGCCATGACGGCGGCTTTCCCCTTCGCCATCCTGATCTGCTATGCCTTGCTGGGCTTGCTGACGCTGATCTTGCGTCACAGCGCCCGCGCCAGTGTCATTGCGGGGCTGTTGTTTGCGCCGCTGTTCCTGCTGATCGGCTTGCGCGGGCCGGTGGTGTGGATCGCCGCGGCGGTGGGGGTGGTGGTGGCCTTCCGCTTCCTGATCGACTGGAACCGCAAATACCGGGAACTGTGGCTGGACCGGGAGAAGAAGACGCCCTGACCCCCTTGCCGTCAATTCAATTCGCATAGCCAACCAAGAGGAATAGACGTATCATCGGTTGGTGACAAACAAAAAGCCGAGGACGGGTTTCATTTCCGTCCTCGGCCTTCTTATTCAGGGATAGACTGCTCCGTTGTCGATCCCTAAGGGAATTTTATTCGTTTTTGTTGCTTATGCATGCAGCATGGCGTTTTCGCTGATGGGCGGCAAATTGGGGATCATCGTCCAGATGCCGCTGGGACAGGCCGCCGCGCAAAACCCGCAGCCGATGCAGCGCTGGTCGTCCACCTTGAACTCGATCGACCCATCCGAGTGTTCGAAGCGGGAAATGGCGTTCTGACCGCAGACGGTCACGCAGATGTTGCAATCCCGGCATGTGCCGCAGGAGATGCAGCGGTCGGATTCTTCCAACGGGTTGACCGGGTACTGGCTGGTGCGCGGGCTGAAATAGAGCAACTTCAGCCGCTCCAGCGGGATGACCTGCTTGCGGGGCAGCTCGAAAGTTTCACCGGACACACGTGCATGCAGCGCCAGGGCGGCGATGCGTCCCTGACCGATGGAATCAGACAGCAAGCCGGGCTTGACCACGTCGCCGACGCCATAGACCTTGGGGTCGCTGGTCTGACCGTATTCGTTAACCGAGATCCACAACCCCTTCGTCCGCTTGATGAATTCGGGGATCCAGTCGCTCTGCGGTACCTCGCCGATGGAGACGAACAACACATCGGCTGGCAGGGATTCGCCGCTCTTCGAAGGTCACTTTGCCGGCCTCGAAGGACTTCACCACCCGCGGCCACAGCACTTTGGTGCCGAGGGCCATCGCCCCGGTGCGCTCGCGGCTGGAACTGGCGGGTTCGCGGATGTCCACGGCGGTGATGCTGGCGGCGCCTTTCTGCCAGGCCATCGTGCAGACGTCCATGCCCACGTCGCCGGCGCCGATGACGACCACGTTCTTACCGGCCACATCGACGGCGGGTTTTCCGCTGTTGCAGGAGGTCAGGTATTTCAGCGCCGAGACGGCCTTCTTGTTGCCCTTGAAATCGGGGATGCGCGCTTCGCCCGCGCCGATGGCGAGGACGATTCCGTCGAAGGACTTGTAGATCTGGTCGAATTTCTCGTGGGTGATGACGCTGTTGTATTCGACCTTGACGCCCAGGTCGAGGATATGGTCGATCTCGGTCTGGACGATATCCTTCGGCAGGCGGTCGTCGGGGATGGCCTGGGCCATTTTGCCGCCGAGCGTCTTCGACCGTTCGAAGATGGTGACGGAGTGACCGTGCAGGGCCAATTGCCAGGCGGCAGACAGCCCGCCCACGCCGGAGCCGATGATGGCAAACTTCTTGCCGCTGGAAGGCGGCACCTGCGGAGTGGGCAGGTCCAGCGAGTGGCGGCCGAGCGGGCCGATCAGGACGGAAAAGTCGATCTGCTGGCGGGTGCAGGCAGCCATGCAGGGGTTCGGGCAGGCCGCCCCGCAGACCGAAGCCGGGAAGGGGTTGTACTGGCGCACGAGTTCGAGCGCCTCGATCAACTTGCCTTTGCGCAGCAGGTTGATGCGGTCCTGCGTGGGGATGCCGACCGGGCAGGCGGCCTGGCAGGGCGCGGCCAGGTGGGCATTATTCCAGGACGGGATAGTAGGCCCGGTACACGCCCGTGTTGACCAGGGCGGTCACGGCGCCGGCGTCGCTGATGACGTCGCCGAACAAGCCGCCTTCGATCCACTGGCTGGCGTGGAATTCCTTCAACGGCACCCGCTTGGATTGTTTCGTTTCGGTCTGCGGGCGGGCGTTGATCTTGGCCCATTCCTTGAGGCCGGAGAGGTCATCGAGCAGGTCCGGGCGTTCGATGGCCCGCAGGAATTGCAGCAGCCCTTCCTGCAGGAAATCCTTGTCCTCGGCGGTCAGCGCTTCCACGCGGACATTGCCGGGCAGTTTGCCGGTATGGCCGCGGACGTAGACCGTCCCGCCGACCATGCCGATGCAGGGCCGCTCGCCGATGACCGAATCCAGGCTCTCGCAATCGTGACCGCAGACGACGGCGATGCCGCCACCCATGAACTCGAAGGAGAAGGAGCCGGTGTTTTTGAGCACCCACAACTGCGGCGGAGGAAAGGCCGGGTCGTGTTTCATCATGGAGCCGGAGCGGGTGCCGACCCGCCCGCCGATGTAAATGCGCCCGTCGGCGGCGGCGTAACCGGTGGTGTCGCCCCCGTCGCCCTTGACCGTGATGGTCGCGCCGGCGTTCAGCCAGCCCACATCCGCCGGGGCTGAACCTTCGACGATGACCTCCGTGCCGGGCATGCCCATGGACCCGACCCGCTGGCCGGGGTTGCGCACCACGAATTTGAGAGCCTGGCCCTGCCGATTCCACAGCGGCCCGCCAATATCATGCTGGCCGGAGGCATCGATCTCGAACTCGGTCTCGCCTTCGGCCATGGCCGAATACACCTGCTGGAGCAGGTCCTGGGTGGAAGTTCGTTCGTTGTTGGCGAAGGTGGTTATTCGTTTCATAGTGTCACTAACAGGCGTAAGCGATCTGGAGCCGCTCGGCGATGGATTTGTTCATGGAGATGAGGGCATCGCTGCGACCGATGGGCAGACTGGAATTGCCGATGGGGGCGAGCAGTTTTTTCAACTCGCTGTCCATGGCCAGGAAGTAGTCGACGATATTCTGGGCCACCGCGTCCACGTCCAGGCGAGAGACCAGGTAAGGGTCCTGCGTGCAGATACCGACCGGGCATTTGCCGGTGTTGCAGGCGTTGCAGCGGCCTTTTTCGTTGCCCACGCAGCCGGCCAGTTGCAGGAAGATCTTGGCGGAAAAGACGCCGCTGGCACCCAGGCAGATGGCCTTGAACGCGTCCGCAGCCAGGTCGCCCGAGTCGCCGAAGCCGCCGCCGACGAAGAGGGGGATCTGGCCCTGACGGCCCTGCTCCACTGCCGAGAGGTAGCAGTCGCGCAGTTTGCTAAGGATGGGATGACCGGTATGGTCCATGCTGATCTCGTGGGCCGCGCCGGTGCCGCCCTGGATGCCGTCCAGGAAAAAGCCGCCGACGATGTGATAGGGATCGCGGATCAGGTTGTTATAGACGGCCACGCTGGTGGAACTGGCAGCCACCTTGATGGCCACCGGCACGCGGAACTTGAAGGCCGCGTTCATGCTGAGGAACATCTTCTGGACGCTTTCCTCGATGCTGTAGAGGCCCTGGTGGTTGGGTGGGCTGAGCAGGTCTGCCTGCGGGACGCCGCGGATGGCCTGGATGTGGGGAGCCACTTTCTGCGAAGGCAGCAGGCCGCCGTCGCCGGGTTTGGCGCCCTGGCCGATCTTGATCAAGATGCCGGCGGGGTCCGTCACCATTTGCGGCATGGCCTTTATGATGCGGTTCCAGCCGAAGTGACCCGAGGCGATCTGGATGATGAAGTATTTGAGATATTCGGAGGTGAGCAGGCGCATGGGCATGCCGCCCTCGCCCGAGTTCATCCGCACGGGCAGGCCGCACTGTTCGTTGAGGTAGGCCACGGCCAGCGCCAGGGCTTCCCACATGCGCCACGACAGCGCCCCGATGGACATGTCGCCGATCATGACCGGGTAGATCCACTGCATGGGCGGGGTTTGGCCGGACATGGTCAGTTTGCCGTCCTCCACTTTGAAGGGCAGTTCTTTGGCGGGCAGGTTGCGCCCAAGGGGGGTGAGCAGGTCGAAGGTGTGGCGGGCGGCGTCGAGGGCCGGGTCGGTCATCTGGCTGATGCGCCCGACCTTGATGTAGTCGAGGGCGCGGACGGGGATGTGATGCGCCCGTCCGCCGCGCTTGATGGGCGTGCCGCCCCGGCGGGCCACCAGCGGGAAGCGGTGCTGGTCATTCGCGACCGGATGAATGGAATTGGTGGGGCAGACCCGCTCACACATGGTGCAGCCGCGGCAGGCCAGTTTCGAATCCGGCACCTGCTTGATGGCCAAGACGACGTTGTAATTGGTCACAGGGGTGGGGAAGTTGCCCACGCTGACGGCCTGTCCCTGCCGCATCAGGCGGGCTTCGATGGAGCCGAAGGTGCAGGCAGCCACGCAAGCGCCGCAGCGGATGCAGGTGTCGGTGTTCCATTGGATCACCCAGGGGAAATCGGTGGGGTGAGGATTGTTGACATAGACAGGCGGGGCCAGGGAGGCGCGGCTCTGAACTGAGAGGGTTTGGCCGGGGAAGCCTGCGGCGGGGTTGACCGAAAGGGTCGGGTTGGCGGCCGGTTTCTGGTTGTTATCCATGGATTTTTGCTCATCCACTTTCACCTGCAGGGGGCGGTTCATTGGAGCCATTGTTCCACCTCCAGGTGATTGTTGATGATCAAGGTTTCTCGCTCGCCGGGGTAAACGTCGGTGGTGTAATCCCGCTCGGGCAGGATGGTATTGATGCCGCAGACTTCGGAGGCGACCGCAACCAGGTCGTCCTGGCTGCCGACCACCAGCGGGCGCAGTTTCTTGGCATCGGCGACGATGCCCATGCGGCTGTCCGGCAGGACGAAGACGACCGTGTTGGGTCCGTTGATCTCCAGATTCTGGCAGGATTGGCGGATGTGCTTCAAGACCTGCCCATCCGGATGGGCTTTCATTTCATCGAAGTTGAGGGGGGTGAGGACGTGCTTGTAATAGGGCAGGGGCCAGCCCAACTGCTCGACCACGTAGTGGAGGGTGTAGAGAAAACACTGGGTGTCGGATTCGAAGCCGATGTAGCCGGGGTGAAGGCCGTTGAGGAAATCCTTGTTCTTCTGGAAGAAGGTGTCTTCGCCGTTGCCCATGAGGGTGTATCCCTCCAGGAAGAAGGGATGGGCGGCGTAGCGGACGATCTTGTAGTTGGTATTCTGGCGGCACTGGGCCGATATGACGCGCGCCTGCAGCCAGTGACCTTCGTTCCACATCTGGAAGTAAGTACCGATGTCGCGCGGGTCGCCGACCTCTTTGAGGGTCAGAACGTCGGGCCAAAAGGAGTAGACGAAGCCTTGTTCGTCGTGGGTCAGGAGCAAGCGCAGGTCGAGGGCGGTGCGGACCAGCAGGGCCTTCTTTTCCTCCCACGGGCGGGAGACGAATTGATCGGGGTAACGGTAATTGCGGAAGACGTAAATGGGCATCTTGCGGAAGTCCAGGCCGGGACGGTCGTCCACGTCTGGCTGGTAATCAAACTTGGGGGTGAAACCGGCCTCTTCCAGGTATTCCTCCACCCGGTCGAGACCCGCGGGCGTGCAGGCCATGGAGAGCAGGGGGAATTCCTTGAAGTTGGCGAATGCGCCGCCCAGGTCTTGCATGACCATGGCGAAACCGGAGTTGTCATGCCCCTCCTGCATGGCCAGCATCATCCGCAAGACGATGGCGGGTGTATGCGGTGTTTTGGATTTTATGGCGGCCATCCTGCACATGGGGACGATCCTTTCCTGTACTCAAGCCGATAAAATTTTCACTGGTAGAAAAAGAGACTGCCTTTTCTGGCAGCCTCCGCTTTGGGTGGGATTGGTGTTGGCGGGTTGGTAAGCGGCCAGGGCTGCCTTACGCTTGCGTGGCAGTCATCCTTGTAGTTGCGCCTGTGGCCCGGTTTAAAGTGGACATGTTAAGACAAGTTTATATACTTTGGGCGCGCTTGTCTATTGGGAGTAATCCCAAATTCTTGCCCCCATTTTTATCTATTTTGCCGAAGGGAAAGGAGGATTAAACACGACCCCGCTGGAATACGCGGGGCAGGCGGACACAAAGTACACTAAGGAAATCAATATTAATTGTGTAATTCGTGCCCTTGGTGTTCACAAAAAAGAGTATATTTTCAGGTTCTTAATGCGGGAGGAGGAACTCGCCCGCTAGTAAGACTACCGCCATCACGCCTGGCAGCAGGGCCAGCCAGACCAGCCAGGAGCGCTCACGGTTTTTGATCAGAGCAATGAGCGCGACCACCCCGCTTGCCAGGCCGGTAAGGATCATCAAGATGCCATAATACGGCAGAAATGTTTGCCGCAAGGGTGCACTTTCCGGCAGGCGCATGAAGATGGCGGTGCTGAGGATGTTCATCAATTCGAAAGCAATGCCGAGGCTGAGTGCCCACCAACCCAGCCGTGTGGCTGGACGTTGCAGGAATTTAGAACGTTTTCCATTGGTCATTTTTTCTCCTTCCCATGTCTCATCCATTACTTTAGAGGGTGGATCCATCAAAGGCCCAGGGATATTATCCGCCTGTTTTTTCCATCATGCGGTAGATGTGCAGGGCCAACTGCATCGCCAGGCGGACTTCCGGGTCGTCCAGGTTGGCGCCGGTCAGCGCGGCGATGCGCTCCATCCGGTAGATGAGAGTGTTGCGGTGGACGAACAATGCCTCGGCAGCCTGGGAGAGGTTGCCGTTATGTTCAAAATAGACCTGCAGGGTGTGGATCAGGTCACGCGCCCCTTCGGAGGCCAGCAGCGCTCCCAGCATTTCCTCCTGGAAGGCGATCAGTTCGGGGCTGTTCTCCAACTGGATCAGCAGGCGGTAGATGGACAGGTCGGGGAAGTAGAGCGGTTTCTTCTCGCGGAAGCGGCGGGAGAGTTCCAGCGCCTGCCCGGCCTGGCGGAAGGAGGTGCGCCATTCGCGGATATCCTGCGAAGGTGCGCCCAGTCCGCATAGCACAATTGTATCCGGGTACTCGCGCCCGCCCTGGTCCATGACGGCCTGGGCCAATTCCAGGGCGCAATCCGGCTGGCGGCTTCCACGCGGCACCTGGCAAAAGCAGACGATCTCCGGCCCCATCGGGTTGACGATCACTTTGACGTTCAGGCGGGTCACTTCGCCGTTGACCAATGTTTCCAGCCGCCGGCGGGAGGGGGAGGCTGCCCCCAGCCAGGCAAAGCGCATGGCTACCTGCGCCTCCGACAGGTCCAGGCCCATGTTCTGCGCCCATAACTGCGCGTCCAGCGGGCTGAGGTTCTCCTGCAGGAGGGCGTTGAGCAGGTCGCCTTTGAGACGTTTTTCGGCTTCTCGGACGGCCTTGGTGCGGGACATTTCCACCGCGCAGACCAGCGCGCCTTGCTCGATCACCAGGCTGTCGAGCGGGTCGAGTTTGTCGGTTTCGCCGATGAGGGAGAGGTAGCCGCGGGCCATCCCGCCGACCGTGATAGGGGCCACCAGGCGGGTGAGATTGCCGTTGAGTTTTTGTTCCACGGTGGTGGTGTGAAGGGCTGCCAGTTTGCGGTCACGCAGCGATTTCGGGCAGGCTTTCCAGGTTGGTCAGGCTTGCCACCAATTTATTCCAGCCGTGCTTCAAGGAGGTGGAAGGCTGCCCAGCCAGGACGGACAGGCGCTTATCCTGGGCGACGACGCCCCGCCCGGAAATTTCGACCATGGCGCTGACCAGCCCGTTCAACCCCTGCCCTTCCGCCTCGATCTGCGAGAGTTGGGCATGGACGCGCACGCCTTGTTCCACCAGGGCGACGCGCTGGTTGATCATGGCGGTCAGCAGCAGCCGCTGGACCGTTTGGGCGTTGTACTGTCCCGGCACGGCCACGACGGTGAGACCGGCGGGGAGGATGTTCTCAGGGGGGGATTCATCGCCGACGAAGACGACGGCGGCGCAGCCTTGTTCACGGGCGCGCTTGAGCGTCTGGGCAGCCTGTGAGGTGGTCGAAAGCAGCAGGATATCCCCCGCTTGTGTTGCCTCCAGGCTCGTAACTACCCAGTTCAGGTTGGGACCTTTTTCGGCGTTCTCTGCCAGCCAGACGACGGGCGCCGAAAAAGCCAGCCGGAAAAGCTCTTTGATCGTGAGAGAGGCCGTCTTCATTTGAAAAGTTGTCCAATTATATCAGCCAGGAGAATAAACCTATTCTGCTATTAGTATAGGACAAATTCTCCGATTTGTCCTACTCGACATGGGGCAGGTTTTGCTGTAAAGTTGGAGGAAGGATGAGACGATGATTACTCCAACCGATTTGATCCTTGTCTGTCTCCTGCCCGGCCCGCGTGACCTGGAGATCGCCCGCCTGCTGGGATGGTATCGGATACCCTTCCGCACGGCTCCCAAGGTCGTGGCGGTGGATCACCTGGCCTTTTACCAACCGGCAGCCTTCGGCGAAGCGGGCGGGCGGATCGAGTCCGTTGCGCCGGTGCGCGGTCACGAACTGACCACCCGGGCCGAGCTCCTGCGGGACGAACCCGACCATCCTCGCGCGGGGGAGGAATATTACAAGATCCAACTGGTCCGTTGGAGAAACTCACACCGTCCCATCACCGCCGAAAAATGGCGGCGGCTGACTTTCCTCTACACCACCGGCGAATATCTGCTAAATGCATCCACGCTCAACGATCTGGTCGTCCAAAGCGATGAGCGCCAGATACTTGTGGCAGTCCCTGCGTGAACGGGCTGAAAACGCACAGCTCTACAAGACCGATCTACCTGAGGCCGACCTTCCCGCCGGATGTGCTTGATGGCGCTGTTGGGAATTAAAGGAACTACAGCAGCCGTATTCCATAAAAGGACAAGAAAATGAAGACATTGATTAAGGGTGGCAAGGTTGTTACTGCTGAAGGATCATTCCCGTCGGATGTTCTTATCGATGACGAAAAGATTGTCCAGATTGGATCAGATTTGCAAGTGACTGATGCACGGGAGATCGATGCGAGCGGCAAATTCGTCCTGCCCGGCGGCGTGGACCCGCACACCCACTTCGACCTGCCCATGTTCGGCACGGTCTCCTCCGACGACCATTACACCGGTCACAAGGCGGCGGCTTTTGGCGGCACCACCACCGTGATCGACTTCGTCTCGCTGGATTTCCCCACCCTGCGCAGAATCCGTCGATGCCTGGCACAAAAAGGCCGAGAAGGCCGCCATCGACTATTCCTTCCACATGAACCTGACCCGGCTGGACGATGCCATCGCGGCGGAGATCCCCTCCCTGCCCGGCATGGGCATCACCACGCTGAAGACTTTCACCGCCTACAACAACCGCCTGCGCCTGTCGGACGGCGATATCTTCCGGGCCATGCGCATCGCCGCGGAGAACGGCCTGCTGGTCATGCTGCACGCCGAGAACGGCGACGTGATCGAGACGCTGGTGGCGGAGGCGCTGCAGGCGGGGCACGCGAGTCCCGAATGGCATGCCAAAACCCGCCCGGCCTGGGGAGCGGTGGAGGCCACCCTGCGGGCCTGTTCACTGGCGGCGCAGGCGGGGGCCAGCCTGTACGTCGTCCACATGAACGCGGCCGGCGAAGTGGATATGCTGAAGTACGCCCGCGAGCGCGGCGTCAACGTGATGGGCGAGACCTGCCCGCAGTACCTGTTCTTCACCGAAGACGACCTGCGCCGCCCGGACGGGGCCAAGTGGGTCTGTTCGCCGCCCATGCGCAGCCCGGTCGATAACGCCCGCCTGTGGGAAGGGTTGGAGCAGGGCATCATCCAGACCATCGGCACGGACCACTGCCCGTTCTTCTTCGACGGCACCAAGCCGATCCTGTACGAAGGCGAGCCGGTTGCCATCCCCGGCAAAGAACTGGGCCGGGGCGACTTCACCAAGATCCCCAACGGCCTGCCGGCGGTGCAAGACCGCCTGCCGGTCCTGTGGACGACCGGTGTCGGCTCAGGCAGGCTGACGCCGAAGCAGTTCGTGGCGCTGACCTCCACCAACCCGGCCAGGATCTTTGGCCTGTACCCGCGCAAGGGCGCGCTGCTGCCCGGCTCGGATGCGGATATCGTCATCTGGGACCCGGCCAAAAAGGTCACGTACGGGGTGGCCCACTCGCAGCAGCGCACGGATTACAACCTGTACGAAGGCTGGGAATTGACCGGCTACCCCGAGAAGGTCTTCCTGCGGGGGCAGTTGATCGTCGATAACGAGAAGTGGCTGGGACGCAGCGGCATGGGCCAATTCCTGCCGCGGCAGGCTCACGCGCCTGTCTTTAAGGAGACTTGTTGAAAACCCATTCATTGTTCACTTCATTGAAGGCCATAAAAGGTAACGCCCGCGGCTGCGTCTTCACGGAGCCATTGTGGGGTATTCCCTTTAATCTGTACGCGCCTTATGTGTCCATTTACATGGTGGCACTGGGCCTGTCGGATAAACAGATCGGCATGCTCGTCTCCATCAGTTGGGCCTTTCAACTCATCTTTGCCCTGTTGAGTGGTGTCATCACCGATAAACTGGGCCGACGGCGGACCACGCTGATCTTCGACCTGCTCTCGTGGAGCCTGCCCGCCCTCATCTCTGCGATTGCGCAGAATTACTGGTACTTCCTCGGCGCGGCCATCATCAACAGCGTCTGGCGGGTCGTTGACAACTCATGGACCTGCCTGATGGTGGAGGATACCGACCCCGATCAACTGGTGGATGTATATTCGTGGGTCTATATTGCCGGGCTGATGGTAGCCTTTTTCGCCCCGCTGGCGGGTCTGCTGATCAAGTCCTATACGCTGGTGCCGGCCATGCGCGGCCTGTACATTTTTGCCTCGATCATGTTCGCGGTCAAGTGCACCCTCACCTACCGTCTGACGGTTGAGACCGAACAGGGCAAGGTGCGCATGCACGAGACCCGTCATCAAAGTATCTTTAACGTGTTAGGCGAGTACAAGGGAGTTTTCCGGCAGATCTTGCGCGCACCCCACACGATCTACACGGCGCTCACCTACCTGTTATTTGGTATCGTTTTGACGATCAATGGTACTTTTTGGTCCATCATTGTGACGCAAAAATTGCACATCCCGGATGAGAACCTGGCCGTGTTTCCTTTCATCAAGTCGGTGGTGATGCTGCTGTTCTTTTTCGTGGTCATCCCGCGCATCCGCAAACTGAATTTCCAGGTCCCGCTGGTGGGCGGATTTGCGGTCATGCTGGTCAGCCAGTTGCTGCTGGTCACCATTCCCGCCCGCGGATATGCCTGGCTGATCGTCAGCATCATCCTGGAAGCCTGCTGCTATGCCACGGTCCTGCCGCTGATGGACCAGTTGATGGTGCGCATGGTGGACCCGAAGGAACGGGCCAGGATCCAGTCGATCCTGTTCGTGGGCATCATCCTGTTCACCTCGCCGTTCGGCTGGATCGCCGGGACGCTCTCGGGGATGGATAAGAATTTGCCTTTTATCATGAATATCATCCTGCTGGTGGCGGCGGCAGTCCTGGCGTATTGTTGCCGGGCGAGCCGCCAAAAAACGGGAGGCGCAGGTCTCCGCGGAAATAGCACTTTCACCCATCACGGCGAGCGCGGATGAGGCGTGATTTGACTTAATTTTTCACTTCGGGGGATTCAGGCTAGACTCTGCCAGCAGTTGCTTCAAACGGGGATGATCGGCATAGAAGCCGCGCTTTTCGGGGGAAGCAAGGCGGCGATGCGGCACATGACCTCGTCGGTGTATTCCTGCATGAGCGCATCCCGCTCCTTGCCACGCGCCGGCGGGAGTGTGAAAGGTTCCCCGGCTACCGCCCGGATGTGCAGCCGCTTGAAGTGCTTCAGTTTATCTTTGACCAGCGCATCTTCCAGGCCGGTGATGGCTGCCGGCAGAATGGGCACGCCGGCCTTCGAGGCCAGGAACATTCCGCCGGGCTTGGCTTCGATCAGGCTGCCGGATTTCGAGCGGGTCCCTTCCGGGGCGATGGCGAGGATGCCGCCGGCGCGCATGCGCCGCAGGGTCTGCCGCAGTGCCCCCACGTCGGCATTGTACCGGTCGATGAAGATGCCGTTCACCAGGCGGGTGAGCGCACGGGTGAGGGCGTATTTCTTGTATTTCTCCGCCACCATGACGATGATGTCGGCCCGGTCGAGCAGGTAATACGGCATGGCCGCATCGAGCCGACCGGTGTGGTTGGCGGCAATGACGAAGCCCTGCGAATCCGGCAGGTTATCGAATCCAACGATCTCCACGCGGGCGATCAACCGCAGGATCAGGCGAATAAAGAATCGGAATATTTTATGGGATGTTTTATTCATAGGGGTCGTAATTCTACAACCCCGACTGCGTCGATATGATGCTTGGGATAATTCAACTTCCCATCACGTCTTTTAAATGAGGATGCTGGGCGTAGAAGCCGCGCTTGTCTTCGGGCAACAGGGCGGCGATGCGGCACATGATCTCGTCGGTATCGGCCTTCAATACTTCATCCCGCTCCTGTCCCTCGGAAGGGAGACGCGGCAGGGTGAAACTCGGTCCCACGTTGATGACGATGCGCGGGCGGCGCAGTCGCTTCAGTTGGCCGAAGAAATCCGGGTCGAAGGTGCCGCTGATCCCGGCGGGCAGGATGGGCACGCCCATTTTGGCTGCCAGGTAACTCACGCCGGGTTTGCCCTCCAGCAGGTAGCCCACTTTGGAGCGCGTCCCTTCGGGGGTGATCACCAGGACCTCGCCAGCGCGCATTCGTTCCATCACCTGGCGGATGGCTTTCAGGTCGGGGTTGAAGCGGTCGACGAAAATGAAATTCAACTGCCGACCCAGCCAGCGCATGATCCAGACCTTTTCCCACTTTTCGCCCACCAATAAGACCAGGTTGTTATGGTCGAGAAAATAGAAAGGGATGAAGGCATCCACCAGCCCCAGGTGGTTGGAGGCGATGATGAAGTTGCCCGAGGCGGGGATGTTTTCCTTGCCGCGGAGTTCGGTGCGGGTGAGCAGTCGCAGCAGGAAGCGGATGAGGGCACGGGTGAGCTTGAGTTGCATGGGGTAATTGTACAATAGAACCCGGGCCGGGCGGCGAGGTTTCTTAATTCCTGATAAGAAATTAAACACGATCCTAGGAAGATCGCCTAGGACAGCCGGGCACAAAGGAAAAACAAGTAAAGAAAAAGGACAAAGAAACCCGAAATTCAAGTATTCACATTGGTCTTTGATCAGGATGGTTTTACCTTCTCTGCATATTGTTTCTTGCGGAGTGGTTTGCTATACTGGAAGCAATTCCTATGGACAAAATAGTCGGAAACTGGAAAATTGGAGATATTACTGCCATCGAGCCGATATCTTCTTATTGGGGAAAGACATCGCTTATCAAAACGGTTGATGGGCATTATTTCATCTTAAAAGAGAAAGCAGACTTGTTGAAGACTGAGCAGGAGTTTATTCTTCTGTCCGGTTTGTGGGAAGCAGGTGCGCCGGTGGCTGTCCCAGTTCGCACAAAAAATTTAGCTTGGTATGCCTTGAACGAAGGCAAGATATTCTGCCTATATCCCCGGCTGCCCAGGAGAGATCATCACGGAGCATTATGCAGGCAATGCTGCAGAGACGAGCAAAATCATTGGGTCAGGCAATTGGTTTCTTGCACGCCTGCTTTTTGAAATGTGATGGCTTGAGTGGTTATGCAGATATGCAGTTCATAAAACAAATTCAAGAGTGGGCCATTCCTTGTATTCGAAAACATGAAAACACTGTTGATAGCGAATCAATACAGAAAATCTGGAGAGAAATCGAACTGGATCTGGAATCACTTTACGCCGACCTTCCGAATCAATTGATCCATCGGGACCCGAATCCTGCCAACATATTGTTTGACAAGGCAAAGGTGACTGGTTTCGTTGACTTCGAGATGGTCAGCAGAGGCCCCAGAATTTTCGATGTGTGTTATTGTGGAACCAGCCTATTGATTAGTGGCTTCCCCGATCAAGAAAAGATGCGTAAATGGCCCACACTCTTTCACTCGCTTCTGAAGGGTTATCAAGAAGTTTTTCCGCTCACTTCCGCCGAATTATCTGCTTTATATGGGACTATGGTAGCAATTGAAATAATATTTGCGGCATTTAGTTTGGAAACCAAAGCAGAAGGAGCCGCAAGATGTAATGCAAGTGTATTGG
Source organism: uncultured Chloroflexia bacterium (assembly GCA_963847105.1). Classification (GTDB taxonomy): domain Bacteria; phylum Chloroflexota; class Anaerolineae; order Anaerolineales; family Villigracilaceae; genus UBA877. Next base: position 1,519,787 of record CAWJYP010000001.1, on the reverse strand, counting down.
AGTGGTTGTCGGAAAATAAAGAACCTCTAGAATTTGCCGGCTAACAGTCGCAAAGGAGATTTCTATGGCCACGAGAAGGTACAAGATTGCGAAATGGTTTGTGATTGCCAACTACCTTTTCATTCCTTTCTCTTTTGTGCTTGCAATTGCGTCTATGATAGGAGCCTTCACCTTTTGGCGTGATGCAGAATTAGCGACAAGCGCAGTAGTTCTCCTTTTCTCCATTGGATGGATTGCCGGAGGATTATATTCAATCCGTATTCTGCCCGGCATGAAAGAAACTATTCAGATCTCAGATGAAAAAATCATTCAGGAGCACTCAGACGGCACTTTGACAGCCATTTCATGGAAAGAAGGCTTTAAAGTAAAGAATCACCCATTCCTGGGGCGGTTGGATGTCATCAGTATGGATGGTGAGAAAATAATAAGGATTGAACAGCAATTGAAAATGTACCGCGAAGTCGTTGAATTCATCGAAATGAAATATCAAGAGAGGTAATGATTGTCTTTAAAGCCATAGTAACCGTCTTTGACCGTCAGTGGTCGGCGACGTTAACTAGAAGCGGGGTAAATTAAGATCTATTCTTTTTTCAATATATGGGTAATGATAGTGGCGCCGCTGCCGCCGATGTTCTGGGCCATGCCGATGCGGGCATCCGCCACCTGCGTTTCGGCGCACTCACCCCGTAACTGCTGGACCACCTCGACGATCTGGTAGACGCCCGTCGCGCCGACAGGATGGCCGCGGGCCTTCAGGCCGCCGCGGGTCGTGACGGGGATGCGCCCCTTGAGGCCGATCTCATCATCCAGGCCCAACTGCACGCCTTTCCCCTGTTCGGCAAAACCGCAGGCTTCCAGCGAGAGGGCGGACATGATGGTGAAGGCGTCGTGCAACTCGAAGAGGTCGATATCCTCCGGTCCGACGCCGGCCTGTTTGTAGGCGGTCCGGGCGGACTGGTAGGCCGCGCTCAGGAAGAGCGGTTCGGACCGGTCGTGGATGGCGATCGTGTCGGTGGAAGCCCCGGCCCCGCTGACGACGATGCGCTTGCCTGCCTCCACGCTGTCCGCCGGGACGATGTAGACTGCGGCGGCTCCGTCGCCGATGGGCGAGGCGTCCAGCAGGTTGATCGGCGTGGCGATCATGGACGACTTCTCGAAATCCTCCACGGTGATCTTGTGGTGCAGGCGGGCATAAGGGTTGAGCATGGCATTGGCGTGGGCGTTGATGGCGAAGGGCGCAAAATCGGCATGCTTCCAGCCGTATTCGTGCATGTAGCGGCGCATGATCAGCGCGTTCAGGCCGACGAAGGAGACGCCCATGTCCACTTCGTAGTCGGCGTCGGCGGCAGTGGCGAGCGAAGCGGTGACCTCGTGGGGAGTGCGGTCGACCATCTTCTCCACGCCCACCACCAGGGCCGATTCCAGTTCGCCGGAGGCCACTGCCATGGCGGCAGAGCGGAAGGCAGCCGCGCCGGAAGCGCAGGCGGCTTCCACCTTGACCGAGCCAACCCGCAGGGTGGAAGCGGAATCCGCCCCTTTCAACCCGCCCCAGTCGACGATCAGGCCGCCCAGGTTGTTCTGGCTGTTGATGATGCCCGACATCATGTTGCCGACAAAAAGACCTTCGGTCTTCTCCCGCCCGGCGTCGTTCATGGCGGCGATGATGGCGTCGACGGCGATGTCGCGCAGGGATTTTTCCCACTGTTCTTCGATGATGGTCTGGCCGATGCCAAGGATGGCGACTTGTCGCATAAATAACCTTTCGTCAGCAAAGTGATCAATGACCTGACAGTACAGAGTGGATTTTACCGCGAAGGTCTATCAGAGGCTATCAAAACGGGGGAAACAGGTTTTTGGTGGACATTACACATGATACAACACTGTAACAAAAGGCAAACGTTTGCTGATGCAGGCCAGTTCCGGTTGTACGTCAAAACCTGCTTGCCAATTTAAGGTGATGGAATTAATATAAATATACAATCCGATTAGCCGGATAATGTCGATAGCGGGTATTTTACAGGTAGATTTCCTCGGTCATTTTCCCGGTAATTTTGGGGTTTGGAAACGCAGGCTTATTGAAGAAAAAGGTATAAACAGGCCAACCTTCTTGAAGTTCGCAAGGAAAAATTGGCTGTCATCCCCGGCGTTGGAAATACCTTGACGCAGCAATCACCTTTCATCGAGGAGTGTGCATCATGATAATCGTGCCCAATTTCCGCATTGCTATCGCGCCTCGCTTCCCCTTGTACACTGCCAGGGTAGTCGTGGCTGTACTGTTCCTTGCCAGCCTGGTATTCACGGCGCAGCCCGTTCATGCCGCCACAACCCTCAATGTAACGACCACCGCAGACAATACGGTAAACGATCCCTTCTGCTCCTTGCGCGAGGCAGCCAGTTACACGAATGGTGCTCCTGCCAACACGAATTGCGGTGCGAATGGGGGCAGCCCATATACCATCAATATCCCTGCCGGCACGTACAATATAAGCCTTGATGAACTGAACATTGGGTATAACGGGAATATAACGGTAACATATCATTGGCGCAGGCAAGGCCAACACGATCATCAATCAAACGAACACCAATTATCGCGTTTTTGATCTCGACTACAACATTACGGGCGGCGTGGTCGTGACCATTACCGGCGTAACCATCTCAGGCGGCACTGCTCAAGGCTATGGCGGTGGAGCCATCCTGGGGGGCGCTCCCGGGGATTTGCTGGTTCTCTCCAACTCGATCATTCGGGACAACCACACCTCCGACACCGACAGCGCCGCCGGCATCAGTTGGGGCGCCGGGGGCAACGTCACCATTACCAACACGGAATTTATCAACAATATCGCCCACGGTGATGGAGGCGCAATCTCATTCAACGGTGAACCCGGTGACGTGCTTACCATCAGCGGCTCGACATTCACCGGCAACCAGGCGACCCAAATAGTGGGTACACCGGGGAGAGGCGGCGCGCTATTCCTGACCGGAGACTTCCACCACAACTTATAACATCCATCACAATACTTTTGTGAATAACCAGTCAACGCTTGGCTTTGCCGAGGCGATCTTTATGTCCGGTGGCACCTTGAATCTTCGTTATAACCGCATCATGGGAAATGGAGCCGATGCAGCGGATCGGAGCGACGCCTTTACCAATTCTTCGGCACGAGTGAACGCCGAGCATAACTGGTGGGGCTGCAGCGCAGGTCCCAGCAACTCGGCCTGCGATAGGGTAACCAGCACTGGAGGATCCCTGACCTCTACTCCCTGGCTGCGCGACCGGTTGACCTCCAGCATGGGAATGACCCTTGTCACCAATATGGGCACTGACCTTACTGCCAGTTTCCTGACGAATTCGAGTGGCACGGATGTGCCGGTTGAAGACCTGGCGCGGCTCATCGGGCAAAGCGTCACCTGGGGAGCAACCTCGGGTGTCATCACTATCGCGCAGACATCGATCCAGGCGAGTGGGACCGCCACGGGTGAGTTTTATGCCACCGGCGTTGGGACCTCCACCATTTATGCCAGGGTGGATAACGATGCTACCTCCGGGGCAAGTTCGAATGTCCTGAGTCTGACAATCATTAAGGCCAACACTATCACTGCCATCACTTCCGATTTGCCCGATCCTTCAGCGCCAGGCGGAGCGGTGACGGTCTCGGCAACTGTCACAGGGATGTTTGGAAATGCACCCACCGCCCCCGGCGGGACCGTGACGGTTACCGATGGGGTCGACTCCTGCACCATTACCCTGCCTGCTGCATCCTGCGCTCTCACGCTCGATACAATAGGCGAAAGGAATCTCACAGCGACCTATGGTGGGGATGACAATTTCAACGGCAGCACTTCCTCCATTGCCACGCATACGGTCAACCAGGTCGCTACCACCACAGCGATCACCTCAGATACGCCCGATCCGTCCGTGGTGGGGCAGGTTGTGACGTTCAGCTACACGGTCAGTGCAGTTCCTCCCGGCGCAGGTACTCCGACCGGGGACGTGACCGTAAGCAACGGCTCACAGGAATGCACCGGCACGGTTGCAGCCGGGAATTGCACCATCACCTTCTCCGCTCCTGGCACGACCAACTTCACCGCTACGTACGAAGGGGATACCAACTATTCCGGAAGCACTTCCTCCATTGCCGCCCATACTGTCAACCAGGCCGCCACCACCACGACCATCACCTCCGACACGCCCGATCCGTCCGTGGTGGGGCAGGTGGTGACGTTCAGCTACACGGTCAGTGTTGTCCCACCCGGCGCAGGCACGCCGACCGGAAACGTGACTGTCAGCAATGGCTCACAGAACTGCACCGGCACGGTTGCAGCCGGGTCCTGCACCATCACCTTCTCCGCACCCGACGTCACCAACTTTACCGCCTCATACGAGGGGATTCCAACTTCAATGGCAGCACTTCGGCTACCGCGGTTCACACGGTTCAATCATTGCCTGCGGTGGCCCAGGTCGGCACTGATGCAGACACCGGTGATGGGCAGTTAGCCGAAGGCGAGCATGTCACTGTTGCGGTCACCCGGTTATTGGTGGCCTTCAACAAAAATATGGATTCCACCGATGCAGGAACTGTTGGCAATTACCACCTGCTGCGAGAAGGTTCTGCCGTTGATCTTGTCGACAGCGTCGACTTTAACAGCGGCGCTTCCATTACTACATTGAATATCAACGGCGGTATGCCTTTGCCGCCGGGCAATTACACGTTCACGGTCAGCGGGACCATCCGCGATACGCTGGGCAACTCAATCGGTGCCGATTTCGTCCGGCACTTCGTGATCGAGCCGTACCTGGTTTTCCTGCCGCTGGTGATTCGGTAGGTTCTTATCTGGGGACCACTGAACGCAGCCTACCCCCGCGGGTCGTGTTCAGGTGCTGGCATAGTGTAGTAAATACATTGCACGATCTGCTCGTTGACGCGCAATCATTCCGACCTATAATATATCCATAGGTCTATGCACCACTATTCCAGGAGGGTTATTATGGCCCGTTCTCAGACTTCTTCCCTTGGTAATACATTGACATCGGTTTTGTTGTCTGTGGCATTTGTAACCATAGGATTTAAGCCTATCTCGGCCAGGTCGATTGGGTCAGAGGCAATTCAGATTAATTCCTTGCTACAGATTTCTGAAGTTGCAGCCAATTCACCAATATATGCCGATGTACTGGCTGCTGGTTGGGAAGACTGGTCGTGGGAAACCGATCGCAACTTCAATAACGCCGACCCGGTTCACAGTGGGTCGGCTTCTATCGCCGTAACCTACACAGCGTCCTGGGGGGGCTTACTCCTTCACACGGGATCAGCCGTACCGACCAGTGATACCATCGCCATCCGGTTCTGGGTGCATGGTGGCAGCACCGGCGGTCAATCGGTGAACTTCCACGTCAACGATCACACGGAATACTATTCCTTCACCGTTCAAGCGAATACCTGGCTCCAGGTAACGGTTCCTTTGGCGGTATTAGGCAACCCTGCTACATTGAGCGATCTGTTTTGGCAAGACGGAAGCAATGGCAGTCAGCCGACATATTATATTGATGATATCAGCCTGGTTGACACATCCCAAGTCTACACCGACGCCCTGACTCGCGGCTGGATAGACTATTCGTGGGGAACCGATCGCAACTTCGATAATACCGAGCCCGTTCACAGTGGGTCGGCTTCCATCGCGGTCACGTACACGGAATCTTACGGCAGCTTGATCCTCCATAGAGACACGGCTATATCCACCAGTGATTATGACGCCGTCCTATTCTGGGTGCATGGCGGCAGCACCGGCGGTCAATCGGTGAACTTCCATGTCAATGAAGCCACGGAATACTATTCCTTCACCGTTCAAGCGAATACCTGGCTCCAGGTAACGGTTCCTTTGGCGGTATTAGGCAACCCTGCCTCTTTGAGCGACCTATTATGGCAAGATGGCAGCAATGGCAGTCAACCAATATATTATATTGATGATATCAGCCGGGTTAAGACACGATCAGGCACCTGGACCGAGGCCACCAGTCCGGTTACCTACCCATTACAATCAGTTGCCATGCTTTCAGCAAACGATGGGTGGGCCGTTGGGTACCAGGGAATTCATCCCAACGGAAATTTACAAGGTTCAGTAATGCTGCGCCGACAAGGGAATTTATGGAATGAATTGGGAAGCGATGCCTCTGGCCCGGCATTGTATTCAGCGGCAACGGTCTCAGCCAGTGATGGTTGGGCAGTAGGGAGTAACAGTTCCAACGGGAGCGCAATAAAACGCTGGAATGGTAGCGCCTGGAATTCCGTACCGAATCCTGCTGGACAGATCTTACGGTCGATAGCGATGGTTTCGGCCAATGACGGCTGGGCAGTAGGCGCCGGCGGTAATTGTTTACAGGGCTTTCATCTGCAAGGCACCATTATGCGTTGGGATGGTAACTCTTGGAGCGCCAACACCCTGACCGACATCGTGTTATATTCGGTGGCGATGGTCTCGGCCAATGACGGCTGGGCAGTGGGGTATTATTGTTCTGCTTATTGGGACGGCGGTATTCCTAAGTGGGAAATCAGATTCCCTGATCTTACGTTGGAATGGAAGCAGCTGGAACGAGGTAGGCAGCCCTACTTTTTATGCACTATTATCTGTGGATATGGCTTCGGCTACGGACGGATGGGCAGTAGGATCTCGTGGCGTCATGCAGCACTGGAATGGCAGCGGATGGACCTGGTCGACCACTGTTACATCTTGTGACCTGAGGTCGGTGGCAATGGTTTCGCCTTCTGATGGCTGGGCAGTGGGAGGGGGCGGTGCAAACTGTCCATCCCAACCCTCAGTCCTCCTGCACTGGAACGGGACTACATGGAACGAAATACCCAGCCCGGTCTCTCAAACGCTGAATTCGGTGGCGATGATCTCAGCCGATGAGGGCTGGGCAGTCGGCGAGGCAGGCACAATTCTGCATTATACGAATGTAGACACCTTGAGTGTCAACAAGATCGGCAGCGGTGATGGTACTGTGACCAGTAATCCAGCAGGCATCGACTGTGGTGCGACGTGTTCTGCCTCCTTCGACCACAATGCCTTCGTGACATTAACTGCCGAAGCCAATATCGGCTCGACTTTTGCAGGGTGGAGTGGGGCAGGGTGCTCCGGTACGGGAACCTGTATAGTGACAGTTAGCGAGGGCAACTTGGTCACGGCAAACTTCACACAAAATGGATACGCCATTTATCTGCCACTGGTCATTCGATAGGGTCTTTTGGGTGGCGAGGACGCGAGAATCAAAAATCCGCCTTGATCGGCGGATTTTTTCTTGTTTCCTGTAGTGGGAAGGCTCCCCCGAATATTTCCCCTTCCTACACCACCCTCATCGCCATCGAGCCGCGTTCGCCTTTCTTCCCTCGATGCGGTTGGGGAAGGCATAGATCATAAATTTTATCAATAGACCTTAATATTATTTCTTCACGAGCGTCAGGTAGGTAACCAACTGCGTTTCATAAGCGCCCATGTCGACGATGGGCGGTGTGCCGTTGCCGGTATCCGGTGTGGAAAAGTCGAAGAAGCGCAGGAGGCCTAACAGATCGGTGAGCACGTCGATGGGCACGGCTGTATTATCCCCGGCGTCGATGGCCGGAGAGGTAAACTGCAAGCGCAGGTCGCCGAAGTCGTCATCGGCGGTACCCCAAATCCCATCCCCGCCCGGAGTGGGGTTGCGGACGAACTTTGGATCCTGGTTAATGGAATGGTTGCTGGTGGAGCCATTTTCAATATCGCTGTATTGGATCACCGGCGTGCTAAGCGGTGCATTGGGGTCGTTGTATATTTGAGGGGGACTGTTCCCCCACACAATCACATTGGTCAATACCGGGTTGCTATTCTCATAGTTTGCCATCCAACCGCTTTGCATATTAGGGGTCGTATTGCCTGAGAAAGTAACATTGGTCAGCACCGGGCTGCTGAGCGTATTGATCATCCCGCCACACTCGCCACCGTCGTAATTTCCATAGTTGCCGGAAAAGATGACATTGATCAGTTCGGAGTTGCTGTAGTAGAAGTTTTCCATCCCGCCGGCAAAGTCAGCATGGTTGGCGAAGAAGGCGACATTGATCAATCTTGGGCTGCTCAGGAAGTTGAATATACCACCGCCATGTCCATTTGCACTGTTGCCGCGGAACGTGACACGTATCAGCGTGGGGTTGCTGCCATCGTTATACATCCCGCCACCGCTCTGAAAGGCTTCGTTGCTGGAAAAGGTGACGCCCGTCAACGCCGGGTTGCTATTGTTCGTGTTGAACATCCCGCCGCCGTTTAGAAAGGCTGAATTACCTACGAAGGTAACATCCGTCAGGATGGGGCTGCTAGTGGTGTTGTACATCCCGCCGCCATCTCCGTCGTTGGCGATATTGCCTGAGAAGGTGCCGCCGGTCAACGTGAAGAGGCTTGGGTCCACGGCCATCAGACCGGTGCCGGAATTCTCATTAACCATTCCACCACCGTCCAATTCTGCAACGTTGTTGGTGAAGTTAACCCCGGTCAAGATAAGGCTACTTGAGGTGTTATAGATCCCGCCGCCCTGGTTGCCAGCGATGTTGGAGGAAAAACTTACGTTCGTCATAGTGGAGAAGATGCCATTGTTATACATCCCGCCGCCGTTTTGACTGGCTTCGTTATTGGAAAAGGTGACGCCCGTCAACTCCGGGTTGCTGCCGGTCTCGTTGTACATTCCACCACCGTTCTGACCAGCCGAGTTGCCGGTAAAGGCGCCTCCTGTCAGCGATGGCCTGCTTAGATCGAAGTTGCACATCCCCCCGCCTTTTTCCGCTGCCCAGTTATCGAAAAAGGTCACATTTGTGAGGGTCGGGGAGCTAAGATAATTTGTGTGCAAACCACCACCGTTAATGGTGGCGTCGTTCAATTCGAAAGAAACATCAATCAGCAACGGAGCCCCTGACTGGATAAACATCCCACCGCCGGCTTTGGCCGCGTTGCCTATAAAATGGACATCCACGATGGTGGGGGAGGCATTATAGACGAGCATTCCTCCACCCCACTCCTCGACCCCGGATGCATCGGAGGCATTGGCGCCGGTGACCGTAAAGCCATCCAGGCGGGCCTGAGTGTTTACCTCATCGGCTCTGACCACATGGTAGCTGTCAAGGCCCCCGCCTGTGTCAAGGTCACCGCTAAGGGTGGTGATGTTCGTAGCGGGAAGGCGCGCTTCGCGGTCGCTCTCGGTGCCGGCAAAACCGCCATAGAGGGCGACTCCGCTCTCTAGATTGAAGGACAAAGTGCGGTCTGCTCCGGTGGTTGGCTTGTACACGCCCATTTTGACCCAGATCTCATCGCCCGGGGCGGCGGCCTGCAAAGCCGTTTGCAGGTCGCAGGCGTTCGCCCAATTTGTGGTGCAGGTCCCGGTGCCGCCGGGCGTGACGAAAAGTGTAACCCCGTCCGGGGAAATGGACCGCTCGCCCGCTCCCTCAGCAAAGTCGCGGATCGAGATTCCCAGTGCGGACTGGAGGAGGAGGGCACAGATAGCCAGAAGATACACACTAGTCTTCATATTAGTTCTCCCAATTTATTCATTTTATATTGCGAGATAGGTCAATTTTTTTGGCGCAACCTTCGTAAGAAAGCGAAGCTTTCCAGGTCAAACGGCCTGAAACCACCCGTGCAGAAAAAAAACCTCCTAATTACGGAAACATCCTCACCCGGGCGCGTAGTCGGGAGGATGAGAGCGCTTGATAGGAGTAAATAAATTGTTATCAGTAAAGGCTGGGATGAGGATTGTGATCTAATTCATTATTGCATAAACGGGAGTGAATTACAAGCAAAACTCGAAGATAGCGGCTCGCCGGGTTTGAGCGAATAGGGTCTGCTCCGTCCGTTGGTCTTATTCATTAATAAATATAAAACCACCTAGATCACCCTCACCATCGAGCCGCGCTCGCCTTTTTCCACCTCGATGCGGTTGGGGAAGGCGTCTTTCAGTTCCTCCAGGTGGGTGATGACCAGTATCTTGGCAAAGTCATCTTTGACCGCGTTGATGGCCTGGATCAACCGCTGCCGTCCGAGAGTATCCTGCGAGCCAAAGCCCTCGTCGATGATGAGCATTTGCAGGCGGGCCCCCTTGCGCTGGGCCAGCACTTCCGAAAGCGCCAGCCGGATGGCAAAGTTGACCCGGAAACTCTCCCCGCCTGAGAACATTTCATAATCGCGTAGCCCGGCCCCGTCGCTGACCTGGATCTCCAGCGTCTCGCGCAGGTCCTTGCGTTTGTCGTCTTTATATTTCGTCTGGGTTTCGAAGTGCAGGTGCATGGCGTCGTCGCTCAGGCGGCCGAGGATCTCGTTGGCTTTCATCTCGATCTCGGGCAGGGCCTGCTCGATCAACAGCGCCGGCACACCGTCCTTGCCGAAGGCGCGCTCGAGGGTCTTGTAGCGTCCGGTCTGCAAGGAGATCTCCTCCCGCTCCACCGCGAAGGCCTTCTTGCGTTTGCGCAGGTCGTCCAGCACGGTCACCTTCTGGCGGGCCGCGCCCACTTCCTGGTTGAGGATGTTCTCCTGTTCCTGCAGGTCGAACAGGCTTTGTTCGGCGGCTTCGAAATCGGGCGCCTGCGCCTCGGAAACAGCCAACGCAGCGGCGGCTTCGGCGTGCTCTGCCTGCTGCAGCCGGACTTCCTCCTGCCGCTTTTCGATATCCGCCTTCACATTGGCGATCTCGTCTTCGAGCGGTTTGAGGGCCGAGCGGGCTTCTGCCAGCGCCCGGTACTCCGCCTCGGCGGGGCGGGAATTCCACTTCCCGCTTGCGGGCGGCATCGTGGGCGGCTGCGTCGTAGCCCAGGGCGGCCAGGTCTTTATCCCGCCGGGCCAGTTTCTTGCGCGCCTCCTGTGCGAAGGCTGCGCTTTCCAGCAGGGCAGCGACCTCTGCCAGCCTCTTGGCTCCGCCGCTCTCCCATTCCCCCGCCTGCTTGCGGATGGACTCGACCCGTTCCGTCAGCCCGGCGATGCGGGTGGAGGCGGAGAGTCGCTCGGTCTCGGCCTGGGCCAGGGCGGCGATGGCGGCTTTGAACTCTGCCACCTGGCCGTCCAGTTCCTTCAAGGCGGCGGCATTGGCGCGGTGCCGGTCGCCTTTGTCTTTGCCTTCCTTGTTCAACTGTTCCAGCGTCGACTGGCGGTGCTGTTCCGTCAGGGATTGTCCGCACAGGGGACAGGCAGCACCTTCGGCGGCCTCGAGTTTTTCAATGCGTTCTTTCAGCGCGTCCATTTCGATCTTCAGGGCGGCGTTCTCAGCCCGCATTTCCGCCTGGCGCTGAACGGCGGAGTTCGTTTGCGTCTCCAACTCCTGCCGCCGGGCCACCTTCTTTTCCGCCTCGGCCAGGTTGAGGCGGGCCAGGTCGATCTCTGCCGACAGTGATGTGGTCTCAGACTGCTGGTTTTCCATCGCCAGCCGGTCCTGTTCCAGGCGGCGGCGTTCTTCTTCCAGGCGAGCCTGCTCGCTCTCGATCTCCCGCAGCAGGGGCTGGCGCAGTTTTTCGTGTTCGTGGAAGCGGTCGGCCACCTGGTCCCACTTCTCCAGGTCACGGCGGGCTTTTTGCAACTCGGCATAGGCGGATTCCACCGCCTCGGCCCGCAGGATCAACTCGGCGTGAGGTGCGCGTTCGGCCTGGCGACCTGCCAGGCGCGTCTGCAGCCCCACCAGCCCGGCCTGCGAGCGCTCGAACGTGTCGTTCATCTTATCGACTAGTTCACGCTGTTTTTCCAGCGCCGCCCGCACCTGTTTGACGCTGGCGAGCGCATCTTCCTGGACCTTGCGGCTGGCGCTGAGGACCTTCAACTGCTTTTCCAGTTCGCGCAAATGGCTCTTGCGCGGACCTTCCTCGGCCAGTTCGGCCTCGATCTCCTCCACCCGCGCCTCGACCAGGTTCAGGCGGGTTTCCAGGCTGCGGCGATGTTCCGCCGCCCGCTCGCGGTAGACCTCCCACGTCTCCAGCCCGAGGATGTTCCCCAGGATCTCTTTGCGGCGCGTGGGCGGCTGCTGGGCGAACTGGTCGGCCTTGCCCTGCAGGAAGAAGGAAACGTTGATGAAGGTGTCGTAATCGAGCCGCAGGATCTGCTCGATGCGCGTCTGCGTCTCGCGGTTGGTATGCTCGGTGAGAGGCCGCCATGAGTTGGTGTTTTCATCGCGGATCTGGAACTCGACCGCGGTGGTCTTGCCTCGCTGCAGCGAGCGGATGACCCGGTAGGTGTTGGTTTCGTAGACAAAGGTGAAGGCCACTTCGGCAGCCTTGGACTGCAGGTTGATGACCGATTCGTCGCGTTTACGCGCCTGTCCGAAGAGCGCCCACGTCATCGCATCCAGCAGGGAAGATTTGCCCGCGCCGTTGGAGCCGGAAATGCAGGCCAGGTCGAAGCCGCTGAAATCGACTTCGACCGGTTCGCAATAGGATAGGAATCCGGAAAGTTTTAAATGGAGGGGGATCACAGGATTATTTTACCTGTTTTTAACTCATACGAGCGATATTAGCCCATGGCAGACGGATTTCGAACTCTAATTTTTTATCACCAGTGGCAGATAGATGTTCAACGTGGCCATCCACGTCGCTATCGTCTGGTCTCCATCCGCTTCCTGGTCTGTGACCCGCCCGGAAGTGCCGGGTTGAATATCGTGTATACCCTCCTCCCCGGGGTTTGGCCCGGCGATGTGGAAATTGGCTGTCCAACTTCCATCCCCATCCACCGTCACAGAGCGGCAGGGATTATCGCCATCATACACACAAACCAGCAAGGTGTGGCCTGCCACTCCCTCGCCAGTGATAATATCGCCCTCAAAATCAAAGCCGGCGACCTGCAGCGGCAGGACGGTATGACTCTTGACTTTGCTGTCATACAGGATGGAGACAACATGTCCACTTTGCAGGTCAAAACCACCCAAGGGGAAAATAGCCCCGGTCATATGCCATTCCCAAGTATTCTGGTCATCGGCCACAGTGGCGAACGCGCTGTAATCCACCGGCGAGATTGTGGCTGGATCATCGATCAGGAGCGTTACGGAAGCACCTAAAGGCCATTCGCGCGCCTTGATCCAGTTGCTGGTGATATTGGCCTCAATGTGCGGGTTGGGCACACGGACTTCATAGGTGTTCAAATCCTGGCTGACGAAAAAGGGAGAGCCGGGCAGAAGATCGGACGTGGCGGTTTCGCCCGGATCGTCCCCGGGTACGGAAAAGTCTTCCGTCCAGATTCCTGAGCCGTTGGCTGTGGCATGTCGTTCATTCCAAGGCTCGCGGAAACTGACCTGCACCGTGGTGCCAGGCGCAGCGATGCCTCTGATCGTGTCGGTATCTGCGTCCAATGCGGTGACGGCAAAGGCATGGATGGTGTCGATGAAGGTAGTCACTCCGTTGGTAATGGCGAAGATATCGCCCGGATGGGAGATGATGCCAGAGGTATCGAAATAGTGATGCAGCACGCCCGGCTGCATGGGTTCAGAGAAACTGGGTGAGAGGGTGTAATCCGGCAAATCGGTGGTTCCCGGCAAATCGATCGTCAAAGTCACCGGCAGGTCCTCCGGCCATTCGTAGCCCTGCGGGTCGGTGACTAGACCGTCATTGGGATCGTGGTTGTTATCCAGAAGGAAGATGTAAAATCTTGTATCGACGAAGCCGACCTCGTTTTCGGTGGGTGGAACAATTCCCCGGGCGGGAGAACGGAGCCCCATGAGGAAAAGGCTGGCGATGATCAAGGATGTAATAAGAGATGAGCGCAACATGAATTTCCTCCTATGTGGCCCCTCTGTGGGTTGCCGGGATGGCCGAGCGTGGTCACTCAGTACGATGTCAGACGGCTGGGCCTGGACGTCAGCTGAGTTAATGGAATTGAGGCGGGTAAATGATTAATTTCATTATATAACTTTTCTATTTTTATTCAATCATGTCTTCGTTTTTCGCTGGCCGGCGGTTTTTCCGGCGTATCCCCCATTTGACCTTTGACCAACCTTAATTCTGATGTTATGATATCCGCGTGTTTACGAATGCTTCCAGGCGCAACCGCACCCGTCTTACGCTGGTCGTCGTTATCCTGGCGACCATCCCCTGTTATTGTCTCGGCTTCATTGTGGTGCAAATCGCCCCCATCCACAACGCAGCCACGGCCACTCCCACCAGCACCGTCACGTCCACGCTCACGTTGACAGCCACCAGCACGCCCACGTTCACCATCACGCCCTCCGCCTCGCCAACTTTCACCTCCACCGCCACTGCCACGCCTTCCGCCAGTCCCACACCCACGGCGACGGGCACGTTCACCCCCACCCTCACGCCTACCCTCGAGCCAACTTTTACCCCTACATTCACCAACACTCCATCGGCTACGTTGACCCCCACGGATACGACTGCTTCAGGAAATTAAACGATCACCGGTCTTCGAGCATAAACCGGCCCCTGCACCGATGATCCTATAAGTATTTTTTTCCTCAAGGAAAATCCACTAAAATGAAACAGAATGGATCATGAGCGATATACTGCCCTTCCTTAAAGAACTAATCTCTGCTCCCGGACTTTCCGGCTACGAAGACCCGGCTGCCGCCATCATCGAAAAGAAATGGCGTCCCCTGGTTGACGAGATCAGCCGCGGCAAACTGGGATCGCTGCACGGTCTGCGCCGCGCCACCCTGCGGACTACCGGAGAGAAGTCACCTTCCATCATGATAGCCACCCACATGGACGCCATCGGCTTGATGGTCACGGCGGTGGTGGACGGTTTCCTGCGTATCACCTCCGTCGGCGGGGTGGACGGGCGCATCCTGCCGGGGCAGTCGGTGACGGTCCATGCGACCGGTCCCGCTGCCGCGGGCGGGCAAACTCTGGCGGGTGTGGTGGCTTCGCCGCCGCTGCGCCTGCTGCCTCCGGACCTGAATGATGGACCGCTCCCGCTTGAATACCTGCTGGTGGATACGGGGCTCCCCCTGCCCGGGTCGGCCGTCTGGTGAATGTAGGCGATGTCGTCTCGTTTGGCCAGCCGCCTGTTGAAATGAGCGGTGAAACCCTGGCAGGTCACACACTGGATAACCGCGCCTCGGTCGCCGCGCTGACGGTCTGCCTGGAAGAACTGCTCTTCCGCCGTCACAGTTGGGATGTGTGGGCGGTTGCATCCACGCAGGAGGAAGTGGGAGCCAAGGGCGCCTATACCTCTGCTTATGAGATCCACCCGACCATCGCTATTGCGGTGGACGTGACCTGGGCCAAGGGGCCGGGCGCGAACGATTGGAGCACATTCCCCCTCGGCAAAGGCCCCACCATTGCCATGGGACCCAATATCCATCCGGCATTGTTCAAGTGCATGGAAGAGGTGGCGGAGAGATTGGAAATCCCCTTTGCGAGGGAATACACCCCCACCCACTCCGGCACGGATGGGTCTGCCACCCAAGTGTCGATGGAGGGGATCCCCACGCTGGTGATGGGCATCCCGCTGCGATATATGCATACGCCGGTGGAGATGGTCGCCATCAAGGATATCCAGCGCGCTGGGCACCTGCTGGCCGAATTCATCAGCGGGCTGACGCCCGACTTTATCGATAGCATCGAGTGGGATAAATAGTATGCCATCCACGCTGAATTCCCAACTAAAACTGATCGAACGCCTGTGCAACGCCTCTGCCGTTTCGGGGGATGAAGGCGAGGTGCGCAAAATTGTCCTCAAAGAAATCGAAGGCCTTGCCGACGATATCAAAGTGGATGCGCTTGGCAATGTGCTGGCGGTCAAAAAATCTATCCCAAATACCAAGGGCAGGCGCAAGGCCCTCAGGGTGATGCTCTCGGCCCACATGGACGAGATCGGCTTCATGCTGGTGGGTGACGATAGCGATGGCCTGTACCGCTTCGAGACCGTCGGCGGGATGGATGTGCGCCAGTTACCCGGTAAATCCGTGCTGGTGGGCAGCAAACACGTCCCCGGCGTGATCGGAGCCCGCCCGATCCACCTGACCACTGCCGAAGATCGCCGCCGCCTCATCCCGCTGGATGCCATGCGGATCGATGTGGGAAACGGCAGCACCTCCGTCAAACTGGGCGACCGGGCCGTGTACGCCACCCGCTTCCAACGCAGCGGACCTTCGCTGCTCTCCAAGGCGCTGGACAACCGCCTGGGGGTGGCCATCCTGATCGAAATACTGCACAACGCTCCCGCCAATATCGACCTGCTGGCAGCCTTCACCGTCCAGGAAGAGATCGGCCTGAGCGGCGCCAAGGTGGCGGCTTACTCGCTCGATCCGGACCTGGCGGTGGCGGTGGATTCAACCCCTGCCTACGACCTGCCGCGCTGGGATGACCAGGAAAATGAGGCGTACAATACCAAATTGGGCCAGGGGCCGGCCATTTACATTGCCGATGGCGCCACCCTTTCAGACCCCCGCCTCGTCCGCTGGCTGGCGCAGAGCGGCGATGCCGAAAAAATCCCCTACCAGTACCGCCAGCCCGGCGGCGGCGGAACCGATGCGGGCGGCATCCATAAGAGCCGCGCCGGGGTGCCGAGTATCTCCCTGTCGGTGCCGCACCGTTACAGTCATACCGCCATCTCCATCGCCCGTATCGACGATTGGAAGAACACCCTGGCGCTGTTGCAGGCAGCGTTGAGACGCCTGACACCCGCAGTGCTCGAAGAAGAGCGCAACTAACCCATCCGGTTCATTTGATAACACATGGTCAATTCATGAAACCACTCATTCAAAAACTCACCGAAATATTCAGCCCCTCCGGCTACGAATCCGCCATCCGCACGTTCATCCGCAGCGAGATCGAATCTCTGGCAGATGAGGTCCGCGTCGATGCGATGGGAAACTTGATCGCCCACAAGAACGGCCAGGGCAAGAAAGGCCACCGCATCATGGTGGCGGCCCACATGGACGAGATCGGTCTCATGGCCACCCACATCGATGAGAACGGCTTCATCCGCTTCACCGGCGTCGGCGGCATCCGCCCGGCCCACCTGATCGGCAGCCGCGTGCGCTTCATGGATGGCTGCAGCGGCATCATCGGCTCGGACCGCCTGCCCGACGCGAGCAGGATGCCCTCCCTTGAACAATGCTATATCGACGTGGGCGTTTCGGACCGAAAATCCTGCCCCATCAAGGTGGGCGACATCTGCGCCTTCGACCGGCCTTTTCTCGACCTGGGCAAACGCCTGGTCGCCAAATCGATGGACGACCGCATCGGCTGTTTTGTTTTGATCGAGACCATGCGGGCATTGGGCTCTTCGCCGCATGAGATCGATTTCGTCTTCACCACGCAGGAAGAGGTCGGCACCCGCGGCGCCACCACCTCCGCGTTCGGTCTGGACCCGGAGATCGGCCTGGCGGTGGACGTGACCGCCACCGGCGATACACCCAAAGGCTCGAAGATGGAAGTTGCCCTCGGCAATGGCCCGGCCATCAAGGTCAAAGACAGCGGCATGCTGGCAGACCCGCGCATTGTCGAGTGGATGGTCCGCACAGCCGGGAAGGCCCGCCTCCCCAGTCAGCGGGAGGTGCTGGATGGCGGCAGCACGGATGCCCGCGCCATCCAGTTGACCCGCGGCAGGCGTGCCGGCGGGATGTCTTTCAGTCCCCTGCCGCTATGTCCATTCGCCTTCCGAGATGGTGGATTTCGACGACGTGCAAAACTCCGTCAAATTAATGGTGGCTTTGCTGAGCAAGCCTTTCGATCTTGATTGACATGGACCCAATTGCCGAATTCGAAAAACGTTTATCTGCTAAAAACCAGAAGGTATTTCGCGGCCTGACCAGCCCTCCAGCCATCCAGGAATACCTGGATGGCTTGCCTTACCTGGCCGAAGACCTGGACCGTTCCCCGCTGCGAGTGATGACTGACGGACAGTCGCACTGCCTGGATGGAGGCTTCCTGGCGGCGCTGGCGCTCTGGCGGAACGGTTTCCGCCCGCTATTGCTGGACCTGCGGCCCAACCCCGGCGAGGACGATGACCACGTGCTGGCGCTATTCCAGGTGAACGGGCTGTGGGGGGCCATCGCCAAATCCAATTATGCCAACCTGCGCTACCGAGAGCCGGTCTACCGTACCCTGCGGGAATTGGCGATGACGTACTTTGAACATTATTATGATATGCAGCGGCGTAAGACCTTGCGCGGTTACACCCGACCCTTTAACCTGGCCCGCCTGCAGGACATCAGTTGGATGTGGAGTGAGACCGCCCTGGATGTTGTCATCCACCGGTTCTATGCATTGAAGCCCATCTGTCTCATCAGCGAGGAAAGCGCCGCCCTTTTGACCCCGGCGGACGAGCGCTCCTTCAAGGCCGGCACCTACGGGACGGATTTCGATTGGGTGTTCGGGGTGCGCTAGACGATTTTTGGGGAATCATTCCATCATGTAGGGGCGATCAGCTGATCGCCCCTACCGTTTATATTACCCCGTCAATTCACGCAGGCGCTGGAACATCAGCGAGATGGCCATTGCCAGCAGTGCGCCGACGATGATCCATTTCCAAAAATGAAGGAACAGGATCACCGCCGCGACCATCGCCAGCAGCAGGGTGATCTTGGATACGGTGGGGATAAAAGCGCCGCGCAAGATCGACTCGGTCACAAGGAACAGGAGCAGGAT
Source organism: uncultured Chloroflexia bacterium (assembly GCA_963847105.1). GTDB lineage: Bacteria > Chloroflexota > Anaerolineae > Anaerolineales > Villigracilaceae > UBA877. The sequence goes on along the minus strand of CAWJYP010000001.1, from coordinate 1,501,200 downwards.
GATGATCAACCCCACCCACCCATACCTGGGTGAGAAAATGATCAGCCCGGCAATGATGAAAAGCAGCAGGCTCATGCTGATGGCCGCCCACGTTTCGGCAGCGCGAGTGAAACGCAGCACCCGCGTGGGATCGTCGGGGACGGCCATGTGGCGGATGTGATCGCGCGGGTCGCCTTTTCCGCCTGCCTGCAGGTCCATCATTTCATGGATCAAGCCCTGGGAAATGATCTTGTTCTCGGAATATTCCCGCCGCAACGCTCGCACTTCTCCTGCCAGCGAATTCATCTCTTTTTCATACATGCTGTGCTGCTTGGCCAGGTGCGGTTTGCACTCCATTCCCTTAAGCCGGATACCCATTTCCTGCAGTTCGGCGGCTTTGCGAGGGATCAACTGCTCAAGTTCTTCCTGCCTGCGCGAGATCTTCTGGCAGTTCATCTCCAGCATGGCCTGAGCCTGTGGGGGCGGGGGGACCTTGTCGAGGCCGGCAAAACCGAGCGGGTCGTACCAGGCTGCTCGGGGTGAGCCGTCGCGGTTGAACATGGGTCCGGCAGGAGCGTTCTCGCCGGAAATGGGGTCGCGGGCGAACAACCCCCACAACCCCCGGTATTGGCTGACCCACGGGGTGGACTTGTCGATCAGCACCGGCGACCAAGTCCGCCGGCGAGTGGGACCAATACCGATGCCGTCGCCGCGGGCAAAATCAACGAAGGGGATTTGGAATGAACCCACAGGCGGCTGGCCCAGCGTCTCGGACCATAATTTATTCCACTGGCGGAGCAGGCCCGAGACCCAGTTGGGCACCGGTAAATTGACCTCGGCCTGGTATTCGCCGGCGCGAAAATAGGAGGCATGCGAACCGGCCCCGCAAAAGATGATCGGGTGTCCGTTGATTTTTCTGACTTCCCCCACATCATCCCAGCGGCGGCGCAGGTCGTCACCCCGGAAATCGTGGGATGCATAGGCCACCCATTCGGGGAGCAGGTTCCCATCCTGTTCGTACAGGTAGATGTTCGCCATTTCCCAATCGGATTCGTGGTCATTGACGCCATGGAAGCCTGAACGCCAGCTGTTGAAACAGAAGAAGTACCAGTATTGAAGGATGACCCATCCATTTTGGCGGACCACCCGGCCATAGTAGGTGTATTGCTTCTCCCCGTTGAACATTTCGTTGTAGTCGATCTCGGCGGCAGCGGCGGTGGCTGCAGAAACCCGCCCGCGCAACAAGAAGGAAAGGGAAAATAGACCATCCACCAGGCGGGGCAGGAATCCACCCCGGGCCAGGCGGCCCATGCCCGCGTGGAAGAGGTTGTGTGATTTCAAGCGCAAGAGCGCCTGGTCGGCCAGAACCTGGGCGGTTTCCATCAGGTTGAAATTTTCGATAAAGCGCAGATAGCGGATGGTGCCGAAGTCGGCAGGACGGTTGCGGGTCAAATTCTCGACCGTGAGTTCACCCTGCGGGACCAGCAGCTGGTCCTGTCCGCTGCGGGTGTGTTCCCACAGGGAGCATTCGGCGAAGTAATGCTCCACATCCATGGGATAGAACTGTTCACCCTTGGTATATAACACCACCGGTTCGAATTTGCGCAGCAGGTCCATATCGGCGGCATCGACGGGTGCGACGGGGACCTCAGAGTTTTGGTTCATCATCGCTCCTTATCTTGAAAATGCGCTGCACTTCGGTGATATTCAGTGCAAAGGCGATGATGACATTGGAGGCCATGACGACGTAATTGGGCCGGCTATAGAAATAATCCAGCAAGGAGATGGCCAGCGATATCCCCGTCCAGGCCATTAGCAGCACCCAACTCCAGCGCCGCAGGCGCAGGAAGCCGAAGAGGACTACGATGCCGGTCAATGCCAGGAGCAGGTAAATGGCGCCGGTAGCGATCAGGGTGCCGTAAGACGTCAATCTCCACCCGATCATCAGCGGCCCGGTGAACCCATTGCGCAGGAAATTCAGCCGATATAGCGGTTGCCACACCTGGTACAAACGGATCAGGAAAAGGACCACGATCGCCATTGCAATGATACTGACGGCGACGGGTCCCTTCTTCCTGAAACTCTTTTTTCTCTTTGCCATACTTCACCTCTAGGGCATGGATGGATCCATTCTTGGTACATGTTACCAAACTTTGCGCCAGGTGAGCATTGCTTTTATTTGATTAACCGGTTCAACGCGGTGACAAACACTTCAACCATCTTCTCCAGGTTGATCTCTTCGGACACGATCCGATAAGATTCCGTTCCCATGAGGCGCAGGCGGGGGATATCCGCCAGCGCCTGTGTGAGTGCGCTTGTCAGCGCAGGGAGGTCGTCGGCGGGGATCTGCCAGCCGTTGGCAGGCCGGACCAGGTCGGCGTTGGTGCCGTCCCCTTGTCCCATGATGACCGGCAGGCCGTAAGACATGGCTTCTTGCACTGCCAAGCCGCCCGTGCCGGGCAGGACGAACAGGTCTGCCTGGGTAAATTGGGCGGCGAGTCCTTCTCCGAGCAGCGCGCCGGTGAACTCAGCCGAGGGATAGACCGACCCCGCCATTTCTTCGAGTGATTTGCGGGCAGGGCCATCTCCCACGATGACCAGACGCGGCTGCACAGTTTCGGACAGGGCCGCGCAGGCCTGCAGGAGCAGGTCGACTCGTTTGCGTGCCTGCAGCCGCCCGACAAACAAGACGACGGGTCTTTCGGCTAACTGCGCTGGTCGGGAGGGCATGGGGCGAGCCGGACGGCGCGCGGCCGCATTGGGGGCCACAAATATCTTTTCCGCCGGGAAGCCCGCCGCGGCGTATTCTTCGGCCCCCCGGCGGCTGTACGTGAGCAGCCCATCGAACTGGCGCAGGAAGCGGCTCCTTCGTTCCCGCAACAGACCTGTCACCGAGGCAGGCGCACCCAACCCCCAGCCGAGGACGGGCCGTCCGCGTCGTTTCATCCAGCGGATGGCCGCAGGTGTAGCCAGGTAGCGCGGGTTGGCTTCGAGGATCAGCGCGGCCGGATCGCAGCCGGACAGCCAGCGGAGCAAGCCGGACTGATGGCAGAAATAGAACCGTCCGCGCAGGATATGCAAATTCTTGACGGGGGTGAATTTGGCGAGAGTCAGCGAGTCGGTGACGGCGATGGATTCTTCCGGGCGGGGCAGGCCGGCGCAGACATCCAACCCGACCTCGCAGGCGGCCGCCAGGGTATCGAAGAAGGCCGCCCGGTAGGTGGTGAGCACCCGCTGCTGGATGGCCAGCCGACCCGGGAAAGTGGGCGTTTCATTCATTTGCCGCACCACATTCGCCGCGTTGGTAGATCAAGGCGACCGGGTCGCGGTAGAGTTCACACCAGGCGTCGGATTTTGCCAGTACGCCCACCAGGTCGGGCTGGTTTTGCGCCGATACCATCAACAGGTTCGCGCCGGTCGAATCCAACAGATCCGCCCAATTGAAGCGGGCATTGGTGATGTCCTTATATTGCTGCCACTGCTCCACCGGGAAGACTTCGAAGCGGGTGTCGATCCAGGTGGGGCGGGCGGGCAGGGCGAATTCCAGATAACTGGAAAAGCCGATCTCGCTCCAGAGCGGACCGGGCAGGTCGGGCCGCGCCGCCAGCCAGGCGGTGGCTCCGACGGGGGTGTTATCCGTCGCCGGGGGGGACTGCGCCCACCACTTCTCGCGCACGCCCGGCAGTAGACCCAGAGGCAGGATCACCAGGATAAGACCCAGGACCAGGTTGAGCGTGGGCAGGCTCAACTTCAATTCACCCACATATTTTCGCTCAAGTTCTGCCAGCAGGCGGGCGGTCAGGACGATCAGGATGAAGACGAACCAGATCACATAACGCTGGCCGAACAATGCCAGCAGGCCAAAGCCGAGGAACCAGATCCATTCCAACCGGTTGAGTTTATATTCGGAAAAGGAAGCCAGCAACGCAAAGGCCAGCAGCCAGAAGAAAAATATGTTCATCTGCCAGCCGCTGTTGACGGGCGGCAGCCACTCGGATGAGAACTGCTGGCTGGATGCGACCGTGAGGGAATCAACCACATACGTCCAAGTGCCCAGGCCGCGTGGATTGAGGAGGGTGGCAAGCAGGACGCCGCCGAAAGCCAGCGCCAGGGTTTTTCGGTCGCCCCGCCCGAACACCAGCGCCGCCCCGGTCAGCAGGATCAGCATCACGTAGGAGCCATGCAGGTTGACCCACAGCAGGCTGATGAGCGGCAGCAGCCACACGCCTCTTTTGCGGCCTTCCTGCCAGCGGTACAGGATGAACAAAGCCAGGGCGAATAAGGGATAGGCGAATAACTGCGGGCGCATGGACCAGTTGTTGCTGGTGGTCAATACCGCCGCCAGCAGGACCATCGAAGAGCCCAACAGCCCGGCTCCGGCCCGCCGGGCGGTCAGCCAGACGAGCGAGTAGGCGGTTGAAAGGAGTATGCCACGCAGCAGAACACTTAATGTAAGGCCCCCAACTTTGTAAACCAGCCAAAAGATGCAGCGCGGCGCCCCAGGATTGGTATTCGACCGGTGTGCCTGCTTGGGTGAAGGTGAATGTGTCCACGCGGGGGACGGCGCCGGTCGCGACCGTGTCTCGCCCGACCCGCAGGTACCACCAGTAATCCTGCGGGGTCACCGGCAGCAGGAACGCCAGCGTCAGGGCAATGAATAAAACGATTGCCAGCCACAGGAAGGAATTGCTGTTGAAATGGGATTTCATGCCTGCCGCCACGCCCGACTCACTTCCCCCGGTTTTTTCGCCCGGGGAAGGGACTATCCGCCGGAACCGCCACAATGTAGGCTTTCCAGCCCATCGCCTCCAGCGAAGGAATGACCGGATAACCGGCCTGCATCCAGCGGATCTGGTAGCCGGCGGCAGTGAGAGCCTCCCAGGCGGCCTGGCTGGAAGCGGGTCCATGCAGTTCCATCAGCATGAGCGGACGGACCTCGGTCAACACCCGCCGCATCCCCGGCAGCGCCAGCACCTCGCCGCCTTCGATATCCATTTTGACCACCTGCGGGGGCGGATTTCCCTGTGAGAAAACGAATACATCGAGTGAGAGACCATCCAAAATCAAGTCGGCTTCGTATGCATCCTCGCGCCCGGCGGACCCGGCCACTTTGCCCATGCCGCCGGAGGAATGGACCAGGAAATGGACCGGTCCGGCGGAGTCCGTTACCGCCCCGGCGAAGAGATGCATGCGCCCGGCCATGCCGTTCAATTCCACATTGCGGGTCCAGCGCTGAGCATTCTCTGGCAAGGCCTCGAAGGCGTAGACATGACCACCCGCGCCGGTTGCCCTGGCGAACAGGAGCGAGACATAGCCGATATTAGCACCCACATCGTAGATGACCGACCCGGCCGGGACCAGGTCGCGGATGGCGGCCTGCAGGTCAGGCTCATACGTCCCCAGCCAGTAGTCCTTGTCGATTTGCATATCCAGCAGGATGGAATACCCGGCCAGGTCACCTGCGGCGACTTTGACCTCCACGATCCCGTTGGGGGCGGCCCGGTTCAAGCCGCGCCGGATGATGGAGGCCAGCCGTTTGTTGCGATAGAGAGCCTGCTTGAAGGACAGCGGCAAAATTTTGGCGGCCCAGGCTGCCAGGGATAAAAAGGGTTTACGCATGCTGCTTTTTCCTGAAACCATGATGCGGGATCAATCCCTGATGGCGTTGATGAAATCAGCCAGCAAGCCGTAGGCGGTCGTCTCGGGACCGGGATTGCCTTCGACGATGCTGAGGCTCGATAATGTGTCGGTGTTGAACTCGACGATGGAGGAAGAGCCGCCCACACTATAGAGCGGCGAATTGGAAGTGACCAGTTCGGGAGCCACCCGGCTGCGCACATTGTCCCCTTCCCGCTCTGCCGAACAAACCAGTTTCCAGCGTTTGCCATCGGCTTTGGCCGCCTCGACCATGGCGGAGGTGATGCCGCCGATGCCGCTGCGGTCGACCATTTGCGGCTTGAACGGGATATCCATCAGCACCGTCACCAGGGCGGCCACCTTGATGGCAGCGTCCCACCCATCCACGTCGGCGGACGGGTCGGTTTCGGCCAGCCCGGCAGACTGGGTGTATTTCACCGCCGCCTCGAAGGATTTGCCCTCTTCCATGCGGGTCAGGATCAGGTTGGTGGAGGAGTTGAGGATACCGCGGAAGCCCAGCAATGTCGCTCCTGGCAAGGCGCTGCGGAAGAGCGAGAAGATGGGCGCACCATCCATCACGGTGGATTCGAAATAAAACTTGAGGTTCTTCGAGCGGGCCAGATCCGTCAACGAACGGTAGGCATGCACGACCGGGCCTTTATTGGCCGTGATGGCCATCATGTCGCGTTCCAGCGCCAGGCGCAGATGATCGATGGCGGGCTGGCCGCTGTGGTGGTTGACGGGGGAATTTTCGAAGAGCACATCCGCCGGACATTTGCGAATGAAATCCAGCGAATCGGTCACCGGGGTGGTGGAAAGGGAGGCCAACGACTCTCCCGCCTCGACCAGTTGGATGGCCTTGTCCAGGTCGAGCCCGGCCGGGTCGATGGCGGCTCCATGCCTGCCGGTAGCGATGCCGGTGACTATGTAGCGAATGTCATAACTCTCACGCAGCGTAGTCTCTTTAAGTTGCAGCAGGCGCGCCAGGGCGCGGCCCACATTCCCAAAACCTAACAGTGCAAGTTTATACTCAGCCATGTATTCTCCTCATTGCAAGGGTTCTGGAGCCCGGGGAAATTCCCGGCTGAAAATTACAAGGGCGGGTACGGAAAGGCGCGGCGGTCGTCGGGCGGGTTGGGATAGGTGCAGGTGGAAAGCAGGGTCCCGGCGCGGTCAGCCAGGGCGGTTAATTCCTCGGGCGAGAGGTAGGCCGCGAGCCTGTTGGAAAGACCGCTCTTCAGGGAGATCCGGAACGTCTCCAGGGCGGTGGTAAGTTCGGGCGGGATGGTTTGCCCGGCAAAATCCCACAGGACCGTGCGCAGTTTGTCTTCCACATGGAAGCATAGGCCGTGGTCGATCAGGTAAATTTTGCGAGTTCGTTTTTGGAGCAGAATGTGGCTGCCCTTGCGGTCGGCATTGTTCACCAGCAAGTCGAACAGGGCCACCGGGCGCAGCCGCATCTTATCGGCGGGCTTGAAATTGAAATAATGGTGATCGGGATTGTTTTCGATGTATTCCTGGATGGACCCCGGTCCCATGGGGCCGTCCCGTAAAACGGTCAGGGGAACAAAGCAGAACCCCAGCGCTTCGCTGACCAGGTAGGCCGCCACCTCCCGGCCTGCCAGGCTGGCGGCAGGGAAATCCCACAGGGGCTGCTCGCCTCGCTGAGGCTTGTAGACCGCCGGGATCTCTTTGCCGTCATAGCGGATGGTGACGAGGAACGTGTAATTGGAGCCCAGCATGAACTGGCCCTTGATATCGATCTCTCCATGCAGGAGAACATCCATCAGCATAGGCGAGGTGAGGGCCGGGTTCATGGGCAGACCGCGCAGGCAGGAATTTTGATCAATCGGTTTTCCTGCAAGTCCTTAGTGTTTATGGCCATTCTTCTTGGGGCAGAAATGACCCGCAGGGTCCATGGGTTGGCCGCACAGGGGGCAGATGGCGCGGCCGCGGTTGGCGACTTCATCGCTCCAGGTTGCCAGGTGGCGGGCCTGCTGGCGGCTGCACCAGAAGCGCACTACCGAGGCTTGCTCCGGGTCGGCCCCCTCCATGACTATCTCGCGGGCCAGGATGACGATCAGGTCGTTTTCGGCGTCATATCCCAGACCCATCTCGCCGCCCCGGAAGAGCGGGTCGACGGGCGGGGTGATGCGCATTTTCTCTTCATCGTATTCGGGCGAAGGTTCCAGCAGATTGGGGTTTTGCTTGGCCACCTCGTCCAGCATCTGCTCTATCCCGGCAGAGAGGGTTTGGAGTTGCACTTTTTCAACGATGACGGTGATGGGTTGGACGTCGGCTTCGCGCCAGGCCTGTAGATAGAAGACGCGCTGCCCCGGCTGCCCAATGGCGTCGGCAGTGATGTGCTGGACGGGATTAAGATCAAGTTCAAAACGAGGCATAGAGGTTCCTTTTTGGCCCAGGGATGAGCCATTTTCTTATACCGTGATCAAACCGGTTGGGTATCTTCCGGCTGCTTGATCTGAAAGGTGTCAAAGTCACGGGCTACGTGGACGTTGGGGAAGATCGCCTGCGCTTCTGCCAGGACATCCTTCTCCCGGTAGCGTCGTGAAAGGTGTGTCAAAAATAACTGGCGGACGCCCGCCTTGACGGCCAGTTCGGCGGCCATCCTGGCGGTCAAATGGGAGAATTGGCGGGCCAGTTCGGCTTCTTCCTCCAGATAGGTGGATTCGATCACGAGGGCATCTGCGCCCTGGCAATATGCCACCAGGTCATCCGTCCGGCCGGTGTCGCCGATGTGGACCAGCCGCAAGCCCGGTTTGAGCGGCCCCAGCACATCTTCTGGCCCGACCTTGCGACCGTCTGCCAGGGTGATGGTCTTTCCATCCACCAGGTCGCGCCGGACGGGTCCGGGAGGAACACCCAGGGCTTCGGCCTTTTCGGGCAGGAAAGGGCGGTGGGATTTCTCCTCAAAACGAAATCCCAGGCTGTCGGAACCACGGTGGAAAACCGGGAAGGCGGTGATGCTCAGGTCGCCTGCTTCGAAGAAAACGCCCGGTTTGATCTCATGCAGGTTCAGCATGATGGGCGGCTGCGCACCCCGCAAGACCACATTATAGAGCAGGTCATGGATGCGGTCGAGCGCCCATTTGCCGCTGTAGATGTTCATTTCCTCGATGGCTTCCCAGCGCATGAAGGTGGAGAACAAACCTGCCAGACCGAGGATGTGGTCCAGGTGGCCATGGGTAATGAGCATATGGGTCAGGTTTTTGAAGCCGATGCCGGATTGGAGTATCTGGCGCTGGGTCCCTTCTCCGCAATCGATGAGAAAGCGGAATTCATCATGTTTGATGATCTGGGATGAAAGCCCGCGCCGGGCAGAGGGGGCGGAGGCCGAAGTTCCAAGGAAAATGATTTCATACATTGGGCGTATTATACCGCTTCCATTCAGGGACGTTTACGCGTTTCTACGTTTGAACGTGCTAACGTGTTAACGAATTAACTTAGCCCATGCGTGCTATAATGATTCGAGTATGCCAATTACCAAATCCAAACCCTCCTCCCGCAAAAAAAGCGGCGGACTCCCTGCCAGCCGCAGTTCTTCCCACGGTTCCCATCCTGGGCGGCGGACCAGCGCTGCAAAACGATCTGCCCCGCCTCCATCCCTGTTCGGCAACATTTCTCCCGAGCGGAAGATCGACATCCTGGGGGTGATCCTGGCCCTGGTGGGATTCCTGACGCTGCTCAGCCTGTTCTCGGCCCAAAACGCCACCCTGACCGGCTATTGGATACAGGGACTCAAATCAGTCGTCGGCTGGGGGGTGTATATCCTCCCGGCGGCCCTGATCGTGATCGGGGCGTGGCTGGTGGCCCGCAATATCGAGCGTCTGCCCGCGCTCAATGTCGAACGCATCGTCGGGATCGTGATGTTATTTATCGGCCTGTTGGTGACCTTCCACGGTCTCTCCGGCCCGGCGGAAACTGCCATCGAGCGCGCCCAGGCGGGCACTGGCGGCGGTCACATCGGCGGCTTGCTGCAACAATGGCTGGTGGGTGGGATCGGCAACGCCGGTACGGTCATCCTGGTTTTGGCGTGGTTGATCATCGCGGTGGCCATGACGCTGGACCTTTCCCTGCAGGAAATGTTCCAGTGGGCCGGGCCGATCCTCGAAAAACTCAAAGCCCGCCTTAACCGGCCGGTCAAAGTTCGCCCGGGCGGGGAAGCCATGAACCCCACCGGTGCCAGACCGCCCTCACAAATGTCCACGGGGGAATTCACTCCCCTGCACCGTCCCGCCATCGTGGAAAACCCGGTCAATACACAGGTCCCGCCCGGCGTGACGGTGAAAGACCAACGTCCCTTCCAAACCGCAGATCGTGTGGGTGCTGCCGCGCGTCAGCGACATCCTCGAGCCGGCGCAGGCGTCATCGGTTAATGAAGAGTTCGTCCAGAAACGGGCCCTCTTGATCCAGGAGACCCTGGCCTCTTTTGGCGCGCCCGTCCAGGTGGTGGAGATCAGCCGCGGCCCCACGGTGACGATGTTCGGGGTGGAACCGCTCTTCGTTGAATCCCGCAGCGGGCAGACCCGTGTGCGGGTGGGCAAGATCGCCTCGCTGGTGGACGACCTGGCGCTGGCCCTGGCGGCCCCGCGCATCCGCATCCAGGCGCCGGTGCCCGGTCGGGGGTACGTGGGCATCGAGGTGCCCAACGATGAGATGTCGCTGGTGGCGCTGCGCGAGGTGGTGGAAAGCGAAGTCTTCACCCGCAGCAAATCCTCGCTGCGTTTTGCCCTCGGCAAGGATGTGGCCGGTCATCCCAAAGTGACCGCGCTGGATTCCATGCCGCATCTGCTCATCGCCGGAACGACCGGCTCGGGCAAATCAGTCTGCGTCAATTCGATCTTATCTTGTCTGCTGCTGAACAACACTCCCGACGACCTGCGGCTGGTGCTGGTGGACCCCAAGCGGGTGGAATTAACCGGCTACAACGGCATCCCGCACCTGCTCGCCCCGGTGGTGGTGGAAACCGAGCGGGTGATCGGCGCGCTGCAGTGGATGACCCGCGAGATGGACAACCGCTATCACAAGTTCGCCGAGGTGGGGGCGCGCAATATCCAGGATTTCAACCTGCGGGCGGCCAACCAGGGCGGCAAAAAATTACCCTTCCTGCTGGTGGTGATCGACGAGTTGGCCGACCTGATGATGATCGCTCCAGACGAGACCGAACGGACGATCACCCGCCTGGCCCAACTGGCCCGCGCCACCGGCATCCACATGATCCTGGCGACACAGAGGCCGTCGGTGGACGTGGTGACCGGGCTGATCAAGGCCAACTTCCCCGCCCGCATCGCCTTTGCCGTGGCTTCCAATACCGACAGCCGCGTCATCCTGGACCAGCCGGGAGCTGAGCGCTTGCTTGGCCGCGGCGACATGCTCTTCCAGGCGCCGGATGCGCCTGCGCCGGTGCGCCTGCAGGGTGTCTTCGTCTCGGATATCGAGATCACCCGGCTGGTGGACTACTGGCGGCAGCAGGCGGGGGCGTCCAGTCCCTACGGCGCTGCAGCCGGAGCGCCGGGTAATGCGGCAGACAGCGGGCAGAGCGGCCCGCCATTACATCCACCTGATTACCAGGGCCAGCAAGTGCCCATGTTCGAGGATATCACCGCCACCGAAGGCGACCCGCTGATGAAGGATGCCATCGACACGGTCCGGCGGGAGGGGCGGGCGTCCGTCTCCATGCTGCAGCGGCGGATGCGTATCGGCTATACCCGGGCGGCCCGCCTGGTGGACTCACTGGAAGAAAAGGGGATTGTCGGTCCACCTACGGCAGGCACAGGTGTACGGGAGGTGCTGGATTACGGCGAAGCAGGACCGCCGAAGGAAGAGTGAAATGGGGAGAAAACAGAGAGTAGAGATTTAGAGGGCGGCCGCCTGGCCGCCCTTATTAATTCTGGGTTAATGCAGGACAGTAAAATACTCTATATAATCAGATATGTCCTAATTTTTTCTTTGATAAGTGAAGGAGGCAAATCATGAGCAAGGCTATATCCGACCTGATGAACGACCACGAAGCCATTCTGTCTGCCATCCAGATCCTGGAAACGATGGTGACGGGCGAAAAGCGGAACGCGCCGGTGAAAAAAGAGGACGTGCAGGCTTTCATCGGCTTCCTGAGGGAATTTGCAGATAAGTGTCACCACGGAAAAGAAGAAGATATATTGTTCCCCGCCATGATCGGTGCCGGCGTTGCAGACAAAGGCGGGCCCATCGGTGTGATGATGGCTGAGCACACCCAGGGGCGGCAGTTCATCCGTGAAATGGAAGACTCGCTACAGGGGAGCGTGGATGAGAATAAACTGGCGCAGGCGGCGATGGGATATATCACCCTGCTGAGGCAGCATATCAACAAAGAGAATATGGTCCTTTTCCCCATGGCGGAAAGGGTATTCTCGGAAGATCAACTGGACATGCTGGCGGGAAAGTTCGAAGAACACGAAGAAAAGGTCATCGGGCATGGGCGGCACGAGGAACTGCATGCCATGCTGCATGACCTCCAAATTGCTTACGGAGTGAAATAAGGCAGATAAAATTCAAATAATTTATTTAGATTATTAGCCGGTAATCTATGGTATATTTTTCGCATGGACGACAAAATCACCATCATAGAAGGTCCACCGCCCGTATTCGAACCCGTTCAGGATGGATGGGCTCTGGGACTGGGGGAAGGTCCGCGCCTGCCCCTGACCTTGCTTACCCGCCTGCGGACATTCAACGGACCGGCGCTGGTCGAACGCTGCTATCGGCGCTGGCATGCGCAACAATCGATCCACCTGGAATACCGTAACGACATGGGGCTGGAGGAGCAGGCTCCCATCGTGGCGGCCCGTTCGGTCGAGTCTACTGACGGACACGTCCTTTTGCTGTGGGTCCAGCTTGACCCGGAGAAGGTCCGTCTGGAACTGGATCCCGGTGAGGATGAAGGTTCGGAAGACGAAGATTGATAGGAATGAGAACACTGGTCCGCTTTGCGGGCCAGTGTTATTTTTTTGGGGATTAACCATAAAGAAGTCACTACTGGAAGGTGGTTTTTGACCTATTGACTTTGGCCTCAGAATCGTGTACCGTTAAGTTGTAAGACAACTTGACCAAACTGCCTATGCAAAACTTGCTGAACATAACGCAAATAATAAGCGGGCCCTCGTCCGGGGTGCCCGCTTATATTTTCGCGTAAATCCAACCATACAAGGAGAATACCATGTCTGGAGTTAATGAATTCGAAATGGCGCAAAAGCAATTCGACAATGTGGCGAAATTGCTCAACCTGGATCCGCAAATTGCCGAAGTGCTGCGCTGGCCCCTGCGTGAGTTCACTTTCCGCATCCCTGTGCGGATGGACGATGGAACCTTGCGGGTCTTTACAGGTTTCCGCGTACAGCACAACGATGCACGCGGCCCCAACAAGGGCGGCCTGCGCTTCCATCCCGCCGAGACGCTGGATACCGTGCGCGGGCTGGCGATGTGGATGACCTGGAAATGCGCCGTTGCGGATATTCCCCTGGGCGGCGGCAAGGGCGGCGTGATCGTCGACCCGGCCACCCTTTCCACCGAGGAAAAAGAACGCCTGTGCCGCGGCTGGGTCAAACAGATGTGGCGAAATATTGGCCCGCGCCAGGATGTGCCCGCCCCAGACGTGTACACCACCCCGCAGATGATGGGTTGGATGATGGACGAATATTCCAAACTGACCGGTCAATACACGCCCGGCGTGGTGACCGGCAAGCCGATCGACGGGGGCGGGTCGGAGGGGCGCACCGAGGCCACCGGCTACGGTGTCATCTACACGGTCCGCGAGGCGATGAAGCACCTGGGCCTGGACTCCAAGAAGTGCGTGGCAGCTTTGCAGGGCTTCGGCAATGTATCCCAATATGCCGCCATCGGCTTCATCGAAATGCTGGGCGGTACGATCGCCTGCGTTTCGTGCTGGGACCATAAGGACAAGAAGGCTTACACCTACAGCCACCCGAACGGGATCGACCCGCGTTTCCTGATGACCATCATCGATGAATACAATGAGATCGACCGGGAAAAGGCCGTCAAGGCCGGTTACGTGGTGGAAGATGGCGATGCCTGGATCTCCAAGGACGTGGATGTGCTCATCCCGGCAGCGCTGGGCGGGCAGATCAATGGCGAGAATGTGAACAAGATCTCCAAGCGGGTGAAGATCATCGCCGAAGGGGCCAACGGACCTACCACCCCCGAAGCCGATGATGTCCTCAAGAAAAATAATGTCTTCGACATCCCCGATTTCCTCTGCAACGCCGGTGGCGTGACTTGCTCTTACTTCGAGAGCGTCCAGAACGATATGAACTTCTACTGGACGAAGAAAGAGGTCCTGGAGAGGCTCGATACCAAAATGACGCAGGCTTTCCACGCCGTGCTGGATATGTCGCTCAAGCAGAAGGTCAACATGCGCGACGCCGCCTACATGGTGGCGATCGACCGGGTGGTCAAAGCCATGCTGCTGCGCGGCTGGGTTTAAGTCGATACCCTTTCACCGTAATCTGGTCATAAATGCCGAGGGCGACAGGTTCATCCTGCCGCCCTCCGTTGTTGTATAATTACAGAGGACTGCAAAAACATCCATATAAACCAGTTTCAAATTTCGGGAAATTCGCCTATTTTTTGCTCGGGTATTTATGCCAGGAGCATAAGTCATCAAACTGGAAAAGAGTAAGAGAATATGAGCTTTTCAGAAGATCCGCTGGAAGCAGAGGGAACGGCTGCTCCGGAAGAACCTGCGTCTGAGCCAGCCAGCTTTCCCGAGGAAATCATCCTGCCGGAGGGATTTACCCCGCTGGTGGAGAACGCCCATTTACCTCGCTCGCGGCGCAGGCAGGCCTCCCGCCGGCTGACCATCCCGGGTGCTACCGAGCGGGCCTCTTTGCTGGAGAATCTCTCCAGGCGGGCGTTCCCGTCCATTGAGTTCTTCCTCTTTGCCCTTCTGTGCGGGGCGGTCCTGGGCGCGGCGTACCTGTTGGAATCTCCCGCCTTGCTCCTGCTGGGTATCCTTTTGGCGCCACTATTGACACCGTGGGTGGGTTTTTCCCTCGCCACCATGACCGGTTCGTGGCGTTTTTTCCTGCAAACCTTTATGGTGATGCTGGTTGCCTCTGCGCTCGTGTTCCTGACCGGCGCACTGGCAGGCTGGGTGGGACGCTTGTGGATGCCCCTGCCGTTCTTCCATGCCAACATCCATGCGCATCTGTGGTGGCCCGACCTGGTGCTGGTGGCGCTGGGAGCGGTCTTGCTGGTGATCTCCTTTGTGCGCAGCGAACAGAAGCCCATCCTGCCGAGCATCATGCTGGCCTATGGATTTTTCCTGCCCATCAGCGCGGCCGGGGTGGGGTGGGGAGTTAAATCCCCCCAGTTGTGGCCCGACGGCGCATTGGTCTTCCTGGTCCACCTGGCGGTCGCGATGGGTGTCTCCATGATCGTCCTGGCGAGCCTGCGCTTCAAACCCGCCCGGGCCGGCGGATATGTACTGACCGTCATTGTGGGATTGTTCGCAGTGGCGGCGCTGGTGTACTTCACCGGCTTGCTTACCCTGGTTTCAGGCCTGGGCGGCGCCCTGCGGGACGGCATCACCGGCACCCGCCGGACCGCCGTAGTCCCGACCGTAGTCCAGGCGGCTGCCTTTACTCCCACCATCAAGGCCAGTTCCACGCCGACCTTTTCACCGGTCCCCAGTGATACCCCCCGGCCTACCGACACCCCGCTGGCAACCCCCGCATACGCAGTGATCGACGCCTCCTCCGGCGGCGGGGCCCTGGTGCGGACGGAGGCGGGAGCCGGGTCGGTGGTTGCCACGCTCGTCAACGGCAGCATTGTGCAGGTACTGGATGAAACACAGACCGTCGGCAGTGCCGTGTGGGTCAAGATCCGCCTGGTGAACAATATCCAGGGGTGGGTGCTGCAGACCGTGCTCACGGCAACCACGCAGGTACCTCCCATTACAAGCACACCAACCCCCTGAGCATATCCTTTGCATCCCAATTCGTGCAAGGCCGCGCTGACGTTGCCGGTATTGCATGAATGTGAAGAGCGGGTTTAGTACGGCAAACGACAAATATAGATTGGAGTCATATCAATGACCATTCATTTTGGCACCGACGGTTGGCGCGCCGTTATCTCAGATACCTTCACCTTCAGCAACCTGCGCATGCTTACCCAGGCTATCGCCGACGCGGTTGCTTCGGACCATTGGGATAAATCCGGCAACGGCGGCCCCGCCCCCGACCCGACCAAATGCGTGGTGGGCTTCGACACGCGTTTCCTCTCCGACCGCTATGCCGGGGATGTGGCCCGCGTCCTGGCTGCCAACGGCTTCACCGTCTACCTGGCCCAATCGGATGCACCCACGCCGGTCATTTCTTACGCCGTCAAAAAACTCAATGCCATCGCCGGGGTGATGATCACGGCTTCCCATAACGCCCCCCGCTACAACGGGGTCAAACTCAAAGCCGCCTACGGCGGGTCGGCGCTGCCGGAACAATGCCATCGGGTGGAGGTCTACCTGAACGACAACGAGAACCGCGCCCGCGGTCCCAACCTGATGGATTTCGACCTGGCGCGTGAGAAGGGGCTGATCCAGAAATTCAATCCCTTGCCGGCCTATTTCGACCATGTGCGCACGCTGATCAACTCCGACATCATTGCCGAAAACCCGCAGTGCTTCGTGGTGGACTCCATGTTCGGTTCCGGGCGGGGCGTGATCAAATCCTTCCTGCAGGGGAGCGGCTGCGAGATCTCCGAGATCCGCGGGGAAATGAACCCCGGTTTCGGCAGCATCCACCCCGAACCCATCGCCAAATACCTGGGCGCGCTGGCCGGGGCCATTGGGGCGGGCATGGGCAATTTCGGCCTGGCCACGGATGGCGACGCCGACCGCATCGGCGCCATGGATGAGCGCAGCAAATTTGTCGACCCGCACAAGATCATGGCCCTGGCGTTGAAGTATCTGGTGGAAAAACGGGGTTGGAGCGGCGCGGTGGTGCGGACCGTCTCGACCACCCGCATGATCGACCGTTTGTGCAGCCGCTACGGTCTGAAATTGTACGAGACCCCCGTGGGCTTTAACCACATTGCCGACTACATGATGAGCGAGGATGTCCTTCTCGGCGGTGAAGAATCCGGCGGCATCTCGTTCAAAGGTCACATCCCCGAGGGGGATGGGCCGGTGATGGGACTGCTGCTGGTGGAGATCATCGCGGCCGCCCACCGGTCGCTGCACGACCTGGTCAAAGACCTGCTGGCAGAGGTGGGACCGGCCTACTATGAGCGCACCGACCTGCGGCTTCACCGCCCGGTGGCCAAATCCGAGATGACCGATTACCTGATCAAGCAGGCTCCCGCCGAGATCGGCAGCCAAAAAGTAAGCGAGGTCAGCAACATCGACGGGGTGAAATACATCATGGCAGATGATTCCTGGCTGCTCATCCGCCCATCCGGGACCGAGCCGGTCCTGCGGGTGTATGCGGAAGGGCGCGACCCCGAAATGGTGAAAGCCTTGCTGGGGTATGGCGGGTCGGTGGCTGCCAGTGTGACGTAAACTTCTTGTAGCGCCGACTTCAGTCGGCAGGGTCGCTTTGCATATCGAGTAAAATCGTCACTACAAAATGGAAATTAAAAAACATGAACCCGCGCAAGCGGGTTCATGATATACAACCAATAGGAGCAGCAAAGTGCTCCTATAAAGGTTCTTCTTGATTTATCTTGCCGTGGCGCCGCGCAACCGCCGGGCCAGGAAGATAACTCCCACAAGAGCCACCGTCAGGATGACCAG
Source organism: uncultured Chloroflexia bacterium (assembly GCA_963847105.1). Lineage (GTDB taxonomy): Bacteria > Chloroflexota > Anaerolineae > Anaerolineales > Villigracilaceae > UBA877. Next base: position 1,483,781 of record CAWJYP010000001.1, on the reverse strand, counting down.
GCCGGGCAAGCCGACTTCGTCAAAGAAGCCGGTGGCAGCCAATGTTTTCGTAGTGGTAGCCTTGTAGGCAGCCGTCTGAGTCAACTGGACGGACAACTGTGTTTGCAGGAACGACAGCGTAGCCGATTCAGACACTGCCACCGTATTGGTCGGTACAGCCGTATTGACCGCCACCACAGGGGTGGATGTCGCGGCCGCCGCCAGGGTGGCGATGGAGGTGTTGGTCGGCGTTGCAGATGGCTCGGGGGTGGGTGTCCACAAGGCAGCCTCGGCCGTGGATGTCATCTGTTGGACGACGACGATATTGTTGGCCTCGATGGTGGCCTGGGTGTTGATTTTCTGCGCGTTCAGGCGCGGTCCCAGGTAGAAGATATACACCGCCACACATACCAGCGTCAATAAGATCAGGCCACCCAGAATTCCACCAACAATTAAGAAAGTACGATTACTAGATTCCTCGGGTGGAGCCTCGCCTTCAGCCAGATCGTCATTGGCTTCACTTTCCATATCACCATCATTGAAATTATTGGGTTCGTCCAACATTGCTCACTTCCTCCTTGTGGTCTTAAATATCTTACCCCAGGACTTCCAAATTAGCAAGCGGCGCCAAAACCTGCTCGCCTGATTCCAATCGCACTTCGGCTGCGGGCACGCGCAGGCCACTGGGCATGACCGTCAGGCCGGGTTTCAGGCTGACCAGCGTTGCCACCTCGCCTCCATGCGGATTGCGGGTAAGGCGTACGGGCTGGTCCGGTGCGAAGGTTTCACTTTCGCGGGGTAAAGGCGGTTCCTGCGTCACCGGCAGCGGGATAAAGATCTCCGGCCGCGCGCCGGTCTGGCGGTCTGGCAGGAGCGCATTCAGAGTGGCTTCGCGCTTGCCACTCGACGTAAGAAGTTTATAAGCCGTGCTGTTCATTGGACGTTTGCAGAATCCATCCACCAGGATGATCGGGAAATGGGCTTGCAGAGCCAGCGGAATGAGGGCCGGTGACATGCTGCCCAGGATCAACCCTCGCACGGGCAACTCTGCCGCGGCGCGCAAGGCAGCCGGGTCGCCGCAATAACCGGAAAGGATGATCAATCCGCGCCGGCTGACATCCAACTGTGAGGCGGTCAGGGTTTCATCTGCAGACTCAAGCAGGGGCACCAGGGCACCCACATCCATCCCGCCGTTGCCCCAAACGCCTTGCACCAGGGCTCCGTTGAAGGTGATCTCGACGCCGCGGTCGTCGATGATCTTCGTGATCGTCCCCGGCATCCCCGCCTGCAGTTCGAATTTGTTTTCACCTATTTCCAGCAGGACCTGCCCGTTGCCGACCACCAAAACACGCCCACCCGCAGCCGCTTTGATGGTTTGCGGCACCAGGCCTCCCTGGCGGGCGAGGATGTCGCCTTTGGAAACCATGATCTCCGGCTTTGACCTGGATGAGTTTCTGGGCGGCTGAAGCCGGCAATTCAAAGTGGCGGCCCACATCGATGAACTGATGTTCCTCGCTGTAGTTGGCCTCACCCACCACATCGATTGGGCTCACCTTTTGACCTTCACGGACGGTGATCCGGCCGGAAAGGGGCAGCAATCGTTCACGCCGCACGGTGGTCAGGGGTAGGATGTGCGCTACGGGAGCCAGCATGGAAGAATCAGCCTCCTAATGTCCAGATCCATTTTTTGATGATCTCGCGCTGCCGGACGGTATTTGCCATGAAATGCAAAGGCCGCCCGCGCGCATCGATCACCACACCCAGCGCCGTGCCGCTGACGGGAATGCCGTCGGTGCGGGTGCGGCCGGGTCCGAAGCCGATGTCGGCATGGTGCAGAGGCTGCAAGTACAGCCGGGCGGATTGCCCGGTCGGCAAGGGGAGCAATTCCAAAGCGCCCTGCTTCACATCCAGGTGACTCTCGTTGCCGTTCTGATAAACCAGTTTGCCCTTAAGGATGGACGTTCCCTGGCGGGCGCGCACAAATGGCGCCACCACGGTAGCCAGGCCCATGAATGCGCCCGATTCCAACACCTGGATGGGCAGCATCGTATTCCGGCTGGCGGCCGCGCCCAGCGCAGGCAGCAGATTGTTTTGGTCCATGATGATGGTGGTGATGCCCACGGGCTGGATGGCGTCCAACAGGAGCAGCAGGCTCTGTCCCAGGGTGGGCGCACGTGTGATCACACTGCCGCAGGCCAGGATGGGCTCGAAATAAGGGCTCAACCCGGGGGCGGCCCGGCGAACGCGATCGGGCGGAAAATCTTTGGATAAAGTGGAGAGCGCCACCGACAATATTTGCCGGGCAATGGCTTGCTCGATCGCCAGATCTTCGGGGGTGGCAGGCACGGAGGCCGGGTAGAGCGATTTTTGATGAATATAATCCCGGATCTCTTCGATGGGGATCTCAAGCGCCAGCCATTTGGCTATTTCTTCCAGGCTGGTGTACCGCAGCAGGCTGGCGAGGCCTTCACCCAACCCCAACTGCGGGTAAACCCCGATGGTCAACTCGCCTCCAAAGGCGGCGGTGACGGTGGTGGCGGATGCGCCCAGGTCCACGCTTAGGAGACCTTTGCTCGAATCATAGACTTTGCTGAGGAAGCGCATGATGCGCCCTTCGGCAAAGGCAGTCGGCATCAATGTGTTGGCAGACCAGGAATTCAACTCGTCCACCCCGCCCATCTGCCCCCGGCGGATCTGGGTATACAGCTCGGCCAGTGCGCTCTGGGCAGGCAGCAGGTTTTCCGTTTCCAGGTCGGGACGGAGGTTCGGGCTGATGCTCAGCGAGGAGGTCAGTGGCTGCAGGGTGGTCTTGATCTCGTCGGCGAGGTCCTTGTTGCCGGCGTACAGCAGGGCCGGTCGCTTTTCGGCGGGCAAGAGATAACAAGCCAGGCCGATCGTCTCGATCAAATGCTGGACGGAATGGGTGGCGCCGCCATCGGTCCCGCCCGCCACCAGCAGCAGGTCCGGGCGCAGATGCAGCAAACTATCGATCTGCTCTTCGGGCTTGCGCTTGTCGTTCAAGGCGATCGTATCGACGATGCGGGTATAGAGCGAACGCGCCAATCGCTGGACACTCTCGACCGAAACATCGTTCAACAACCCCACGACGGCGGTTTTGATGGCCGGGCCGGCAGAAAGGGTGGCCGCGAATGTATCCACTCCCAGGCCGCCCTGCGAGGGGATGATCAGGCTGTGGTCATCCCCCAGGAACTTCCGCCCGGTGACGGTTTGCAGGTTGTCGATGGCCTGATGGACGCCTTCGCGGATGTCTTTATACGGCGCGGCTGCGGTGGTAGGTGCCTGTGCAGACGCAATGAATTGATAAAAGCCTTCCACTACGTCGAAGAGGGCGGCGCGAGTGCTCACCGTGCCTACATCGACTGCCAGGAGAGAATTGGCATCAACGATTGATGGTGGCATAACCTGGTCTCATGGCATACATGGAATAGGGTTTCATAGGAAGAGTGATTGGATCTTGATGAAGAAGTCTGAGATGGCGCTAATGCGTCCGATAAGCGCCGACAGGGAGGCTGAAAATACGCCTGCGAACAAAACGCCCAGCGTGATGGCGATGAAGAACTGCCCTATGCTTGCGAGAATGGTCACAAATTTATTGCGCTGCGGGCCGGCGGGGGTGGTCTTGGCCCCAAAATGGAAATAGACCAGCGTCGTCACCGTCCCGATCAGCATGAAAAGGCCGTAGACGAATTGTTCGAGGAAGTTATTCCCGACTGCGGTAACGTCCATGGCGGCGATGGAGGCCTGGGTCTGGGGGATGAGCGTCCCCAGGATGGCCCCGCCGATGGATACGGCTGCGGCTACGCCCACCATATAAGCCACGATGGGGTTGCCCAACCGGGCGGTCCGTGGCGAGATCTTCATCAAAAGGAGCACCCCCATGATGAGCCCGATAAGCGCAATAGCCCGCTCGGAAATACTGCCAAAGAGAAGGGGAGTGAAAACGCGTGCGCCTAGCACCTGCCGCAATGCCACGGCGGCAGCATAACCGGCCGCGACGCCGATGAAGATGTAGACGGCCACCCGGAAGAAGGGATTATCTCCGATGAGGTAGCTCAACACCATCAAGGTGAGCAGGAAGCCGATCAAGCCGCCGATCAATTCATGCGAAAGGGTCACTGGCATGGTCAGGCCTCATCTCCGGTGGATTTGCGGCGCATCTGCCAGGCCTTGAACAAATTCCAGGCCGCCCCGACAACGATCAAGATCCCGGCCATCAATGTGCCCAGGCTGTACGAACTCCAGTAAAGGTTCGCCAGGCCGGGACGACTGTAATTCTGTTCGTAGATCTTCGCATCCAGCAGGCCCGAAACCAATCCCTGTAGTTGACCCGAGGCGAAATAAGGCCGGATCATCGGCTCAGCCTGGGAACTGACCACCATGACCATGGGCGTAGTGCCAATGTATGGCCGGGTCTGTTCGACCCAGTTGCGGCCTGTATCTGCATTATCGGTCAGGATGAAGATGGCCGCAAAATTACTCAGTTCGGTCACACCTTTCAAAGCAGGGTCATCCCACACGCGGCTGCCGTTCAAGGCAATCGGCATTACCCCGGCCGGGTCGCCGGAGAAGTAGGAGATGGCCGACATTCCACCCGCGATGTAGCCCAGGTTGTAATACTCCTCACCGCTGCTATATTGATGAGAGTTGACCAGCGGGGTGGATAGGAGGAACCGCTCGGCCAGGGCCGGACCCGTTGGAGACGTGGAAACAACCACCAGGCGTGCGCCTTTGGCCATCAACTGATCGACCAGCGGCGCTGCGGCGGCTTCCAGTTCAGCCGAGAGGGCTGCCTCATAATCAAAGGTGAGCAGGACGGGCGCATTGGCCGGAAGATCGGAGATCACTTTTGCAGATGCCCCGAAGGCGTTTCCGTAGATGGTGTCGGATGAACTTAATCCAAGCGGCGACGCCACCCGCACCCTGGTGAAGATGGGCAGGCTTATCGCCAGGATAAGGAATAGCGAGATGATCCACCGCCATACCCGATTCGTGCCGGGCCGGGCCGCTTTGGCGGCGCGGGAGTGCGTTTCCTCGGCGATCAGGCGGTCGAAATAGGTGATGTAACGCTGCTGCGTATCGGACAGATGCAGTTTGATGGAATAGGTGGGAGGTTTGCGCAGTGCGCCCAGCCCGGGACTTGAGGGCAGTACCCCTACCAGACCTGCCAGGGGGCCGCTCTGTTCGGTGACCTGGTCCTCCTGGAGTGAGCCGGCGCCCGCTTCCGAGACGACCGATTCCACCGGACGCATCGCCTGCACCCACGAAGGCAAGGCGCCGGCCTCAAGATCATCCGAAGGTGCTTGGTCGTCTTCCAGCGCGGGGGCTTTTTCTCCGCTCTGCTCCGGCTTGAGTTTCGATAGCCAATCCGGGGTTTCCATGGAGAAAGCCGCATCACCTGTCTCTGCTGTGGCGGGATCTTTGTCTTCGACGATCAGCGCAGGGGGTCCGCTGGTAGGCGGCGCAGAGTGGTCGATGCCTGACAACCAATCGGGCAGCGGCCCGGTTTCATTGGGTTTTAATCGGAGTTTTGGGAGCCGGTTCGAAATTGTCCTTTTGTTTTTCGACTTCCTCTGCGTCGTTGATTTCTGACTGCAGTTGGGTCAGCCAGGCGGGTGTTTCACCAGGTGGTGTGGTCGAATCGGTAATTGCGTCCGCGGGAAAGGCTGATGGTGTTTCAGCCTGCGAAATTGGCAGGCTTTCCAGGTTGGATAGCCAATCCGGTACATCCGCGGATGCAGCTGGCGCGGCCGGACCCGTCTCGGCGGGTGTTCCGGAGAGCCAGTCTGGTGTGACCTCCGCCTGGGCGGGCTCTGCGGGTGTCTCGGGACTGACACCCTTATCCTGCAACGCGCCCAACCAATCCGGCAGGTTATCCATGGAGGGAGTGTCCCCGCCAGTCACGGCCGGAGCAGCCTCTTCAGGTGTTTCCGCCGCGGCAGGTGAAGGCTCAGGGCCTTTTTCCTCGAGTTGGTTCAGCCAATCCGGCAGGTTATCCATGGAAGCGGAGCCGCCGCTGCCTGCGGGAGTTGGTTCTGTCTGCGGCGAAATGTCCGGCAACCCGGAGAACCATTCGGGCAAATTTTCTTCGGCGGCAGGCTGGAGCGGAGGCTCGATCGCCCCGCTGGTGGGACCCTCGAGCGACTTCAGCCAGTCGGGAGTATCATCCGCAGGAGTCGCTTCTGCAGCAGGAGGTTGAGATTCGCCACTGCCGGAGTTATCAAGCGACTTCAGCCAGTCAGGAGTGTCGTCCGCCGCAGCCGGTTCTGATGGCACTTCGAAGGCACTCTTTTCAACGGCGGGAGGAGTGACAGCCGCTTCTGCAACGGGAGGTTGGGTTTCCTCACTGGTGGGGCCTTCAAGTGACTTCAGCCAGTCGGAGGTCTCCTCCGCTGGAGCGGGTGTGAAAGCCGCTTCTGCAGCCGGGGGTTGGGTTTCCCCACTGCTGGAGACATCAAGTGACTTCAGCCAGTCAGGGTTCTCATCCGCGGGAGCGGGAGTCGCTTCTGCAGCCGGGGGTTGAGTTTCCCCGCCACCCAGACGCGACATCCAATCGCCTTCACTAATGCCGGAAGACGGTTCGGAGGTTGGTTCGGGAGTACCGGCAGGTTCGGATGGTTTATCGCCGCGCAACCCCGCCAGCCAATCCGGGACCTCTTCGTCTTCGGTGGAGGCTTTTTCGAGACCCGCCAGCCAATCGGGCAAGCCTGCTTTCGAATCGCCTTCCGGGGAGGCAGGTCCTTCCAATGGGCTGATGATATCGCTGCCCGCTGCAAGACCTTCCTCGGCTTTCTTTTCACGCAGGTCGCGCAGCCAGGTGGGCAATGCTTTTTCAAGTTCGGCCGTATTTTTTACCGTGGGGGCTTCGCCGGGATGGATGGTATCGCTTTCGACAGGCTTGACCTTTTCGAATTCGGATGTATCTTTGGCGGTCGGTTCTTCGCCGGGCTTGAATGAATTGAGGTCATCCGACGAGGCTGCCAGCATGGGCTTCAAACGCGCTCCGCAGAACTGGCATTCAACCAGTTCTTCGTCATTGTACTTGCCGCACATGGGACAGCGCATGTCAGCCATGGTTATTTCGCCCCAATCGGACGGTCCGCGCCGAAGAGAACCCGCAGGCCCGTGACGAGCATGCCCAGGGCCACGCCGATGAGGATGCCTCTCGCTCCGGCGGTGGCAAAGACCTGGTCAAAAAGGCGGATGATGGCGCCGTTCATCCCCAGCAGGGAGAGGAAGGCGGTCCCAAAAAGGATGATCAGAACGGTGGCGAGGAAGACGACGGTGATCACATTCAGACGGCGGCGCAGAAGACGGATGCTGGCATAGGTCAGCGTGATAGCCAATATGCCCATCAAGGTCGCTTCGATGGGCAGTTGAATGTAATAGAATGTATCCGCAAACCAGGTTTCCATGATCGGGATGGACGGAGCCAGTATCCCCAGCAGGAACGTGACCGCCAGCGCGATGATCAGGATGGTGCTGTAGACGGAGCCTTTTTGCTTGCGGCGGATCTTCTTGAAATGGACAGTCAGCAGGTTGGCGATGCCTGCCAGCACTGCGAAACCGGCTACGATGACCGCCAGGTTCAGCAAGATGACGCGAAATCCCGTCAACAGGTCCACCGGGAAGAAAAATCCTGCCAGGATGAAGATGCCTATGACGAGAATAAAGGCGGTCAGGGTAATTCTGGAGGTGGCATTGCGGATACCTTTAAGGTTCACAAGGCACCTGCCAGTTTGATGATCTCAACCAGCGCGCCGATCAGGATGGCAATGATGACCAGCCAGCGCAAAACATCCTGTATTCTCAGGCTGGTTATGTGCATCGGTCCGGCTTCGGTATAGGCTCCGGCGGCAAAGACTTCCTCGCCCAGCAGTGGTTCTTCTGCGTTGGCAAAAAAGATCGCCTGGGCGGTCAGGTTGTCGCTGCCTGCCAGGGTGAAAATATTTTTGCGTTCGGCCGCTTCGGTCAGCAAGGCTGCCTCGGGACCAAAATTGCCGATGAACACATTGGCGGAGATATTTTCATCGGGGATGGTCGTCATGGCGCCGGCGGCATAGGAGAAGGGGGTCAGACCGGTCAGCCGACCCAGGGTGGGGTCGTAAGTGCCTTGCGCAGAAACTTGCGAGGCCCTCTCCAGGGTTTCCTGCGAGAGGATGGTCATGACAGGCTCGCCGGTAGTGACGATGGGGGGTTCGTCCCCCGCCGAGGTCAATTCGGCCAGGCGGCGCAAAAGGACCAGACCGGCCAAACCGGAGGCGGATTGAGGGGTATGGAGGGAGCCGTGTCCGAGGGACACATGCAGCCGCGTACCGTCCTCAACCACCCGTCCAACGGCGTGGCGCATGCGGGCGAAAGCGGGGATATCACGAAAAACCGGGGGGGACTTTCGGCGCAGGATGGAGAAGATCACCATCATGATGGAGACGATGAGGAGAATGCCAAATCCGATCAGGCCAACAAGTAAAGGATTCACCGGGTTGTTTCCTCCCGCAGGAAGGCGGCAAAGGCGAGCGCCTCCTGGCGGTCTTCGAGCATATCTGCCAGCGCGTCCCGCTGATCGTCCGGCAAGGCCGGGCGCAGGAACGGACTGCCCAGGTAAAGCGCTTGCGCTCCCAGCACCATGAAGGGGCCGGAAGCCTCCAGGAAAAAGGCAGCCAGGCTGTCCCAACCCCGCCGACGAAGGAATTCGGCCCAGGCAGGCCAGGCGGAGCGGGCGGCACCAATGGATTCCATTTGCATGTTAATATCAGTATAGCATAACTTGTAAAACGCCAGAATAAAGGAAATGACCGGATATTTAGGGTAGATTTTACTGCTTTTTGACCCATAGCGGGACACGCGCTAACAGAACCGTAAGATAAGTTAAATGAGGGTCAACCTATATCCAACTGATGAATCCGGTGTTATCAGACTTGGCAGCAGCACCCAATAGCGGTTGCTCAAAAAGTGCTCGAACGGTACAGTTCAAGCAGAGTATAATTTTGATGAATCCCGACGCACAGGTGAATGAATGGCACAATCCAACGAACTCCAAGTCTATGGCGGCATTAAACTCTACGCAGGCACAGCCAGCCCGGAATTGGCCCACAAAATTGCCGAATACCTCGGCGAACGTTTATGCGGGCGGGAGATCATCGAATTTCCCAATGAGAACCTTTTTGTAAAACTTCAATCCAGTGTGCGCGGACAGGATGTGTACATCATCCAGCATACGGCCTCGCCGGTTCACCGCAACCTGATGGAATTATTGATCCTCCTGCAAACGCTGCGGCTGAACTCGGCCGCCCGCATTACCGCGGTGGTGCCCTATCTCTGCTACGGGCGCTCCGACAAGAAAGACCAGCCGCGCATCCCCATCACCTCCCGCCTGGTGGCCGACATGATCCAGATCGCCGGGGCCGACCGCTACATGACCCTCGACCCGCACGCTTATCAGATCCAGGGCTTTTTCTCCGTCCCGGGGGATGTGCTCAATGCCTCCGCCATTTTGGTGGATTACGTCAAAGAGAATCTGCGCCCGTACCTGAAGGACCCCGTCGTCGTCACCGTGGACCTGGGCTACGCCAAGAAGGGCCGCAACTTCGCCGCCGGCATCGATGCTCCCATCGCCTTCATCGAAAAAAGACGGGCTGCCAATGACGCCAAGGCGCAGGCCCTGACGATCATCGGCGACATCAAGGACCGCGACGTCGTGCTGGTCGACGACGAGATCGATACGGGCGGGTCCATCGTCCAGGCGGTCAACCTGGTCAAGGAGAATGGAGCCAGGCGCATCTATGTGGCTTTCGTTCACGCCGTCTTTTCGGCGAGTTGTGTCGAGCGGCTGGCGGCGCTGCCGGTGACCGAATATATTACGACCGACAGCGTCCCCATCACCCCCGAAAAGCGAGAAGCCTTCGGCAAGCGCATCACCATCCTGACGGTGGCGCCATTGCTGGGGGAGGTCATCCGGCGGGCCCACGAAGGTCGCAGCGTCGGCCAGATGTTCAATGAATAGAGATCCCCGGTCTCCTGACCGGATCACATCATTCCTGTTTCATCTTTGATCAAGGAGGTAGCATGTCGCCCCAATTCAACAACATGAATGACCTGACGACATATCTCAATGCTCTGGAGGAAAGGATCAAAACACTGGAGAGCCAGAATGATTCCTTCCGCCGTTACATCACGGACCTGGGTGGGGATGCGCAAAAAATGCTGCCCAAATCAAGCCTCCTCAGCAGCAGTTTCATCCAGCGCGCCTTTGCCGTGTGGGGACATTATTTTGTAGCGCAACTCATTATCTCCATTCCTATTGTTTGCATTTACTTGATCTTCATTTTCGCAATTTTGCGGGGAGAGGGCAATTTTCTACCGACTCCCTGAGAGAATAAATGCCTGAACTACCTGAAGTTGAAACCATTGTGCGTCTCCTGCGCCCCGCCCTGGTCGGCAAGACGGTTCTTTCGGCCGAGCTGCTATGGGAACGCACCCTGGTGACACCTTCACCGGCCCAATTTGCCAAAACCATCCGCGGCCAGCAGATCGTCGAAGTATTCCGGCGGGCCAAATTCATCTGCATGCAGTTAACTTCCACCTGCCTGCTGATCCATCTGCGCATGAGCGGCGACATGCTGGTGGTGCTGGGAGGCTATCAGGCTGCCAAGCATGACCGTCTCATCGTAAAACTGACCGACGACACGACCCTGATCTTCACCGACCCGCGCAAATTCGGGCGGGTGTGGCTGGAAGACGACCCCTCGGAGATCTTCAACAGTCTCGGCCCCGAGCCTCTTTCCGAGCAGTTCAACCCCGCCTGGCTTTTTACGGCCTTGCATTCCCAACACCGCCTGCTCAAACCGCTCCTGCTCGACCAATCTTTCATCTCCGGCCTCGGCAATATTTATACCGATGAGGCGCTGCACCTGGCCCGCCTCCATCCCCTGGCGCACTCGGACGACATTACCGAGAATGAAGCCGACATCCTGTGCATGTCCATCCGGGAGGTGCTCGAATCCGGCATTCGCCACAACGGCGCCAGCATCGACTGGGTCTATCGTGGCGGCGAATTCCAGAACCACTTCAGGGTCTATGGGCGGGCGGGGGAACCCTGCCCCATTTGCGGGACGAAGATCGAGCGGATCGTGGTGGGCGAACGCGGTACGCACTTCTGCCCCCAATGCCAGGTGTATACTTTAAGGAAGAGACCGTAAACAGCATTACTCACCTGATAAGGAATAACAAATGACAATCGGTGTGCTCCTTTTTTGGTGTTTCATAGCCCTTCTGGCGGGGATCGGTGTCGGCAGTTTCATCCAGCACCGCCTGGACAAACGCGATAGAGTTCTGCCAGCACCTATTCCCAGCGAAAACAACCTCGCCCGTGAAGGCGACCTGGAGATCCTGCGCGCCTGGCGCACCCGGGCGGGCAAGGTCTGGCTGGAAATGGATGGGGCGCGCCTGGAAGACAAAGCCGCCCTGCAGCCCGACCAACAGCGCCGCTTGTTGACCTTCGTGGTGGACATGCGTCCGTGGCTGAGCGACGCGCCCACGCCAGAGCCCAAACCAACCCCGCAGTCTGTGACAGCCTCTACTCCCGTACCCCCAACCCCACCGGCGACCCCACTACCGGAGAAAAAAACAATCAAACCCGCTCCGGCGCCTCCTCCAACCGCGCCTGCCATGAAGACCATCATCCAGCAGATCGACGATGTGCTGCAAGCGAAACTTTCCACCAGCGTCTTCAAGGAGCGGGGCATTCAGCTAACCGAAGGGCCGGGCGGCGAGGTGATCGTGCAGGACGGATTGAAAAAATATGAGGGCATCGATGCGGTGCCCGACCCGGAGATCAAGGCCCTCATCCGGCAGGCTATCACGCAGTGGGAGCAATCGACGAAATAGGGGAAATTCGCAGAGACCGGCTGTTGTTCTAAATATCCTTCACCAGGTACAGATCCCCCCGCTGGTACCCGCGTTCCAGATAATATTGACGTGTCCCCACCGCCGCAATGACAGCCATGCGGCTGAACCCCTTTGACCGGGCGATCCTGTCCGCTTCGGCCAGCAGGCGCGTCCCCAGCCCGGCATGTTGGGCCGCCCCGCTTTGTTCCACCCCCACCGCCAGCGACTGACCATATACATGCACTTCCCGGATGATGGCGGCAGCCTGCAGGTCTTTCGAGTGGAGGTCTGGCGAATCCTTGCCCGGCAGTGACAGCCTCAAGAAACCGGCGATGCGGTCCTCGGGGGTGACGAAGGAAAGGAAGTGCTCCTCGGCTCCATCCGGATAATAGACCAGGTCGTTCATAGCCAAACTTTCGAGTTCCACCTTCTCCCCCCGCACTTCCCGGCAGCGGATGCAGTTGCATTGGCTGCCCCGGCGGGCCAGTTCGGCCTGCACGTCCTGGCGCAGACTGCTGCGCTTGTTCCCCGAGACCACGTGCGTGGAAGGGATGTCACGGATGATGCGGTTGACCCGGCAGTAGCGCGGGATGGACGGCTTGATATCGGCGATGAGTTCCACCAATTCCTGGGTGGTGTAGGGTGTAAATTCGCCGCGCTGCCAGTATGCATACAGGGGGGAATTTTCGAGCAGTTGGGTCGGGTAGATCTTGATCTCGTCCGGGCAGAGACCTTCCCACAGGCGGGGGAAATCGACCCGGTCCGAGGCGGGCGTGGCGCCCATCAATCCGGGCATCCAGTGCAGGACGATCTTGAACCCGGCGGCTCGAAGCATGCGCCACGGCCTGGTGGGCCTGTGCGACGGTATGGCCGCGCTGGTTGAGGGCCAGGATTGCGTCATCCAGGCTCTGCACGCCCATCTGTATTTTGGTCACACCCAGCGAGCGCAGCCAGGCCAGTTCTTCCGGCGTCACCTCGTCGGGGCGGGTCTCGATGGAGAGGCCCACATTCCGGTGAGCGGCGTTTTCGTTGAAGAGAAAGAATTCGTCCAGCCGTTTGGCGGGCGTTTCGATATTTTCCCCGGCAGGGAAGTCGTTCATGGCTTCGAAGCAGCGCTGGACAAACCATGCCTGATAGTCGCGTTTATAAGAGGAGAAGGTGCCCCCCAGGATGAGCAGTTCGACCTTGTCGGTGGGATGGCCCACTGAGGTGAGCGTGTCCAGGCGGGATTTCACCTGCGCGTAGGGGTCGAAGTTATGCTCCACCGCCCGCATCGCTCCCGGCTCATCCGGCAGGTAAGATTTGGGCATGCGCACATCGTCGGGGCAAAAGATGCACTTGCCCGGGCAGGGATAGGGCTTGGTCAGGACCGTCACGGTGGTCACCCCCGAGAGGGTCCGCACCGGTTTCAAGCGGATGGCAGCCAGCAAGGTCTCGTCTTCGTCCCAATCGCCGCTCTCCACCATTTGCTGGTAAGCCGTCACCAACGCCGACTTGCTGACGTGCCCGCTCTCCATCGGATGCCGGCGGATGGCCTCCAATACCGGCGTGCCCGCGCGTACATCCTCCAGGATGAGGCGCGCCAGAGCCAATGTTTGGGGGGTGGGGGAGCGAAGTTGCTGAAAACTGATTTTTTTAACCATAAATCCACACAGTACTTTGTCAAACATGAAATATCACTAAAAGGTTTGGCAAAGCACACAGTATAATAAAACCATGAAAAGCCAGACAGTCTCCCGGCTGCTTTCCCTGAACAAACAATTCTACCAGACCTTTGGATATGAGTTTTCATCCACCCGTCAAAGGCTGCAACCGGGCGTTATGCAGGTGCTGGACCGGCTGCACGGCGAGGAAGCCATCCTGGACCTGGGCTGCGGCAACGGCGAACTGGCGCGGGAACTGATGCGGCGCGGTCACAGCGGGCGCTATACCGGCGTGGATTTCAGCCTGCCGCTCCTGGCGGTTGCCCGCCAGGGTTGGGAAGATGCACCCGCCACCTTTGTCCATGTCGACCTGATGGCAGGCGAATGGGGCAAGCGCATCCCTGCGGCGAACCGGCCTTATGACTGGGTGACCGCTTTTGCCGTCCTCCACCACGTCCCCGGCAAGCCGGCGCGCTTGAATATTCTCAAGACCGCCCGTGAGGCGTCGAAATTGGGTGGCCTGTTCATCCATTCCGAATGGCAGTTCCTCGCCAGCGATAAACTCAAAACCCGCATCCAACCCTGGGATGCCGCCGGACTCTCCGTCGAAGATGTTGATGCCAACGATTACCTGCTCGACTGGCGCAGCGGCGGGCACGGACTGCGCTATGTCCACCACTTTGACGAGGGCAGAGTTGGGAGAGTTGGCGGTGGAAAGCGGTTATTCCGTCCGTGAAACATTCCGCTCGGACGGGAGCAATGGGTTGTTGGGACTGTACCAGGTGTGGGAGGCCGTATGACCACCAAAGATGAGATCGTGCGGAACTGGCTGCCGCGCTACACTGGCACTCCGCTGGAGCAGTTCGGCAAATACATCTTGCTGGTCAATTTCAACAACTACGTGCGCATGTTTGCCGAGATCCAAAAGACGATGATCTGCTGCGAAGAAAAACCCATGCCCAACGCCACCGCCGAGGGCATTACGATTATCAATTTCGGGATGGGCTCTGCCAATGCCGCCACGGTGATGGACCTGTTATCGGCCATCCAGCCGAAGGCGGTGCTCTTCCTGGGCAAGTGCGGCGGCTTGAAGAAGAAACCCGGCGTGGGCGAATTCATCCTGCCCATCGCAGCCATCCGCGGCGAGGGGACCTCCAACGATTATTTTCCCCCGGAGGTGCCGGCGCTGCCGGCCTTCAACCTTCAGAAAGCCGTTTCCACCACCATCCGCGACCGCCGGCACGACTACTGGACCGGGACGGTCTATTCCACCAACCGGCGCGTGTGGGAACATGACGAGGTCTTCAAAACCTACCTGCGGCGCATCCGCGCCATGGCCGTCGACATGGAAACCGCCACCATTTTTTCCACCGGCTTCTTCAACAAGATCCCCACGGGGGCATTGCTGCTGGTATCCGACCAACCCATGACTCCCGAAGGCATCAAGACTGCCGACTCGGACGCGGAGGTGACCCGCGATTTCTCGGAATTGCACCTGCGCATCGGCATCGACGCGCTGAAAGAGATCATCAATGATGGGGTGACGGTCAAGCACCTGAAGTTCTAATGAGGACTGTTTTTTTCAGGTAGAATTCAGCCGCACGAACAGATCATTTTGAGGGAACATTCGCGTGATCCATATCAAAATCCTCAGCCTGGGGGATCCTGAACGGTACGTCGTCCGGCGGACGGTGCTGTCGGCCCAGCAGGAACTGCAGCCCTTATTTCCCAACCTGGAAATTCAGATCACCGAGGTAAGAGACGCCGGTGATATCGGCAAATATGCGCAGGTGCTGGTGCTGCCCACGCTGGTGATCGATGAGAAAGTTGTCTGCAGCGGGCGGTTCCCCGGCCGTGATGATGTTGTTGTCTGGCTGCGGGAGGCCTTGTCCGGCAATCAACTATGATTCCCGCATGGCCAGATCGGCCAGCGCGGCCTGGAATTGAAGGGGGAGCAAGCGCATCGACCAGGCAAACAGCGAATTCAGTCCACCTGCCACCACCGATGAGCGGCCTTTCAACATGGCCCGGATGCCTATCCGCGCCACTCGCTCGCTTTCCATCATGAACAGCCGCTGGTAGAGGGTCGGCTTTTGCCCGGCGACGTTGAGGAATTCCGTGCGTGCCACGCCGGGACTCAGGCAGGTTACCTTGACGGGGGTATGCCGCAACTCATAGTGGACGGCTTCGGACAGGCTGAGCACATAACTCTTGGCGGCGGAATAGGCCGCATAGGTGGGCGAGGGTTGGTACGCGCCGATCGAAGCAATGTTGAGAATATAGCCGTAATTGCGTTCGACCATATCTGCGACGAACAGGCGCATCAATTGGGTCAGAACCAAAATATCCAGTTCCAGCATGGGCTGCGTTTTTTCCCAGGGGATTTGCGCAAAATCCCCGAAAACGGCATAACCGGCGTTATTGATCAAAATGTCCACTGGCTGTTTGGAGGCTTGAAGCCGATCATAAAGGGCTTGCGGCGCACCCGCCTCCAACAGGTCCAGCGAGATGACCTCCACCGGGACTCCATATCCGCGGCTGATCTCGTCCTGCAATTCCTGCAGGCGGTCCAACCGCCGGGCCACCAGGATCAAGCCGCAGCCCCGGCGGGCCAGTTCGCGGGCAAAATCCGTGCCCAGTCCGCTGGAAGCCCCGGTGACAAGCGCCGTTTTTCCATCCAATGTTGTTTTCAAAGTTTTCTCCGAACTCTGATTTTTACTTTCTTTCCACATCCACCCAAAAACCCTGCCCATCCGAGGAGACTTCGATCCAGCCATTCACGTCTGTGCGCAGGAGCGTCGTCCCGCCGAGCTGGTCCAGTACGTCCGGATGCGGCAAGCCGCTCATGTCGCCCGCCGCCACCGACAGGATCGCCACCTGTGGGCGGAGATTGTCGATCCACTCAGGCGGGTTGCTGGGACCGTAGCCGGAATCCGCCACCAGCAGGACGGTGACCGTTCCGATGGATTTGCCATTCTCCAACTTTTCCAGTGTATCGAAATTGACCCCCAGCGGCAGCAGCGCCCGGAAGCCGTTCCATTCGATCAGTAGGACTGCTCCGCGGGTGGAGACGTTCAGGGCCGTGAGCGTGGCGCCCTCGCCCAGGTCCAGCGTTGCGCCGGTGAACGCCTGCGTGACGGGGATCTGGTTGGCGGTCAGCCAGCGCTCCGTCTCTCCGGCAGAATAGGAGGCGGCTGAATTGCCCGCCCATAAGACGTTTTCCGGCGGAGCCAGGTCGAGGAAGCGCGGCAGCGCGGCCACTTGCTGCTCCTGCGGTGAGGCTACGATCAGCCAGTCCAGCCGGCGGTCGAACGGAGAGAGCCTGCGCCCGATTGCATCTGCCAGGACGGAGGAACTCTTGCCTCCATTGACCAGCAGGGTCCGACCCGAAGGCGTCTCGATGATGACGGCGTCGGAAGAACCTGCCTCGACAAAGGTCAGGTGCAGGTTTCCGTCCGGTTTGGACAGGGCGGCGGCCCAGAAAAGGTAGGTGGCGATCCCAAGCACCGCCAGGATCACTGCCGGGGTCAGCAGCGGGCGGATGACGGCTCTCAGCCGTCCTGCCGGCAGGGTGAAGAGCAGCAGCACTGCGAAGATCAGGACGACGAAAATGGCCGAGAATTCCCGCAGGAAGATGACGCCGTGAGGCAGCCCGTTGAAGAACTCGACTGCCCGGTTGGTATAGGCGGCAAAAGGCCAGGCGATCCACCCGGCGATCTTGCCCAGCGGGATGGAAATGTAACTCAGCAGCAATGCCAGCCCGCCCAGGATCATCACGAACGGTTGGGCGGGCAGGATGAATGGGTTGGCCAGCACCGACACCAGCGAGATCTGCCCGAAGTGGTAGGCCATCAACGGCAAGGTGGTCAACTGGGCCGCCCAGGTGAAGAAGACGAATTCACCCACCGGCGCGGCGATGCGCCGGGCGGTTTTGTTCGGCATCCGCCGGCTGAGCAGGGCGGTGAACCAGTCCATCAAGGGGGTGCCGAAAAGGACCAATCCCAGCGTGGCGGCAAAGGAGAGTTGGAAGCCCACTTCCCACAGGATGTTCGGGTCCACCAGCGTCATCACGGCGGCAGTGAACGCCAGCGTGTTGAGTCCGTTCTGACGGCGGCCCGTTTGCACAGCCAGGATCGACACCCCGCCCATGATGGCGGCCCGCACGACCGACGCGCTGGCGCCCACCAGGATGGTGTACACGACGATGGCGGCAACGGCTGTCAGCGCGCCCCAGCGTGGTCCGAACAAGCGGCTGAACAGGAGCATAAACAGACCGGCGAGGATGGCGATGTTGAAGCCGGAGATGGCGATGATGTGGGCCGTGCCGGTGTTCTTGTAGGCCTGTTTGAGGCCGGCGGGCATGCCGTTGTCATCCCCGAGCAGGATGCCGGCCATCAGGGCGGCTTCCGGCGCCGGGAATATCTTCTGGATGCGCGCCAGGGCCTTGTCTTTGAAAGCGTAGATCAGGCGCAGGACCGGGTCGCCGCCGGTGAAGGGCAGGATGGTGGCTTCGGCGTCCGGCATATACGCCAGGATGCCCTGCCGGGCCAGGTATTCCTGGTAGGAGAAGGCTTCGTTCGATGGCGGCGTGACCAGATGCCCGCGCACCCGCACCACATCCCCGTAATGCAGGTCCCGCCCACGGGCGATGCGCGCCAGGATGGGCCCGCTGACGTCAAAGGTCAGGTCGCCGGTGCTGATGCTGGTGGTATCCAGGCGGATGTTGGTATAGGTATCGCGCACGTCCGGCGGGCCGGCGACCGTGCCGGTGAGCAGGAGTTCATTCTCCCCGTCCCGGTACCAGGCCACGTTGTGCTCATCCACCGGCGGGACGGATAAGCGCAGGCGGGCTGCGCCGAAGCAAAAGGCCACAATGGAAAGGACGACAAGCAGAAAGACCGACAGAGGGAAACGATCCGGGGCGGGCGCCAACCGCGGCAGCAGGATGCGTACCAGCAGCCCTGCCGCCAGGGCAACTCCCATCAGGATCAGCCACGTATATGCAGGAATGGGCCAGCGGTCCCCCGCGACGATGCCGGCCAGGAACGCCAGCGACACCCACAGGAGGGGCAGAAGCAGGGTCATTCTTGGGGGAGGATTTGTGGTGGGCGTATCGGTGGTCTGCATGGGGGAAACCCCTGTGAAATGATTGTACAGTCTGACCGGAGAATGGACAAGGGCAAACCGGTTGGGGGAAGCCGGTTTTTCCTCTATTGACAATTTGTCTATACTGCATATAATCAGGCCCAATACGTTCAAAAACGTCGAAGAGGACGAGTAATCTTCGTACGGCGGCCAGAGAGCAGGAGCACCATGGTGAAAGACCTGCCCGCACGATGAAGATGAATGGACCTCGGAGTTGCAGGACGAAAGACGGAGACCCGTCGAGTAATCCGAGCCGGAAACCGCAGCCGTTATCCCGCGGAGTCACTTAGGGAACGATCCGTTCACTAGCTGACTACAAGAGTGAGGCTGGCCTTTTCCCTGCGCACCCCGCAGGGATTATTTATTACTAGCCTAATTCGGGTGGCACCACGAACTTCGCGTTCGTCCCGTTCCAGGGACGAACGCGTTTGCGTTTCCCGGCAGCAACGAACCTGAACCATAGGAGAAGCAAAATGAACCTGCAGACCAACTCATTATCACGCTTCCTGACCCGCTCCAGACGGGCGGCAGCCCTGCCAGTCGAACGGGTTGAAGGGGTATTTATGCAGGAAGGCAGCAACTATATTGCTCCATTCGACACACCAGCGGCGTTGCAAAGCGCGCCGGGTGAATTCTCCAACGGTTCTGTCCTGGCGGAAACCACCAGTGCCCTGTGCCGGAGTTCCGCCGCCGCGACGAGCCTGTTCATTCCATAGAATTAGCGAGGACCGACCATGTTCCAGCATGTTTTTCATCCACCTTGAAGAGCCTATCCCATCGGTTCCATGCCCGCCGATCGATGATCGATCAATCCTTCCTTTCAAATTCTGAACCCATTCAAAAATTTAGGAGATAACCCATGTCTGAGCAAACCCGCTTCATCCTTAACGAAACCGACCTGCCGAAAGCCTGGTACAACGTGATGGCCGACAGCCCCGTCCCGCCCACGCCGGTCCTGCACCCCGGGACGAAAGAACCGGTCACGCCCGATTTCCTGTCGGTGCTTTTCCCCATGGACCTGATCATGCAAGAGATCAGCACGGAACGCTACATCGATATCCCCGAAGAAGTGCGCGAGATCTATAAACTCTACCGGCCCACCCCGCTCATCCGGGCGCGCCGCCTGGAAAAGGCTCTCGGCACCCCCGCCCACATCTACTTCAAGAACGAATCCGTTTCGCCGGTGGGCAGCCATAAACCCAATACTGCCATCCCGCAGGCTTTCTACAACAAGATCGCCGGGACGAAGGCCATCACCACCGAGACCGGCGCCGGTCAGTGGGGGACAGCCCTCGCCATGGCCTGCAATTTCTTCGGCATGGACCTGGAAGTCTACATGGTCAAGGTCTCCTACAACCAGAAACCCTACCGCCGCATTTACATGCAAACCTTCGGAGCGCAGGTCTTCGCCAGCCCGACCGACCGGACCGCTTATGGCCGCTCCCTGCTCGCAGCCGACCCCGACAATGGCGGATCGCTGGGCATCGCCATCTCCGAGGCGGTGGAAGTGGCCGCCACCTCCGGCGGAACCAAGAAGTACAGCCTGGGCTCCGTCCTGAACCACGTCTTGCTGCACCAGACCGTCATCGGCGAGGAAGCCCTCAAGCAGATGGACATGGCCGGTGAATATCCGGATGTGGTGGTGGGCTGCGTTGGCGGCGGGTCCAACTTCGCCGGTATCGCCTATCCCTTCCTGCGCGAGAACCTTAAAGATGGAAAGCGCACCCGCCTGGTGGCAGTGGAACCCACCGCCACCCCCTCCCTGACCAAGGGCGAATATACCTTCGATTTCGGCGACACCGCCCAGATGGCTCCCATCGTCAAGATGCACACCCTCGGTCATACCTTCATGCCCGCCGGCATCCACGCAGGCGGCCTGCGCTATCACGGCATGGCCCCCTCCCTCTCCGCCCTGTTCGACGCCGGTCTCATCGATGCCGTGGCCGTCCCGCAGGTGGGCACCTTTGAAGCCGCCGTGGCTTTCACCAAGGCCGAAGGGATCATCCCGGCGCCTGAGTCGGCTCATGCCATCCGCGTAGCCATCGACGAGGCCCTGGATGCCAAGGCCAAAGGCGAGAAGCGCGTGATCCTCTTCAACCTTTCCGGGCATGGTCACTTCGACATGATGGCCTACCAGGCTTATCTCAACGGCGGCCTGGAGGATTACGAATACCCGACCGAAGCGATCCAGGAAGCCATGCAGCACCTGCCCCAGGTCGAAATGGCCGGTCTCTAAGAACAACTCCGTTTCAATTTCTGGCAACTCCTCCCGCCAGAGTGTATGTAGGGAAATATTGCGGGCCTCCGTTATTGTGGAGGCCCGCAATATTTTTATTTTGCGAAGGGAGACACTTGGATTTGGCAGTAGTTTCCTTAAAATAACGCCTATAAAGAACATCTGTGCGAAATCCGCCCGTGTGGTAGAATCAATCCCTATGGAAATCGAACGTGGCACACTTCCTCCCCCGCCCGGTCTGGTAGCATCCATGGTGAGCGGATTCGATTCTGTTGCCAACCATATCGGCATCATCCTTCCGCCCATCCTGCTGGACCTGTTCCTGTGGCTGGGGCCGCACCTGCGTTACCCGGACCTGTTCCCGCCCGTCACGACCCAGCCCGAGTGGGTGAACGTTCTCAACCAGTCCAACTGGTTCCTCATTCTGCGGACATTTCCGGTGGGTGTGACCAGCCTTTTGGGAGGTCAACTGACCGATGCTCCGGCTCAAACCCCCTTGGGCAGCCCGCTCAATTGGACCCTGGACGCACCCCTTGTCCTGCTGGGTTGGTTCCTGGTTCTTTCCCTGGCAGGCTGGTTGATCGGCGCGCTGTACTATTACTGGGTCTGCAATGTGGTGGTCAGGCCTGCCACCCGGTCCCTGTGGAAATCCATCCGACAGTCGGTGAACCTTTCGCTCATCTGGCTGGCGATGACATTTTTCTTCGGCCTGCCGGCGCTGCTGATTGCCCTGGGATTGTCGACCATCAGCCCCTTCATCGGGCAGGTGCTGCTCTTCATTGGGGCGCTCCTGGTCATTTGGCTGCTGATGCCGGTGTTCTTCTCGGCGCATGGGATCTTCACCCTCCAAATGGATGCCATGCGGGCCATCCTGAACAGCATGCGCATGGTGCGGTTCACCATGCCGACGACGGGCTTGTTCCTGCTGGTATTCGTGATCATCAACCAGGGCCTGAACTTCCTCTGGTCCACACCGCAGCAGGATTTCGTGGTTCATGCTGGTGGGCATTGCGGGACATGCTTTTATATCCACCGCCTTGCTGGCCGCCAGTTTCATCTATTACCGTGACATCAATGCCTGGCTGGTGATCGTTTTTGAGCAGCTCCAACGACAGGCAGGATCGGCGAAGGCTTAGGGGCGGACGAGAGCATCGCGGCACTAGAAAGAAATTATTGCGATAGAATATTGAATTGGTGGACACACTCTCTGCGGTAATCCAGCGGAAGAATGGCGTGCCACGGAAAAGGTTTGGAGGTTTTTGTGGATAATCAGGGATCTGTTCCTTATGACGCAACTTCGATCCAGGTATTGGAAGGTCTGGAAGCCGTCCGCCGCCGACCCGGTATGTACGTGGGCGGAACGGACGTCAAAGCCTTGCATCACCTCGTCTATGAGGTGGTGGACAACTCCATCGATGAAGCGCTGGCGGGCGTCGCCACGCGCATCGAAATAATCATCCACGAAGATTCTTCGGTGACCGTCACCGACGATGGCCGCGGCATCCCGGTGGGCATCCACCCGGTGGAGAAGAAATCGGCTTTGGAAGTGGTGATGACGAAACTGCACGCCGGCGGCAAGTTTGGCGGCGGCGGGTACAAGGTCTCGGGCGGCCTGCACGGGGTGGGTGTGAGCGCCGTCAATGCCCTGTCGGAGTGGTGCGAGGTGGAGGTCAAGCGGGACGGAAAGATCTACTTCCAACGCTACGAGCGCGGCCATCCGCAGGAACCGGTCAAGGAGATCGGCAAGTTAAAGAAGGCCACTGAAACCGGCACGAAGACCACCTTCAAATATGACCCAATGATCTTCACGGAAGTGATGGAATTCCGTTTCGATACGCTGACCCAGCGCTTCCGCGAGATGGCCTTCGTCACCCGCGGCACGACCATCTTCTTCCAGGACGAACGCACGAACCGGGAGGCCACCTTCTACTTCGAGGGCGGCATCACCTCTTTCGTCCGCTATCTGAACCGGAACCGCGAGACCCTCCACCCGGTCGTGTACATGGAGAAGGAAATCGATCGTGTCGGCGTCGAGTGCGCCGTCCAGTACACCGATGCCTACACCGAGTCGGTTTATTCCTTTGCCAACACCATCAATACGGTCGACGGGGGCACCCACCTGACCGGTATGCGCGCCGCTCTCACCCGCGTGGTCAACGATTACGCCCGCAAGAGCGGCCTGCTCAAGGATGCCGACCCGAACTTCTCCGGCGACGACACCCGCGAGGGCCTGACCGCCATCGTCAGCATCAAACATCCCGATCCGCAGTTCGAGAGCCAGACCAAGGTCAAGTTGATGAACCCGGAGGTCCAGACCTACGTGACCCAGGTGATGGGCGAGGCTTTCGGCACCTTCCTGGAAGAAAATCCGCAGGCAGCCAAGGGCATCATCGCCAAGTGTCTCACCTCCGCCCGGGCGCGTGACGCCGCCCGCAAGGCCCGTGACCTGGTCATCCGCAAGAGCGCCCTGGAGAGCCTGACCCTGCCGGGCAAACTGGCGGATTGCTCCGAGCGGGATTCGTCCAAGACCGAACTCTACATCGTGGAAGGTGACTCGGCTGGCGGCTCCGCCAAGCAGGGCCGCGACCGTCACTTCCAGGCCATCCTGCCCTTGCGCGGCAAGATCCTCAACACCGAGCGGGCCCGCCTGGACAAGATCCTCGGCAATAACGAAGTGCGGGCGCTCATCTCCGCGCTGGGCACGGGCATCGGCGATAACTTCGACCTGACCGGCCTGCGCTACGGGCGCGTCATCATCATGACCGATGCCGACGTGGACGGCAGCCATATCCGCACGCTGCTGCTGACCTTCTTCTTCCGCTACATGCCCACCCTGGTGGACGAGGGCCATCTGTACATTGCCCAGCCGCCGCTCTACCGCCTGGTCTACAAGAACCAGGTCCATTATTCTTACAACGACGCAGAGAAGGATAAACTGCTCAAGTCGCTCAACCTCAGCCCCGAAAAAGCCAGCCTCTCCCGCTACAAAGGTCTGGGCGAGATGAACCCCACCCAGTTGTGGGACACCACCATGAACCCGGTCAACCGGACGCTGCTGCTGGTGACCGTCGACGATGCCGCCGAAGCCGACCGCACCTTCGACATGCTCATGGGCGACGCGGTCGACCCCCGCAAGCGCTTCATCCAGACCCACGCCAAGGCCGTGAGGAATTTGGATATCTAGAGGTCGCTTATAGATGTCGGCTCTCGTCATAATTAGCACTGCCCTCCCATTGGTAGGGCAGTGCTTTTTGATTTTTATTAGATAGACCTTATCTATTCAATGGATTTTTTTAGCCTTGTGTTCGTTTTCACTTCAAATGAAATGAGATTTCGATGGCGTTTAGTCGCCTCGGCAAGCTGGATAGGCGTCCCTCCCCATTACTTGGAGATACATAAAAAGCATACGAATCGTGGGTTTTGGCTATGGTAATATTGACTATATAAGGAATATTGCCGATCTGAATGAATATTCCCGCGATCATTTTCATCTATTTTTTTTACGGCCTGGCCTTTTTCAGTATGGGCTTGCTGGTCATGCTCGAAGGAGGCCGTTCCTCCGATGCCCGCCTCAGGCGGGCCCTTCGCCCTCTGGGGGTATTTGGCCTGGTCCATGCGGGGAACGAATGGCTCGAACTGTACCATGCGATTGCTGAATACGGTGGCGGGACCTTTCCCCATTGGATGACCGGCCTGCGCCTGGGAATGTTAGCCTTTTCATTCGTCTCTCTGGCAGCCTTTGGGAGCTATCTAATGGTCGGTTCCCAGGCCGGGTGGCGATTGATCTTGTTGGTTCCATTGGGCCTGGAGACCATTTGGGTGTTCGGGTTAATTATCCTGAGGCAGTACTATTCCGTTCCAACGATCTGGGACGTGGCAGATAGCTGGACTCGCTATTCTCTCGCCATCCCGGCGGCAATTTTCGCCGCGACCGGGCTTGTGGTCCAACAGCGTGTCTTCAGGCGGGCCGGGTTGGTTTCTTTTGGCCGGGATACATTATGGGCTGCGATTGCTTTCGGCTGGTATGGCCTGGTCGGGCAATTGTTCGTCACGGCCTCCCCATTGCCTCCATCGAATTTTCTGAATCAGGGTTTATTTGTAGACCTGTTTGGTTTCCCGGTGCAGGCGTTTCGGGCTTTAATGGCAGTAGTAGCGGCATTTTTCGTGATCCGCTTCTTGCGGGCTTTCCAGGTGGAGTCTGACCGCCACATCATGAATTTGCAGGAAGCCCGCCTGAAGGAATCGGAACAACGGGAAGGGTTGAAAAGCGAGCTGTACAAAAGGATCGTGGCGGCGCAGGAATCAGAGCGCCAGCGGATTGCGCGGGAATTGCACGATGAAACCGGTCAGGCCCTTACTGCTCTCGGCATGGGTCTGCGCAGCCTCGAAAATGAGATAAAGAGTCCGCACCAGGTACAAACCCGCCAGAACCTTCGCCAGTTGGAGTTGTTGACGGATCATTCTCTCAACGAACTACAGCGATTAATTGCAGATCTTCGCCCATCCCACCTGGATGACCTGGGCCTCTCTTCTGCCATCCGCTGGTACGCCGGGAATGTGCAGGAGCGAACGAAATTGGACGTAGAGGTCAGAATCCATGGAAAGGAGCCGGAAGAAATTTCGGCCGTGGTAAAAACCACCCTCTTTCGCATTCTTCAAGAGGCGTTAACCAATGTCGTCAAACATGCTCATGCTCACCACGTTGGTATAACATTGCATTATCTCTCGGAAGAAATAAAGGCCCAGCTGAGTGATGACGGGGATGGTTTTGAGGTGAGTCTGGTCGACTCAAGCGCCCGTGTTCCCTGGGGATTGAAAGGGATGGAAGAAAGGGCTTCTCTCTTAGGTGGGACGCTCCAGGTAAAATCGACTCGGGGAAATGGAACTACCGTGGAAGTATCCATTCCCTATCGACAGGAGGAAACAGGTGAAGATTCGGCTTTTATTGGTGGATGACCATCAAGTCGTCCGGTCCGGATTAAGAATGCTCCTGGGAAATGAAACCGATGTGGAAATCGTGGGGGAAGCAGGCACTGCCCAGGAGGCGTTAAAAGCGGTTGAATCCCTGAAACCGACCGTAGTCCTCATGGATATTGGTCTGCCGGATCTTTCAGGTATCGATGCCACCCGCTTGATCCGCCAGAAAAACCCCGAAGTGGCGGTTGTGGCGCTGACGATCCATGAGGATGAAGAATATTTTTTCAAAATGCTCGAAGCCGGTGCTGGCGGATATATCCCCAAAAGGGCTGCGCCCGAGGAACTCCTCACAGCCATCCGGGCTGCTGCTGCGGGGGAAGTGTACTTATATCCCTCGATGGCAAAATTATTGGTGAAAGATTATCTTGCTCAAGAGCGCCCGAGTGAAGCGAGGAATGTTCTGGATGGGCTGACGGAGAGGGAACAAGAGGTCTTACGGCATCTGGCAGAAGGAACCTCGAATGAGGAGATCGCTGCCGCGCTGGTCATCAGCATCAAGACGGTCGCGCGGCATCGAGAGAATATCATGCAAAAACTCGGGCTGCATTCACGGGCAGAATTGGTCCGTTATGCCATTCGCAAAGGCATTATCAAGCCATGATGTGAGCGAATCGGATTTTACAAGTGATCTCATTTACGCCTGCGGTGTGAGCCGCAGGCGTTTTCATTGGGTTCTATTACTCAATTTGACCCTGTTATTTGAACCTTCATTGGGCCACAAACACCATTCCAAATCAGAATGATGGGGTTTTATGGGTCTGCGATCCCATTGGAAAGATACGGCGGCTGCCGGATTGAAAGGTGGAGAGGCCGAGGCTACACTAATAATGACGAAGGACCCTAAATAAGAAGGAGGCTGCCATGAAAAGTATTTTGATTATCACGTTCTTCACAATATTGAGAATTGGAATACCGGTCATTTGCTTATATTTGCTCAGCGAGTTACTCCGTTTTTACGATCGGCGATACCGCCGAAGCGGTATTTGAAATATCTATGAACGAATTCCTATCATTCCTTGTTGGTACATTGCTTCGAGTAGGCCTCCCTGTTGCGGTTACGCTTCTGGCGATCCTCATCCTTCACAGGCTCGACAAGCGCTGGAAAAGTGAGGCCCTTTCATTGCCGGTAATACCAAAGGGCAAACGCTGTTGGGATGAAAAAAATTGTTCGGAAGATCAGAAGAAAAATTGCCCGGCATTTGCCCGGCCTAATGAGCCTTGTTGGCAGGTTTTCCGCAGCCGGGATGGGGTGATGAAAGAATCGTGCATCGATTGTTCCGTTTTCAGACGGACACCGATCCCCGTCAAAGGTTGATCGATTGGAGGTGAGCACCGATGAAATATACGAAACGTATCTTGATCTCCCTTGCTGTGGCACTGTTGTTTGCAGGAGCCACTTACCTTCTGGCTGGAGCTAAACCAGAGGTCTTTTCTCCACCTTCCCCGCAGGAAAAAGTGGATTGTTTCATGTGCCATCCTTCTTTTAGCAATGCCCTTGCGGGAAGCGCTCATGGTCATTCGATGAGCGATGTGAAATTTAATGAAATGTGGACCGATCAGGGAAAACCCGGCGCCTGCCTGGTGTGCCATGCAACAGATTATGATCCCGCTACAGGCACCTGGAAAAGCGCTTCTGTTTCCTGCGAAGCCTGCCACGATCCTATCCCCGATCAACATATCTATGAACCTGCAACCAATCCTGTTCCGGTGAACCGGTCAAATGACTTGTGCGCCAGCTGCCATAGTGAGGCTCGTTTCGGGTTGGAGGAATGGCAAACCAGCACTCATAATGAGCGAAATATGACCTGCACCGTCTGCCACGATTCGCATTCTGCTTCACTGAAAACCGTCAAAGGCATGGAAGAATCCGGGCCTTCTGGCCTGTGCATTAATTGCCACAGTGAAGTGGCCATGAACTTTCCTTATTCCACCCATAATCAGGCAGGCGTTAGTTGCGTGGATTGCCACTTGCGTCATTTTGAGCAGCAAGAGGATATGGATGTCCATGCCATGCCTGACCACAGTTTTGACGCCAGCCTGACCACTTGCACCACCTGCCATGCCATGCAAATGCATGAGAAGAAAGCAGATGCCGGCCAGCCTTCCGCCGATCTTGCCCCAACCATGCAGCCAACCGCTGTGACCGGAGTGAATTTAGCCGGTACTCCGGCCCCGGTCGGTCCGCTGGGATTTTCGATCCTCGCCGGTCTGCTGGGGCTTGCCGGGGGAATGGTATTACAACCCTGGCTCGAAAAAATGTATCGTTCCATGAATGAGCCGAAAGGCGGCCGGAAATGACCGAAAAGAAATTTGACCGCCGAGATTTTCTAAAGATTTCCGCGGTGGGGATCACCGTTCTGGCTGGATCGCAGTTGATCCGACGAGCGGGCGCCTCCGAGGCGGTACCTGCAGGCGGCCGAAAATGGGCCATGGTGATCGACCAATCCAAGTGTACCGGCTGTGGGTACTGCACCCTTGCATGCAGGGCCAATAATGATATCTCTCCTGAAATCTCCTGGAATGTGGTCGCAAAAACAGGCCAGGTTGGAAACCAGGATGTGTATATGGCTCGTCCGTGTATGCAGTGCTCTCAAGCGCCTTGTGTAGATGTTTGCCCGGTCGGAGCCAGCCACTACCGGCCCGATGGTATCGTGATGATGGATTATGATAAATGCATCGGCTGCCGGTATTGTGAGATCGCCTGTCCTTATAGGGCCCGATCTTTCAACTGGAAGAAATTTGACGGGCCAAATCCAGCGGTTCCTCAGTGGGGTCAGCCAGAGGTGGAGCGCCGCCCGCGCGGGGTGGTGGAGAAATGTTCATTTTGTGCTCAAAGGATCGATCGAGGCCTGGCTCTGGGCCTTACTCCCGGAGTAGATGCAGACGCCACCCCTGCATGTGTGATCGCCTGCCCGGTGGGGGCGCGGTATTTTGGCAACCTCACTGATCCTGATTCAAAAGTGAGCCAACTCTTGCGCAACCACGTTTCATACCGCCTTCGCGAAGACCTGGGTACCTCTCCACGGGTCTATTACCTGCCGGCTGAGGAGGAAAGCGCATGAAACAACTACGGATTACGCCATGGATGATGTGGGTGGGTATACTCGGCTTATTCTTAATCGGGGGAATATATGCCGGTGGGATGGTGTTTCAAAAAGGCCTCTCGTTAACCAACCTGACCGACCTGGTGCCCTGGGGATTGTGGATCACCGTTGATCTGACCTCCATCGCGGTGAGCGCAGGTGCGTTCAGCCTTTGCGCAGTGGTCTACCTCTTTGGTTTGAAAAGATTTGAACCAGTAGCCCGCACCGCCACCTATATCGGCTTGCTTGGCTATACTATGGCTATACTTACCCTTTTATTAGATATCGGCCGTCCAGATCGCTTCTGGCATTCGCTCGTCTATTGGAACAAGCATTCCCTGCTGTGGGAAGTAACGATGTGCGTGACGCTCTATCTGGGGGTCCTTTTTTTCGAAAGTGTACCCATCTTTGCCAAACTACCGCTTTTACAAGTTCGTTTTCCTAAGTTGGTTGGAAAAATGGAACACTTCCATCATTATGCGCCTTATCTGGCCATTGCAGGGCTGGCGCTATCCATGCTGCATCAGTCCTCTTTAGGGGCGCTTTACGGTGTGCTGAAAGCCCGGCCTTTATGGTACCGCCCTGATATATCTGTGCTCTTCATTGTTTCTGCGATTGCCGCCGGTATGGCATTGACTGTCTTTGCTACCATGCTGGCTGCTCGAGTCACCCGAAGGGCAACCGCGGATGATGGCATTCTCGATCGCGTTTCTCAAATGATTGGCTGGGTCCTGATCCTCTACCTCTATATCCGTTTTTGGGACGTTCTTTCGATGACCTATACCTATCAACCCGGTCGGACAGAAGGCCTGCATTTGCTCACGAACGGGCCTCTATCGTTCAACTTCTGGGTATTGGAAATTCTGCTTGGGATCGCGGCTCCAGCCGTGCTTTTGACCATAAAGCGGACCAGACAACTGCCTTCCTGGCGAATGCTGGCCTTGGCGCTGGTGGTCTTTGGGGTCGCTGCCTATCGCTGGGATACCAATTTATCAGGTTTGATGGTTGTCCTTTCTTATTTGCCCGGCGACCCTGTGATCACTTACACTTCCTATCGCCCGTCCGTGATCGAACTGATAACGGTTGCCGGGATCGTCAGTTATGGCCTTCTCGCCTTCTCTCTCGGAGTAAGGTATCTGAAGGTAGTGGATCATCCCCTTCCTGAAGCAAAAGTAATTTCCAGTCGAAAATCGAAAAAGCAGACTATTCCCGTGCTGGACCCGCAATGATACGACCGGCCAACTGGCCGGTCGTATCTTCCCGCAAAACTACCGATAAATAGAAGTTTCCTACATATAAATCTATTTTTCCGGCGCTCCTGCCTGGATCCATTCGATGACTGCTTGTAATTCGGCAGGACTTAATTGTCCGGGGTGGTTTCCTTTTTCTTGTCCCAGGATCAATTTGCTGTTCGTTGCATCGCCTGGAATGATCACCGGTCCATCGCTGGACCCTTTCATCACGCTCGCGAAACTGGTCAGGTCAAGGCCTTTTGAAGCAATTCCAGATGAATGGCAGGCCTGGCATTTCACTGAAAGCAGATTTCCGATGGCTCCATCCCAGGTAAATGGTCCGGTCAGGCCGGCGGAGGCATCCGTTGGTGCCGGTGTGGGGGTTTGTGGTACGTATATCGGGACGGGATTGGAAATTGGCAAGACGGTTCTTATGGCGGTTCTCTCACTAAAAACAAAACCGTATACGCCCAATAACATTACAAGCCCAAGTACTCCTGCTATTGGCCAGTAGATGATCTTCCGTCTGCGGAGCGCTTTTTGATCCGTGGGCTGGTCTGTTATGCCAGCCTTCATGTCGGCAAGTTCCAGGGGGTGTTCATGGAGCATCTCGGATTCGGTTATTTTGCCGGTGAACATGCTCTTATTGAACCGTTTGATGTGAACCCCATACATATGCCAGACGATGATCGCCATGACAGCCAGGAGAGCCTCGCCGCCATGGGCCGCTTTGGATGCCGGGATGATCTCCCCAGGCAGGAAGCGCGTCGTCGTGATCGGATTCCACATCATAAAACCGGTGATCGCCATGATGACGGTGCCCCAGATGAGCGCCCAATATTCGGCCTTTTCTTCGAATGTGTAGCGGCCTGTCTGTGGACGGTTCTTCTTGAGTCCGAGATTATAGGCAAACGCCTGGAACGCATCCTTGATATCTTTTATGCCCGGCAGCATCGTCAGACGAACGTGTTTCACGCCGATCTTATATCCGATGTCCAGGATGTGGTAGATGGAGATGAGGATCAAGAGAAGAGCGAAGCCGTGATGGATCTGGCGTGCCATCTCGATCCCGCCAAAACGGGCGATCATCCATTGCGCCCAGCCTGAAGAGGCATATTTCTGCGAGAGGCCGGTCAGGCCCAACACTGTAAATGAGATAACGAGTAAGCCATGAGCGATCCGTTGGGACCAATGGAAACGTTCATACAGCTTCTGCTTCTTCTTCCTGGTTTTTTTGGATGTAGAAGGCGTTCCTTTTACACTCATGCGTGCTTCTCTCCTCTGCGGCGTTCGATCGTCCGCCGGATGATGTCGCTGATGACAAAAACCGTCATTCCGCCGATGACTGCCGGGATGAAGAATTTATAGAAAAGGTTCACGTAATACACGATCGGGAATTTGGTCGGGTTGGGGATATAGTGGCTCATCCATGAACTTGAAAAGTTCGCGTTGGCATCCGGGTGACAGCGCTGGCATGCCTGCAGCAGGTTTTGCTTCATCGCCAGGCCATTGACCGGATCATCCACAGGTTTGATGTCATGGACGCCGTGACAATCGAAGCAGACCGGCTTGTTCGTTGCCTGATCGGGAGAAGTCTTATTGAAAAGAGTCACCGTCGTCCCATGAAAATCTGCCACGTAGGTATTCATCACCTGCGTGGAAATGCCGTATTTATCCATTCTGGCCGGATCGGTATGGCATTTGGAACATACTTGGGGAGAGTTCAACCGAAAGGCAGCAGTGGTCGGATCGCCGATATTATGTACCCCGTGGCAATCGATGCAGGTTGGAACATCGGTGTTGTTCTCCTGGGTTAACGCAGCCCCGTGGATGCTTTGCTCATATTGTTCGTAAATGGCATTATGGCAGCGTGCGCACGTCTGCGGAATTGCCAGCCGTGCTGAAGAGAGCAAGGTGCCGTCCTGATCGGTCAAGGCTTGTTGGGCGTGGGGATCATGGCAGTCGGAACAGACAGCGCCATTCTTGTTCCCGGCGGCCAATGTTTGCGCATGAACAGAATCCTGTGCCTTTGAATATTGGTCCGCGTGGCAAGACTGGCAGGTCTGATCCATCTGGATCGAGACATCACGAAGGTTTTGCGCTTCCAATTGGGGATGTGGAAAGGTGGTGTATTCTGTATGACAATCGGTGCAGCCCAATTCGGTGTGGACTGAATTGTTGAAATGATCGGCGTCAATAGTCAGGTTCAACGATTCGCCACTCGACAATGTCACCTGTTGATCTGGTTTCCCGTGGCAGAAAAAACAGGCGATATTATCCGGTTTATTAAGCGGCGAAGGGGCGGGAGAAGCCTTTGCTGGCGTGGTGAAAAGGATCGTGACAGCAATGAGCAGGCAAGCACCTGCAGCGATGAACACGAATTTGAGGAAAAGTATTCTATTCCTGACCATCAACCTCTCCAACGATTTCCAAAATGCTTGTCCAAAGTAAAGGATAAAATCAGTGATTTTCTGACTTGGCCCAACAAGGCGGGGGCAGCGATCCTGCTCCCGCCTTGGGATGGAATGGTGTATCTCTTATGGTCTTGTCATTGCGCTGACATCTGCACCCATGTTATTAAGTGTGTCGTACAGCACTTGCAGCACATATTTGGGATTGTGAGCGAAAGCTCCCGGATCCTTGTTGACATATTGATAGTTGTAAGCCGCTATCAGCAGTTTTGGAGTCCAGGTGGCATAGCCGTTCGCCCGGGTTAGTTCATCACTGTCTGGCTTGCCGTTGGCATTCGTATCGATAAAGAAGTACGGGTAATTGGCAGGCGAATATACCAGGGGTGCACCGGCAACATCGTTCGCATATTTCTGCATCGTCTCGTAAAGTGCTTCATTCATTCCGGTGATTTCATCATCCATTGATTCGGTAATGTTGCCATTGCCATTCCAATCCGTCTGATTGTTTACATACCGAATGGTTCTTGGATCCGTCACGCCGCTGTGGCAAACTGCGCAGGTGTCGACATTGACCTCGAGTGAGTGGGTATCATGGCAGGCCAGGCAGTTCGCCAGGGAACCATCACCAGGATGATTATTTTTTCCCAGGTAGGTCTGGTCGCTAAATTCGTACATGCCCTTCGCTTCTGTTCCATAAAGGGATGCACCTGCAGCGAAATAATGAACATTCCTGAACGAGAGACCCTTGGCAACGGCATCCGGGTCTTTTCCGGCTATTAAAATGCTGACGCTGGTCGTGGACTCTCGGCCTTGGTGGCAGGAAATGCAGATATTGTTATCATCGGCGATGGCCTTTTTATCGGCGTCATATCCACCGAATGTCACTTTCAGGCCGCTGGGCATTGTCACTTCGCCGATCGATAAGCGATCCGGGAAGTTGGACGAATCATGGCAGGTGGAGCACATGAATCCGTTGCTGGCCGGAGCCGCGCCAACGCCCACGATATTGGTGGCGCCTTTGTTGGTCACTATGACCGAGCCGCCGTTTGCCAGGAAGGTTGGCAAGCCGGTAGCAGTGTGGCATTTCACGCATCCTGCAGGAACGGTGCCGGTGTCGTCCCAATCGCGGAAGGGCATGGTATTGCCCGCAAAGTGAGCCGCATCATTACGAACAGCCTTGCTTATGTCGGTCGGTTCTGCCAACTGCGTATTAAGATCGGAAATAGAGTCATATAGCAGTTCGATGACGTATTTGGCGTTGTGCGCGTATGCACCCGGATCTTTAATGGACATTTGGTAGTTATAGGCTGCCTTTACCAGGCGAGGCGTCCAGGACGTATATTTCCCTTCGCCTTCATCGGCTGTTCCATTGGCATTGGTGTCTGTAAAGAAATAGGGGTATGCATCGGCCTTGTATGCAATGGGTGACTTGGATATTTCCCTCGCATAGGCCTGGATCGTAATGAGGGCGCTTTCCTGCAGCCCGCGGATTTCATAGTAAATCCCTTCGGTGACATCGCCATTGCCGTTGTAGTCCATGGTTGAACCCAACATACGGATGTTGAGCAAATCTTCGTTCGCTTTAGCATTCTCGTGGCATTGGCTGCAAGTCTCAAGTTTCACATCCAGACTATGCTGATCATGGCATTCAAGACAGTCATTGACGTCTTCTACGTGGGTGAATTTCATATCATAGATGGCGCCTTCATATTCATAACCGCCTTTTACCTGGGAGCCATATTCTGTCGCTGCTGCTGCAAAGTAATGCATGTTGATAAAACCAAGTTTGGAATCGACAACATCTTCACCCTTGCCTTCAAGTGCAGCGTCCACGGTGATCTTGGATTCGCGCCCGCTGTGACAAACGATACAACGCGCTTCGGAACCCAGGTGGGCGAGCAAAACTCCCGGAGTCGATTCTGTACCGGGGAAGGTTACGCTGGAGAGTGAGTCGGTTGCTTCATTGTGGCAGGAATTACAGTTGATGACACCTCCAGGAACGGCTATGTTCGCTTGAGTTCCATTGAGGAAATTTTCCATTCCAACAGTGGTGTGGCATTTGGCGCATGCCACCGGAACGCCATCCGGGTCCGCAGTGACATCATTCCAATGATTGAACGCTTCTGCCTCGGCATCTGCATGACCGGAAGTCAGCCAGGACTCATAAAAAGGTACCATGGATACGGGTACGGGAGGTAGAGTGGGGATTGGGGTGGCCGTCGGCGTTCCCTTCGGAGTGCAGCCGGCAACGATCAAGGCAATTAATATAAGCGCCCCGATTGAGAGGATGATCCACTTATTTACTTTGGTCATACGATACACCACCTTTCCATTGTGTTTTGCTGCTCCACAGGAATGCCGTAGTAGGTGGAACACCCCAAAGATTGGTTTCTATTCTTGTAACATTGGGTCATATAGCCCAATATTAGATTAATTCTAGATTAACGACAAGTGTAAAATGAGTTGAATAAGGGGTTGAAAGTCATGAGAATGGGGTGATATTTGTCATAAACATCCCAATTGAACCCGTGTATACTACCCAATGATGAATTCGCCCTCCTTTGATACGCTCCTTCTTTTTGTCTTTTTTATTTATGGGTTAACGTTCTTCACCATGGGCATCGCTCTGGCCTTTGAAGGGGGGCGGTTTCCTGCACTTGCTGCCGCAAAAGTATTGAGACCGTTGGCAATTTTTGGGCTGATCCATGGAACTCATGAATGGGTGGATGCTTATCTATTGCAATCTGACTCTTTGCAGGTGACGTTGCCAGTTTGGGTTTCATGGTTCCGGCTGGCATTGCTCATCTCATCATTCATCTTTCTGATCATTTTTGATATTCAAGCCTTTCGACTTTTTCCCCATTCTTCTCATACTCTTGATCGAATATTATTTAGCCTTCTAGGGATCTATTTACTGGTCATTACCATCAGCGCCGGCAGTGCTCTGCTCACAAAACAGGTTAGGTTTGATCAACTATTCAGCGTTCTTGCCCGTTATATTCTGGCTGTTCCAGGTGCAATCGCGGCGGCATTTTCATTAAGGGCGCAGGCATTGAATTCTTCGGGGGAAGAACGCAAACATCTTGTGACTCACCTTACGGTCGCCGCCGTGGGATTCGGCATCTATGGCCTGGCTCAATTATTTGTTGCTGACACGAATATGTTCCCCGCCAGATACATCAATGCTGAAGCATTCCGGACCTGGTCGGGATTTCCTGTTCAAGTTGTTCGGATGGCAGCCGCTATCCTGATCACCTTGGGATTGGTCAGGGCAACCCAATTGGCTGAGCGGGAAAGGCAGCGGCAGCTTCAGGCTGTGCAGAAGATGCATCTGGACGCGATCGAAGAACGCGATCGCTATCGGCATGAACTCCTCCTGCACACTGTCAAGGCTCAAGAAGAAGAACGGTCCCGGGTCGCTAGAGAACTCCATGATGAGACGTCCCAAATCCTGGCGGCCTTTTCACTGGCTCTGGCCACCCTTCGCAAGCGCGCCTCCAGAAGCAAGGATGCCTTGCCTCTGGTGGACCAATTGCAGTTGCTCAGCAAACAAATGTCGCAGAGTCTTTACCGGCTGGTCCACGACCTCCGACCGGCGGAATTGGATGATCTGGGCCTGGTCCCGGCCATTCATTATCTTCAGGAAAATAATGCCCAGAAGGGGTTGAACGTCTCGATCGATGTGAGCGGGCATTATCGTCGACTGGATCCGATAGTGGAAACCGTTCTTTTCCGGGTGGCTCAGGAGGCCTTGAATAACGTGGTCCGCCATGCGCAGGTTGCCGAGGCTCACATACAGGTGGATTTTTTGCCGCAGAAGATTATTTTGCGGATTTCTGATGCCGGGATCGGTTTTGATCCCGAGAAACCTTTGACTCCTCCCCATGGCTGGGGATTGGCAGGAATGATGGAAAGGGTCAGTCTGGTTGGCGGCCAACTGTTGATTGAGTCGGCTTCAGGGAAGGGTACAAAAATAGTGGTAATCGTTCCAATGGACGATGTGATTAAAAACGAGGAAGGGATACATGAATAAAATCCGCATCATGCTCGTAGATGACCATAAAATTGTCCGCGCCGGTTTGAAGACTTTCCTTGAGACCCAGGAGGGCTTGGAAATCGTCGCCGAAGCCGGGGACGGTGAAAGCGCCATTCAACTGGCATTGGCCACAAAACCCGATGTAACTCTGATGGATATCACCATGCCAGGTATGGATGGCCTGGAAGCAACTCGAAGGCTAAGGTCCATTTATCCTGAATGCCTGGTCCTGGCTCTGACTGTTCATGATGACAAACAATATTTCATGCAAATGCTTGCTGCGGGAGCTTCTGGATATATTACCAAACAAGCCGCGGCTGAGGAATTAGTGGAAGCAATCCATACCATTGCCGCGGGAAATATTTATCTCCAGCCGGCGTTAGCGCGATGGCTGCTCGACGATTACCAACGATTGGCAAGCCAGAAGACATCTTCAGCCCCGGGCCCAATTCAAGAAACCAATGCGAATGCCGTCAGCCTTGACGTTCTCAGCCAGCGCGAAAGGCAGGTCCTGGAAATGATCGCTCAAGGCGCCAGTAATCTGGAAATAGGTCAGCAATTGGAACTCAGTCACAAGACGATTGCACGCCACCGGGAAAGGATCATGAAGAAATTGAATATGCATTCCCGGACGGAATTGGTAAAATTCGCCATACGTACCGGCCTGGTTCAATTAACAAATGGATAAAACCAGGAAAGTATATTCCTGATCGGCCAGTGCCATAAATTATAGGATCCGATACTGTTGTTGAAAATAATACCCCGCCTCCCAACTCGGTCAGGCGGGTTTTTCGTTTCGCGCTTTGGCGGGAGGCGTAGTCCCACTCAATTCTTATAACCCGTTGGCATATTTTTCCAGGACATCTTTCATCGCAAAATACGCCGGCTTGGGCTGAAATTGATCGTCGTAGAGGGTGCCGTCAGCGTTCGGCCTGCCCAGGCCCTTCTCGAGCCAGGAAAACTTTTCGGCCATTCCCCACACGTTCAGGCTGTGGCAAACGGTGGAATCGAGGCAGGCTTTCAGGACATCCGCAAATATGGTTGCCTGCTTGGCATATCTTTCCTCGCTGGTTCCAGTGACGCGGGATAGATCGACGTCCAGTTCGGTCACATAGACCGGCACGCCGTAACCCTGCATGGTAAGGATCACATCGTCCATCCACGGCGCGTAAGAGCCGTCCAGGTGCATTTGACAGCCGACGCCATCGATCAGGCCCTTGGAGTTGAGCCTTTCCACGATTGCGCGGGTTTGTTTAGTAGAAGTGCCATGTGGAGTATGGTTGTCGGTATCATTGAAGATCAAGGTCGCGGAGGGATCGGCGTCCCTGGCTGCCTGGAAAGCCAGGTCGATATACACGCTGCCGAGTTTCAGGTACATGACATCTTTCGGCCGCCAGGATGGATAGTCAGTCAGGAATGGCTCGTTCACAACCACCCATTGTTTCACGATGCCTTTGTAATGCGAGACCATCTCAGTAACATGGTTTATCAGAATTTCCGTCAATTCTAATGAGGAGAAATTCCCATCCACCAGCCAGGCGGGATTGACTTCGGGAAAATAGATGGGGTGGCCTCGAATGATTGTTGATCCCTCCAGGCCGTTTTGCCGCAGATTGTTGATGCACCGGTCAATTCTGGAATAGTCGAGGCGTCCCTTTACCGGTTCAAATTCGTTCCAAATTACCCCCCAATTGAGAGCGGTCAAGTTGAAGCTCGACTTCAGGTTTTCATAAAATCTCGGATCTTCGATCAACCAGCCGTCGGAGGAAGCCCCCAGTTCAAACTTCGCCTTATCAGCCAGTTCTCTGAGCGAGAGTGGCTGCGGCGTGGCAGTTGGGGACGGATGTAGGGATGGGGACGGCGTTGCTGTGGATGTTTCCCGCTTTGCCGCTTCTACGGTGCAAGCTGTAAGAGGCAACCCTGCCAACGTGATGCCTACCAATTTGAGGAAATCCCTGCGGGTAAGTCCATTCTTTCCCATTTTCCGATCCCCTTATCACAATTGAATGACCTGCATTTTTTGGTAAAGCCTTTATCCCGGAAAAAGGATAGCATCATTGTGTTGCGGCCTGCACATCTTTTTATTTCATATCTTTCCAGGCGGCTTCCATCAGCAGGAAGAAAGCCTGTCCTTCCGGGGCTGTCCCTGCCCGTTCGAAGGTCGGCGCTCCGCAAACTCCCTGCACATAACCGGAGTCGTCCACTTTTTGGTGGACAACCGCGCGCATCCTGTCGGCTTTCTCCCGGTAACCGGCCGGGATCCACCCGCCGCAAATGCCCCGATAGATAGAGTACGCCAGCATCTGCGCCAGATTGGTCTCCACAAACGTACCCGGGCGATCGACAATGTTGTGGAATAATCCATCCTGTCGCTGGTGGACCAGGCATCCGTCCAGGATATCCTTTACGTGGAGAGCGAGTTCCTGCTTGTCGCTGGCCCGTGCGTCCGGCAGAGAGCTGATGACCCGGGTGATCCCGGCGGCGGCCCAGCCGTTGCCTACGCCCCAATGGTCTTCCCGCCGGAATTCCTGGCTATCCTCATCCCAGATATGCGCATACAACTTATTTTCCGAATCCCACAGACGACTCTTGATCCCGTGGACCTGCCGCAGGGCCTCATCGACCTCCCCGGCAGCCGCCAGGAACGGCGGTGCCATGTACATGGAATCCACCCATATCTCGTTGCCGTCGGTGATGTGGAAGAGGGTTCCATCGGCGGCGCGGGGAGCCACTTTCAGCAGGTAATTCAACATGGCCTCGGCGGCCAGGTTCAGATCGGGGTCCTTCGTCAGTCGGGCGGCGGCTAACACGGCTTCCCCGTTCGCAGCCGGGTCGGTGACGCCTTCCTTCTCGTGCATGCAGGCCAGCCTGCCATCGGACCGCTGTCTCTGGGCCGCCTCGCGCGCCAGCATGAGGGAGGTTTTTGTATCACCCAGTTCCAGGAACGCCTGCGCCGTCACGCCTTGTTCCCACGAATAGCGCTGCATGGTCAGTAATGCCCGGCTTACCTTTTGAAGGGTTTGTTTTTTCATTGTTCTACAAGGTCACATCTTGTGGAATCCGCGCACATCCCGACAATACGTGCCATCCGGGGTCTCCACCACGGTACAGTCTCTGGAATTGTGGTTTTCCTCCAGGAATGCCAGCGCAGAGGCAATATTCGGTCCCTGGTGAATTCGATACTTGATCCTTTCCCCATTCGTGGTTTCATAGGTCTCTTTTATAAATACCACATTCTGCGGTTCGGGTTTCCCTTTCAACAACGGGTCGAAGTGCCTCGTCGGTTGTTGTTCGTTTTTCAATTGCCCCCCGTGTTTGGCGAAACTTGCCTTCGCCTCTTCCCATAGTTCATAGGTCAGGTCGTCCCCGGCGATAAATGCCTCGAAGAGTCCTGTTTCTTCTCCCGAACTGGTCAATGGATAATACCCATAGATCAGCACTTCTGAGCAGGTTAAATTATTATGCCGATTAAGGTGAATACAGGAGATTTCCAAAAGTGCCTCTCTGGCATCATTATCGCTTTTGAAAACAGAGATCACGAAAGGATCGGTATTTTGGGTCATCCGGCGGGCTGTCCAGTATGCTGCCGCACTGTTGAAAGTGTTATCCAACACGCCGTAGTTGGGATAACCGATTGTCGCCTCAATAATGGCTTTCCTCTGGTACGTGATTTCAACGGTGCAGGGATACTGTACCTTCACCTCATATTGATTGGGCTTCTTCCCCGCACCAAAGATCCCCTTGGCGCCGGCAGCCGCCATTTTAATGGAACTGATCGTGCCTGCGGATGTGCCAATTTGACTTTTGATTTCCGTTCTGGCGGATTCTTCATCGAACGCCTCCACCTGCAGAATTTTCGATGACGGTGGAATGGTTTCTTTTTTATCGAGGATGACCGCATCCGCAGGGATTTCGCTGGCCGCCTTCTCGAAGGCAGCCGCGGTTGTTTCCTCGCTTGCCTGTACGGATTGCGGTACTCCTCTTGATTTGATCCACTCGACAACCACTCGTTGCCCTTCCGGGACCTGTGCCATCACCTTCGCTTTGGCTTCCTCATAGGTATCGGCTTCGACATTGATGGTGTATTCTTTCATGTAGTGATCCTCTCGGCGTTGTTGTCTACCCATGAACGTTCGTGATGGGATAAGCCCTTTATTCTATCATCTGCCCGGTCGGTAGGCGCGGGCGGCGAACCCAGTCCCTGGCCCGGCTTTTAGTGAATGACCACTGGAATGCTATTCTTGTAGATGGCCCCTGAGACGAAAACCCCCCAGGCTCCGCCGTTGGCTTCGATGCTTTCAGTGACTTTCCAGGCGCGCACCTGCCAGGAGTGGATGCCGGTTGGGAGTCCGCTCAGGCTGGCGCTGGTATTCGCACCGACGGATGTCCAGCCGCCGTCGCATGTCGCGTGACCGCTGTTATTCACGCAGTATTCGTAGGAGGTGGCATTGCTGCTGGAGGTCCAGTTGAGAGTCGTACTATTTGACGGGATGCTGATCGTGGATGGGCTTATTTTCTCGAACGGGACCGGACCGGTGCCCGCCCAGGTGACCCACGAGACATTTTCCCCCACGTCGGAGACGCCATAGGCTATGTTCATGTATCCATCGTCACCCCAGCCTGTTCCCCAACTGTTGCGCAGGATCCAGTAACCTCCCGCATCGTTCCAGCCCACCAGGATGATCATGTGATTGGGCGAGCCGCCGCAGTCCTGATCAGTGGTGAAAATACCGCCATTGTAGATTTGGAAAGCACTGCCCACGCAGACGGTCGCCGCCACCGGCCCGTAGGTGGCGATGGTGTTTTTGAGTTGGTCTATCGTGGGCGTAATCCAAAAATGATCGAGGGCGTAATCCCAACCGGCCAATTGCAGTGGGTGGTTATAGGCCACGGAACAAGTACCGTTCGTGGCGGTATAGGGCTTATCCGCTTCCATCACCGCGCCGATGGTAATCTGGTTCACTCCCAGCCTATCGTAGTGATATGCGTGGGCTTCCCAGCCGCCGGCGCAACTCCAGTAACTTTGATTACAGGAAACCAGGAATTGCTCCGACAGGTTGTACGAGGTTCCGCCGCCTTTCCGGATGGCGCTCTCCATAATGCCCACCGTCCCGAAAGCCCAGCAGCTGCCGCAACTAAACTGGTTGCGGATGGGCGTGACGATGCCGGCCGTGCGCCAGTCCAACGCGGCGGGCAGCGCCGTCAGGACCGGGGTGGAAGATTGCGTCGTTATAGCTCCGGATTGGGGATAGGTCTCGGCGGTGTTGAGTGTTTTCGGGTGCGGGTTGCTCAGGTCGAGCGTATGGGTGGCGGGAGGCAGGTCGATGCGCAGGTGGCGGGTGAGGATCTCGCCCGGGTCGAAAGGCCGCCGGTAGAGCATTTTGATCTTTGCCTCCGCCGCGCGGGTCTTGTGGAAGAGCAGGGTCTGCACGCACGGGACGCCGTATCCGGCGGAGCGGGCCACGCAAGCCGGGCTGCCGCTTTGGGTGATTCCGGCGCTTTCGGCCGCGACCATTTCCCAGCCGTAGCCGGTGGTGATGTTGCTCTCCAGCGTGACGGTCAGGTCCGCCTGCCCGCCTGCCGGGATGAAGATGTCCACCTCCGCCGCCCCGCCGATGAAATCGGCCAGTTCCGGCGAGAAGATCACCTGCCGCACCTGCTCGATGCCCTCGTTCCCGCTCATCTGCAGGCGCAGGAGGTTGCCCGGCAGCGTTCGCAGTGATGTGCTTACGTTTGCTGGCAGCACCGAGCCAATGCCCGCTTCGACCTGGCGGGCGCTCGCAAGGGAAACTGTCCGAAGGTCCAACTGGTAGTCCCAGGTGAACGCAGGAGCGGCGTGATCCGCCGGTTGAGCGCGCACAATGGGCCTGCTCCACGAGGCGGGAAAGATCAACGCCACCCCTATGAGTCCAATAGCAACGATCCTGCTCAAGCGAAAATACTTTGAAGAATTACCCACTCATCATTCCTTTTGAACGATATTTCTTATTGTACGGTTAAAACCATCCCGAATGCCAGGGGACACATTCCAAATTTGTCAGGATGCCTCCGCCTGAAAACCGCTGCCCCGCCTCTGAGGAAAAGAGGCGGGGCAGGGGATATTTCTGATCGTCATTTCCAGCAGGTCTTATCGAACGATGAAGAGTCGTTCTCCACACTTCCCTGCGGCTGCGGCGTCGGCAGTGTCATCCCCTTTACCTTGATTGCTGCTGGATGATCACCCGCGAGCGGTATCGTCAGACCTGTTGCCGCTGTCGTTGCCTCGGTTTATGGCCTTACCAATAGCGGGAGAAATATTGGGGGCGGCACAACCGTGAAGGACCACCACGTCCCGCTGTTGGCATAGGTATCATCGGTCGTATTATGGGCATACACCTGCCAATAATGAACGCCACTAGTTTGTGGAGGAAGTGTCACGCTGGTATTGGTGCCAACGCTGATCCAGGACGTATCGCAGGTGATAGCCGGATCCTCATCGATGCAATAGAAATATTCATTAGCGTCGGTACTCGCTTGCCAGCTCAGGCTGCGGTAATGTCATAGTATGGTGGCGCTATCGGCAGGAGCGATCTTATTGAATGCAGCCGGAGCAGGCATGACCGTGAAGGTCCACCAGGTATCACTGTTGGCATAGGTATCACCGGTCGAATTGTGGGCATATACCTGCCAGTAATGAACGCCACCCGTTTGTGTTGGCAGAGCTACGCTTGTATCTGTGCCGGCGCTGACCCAGGCGGTATCACAGGTGGTGGCAGGATCCTCATCGATGCAGTAGAAATATTCAGTTGCGCCCGTGCTGGCTCCCCAGCTCAGGTTGACAGTTGGCGTGGTGCTGGTGCTGTCTGCAGGAGCGATCTTGTTGAAGGCACCCGGGGCTGGTATGACCGTGAAGGTCCACCAGGTATCGCTGTTGGCATAGGTGTCACCGATCGAATTACGGGCATATACCTGCCAGTAATGCGCTCCGCTGGTTTGGGTAGGAAGAGCCACGCTGGTATTGGTGCCAACGCTGATCCAAGATGTATCACAGGTGGTAGCCGGATTCTCATCGACGCAGTAGAAATATTCAGTTGCGCCTGTGCTGGCTCCCCAGCTCAGGCTGACGGTGGGAGTAGTATTCGTGCTATCCGCCGGAAGGCTTTTGTTGAAGGCAGCCGGAGCCTGGGGAATAGCTTGAAGGTTCACAATACTCACGGACATGAGGCCCAATCCACCGTAGTTCGCACCCGGACCCCATGTCATGCTGTGATTTAGGTAATCCCAGGTATCATGGATGTAGACGGTCGATGGGTCCGAGTAACCCACTCCTACGATAGTGTGACCTTCAAGGTTGAGCATCACCGGGTGACCGGCATCGATCTCGGCTTTGAACTGTGCATAAGAAAACCCGCCCGCGACGGTATTGTCGGTGTTTTGGCTGTAGCAATCCGTGACGGTGTA
Source organism: uncultured Chloroflexia bacterium (assembly GCA_963847105.1). Classification (GTDB taxonomy): domain Bacteria; phylum Chloroflexota; class Anaerolineae; order Anaerolineales; family Villigracilaceae; genus UBA877. The sequence goes on along the minus strand of CAWJYP010000001.1, from coordinate 1,439,695 downwards.
GCCGCGCGCTTGATAAAAGAGCTTGCGGCCATAGGTGCCATCGAGTGTTTCGATGCCATATGTGACCATATCGGCGCAGGTCAACCGGGTCGCGCTGCCGGTATAGTTGTAAAAGCTGGTCGAGCCATCCGTATTGCCGTAGGCAGACTGGCTGGTCTTCATGTAATCGCCGATGGTGTCACTCCAGGCATGCTGGCTCCATCCACCGGAAATGTATGGATCTGACGCGAAGCTGCCATAGCTGACCCAATAATCATCGATGGAGCCTTTCGTCATTCGCCCATCTACTCCATTATGCGATGCCGCCAGTGGGATATTCGGGTACGGAGCACCGACTACATCCGTCCAGCTTCCCCAGATACTGTTGTTCAGCGGCATCACCCCGCTGTCGGTGGGGCCGCTGTACATGTTTGTATAGCCGTTGCGGTCATAGTAGCCCGCGATCATGGACCCTGAAACAGACGAGCAGCCAAAGACCCAGTCGTAGGCTGGCACGGTCAGGGAGTTGGCCGCGGCATACTTTCCCGGTACGGGCAGCTCGGTCGCTGGCCTGATCACAAAACCGGCTGGCGGATGCGGCGGTCCGCCGATGGTGATCTTGTCGAGCAGCACGCCGTCGTGCTCTGTGGTCGTGACGCTGAAATACTCACCCGTGTCCACGTCTTGCGCCTGCACAGAGAGCAGCGTTACTGCCCCAAAGATAAATATGGCTGCGAAAAATAAGACGATCAGGAACATAGTTCTTCCAAACCCAGACCCCGCCTTGATTTGCATACCTCTCCTCCAGTCGTTTGTCGTAAAGATTATCCGGATAACGATTTCATCATTCTGATGATGCAAGATCAGCCGCTAACCCACCAATCAACTCTTGCGGCGGCGTACCAACACCCTGCTATACAGTAGCCTTCTTGCTTGAGGTATGAAACGATGCAGAAACGAAAAGACCAGTATTAAAAAGTTACCAAACTTTCAGCGCTAAATTCTATCCTGTAAAAAAATAATGGAGTTTTTTGTTTGATAAGGGATAAAACTTCTCTACCATTGTAGGGAATCCATCGGCGCATGTCCATATATATATCATTACAGGTTTGGGAAATTCGACAATAATTGTATTGTAAAAGGGAACAGTTTAATACCAATGCCCCACCTCGGATGAAAAGAGGTGGGGCAGTCGATCTTCCATATCTTATGAATTAATTAAATTTATCCGACCTTTATGTTACTGATAAAAAACCACTAAAGAGGTCACCTGCTTTTCACCTGGGAACACTAAGACGTTTTTCTTGGATGCTCTGCGGCTGCGGCGTTGACGGTGCCATATCGTTCAAATTGGTTGATTCCGAATAATCACCATTAAGTGGGATCGTCACATCCGTCGGTCCTGCACCAGGAGACGCTGCAAGAGATACATCGTCGATGAACAGATTACTGTTGTATAATTCATCAGTTTCAGCGCGAATTTGGATGTTCACGGATTGGCCTGAATAGGCGCTCAGGTTGACACTGTGTTTGACCCACCCTCCTGTACTGGTGGTATCACATAGATCGTACTGATCAACAACAGTTGCGTTGTTAATTACGACCAGTCCGTAATCCCAGCCACAAAAATCGGCTGAGGCAATCCAATGCCAGTAGACCAGGTAGGGTGCACCGGCCGGAATGGTGACCTGTTGAGAAACCAATCTGATTTCTGAATAGTAACCACCCAACCAGGCTGCATAACTACCACTATGTGGGGTAATTCCAACGGCGGTAAAGTTTGATGTGACGACCGGGTATTGACCCAGAAGAGAGTATTCCGTCCAGCCGCTCGATCCGCTCTCGAAGTCGCCGTTCACGATGGGTGAAACCGGCGCGGCAGTGGGCGTAAAGTACCACCACGTACCGCCATCAGCCTGGCCGCTGCCGTTGGGATTGACCGCCCGCACCTGCCAGTAGTGAGGCACGCCGGCGGCCAGCCCGCTTCGACCGACGGAGGTGTTCGCTCCGTTGGAGGTCCATGCGGTGGTGGTGCCATTGGCGCCGTTGCCATTGCAGGTGGAATCGTTGCTCGTGTCGATGCAGAATTCATAACTGGTGGCCAGGGCACTGGTTCCCCAACTCAGAGTTGGGCTGGTGGATTGGTCAATGGCGCCGTTGGTTGGGGCGGTCTTGGAAAAGCTGCCGGGAGGCACGGGTGCAGAAGTAGTGAACGACCACCATGTATCGCCATTAGCCTGGCCGCTGCCGCTGGGATTGACCGCCCGCACCTGCCAGTAGTAAGGAACGCCGGGAAAGAGGAAGGTGCGGATGACGGAGGTGTTTGTACCGCTGGATGTCCAGGCGGCGGTGGTGCCGTTCATACCGTTACCATTGCAGGTTAAATCGTTGCTCCTGTCGATGCAGAACTCATAACTGGTCGCTCCACTGCTTGCTTCCCAACTCAGTGTCGGGTCGGGGGGTTGCCAGGTGGCGCCATCGGCAGGAGATGTCTTGGAGAATGCGCCAGGCGGAGCAATGGCCGGATGACCAGTGGCAAAAATGTATAGTTACTCGCACTGGAGGCGCGGTGCGGGTGATCACCAGCGCATACGCCTGCGGACCGGTGGAGACGTTCAGGCCGAGAACCTCCACCCGCCAGAGCCCGGCGGTGGGGTTTTGAATATAAACGTTTTCTACGTTGTTGCGGGCATCGAAACTGCCGCCCGTGGTCGACCAGCCGCCGCTGAAGACGTTGCCCCGGTAGACAGTAGTGCCGTTGGGGGCTGTCACACGCAGGTTTAGATCGTTCACCAACTTAATTCCAGCTCCGGGTGAGGCGGGAGCGTCGCTCCAAACCAGGGAGACCTTGAGAGGCCCGCCTGCGCCGATGTCATACTGCTGGTCGAATGAAGCGCCGGTGGTCAGGGCCGGGTTGTCATTGAGGAATATGCGCCCGGAGGTGGTGGCTGCGCCCACGTCCACACGCCCCCAGCCTTCGCTGTTGTTGGGGATGGGCGCGCCGGCTTCGTAACTGGCGTTGCCATACCCGCTGATATCCACGGCAGTATTAATGAGGACGGCCTTGATCAAGGCGGCGCTGGGGTTGGCAATGCCTTGAGCGATGAGGAACTCGCGCACCACCGCTGCCGCTCCGGCGGTCAACGGGCTGGCCATCGAAGTGCCGCCATCGAACATATAATAGGAATCCACTGTTCCCCAGCCGGTCCCGGAGGCTAGGCTGGAGCGGGTGGAAATAATGTCCGTGCCGGGCGCGACTACATCCGGGCGGATGCGCGTATCGGCGGTGGGGCCGCGGCTGCTGAAGGCCGCCATGTGGTTGCGGTTGCTGGAAATACGGTCATCCCGTGTAGGGGGTTGTGGAAATCGGGATAACCACGAGCCGACCCCCCAATTGTAGCTTGTATAGCCGCCTGATCCTGAAGCTCGCTCGTTTTCTGACGCCCCCACGGTGATCACGTTCTTGGCCGTGGCGGGGGAATTGACCTGGCCGTTGTCCACATACCCATCCGCATTGCCGTCAACCCCGGAATTCCCGGCTGCCACCACCACGGCGAAATCCTGATGGTTAAAGATGAAGTCGTCGAAATAACTGGCTTGCTGGTCATAGGCGCCAGCCGTGCCGCCGCCCCAACTATCATTGTGGACGCGGGCGCCCCAGGCGTAGGCATCCTGCAGCAGTGTGCGAACGTCATTGGGAATGCCCCACAACCCGTAGCCATTGGGTATTCCGCAGCCTGTGGAAGTAATATATTGTTCAACTGCCTGGAAGACGATGGAGGAATTATAAGCCAGGCCTTTGTACACCCAGCCGGAGGCGCTGCCGTTGCCGGCTACCGAGCCGGTCACATGCGTGCCATGACCTGATTGGGTATCTGTTGGCCCGTCATCCGACGCGTTAACGATGCAGCCTCCGCTGTTGTAGGCTGGTACCGGCCAACTGCTCATGCGAGTCACGCGTGGCGTAGTGCCGTTCATAAAGTCCTGGTGGATGGCCGCAGGATTGCCGGTATCCAAGCCCGTGTCTGCCACGGCGATGGTCACGCCTGCACCGGTGTAGCCGTTGGCCCAGGCAGCGGCGCCGTTCATGATCGATCCGCCGCCGACATTGTTATACAGTTCGTTGATATAAAAAGGCTCGATCCATAACACATCTGCCAGAAAGGCCATTTGATTGACCTGCCCGGCGTCCATGATCACCACCATGCCTTCATCATAATGCTGTGCCTGGGTGTCCAGAGCGCCGCCTACCGTTTTTATATTGGCAGTATCTCCCCACGGTGCGAACTGGACCCGGTAGAAGCGCGGCAAAGTCGTATCCATGTCCGGCGAAAGTTTATAAGCGGGTTCGTACGCCCCCACCCAGCGGACGAACGGGAGCGCCTGTACCTGCGCCAGCGCGGCCTGGTCCAGTTTGGTGATGAAAGCATACTGGGGGATATAGGGTCCCAACTGCGCTCCCGCCTCCACCAATGCCTGCTTCCATTCTTCCAGCACCGGCCCGTTGACCTGCACCAGGTAAAGGCCAGCCGCCGCGGCCTGTGCATCGGTCATTGACAGACCGGCCGGCACGGGCGGAACATACTGGGCCGGGTCGAAGGTCGTTTGGGCGAGATAAATATTGAAGTCTTCCGCCTCTGTATCCTGGGCGGTGGCCCACAGGATGGATCCGGATAGCATAAAAACCCCCGCCAGGACGATCGATAAGATCTTGCAGATCGTTTTCCCCACACTATTTTTTGCGATGTTCATCCCTTCCTCCTTGGATTGCTAAAAAAAATTTCAGTTGATATGAATGGGCCGTCAAATTACATGAAATTGGAACTGGATTGATAAAATTCCTTCCCTGAATATAACCCAGGTCAATTAATGAAGTTATTATGTTTTGAGGTAAAAAAACTTCTCTCCCATTGTAGGAAATAATGAGACCTATGTCAATATGCGTTTCGTTACAAATTCCAATTCTTCTACCATATGTAGTGCGAAAAGTGGGGTGCGCAGGGCGTTCTTCGCCCAAGCACCCCACTTTTCGCATCTTTGCCCCTTCCCAAAATGGGAAGGGGGATACAGGGGGATGGGTCAATTTCCCGAAGTCTTCTCGTCTTTGAAAAACCTGCATTACGTATTCTCACAAAATGTCAATTCCATTCCTTTACGGTGGATGGTTACCCCATCCTCATGCACAGTTTTACCGGCACCCACGCTTACGGAAATGTTATGAAAAAATATCTTTGTCCCAATAATTGTAGTGTAAAATGATTATGAGCCTCATCCATCCATCCTGAACCCTCACCCATAATACCATGCTGCAAACAGAGCGCACCCGCCTTATCACCCAACGAATCGTACAGGTCATCGTCCTGGCGTATCAGGGCATTGCCCTCATCGCCTTCCTGGTGATCCCCTTCCTGGCAGTCAACTGGTTGAAAGCCCCCTTCCTGGGCGCATTTGTTGAACAAACCATGGTCTTCAACGGCGTCGGTCAAACAACCCCGCCGGAAGCCTGGGGATTGTTCCAGGACAAATCCCTGCCGCTGGAATACCAGCTGGTTCAGGTCGGCGGTGTGCCGGTGCGGACTGATGCCCAGGTGCGGCAGGCTCTATCAACCTCACTGCCGGGTCAGGAAGTCTCCGTAGTCCTCCGCCGTATTACCGATGGGAGCGAAGAGACCCGCCAGGTAACACTGAGCGACTTCCCTTCCCAGGGCAGGCTGATCTATTTCCTTATCCCCTATGTGATCGGGTTGATCTTCCTCGGCAGCAGTCTGTGGATCTTCGGGCTGCGCCGGACCGAACCGGCCGGGCGTGCCTTCGCCCTGTTCGTCACCTCCGTCGCCATTGCCAGCGCCGGGTTATTCGACCTGTACACCACCCACCAACTGACCCTCTTATGGACCTTCGCGGTCGCTTGCGCAGGCGCGGCCATCATCAACCTGGGACTGGTCTTTCCGCTCGAACTGGGCTGGATCAAGAGCCGCCCGTACCTGCGCGGTATCAGCTATCTGATCGCCCTGGCGTTGGTCATCGTTGCGGCCTTCACCCTGTACAACCTGGACCGGCCTCTTGCTTACGTCAGTAATTGGCGCAACATTTACATATTCTCGGCCCTGGCGGTGATCTTTTTCGTAGGCATGGTCCTCTACCGGCGGCTGGGAGCCAAATCACCCGTGGCGCGGCAGCAGGCCGGGGCCATCCTGTTGGGGATGTTGGTCGCATTCGGCCCCCTGGCGATCTGGTTCTTGCTCACCTCCATTAAGTTGCCTTTCCTGCCTTCTCTACGCTTATACAACTTTTCCCCTGTCTTGCTGCTCTTCACCATCATTTTCCCGCTGGTGATGGGCTATACCATCCTGCGCCATCGCCTCCTGCGGACCGACTTCCTGCTCCGCCAGGGCGTGTTGTATGCGCTTATGTCCATCCTGGCGGTGGGAGGCTACGCGCTGCTTGTCAGCGGCCTGGCGCTCATTTTTGGGCAGGTCTTCAAGGCCACCAACCCCATCTTTATCGGGGTGATCGTCCTGGCTCTGGCGTTTGCGCTCAACCCTCTGCGGAACCGCCTGCAAAAGTTCATTGATACCGTTTTCTTCCGCGGCGTGCAAGCCTACGAACAGCGCATCCGTGACTTCAGCCGCGAAATGACCAACACGGTCGATCTGGCGGTGATCGTGCGCATCCTGCGGGAGCATATCAACAGCAGCCTGCAGCCCGAACGACTGCACATCTACAGTTATGACCCCGTCAACGACATTTATGCCGCTTCGTCGGGGGAAGATGGGCGTCCCACCAGTGATATCCGTTTCACCACCAGCAGCCCGCTGGTGAAAATGCTCCACCGTTCCAACCTGGCTGTTTTCATTGAGGAATCCACCTTCCCGCCGGAACTGAAAGCAGAGAAGACCCGCCTGGACCTGTTGGATACGCCCCTGCTCGTGCCCTTGCCCGGCAGCGCCCACCCGGTCGGCTGGCTGGCGCTGGGTCTGCGCCGTTCGGGCGAGAACTATACCGCCTCCGACCTGAGTTTCCTGGACCAGATCAGCAGCGCCGCCACGATGGCGATCGGGCGCGCCCAGGTCATTTTCAACCTGGAGCGGCGGGTGCGGGAAATGAACATCCTCGCCCGTGTCGCCCAGGGCGTCAACGTCACCGTTGCCTTCGACGACATCCTTGAATTGATCTACGCCCAGACCGGGCAGGTGCTGCCGGTAAACGACTTCCACCTGACCCTCTATAACAAAGAGAGCGATTATTACTATTTCGCCTTCTGCCTCGAACGGGATGACCGGCTGACCTATCGCGAGAACCTGGCCCTCTACCCCGGCACCGACCTGAGCCCGGAGGTCATTCGCTCCCGCCGGCCCATCATCACCGCCGACTATAACCGGGAATGCCAGACGCGCGGCATGACCCCCCTTTCGCAGGGCGTCCATGCCTGGGCGGGTGTGCCGCTCAATACCGGCGCCGAGACGATCGGCTCCCTTTCGGTGGGCTGCCGCGATGCCAACGTTACCTACACCGTCGCCCAGCAGGAACTGCTTCAATCCATCGCCGAACAGGCCGCCGGCGCCATCGTCAAGGCCCGCCTCTTCCAGGAGACGGAACGGCGCGCCCACCAGTTGGCCACCCTGAACGACATCACCCGCCAGTTGACCGGTACCCTCGAAACCGAACCCCTGCTCCAGAACATCCTCGACAGCGCCGTGACCATCCTGAATTGCGAAGCCGGCACCCTTCTCCTGGTGGATGAGAGCACAGACGAACTGGTCTTAACGCCACCTTCGGCCCGGTGGCCCGCAACCTGGCCGGGCAGCGCGTGGCTCCCGGGACCGGGATTGTCGGCGAAGCCGTCCAGACCCGCAAACCGGTCATCACCAACAATGTCGAGCAGGCATTCGGCCTGGTCTCCTTCTGCCGATAAGAACAGCCGGCTTCACCACCCGCTCCATCCTGGCTGTGCCCATGCAGATCAAGGACAGGGTCATCGGTGTGGTGGAGGTGCATCAACCGCAAGGACGGCCTGCCCTTCACCGAAGACGACCAGAACCTCTCTCGGCCTTTGCCGGGCAGGCTGCCGTTGCCATCGAGAATGCCCGCCTGTATACCCTGACCGACCAGGAACTCAGCGCCCGCGTGGAAGAACTCTCGGTCATGCAGCGCATCGACCGGGAACTGAACGCCAGCCTGGATGTGGCCCGCGCCATGCGCCTCACCCTGGAATGGGCCATGCGCCAGTCCAAGGCCGAGGCCGGGCTTGATCGGCATCCTGGAGGAAAAGGGCATCCGCTTGATGGCCCAGCAGGGGTATGAGGAGATCGAGCAGACCTATAAAGATACGCTCATGCCGCTGGAACAACCCGCCATGCGCACTGCCATCGAGACCAGCCAGCCGCAGCGGGTGTTGCTGGATGAGAATCAGCCGGGTCTGTTGGCGGGCGCTCGCAGCCAGACGGTCGTCCCCATCCGTCGTGAGGCCATCGTCATCGGCTTGATCGTGCTGGAAAGCCAGGTTGCCGGTACCGCAGGCCGAAGAGACTATTGTCCTTCCTGACCCGTTTGAGCGACCATGCCGCCATTGCCATCGCCAACGCCCAGCTTTATCACGAGGTCCAGGCAGCCAACGATGCCAAGAGCGAGTTCGTCTCCTTCGTGGCGCATGAACTCAAGAACCCGATGACCTCCATCAAAGGCTACACCGAACTGCTCGCCAAGGGCGCGGTCGGCGCCATTACCGACATGCAGGCGAACTTCCTCGGCACCATCCGCTCCAATGTGGAGCGCATGTCCACCCTGGTCTCGGACCTGAACGATAATTCCAAGATCGAAGCCGGCCGCCTGCGCCTGGACTTCAAGGCCCTGGACGTTGGCCGAGGTGGTCGACGAAGTCATGCGTTCCACCAAGCGCCAGATGGACGACAAGAAACAAACCGTGCCATGCAACATCCCCGCAAACCTGCCCAAGATCTGGGCCGACCCCACCCGCCTGGCGCAGATCATCACCAACCTGGTCAGCAATGCCAACAAATACACTCCGGATGGCGGCACCATCACCGTCGGCGCGGAAAAGTGCAGCAACCAGTGGGACCCCGAAGGCGCCGCCGAGGTCGTCCATATCTGGGTCAAGGATAACGGCATCGGCATCAGCCTGGAAGACCAGAAGAAGATCTTCCAGAAGTTCTTCCGCTCCGAGGACCCCAAAGCCCGCGAAGCCCCCGGCACCGGCCTGGGCTTGAACATCACCAAGAGCCTGATCGAGATGATGGGCGGGCGGATCTGGTTCGAATCCGAATTCCGCCAGGGGACGACCTTCCACTTCACCGTCCCCATTGCCCAGGATAGGGCAGCGCGATCGATGATGTTTCCCTTGTGCCGTAACTACCTGCCTTCTCATATAGTACGGTACTCGAACAGAGGTTGAATTCATGACCCTTCTTGCTGCAGTTGGACAGGCACGTGCCCTGGATGGGCGTGAGGCCGGTATGCAGGCCACTCACCAGGCATTGAACGCACTGGGAAGCAACTCCCCGATGCTCGGCATTGTCATTTCCTCCTACCATGTACGACGCCCAGCAGGTGGTCAACGGGGTGGCCAGCCTGCTTGGCAATACGCCCATCATCGGCTTCAGCACCCCGGCAGGGATGACCTCCGGACGGTTTGCAGCCTCATTCGGTGGTGGTGGCTCTGCTGGCCGCCAGGATGCGCGCGCAGATGTCACCTGGCTGGCCGGCTATACCCAGGGCAGCCGTGAAGTGTCGCAGCAACTGGCCGACCTGCTGAAGCCGCAAACCCGATCAGCCCTCCCTGCTTTTCGCCGACGGCTTCAACGCCGATGCCGAGCAGTTGTGCGCCAACCTGGCTCCCGGAACGAAGATGTCGGGCGCCCTTTCCAGCGGCGACCTGCATGCCGGCAATGCCTACCAGATCGGCAACACATTCTACGGTGCAGGCGGGCTGGCCCTGGCCCGCCTGGAAGGCAATATCCGGGTCGGGGTCGGGTACGGTCACGGCTGGCAGCCGGTGGGGACGCACTTCCGCGTCACCCGCTCGCGCGGCTTCTGGGTGCGCACCCTGGACGGGCGGCCTGCTTCCGAAGCCTATGCCCACCTGTTTGGTTATCCCGCCCGCGATTGGGCTTTCCCGCCGCTCGACCACCTGGCCCGCCTGTATCCGCTGGGACTGGAACAACCGGACAAAAGTCTGCTGTCTGCGCTCGCCGCTGCGCGTGGAAGCCGATGGCTCTTTCCGCATGAATGCCACCGTCGCCGATGGCAAGGAAGCCTACCTGCTGGCGGGGAGCCTGTCCGCCTGCCAGGCTGCCGCCGCCGAAGCCGCCAAGCGCGCCCTGGCAGCCCTGGATGGGGCCCGCCCGGTCCTGGCGCTGGTGCTGGCAGACATTGCCTGGCAGATGCTCTTCGAAGCCCAGCCCGGCGCCGATATCGCCGCGGTGAGGGAGGCCCTGGGCCGCGCATCCCCATTGCCGGCGGATATACCCTGGGTCAGATCGTCCCGGGTAACGTGCTGACCTCGCCTCAATTCCTCAACCAGCACATGGTGGTGATGATCTTCGGGGAGGCCGACGAGAAAAGATAGGGGGCTGTGAGAGTATGAAGGTTTCGCAAAATGAATGAGAATGTTGAGCACTTCATCGGCGAAGAGATCGAGGTCCACTTCGATAAGCCGCCAGTTCATCTGAAGACCCCCCACTGTCCCAATGCGTTCACCTGGCAAAAGAAAATGTATCCGATCACCGAGAGAATATCGGAGTGGTCGGATTTTTAAGCGGCGGGGGAAAATGGCCCGCAACATGCAGCCCGCCCATGCCGCCGCGGCGGCTTCGCGGGTTCGCTGGGGGTGGGCCGCTTCTACTTCCGGGTGAGGGTGGAATTGGGCCAGGTCTACGACATCTACTATGACCGCGAGATCCGTGACGTGGACGACCGGTTGGGCCACTGGTTCCTCTACCGCCAGCTCGCCGCTGATGATGAATCCCACACGTAAATGATCAAAGAGATCCAGGCCAAAACCCTCCTGAGCCGCGTCAAAGGGACCGACGACTGGTTCGGCCTCTATTACAACGTTAACCTGTACCGGGGCTGCCAGCACCAGTGCATCTACTGCGATTCGCGTTCGGAGTGTTACCAGATCGAGAATTTCAACCAGGATGTGCTGGTCAAGGCCAATGCCATCGAACTGCTGCGGAAGGAGTTGGCCGGCAAGCGCGTTGTCGGGACTATCGGGACCGGGTCCATGAACGACCCGTACATGCCGCTGGAGGCGGAAATCCGGCTCACCCGCCGGGCGCTGGAGACCATCGCCGAATTCCATTTCCCCGTCCACATCATCACCAAGAGCGACCTGGTCCTGCGGGATGCCGACCTGCTTCGGCAGATCAGCCAGGTCTACGCGGCGGTATCCTTCACCCTCACCACCACCGACGATGCCCTGGGCAAAATACTGGAGCCGGGCGCGCCGGTGCCGTCCCGTCGGCTGGCTGCCATGAAGGCCCTTTCAGAGATGGGCATCCTCACCGGCGTGACGATGATGCCGATCCTGCCTTTCATCGAGGACAACGAAGAGAACATCCGCCAGATCGTGACCCTCGCCCACGAGAACGGCGCTTCTTACATCATTCCGGCTTTTGGCGTCACCCTGCGTGACCGCCAGAGGGAGTTCTATTACAAAAAACTCGACCGCCACTTCCCCGGTCTGCGCGGCCGCTATGAGCGCGCCTATGGAGAGCGCTATTCGGCCCATACCCCTAACCGCAGCAAATTGGGCAGCCTGTTCTGGGAATTGTGCAGCGGATTTGGTATCCCCGATAAAATGCCGGTCTTCACGCCGCAAAAGCGCCTCCGCGCATCGGCGAATCAACCGAGTCTTTTCTAATACGCACAAGTTTACAAGACGTGATTGTTCTTTACGTCTGCCGAAACATGACTTATCCCCAACCTAAGAATTGTTATTTTTCATTTTTTTGTATTTTCAGGACCAACATGGTTGGCACACTCAGTGTGCTTCCTGCTCTGGGGTTGTTTTTTGTATTCAAAACCTTTTGCAGGCTCTTCAGCCACGAACCACATTTGGGAGGTGTTGGGGATGGCCATCAATCCCTGTTTTCCCCTTATTCACATCAGATTATATTATGAAACTATTCCATGATATTTGCAATACTCCCTTTCCTCGGGAGGGAATGACGTGGGATTTATCAATTGTTGACCCATACTTCGGATTAATAACTTAACCGATTAAACAGACTTCCAGATTTCAAGAAACAGACCATAACTCCTGATCAGGTCACAGATCACTTCCGGGATCTTCCCCTGGATTTCGAGCCGGGTGAAAGATGGTCTTACAGCAATTCCGGATATATCGTTCTCGGTTCGATCATCGAAAAGGCTTCCAGCCAATCTTATGCATCCTTTTTGCAACAGAATATTTTTGATCCCCTTCAAATGAAAAACACCGGTTACGCCGAGTCGGAACCAATGGAAGTGAACTATGCCACTGGATATCTGGACGCCACTACTGAGGCAGATTTTATCGATATGTCTGTCCCCTTTTCCGCCGGAGCGTTATATTCCACGTGGAAGACCTGTATAAATGGGATCGATCTTTCTACACGGTAGAGTTGCTGCCGGCAGTCGAGCGGGATGAGGTTTTCACTCCCTTCATTCCAATTCCCTACTCCTATCTCAGTTATGGCTACGGCTGGTTCATTGGAAAGCATTGGGGTTTCCATACTATAAAGTACGCCGAAAAAACAACCCCGAGCGGTGTTCTTCCCGCTCGGGGTTGTTTTTTCGGATCTTTAGGCCCCTTCCCGGACGTCTTTAGCCACGGAATGGTTATATTTCGGGAAGGGGGTCGGGGGATGGGCCATCAATACCGGTTTTTCCCTGATCCAACACCTAAAATATGAGATCAGGGGTCATTCATGTATTGGCAATAATCCCCCTTCCCTCGGGAAGGGGAAAAAAGGGGATGGGGTAAACCAGAATGACTTTTAGAACACGGTAGTTCTTTTGCAACCTGTCGCATTACCATGCGCCGCAGGGGGGAAACGATCACCCACTGAGGCTTGTCGCTCAAACGAAGTCCTGGCAGAACTCGATCACATTCCCATCTGGGTCGCAGACGTACATCCACTTTGCCACACCGGCGATCTCCAACGGCCCGTGCAGAATGGGGATGCCTTCCCGTCCCAGCATCGCCAGACGTGGCGTCGAAGTCATCCACCCCCAGGGCCAGGTGCGGGCAGGCGTGCGGGCGGAGCGGGATGGGCTCGAAGGCCTGGGGGGTATTGTCGACGGAAAGCGCCTGCAGCAGTTCCACTTTCCCGCCCGCCAGTTCCAGGATGGCAAAGGCTTCATGCTCTTTCTCATCCACCATTTTCCCCAGCGAGACCTTGAAGCCGAGTTTTTCGGTATAGAAGCGGATGGAGGCTTCCAGGTCGGATACCTCATAGGCGAAGTGATCTATCTTCATATTCTCTCCTTTTAACTAAGCCAAATCTCCCTCGCTCACCGTCCGCCGCGCCCGCCGCGGGCGCGGGTCACGCACCAGCCAGATCAGCAGGGCCGCGATGATCAGCCCGCCGACGGCGGAGACCATGAAGGTGGTCTGGAAACCGGCGGTCTCGGCGATCCACCCGCCGATGAGAGGGGAGATGATGGTGAAGGGCGCCACCAGCGTGTTGGACAGGCCGATGTAGGTTGGGCGGGTTTCCTCGCTGCCAAACTCGACCGTGATGGCCATGCCGATGGTCCAGTAAGCCACGTTGGCCAGGCCGCTGAGGATGAAGACCGGATACAGCCAGCCGAGCGAGGGCGCGCCCCACGCCAGGAGCGAACTCATCGTCACCGCCAGCGACCCGGCGATCAGCATGGCCCGGTGACCCAGCCGGTCGCCCAGCCAGCCCATCAGCGCATTGGCGACGGTGGAGGTGATCATCAGCGCGGCGGTGAGGAAACCGGCGGTGAGGTCGCTCATGTTGAAGCGGCGCAACCCGTAGACGATGTAGAAGGCGAAGCCCATGGTGGCGAACTGCGACAGCAGGCGGATGATCAGGAAGGCGGCGAAATTACGGTCCCGGCGCAGGACCGCCAGTCCGTTCTTCCACAGGGATGGCTGCGACTCGGGAATGATCTTCTCGTTATCGACCGGTTCACGGGTGAGGCCCAGGAATAGATAGGATATGCCCAGCCCGACCGTGGCAAGCAGGAAGCACAGGGCGAAATTGAAGCGGTCTGGAACCCGGTCCAGGATGAAACCGGCCCCAATGGCGGAGAGGCTCATCAGAATGTTCGCCAGCGCCGCCTGAGACCCAAAGAAGGTGCCGCGCCAGTCGGAGGGGATGATCTTGGCGACCATACTCTGCCAGGCATTGGCGGTTAAGCCGGAGCCCAATCCCTGCCAGATGAGCATGATGAAGGTCAGAATGAGAGCGACCTTGGCGCCCAAAACGCCGACGAATAGTGCGATCAGCGCCAGGCCGATGTAGGGGACGCGCTCGTGGATCGTCAGGAGCATGACCATGGGCTTGTAGCGGCGCAGCCGCGAGACCGAGTTGGCCATGAACAACTGCGGCAACTGCCAGCCGACCGCGTGGATGGCCGGGATGAGTTCGATCAGCAAGGCCGAGGTGGTCAGGTGGCTGACGAAGAGCGGGATGATGGTGCCGATGGAACCGAACCCCCAGCCCAGGCCAAAAAAAGCACCGTCGGCCAGGTTGACGGTCAGGTTGTATCGCAGGAATTTGCGGACGGATTGCTCGAGCGTGGACATGGGTTCAATTCTACCATCAGGAGTTTAGCCAGCAGCGAACAGGTTCAAGTTCAGATGCTATGCAAGCAACCGGCAAAATGAACATGTGAGTGGTGTTCTTCCCACTCACATGTTCATTTTGACGTTAATCAACCCCCTCTCCCGTTGACTTCCGGCCATGCAGAGCTCCAATTTCGGGAGAGGGGGCCTGGGGGTATGGGTCGAACCCCCCAAGACTTCTCACCAAAATAAACAAGAATAGCGGAACTTTTTCGGGTAGACTTGGGTCTATGTGTATGAAAAAATGGTTCCTCTTCTGCCTTTTTGCGGCAGTGCTGCTGGCTTGCAGCCTGCCCTCCCGCGCCGCCACGCCGACAGCCTCGCCCGACGTGGCCACGATGGGGCCAGCCACCCTCACCCCCTTTCAGCCCCTCCCGGACGAACCCGCGCCCGGCGCCCGGCCCCACCCCCACCGAGAACCTGCCGGTGAGCGACGAGCCCGGTCAGGCTGAAGCCATCCCTCAACCGGCGGGACAGGTGACCATCCTGCTGATGGGCTCGGACCAGCGCCCGCAGACGGGGGGCTTCCGCACCGATACGATGGTCCTGCTGGTGCTGAGACCCTCCGGCAGCGTCAGCCTGGTCTCCTTCCCGCGCGACCTGTGGGTCAACCTGCCCGGCATGGGCATGCAGCGCCTGAACACGGCCATGGAATTCGGCGGCTTCGAGCTGGTCCAATCCACCTTCCAATACAACTTCGGCTTCGCGCCGCAGTCGTACGTGCTGACCAACTTCAGCGGCTTCAAGTCCATCGTGGACAGCCTCGGCGGCGTGGATGTGCAGGTGAGCCAGACGCTGGTCGACTCGCGCGACGGCTACCCCGACGGGTTCCGCCTCGACCCCGGCACGGTCCACATGGACGGCGACACCGCCCTCTGGTACGTCCGCTCCCGCAAGACCACCAGCGACCTCGACCGCCTGCGCCGCTCGCAGGAAGTCATCGCCGCCATCGGCCGGAAACTCTTCAGCCTCAACGGCCTGGGGCGTGTGCCTGAGTTTTATGGAGCCTTCCGCGGGGCGGTGGTGACCGACCTGACCCTGGCGGACTTCGACCTCGCTGCTGCCCCTGCTGCAGGCGGTGGATGCCAATAATGTCCAGCGCTATGCCATCGGCAGCGGACTGGTCGACTCCTGGATGACCGGCGGCGGAGCCAGCGTGCTCCTGCCCCGCCCTCAGGCCATCCACGATCTGTTGGTGGAGGCGCTGGGCCAGTAAGAGCCAGCCCGGGAGGAGTACTGCAAGCGCGCGCCGGGGGTCTATTAGAGGTTAAAATAAGGCTTGTTTGCCGGTTCCGCAAGATCAGGAGGACAGTATGGCTGCTACTCGCAAGATCAAGAAGGTTTCCAATAGCAAGCCCACCCTCGAGGGCGCGGGCGTCCATTTGCACCGCGGCTTTGGCAGTGCCCGCGAGGCCACCATCTTCGACCCGTTCCTGCTGCTGGACGATTTCCGCAACGACAAACCCGCCGATTACCTGGCCGGGTTCCCCTGGCATCCGCACCGGGGCATCGAGACGATCACCTACATGCTGCGCGGACAGGTCGAGCACGCCGACAGCATGGGCAACCGCGGCTCCATTTTCGCCGGGGATGTGCAGTGGATGACCGCCGGGAGCGGCATTCTCCACCAGGAGATGCCCGCCGGCGACCCGGATGGGCGCATGTATGGCTTTCAATTGTGGGCCAACCTGCCCCAGGCCAATAAAATGATGGCCCCGCGCTATCAGGAGATAAAAGACGCTCAAATCCCCACGGTCACGCTGGAGAACGGGGCTGGCCGTGCGGGTCATTTGCGGCGAGGTGGCGGGAGTGCGCGGCCCGGTCGAGAATATCGTCATCGAGCCGCAGTATCTGGATATCTCCGTCCCGGCCAAAACCCGCTTCACCTTCCCCACCCCGGCCGGGCATACCGTTTTCGCCTACGTCATCGACGGGCGGGCCACCTTCTGCGATGAGAAGGATCCTTTCGCCTATGAGCGGGAAGGCAGCAACTATTTCGACATGCAGCACGACCGCCGCCTGGGAGACCGCACCTTGATCCTCTTCGAGGATGGCGATCAGATCGCCGGCGACACCGAGGACGACCCCGTGCGCTTCCTGCTCATATCCGGGCGGCCCATCCACGACCCCATCGCCTGGTACGGACCCATCGTCATGAACACCGAGGCAGAACTGCGCCTGGCCTTCCAGGAACTGGAGCAGGGCACTTTCATCAAGTCCGCCGCCTGAACCCGCCGCTGGTGCCGGGTGGCGGGGGTGCGGTAGATGTTCATTTACGTGGGAAAAATTTTCAGATTAATGGTCGCACCCCCCTTGCCATCCATGGATTTATTTTGTATAGTAATAGGGTATGTGCCGGGGCAGAAGAACCGTAGCTTTATCAAAGTAATAAGCAATTTTTCTTTTCCTCATGTGGCATATTAGGGAGAAAAAACTCTGAAAAAGCAATCTAGAATTCATGTGAAGAGGGAGAAATCCCAATATTTAGTTGCTAATTAAAACATCCTCAAAAGGATAATTTCGAAGTACAGAAATGAGGGATTTATGGAAATTGCAGAAATGGTACTCGAATATTTTAAAGTGTTAATATGGCCGATAGTTGTTCTTGCGACTCTACGGTGTTTCGTCGCGAATTAAGTTCCCTGATTAATAGTCTGCAACATCTTGAGCTTCCTGGAGGGCGCAAAACTAGATTGGAAAAGACAAATTCAAGTGGCAGAGGAAGCAGCAGGAAAAATAGGCTTCTTTGAAGGTAACAAAAACGCCTGCTATAGGGAAAAATCTAGACAAGCTGATAAGGGAAATTTATGATAAGGGATTTATTAGGTCACTTTCAGATTATGATCTTAATGATTATAAAAATATCGCTGGTTCAGATCCGAACTTGGCACTTGCTGGTTTACGCATGGAATTAGAAAGAATGCTTCAAAATATGACCAGAGCTGCCGGTATTGAATATGATCGCTTTCGTACATCGCCAGGAAGTTTTTCCAGACTTCTTTTTACAAAACAGGCTTTAGGTCACAATGAGTATGAATTATTGCAGTCGATTATCAATGTTGCTAATGCAGCCATCCACGGAAGGGATGTAGCCGTAGAAGACGCACTCAGGACAATTGATTTAGCAGAAGCTTTTAAGGAATCCTATCTTATGTATATGGAAAAAGGTCGTTAACCTTAAGAGTGAGAAAAAACAAACAAGAAAAAAGATAGGTTAACACCATTGTTTGCTGTTCTTGTGTTGACCCTTACAAGAAAGTTCTTACAAAAGGTAGCTCGACTTTAAAGGAAGAGCCAGGTATCTGCTACTGAACTATGCGATTTAGTAATAATATAATAGTTTGTCAAGATCTTTAAGCATAATAGTAATCTCTCAATTGTAAGTCACTATGGAGGTAAAAATGCATTCAATTTACGAATTACTTCGGGCATTTGTCTCATCGCCAAACGACGTATCAGAGGAGCGAGGAGTTGTAGAGAGAGTTATTAAAGCCGTCAGTATTACTTGCAAAGAAGCCTTAGGAATTGAGCTTGAGTGTGTCTCTTGGGATGAATTTGTCCCGCAAACTCCTAAGCTACCAGAAGAGAGTATCCAAGATATCCTGAATGCGGAAATTCCCAAGTGCGAGATTTTCATTTTGATTTTTGGCAGCGATATGGTTCCACTGAACCGGGAAAAACGAAATCGAATACCGAGAGAGAAACGGAAATTGCTTTAAACCTGTTTAAAAAAGATAAGAAGATTATGTTTCTGACATACTTCCGCGACTTGCCACCAACTGAGGATCCAGGCATCCAACGGAAAAGCGTTGAGGATTTTCGGAGAATGCTACAGAATGAAGGAGTTCGGTATAAACAATATAAGTCGGTTAAACAATTTCAAGAGATATTGACGCATGATCTTTACCGCACAATAATGAGATCGTCTTCTTACAAAAAAACATTCAGCCTTAAAGTAAATTTTGGGTCTTTGGTACCCCCATCGACTTACTTTTCCTAATCTAGCAATCATTTACCCTTCTATGGAAAGGACCTTCATGGGATTGCAAGACGATCCCAACCTTTGGCTCAAACGACTTGAACCTAATATGGTTTTTGAAGACGGTAAAGCTCTTCAAAAACTCGAGAAAACGTTACGGCTTCTTGGTTTCAGAAACTTCCGCATCTACAATAGTGCTAGTATTCCTTCTGATGTTCAGTTCATGAATTGATTTTGGCTATGCTTACCACGAAAATACCGTGGGCTTCAACAAGCAAATCGCTACAGAGATATTGCCCGCTTTACCATATTTCCCAAAAAGGATCATGCAGATTTATACTTTAGCTGGAAATTATCTATCCACTGCCACCGAAATTCTTAACGTTCACTCCCCACTTTCTAAGTACCTAAAAGAGCAAAGATCTAAACTGGATATTTCCGGAAATTGGCGTTATGAGATGGATAGGATCATTGCGAAAGATTTTGCTATTCTTGCTCGGTTTCGTGATACAAAGAATACTATTGCACTGAAAGACCATTACTTGAATGATTATTTCCTATCCGGGATTTGTGGACTTGGTACATGGGGAGCCGCATGGTTTGTGGATAGAAATTATGAAGTCTTCAAGAGTATTGACGAGAAAGAAGATTTCAACTCTTACTTGAGGTCGAATATCGTGACGGTCGCATTTTTGACGTGAAAGATGTTTCCGACAAACCGAAAGCGTATTTTGAAAAGAAAATAGTATAACCACAATAAGGAAAAATATTGAAGCATTTGAAAAATAGTATATTTCCCGTTGTTTGACGACTGTCAGCTTCAGAAGCATTTCGACTAGTTACCCTTTAATGGATTGGCTCTGCTAAAACTTCAACGAAATGGGAAAATAAGAATTTGGTTCCGAACAACAATAAGAAGTTCTAAAATCGATGCTGAAAGATATGATCTTCATTACCGCTAAGCGTCATTGAAGATATTTTCATCCTCTTGACAACCCTCCGCAGTGGAGTGTAATTAATTTCAGTTTTGTTCATTAAGCGGAGAGACCCTCCACCCAACAAAAAAGAGCCTCCGCCCCTGCCGCTCCCGCCTGCCCCCGCAGCCTCTTCCTCCCACTCGAAACCACGCACCCCTCTCACTCGAAACACTCGTTTTCTCACTTCCACTCCCCTTTATTTTTGTCTATTGACTTTTAGAATATCCGTTCTATAATAATATTGTAGCGCGTGAAGGCCTGCCATCGGCCTCGCTCTTTCGTTCCTGCGCCCGTCCTTTTTCTTGTTTCTATTTCTTCTTTTTCCATAGTGTACTTTGTGTCCTTCGTGTTTAGATCGCTTTTTCTTAGTACTTCCTTTATATCCTTTGTGTATTGAATATTCAGATAGTTAAAAGGAGCATCCCATGGACGAAAACACCCTCAACAAAGGCGGCGCCCCCAAAGGCAACCACAACGCCCGTAAACACGGCTTCTATTCTAAAAATTACCGCCGCTTCAGGCAATAATCGTCCTGAATATCGCCCCGATGAAAAAGGCGAGTTGGATGACGAATTAGCCCTCATCCGCCTCATCCTTCTGCGTATCTCCCAATTCCTTGCATCCGATAATAACGCCGATCTGAAACAGTACCTCAACGCCTTGCGCGGCATCACCCTCGCCGTTGGCCGCATGGGCATGATCTATCGCAAAAACATGTCATCCGCGATAGCGCCCCAACCTGGATGAAGCCCTTGCGAGTTTGCAGGAATCCTATGGGTATTCCTCCGAAACAATCGCCGCAGATGCAGCACCCAACCCGGAAGAAGCCCTTGCCCTTACGCAGGCAGACTCTGATTATCCCCCCGGAACAATTGACCCAAATGTATTGTCCATCCTGGATAAAGCCCTTGCCCGCTTGCGGTGATCCGCAGGTTGTTCCTCAGGAACAACCCCCGCTGAATAAATTTCCTCTCTATATATATCGGTTGTTCCTCGAAATTTTTTTCCGGAGGAACAACCCCTCGCTGCGTATGTCATTGCGAAGACCAGTGTTTTTCTGGTCTGGCCTGTCCTGCGCAGCAGGAAAGCAATCTCCCCTTCATTTTTCGGAATCCCTCCCCAAAAAAAGAGGCTGTCGATCTTCCGGAGGGCACGAGCCTTCTGCCTCTACTTGCATCTACTCATACGCCAGCACATCCCGCACCGTCCAGCGGACGGCCCGGCTGGCCGGCAGCAGGCTCGCCAGCGCCGACAGCGCCAGCGCCCCCGCCAGCCATATGGCCGCGCCCTGCCAGCCGATCTGGTATGGGAAAGCCCGTTGGAACATGGCCATCCCCACCCCCGTCTCCATGGCAGCGGAGAGCGGGAAAGACACTGCCAGGGCCATCAGCCAGCTCAACAGGCCCACCGTGACGCCCTCCACCACCACCATCCCCAGGACGGCTTTGTTGGATGCGCCAACCGCCCGCAGCACGCCGATCTCGCGGGTGCGCTCCATCACATTGATGCTCATCATGCCCGTCAGACCCAGCAGACCCACCAATGCGATCAGGATCGCCATCACCAGCAGGAAATAGATGACCGGGTCGAAGGAACTCTTTTGCTGGGCCAACCAGTCGCTGCTGACCTGTACCTGCGTAGTTTCCAGGCCTTCCCGGGCGAACATGGCATCCAGGGCCTGGGCCGCCCGCCGCTGGACCTCCACCTCGCTGCTGACCGTCGTGATGCGCAGCGTATGCGTCAGGCCTTTCTCCGGCATATATTGGTCGAGGCTGCTGTAATTGGTGTAGATCAGCGGAGAGGTGCTGTTGCCGGTCATTTCATACAGGCCGACGATCGTCCAGGTGGTCTCCTGCCCGCCGAACATGATCGTCACTTCGTCGCCGACCTTGATGTCGGGCCGTTTCGCCAGCAAACTGGGGCCCATGACGAGCGCGTTGGTATCGTCCGGGCGCAGCCAGCGGCCCTCCGCCATCAGCGGTTGGATCAGTTGTCGAATCGGATGGCGGCGCGATGAGTAAGGACGACTGAGGTTCGGCGCCGTCGTTCGTCGAGAGGTCCACCATCGACTGGCCCCAGGCTTCCACACCCGTCACCTCGGGCACGCCTAACACCAGCGGCTCCAGTTGCGAGATCGGGTACGGCGTGGGAAAATCCACCGAGACATCCCCGGGGAAGTACCTGGAGATGTCGCCGATCGACGTGTGCACGGAATCGCTCAGGTTGAACACGGCGATGAAGATGGCTCCCGCCCAGCGTGAGGGTCAAGAGGGTCAGGGCCAGGCGGCCCTTGCGGCGGAAGGCGTTGCCCAGCGAAAAGGCCAGCGGCCGCGAGAGGAAGTGCATCTGTCTCCAGCACCCGTCCAAAAAGGCCGCGGCCCGTTTGTCCGGACCCCATCCCGTGCTCCTGGATGGCCTGCCGCACCGAAACGCGCGTGCCGGTGAGGACGGGCACGGCCGCCGCCGCCAGCGGGATGAGCAGCGCCAGTCCGGCTTGCATCGCCAGGGCAGAAGGAACCACGTGGAACCCGCCCAGGCCGATATTGACCATGCCCGCCAGCATTTTACTGGTCTCGTAAGCCGCCACCGCAGAGAGCGGCGCGGCGATCACAAACGCCAGCAAACCGTAACTCATCACCAGGACCAGGTACATGGCGACGATCTGGCCAGTGCGCCCGCCGACGGCTTTCATAATGCCGATATGGCGGACGTGCTGGCTCAACAGGGCATTGACCGTATTGATGACCAGGAACATGCTCAGCAGCACCGCCAGCCCGCCCAGCACATTCAGCACCAGCATGATGCCCTGGAAGATCTGCCGGGAGAAATGCTCGCCGGGGTTGTATGTCCAGGTGCCGCAGTTCGTCCGGTCCGCCGGTGCGAAAGGAAATCGCAGACCGTTGCGATGACCGTGCGGACGTGCTTTTCATCGTGGCCGTTTTCGGCAACGGTGAGCATGAACTTGTTGAACTGGTCCGTGCCGCCCAGCGATTCGACCGTGGCGGGAGTGGCAAAAGATCCCGAGCGCGCCGCCGAACATGGCAGCCGGCATGGAGACGTCCCGCACGATTGCCGCAACCTTCAGTGTACGCGTCTCGCCGGTGGAGGTGGTCACTTCAATGGTATCGCCCGCTTTCACCGGGAAGAGTTTGGTGGCGCTGTTCTCGATCCAGATCTCGCCATCCGCCAGCGGCGGCAGCACCGCCGGGTCGACCGGGCTTAAGCGGCTCACCTGCATCTCTGAAACAGGCGGGATGCCGTCAATGCTGAGGGTGAACTTCCGGTCGGTCTCGGTCAACAACCCGACCGTGTGAGTGGACCGTCCCTCCAGCATCCCCACTCCGGGCAGCTCCCGGGCCGCCTGCAGGACGCTCTGGTCGAAGGGATCGGTATAGATGATGGCGCTGTGGGGATTGGCAGCGGCGTAGTTGGCATCGATCTCGGGGAGCATGATGGCCCCGCTTGCCGAGACGAAACCGATGGTAAATAAACCGATGGTGATCGAAAGGATCGCCAGGGTGGTACGGGTCTTGTTGCCGAACAGGTCGGCGAGAACTTTGCGCCAGCGTGGTGCAGTCATGGTATCACCTCCAAACATTCACGATTACACGGCGCTTAATGGACCCGCGCCGGACTCAGGTCAGGTTGCGCCAGGACGGCCCGGGCGACCTCGCCGTTATAGATCTCGCCGTCGCTGATGACCACCGTGCGGTGGACGCGTTTGGCCAGCCCCACGTCGTGGGTGACGATGACGAAGGTCTTCCCTTGCGTCACCAGCCGCTCGAAGAGGCTGAAGACGTCCTCGGCGGTCTTGGAATCCAGGTTGCCGGTGGGCTCGTCTGCCACGATCAGAGGCGGGTCGTTCGCCAGGGCGCGGGCGATGGCGGCGCGCTGCTGCTGTCCGCCCGAGACGGCTGAAGGGAGTTTGCGGGCATGATCGGCAATGCCGACCAGGTCCAGCAGGTGCAGGGCGCGCTCCCGGCGCTGGCGCGGAGCCACCATCCCGCCGAAGTCCATCGGCAGCATCACATTTTCAATAAGCGTCAGGGTGGGCAGGAGCTGGAAGAATTGAAAGACAATGCCGATGTTGCGGCCGCGCCAGACGGCCATTTGCCCCTCGGAGAGGCTGTGCACGGCGGTGCCGCCCACCCAGATCTCGCCGCCGGTGGGCCGGTCGATGCCGGCGATCATGTTGATCAGGGTGGTCTTGCCGCTGCCGGACTTGCCGACCACGCTGATGAATTCACCCGCCTGGATGTCCAGGTCGATGTCTTTCAGGGCGGAGAATTCTCCCGCCGACCGAGTAGTAGGACTTGCTCAGGCCGTCCAGATGGATGAGAGACTTGTGCCCGTTGCCACCAGACGGTTTTTGGAGTTGGTTCTTGTTGAACATGGGTTTCTTCCTTTCATGAAGATGGCCGTGCGGGCATGTCTACACAATCGGCCTTGGATTTGGGCTATCTTACTCTTCATGGGGGAATCCAACCTATCGGCGGGCTAACAGGGGGGTATCAGGTCTCTACTGAGGCGCGACCAATATGGCGCAAAAGGTCCAAACCCTTGACAACCTCCGCTAGTGGGGTACAATAAAAACGAACGTTCGTTCATTTAGCGGAGAGACCCATGGAAGATGTCCTTACGAAAGGCGAGCGCACCCGCCAGGCCGTCATCGAGGCAGCCTACGACCTGTTCCTCGAACAGGGCTATGCCGGCACGTCCATGCGGCAGATCGCCGAACGGTCCGGGCTGGCGCTGGGCGGCATCTACAACCACTTCCCCGGCAAGGAAGCCATCTTCTCGGAACTGATCATCGACAGGCATCCCTTCCGGCAGATCCTGCCGGTGCTGCTTTCCACGCCCTGCCGACGACCTGGAGGGCTTTGTCCGCGCCGCTGCCAGGACGCTGGTCAACGAGCTGGATAAGCGCCCGGATTTCATCAAACTCATGTTCATCGAGCTGGTGGAGTTCAAGGGCCGCAACATGCCGGGCATCCTCGACATCATCCTGCCGCAGGTGCTGCCGCTGATCAAGAAGTTCAACCGGAACCGGAAGGTCCTGCGCAAGATGCCGCCGATCATTTTCTTCCGGGCTTTCCTGGGCCTTTTCTTTTCCTACTACATCACTGAAATGTTCCTCGCCAATACGCTGCTGGCAAAACTGCAGGGCAACGCTCTCGAGCACTTCGTCGAGATCTTCCTGCATGGCGTCATGGCCGAAACGGAGAAACGTATGAACAGCCGCCTCTTATCGATCATCCGCAAAGAGTTCATCCAGATCACCCGCGACAAGCGCACGCTGATCATCATCCTGATCATCCCGATCATGCAGTTATTCCTGCTGGGGTATTCCACCAACAGCGACGTGCGCAACGTCCCGCTGGCGGTCTTCGACCAGTGCCGCTGCCGCGAATCGACCTCCCTGCTGGAGGCCTACCAGGCGGCGGATTACTTCAAACTGGCCTTCGACACCGGTTCCGAGGACGAGATCCGCGACCTGATCGAGCAGGGCAAGGCCCGGGCCGGCATCATCATCCCGCCGGACTACAACGTCCAACTGGCGCGGGGGCAGGCGACCGTGGCGTTCATCCTGGACGGGTCGGATGCCACCGCCGGGTCGTCGGCCTATGCCGCCGCCACCCTGGTGGGCCAGGCGCAGGCGACCCGCTTGATGGTGGAAAAACTGGCCCGCAGCGGGATCAACATCGACAACATCCGCCCGCCGCTGACGGTCAGCACGAACGTGTGGTACAACCCCGACCTGCTCAGCTCTTACTTCATCATCCCCGGCGTGATCGGCATGATCCTGTACGCCATCACCTCCATCCTGACCGCCACGGCGGTGGTGCGGGAGAGGGAGCGCGGCACCATCGAGCAGTTGATCGTCACGCCCATCCGACCGTGGGAACTGGTGGTGGGGAAGATCCTGCCCTACGTGATCCTGGCCTTCATCGACACGCTGGAGGTGCTGGCGATCGGGCACTGGTGGTTCGGCGTGCCGGTGCGGGGCGACCTGAGCCTGATCCTGGCCTGCTCGGGCCTGCTGCTCCTCTCCGGGCTGGGCATCGGCCTGTTCGCCTCCACCATCGCCAACACACAGCAGGAGGCCATGCTGACCGTCTGGATGACCCTGCTGCCGAGCATTTTCCTTTCCGGCTTTTTCTTCCCGCTGGAGGCCATGCCGAAGGTGCTGCAGTGGGTTTCCTACATCGTGCCGCTGCGCTATTACCTGGTCATCCTGCGGTCGCTGCTGATCAAAGGGGTGGGGGCGGGGGCCATCTGGAGCGAGATACTGGCGCTGGCATTATTCGGCATCGTCATCATGACGGCGGCCTCGTTGAGATTCAAGAAACGGTTGGATTAACCGAAAAGGAGATACTCCATGCATAATAAACGACCTCCCATTCCTGTCGTGATCATCGTCGTGCTGGTGCTGCTGGTCGGCGGGTATTTCCTCATCCGCTCCCTGACCGAGAAAGACGATCCCACCCTGCGGGCCTCCGGCAGCATCCAGACCGTGGAAGTGACCGTCTCGCCCGAGATCGGCGGGAAGGTGGCGGAGGTGCTGGTCTCGGAAGGCGACCCGGTGCAAGGCCGGGCGACGTGCTCCTGCGGATGGATGATGCGCTGCTTGCAGGCGCAGCGGGCGGTGGCGGCGGCCAACCTGGAATTTGCCCGGGCGGCAGTCTCACACGGCCGAGTCTGCGCCTGAACGACTGCCCAGGCCAATTTTATGACCGTGGCTGGATGCTGAGCGGCTCAGTTCCAGGCGCGGACCCGGACGGCCAATTGGTCGGCGCTCCAACCCGCCGGGTTCACCCTGCCGGGCTGGTACTTCACCCAGGAGGATAATATCTCCGCCTCGATCCAGGCCGATGGATGCTGCCATGCAGAATTGGAACGATGCGGCAGAATGGCATCTAGCAAATACTCGAGGAGGATCCGGCTGCGGCCGATTCTGTCGCCATCGAAGAGCGGCTTGAACCAGGCCAGGCGTCGCCTTCGCAGATGGCCGAGACGTCCTGCTCAACCGCGCCAGAGCTCGCCCGGGATGGGGCCGAATCTGCTAGATCGGCCGCCCAGGAGCTCTTCGATGACAGCCCAGTCCGACCTGGACGATGCCCAGGCTGATCTATGACGAACTTCAAAGATACCGATATCGCCCAGGATATCCTCAGGCCCGGGCAGACGTGGCGGTGGCGCGAGGAACGCTACCAGACTCGCCAGGACCGTCGATTGGCCTTCAAATGGGTGAACATATCTCCTAAAGTCAATGCCGCCCGGAGCCTGCAGCAGGCCAATCGCTCGCCGCTCAAGCAGGCCCTGGCTGTGCGCAGGCAGAGGCGGCCCTGGCTTTGGTCGACGCGCAGATCGCCAAGCTGACCGTCAAGGCTCCCTCCGACGGGGTCATCCTGACCCGCAGCGTGGAGCCGGGCGAGGTGCTGCCGGCGGGGGCAGCGGCCTTCAGCCTGGGCCGGCTGGATGACCTGACCATCACCGTCTACATCCCCGAAGACCGCTATGGCGAGGTCAGGCTGGGGCAGAGCGCCAGCGTGACCGTGGATCCGTTCCCCGGCGAGACCTTCACCGCCACCGTCATCCACATCGCCGACGAAGCCGAGTTCACCCCTCGCAACGTCCAGACCGTCTCCGGGCGCAAGTCGACTGTCTTTGCCATCAAATTGCGGGTGGACGATCCGCAGGGGAAGTTGAAACCCGGCATGCCGGCGGACGTTTCCTTTAAGTAACGTTGAACGTTGACACGTTATCACGTTAAACGTTAAGATCAGTAGATCGAGAAAGGAGATGAAATGTCCACCATCGTCCGGTTTGAAGATATCCAAGCATGGCAAACGGCGCGTGAGTTAACCAAATTCGTATATGAGTTAAGAGTCATGGAGATTTCGTAAAAGATTATGGTTTGCGCGATCAGATGCGGCGTGCTGCCGTGTCAATCATGAGCAACATTGCCGAAGGATTCGAAAGTATGAGCCAGGCTCAATTCATCCGATACCTCGGAATGGCAAAAGGCTCTGCTGGGGAACTACGCAGTCAGGCGTTTGTAGCTTCCGATCTCCACTACATATCAGTTGACGAATTCAATCGTTTAGCGGACTTGGCTGATAAAAATGCTCGCCAATTAGCGCGTTTCATCACTTATCTAAAATCCAATCCTCAAAGTCTTCAACTGCATGAAGAACAGGCAGAATACCTGGTTTAACGTGCCAACGTTCAAACGAGAAAACGTGCGAACGAAATTGTTCAACATAATCTTTTAGGAATCTTTCGGAGTTAATGATGATCCCCGAAACTGCATGGACGAACATGAAACGGGTTCAGACGATCCATAAACGGCTGTATGACCACGGCATGGGCTGGGTCATCGGCAAACTGATCCTGCTGCTGACCCACACGGGTCGTAAATCCGGCAGCCGCTACGTCACGCCGCTGCAATATGAAAAGATCGATGGCGTTTATTACGTGGCAGCCGGGCGTGGCCGCAAAGCCGACTGGTTCAAGAATCTCCAGGCCGATCCGCGCGTGCACGTGCAGGTGGGGCGGCAGTCATTCGACTGCGCCGCCGAGGTGGTCCTGGAGGCTGAAAAGACGGCTGACTTCCTGGCCTACCGGTTGAAGCGCCACCCCCTGATGATCGGACTGGTGATGAAAGTGGCCCATAAGATGCCGATGCGTCCCAACCGGGCCCAGCTGCTGGATCTGGCGGCAGCCACCCCGCTGGTGATCCTGCGGCCATGTATAGAGGAAAAATGAGAGCCTTGATCGAAGCATCCCACCTGCATAAGAGTTTTGGCGAGACCACCGCCGTGGACGACCTGTCCCTGCAGGTGGAGGCGGGCGAGATCTACGGGCTGGTTGGCTCGGATGGGGCCGGCAAAACCACCACCATCCGCCTGCTGGTCGGCGCGCTCAAGGCCGACAGCGGGGAGGCCGTCATTTGTGGATATTCGCTGGCGAGCCAGACCGAACAGGCGCGGGCCCAGTTGGGCTATCTCTCGCAGCGCTTCTCGCTCTACGAAGACCTGACCGTGTTGGAAAATATCCGCTTTTTTGCCGAACTGCGCGGGCTGGCGCAGGCGCAGTGGTACCCGCGCTGCATGGAAATCCTGGCGTTCGTCGGCCTGGGGGATTTCAAGGACCGCCGGGCGGGTCAGCTTTCCGGCGGGATGAAGCAGAAGCTGGGACTGGCCTCGGCGCTGGTCAGCCGCCCGCGCGTGCTGCTGCTGGACGAACCCACCACCGGCGTGGACCCGGTCACGCGGCAGGATTTCTGGCAGTTGTTGATCCGCCTGACCCGGCGGGATGGCGCATCTCCAACCAACGAGAGTGTCTCGGTCATCATCACCACCCCATATATGGATGAGGCCGCCCGCTGCCAGCGGGTGGGATTCATGCGGGCGGGCAAGTTGATCGCCGAAGGCAGCCCCACGGAACTGCGCCAGGGTCTGAACGGGCGCATCATCGAGGTGCGCGGGGCGCGCCGATCCAGTTGAGAGGGCGGCTGGGTGAGATCGAGGGGGTGGAGGACGTGCGCGTATTTGGAGATAAACTGCACCTGCGGGTCGGCTCCGGCAAGAGCCGGGCTGTCTTGAAGTCCATCGAGCGGGCCTTCCCGCGGCGCGGCGAGATCCAGGTGCAGGCGCGGCCGGCGGCGGCATCACTGGAAGATGTCTTCATCGCCCTGACGGGTTCCGGGCGGCTGGCGGAGTAGGAGATCGCATGGCTGAACCTGTCGTCATTACCGAAAACCTGACCCGCCGCTTCGGCGATTTTGTGGCGGTGGACCACGTCTCCTTCACGGTGAATGAAGGCGAGATCGTCGGCTACCTGGGCCCGAACGGGTCGGGCAAGACCACCACCATCCGCATGCTGCTGGGGCTGCTGGAACCGAGCGAGGGCCATGCGACCGTGCTGGGCTACGACGCCTTCCGCCAATCCGAGGAGGTGCGCTGCCGGGCGGGGTATATGTCGCAGAAGTTTGCCTTATACGACGACCTGACCGCCCGGGAAAACCTGACCTTCTATGCGGGCGTGTACGGCATCCGCGACAAAAAGCAGGTCCAGGCGGCGATGGAACTGGTGGGATTGGGCGAGCCATACCGACGAGACGGCCCGGTCGCTTTCGGCGGGCTGGCGGCAGCGGCTGGCGCTGGCGATCGCGCTGGTGCACAAACCGCGCCTGCTCTTCCTGGACGAGCCCACCTCCGGCGTGGACCCGGCGGCGCGGCGCGTTTTCTGGGACCTGATCTATGCGCTGGCGGAGCAAGGGGTGACCGTGCTGGTGACGACCCATTACATGGACGAGGCCGAGTACTGCGGGCGGGTGGGCATCATGCGCGATGGGAAACTGTTGATCATGGATACGCCGGCGCGGCTCAAGGCCACTGTCATCCCCGGCGAGGTGTGGGAGGTGGTGGCCGAACCATTGCATGAAGCCTTGAGCGCCTGCGAGCAAATGGACGGGATCTTGCGGGTGGGCCTGGCAGGCGATCACCTGCGGCTGATCACCCGGCCCGGCATGAGGGAAGGTGAGATCCGGCGCGGGCTGCGGTCGGCCAATTTGAAGATCATATCCGCCGAACGGGGCGAACCGACACTGGAAGATGTGTTTTTGTCACTAGCAAAAAAGTAATTATTGACAGGTATGAGGCGGGGGAAAGGCGGCTATAATCCCAGCATGCAGCCGGACCTGCGACAGTCCATCGAGACGGAATTGGAAAACGCTGTACGCGCCCGGGCGGAGGGCAATGAAGGCCGCGCCCGTGTCTGCGCCCGGCGGGCCGCCGGGCTGGCCGGGAGGATTTACCTCTCCCAGCATGGAGTGCGCCTGCGCAGCAACAGCGCGTATGATATTTTGAAGGTCCTGGCGGATATCTCATCCCTGCCGCCGGAACTGCGGACAGCGGCGGAACGCCTGACCCTGCGGGTGAACGAAGAATTCAGCCTGCCCCCGGACATCGACCTTATTGCAGAAGCAAAAAAACTTATTGGAGGATTACAATGACTGATACGCCTGAGATCACCCTGTACGGCAATATGTGGTGCGGAGGTTCGCGGCGGGCCCGCCAGTTCTTCGAGCGGCAAGGCATCCCGTTTAAGTGGGTCGATATCGATAAAGATGAGACGGCCGCCAAATTCGTGGAAAGCGTGAACCACGGCTACCGCAGCGTGCCCACCATCGTGTGGGCGGACGGCTCCATGCTGGTGGAGCCTTCGGAGGATGCACTGGCGAAAAAATTGGGTGTGAAGGTGTAAGGGTTCCAGCGAACGAAGCAATCTCCCAAAAGTTGGTTTCGTCAATCGCAGGGGAGATTGCTTCGCCAAAGAACGGCTCGCACGTGTGCCTGCTGCACAGTGCAGGCAATGAACACTTGATAAGTTCTTCATTTTGAATTTTCGGATAGGATACTTGATAATAAAACTCCCGCGGTCTTAACGAGACCACGGGAGCGTAGTCTTTAAAGGGGGTATCGGATCAGGCGCTGCGCTTCTTCTCCGAATTGACGTACAACAGCCGACCTACAACAGCCAGGACGACTTCCAGGAAGGCCATGCCGGCCACCCACAGCGCCACTACCGACCAGTTGGTCACGTTGGTGACGAACGTGGGCCGGTCACCCGCGTGGATGCGCTGGCCCAGCCGGTTGACGAACTCGCGCCGCGGCGCCACCGGCTTTAATGTGCCGGATAAGCGGTTTTCCAATGAGTGGATTTTCGACATTGAAACATCGGCAAAACGTTTTCCCATTCCCATACAATACTCCTGAAAATTTGGTCCACCGCCGTTTGCTTACTCAGCGCCGACAGGTGGAGCGGATAAACTACTCTTCCTCCAGATTAACACCTTCAAGGTTATCTCGTAACGATAATAATGTACGGTGATAAAGGCTTTTTACGGCGCCTTCGCTGCGGCCCATGGTCTGACCGATCTCGGCGTTCGACATCTGCTCGACGAATTTGAGGATGAGCAGGTGCTGGCGCTCGCCCGGCAGGTGGCGGATCAGTTTGAGCAGCGCCTCCTGGTCCTGCCCGTGCATGAGGGCGGTCTCGGGCGGTTCGCCCTTGTAGTGCAGCGTGGGGGCGTCGTCGAGGGGGATCTCCAGGTGGCGGCTGCGGTCACGGTGCCAGTTGGCGATGAGGTTGTGGGCGATGCGGTAAAGCCAGGCCGAGAAGGGCACGCCCCGGTCGGTGTAGTTGGAGATGTGGTTGAGGGCGCGGTAAAAGACGCGGGCGGTCAGATCTTCGGCGTCGTGGACATTGCCTGTCCGGTAATAGACGTAGTTGAAGATCCGTTCCACGTAACGTTCGTAGAGGGCGCCAAAGGCATCCTGGTTGCCCTGCGAGGCAAGAGACAGGACCTGACGGTCTTCCAACTCCAGCACTGAGCCACCTTACCGGCAGGGTTGATATCCCGCCGGATTTGAGAGGTTGTTTTCCAGAGTATATCATGTTTGGGTTGTGATATAATTTTGCCCCCAGGGACATCCCTGTGATATGGGGATGACAGGCTTCGACGGAAGAGGCTGGTCCCGGAATGCGAGCCGAGAGACGCCGACCTCGTAAACTCAGCGTAAACAATCAAGTGCTAAACCCACTTCCTATGCCGCTATGCCCCTCGCTGCGTAAGCAGTAGAGAGTAAACGGCCCGTCTCTTCGGAGACGGCGTCCACCCGTCCCGTATTCCACCCGGTGATGGGATTGGGCGTCACAAAGGTGGAATGCCGCGTCTGACGCCGCTATCGACGCGAAAGAGGGCTCTCGGGCCCGAGCGGCTGGCCGCAGGTTGAATTTGCCGGCTGAGTGACCGGCGGCGACAAGACCAACCGGCTACGCTCGTAGATTTTCGAGGGTCGATCCTTTCGGACGCGGGTTCGATTCCCGCCATCTCCACAAGAAAACGCGCATCTCAAAAATGGTGCGCGTTTTATGTTCGGACGGGGTCTTCGTTTTCGCGACACTCAAGGCTTGTTTTAGCCTGCTAATATCTTCTCGATCTCGTCCAACTCCGCTTCGGAGAAATTGAGATTGTTCAACGCGGCCAGGTTGTCTTCCAGTTGACCCACGCTGCTGGCGCCGATGAGGGCGGAGGTGACCTGCGGCTTGCGCAGCACCCACGCCAGGGCCATGTGGGAGAGTTTCTGGCCGCGGCGCTGGGCCACTTCATTCAACAGTTTCACTTTGGGCAGGTTTTCCTTGACATCGTCGGGGGTGAGCCAGACCCGCTCGGTCTTGCTGGCGCGGGCGCCCGCGGGGATGCCGCCCAGGTAGCGGTCGGTCAACTGTCCCTGCGCCAGGGGCGAAAAGGCGATGCCGCCGACGCCTTCCTCTTCCAGCACGTCCAGCAGGCCGTCTTCCACCCAGCGGTCGAGCATGTTGTAGCGCGGCTGGTGGATCAGACAGGGGCGTGCCGAGCGAGCGCAGCATCTGGGCGGCCTTGCGGGTCTCCTCGGCGGAGTAGTTGGACACGCCCACGTAGAGCGCCTTGCCGCTGCGGACGGCGTAGTCCAGCGCGCCCATGGTCTCTTCCAGCGGCGTCTCGGGGTCGGGACGGTGGTGGTAGAAGATATCGACGTAGTCGAGGCCCATGCGCTTGAGCGACTGGTCCAGGCTGGCGATGAGGTATTTGCGCGAGCCGAAATCGCCGTACGGACCGGGCCACATGCCGTAGCCGGCCTTGGTGGAGATGATCAACTCGTCACGGTAGGGGCCGAAATCCTGTTTGAGCAGCAGGCCGAGCGTATCCTCGGCGGAGCCGGGCATGGGACCGTAGTTGTTGGCCAGGTCGAAGTGAGTGATGCCCAGGTCGAAGGCGCGGCGGGCCATGGCGCGGGCGTTCTCCAGCCGGTCGATGCCGCCGAAGTTGTACCACCAGCCGAGCGAGATGCGGGGGAGTTTCAGTCCGCTGCGGCCCACGCGGGCGTATGGCATGCTGTTATAACGGGTATCCAAAGCACAATAAGGCATTTTGACCTCCTGATAAAATAGTGTCACACGTTGGAACGTTCCAACGTGCCAACGTCAGAGTAAATTGGGCTGCTCCGAGTTTTGTGCGGGAGTCTCCCAGCCGTACTTTTTCAAGTCGACCCGGCCGCGGTCGTCGAACTGCACGCCTTCGTCTTCGAGCAGTTGGCGCTGCTTCTCCGCGCCGGGGCGGGAACTGATCTCGCCTTTGGAGTTGATCACCCGCTGCCAGGGGACGTCGTCCGGGCAGGCGGCCATGGCCCCGCCGACCCAGCGGGGAGCGAAGGCGGAGTAGGCTTTCGGGTCCATGCCGGGGGGAGGCGGGATGAGGCGGGCGACCTGTCCGTAGGTGGTGACGTGCCCGGGCGGCACCTGCCGGACGATCTCCCAGACCTGGTTATTGAAGATGTGAGAGTCGGGGGGTGAAGTGAATTGCATGGCGGCCTCCTTTTACTCCCACTTCCACGTTTGCAACACTTCCATTGCCTCGCGGGCGGTCAGGTCGAGTTGCAGCGGGGTGATGGAAACGTAACCGGCCTTGATGGCGCCGAAGTCGGTCCCGTCGGCGGGGATGCCGGTGGGGAACTCGCCGCCGATCCAGTAATAGGGGCGGCCGCGCGGGTCGACCCGCGCATCCAACGCGTCCCGGTAGACGCGCAAGCCCCTGGCGGGTGATCTGGTAGCCTTTGATCTCATCCATCTTCAGGTAGGGTACGTTGACGTTCAGCAGCACACCTTCCGGCAGACCACGTTCCAGCGCCTGGCGGGCAACGTGTTGGGCCACCCGGGCGGCGGTGCTGTAGTCGAGCATCGCCTTCGAAACCATCCGGCGTGTTCAACGAGACCGCCATGCCCGGCACGCTGCCGATGACCGCTTCCATGGCGGCGGTGACCGTGCCGGAGTAGGTGACGTCGTGGCCGATGTTCTCGTGGGGGTTGATGCCCGAGACGACCAGGTCGATCTTCTCCTTGACCAGTCCCAGCAGCGCCAGGGCGACGCTGTCGGAGGGAGCGCCGTCGGTGGAGAGGGCCGGCGAGCCGTCCGCCAAACGGACCTCCTTGACGCGCAAAGGCCGCTCCATCGTCTTGACGTGACCGGAAGCCGACCAGTTGCGGTCTGGGGCGAAGACGGTCACATCGCCCAGCGTGCGCATGGCTTGCGCCAGCGCCAGCAGGCCGGGAGCGAAAACGCCGTCGTCATTGGTGACCAATATATGCATATTCCACCTTTAATAGACCCCTTGAATTGTACTGCAAAGAGGAGGTTGCGCGGCTTTTTTTAACCCACCGGCTAAAAATTATGCGATGGTTTGTCCGTATAACTTCTGGTGGACCGTGCTGAGGGCGCGCACCTGCTCGGCGGCGTGGTAGGAGGAACGCACCAGCGGGGCCGCCTCGACCCACTTGAAGCCGATCTCCCGCCCGTAATCCCGCAGTTCCTTGAACTCTTCCAGGGTGTAATAGCGGGCGATGGGCAGGTGCTTCTTGGTGGGCTGCAGGTATTGGCCGATGGTGAGGATATCCACGCCCCAACTGCGCTGATCGCGCATGACCGCCTTGACCTCTTCCAGTCTCCTCGCCCAGGCCGACCATGATGCCGGATTTCGTCAGCACCTCGGGGTCGAGTTTCCTGGCGGTGGAGAGGATGGCGGCGCTCCACTCGTAATGGTCCTGCGGCTGGACCTGCTTGAACAGCCGCGGCACCGTCTCCACATTGTGGTTGAGGATCTCCGGGCGGGCTTCCATGACGATCTTCAGGGCTTCGAGCGAGCCTTTGAAATCGGGGATGAGCACTTCCACGGAGCAGCCCGGCAGCAATTGGCGGATGCGGCGGATGACCATGGCAAAAATCGGCGCGCCGCCGTCCTTGCGGTCGTCCCGGTTGACGGAGGTGATGACAGCATGCTTCAGATTCATCGACTTGACCGCCTGGGCTACCCGTTCGGGCTCCAGCCAGTCCAACAGCCCGGGGCGGCCGTGCTTGATGTCGCAGAAGCCGCAGGTGCGGGTGCACACATCCCCCAGCATGAGGAAGGTGGCGGTGCCGGAGCCCCAGCATTCGCCCATGTTGGGGCACATGGCCTCCTCGCAGACGGTGTGCAGAGCCTTCGAGCGCATGAGCGTCTGCAGGTTCTGGTAGGTTTCGCCGGAGGGTGCGCGCACCTTGATCCAGTCGGGGCGGCGGAGGGGGGCGGGGTTGGGTTGGGCCGGGTCGAGCCGGTCGCGGGTGGGGGAGACGGGCATGGGTTCCTTATTTCTGATTTCCGATAATTATTATCAATATAGTGAAATAAATTATATCATACCGGTCAAATTGCCTTGCACGGTCTCATTTCTTACTGACAAATTTTACCCCAGGAAGACCTTTGAAATGCTCGTCCATCGTCCACAAGGTAGCCTCGTTTGCCAGGGCAGTGGCGTATATGACGCTGTCAGCCATGGGTAATGAATGTTCTATGGAAATCTGAGCCGCGGCAAGGGCTGTTTCCCTGTCCAGGTCGATGATATGCCCAAAGGACATCAACCCAGCCACCTGAAGAGCCTGATCTTCGCCGAGGCGGGCCAATGTTACCTTGAATACCTCATATAAGCAAATGGTCGGAACGATCAATTGCTGCTCATCTTTGACCACCGCGCGGAAATTTCCCGCCCGGGGGCCATCCGAAAAATATTCCAACCAGCCGGAAGAGTCGACGACGTTCATAGCCGATCCTCGTCCTGCTCTTCACGGAAATTTTCCGTGTCCATTCCTTTCAGCATTCCACGCGCCTTATCCAGGCTGGGAACGATGACAACGTGCAGGGACTTCTTGAAAGGGATAAAGGCGATGCGTTGGCCCGGTTTTAACCCGAACTGTTCCCGCACTTCGCGGGGAATAACCACCTGGAATTTGGTAGAAATTTTCGCCGTATACATTCTTTACATCTCCTTATCGATAAGAATACGTAAAGGAATTATATCACAGGCTGACGCAATTATTTAAGGTTGAAATGGTTGACGTCTGGACAAGGCAGGCATACAATACCCGCACAACCGAATAATGGTCAGGGTGCCCGCCCCCCGGATGGGAAGGCTCAATGGCGAAGCCGGTGAAAGACCGGCGCTGTCCCGCAACTGTGAGCTCGCAAGAGCAAGTCAGGCCGCCCGCCCCGACCAGTTCCACCACACTCTCGTGGAAAGGAGGTGGGAACGGCTTTGTTGGATTGCCTCTCCCCCTCCCCTGTTCATTGGACAGGGGATTTTGATTCACCCATTCGCAGAGGAGACCTGTCATGTTTCGCAAATTGCTGTTTGCGTTCGTAATCCTTGTATTATTCACATCGGCCTGCGGCTCCACCCGCTCAGACGGACTGGACCGTTCCGTCAAACTCAGCGGCCCGGCCCAGCGGATCGTCTCGCTGACCCCCTCCAACACCGAGATCCTTTTTGCCGTCGGAGCGGGCGCGCAGGTAGTCGGGCGGGATATGTTTGCGGATTATCCTCCCGAGGTCAAGTCGATCCAGGATATCGGCGGCTCCATGGGTCAATATGATACCGAAGCCATCGTTGCGCTCAAGCCCGACCTGGTGCTGGCAGGCGAACTTAACCCGCCCGAACTGGTGGATCTCGCTGGAGCAGCTGGGCCTGACCGTCTACTACCTGAAGAACCCGGCCACGCTGGAAGATATGTATGCCAATCTTGAAACGGTCGGCCAACTGACCGGGCACAAAAGCGAGGCCGCCACTCTGGTGGAGTCGCTGAAAACGCGCGTGGCGGCGGTGGATGAAAAGATCGCCCCGCTGAGTTCCCGCCCGAATGTCTATTACGAACTGGATGCCACCGACCCGACCAAACCTTACACAGCCGGTCCCGGCACGTTCGTGGACCTGCTGATCAGCCGGGCGGGCGGACTCAACATCGGTCAAGAGATGGGCAGCCAATGGGGCCAGATCAGTCTGGAGCAGGTGGTGGCAGCCAACCCGGCCGTCATCGTCCTGGGCGATGCGGCCTACGGCACCACGGTTGAAGTTGGTCCAGCAGCGGCCTGGTTGGAGCGGCCTCGCCGCCGTCCAGGACGACCGCGTCTATCCCTTCGACGACAACCTGGTCAGCCGGCCCGGTCCCCGCCTGGTGGATGGGCTGGAAGCGCTGGCAAAATTGCTGTGGCCGGAACTATTTAAATAAAATGAAAAACCGCCGGCTGCCTTTCCTGTGGGTATCCCTCCTTCCTGTTCGCAGCGATCCTGCTCTCGGTTGCCATCGGGTCAGTTTTCATTCCCCTGGCGGACCTGTGGAAAATGCTGGCAGGCTGGCTGACAGGAAAGGTACCGGCGGCGCTGGAGACCTCGGCCCTCATCATCTGGCAGATCCGCCTGCCGCGCACGGCCCTGATCCTGCTGACCGGGGCGGCGCTGGGCGGGAGCGGGGCAGCCTACCAGGGACTTTTCCGCAACCCGCTGGCTGACCCCTACCTGATCGGGGTGGCCTCGGGGGCGGGGCTGGGGGCAGTGCTGGCGATGAGCGTGCGCTGGCCTTATTCACTGCTGGGGCCAGTTGACGGTCCCGGCGGCGGCCTTCGTGGGGGCCCTGCTGACGGTCTTCCTGGTGTATGTGCTGGCGCGGGTCGGTAAAACCGTCCCGACCACCAACCTGATCCTGGCGGGGGTGGCCTTCTCCTCCTTCGCCACTGCGCTGACCTCCTTCCTGATGCTGCGCTCGACCGGCGAATTGCGCCGGGCCATCGCCTGGATGCTGGGCGGGGCCAGCCAGGCCGGCTGGGGACCGGTGCTGACGGTGCTGCCGTATCTTGCCGTTGGGCTGGGCATCCTGGTCTTGAGCGGGCATGGTCTCAACCTGCTCCAGTTTGGCGAGGAGCAGGCCCAGCAGATGGGCCTGAACGTGCGCCGCATGCGGACGGTCCTGTTGGTGGCGGCCTCGCTCTCCACCGCCGCGGCGGTGGCTTTTTCGGGCACCATCGGCTTTGTTGGGCTGATCGTCCCGCACGTCATGCGCCTGTGGTTCGGTGCGGATTACCGCCGCTTGCTGCCGTTGTCGATCATCGGCGGGGCGGGAGCGCTCCTGCTGGCAGATATCCTCGCCCGCACGGTCATGAGTCCGCAGGAACTGCCGGTGGGGATCGTCACGGCCCTGGCAGGCGCGCCGTTTTTCCTGTGGGTGCTGCGGCGGGCGAAGAATCAGGGGTATTGGTGAGAAAAAGTGCCAGGTGCCAAGTATCAGGTGTCAGGTATCAGGTGATAAGGTAAGCAGGTATGCTGAAGATTGAGAATCTGACTGTTTCGTACGGCTCTCGGAAGGTGCTTAAGGGAATTTCGCTGCAGGTCAACTCGGGCGAAGTGATGGCGTGCATCGGTCCCAATGGTGCCGGGAAATCCACGCTGGTGCGGGCGGTCAGCGGGATCGTCCCGCGCGCAGGCAGGGACGGTGCGGACGAACGGTGACGACCTGCTGGCGCTCCCGACGATGGAGCGCGCCCGCCGCATGGCGGTGGTCCCGCAGGCGGCCAGCCTGCCGCCCGCCTTCACTGTCTGGGAGATCGTGCTGATGGGGCGCACGCCCTACCTGAACTTCCTCGGGCAGGTTTCGGCGAAGGATGAAGAGATCGCCCGGGCGGCCCTCGAGAAAGTGGATGCGCTGGATCTGATGGAGCGGCGGGTGGGGGAGCTTTCGGGGGGCGAGCAGCAGCGGGTGCTGCTGGCGCGGGCGCTGGCGCAAACCACGCCGATCCTGCTGCTGGATGAGCCGACCGTCCACCTGGACCTGGAGCACCAGGTCAACCTGATGGAGACGGTGCGGGCGCTGGCCCATGAAGAAAACCTGGCGGTGCTGACTGCCTTGCATGACCTCAACCTGGCAGCCCGTTACGCTGACCGGGTGGCGCTGCTGGTTGAGGGGGAGATCAAAGCTGTGGGAACGCCGCGGCAGGTGTTGACCGCCGAACTGATCTCGGCGGCGTATCATCTACCTGTCCAGGTGGTGGCGCATCCATTCGTAGACGCGCCGCTGATCTTGCCGGACAGCCGCTGAAGGTTTTGTCCTCTCCGACGCCTTGGTTAAAAAGTGAACGTTTCGCCGGGTTTCAAGACATGCGCCTTGGTGCTTGTTTCCCGGTCAACCCGAGCAGCCCACGCCCGTGGGTCTTGGACGATCTTATCCCACGTGCTGAAATGATAGGGGATGACGATTTTGGGGGCAAGGACTTTGACGGCCTGCAAAGCCTGGTCCGGATCCATGGTGTAGAAACCGCCAATCGGCAGGACGGCCAATTCCAACCCGTGACTACCGATAGTTTTCATATCGTCGAAGAGGGTGGTATCGCCGGCGATGTAGATGTTCTTTTCTTCCAGCGTCAGCAGGAATCCGCCCGGTTTGCCGCCATCCGAGCCGTCCGGCAACCCGGTCCCGTGAATGGCGGGGGTGAGTTGGAGCGATCCGAACGGGAAGGAGGCAATCTGCCCAAACTCCACCCCCTGGGACTGCAATCCCTGCTGACCGAGCCAGCGGGAGATCTCCATATTGCTGATCGCTCTCGCACCGGTGCGTAGGGCAATGGAAACGGCATCACCCACGTGGTCGTGGTGACCGTGCGTGATGAGGATGAAGTCTGCCGCGGCTTCGGCGGCAGTGATGGATGCAGCCGGGTTATCGGTAAAGAAGGGATCGATCAGGATGGTCTTGCCGCCGCTTTGCAGTCCGAGGGTGGCATGTCCGTACCAGGTGAGAGTGATCATCATATCCTCCTTGTGTTGTGTTCCATCTTCTCAATGGAACTGTCACGAACCAGGCTATCAAAAATCCATATCAAGTATAGAACAAAATCAATTGATTGGGGATGGTTGTTGGTAGAATTACAAATCGTATCTATAATTAATCCATCTACTTGTTCAAACAATATTTCATATCAGCAACGACCCTGCAGGACTTATCCTGAAATTGCATGGAGGCATGATGGCACCTACACCCACTTTTCGGCAGAGAATTCAATATTTTTTCGATAATTTCATGTCACGCGGCACCATTGCCCTGATCGGCGGGCTGGGGGTGCTGTCGCTGGTGGTGATCTTCATTGCTGCCACTATCATCAGCCTGGGAGGCCGCACGCTGGCTCCCGAAGGCAGCGGTCCGTTGACCTTCATCGAAGCCGCCTGGGAAAGCCTGATGCGCACCTTCGACGCCGGCACCATGGGCGGCGGACGCAGGCTGGGGCTTCCGGCTGGTCATGCTCTTTGTGACGGTGGGCGGCATCTTCGTCGTCAGCACGCTCATCGGTGTGTTGACCGCCGGAGTGGAAGGGAAAATGGATGAACTGCGCAAGGGCCGCTCGCAGGTGCTCGAAAGCGGGCATACCCTCATCCTGGGTTGGTCGCCGCAGGTCTTCACCATCCTTTCGGAACTGATGATCGCCAATGAGAACCAGAAGAAAGCCCGCATCGTCATCCTGGCTGAAAAAGACAAGGTGGAGATGGAAGAAGAGGTGCGCGAACGGGTGACGGTCGTCGGCAAGACGAAGATCATCTGCCGGTCCGGCTCGCCCATGGACCTGACCGACCTGGAGATCGCCAGCCCGCACGCGGCCAAATCCATCATTGTCCTGCCGCCGGAAGATGACGACCCGGATTGCTCGGTCATCAAGACGGTCCTGGCGCTGACCAACAATCCCAACCGCCGCCCCGACCCCTATCACATTGTTACGCAGATCCGCGACCCGCAGAACATGGATGTGGTCAAGATGATCGGCGCGAAGGATAAAGTCATGGCCATCCAGAGCGGCGAGTTGATCGCCCGGGTGGTGGCGCAGACTTCCAGGCAGTCGGGTCTTTCGGTGGTCTACACCGAACTGATGAATTTCGGCGGGGACGAGATCTACTTCAAGGAAGAACCGGCGCTGGCCGGCAAAACGTTTGGCGAAAGCCTGAACCAGTTCGAAGATTCCTGCGTCCTGGGATCCGCTATGCCAACCCGCCCGCAGATGCGGTCGGAGGTGTTGCCTTGAACCCGCCCATGGACACGCGCCTGGGTCCGGGCGATGAAGTAGTGGCGCTCTCGGCTGACGATGATACGATCAAAATTTCGGGATTGGCGACTATTCCGGTGGAAGAAAAATCCATCTTGAATGCCGCCGGTTCACGCCTGAACGCTCCTGAGAAATGCCTGATCCTGGGCTGGAACCGCTGCGCTGCGACCATCATCCGCGAACTGGACAATTACGTGGCGCCAGGGTCGCAGGTCATGGTGGTGGCGGATACGAGCGTTTCTGCGGAAGCCGAAGAAGCGGAAACCGTCCTGAAGGAAGAACTGGGCCACCTGAAGAACCAGAAGGTCAAATTCCACCGGGGCGATACCACCAGCCGGGCTTTGCTGGAGCAGCTCAACGCCGCCGATTATGACCATATCATCGCCCTGAGTTACGCCGGCATGGAAGTCCAGGCGGCGGATGCCAAGACGCTGGTGACGCTGCTGCACCTGCGCGATATCGCCGAGAAGGATGCCACGCCCTTCTCCATCGTCAGCGAAATGCTGGACCTGCGCAACCGCGAACTGGCCGAAGTGGCCCACGTGGACGATTTCATCGTCAGCGACCACCTGTCAGCCTGATGATGACCCAATTATCCGAGAAGGCTGACCTGTTCCCGGTCTTCAACGATATTTTTGACCCGGAAGGGGCGGAGATCTACCTCAAGCCTGCCGGCGATTATGTGGAAACGGGCAAGCCGGTCAACTTCTATACGGTGACAGAAGCAGCCCGCCGGTTGGGTCACCTGGCCCTGGGCTACCGCCTGGAAGCCGAGTCGGGCGATGCGGCAAAATCCTACGGGGTGCATACCAATCCGAAGAAATCTGATGAGGTCACCTTCACCGTCGAAGATAAGATCATCGTCCTGGCGGAGGAGTAATCATTTAGAGCAATAGAATGGATTTGCAGAGGAGTGCGGGTTAGCCCGCACTCTTTATAAGAACGACAGGCGTTATGTAACCTACCAGCACTGGGATGCGTAAGTATAGTGGAGCATATCCTCAAAAGGAGACTATATGATTGACTTTTTGATCTACGCAGTAATTGGAGTAATCGCCATCGTTGTACTATCCATACTTGCCGGTGTTCGCTTCATTCCCAACAACCGCATCGGCATTGTGGAGAAGCGCTTCAGCGGAAAAGGTTCAGTGAAAAGCGGATTTATTGCCCTGAACGGCGAAGCAGGTTACCAGCCGGATGTGTTGCGCGGCGGTCTGCATTACCTGATGCCCCTCCAGTACGTCGTCCACATGATGCCGCTGGTGACCATTGCCCAGGGCAAGATCGGCTACATCTTTGCCCGTGACGGACGTCCACTGGACCCGGCTCAGGTGCTGGCCTCCAATGCCGTTGCCCAGGATTTCCAGGATGTGGGTGATTTCCTCAAGAACGGCGGACAGCGCGGACCGCAGCGGCGCATCCTGCGTGAAGGTACGTACGCCATCAACCTGGTCCAGTTCATCGTCATCACCGAGGAACGGATCTATGGCCTCTCCCTCAGCCGTGAAGAAGCTGACACCATCCGCAGCATGGCTGATGTGATTACAGAGCGGCAGGGTTTCCGGCCGGTAGTGATCAAAGATACCGACGACACGATCGGTATTGTAACCATCCATGACGGTCCGTCGCTGGGACAGGGCGAGATCATCGCGCCGGTGGTTGGCGACGATCCTGCCCAGGAAGAAACCTATCACAATAAATTCCAGGATGCCGACCACTTCCTGCGGGCCGGCGGGCTGCGCGGCCGCCAGTTGCAGGTATTGGTGGAAGGCACGTACTACGTCAACCGCCTGTTTGGCACGGTGGAGATGATCCCCAAAACGATCATCGAAGTTGGTAATGTGGGTGTGGTCGTCTCATACACCGGTGAAGCGGGCGCGGACCTTTCCGGGTTGGACTACCGGCATGGTGAACTGGTAGAAAAAGGGCAACCGCGGTGTGTGGAACGATCGCCTCCTGCCCGGCAAATATGCCTTCAACACCTATGCCGGCAAAGTGATCACCGTACCCACCACCAACTTCATTTTGAAGTGGATCCGCAGCGATATCGGCGCGCATCACTTCGACGAAAACCTGACCGAAGTCTCGCTCATCACCAAGGATGCTTTCGAGCCATCCCTGCCGCTCTCGGTCGTTGTTCACATCGACTATCAGAAGGCCCCGCTGGTCATCCAACGCTTCGGCGATATCAAGAAACTGGTCGAGCAAACGCTCGACCCGATGGTGAGCGCCTATTTCAAGAACATCGGTCAAACACGCACCCTCATCCAACTGCTGCAGGAACGCAGCGCCATCCAGAAGATAGCCAGCGAAGAGATGAAGGACAAATTCGAGCATTACAACCTGGAACTCGAAGAAGTGTTGATCGGCACTCCCTCCTCCCCGGAAGGGGACACGCAGATCGAAGCCATCCTGACCCAGTTGCGCTCACGCCAGATCGCCACTGAACAGGTCGAGACCTATGCAAGGC
This sequence comes from uncultured Chloroflexia bacterium, assembly GCA_963847105.1. GTDB lineage: Bacteria > Chloroflexota > Anaerolineae > Anaerolineales > Villigracilaceae > UBA877. The sequence goes on along the minus strand of CAWJYP010000001.1, from coordinate 1,395,483 downwards.
AGGAACAGGCCGCCGTGAAGGAACGGGAACTGCGCGAGGCAGAAGCGCGTGCCCAGATGCAGAGCAAGCTGACCGAAGCCGAGTTGAACATCAACATCCAGACCGACCAGGGTAAGGCCGAATACCAGCGCTCCATCCAACAGGCTTCCCAGATCCGCGCGCTGGCAGAAGCCGAAGCAGAAAGAGTCGCCCGCGTGGGTATTGCCCAGGCGCTGGCAACGGAAGAACAGGTGCGGGCTTACGGCGGGCCGCAGTTCCAGGTGACCCAGACCGTGCTGAACCGTTTCTCCGAAGCCATCCAGGCATCGGGTGTCGACGTGGTTCCTCGCATGGTAATTAGCGGTGGCGATGGAAAAGACGGCGGACAGACGAGCAATGTTATGGAAGGGTTGCTGACCTTGCTGCTTTCAGAACGGTTCGCAGCAATGGCTGATGAGGGGAAACTGAAACCTCGTTCAGCCGAAGCGGAGGCTCTGCGGGAACAGATCCGTCACGACATGGAAAAGATCCCGAGAAGAAGGCTTCCAAGGCAAGGAATGAGGCGGATGGGCAAACCGAGCCATAAACAAATCTAAACAACTTGTGCTTAATAGAAAACCGGCGGTTATGAGACCGCCGGTTCGTTTATTATAAATATGATCATTCAGCCCTCGTACACTTGCAATAGCCAATTCGCCCAGTTGAGGGTGCGTTCGGCGGCGGGATAATCCCCGCTGAATAATTGCGCCTGGGCGCGCACGAGCAGGAATTCGACCAGACGATTCTGCGGCTTGCGCGGGCGGCGAAGGAAGTCGGCCACGATCTGGTGCTGGCGCATGGTCGGCCCATCCGGCAGCCAGGCGGTCAGGAAATAGGCCGAAGGATCGAGAGCCTTTTGATAGCGGCGGGCCGTATCGAAAAATTCCACGCTCAGCCGCAGGTCGGTCAGATCGGCCTCCGACACTTCCTGTTGCCGAAGAAAATCCTGATACCCCTCTTCCATTTCAGCAAATGTAACTTCGAAACGCTGCTTGAAGGCTTCATCCAGAACGACGGAAGCGGTTCTCCCGGCAGGTTCGGGAATGTTCCGATAGAATTCCCAGAAAGCGGCCTCGCCGTATGTGTCGACAATGTACATGATCAGCCCGGCGGCTTGCAGATACCCAATATCGTGCTGCTGGTTGTAAAAGTCGTTCGCCAGGGTAGTGAGGGGAATGTACCAACCCAGGTCCAGCAGGGCGGCTGCGCGAGGTCCAAGCGGCTCCGGCTTAAAGTGGCCCCCGGTCAGGTAGACCGCCAGACCCTCCCCGAGGATGGATGGGTGGTAACTTCCGCCGATCTCGCCATCATAGAAGTGTACGAATTCATGATGCAAGACGATGGGGAGTTCGTTGCCCAAATAGTTACCGTCCATATAAGAGACGTAAATGCTGCCAGCGGTGAAGCCCCCCTGCCCGATGACACGCGGCATGAGGGTGACATCCACCTTTGCTTCCAAGGTGTGATCCATCAGGGCGGCTACATCCGCAGACTGGGCATCGGCTTCCCGGCTGAGAGACTCGATATCGCGGGCGGCGGCGGTGCCGGTGATGTAGTGGATGATGCAGCATTCGGTGATATTCTCGGCCCAGGCGGCCTCTGGTTCCGGTGAGGGGACGTATTTGGACGCATGAAGGGTGACGGTTTCATCCCAGGTGATCTCGCCAGCCTGGCGGGTAAATGTCAGTGTGTGGCGGCCCGGTTCGAGATCGCTGGTATCCCATACCCACCACAGAGCGGCTTCATCCCGCCCACCGATACCGAAAGGGGAGACGGGAGCGCTGCCGAGGCTCTTTCCAGCGTAACTGACCTGCACCGTCTCCTGCTCTTGCGCAGCGGCGGGAAGGATGACTTCGAAACTGACCTGATCGCCCACAAATAGCGGCCCGTCGGGATGGGGAATGACTTTCTCCTCCCGCGGCGGCTGGGCGGGCGCGCAGGAAGTCAGCAACACTAGAATCAACAGGATTAAGGTCAATCTTGAGCGGATCATCTATTTATTATAAGCGCTAAGGAGTTGTAAATTCCGTGCTTTACCGCTAGAATAGGACAAGGATACTCTTTATGGTTGAAAAAACTTCTCCTCCTCCCTCACCTCGCTGGGGCCCCAACACCAAGCTCATTCTTGGCCTGACAGCTATTTTTATTCTGGGCGCGTTTATATTCACCTTCCATACGCTCATCGTTCCCATCCTGATGGCGTTTATTATTGCCTACCTCCTGCATCCGCTAGTCACGCGGATGACCCGGAAAACACCACTTTCATGGGCCGTGGCGGTTAACATCATCTACTTTATATTCGTGGTGGTGCTGATAGGCCTGCTGGTGTGGGGCGGTTTCGGGCTGGTTGGACAGATCCAGAACCTGATCGCCTCGATCCAAAAATATGCCACCGACCTGCCGGGCTTCATTGAGAGCCTCTCTCATAATGTGACCGTGATCGGACCGTTCCGGATCGATTTTTCGACGATCGACTGGAATGCCATCGGGCAAGAGGTACTATCGTATGTGCAACCGATACTTGGGAACGTGGGCGGTCTGGTCGGCAGCCTGGCCGGCAGCGCCGCATCCATTTTAGGTTGGACGGCTTTCGTAGTGATCGTCTCTTATTTCTTCCTGCTGGAGAGCGGGGGCTTCCGCAACCAGATCATCCAGATCGAGATCCCCAATTATGCCGAAGATTATCGCCGATTGGGCCAGAAACTGGGAAATATCTGGAACGCCTTCCTGCGCGGGCAGATCATTATTTTCTTTACCAAGGTGTTTGCCTATATCGTTGTATTGAGCATCATGGGCATTCATTACGCGATACCGTTGGCGCTCCTGGCGGGGTTTGCCAGTTTCCTGCCTTATATCGGTCCGGCCATCACATGGATCGTGCTGGGGCTGGTCACTCTCTTTCAGGATGGGAATATATTCGGGCTCACGCCGGTGTGGTACATGATCCTCTCGATCGGCGTAGGCCTGATCATCGACCAGGTTTTCGATAACCTGGTGACCCCGCGCGTGATGGCCCAGACACTCAAGGTCCATCCCGCCTTCGTACTGATCGCGGCCATCATCGCTGCCAGGCTGCTGGGCATCATCGGCATCGTCCTGGCGGCGCCGCTTCTGGCGAGTATCCAGTTACTGGGCCGTTATGTCATGCGGAAGATGGTGGATCTGGATCCGTGGGCAACGGAGACGACCCAGGTGCCGGCTCCGCGTTCGCCGAGATGGTGGCGCAAACTAAAATTCTGGTGGCGAAGGCGGTTGGGGAAGGATACAACGCCCGAATCGGCGGCAGAGAGCCTGACCTCGAAAAATACGAAAAAATAACCCGTCCTAATTTCACAAGGAGAAATAATGGCCGACAATAGTTCAGAACCCAAGACGCAAACCCTGGCCGAGACCGAGAGTTTCCTGGCCTGGAAAGCCGAAGAACCCGATGGGGAAACCACCTATCACCTGGAACTCAATAATGTGACCATGCACTTCTTTAAAGAAGAATGGGATGAATTCCTGGAACTCGTCCGCAGCCTTAAGTAATTCCATTGCAGCGGGACCTGTACCGGGTTGCCATGAAGTTTAATCATGCCATCACCGATATCCCCGGCATCGAGGTTGGGCAAGCCCAAGATGACGAGGCCCTGACCGGATGCACGGTCATTTTGTGCCGCCAGGGCGCCGTGGGGGGCGTGGACGTCCGCGGCGGCGCGCCGGGTACGCGTGAAACCGACCTGCTCAACCCGCTCAACCTGGTGGAAAAAGTCCATGCGGTGGTGCTGGCGGGCGGCTCGGCCTTCGGGTTGGAAGCCGCCTCGGGAGTGATGAAATATCTGGCAGAGCAGAAGATCGGCTTTGGGGTGGGGGAGGCGCGCGTTCCCATCGTCCCCTCGGCCATCCTCTTTGACCTGGGAGTGGGAAACTCGAAGCGTTATCCCGACCTGGCCATGGGCTACGCCGCCGCTGCTTCTGCAAGCGGCGGACCTGTCAACGAAGGGAATGTTGGAGCCGGCACCGGTGCAACCGTGGGGAAGATCTTCGGCATGGCCGGGGCGATGAAATCCGGCCTGGGAACCGCCAGCATGGACATTGGCGGCGGGATCATTGTCGGCGCGATCGTGGCGGTCAATGCCTTTGGGGATGTGGTCGACCCGCAGACGGGATATGTCGTCGCGGGGGCGCGTCCGGCGAAAATCGGACCGCTAAAATTGGGCGGTCAGGGAAAGTTTTCCAATACCCTGGATGTGATGAAAACGATGGCCGGGCGAACCATCCTCAACGTTGCCACGCTCGGCAATACCGTCATCGCGGCGGTGGCGACCAACGCCCGCTTCACCAAGGCCGAAGCCACCAAGATGGCACAAATGGCTCAGGACGGGCTGGCGCGCAGCCTGCGCCCGGCGCACACCATGCTGGATGGAGACACTGTCTTTGCGCTGGCGACGGGCCGAAAGAAAGCGGATGTGAGCATCGTGGGGGCTTATGCAGCCGAGGTGCTGGCGGAGGCCGTCTTGCGAGGCGTGAACGCTGCAAGGGGGGCAGGCGGCTTGCCGTCCGCGGCCGAATGGATGCGGGAGTAAACCACCCCGAGAATATTCATCCGCCTGTCTGCGATTTTTTTCTGCTTAACAGGCGGATTTTTGAATTAAATTATCGGCGCCGGCCAATTTGGCCGGCGCCGATAATTTCTGTTTCAGTTGATGATTATCTGGTTATCAGGGTTGCACCTGGATTGGAACATAGATTTTCATGGCAAGTATGGTCACGGGTGCAGGACCGGCGAAGGCGGAATTTGCAATGAGATTGATGGACCGCACTTCATATGTATACGTGTTGCCGAAAGTCACATCCGTATCGGTGTAGGCGATTACATCGGCAGCGGTGGTGGTGAGTAGTGTTGAAGCACCTCCATTGACGCTGCGCCAAACCTCGAAACCAGTCTCATTATCGGCATTATCGACCCAGTCCAAACCTATTTGCAGACCAGGTTCCAAGACGGCTGTCAGCCCTGTTGGCGGAGCCGGTAACGGAGAGACGTAGGTGATAATGTTCGAGGGGGAATCACCTGCGGCGTTGTAAGCCACCACGCGATAGCGATAACCAAACTGAATAGTGGTGGTCGCGTCGGTGAAAGTGGTCGAGTTGGCCAGGCCGTTTGCCAGAGTGGTAAAGGGTCCAGTGCCAATCGATCTTTCGATGCGGAAGCCGACCTCACTGGCAGAGTTACCCCAAAGGTCAAGGTTCAGGTAACTCATCGGCGTGCCATCCGTCCAATCCAGGACGATGGGTGTGCCCAGGTCTCCGGTGGCGATCAGAACAGGTGCAGCAGGCAACGAACGATCTGCTATTGCCACCATTGGGCGCATCATATCCATTTCTTCGTGGCTCAGGATATGGCAGTGCCAGACGTATTCCCAACCGAAGTTGACGATCTGGTTCGTGATGGGCGGATTGATTGGATTCCCGTTCTCATCCGTGCTGTTGAATCCAGCCGTCGAGCCGATCGGGAAGGCCGGGTTGAGTGGGCGCTGGCTGTCGGGCAGGCCAAAGGGCAGCTTGGGCAGGATGGGCCGGATCGCCACAATGGTATCTTCGAGCGGGCTGATCCTGACCGTGTCTTTCCAACCCAATTCATTCAGGTCAGGTTTGCGAATAATCCCGTCCCAGCCCACCCGGTTGATCACCTGCACATCCGACAGGTGGAAGTGAATGGGATGCGTATCGACGCCGTTATGGGTGATTTTCCAGATCTGCGTCCCATCGTCTGCGGAGGCCATTGGCGTCACACTGACTCCCGGCGGCAGGTCGAGCCCGTCGAGGATCTCGCTGGCCGGGTTAATGAATGGATACAGGATCATATTCTGCACGCCCGCATTGGCGCCGGGCTTTTCCACGCCCAGGAAACCGCTCATACGTCCGTACATGGTCTCGAAGGCTTCACCCATTTCATCCTGGATCTGCTTGGGTTTGAGCGTGAAGGTAGTTGAAGGGCCTAAATTGCCACCGCCAAAGAGAGTCTTGAAGCTGAAGGTGGTATTGAAGATCTGCACCAGACCGGCATTCGGTCCATTATTCTGGAAGTCTGTGCCGTAGGCGGAGTTGTACGCGCCCTGTCCAACGATGATGGGGTGCTGGGATGATTCGAACACGCCCGATCCATCAGTCTGGTGGGCAAAGGCTGCGTTCAGCGGAGCGATGTCGTAGGCCGTCGCAACCGGAGTAGGATTGACGACGATCTGCATGACCGTGCGGGTGTTGGGACCGTAGCCCGGGACCGTGGCGATTGAACCGCCGGTGTCGGTATAATCTCCGTTGCCGGTGTAGTAGTCATAGCGGGGGTCGCGGGCGGGGAAAGCCGCCGGGGCATCGTTATAGAGAATCAGGGTCTGCCCGGCGAAGGCCGAGAAGTCCACGATTACATCGGCCCGTTCGGCTGGCCCAAGCAGGAGCGAATGCTGGTCCACGTTGCCGGCGTTGAACACGGTCGGGTCGGTCACCCAGGTGACGGGATGGGCCGGGATGACCACGGGAGCCGGCAGGAAGCCGCCTTCAGTACCGATCTGGATCCAGTCCGGACCTTCTGTGCCCACCACCGGGGTCGGGTGGACGGTCGGATCTGCCAAGGCTGCAGCCACTTCCAGCGGATTCAAGGAAACTTCGGTACCGCTGGCATCGGCCACATAGAGCGACAGGTTAAAGAAGCGGTCATTGGCTGCATTCAATACGCGGAAGCGATATGACTTCGGGTCCAGCGTGACCGTGGGGTAAGCCGTTCCGTTGACCAGGGGCGTGTCATGGAATGACTCCATCCCCATGGAAACGAATGGCGTTCCCGGCATGAGCGGCGGTTCGCACCAGGTGACATCCGGGTTGCAGTTGATGTCATAATACGGGTTATCTATCGGGCCATTATCGATATTGGTCGTTGGCGGCCAGAACCACGGTCCGTAAGCCCAGCGGCCATACTGGTTCACACCGGAAAAATCGCCGGGGTTCTGCGCCGGGGAATACACATGCGGCAGCCACAGGCTGCCCATGCCGCCCCAGCGGGCGAGGTCCCAGGTGGGATCCTGCAGGGCAAGTTGTGCGACCGTGGGTACAAAGGTCTTATCCTGAATGATCAGGGGGATCTGCTCGCCTGCAACTGCTCCGGGGACAATTCCAGCAGCGACCAGCGCATCTTCCGTTGGATCGGAGATGAGGTACCCGGCGGCTTCACCGGCATAAACGTTCAGGCGGGTGATACCCCAGGCATGGTCATGGTAGAACATCAAGCGGGCGCTCTGCTGGTTTGTATAGAAGAACGTGATCGCGCCAGGACCGGGATCGGGCATGTCAGGTACATTGCGCACACTGACACCTTCGGGATAGGCGGTGGTCTCATTGGCGGGCGTAACCCATTGATGGGGCGTGCCGTCGCTGATCCAGGGTGAAATGCCGCCGTGCAGGTGCAGGGTGGCGCGGTTCTCAGCATAGCAACCGACGGGCTTGGGGGAAGCGCCGCACATGGGATTCTGCGGGTCGGGATCCATGGTTTCGGCCAGATCGGGTCCCACGCCTGCGCCCATGACGGTGGTATCCACCGGGATGAACAGGTCGCCGCCTGCGCCAGTCGGCAGCAGGTTGCGGAACAGGATGCGGACGGGCTTATCCTTCGTGGCAGAGATCAGCGGGCCCAGGTAGTGGGGATTGTCCACACCCACGGCTTGAGTAACACCGTCAGCCAGATAGATCGGGTTGCCACCGGGATCGGTCAGAGGTATCCCGGCTCCGGGGATCACGTCGGTGTCAAGCTGCACATACACGCGCAACAAAGTGGGGGGCAGATCGGAATGCATCTTCTCCGCATGTTGCACCAGGGCGATCTCGTAATAATCCGAGCCGGGGTAGGTGGTGGTGTCGGCCACGGCGATGGGGATGTATTGGCCAAGGAGATTTTCCCCAGCAGGTCCAAGACCGGGCAATGTGTCAACAAACTTTTTAATGCCGGGCAAAATATAGCCCGAACCACCAGCCACCACGGTGATGCCCGTGACTGTCCCGAGCAAAACATCGATGGTTGCAGTAGCGCTGGCAAGGGTGGTTGGGGTGACAACTGCGGTGGTGATGTCAACTGTCGGCTCGGTGGTATAGCCGCTGCCGGGGTTGGTGACCGTGATGCTGGTGATGGTACCAGTGGCCACGTCAACAACTGCATCGGCAGTTGCGCCAGTTCCACCGCCGCCGGTCAGGCTGACCAGCACATCCGGCAGCCGCCAGGGGCTGTTGGCGTAGTTGGGGGAACTGAAATAATGCGGGGCGGGGTAAGGTCCAGCGGCAACTGATACTCCGTTGGTTTCGTTGACCATCTTCGCTTCACCCAGTTTGGGTTGTTCGAAGCCTTTGGCCGCAGCCCTTTCGGCAGCGGCTTCCCGGTCTTCCTGGGTGATCTTGTCGTGCAAAGGAACCGGCGGGTCGCCAGTCACCTGGGCGCTTACGCTCCCAGATTGGGCTTGATCCTGGGCGACTACCATCGGGCTTCCTACGACCGATGTGAAGGCCAACAAGAGGGTCAATAATAAATTGACATATTTGTTATGGAACATAGTGTCTCTCCTCTAAAGAATTACGATCGGATAAGTTAGCTTTACTTTTGTGGTGATTGGCTTGATGAAACCATATCAAGCCAAAAACCTGGCTTTGTCGGATGGAACGAATAGCCAGGCATTGACAAATGATTTCTGTTTTTTGTCCATTAACCTCCTCCTGCCATCTTTCAAAAAAACGGCTCTTTATCTGGTAGATGGTGCCAATCGATGATGATAAAGTCTCAATTAAATATGAAGCGGAAAAGCGCTATTCATATTTTATGATGCCAATGGGCGAAAAAAATTGGAGTATGTTTGCAATGATTGGCTGCGCCAATTATTTTCAACCTCGTCCACAGAATAGATATAGGAGGAAGACGGACGGCGGATCTTTCACCAGAAATCATTGCCGTTCAGGATTTTTCGAAAGATTCTGTTTTTGGAAGAGAGGATCTTCAAATACAGCCTTAACCCGCTCCAACAGGGCTTCAGGTGTGATCGGCTTGACCAGGCGCGAGTGAACACCCAGGTGGCTGACCTCGAGTGGAATTTCAAGCCCGGCCTGGGAGGCTGAGGATAATAAAAGCTGATTGTGGGTAAAGTTTTAAAAGCCGCGGCAGCAGGATCGACGTCCCGTCTGGCAGCATCATATCCAGGATGGTCAGATCATAACGGTGGACCCGAAGACAGTAAAGCACCTCTACTGCGCTTGCGGCTGTTTCCACGAGATAGCCGGCTCTCTGCAATATGAGAGCAAAAGAATGGCGCAGGTTACGATCTTCATCAACAATAAGTATAGATCTGGGGTACATAGGCATTCCTAGTATCCGAGGAGTATCCTTGCTTATTGTACGGATAATCTTTATCTGAAACCTTGGAAAATCTTTGAAATGATTTGGAATGGTTGGTGGAATTAAAAAGAGATGCCAGTACCTAAAAAAATATTGGGCAATATGGCGTAGATATATGCCATGTTGCCCAATGATTAAGTGGTTGCAGCACGAGGCCGGATGGCCTCGCAAGGAAATATTTGAGACGTAAGGGTTATATGACCAGGCGGTACCCCACATCCCGTACGGTGATGATGAGGCGCGGGTGCTGGATATCTTCCTCCAGGGCTTTGCGCAGTTCGTGGATCTGCCAGCGGGTCATTTCTTTGGCCTCGATGCGGCTGATCTCCTCGTAACCCTGCGATTCTTTTACGAGGATATCATACGCCACCGGGGTGGGTGAATGGCGCATGAGCGTGACCAGATAATCAAAAGTGGAAGGAGGCAGGGAAATCTCGCGCCCGTTTAAGTTGACATGGTGCGTATGCAGGTCCAATTGCAGTGTGCCGCGCTTCAGGTAACGAGCCGGGTCAATGCCCGTGTGGGCCTGCTCTGAGGGAGTTTTGGAACCATTCCCATCCGCAGCCTGCAATTCATTCAACAGTTCCTGGATCTGGGAGGTGATCTCGCGCTTCCTTTTGGGCTGGGCTTGCTGATCCAGGAGCTTCTTGGCCCGGGCGAGGATGTCTTCGGGATTGATCGGTTTGAGCAGGTAGTCGCGCGCGCCGGCGCGGACTGCCCCGATGGCGGTTTCCAGGGTGGCATGAGCAGTCAGGATGACCACCGGCATGTCTGGATAGATGGCGTGGATCTGTGGGAGCAGTTGAATGCCGCTCTGGTCGGGCAGGCGGATATCCAGGAAAACCAGGTCATAGGCTCCAGCCCGCAGCAATTCCAGCGCGCTGGCGGCATCCGCAGCGGTGGTGATGACGTACCCGGCGCGCTGCAAGATGAGGGAAAGGCTGCGGGCAAGCTTGGGTTCATCATCGACGATGAGGATGCTGTCTTTAATGGCCATTTTTTGCTTTCTCCTTGCGGCTTTTCTTCCCCAGGGGCAGCCAAACGGTGAAGGAGGCGCCTCCATCCGGGCAGTTTTCCGCCACGATCTGGCCGCTGTGGCGCTGGACGATACCGTAACTGATGGACAGGCCCAGGCCCAGGCCGCTGGTCTTTGGTGGTCATGAATGGCTCGAAAAGATGAGGCAGGATATCCGGCGAAATGCCCGGGCCACTATCTTTGAAGACGACCCCAACCTGCGCCTTTTTATGGAGCATATCCACGGATAATGTACCACCACCGGTATGCATGGCCTCGATGGCGTTCATGGAAATATTCAAGAATACTTCCAGGATCTGGTCCCGCACACAATTGATATAACACCTTCTCAATCCTGTCAATGGGTTCCAGAGAACATGGGAATTGTTCAGGTGGGGTGTGAGCAGGGCATGGACTTCTTCGACGATGTCGAGCAGTTCGTGCGGATGTTCCTGCAGGTCGGCGCGAGGGCGGTAGAGTTCACGCAGCTGACCCACCAGGTCGGTCAGTCGGGAGGCCTCTGAGGTGGCCATTTCGAGCGGTTCCTGGATGGGGCTCTCGGGAGGGGTGTCTTGTTGGATCAAATAGAGGCAGTTCTTGATAGTCTGGAGGGGGTTGTTGATCTCGTGCGTCACCGAACCGACCATGCGACCGATGACGGCGTGCTTCTCTGCTTGAACGAGCTGGGCTTCAAAGCGTTTACGGTCGGTAATATCACGCGCCACGGTGAAGACGCCGCGTGTCTTGCCATGTTTCATCGCGGTAGACGGACGAGTTATATAGCACCGGGGTGGCATGCCCGTCTTTGTGACGGATCTCCAGCTCATAGTTGCGGATGCTGCCTTCTTTGAACACTTTTTGATACCCCTGGCGGGCTTTTTCGGGATCGGAGAAGTAGTTGTGGAAGTCTGTGCCGATCAATTCCTGGCGCGGCCAGCCGGTGACATCTTCGGTGGCGGAGTTCACGTCGCCGATCTTACCGTCAGGCGTGATGGTGACCAGCGGGTCCAGGCTGGCCTCGAGCAAACTGCGGTTGTAAATATTCGCCAGGTGGAGGGCCTCCTCAGATTCCTTGCGGGCGCTGATATCCTGTTTGATGGCGATGAAATGGGTGATTTGGTTCTGTTCATTGCGCACCGGCGTGATGATCTCTTCTTCCGTATAGAGGCTGCCGTCCTTGCGGCGGTTGATTATCTCGCCTTGCCAGATCTGCCCATCCAACAGCGTCTTCCACATGTGATCGTAGAATTGCGCGTCATGCTTGCCGGATTTCAAGATGCGTGTGTTAGCGCCGATGATCTCAGTTTCCTCATAACCGCTCATTTTTGCGAAGGCCGGATTGCACCATTGAATTGTACCCTTCTGGTTGGTGATGATGATGCCGTTGGCGGCGGCTTCCATGGCGGAGGTCTGCAGGCGCAGTTGGGCCTCGGCTAGTTTGCGCTCGGTGATGTCGATGCCCATTTCGAGGATGAGGTTGGAGCCATCCACGTCCGTGAAAGGGAAGTCATGAACGGCATATATATGACCATCGGGGCCGGTCCATTCCCACTGCGCAGGTTTTTTTGTTTGCAAGACCTTAAAGGTCTCGCAAATTTCACAGGGTTCCTTGCGGCCAAAGAGGAACTCATAACATGGCCGTCCATGCGACTCGCCGAAGCGTTCACGGAAGAAGCGGTTGGCGAAGGTGGCTTTGTAATCGGGGGTCAATAGGATGAGGTAGGCGGGCAGCATTTCCAAAACGTCATTGAACCGCTGCCGTTCCTTCTGCAACTGATCGTTGGCCAGGCTCAATTCCTGCGTGCGGTCGGCCACCCGCTGTTCCATTTCGTCGCGTGCCTCCCGCAGAGCCTGCTCGGCTTTCTTCTGGGTGGTGATATCCACCCCATAGATGCGGGTGCGCTGATTGGCGTCGATGTACTGGGCAGATTGCAGGTAATAGGCTTCACCAACCTGAACTTCACGGGTGTGAGTGGTATTTGTGCCTTGCCTGAAATCTTTCACTATGTCCCCGGTGTCCTTTAGCCAGGTGTGTTCCTTGCCCTCAGTCGACAGTGTTGGGAAGAGCAGCATCGCAGTTGGATTGATATAGTGAATGTCGCCGGAAGCGTCCAATTCGACCACCGGGTTGGGGTTTAGCTTGGGGAAGGAGGCCAGCCAGGTCTGGCTCTCTTCGATCTTGTGCTGTTCGGTCACGTCCTGCAGGACGGTGACTGCGCCGGTTACCTGTTCTCCCACCCAAATGGGCGAGGAAGAGGCATTGACTATGGTATCCACTCCACTGGTGTTGCGGAGAATATACCGGTCACCGACGATCTTTTCACCTTTCAATGCCCGGGCGGTGGGGGCGTTCTCTTTTTTCAGCGGTTGGCCGTCCATGCAGCGGGTGGAAAGGTTATGGATTAGCCCGCCGACGGTTTCATGGGTGGGATCATAGCCGATCATTTCCACCGCGGCCGGGTTGAACTGACGTGCATTGCCGTGGGCATCATATACCATGATGGCATCGGCAATGGAATTGAAGATAATATCCAATTCATTGGCGCGTTGCTCGGCTTCCAGGCGGGCTTTCTTGATCTCGTCTTCCATCCATTTGCGCTCGGTGATGTCCATCACCGCGCCGGTGATGCCAACGATCTCGCCGCTCTCTGACCTGATTGGATAATAATTAGCCAGCCAGTAATGCAGGACGCCCGGGTCTCCGGCGGTAAAGCCGCTCACTTCCATGTCTTTGAGGGCGACACCTTCCTCCAGGACGGGTTTCCATTGTTCGCGAATTACTGCGGCTATTTCTGGAACAATTTCATCAATCGTTCGCCCCAGGTGCTCTTCCACCTTCTTGCCGTTCGTTTCTGCCAATCGCTCATTGAGGCGGACATAACGCATGTCGCGATCGACGGTGAAAAGCCCCACCGGGGTGGATTTGTAGACCAGGTCAAGTTCCTGGAACTGCTGCCTGAAGCGCTCTTCGCTCTGCCGCAGGGCCTCTTCAGCCAACTTTCGTTCAGTGACATTCATGAAGATGACCGCAAATTGCTTCGGTTGAGGGCTGTAGGCAAAAATTTCGTAATATTGATTAAGGGCGGGCGAGTAATCCTCGAAGTGAACCGGTTGACCGGTCAGGGCCACATTCCCGTACTCCTTTAGCCAGCGAGGATTGTCTTGTGGTAAAACCTCGTTGAGGGTCCGGCCGACCACCTCATCTCGCTTGAGGCCGGTCAGGCGCTCGAAGGCGGGGTTGACATCCAGGAAGCGGTAATCGCAAGGAACGCCCGCCTCGTCGCAGATGATCTCATGCAGGGCAAACCCTTCGATCATGCTGCTGAAGAGGGAGTGGTAGCGTGCCTCGCTTTCCCGTAAAGCTACTTCCATGAGTTTGCTCTCGGTGATGTCGTGTACCATGCCGATGGATCGGACTATCCGGCCGGAATCGTCCCGCTGGTGTTCGCATTTTTCGTGAACGATGCGAACCTCGCCGCTTGATCGTCTCACTACTCTATGCTCGATCTCGTAGTAATCCCTGCCTTCAAGGAGGGAGCTGGAATACGCATTATCGACAGCGGCGCGGTCGTCGGGATGGATGGCTTCCAGGAAGGCTTCATAAGTGGCGCCGAATTCCTGCGGCTGGAGGCCGAAGATGCGATACACCTCGTCGCTCCACGACAGTTGATTATTGGAGAGATCCAGCTCCCAACTGCCCAGGTGGGCAATCCCTTGAGCCCGGTTCAAGCGAATCTCGCTCAACCGCAAGGACTGCTCCGCCCGAATGCGATTTGTGGCGTCATGGTATATGACAACATAACCGGTTAATCCGCCTTGCGCATCGGTCAGGCGGGTACTGCTGACTTCGACAATGATCTCCTGTCCATTTTTGTGCTTCGTGCGGATAAGGGCAGTGGTGGAACCATAACGTTCCAATTCTTCCATGATCTTTTCACGTTCGCCGGAGGCGTAGATGGGCCGCAAGAGTTCTCTGGAAGTTTTGCCGAGGGCTTCGGCTTCGGTGAACCCGAAGATCTTTTCCATGCCGCGGTTCCAATATGTGATGCGGGCGTCGGCATCGGCGCCAAGCACGCCGTCGTTGATCTGGTCGAGCAATATAGCCTGGTAAGTCAGGTTTTTTTCGGCCTGTATCCTCTGCGCCATCTCAGAACGATGTTGATCATCTTCCAATGATTGTTGGGTTTGGGGGGAAGGCTTTTTCATCGCTTGTGCTCCATTCCGATAAATGGCAACCGTTGTATATGGAAACGATCGAACCCTTATCCAAACTGCCCGGCCCGGCCAGCCGCGTCTCGTCTGGGTTTATTTGCGTTAACGGTTTTGGGCTGGGACAGTATTGTAATGAGGAAGAACGGCTTCAATGCCCTGCAACCTTGCCGCTTCAGCCTGAACCGATACCTTCGGTTTTCGGATAGTGATTTTCAATACAATATAAATTGGAGAGATGAATGTGAAATGCCTGAAATAATTATAACCAATTCCATTAACCCCTCTGGCCTATTTCTGTATTGGTTTTTGGATGACATTTTTCTCGTTTTTGGATGACACTGTTCCATTCATCCAGGAACAATCGCGAAAACCTTTCCTGCCGATGGTACGCAGGAAAGGTTTTCGCTTTGCCGTGGCGAGCCCTACCGGTCGATCAGGATCAAGATCCCCGCCAACAGAGCCAGGATGCCCATCAGTAGGCCCATGCCCTCAAACGAGAAACTGAACAAAGAACTCAAGCCGTACAGGATTAACCAGATGGAGAGCAATAAAATACCTATTCTTCGATTGAATCTCATTTCAATTATCCTTTCTCAACGTAGATGGCCCGCTGTGAGAATTGCTGGAGCGGATTAGTAGACCCGTCGGCGACGGGTACGGAAAAACAGTGACAGGATTAGCAGGAGCAGGGCGGAGCCGATGATCGACCAGACAATCGGAAAGGTCTCGGTTCCGATGCGCACGGTCAGGATTTCGGGCAACCCCAACTGCCTGGCCAGCCACATGCCGATCAGCGCTCCCACGAACCCGATCACGGCAGACACCAGACAGCCTCCAACGGATACCCCAACGAGCGCCTGCGCAATCAATCCACAAATCGCGGCAACCAGCAAAAGCAAAAGGAAATCAATGATGGTCATCTTCCAATCCTTTCTCTCAAAGGTTGTAGAAAGATGAAATCATTCTATCCAAGGACGGGCATTCTTCCAGGCAGGATTCCCCTACCCTGATGGTAGGGATTTTCCCGCTCACTTCACTTCTACTATATAGATAAGGCGGTTGTTATTCCTGTATTGAAATGAAAACCAGAGTTTATACAGTCCCGGCTTCGGGAAGTTAACCAGGTATTGCAGGTCTACCTGCGTAGGGGCTGATGGGTTTATATAGGTCTCAGCATCTTCGCTTACAATTCCCAGTTCGCTGGCAGCCATTTTTTGAATATATTGTGATACCCCATTGCCTTTGGAGTCGACGGCATCGAAGGTGAGGTAGATATCGCGGTTTGCCTTTAGGGGTTCGCTGAAGTTAAGGGTAATTTGGATCCCATCCACCGGGCGGACGAGCGATGCATCCGGCTCGAGTTCGGCCACGGGCGTACGGTCGGAACCGACTTTCAGCGGTGTGCGTAGATTCACCCGATCGCCCTCCACCGGCTGGAATTCGGCAAAGAGGATGTACTGCCCCTCCCCCGGGAAGATGAATTTAGGCTGGACGCTGCAGCTGCGGCAGGCGGTGCTGTTGGGGTCGGCCGCGCCCATCATATCCCCACTGCCGCCCAGGTTGGCGGGCGTCAGGACCACGGACGAGAAATAGGTCAGGTCCCGGCTCACGATCGCCACTCTGACATAGCCGCCCTCGCCGATCTCTTCCAGGGTGTTCAGACTTTTCCCGTTCGGGTCGAGGATGGAAACTTCCACCGGGACGAGCGCCCCCGGCAGGACCGGCCCGTTGACCTGTGCGGCCAGTCCGTAGGTGGTGATCAATTTCTTCGTGACCGGCATCTTGCCGGTGGGTTGGAGCCAGCCAATCGAGACGGCGATGAGTATCGCCAGCGTCCCACCCGAAAGGAGCAGGCGCGGGGTCATTTCAAGGATCTGCCGCGGCACGGATTTCGGTTTAGATATGCTTTGTACCTTGTATCCCCGCAGGCGCAGGCTGTTCGTCACCACGAAAATCGAACTGAATGCCATCGCTCCGGCTGCTACCATCGGAACCAGCAGGCCGAAAGCCGCTACCGGGATCAGCAGGATATTGTAGAAGAAAGCCCAGAACAAGTTCTGGATGATGGTTTGCAGGGTGCCGCGGGATAGCGAAATGGCCCGGCCGACGCTGCCGCAGGTCGCCGCTGATCAGGGTGATGCCTGCGGCTGCCATGGCCACATCGGTGCCGGTGCCGATGGCGATGCCCACATCGGCCTGGGCCAGAGCCGGCGCGTCGTTGATCCCGTCGCCCACCATGGCGACGATGACGGGCTGGCCGGTCTTCCCGCCCTGCTGGATCTTCTTGATCTCGGCGGCCTTCTCGCCGGGCAGCACCTCTGCCAGCACTTTCTCGATGCCCACCTGCCTGGCGATGGCCTCGGCGGTGCGGCGGTTGTCGCCCGTGATCATCATGACTTCCAGGCCCAGCCGGCGCATTTCGGCGATGGCCTCCACCGAGCCTGCTTTTAGCGTGTCTGCAACTGCCAGCAAGCCGACCGGGCGGGCGGTTTGCCCGGCATCCTCCGCCGCTGCAACGATCATGGCCGTCTTGCCTTCGGCCTGCAAGCAGGCGATATTGTCGGCAAGGTGTTCGATGGGGATGCCCTCGTTTTGCATCAAGCGCGGGTTGCCAATAATGACGGGCGTATTCTCGACTGTGGCGCGGATGCCGAAATCCGCTGACGGCGGTGAACTGCTGAGGTTCGGGCAGGCCCAAGCCGGCGGTCTGTGCGGCCGCCACGATGGCCCGCCCAAGGGGATGCTCGGAGCCGCGTTCGGCGCTCCCGCCAGGCGCAGGATCGCCTTTGCATCAAGGTCCGCCGTCGGGATCACATCGGTCAGGGACGGTTCGCCGTTGGTGATGGTGCCGGTCTTATCCAGCACCACCACTTTGACCCGCCCGGCGCGCTGCATGGCCTCGCCGTTCTTGAAGAGGATCCCATTCTGCGCGCCCTGGGTGGTGCCGACCATGATGGCTGTGGGAGTCGCCAGGCCGAGCGCGCACGGGCAGGCGATCACCAGCACTGCCACGGCGTTGATCATGGCTCCAGTCCAGTCGGTTTTGCCGAACAAGACCCAGCCTGCCAGGGTGAGCAGGGCTGCCAGTACTACGCCGGGGACGAAATAGGTGCTGATCCGGTCGGCCAATCTTTGGATCGGCGCCTTGCTGCCCTGCGCCTCCTGCACCATGCGGACGATCTGCGCCAGGGTGGTATTTCGTCCCACCTTGGTGGCCTCGAATTTGATCAGCCCTTCTTTGTTGATGGTGGCTCCGATGATCTCGTCGCCGGGCCCTTTCATGACGGGCATCGATTCGCCCGTGATCATCGATTCGTCGAAAGCGGAGCGCCCCTCGCTGATGATGCCATCGACGGGCACCTGTTCGCCGGGCCGCACCACCAGCAGGTCGCCCACCGCCACCTCTTCGATATCCACCTCTGTTTCGTCACCCTCGCGGACCACCCGGGCGGTTTTTGGGCGCAGGCCCATCAGGGCCTTGAGCGCTTCGGAGGTCTTCCCCTTGGCGCGCGCCTCCAGGAATTTCCCCAGCATGATCAGGGTGATGATGGCCGCGCCCGTCTCAAAATAGACGTTGGGATTGCGGATAAGGCCGAAGGTCACGCCGACGCTGTAGAAATATGCCACCGACGAACCCAGGGCGATGAGCACGTCCATGTTGGCGCCGCCGGCGCGCAGGCTCTTGATGGCGCCGACGTAATACTGCCAGCCAACGACGAACTGCACGATGGTGGCAGGGATGAACATGAGCAGTTGGTCGTATTTGCCGAAGGTGATCAGGCCGAAATCACGGCTCATGCTGAACGTGACCAGCGGCACGGTCAACATCAGGCCAAGGATCAGCAGGCGCTTCTGCCGCTTGATTTCATCGGCCCGCACCCGCGCTTCCACATCTTCCAACTTTTCGGCCTCGCCCACCTGCACCAGGTCGAAACCGGCTTTGCGGATCACATCCCGCAGTTCGGCGATGCTGGTCATGCCGGGGATGTATTCGAGGCCGGCGTGTTCGGTGGCATAACTGACGCAAGCCGCCAGCACGCCATTCTGCTTTGCCAGTACTTTTTCCAGCGCATTGGCGTCGGAGGTGTCCCGCAAGCCGGTGATGGGCAGCTCGGTTTTGCCGGTGGCAACGCCGTAGCCGGCCCGCTCCACCCGGGCGATGATGCCGCGTTCGTCGAGGCCCTGCGGGTCGAACGTGACGGTCAGTTTTTCACTGGCCAGGTTCACCACCGCTGTTTGGACTCCCGCCAGTTTGCGGACATTGCGCTCGATGGTGGCGGCGCAGTTGGCGCAGGTCATCCCCGTGACCGGCATGGTCGCATTTTTGGTTTCAGCCATTGTTTGCTCTCACCTCTCCGGTAAAGCCGCCCCGTAATTTCATAGATCCATCAGGCCGCGTAATCTAGAAATGGCCGTTTCCATGGTGTACAACTTGCCCCCAAACCCCTGCTGGAAACAGGCGGCTTCGTCGCGGTTGGCGAAACACAGCACGGATGGTTCGCAGCACAGGCTGACCCGGCTGCCGATACTATAGGTGGCCTGGCGGGCATTGACCATCCGTCCATACAGGAAATCGCTGGCGAGCGCAGATTGCGCCCCGGCCCGCTCGAGCGCCATCAAGCCGCAGTGACAGCAGCAGGCGTTTTTCTGTGAGCCATCCGCCAATTGCAGGATGAAGATCAAGCGGTCTGTAACCACCCCGCTGCAATAAGCGCATTTTTTCTCGGTTGGGTTGGTTTCAACCGGCGGGGCCAGTTTTACCCCGTGACTGGCCTTCATCGCCACGCCTGCCAGCACCAGGGCATGGATGTCTCGCGATGCGGTGGCAGAGGATATTGCGAAAAGATTTTTGATCTCCTCGGTGGAGATCCTCTGGCGTGTTTGCAAGATCTCGTACAACTGTTGTTGGCGATCTGTAAATGTTGGCATAGGCGGTATGCTTTCGCTAGGGAAATCGGACTCGGCCAACCTTCAAGACTGTGTTGGCTTAACTAGATTATATTCCGCCCGGGGTAAATAACCATTTGCTTTTATTGGGATTAATAAGTGGTCTGGAGAGGGAACTTCCCTTGAGGAAAAGTGTCTAGAACCCGAGGCCGGTTCTGCGCGGGAATGACGCCAGGTTTTTAGCAATGTAGATTGACAAAACAGTTGTTGCGAGGAGGCGAAAGCCCGACGAAGCAATCTCCTGTCGACCAGATTATGCTTTTTATGAGAGATTGCTTCAGTCGCTACCCCGCTGCGCATCCATATCTGGGCACTTCACCCCTACGGGGTACAGGCGCGGGGCAGGCCGCTCCTTCGCAATGATATTCTCCGAAATTGTAAAGCCCTGATGACGCTTGGCCGCTTGAAATTATCAGTGTTATATTTGCTATAATCTCTTTGAGGGAATTCATTCCGGGTAACAACTGGAGAAGGCCATGGATTATCGCAATATTCAAGAAGTAGAGTCTACTATTTCTCCAAAGGTACGCCGGCGATTATGGCTCCTGCGTCCGCTGGGATTAGTCCTCTGCCTGGCAGCGGTCGGTATCCCCTTCCTGACGGTGTTGAAGGTGCTGGAAAGCACAATTTTCGGTAACTACTTATCCTTCGGCTTGATGTTCCTGGGACCGGTCTGTTACCTGATCGGACTCTCTCATGACACCTACGTTGATCGAAAGAATTAGACCATGCGGCCTATTTCCCGGAGGTGCAAGGTACCAGCGCCGGGGCGGTCTTCGAGATCAAGAGGTAAGAATTATTAGGTCTCAAGGGTCTACCAGAAAACCCCCAAAGGTCTTTAAGACCTTTGGGGGTTGATTAAATAAATTCACCATTTGACTTTCGCCTCATTCTTATCTATACTCATTCTATGCTCGCACGTGTGTACTCCTGTGCCGTGATCGGCCTGGAGGGGGTGGTGGTTGAAGTGGAAGTGGACACCACGCAGGGTTTTCCCGGCATGACCATCGTTGGTCTCCCCGATGCAGCCGTTCAGGAAAGTCGTGAACGGGTGCAGGCGGCTGTCCGCAACGCGGGTGTGCCCTTCCCGCGCAAACGCCTGGTGGTCAACCTGGCCCCCGCCTCGGTCCGCAAAGAAGGCCCCTCCTACGACCTGCCCATCGCCGTGGGGGTGCTGCTCTACACGGGCACGTTACCCGCCGGCGCAGCCGAGGGGATGCTGGTGGTGGGCGAACTGTCGCTGGACGGATCGGTCCGGCACGCCCGCGGCGTCCTGCCGATGGCCGCCACCGCCCGCGAGGCCGGTTTCAAAACCATCGTCGTCCCCGCTGCCGACGCAGCCGAGGCCGCCCTCATCCCCGACCTGCAAGTCCTGCCGGTTGCCTCCCTTTCCCAACTCTATAACCACCTGAGCGGTCGCAAACTGATCGAGCCGCAGCCGCGCACCGAGATCGCCTACGTCCCGCCCGTCCCGCCGACCGATTTCGGCGAGATCAAAGGGCAGGAGCACGTCAAGCGGGCCATGGAGGTGGCCGCGGCCGGGTCGCATAACGTGCTGATGGTCGGTCCGCCCGGCGCAGGCAAGACCCTGCTGGCGCGGGCCCTGCCGGGCATCCTCCCCGAAATGTCCTTCGATGAATCGCTGGCGGTCACCCGCATCTACTCGGTGGCCGACCAGCTCCCGCCCGAAACGCCGCTCCTGCGGGCGCGCCCGTTCCGCTCGCCGCATCACACCATCAGCCATGCCGGTCTGGTGGGCGGCGGCAACTGGCCCCATCCCGGCGAAATTTCGCTGGCGCACCACGGCGTGCTTTTCCTGGACGAGCTGCCCGAGTTCGGCATGCGCGTGCTGGAGGTGATGCGGCAGCCCATCGAAGACAAGGTCGTCACCATCAGCCGGGCGCAGGGGTCGCTGACCTTCCCGGCCAATTTCCAACTGGTGGCGGCCATGAATCCGTGTCCGTGCGGCTATTTCGGAGACTCGGTCAAACCCTGCACCTGCTCCAACATGCTGGTGACGAAGTACCAGAAGCGCATCTCCGGCCCGCTGCTGGACCGGATCGACATCCACATGGAAGTGCCGCGGGTGGAATACGAGAAGTTGACCGACACCCGCTTCGGCGAATCCAGCGCGACCGTGCGCGCACGGGTGGAGGCGGCGCGACAACGTCAGCGGACCCGCTTCGCCGGGGGGGCGAAAGATATCGGATGCAACGCCGACATGCGCCCGGCCGAGATCCGCAAATACTGCGTGCTGGATGCCACCTGCCAGTCGCTGATGCAGACGGCCATGAACCAGTTGAATTTGTCGGCCCGCGCCTATCACCGTGTGCTCAAATTGGCCCGCACCATCGCCGATTTGGCGGAGTGCGAGAACATCGGGCCGAGTCATCTAGCGGAGGCGTTGCAATACAGGCCGAGGACGATGATGGGGTAGGAGTTGCGATTAGGGAGGCCTCTCTCCAACCTTGTAGCTGTTGCAAAGTCGTTCTTGGCTCACATTTTCAACTCACAAAAGATTGTAGCAATAAAATGGAGATTAACATGTATTCAAAAATATATGATGAAATTAAACAGGAATACTACCAACAGAATTTCCCCAATGATGGCCAAAGGTTCATTGCATGGTATCTCCGAAATATTCATTTGCGTGACAGAAACGAAACGAAAGACGATATAACGGATGGGGCAGATGATAAACAAATAGATGCCGTTGTAATAGATGATGATAAATCCACAATTTTATGTGATTCAAGGAAAATTTATTGGTGGAAATGTTGTAGATGCAGAACCATTGCGAGAAGTACTTTCTGCCTGGTTACAATTCCGTGATTTAGTGCGATTGCAAGAAGTAGGAAATAAAAAATTAAAAGCAAAAGCTTTCCGAGGTCGCTAGAGCAATAGAAGATGAATATGAAATTGCTTTTGAACTTATAACAACTGCATCTTTAACAAATGCCGCAAATTTAGACCTAGCCACCTTTCAGGAACAACTTGCAGAGTTATCTGAGAAAGATGATATATCATCCTCAATTATGGTAATTGATAAGGATGAACTTAGAAGAAGATACGATATTGCCCTAGAAAGGGAAATCCTTCAATCAACTACACCCTGACTTGACTAATTCAAAATACCTGCCATTTACAAATGCTGGAACACAAATAATAATTGCTGCGATACCATTGAAAGAGTGTATTCAATTACCAGGTATAAAAGATGGTACGCCATTCAGAAAAATGTCCGTCAGAGTTTAGGAATCAGTAACCGAGTAAATAAAGGCATTCGAACAACAATTTATGGTGACAAACAATCGCGATTTTTTCTTTTTCCATAATGGTATTACTGCAATTTGTAATCGTATGGAATTGGAAAACAACAAATTAGTTTTGCAGGGATTGAGCGTTGTAAATGGGTGCCAGTCCTTGAACACCCATCCTAAGAGTAGTGAAAGAGTGAAATCTCTCGAAGAAACATCTGTGCTTATTTAGATTTTATGAAATTCCTCGAAAGAGATAGGGCTGACAGAATTAGTATAAATACCAATTCACAAAGTGCGGTAAAACCAAGAGATCTACGAAGTAACGATAAAAGAGTTTTAAGCCTAAAGAAACTGTTTGAACAAAAATATCCTCCATGGTTACTTTATTTCTAAACACGGAGAAGAAGCCCCTGCTGACAGAGATAAAACATTTGTGCTGGATCTGTCAGATTTAGGAAAATATCTTATTGCTTGGCATTCTCAACGTCCAAATATTTCTTATAGTGAAACAAAGATTTTTGATAAGTATTTCGAGCAATTATTTCGCCGTGAATACTCTCCTGAAAATGCCCAATCTTTGCATCAATGGATAAATCAAATACTCAAAGTATGGATATCTGATAATCCCTTGGGGCTGAATAAATCTTTATTAGCCATGAAAGCTTACGCGCCGTACCATCACTTATATGGTATATCAATGTGTTTTGCAATTGCGAGCAACCAGCCAGATAGAGTACCCAATCCACATAAATGTTGGGAAAAAGCTATTAAGTCTCACATGGTTGATGAAATTATCAAGATAGGTGGACTAAGCCTTAACATGGCTCTTGAAGCTGCGGCGAATAAATCTCAGCCTTCTAATCGTGTGTTCAGCCCTCAAAATTGGATTAAAGCAAAAACTTGCCTGGCTGGCATCAACTTTGCCATAAGAAATTATTTTAATATGTTGCCTATGATGCCGGGTGGTCAAGAAATTAAAGCAAAGCTATTTGAGACCATAGTTTTAGGTCCAGAGGATTTTGAGTACAGATGGGCAGCAGATTAATCAGGAGGAAATAAGAGGGTTTTCCATAAATGGCTAAATATTCAAAAGGTGTCTCGCCTATCCCACCGCTGCTGACCGCACCATGTGGTAGCGTGGGCCCTTCAGATGAATTTATTTCCAAAACAAAGTCTACCCATTATCCATGTCAAAACACGGTGAAGTCCTTGTAGCAATAATCAATAACAAATTGGATTTTGCCACTTTAGCGAGCAACTTTGGTATCGAATTCCTGTCAGCAGTGCCGAGAAGTGGATTAAAGACAGGTGGCCTCCAAAGTGGTTAGCGTTTTATCAGACGATGGCGTTCGGCGCAGAAAAACATGCGATCAACTATTTCGCGGAAGTTCTTGATATTCGCGAAGTTCATCGAGCGCAATTGTTTCCCGATGAGCCTCACGATCAACGAAGTAACAGACGGTATTATCAGGTTTTCGTGAAGTCTATTCAGCCATTGCCAATGCCAATTTTCAGCAGAAGGTATCGCAGGATTGTTTTCATCCCAACAACCTGGGAGAAATTTATAAACGCCAGTGAAATAAACGATCTGTTTGATGAAAGCTCACTCGAAAATAAATTATGGGCGGAATTCAAGAGACATAATATTCCAGCCGAAAGACAAGAATTTGTCGTAGCCAGAAAAAACGATTATGCGCTGGATTTCGCGGTATATTGTGCCAAGGGCAATATCGACATAGAAACTGATGGCGATTTCTGGCATGCCAATCCTGAAAAAGCCGAATTGGATAATTTGCGTGACCACGATTTGAGTACAGCAGGATGGAAAATATTTCGATTTAGTGAAAAGCAAATTCAAGAGCAATCTGCCAGTTATTGTGTCAAAATTGTTTCTGAAAATATCGATAAACTTGGCGGAGTGGATGAAGGCAAAATCATCCCGCGAAAGATAAATCTCGATCCCGGTTCATATCAGCCTTCGTTGTTTGATGGCATCAAAAGAAAAGGTAAGGGTTAGAATATATACTAGCAACAAGCTCCGCCACTGCGCCTAATCAAAACCATTCACCCACTTATTGGTAAAAGAAAGTGAAGATTTTAATGGCAAAGTACATATATACCCTCCGCATGAAGGATAACAAAAAGGCAATCTGGTCTTGGATACTCATCCTCGCCCTCCTGATCCTCTCATTACCCTCTCCGCCTGCGGCAGTGCGACCGAAGCCACTGCCACCCTCAGCCCCTGGTATCCCTCGGTCAATGAAAACGGCGACCCGGTCTCCGTCGTGTATGAGGGCCGTGTCCCTTGCGATGACTGCCAGGTCCTGAAAATCGGCCTGGCGTTATACCGGGATCAAGATACCAACGAACCTTCCACCTATGAATTGTCACGGGTCCACGTGGGCAAGGGCAACGACCGCACGGTCAACAAAGGCAGTTGGCAGATCACATCCGGCACAAGCCTCGACCCTCAAGCCGTCGTCTATCAACTCGACGAAAATGCTCCCCGAGAGTATCGCTCCTTTTGGGTCATCGGCGAGGACATACTATTTATCCTGGATGAGGACATGAGTTCCCAGGGTTGGGACGGCGGCCTGGTCCTATGTTCTCAATAGAAGGCGCTGATATCAGCCCTGCCGCTCGCACCCTGCGGGTATACTTGTCAACCCATGAAATCCACTGATGAAAAATAATCGTTTGGATCGTGAAAGATATACTATCCGAGTCATGATCGGAATGTATTGTCGCGGCAATCACAACTCAGGAAAGACCCTGTGCCCAGATTGCCAACAACTCGATAGTTATTCGATGCAGCGGATCGATAAATGTCCTTATAATGAGGACAAACCTACCTGTGCCAAATGCCCAACGCATTGTTACAAACCGGTTATGCGGGAACGAATCCGCCAGGTCATGCGATACGCCGGACCGCGGATGGTCCTTCCACACCCGATCCTCACCATCATGCATTACATTGATGAATTTACGAGAAAAGTCTCCCGCGATTAATAAATAGGAGTCCCCTATGAACGATGAACAGGAAAGACTTCGCCGTCTGCGTGACCGCCAGTTAGCCGACCGTGACCCGGGGGTCAAGAAAAAAAGACCCAGGCCACCTATGTGCAAAGGGTCCGTCGGGCGCGCGGCCAGCGCTATACCCTCGGCGAGGCCTGGCGGACGATCCCTCACATTTATCGAAGTCCGCTGGTCTGCTTCCTGATCGGGGTGGGCCTGACCTTGCTCCTGCCATCCGTGTGGAACTCCCCCTGGGCCATCTGGGTCGGTGTGGGTGCCACCGTCTTCCTGATCATATTTGGGGCTGTCGTCGGTCAGGCGCTGGACGTTCGTGACAACCTGAGGGATTTCGGAAAACATTAAGCCGTCGAATTAGTGGATATTGCGCATATGGTTTAGGGTTGTTAACGGAGTAACCTACACGCCATTTGCACAAGGAGGAGATGAAATGAAGATCGCGCCTAAATTTACTTTCGTTATTGCGCTTGGGGCCGTCATGGTCATCGCCGCCCTCATCCCGATCCCTGCACTCTCACCCGCAAGCGTTTCGGCCCACTCCGGCGACGTTTACAGCGCTTGTGGCAAGGCCACCGTTGATGGCAACGTCGGTACGGAGGAGTGGAGCGGCGCCTTCACGCAGACGTTTGCAATGTATAAGCCGGGGGTGGAACTCCTTTCACGGCCACCCTGCACGTCATGAACAGCCGGTCTTTCCTGTATATTGGCATCACCATCAATGACGATGAATTCACCTCGTACGCAGATTTCCTGCCGTACGGCGATATCTTCATCATCATTTTCGATGACGACCACAGTGGTTCTCTCTTCCAACTGAACGATAATGTCCTCTCTTTAGTTGCCGGTTCCCCCAATTTCAAGATCGTTATGTAACCAATGAGACCGGGTCCAATGCCTTCGATATAAACAACGGAGGCTCTTCAGATGGGGTTGGCGCTACCGCATGAGTGGCGATCCTTAATGATTTTGAAGTGAGGCAACCTTTGTGCAGCGGTAATTCCCTCGACTTTTGCCTCGATCCGTCTGACACTGGGGCTTTAGGCTGGAGTATATGGATGAAGGCGAATGGAGATTTTGGAGGTCCGCGTTTTATCCGGGCATGAATGCCACCGATGAAGCCGATATCCTCATCAGCGTATGTGCCGTGTTGGAAAACCCTGTTTACTTGCCGCTGGTTATGAGGTAGTATATAAACAGGAGTTTCATTCATCATGAAAATTGAAATAGGCAGTACAAAACCCGAAAATTTCATCGATAGATGGCCGGGGGAGTTCCGCATATTTTCACACTTTGAAATGGCTTTAGGCATCCCGCACTCCCTTTTTCTCATTACCACCCTGAAAGAGAATGGGAAGCCGAATGCTTGTTTTCAATCCTGGAGTTCATTTTCCGGCGATAGCGGCGGCTATTTCGCAATAACACCCATCCTGCAAACAACCCATACATATCAAAACATCCTCCGCACAAAAGAATTTTGCATTAATTTCATCAGTGCCCGCTATTTTGATGCGTGTTATCAGACGATAACGAATAACTCGGATGACACGGATGAGATCGCTGCGGGTGGTTTTACAGCAGAACCATCAAGGTGTATTAGCGCTCCACGTATCGGCGAAGCATTTCTATCGCTGGAATGCGCTTTTCATTCAAATATCGACCTTTCGGGACAGGGAATTACGTCTTTGATCATCGGGAAAGTTTTATCGGCTGCAATCGATGATGACTATATCAATGGATCCGCAAAGAAATATGGAAAAGACGGTTTCATGTATTACTTATATGACCTGCAAGACTTCACCTCTGGCGATCAAGGTGAGAGAAAAGTAGCCTCTTTGAATATTCTCCGGAAGGCGTAATAATCCGTTTTGGGTAAATGGCTCACAATTATGAAGGAGAAGCGATGAGAATAAGCCAACGGACCTTAGCTATCTCTGTCCTTTTTTTGACGAGTTGGGTAATTTTGGCGTGTGGAGCGGGACAATTATCCACTCCGACGATCGCGCCGACAGATTCGCCAACTCTCGCTAACTCCCCGACTCCCAGCCTGACGCATACGCCAAGGCCGACCTCCACGGATGCTCCCACCCCCACGATCACCCCCCTCCCAGCCTGGGTGACCGAATTCGGTCAACCCATCCTGGATGCCATCGCCGACCGTCCCCCGGATTACCAGGATGACTTTTCCCAGGCCTCGCCGGATTGGCAACGAGAGATGTTTAATTGTAGAGATAACAGATGTGTTATCTCCGATGGTGTCTTGATGCTTACTCAAGGTCCTGAAGATAAAGATACATGGATAGTCATGACCATCCCTTATTATTTAACCTTTAAAACCTTTGTAATGAGTGTGGATGTAAATACAAGCGATTTGAGTGGCGCGAACGAGGCAGGGATTGGCTACGATAACGAGGGGGTTAAGTTCAGTGTCTTTATTCTTGATAACCGCCTCGAATTGAGTCTTGCAAGGGATAGCGGTAAAATTCTTTTGCCTATTCCCGATATCATAACTTTAACAATTATAGTCAGAGACACAAAGATAGCCATGTACATGAATGACATCCCGGTTACCGCCAGGGATTTTACGCCAGTAATGAACAGATATGGCCTCACTTTGCGCTCCTGGTCAGATGGAACGACAACCACGACTGTTGAGTATGACAACCTCAAGATTTGGGTTTTGGACAAGGTTCCAAACATCCCATAAAAACGGATTGAAACCGTTCATCCCTGCAAGTCTGGCACTCCTGATTGCTGTGACTGTCGCCGCATGTGGAGTGGTTTCGCCTACCGCCACGACCACGCCGGAAATCACTTTGTTGCCTACTGCAACGCCGGAGTGCTCCCAACCCGGCACGACCGCGGCAGACAAGGTTCTCTTTCCAGATACCGGTGAGGTTCACGGATTCCTGGTCTACTTGCCGCCCTGTTATGCCGACTACATCGACTCCACCTATCCCGTCCTGTATTGGACCTCCGCCGGCGGGCAAGGCATATTTCCTGCTGCCGAAAAACTGATGCTCCAGGGGGATACCCCCGCCTTCATCATCGTCATGGTCGACATCAGCCCCGTGAATGGCTACGGCGCTGACGCCCAGATCGTTGATTACATTGTTCCCTACATTGACTCTCACTACCGCACCCAGCCGGACCGGCTGCACCGCAGCATCACCGGGTTCTCGCACGGGTCCGCCATCGCTGCCAGGTCCGCTTTCCGCCCGCCTTACGTTTTCGGCCGCGTGGCCGTCCTCAGCGGCGGGATCGCCGAAGGGGAGCAGGAAAAATTCAGCGGGTGGATTGCAGGCATGTCCCCCGATCAACGCCCGGCTGTCCTGGTCGATGTCGGCGAACAGGATGGCATCATCCTTTTAGCCCAACATCTCATGGACCTTCTGGACAAATTGGGTGTTCCGTACACTTTCACCCATGCACCCGGCGGCCACGATGGGGAATATTTCAACGCCTACATAGACGATCACTTGAAGTGGCTTATAACGACCCCTTAGGGGAGAACCCGGCTGTGGATGGTGACTGAGCAGATATTGTAGAGAATGGTTTGCAGTACAATAGGGGTGGTAATAACGGTATAAAATCCGGGGATGATTTTATGGGTGGTACTAAAGAATTTCAATCCATCGAGAATCTGCATAATTATCGCCTATAACAAGGAGGAGATGAAATGAAGATCGAACCCAGATTATCTTTTATCTTCGCTCTTTTGAGCGTTATAGCCATCGCCGCTCTCATCCCAATCCCAACGCGCGTTTCTGCTCACTCCGGCGACGTCTACAGTGATTGTGGCATAGCACTCATAGACGGAAATGTTCATCCAGTGGAGTGGAGCAGTGCCTCCACGCAGACGTTTGACATGGTCAGATCGGGGGGCGGCACCCCATTTACAACTACCTTGTATGTGATGAACAGTGGGTCTTACCTGTACATGGGCATCACCATCAATGACGATGAATACACTACGACAGGTGAGTTCCTGCCGCAAGGGGATGTCTTTGTCATCAACTTCGATGATGACCATAGTGGGAATCTCTATGAAGTAGGCAATAGTGTTCTTGCAGTATCTGCTGGTATCCCACAATTCGATGATCGCTATCTAGTTGCAGATATCGGATCCAATGCGGCAGATACCAGTAACGGCGGCACAAGCAACGGCATCGGTGCATCGGCCAGGGTGGACACACTGAACCATTTTGAATTGAAATTCCCATTATGCAGCGGTGATTCCCTCGACTTTTGCCTCGATCCGTCTGACACAGTCGGCTTCAGGCTGCGGTATCTGGACGCACAGCCGCCGGACGGAAACACCGAAAGCGTGCAGTATTATCCAGGCAACCTTTCCACCTCAGAAGCAGATATTCTAATTGGTATATGTACTGTGTCGGAAAACATCATCTACCTGCCGCTGGTGGTGAGGTAGTAAAGGGCCTCTTGTGACGAAATAATGATCATGCGAAGAATGAAAATGAAAAACATCAGTGCATCAATCATGCTTTCAATTCTGATCTTGATACAGGCATCTTGTAGTACTTTCGCGCCAAAGCCGACCGAGACACCTGTTCCCACTCAAACAAGTCTGCCCACATCCACCAACACGCCTTTACCAACGTCTACTCTTACCATGACATCTGTCCCACCGACAGCGACACCCTCAATTCCAGTCCTGCTCATGCCATCAGGAAAGCCGTCAACAGAATGGGACGGTATTCCTATTATGCCCAATGCACTGGCGGGAGAGGGTGACAACGATAGTTATGCTTTCACGATCAACGCTTCAACCGATGAAATTCAAAACTATTATGAATCAAAATTAGCGAAACTTGGTTGGGGTATGTTTGCAAGTGGACAAGGTTCAACCGATGCCGTTCTGTTGATATTTATGAAAGGCACGGACATGGTAACTATGTCCATTATTCCTCAGCCTGATGGGATTATGTATGTGTTGTTAGTAAAATAGCCGGGAAACCTCAAATATGGATTATCTACAAATTCTTCAAGATTCCCTTCGTATCTTTCAAAAGAACAAACTCGTATGGATTTTTGGAATCCTATCGCTTTTGGGGGCAATTCCACTAAATACAGGAAAATCCACTCCCTTTGGCCTGGAGTGCATTCTTCTAATATTACTCTTTATACGTTTGATCATCTCTAACATTGCAAGTGGTAGTTTGATCTATATAATTCATCAAGCTACTTTGAATCAATCGCCTATTTTTTCTAAAGCCTGGGCTGTGGGGAAGTCAAGATTTTTCCGGATTCTTGGAGTGACTATTCTTTGTTCACCCTTTGTATTTATTATATATTTATTCTCAAATATTTTTTCTTCCAGTACTTACGCATCACCAATCCTGTGGCTTATTTATTTTTTTGGCAATAGTTTCTTTAGAATTTTCTTAGTTTTCGGTTATTGCGCGGTTGTAATTAATAATGTAAATGGTTGGCGAGCCGCTTGGACAAGTTTCCTAATTGTCATCAGGAAATATTTCCGCATCTTTGTCTTAACGATGGGAATCGAATTAACCCGTTTACTGGTTATCGCCATAGTAATAGCAATCCTTTCTTTAGGATCCTATAACATCGGACTTCCAACATCTTTTACTATAAATTATTCGACTTATATGAGGGTAATCGCAATACCGATTGTTTCTTGGGCGAATTGGATATTTTCCTTATTCATCTTCACAATAGAGACGATTATCTTGACTCTTGTATACATGGGATTGACTAAGAATGAACACAGTCTTATTCCACCCAGCACCTCCCCCTCTCCGGCCTAAAACTCAGCAATCCCCATCAAACACAATCGGAGCACACATGCGTGTGCTCCGATTTTTATCTTAAGCCAAAACCTCTCGCCTACTTCTCCGCGTCCTTCTTATTTTCGGCGATCTTGTTCTCCAGCGCATTCCAGAAATTCGACCCCAACCCGCTGCCGGATTTACGCCACGCCGGACAAACCAAATCTATCGGTCAGGGGAGGTATAATGAACTGTCGGTTTATATACGCGGTTGTTATACTCCACCGCACTGTACCAATAAGGGGTCCGACATGAGTAAAGGTACTATAATAAAAGATAAGGGGGTAACTGATCGTAGACGGTTCGATTTACCCAGGTTTCTCCGCTGGGTACTCATCCTAATCATCTACCTGGTCACATTCAGCGCGCTTGACTTCCTTTCTCAGACACTGCAAATATTCCCTGGCGTGGTTGCCTGGTATCCTCCAGATGGATTAAGCCTGGCATTTCTCCTGACCTTCGGGGTGGGCTTCATCCCCGCCTTTTCCCTTGCATCCCTCATCAGTAGTTTAATTGTTTATCGCCTTTCTACACCCCTCGTATCCGTCCTGTTCTGGGCGGTTATGCTACCGGTAGTGTACGGAATTGATGTTTTATTTTTACGCCATCGCGCCCGTTTTAACCCGCAAATGAAGAACCGGCGCGATACCCTCTGGCTAATCTTTTCTTCCGCGATCGTATCCATGATCCTGGGAATAATTACCATATCTGGTCTCGTCAATTACGGAGAAGTTCCATCCTCCCAATCTTTCATTGCATTCGTTCAATGGTGGATCGGCGAGATGATCGGCATTTTGGTCTTTACACCCTTTCTGCTTATCCACGTGATGCCCTGGTTAAAGCGATTCATTGATGGAAAGTGGGAGAATACAAAAGAAAAAAAGATTTTCCACAAGCCGTCCCTTCGATCTCTGGGACAGGTGATCAGCATTCCAATTGTGCTGTATCTGGTTTTTGGTATACCGGCATTGAGTGGTTTCCAGCCCTATTATTTGATCGCCGGACCCCTAATCTGGATTGCCCTGACAGACGGCTTTTCAAGGGTCAGCCTCGCAATCGTTGCGATGAACTTTGGGACCATCCTCGCTTTCTGGCTGTTTAAATTTGATAATTCCCTTCTAGGGAATCTTCAATTCCTTCTGTTTGGTATCTATGCAAGTATATTGTTGACGGGCGCCGTCGTTACCAAGCAAAAGAGAACCGAAGAAGAACTTCGAGAAAAAGAGGCTCGAACCCAGGCGCTGATCGAAAACGCGCCGGATGGAATTATTTTATTAGACGCCGAAGGGCTGTCGCAGTACATCAGTCCTTCTGGCGAGAGAATCTTGGGTTACGCTTCGGAGGAATGGATCGGTCGTAAATTGGCTGAATTGACTCATCCCGACGATCTGTCAACCTGTATGAATATATTAAGCGATATGCACCAAACGCCGGAAGCGGTTGTCAGGACCCAATATCGATTCCGACATAAAGATGGATCCTGGCGTTGGTTGGAAAGCACCTTCACGAATAGGTTGGCCGAACCTGGTATCCAGGCAATCGTTCTTAATTTTAAAGATGTAACCGAACACAAACAGGTTGAGTTGGAACTACAAACCTCGCAAGAGTACGAGAAGTATTTTTCTGAACGCATGGCTACATTGTCGGAAGTTACGACCGAGCTTTCCACTGCAGAGGGGTTGAACGACCTCTGTCGCCGCGCGGTGGAAGCAGGCCGGGACCGTCTCGATTTCGATCGTCTATCCATCTGGTTTTTTGCAGAGGACAGAACCTTCATCCAGGGTACATTTGGGGTGGATGCTGAAGGTCAGATTACCGATGAGCGCGAGCAGAGGATACCCGTGGGCCCTAATGATAGCAATTGGTCTGTGCTTATAGGTCAGTTGCCCGTGTTGCGCTTAATTGACGCGCCACTTCTTATTAATGGAGTGCCCATTGGGCAAGGCATGCATGTCTCTGCAGGTCTCTGGGACGGGAATACGGTAATTGGCTGCCTAAATGTGGATAATCTTTTGCGTCAGCGGCCCTTCAGTGACCGCGATTGCGAGTTTATCCGCCTCTATGCTTTCGCGGTGGGCCACCTCGTGTCCCTTATTCGCGCCGGTGAGACATTACAGAAGAGTGAAAAACATTTCCGGTCTCTCGTGGAACACAGTTTGGAAGAAATTTCCCTGGTTGATGCGGACGGAACTCTTCTCTATGAAAGCCCTTCAATGCGTCGGCCTTTGGGTTATCCCCCTAATTCACTTGTAGGTCGCAATATCCTCGAACTATTTCATCCCGATGACCGGGCAGCCGCAGCCATTCTACTCGAACAAATCTTAACGCTCCCAGGCGGTGTTCTAGAGGCTGAATTACGCTTTAAGCACGTGGATGGCTCGTGGCGCTGGATGGAAGGCACTCTTTCCAACCTTTTGGACGATCCGGCGGTTAAATCAATCGTCATCAATTACCGCGATATCACCGAGCGCAAACGAGCGGAACAGGAAATCGCTTACCTGGCGAAATTCCCCTCCGAAAATCCAAATATCGTGCTTCGTCTGAACCGGGACGGAATCGTGATATATGCCAACCCGGCCAGTGAAGCACTCGTAAGAATGTGGGGATGTGCGGAGGGCGGTCCTGTTCCCCAGTTCTGGCGCGATCTAGCCAACCAGGCACTGTTGAGTAAGGAAAATAAAACAATAGATATCGAGTGCGAGGGCAGGTTTATAGAATTGATCATCGTTCCAGTGACCGGGCCTGAGTACGTGAACCTTTACGGTCGCGACATTACCGAGCGAAAAAAGGCTGAAGAAGCAATGCAGTTGAGCGAGGAAAAATACCGTACATTGGTGGACGAGGTCAATGATGGCTTTTATATAACGGATGCGGCGGAGTCTTCACCTTTGCCAATTCAGCGCTGGCTCGGTTGTATGGCGTTGAGAGCCCCGAGATGTTGGTGGGCCGGAATTACTCAGAATTCATCGCACCGGAGATGCCCGTGGATCATGGTGAGGCATACTTCAATTCAATGGAGACCGGGCATGCTCCCGAAGTCATCAACGGCCAGATCCTGCGACCGGATGGAACGATAGCATTTATCGAGGTCAAACCCAGCATGATAGTCAAGGGAGGACGGGTTTCAGGCACACGCGGGGTTGTGCGGGATGTAACCGAGCGCAAACAGGCAGAAGAAGAAATACAAAACAGGAACGAAGAACTCACGATGCTGTTTGAGTTTTCCCATTCCTTGGCGGAAGCAGAAACATTGGAAGACATCCTTGACCTGATGGGGCGGCATGCAGTCGAAAGTACTCACGTCACCTTCGCCAGAATTGCTCTGTTGGAAAACAAGAATTTTATCGTGCGATCCGTCTATCCCATTCGATTGCTCGAGCATAACCTGAAGATTGGCGAGCGCATTCCGGTGAACACCCTAAAGTACACTCAACGGGTTCTGGAACAAAAAGTACCATTGATCTTACGAGCCAGTGATTCGGAGATCAGCAGCGAAGAAAAAAATGCGCTCTTTTTGGATTTCGCCCAATCTGTTTGTCTGGTGCCACTCCAGATCAGCGATTCCCACCCGGCGTCTGTGAATTTGCTGGGCTTGCTCATCCTGGGAGAAGCGCGCAATGAAGGCCGGGAGCAGTTTACATCGAAAAAGCTGCGCCTGGCTCAAACCATTGGGGACTCGGCCGCGATCGCCATCCGGCGGATGCTGCTCCATCAACAAACCGAGCGTCGCTTCCAACAACTGGTTGCGCTGAGTAATATTGATCGGGCCATCTCGTCCACTTCCAACCTGCAAATTAGCCTGGAAGTGCTGCTCCAGCAGGTCAGTGTGCTGCTTGGGGCCGATGCTACCGATGTGCTGCTATTCAGCCCCACGTTGTCTACCCTGAAATATTCTGCAGGCCGAGGTTTTCGAACCAAACCCTTCGAGCGCGCCCAACTGCGTCTGGGCGAGGGTTATGCCGGGCAAGCTGTATTGAAACGTGAGATCGTCCATATCTCTGACCTGAGAGTGCAACATGATAACCCTCGTCTAGAAAAGCATCTGGCAAACGAACAATTCGTCAGCTACTACGGAGTGCCGCTGATTGCCAAAGGGCAGATCATGGGTGTGCTGGAAATCTTTCAGCGTTCCCTTCTTGAACCAGATGAAGAATGGCTTGCTTTTCTAAGCACGCTGGCCGGGCAAGCAGCGATTGCAATTGACAGTGTCATGCAGTTCGACAATTTGCAACAATCAAATAGCGAACTATCGCTGGCCTATGACGAGACTATTGTGGGCTGGTCGTACGCCCTCGATCTACGCGACCATGAGACCGAAGGTCACACTCAGCGGGTGACGGAGATGACAGTTTCCATTGCGCGTGCAGCCGGCCTGGGCGAAACCGAATTAGTACAGGTCCGCTGGGGCTCACTCTTGCACGATATTGGGAAGATGGGCGTTCCGGATGGCATTTTGTTAAAACCTGGCCCTCTGACTGACGAAGAATGGGTAATCATGAAGAAGCATCCTACTTTCGCCTATGAAATGATTTCATCCATTCGTTATTTGCGGGGTGCGTTGGATATCCCATATTGCCACCACGAAATGTGGGATGGCTCGGGCTACCCGCGCGGACTGAAAGGTGAGCAGATCCCTCTGACAGCGCGCATATTTGCCGTGGTGGACGTGTGGGATGCTTTACGCTCCGACCGTCCTTATCGGAAGGCTTGGCCTATAAATAAAGTTCTCGACCACATCCAAGCGGGCGCCGGGACACATTTTGATCCAGCAATTGTAAAGATATGCCTTCAGTCGGGTCTACTTAAGAGCTAGAAAAGGTCGGGGAGGGCGCAGGTGTGATGGTGAGCCTGCTCGACGGCTGTTCCTGCCACCTGTGGAGATGATAGGAAATTGGAGTGACCTTAACTTCCTGGCGTAACTAATGTGAAAATAATCGGAGCACACATGGCGTGTGCTCCGATTTTTATCTTATATCCAAAACCTCTCGCTTACTTCTCGGCGTCCTTCTTATTCTCGGCGATCTTGTTCTCCAGCGCATTCCAGAAATTCGACCCCAGCCCGCTGCCGGCCTTGCGCCGCAGGTTGACCATGTAGTTCATCTTCTCGCCTTCGCCGCGTCGCACCAGCCACATCTGCGTGGTCAGGGCTTCCAGGGCTTCGTCTATCGTCTGGCGGCTCATCCGGTCAGGGCCGGGTGCTGCTTCCACGGCCTCGATGATGGCCGCGTAGGTCATTTCCACTTCCCTGAGCATGAGGCGCATGATCTTTCGCAGAGGCGCAGGCAGTTCCGAGATATCCCCCGCGGTAATACCTTCCTCTGCTTTCTGTACATCCAGTTTTTTCTGCAAGCGGTCGAAAATGCTTCCATCCATACCGGCCTCGCTCTCAGAACATCTCAGGCATGCCAATCGGTTCCGGCTGCGGCTGGCAAACTCCGCACCAGATGGCATCGGCAACGACCAATCCTTTGGGGGTGTTGTTGTCGCCCAAATACATGCAAAGGAAGAGTGGCATCTTGGCCGCATGGTCCTTGCAAATCGCCCGCCCGCAGAAACGGCAGACGGCATGTGCAGGTTGGTCACAGACCCAGCAGTGCATAGTTCGCTCCTTATACGGCCAGGATCGTGGTGGCGATTTCCCGCAGCGTCTTCGACCAAGGATGGTCGGGGTAGCGCAGGGAGAAGAGGTCGGATGAGCCCAGGTCGGCCATGTCTTCCGAGAGCGGCAGGATGCCCGCCACCGGGGCGCCGTACTTCTTCTCGATGGTCTGCTTCATGTCGGCGAAATCGTATTTGGTGAGGGCCTTGTTCACCACCAGGAACAGGTTGGGCACGTCCAGGCCGCGGGCGATATCGACCGTGACGGCGGTGCCCTGGAAATCCTGCTGGTCCGGGCGCAGGATGATGATGAGCACGTCCGAGATGGCGATGGAGAGCAGCGTCTCTTCGTTCATACCCGGGTGTGTGTCGATGAACAAATAGTCCAGGTTCAGCCCCTTGCCGAGACCATTCAGGCCGCGGTTCAACAGGCCCACGTCGTAGCCGGTCTTGACCACCCGGCTGATCTCCTTGCCGTTGATGCTGGAGGGGATCAACCAGAGCTGCTTGTTGAGCAGGTATTTGACGCCTTTATTGCCTTCCCCGTCGCTGCCGACCAGGTGGGCAACTGCCTGTATCTCGCACTCGCCGCGCAGGTATTCATTGAGGGTGTGACCCATCTGTTGTTCATCCAGCCCAAAGAGCACATGGATGCCGGGCGACTGGATGTCGGTATCGACGATGGCCACGCGCTTGCCCAGCATGGCTGCCTGCGCAGCCAGGTTGGCGGTGGTGTTCGATTTTCCCGTGCCTCCCCTGAAAGAGTGAATTGAGACGATCTTTACCATGGTGCCCTCCGCTCGAACAGGTTCTCTTGAGTTTCCTTATTTACCTTTGTGTACTTTGTGTTTCCAAATCTTTTCACTTCAAATAGGCTCATTCTCGCCCGGCTTTTCCGGCTTGCCCTCAGTTAATGGTACCATACGTTGACTGAGACGGTCGTATAAACTGGGGCCGGTTGACTTGGGCGCGGCAGCCAGTTCCTGTAACTTTGTCCCCAGCGCGCCATAGACCGAAAACATCTCATCCAGGTGGGTGTAGCGCAGGTAAGCCATCGCATACGAGCCGATCTCGCGCCGGAGAGTTTCCATCTCCAGGCGGAGATCGTCCACCTGTTCTTCGATCTCCCCTTTCATCTTCTCATCGGACATGATCTCGCCCGATTTTTTGCGAATGCCCAAATGCGCCTGGATGATCAACAGGCGTTTCATTTTCTCAGCCGTATCCGCTCCGAAAGTGGTTGCAATACGTTTCAGCACGTCATCGACCCGGGCGATATTCTTCACGGCTGCCATTTCCTGCTTTCCGACCCGCTCATCGATTCCAAGGGTCTCCTGGATCCAGGCTTGCTCCTCTCTGAACCCGCGCCGGATCATAAAGACGATCAACCCCGCTGCGCCGGCTCCCATGATGACCGCATAGATCAGCAGCCAGCCGCTGGTCACGCGTGTGACCAGGTTGTTGAAGCCGGTGTGGAGTGCAATGGCCAGCAGGAGGCCTCCCAGCGAGAGGCTCCAACGCAGGAAGGGTTTTTTCGAGCGGGCCCACCCCAACACAATGCCAAGCGTCGCGCAGGCGGCCGCGTGCATCAAGTTGGTCGAGATTACCCGGTTGATGGCCACTGCCATGGCCGCGCCGCTGTTGCCGAAGATATATTCGAGGTTCTCGATCACGGCAAAGCCGATGCCGGTGGCAAAGCCATAGATGGCCCCATCGATGAAAAATGTGAAACTTTTCCGGCGGACGAGAATGAAGACGATCAGCGCCTTGAGCAGTTCTTCCACCACCGGCGCAACGAAGCGCACCGTCTGGTTATAGTCCACCCAGCCAAACCGGCGCGGCAGCGGGTTGATCAGCGTCGCAGCAAGATACGCGGCGATGCCCGCTCCAAGGCAGACCAACACGAATTTGAATTCACCGGTCTTATACAGGTCCAGTTTATATAAACCGAACATGACGGCCAGGGGGATGGCGATGGCGATGATACAAGCGACCAGGATCATGAATTCAACCTGTTGAAGAGAAAACATCCCTCCTCATCATCTGAGGAGGGATGTTGATAGGGGTGGGTTAGTTACCGCGGCTGGCGGGTTCCTTGACCGGCGACCACTCGGACCACTTGTCGGTGGCGGGGTCGATGGTGAGGGCGCTCTGGGCGCCGCCTTGCCAGGGTACCTGGAAGATATCCGGGTTGCCGAAGCGGGTAGTGGTGAAGGAGATGTTGCTGCCGCCGCAGTCCCAGGTGGGAGCCGAGTCGGGCCCGGCGTAGGTGCTGAGCAGGTACTCGGTCTCGGTGCGCAGGTCGTAGGTGTAGACGTTCAGGTCGTTGTTGCGCTCCGACTGGTAGGCGATGCGGAAGCCCTCAGGTGACCAGGTGGCATTGCCCGTGTCGCCGGGTCCATTGGTGATCTGCAGATCGTTCGTTCCGTTGACGTCGATGATATGCAGATTCCAGATGCCGCCGGCGTTGGACAGGTAGGCGATCTGCTGTCCGTTGGGCGACCAGACCGGGTTGATCTTGTCGGCCGCAGATTGGACCAGGGAGTATTCGTTACCGGTCTGGGTGTCGAGCAGGAACAGGTCCCAGTTGCCGTTGCGGTTGGACTGGAAGACCAGCCAGCGCAGGTCCGGCGACCAGAAGGGGTTGACGTTATCGAACAGGTCGGATGTGAGCTGTTTTTCCACACCGGTGGCCCGGTCGATGGTGAACAGGTTCCAGTAACCGTTCCGGTCCGATTGGAAGACGACCGTCTTGTTGTCTGGCCCGAACATGGGGTTGATGTTGTTGGAGGTGGTGCGGGTCAGGCGGGTCTGGACGGAGCCGGATGGGTTGGTGAAATACAGTTCCACGTTGCCGTCACGGTTGGACTCGAAGGCGATCCAGGCGTCATCCGGCGAGCGGGATGGGCGAGAGTCGACTGCCGAGGAGTTGGACAGGTTGGTCAGTTGGAAGCCCGGCTGGCCTTCCACGCCGTCGAGGCGGTAGATCTCCAGGTTGTCATCCCGGAAGGTGTGGAAGACGATGTACTGCGGGCAGATGGCCGCGTTGGGCGTGTTGGCCGGGGTGATGGTGATGACGATGGTGGGCGTGGCCGTAAAGGTAGCCGTTGAGGTGAAGGTCGGCGTCATCGTCGGGGTGGCGGTAGCCGTGGCGGTTGGCGTGGCTGTGTTCGTGGCGGTCGGTGTGGCCGTGTTCGTGGCCGTGAAGGTGCGTGTGAACGTAGCCGTTTTGGTGGCCGTCCGGCTCGGAGTAATGGTCGGGGTTAACGTGGAGGTCCTGGAGGCAGTTGCAGTAAATGTCCGCGTGTAGGTCTGCGTGGGAGTGGGAGTGGGCGGCTTGCAGCGCGCCTCGTCCGCGGCTCCGTTGATGATGAAGTCCTGCTCGTGACCGGCCCGGGGTGTGCCGTTTTCCAGGAAGTGACCGGCGGTGCCGAAGATTGACTGCCAGGGTTGATCCCGCAGGATGACGAAGTTGGCAGGATTGGCGGCTGTCCCGGCGACATGACAAATAGTATAGCGGCGCTTATCGGGCGTGTCGGTGGGGGTGGGTGACGCTTTGGTGAAGGTAGGAGTCGCGGTCTTCGAGAAAGTCGCGGTCGGAGTGCGGCTCTTGGTCTGTGTGGGAGTGGGCGTAGGCGGCTTGCAGCGTGCCTCGTCCGCGGCTCCGTTGATGATGAAGTCCTGCTCGTGCCCGGCCCGAGGCGTGCCGTTTTCCAGGAAGTGACCGGCGGTGCCGAAGATGGATTGCCAGGGTTGATCCCGCAGGATGACGAAGTTGGCAGGATTGGCGGCTGTCCCGGCGACATGACAAATAGTATAGCGGCGCTTGTCGGGCGTGTCGGTCGGGGTGGGTGACGCTTTGGTGAAGGTAGGAGTCGCGGTCTTCGAGAAAGTCGCGGTGGGAGTGCGGCTCTTGGTCTGTGTGGGAGTGGGAGTGGGCGGTTTGCAGCGCGCCTCGTCCGCGGCTCCGTTGATGATGAAGTCCTGCTCGTGCCCGGCCCGGGGTGTGCCGTTTTCCAGGAAGTGACCGGCGGTGCCGAAGATTGACTGCCAGGGTTGATCCCGCAGGATGACGAAGTTGGCAGGATTGGCGGCTGTCCCGGCGACATGACAAATAGTATAGCGGCGCTTGTCGGGTGTGTCGGTCGGGGTGTTTACTTTGGTGTAGGTAGGCGTATTGGTATTTACTTTGGTGAAAGTAGGAGTATTGGTGTTTACTTTTGTGAAAGTAGCCGTATTTTCAGGCGGGGTAAACGTAGGTGTAGGTGATGGCTTGGGAGTGTTGGTGTTTGTTTTAGGAGTGTTTGTGAATGTTACGGTGCAGGTCGTATCCGCGCGGGCACTACCCGTGCCGGGGTGACCCGGGCGCTGCTGCACTGTAATTACGACCTTCTGTCCGGAGTACGGACCGAACTGTAGTGTCTCGGATGCGCCGGCTGCTAATGTTACCGAACCGCTGGCACTAGCGACGCCGCCAACAGTCACGCTCCAACTGGTGGAACCGGTCATATTGCTGCCACCGTTCTTGATGGTGAATTGAGCAATGCCGCCAGAAACACAGGTGCCTGAAACGATGATGCTGGATTTATCCCACGGGTCAGGAGTGTCCGTAGGCGCCACTTCTTCAGGTGTATTGGTGGGAGGTACAGGCGTATTTGTCGGCGGCACCGGCGTGTCAGTGTCTGCCGGGGGAGGAGGTACGGGCGTATCTGTGGATACGGGGGGGTCCGTGGGAGGCACCGGTGTATCGGTGTCGGTCTTTCCGCTGCCGCCCCCGCCGCCGCCGGCTGCGCCGCCCAGGTCAACCGGGCCGCAGCTGGACAGGACCAGCGAAAGGGCGACCACCATTGCAATTACAATGGTCGAATATTGGAAAAGGGCTTTTTTCATTGTTCTCCTCCTTGTTGCTTATTTATGTCTCAGCCGCCATAAAATGATGGCTATGATTGCCAGTACTACCAAACCGCCGATGAATGCCGCTGGCTGAAAATTCGCCGTGCCGCTTTGAGGCGGCAATACTGCCGGGGAAACCAGCAGGCCGATCAGAAGGATGGCTGCCAGTCCAATTACTCCCATGGCCGGCACCCGCCAGTTTTTATTTGTGAGGAACTGCCTGCCGGTCGTGCGTTGACCTGCGGCAGGGCCGTTCTCGTTCCATTGGGCATTCAACCTGACCCGGATGCGGTTGCGCATGTCGGCATCTGCCAGGGTGGAGGCATCCACACTGGCCAGGCGTTCAATGGTTTCCCATAAGGAGCGCGCTTCTGCCGGCATGGCGGCAAGCTCCGCCTCGGAGGGCCTTTCCCCGTTCAGGAGGCGATCCGTGTTGGCAGCCAGGAGTTCGTCGATTGCTTGCCGGTTGGCGCGATCAGTCATTTCTGGTAACCTGTTTGTTCAATGCGGCGATTGCCCGTCGAAAAAAAGATTTGGTGGCTTCCAGGGTGCGTCCCTGCAAGCGGGCAATTTCGTCGAAGTGCAGGCATTCTGCGAACCGCAGTAAAAGGATCTCCTGATATTTTTGCGGCAGTTTCCGAAAGGCCTGGCGGACGAGCAGGGCTTCTTCGGCAGCATCCTCATCGTGACAGGAGTGGATGCGTTCGTTCAGGTCTGTTGTTGCTCTGGGCCGCCGCCGATAAAAATCTGCGATCTGCCGGTTGGTGATGGTCCGCAGCCAGGTGCCGAATTGGGCCGCACCACGAAAACCTTTTATCGAACGCATGGTGGAGATGAACACTTCCTGGGTAACATCTTCCACATCTTCTTCCGGAACCAGGTACCGCACGCGTTTGTGAACGAT
This sequence comes from uncultured Chloroflexia bacterium, assembly GCA_963847105.1. Taxonomy (GTDB): domain Bacteria; phylum Chloroflexota; class Anaerolineae; order Anaerolineales; family Villigracilaceae; genus UBA877. Next base: position 1,352,393 of record CAWJYP010000001.1, on the reverse strand, counting down.
CGGAAAATAATGTTCATAAAGAACAGTAAAAGCATCCAACTGCCCGCATTGAGCAGCCTTTATGAGTGTTTCCTCATCATATCCGATGGGGTGCGATGTCATGGATGCTTTATTATTTAGTCGTATGAATAATGAAAAAAGGTTCGGGAAACATTACAACACTTTTGTTATTATATTATATAATTTTTTATATAAAATAGACTTGTATAATCATTGCAGACACAGGAGGACTAAATGAAAAAATTCTTAGCACTATTTCTTTTCATTGCGTTGATCGTGGCGGTGTTCCAGACAGGTTGTGCGCCAAAAAATCCACCCGCGACGGACACACCTGTTCCGGTGGCGCCATCGCCGACCGTCCCTGAAGCTTTGCCGCCACTCCCCAATGCCATCAGCCGCACCATCGTCCTGGACCCGGCTGTAACGGTGGACGCCGATACTCTGCGCCTCAGCAGTTATGTCTATGATGGGCTGACGAAGTTGGATGCGGCTGGAACCCCGCAGCCCGCCCTGGCCGCCAAATGGACCGTCTCGGACGACCAGCTCGACTACGTGATCGACCTGCGGCAGGATGCGGTCTTTCAAAGCGGAGCCGCCTTCAACGCCGATACGGTGCTGGCAAATTTCAACCGCTGGTTCGATGCCGCCGATCCTTTGCACGGCTCGGCCGAGTACCCGGGATGGATGAGAGTGTTCCTCGGGTTTAAAGGTGAAAAGGCCACCGACGGCACCCGCATATCACCCTTCGACGGGATCGAGAAAGTGAACCAGTACACCGTGCTGATCCACCTGAATCGACCCATGCCCAACCTGTTGACCGAGTTGTCAGCCGTGGACTTTTCCATGCTGAACCCGGATGTTTTGGCGAAAAGCGGCTCTTCCACCGGGACATCCGCCGACACCGTGGATGGGACAGGCGCCTATTCCGTTGCCGACTGGTCCGACGACGGCTTGACCCTTTCGCCCAAGCCCGGCTACTGGGGCACGATTGCCACCGAAGAACTTCAATTCCCGTGGAAGTAGTCTATAATTGTCTGCGGACGTCACAGGGTATGGATATTCTCCATACCCTGTTATTTTTATATCATGATGGCGCGGTAGAATATACTTTCAGGAAAATTAAAAGGAAGGCTCCGTTTCATGAAACATGGTTTGACTATTCCCATCATCCAGGCGCTGCTGGCGGCGTTGTTGTTCGGCGCCTCGGCTCCCCTGTCAAAACTATTGCTGGGAGAGATTGACCCCATTCCACTGGCAGCCTTCCTCTATCTCGGATCGGGGATCGGGTCGTGGCTGATGTTCGCCATCCGCCAAGCCGGCAGCCGTGGAAAGGTGACCGAAGCGCATTTATCCCGGGCAGATCTTCCCTGGCTGGCGGGGGCTATCCTGGCGGGTGGCGTCGCCGCGCCGATCCTGCTCCTGATCGGTCTGGATAACACGCCGGCATCCACTGCCTCGCTACTGCTCAATTTTGAAGTCGTTGCCACCGCCTTGATCGCCCTGCTTGCCTTCAAGGAAGCGGTGGACCGGCGCATCCTTTGGGCCGTAGGATTGATCACTCTTGCAAGCATTATGCTCTCCTGGGTTGGAGGCAATTGGGGTGTCTCGTTGAGCGCCCTGGGAATACTCGCAGCGTGCTTCCTGTGGGGTCTGGATAATAACTTCACCCGCCAGATTTCCGCAAAGAATCCGCTTGTTATCGTGGGAGTGAAAGGCTTGCTTGCGGGGGGATTCTCGCTCGTACTTGCCCTTGCCCTGGGGAAACCACTTCCAGGTCTGGGAATGATTATTCTGGCAATGTTGGTCGGGGTGGTATGTTATGGGTTGAGCATCCAGTTCTTCATCCTGGCGCTGCGTGGCCTGGGCGCAGCCCGCACCGGTGCACTATTTGGCATTGCCCCATTCGCGGGAACAGCCCTCTCGCTCCTGTTTTTACGGGAGCAGCCACAAGTCATCTTCTGGGCAGCGCTTCCTTTGATGCTGCTGGGCGCCTGGCTGATGTTGACGGAAAACCATCAACATCGCCACGTCCATGAAGCCTCAGAGCATGTGCATGTTCATAACCACCCGGACGAGCACCATGAGCACGACCATTCAACCGAAGCGCCGCCGACCAATACCAGTCACGTGCACGCGCACCGCCATGCGAAATTGCGCCATGCCCATCGCCATGCGCCGGATCTGCATCACCGTCATGCGCACGAGGATAAGAACGACGCTTCGTAGGAGCGACCTCCGGGTCGCCGATTATGTTTTGTCTTCGAATAGGTGCTACGGCAGCGGCGCCCAGGCCGGGAAACTATCCAGGTCTGGGATGCTTTCAGCCAGCGGTTCGAAAGTGCCTTCGAACGCATTCACAATGTAAATCCCCATGCTGCCATCGTGCTTGGATTGAAAAACCAAATAGAGTCCGTCGGGAGACCACGACAGGGCCTTCTCGAATTCATCGTTGGCGATCACCTGGAATGGATCGCTTCCATCTGCGCCGGTGATCATCAATTCCCACTCGTCGTTTTCCTGGAGACAGTAAGCGATGCGGCTGCCATCCGGTGACCAGGCCAGGCAGCCTTCGGCTCCACCGGTGGCGGTGAGACGGCTCATACCTGCTCCATCCGCGCCGATGGTGTAAATATCCGGGTTGCCATCCGTCCACGAGAGGTAGGCCAGGCGGCTGCCATCCGGCGACCAGACCGGGTCGCTGTCTGGTTCGGTGGCGGTTGTCAGCGGGCTCAGCCCGCTTCCATCGGGATGGATCAGGAAGATATCCGCGCTGCCATTGCGGTTGCTGGTGAAGGCCAGCCAGTCGCCCGTCGAGGACCACACCGGTGTGCTGTTGGTGAACCCATCTTCTGTGATCGGGACGGTGCTTGTTCCGGCGGAATCGACGACATACAACTGCCACATCTCATTTCGGTAAGACTGGAAAGCGATCCTGCTCCCGTCCGGCGACCAGGTGGGGCTGTCATCCTTGGCAGGGTCGTCGGTCAGGCGCAACAGGCCGCTCCCATCCGAATTGATCTTATACAGGTCCCAATCCCCAGCCTGGTTGGAGATGAAGGCCAGCTGGGTCCCGTCCGGTGACCAGACCGGCTCGCGTTCTTCACCGGCATCGAAGGTCAGCTGGCGCAGGTTCGCTCCGTCTGCATTGACAACGTAAATATCCGGGGCGCCGCCCCGGCTGGAAATAAAGGCGATCTGCCCAGCCGGTGAAGGATACGGCGTGGGTGTAGGTGTAGGCGCGACAACAGGCTCTTCCGGAGTGGGGGTAAATTCCACCGGAACGTCGGTCGGCTGCTCCGTTTCATTGCCGGCCATGCCTTCGAGGCCCACAGGTGCAGCCGAACAGGCTGAGAAAATGATCGCGAGGATCAATCCCAGGCTGCTTATAAGAAGGAAGAAGCGTTTATGAGTCATCGATGCCATCCTGTCTTTCAATTATAGTAGGATAAACTTGTCGAATTGGGTTGGCCTAACAAAAACATCGGTTTATAATTCTCTTGAGAACAGCCATCATCGTGTTACATTGAGGTTGTACCTCAGCGGGAAGGGATCCATCATGAGTTTGAAAACACGAACATTGCTCGTTGTCATTTCATCATTGGTCGCGGTGGTTGGCCTCGGCGCGCTGGGATGGTACTTTCTGCCTGCCTGGGCTGCCGCGCTGACGCTGCTGTTTGCCATCATCGCAGCGGGTTTCTTCCTGGCCAACTGGTTTGACCGGTCCCTGACCGTTCCATTGAAACAATTTTCGCGTGCCGTCAAGGCTATCGAATTCGCTGAATATAAACCTTCCCTGCTGGCAGGATTGAAAGACCGCCCGGACGAGTTGGGGGAAATTTCGGTTGGCCTGGATGAAATGGCCGCCGAAGTGGAGGCGCGTGACCGGCGCTTGAAGTTGCTCCTGCGGGTCATCCCGGTTGGTGTAGCCCTGTCGCTGGAGAGTGATTTCCAGCGCCTGCTGGAGACCATCGTGATCGAGTCGCAGGCCATCACCAATGCCGACGGCGGGACTTTGTATATTCTCGAAGGCCGCCAGTTAAAATTCGTCATCCTGCGCAACACCTCCTTGAAGATCGCCATGGGCGGGACCAGCGGCAACCCGATCTCGTTTCCTCCCATCGCCATGTTCGACGAAAAAACCGACCAGCCCAACCACCACAATGTCGCCTCCCATGCCGCCCACGGACATGAGTGGGTCAACATCCCCGATGCCTACCGGACGGATGATTTCGATTTCTCCGGCACGCGCATATTCGACGAACGCAGCGGCTATAAGTCGCATTCGTTCCTGACCATCCCGCTGGAGGGGGACGACCAGCGCGTCATCGGTGTGCTGCAACTCATCAACGCCATGGACCCGGAAACTGGCGCCATCCAGCCCTTCCGCGGCGATGAGGTTTTCAAGACGCTGGTGCTGCTGGCATCCAACGCGCTGGCGGGATACATCCGCCAGGAGAAGTTGCGCAAAGAGATCGAGAAATTGAACATCGAGATCGACCATGCCAAACGATCGCGTCAGGTTTCAGAGATCACCGAAACGGATTATTTCCGGGCCTTGTTGAAGAAGGTGCGGGAATTGCGTTTCCGTAAAAAGAACCCCTCAGAAGGATAGGAAGGGAACATATGTTACCTGCCTCGCCTCTCGAGACCATCGAACCCCGCCTGCGCCCGTTCCTGCCGGCCGACCTGTACGCCACCGCCTGGGTGGACCCTTCCCCCACGACGCTGGAACGCGTCTTCGAACATCTGCGCACGCTCCAGCGGATCCTGTACGATTACACCTCCCGGCGGGTGGCGGAGAGCGGCGTCAAACCGGGAAAGGTCCAGTACGAATGGCAAAAAGGCACGCTCATGTTCACCGACCTGGCCGGCTTCACCCGCCTGATGGAGGCCAATGCTTCCAGGGGTCGCTCGGGCGCAGCCGACCTGCTCAAGGTGCTGAATGACTATTTCTCCGAGATGATCGGCATCATCAGCAAATCGGGCGGCGACCTGCTGGAGTTCACCGGCGACGCCCTGCTGGCCTTGTTCCCCGAGGAACAGCGTAAAAACGATGTGCTCCAGGCCGTGCGCGCCGGTCTGCGCATGCAGCGCGCCATGGGAAAGTTTGCCTGCATTGACACACCCGAAGGCGACCTGACCCTGGGGATGCGGGTGGGGCTGCACTGCGGGCGGTTCTTGACCGCCAACATTGGCACGCCCCGGCGGATGGAACACGTCCTGCTGGGCGGGGCGGTGCATCAGGCCAAACTGGCGGAAAGCGCGGGGGTGAAGGGGCGCGTCTGCCTGTCGGATGTCGCCTATGCGCGTGTGCAGGAGCAGTTCCATTTCGAAGAGGGGCAGCCCGGTTACAAACTTGTGTTGGACGACCTGACCGAGGAACAGTTGGGCGAATACGAGGTGACCCCCCGCCGCCGGTTGGCCGGTTCGGTCCTGTTCGACCGCAGCGCCGCCGCACTGATTGAAGAGATCAACCAGTCCATCAAGTCGATCGAGTCGTTGTCGTGCTTGCTGCCGCAGCCCATCTTGAACCTGCTGGTGGAGAGCGCCGCCGACCGGCATATCCCCCCCGATTTTCCCCAGCCGACGGTCATGTTCGTCAACTTCATCGGCCTGCCCGAGCTGGTGGATCGGGCTCTGCCCGGAGAGGAACACAAGGTGGTCAACAGTTTTTCGCGGGCATTTGCAGGCATCAACGCAGCCGTGGAACGGCGCGGCGGCGTGCTCAAAAAGATCACCTACCACCTGGCCGGATCGGATATTGTCATCTATTTTGGCGTCCCCACGGCCCACACGAACGATCCAATACGGGCGGTGCAGGCAGCCATGGCGATCCGCGAGGTCATCGGGAATCTTAAACCTCCCACGGTGGGCAACATCGTCCCGCAGATCACCTGTCAGATAGGTATCGCCAGCGGGGCCACCTTCGCCGCTGAGATCGGCGAACTACGCGGCAGGCGTGAATTCAATGTGTTGGGGGATACGGTGAACACATCCGCCAGGTTGATGAACCGGGCGGAGGCAGGTCAAATATTGATGACGGGCAGCGTCTACGAGGCGATCAAAGACTCATTCGTATGTGAATCCCTCGGCACTGTGGCGGTCAAAGGCAAAACCACCACCATCCCCATCTACTGCCTGTCAGGTCCAAAGGAAGCCTGAGCCCACAAGCGACCCCCATTTCGTCTGAGAAACCGTTTTTACAAGTAAGGGCGACCCTTGTGGTCGCCCTTAAAAGAGACTTTATTTGTTTTTATAGCGTTACAGCCTATTCCCGCCCTTCCTGGCGTTCCCGACGCAGGCGGGCGGCTTCGTCTTTCAGGTGGGCGTAGAAATCCGACCCGGTCACTTCCTCCACTTGCTGCTTGCGGCGGACATCATCGATCTCCAGCATTAATTTGTGCACTTCCTGTTTCAGGTGGTCTTCGCGTGCCTTGACCTCCTGGGCCATCTTGAAGAATGCCGAGAGCAATCGCTCCGCTTTGGCCGCGTTGGGTTCGTCCGAGTTCCCGCTTGTCTGGGTATCCTGGATCTCGTTCATGGCGGTGGAATAGTCGCCTTCGGCAATGTGTTTGCTGATCTCGATGGCTTTTTCGATGTAGGTTGTCGCAAAGCGCAGCCTGGAGGTGTTGCTGCGGATCATGGAGAAGGATAGTTCGGGATGCTGGTCCAGCAGTTCGAGGAAATCCTGCCGCTTCAACTCCAACGCCCGCGTGGGTTCGATGGCGATGATGGTGGCGGAGCGTTTGCCCTGGTCAAAGATGGCCATCTCGCCGATGGTCTCACCCGGACCGCTGTAGTTGAGTACCAATTCTCCGCCCTGGGCATTGTCGCTGACGATTTTTACCCGACCATGCGTGATCAGGAAAAGTGAATCGCCTCTCTCACCCTGGCGGATGAGCACGTCCCCCACGGAATAACAATGTTCCAGGACTTTCTGCCCGAGGGTATCCAGTTCCTGGTCGGGCAATCCGTGGAAGAAAAGAATGTCCCTGAGATCTTTGTGGATGGTGTTGGGCATGGTATTCTCCTGCAAAAATATGATACCTTAGAAAAGGCTCTCTTGCAATGTTCCACCGGTTGGACTAAATCTTAAAGGTCTCTTAAAGACCTTTAAGATTTTATTGCAATACGGGTTGTCTAATCGACAGGCAAATTCGGAAGGCCGATATATAATAATAGTTGTGCTTATCTATCTGAAAGGTTCTTGTCTCAAACATAGCAATGAAAATAAATCACAAATCCCTGCAAAGATGGGTAAACTTACAGAGTACTGCGCAATAATTAACCGGATGTCTCTGATCCAGGGAAAAATCAGAGATATTTGATTTAGGTATTTCTGCAAGAAACAGTAATACTAACCTCGTAGAATTCCTTTAGCTGGTATTATCGCCATTTTTATTCGTCATCTTTAGACAATTTGCTGGGGAAGGTTCAGCATAATTCCTTCCACATCTTTGGGACCGGAGGAGAGTTAGCATGACACAGATCATATCCATTCATTCTTTCCGTGGCGGCACGGGCAAATCCAATACCACAGCCAACCTGGCCACATTGCTGGCAATGCAGGGTCTGCGCGTGGGAGTGGTCGATACCGACATCCAGTCTCCGGGCATCCATGTGTTGTTCAACCTGGATGAATCCGAGATGGTGCACTCATTGAATGATTACCTGTGGGGCAAGTGCGGGATCAAGGAATGCGCCTACGATGTGACCGGTCGGACCGGCGCCGATATCAAGGGCCAGATCTACCTGATCCCTTCCAGCATCAAGGCTGCCGAGATTGCCCGTATTTTGCGGGAAGGCTATGACGTGGGTTTGCTGAACGACGGTTTCCAGGCACTGGCGGAAGGCCTCAAGCTGGACGTGCTGGCGATCGATACCCACCCCGGTCTGAACGAAGAGACACTGCTTTCATTGGCGGTCTCGGACGTGCTGGTGGTCATCATGCGTCCCGACCAGCAGGATTACCAGGGCACCTCCGTCACCGTGGAAGTGGCCCGCAAATTGGATGTGCCCAAGATGCTGATGGTGGTCAACAAGGTCCCGCAGAACCTGGACGAAGACGATGTGCGCTCGCGCGTAGAGCAGATCTACAACGTGCCCGTGGCAGCCATCCTCCCGCATTCCGATGAAATGATGGGCCTGGCCAGTTCGGGGATCTTCTCCCTGCATTTCCCGGACCATCCCATTACCCAAAAATTGAAGAACGTTGTCGCAATGATCCGCGCTTGATCGACCGACAAACACATGGAAGCATTCATCCAACGGGTTTTCAAGATCCGCAAGCGCGAATTGGGGTTGGTGCTTGCGTTGGGATTCCTTTTGTTTGGCAATTCATTGGCCCGCCAGGTTTCGGGGATCGTGGCGGTGAGCGGCTTTTTGAACAGCAGCAGCGTCAACTCGATCCTGCTGGTCATGTTGATCGACTACACTTTGATCCTGATCGTGGGGGGATTGCAAAGCCTGGTGGTGGATCGCTATAACCGGGTCAAACTGATCGGGTTCGTCAGCGTGGGGTTTGCGCTCGTATTCATCATCCTGCGGGTCATGTTTGCCGTGGGAGCGCCCGGCTGGCTGAACTATTCGATCATGTACCTCATCGCCGAACAGCAATTGATCCTCTTCCCGGTCATCTTCTGGGTGCTGGCAAATGACATCTTCAACTTTGCCCAGGCCCAGCGGCTCTTCCCGCTCATCGCCAGTTGGAGCTTCGTGGGCAAACTGGCCGGCATCGGCATCGCTGCCGCCTCACCGACGCTGTTTGGAAACATGGGTCTGGAGTCTGAGGAAATTCTCCTGTTCAACGCGCTGATCTATGTGATCGGTTTCTTCCTGATCGTGGTCAGTTTGAGGAAAGTATCTGTGCGCACCACCGTCCAGCAAACCGAGACGGTGCGCGAGACCCTCACCGAGGGTTGGGATTTCGTCAAAGGGGTGGAACTCGTTCCGCTACCTGATGATCGCCATCATCGCCCTGGCGGTGGCGGATACGATCATCGAGTTCCGCTTCCTGGTCGTGACGGATGCCCTCTTTGTGGGGCAGGGTGTCTACCAATACTTTTACAGTATGTACCGCCTGGCGGCTACATTGATCAGTTTTGGGGTGCAGTCGTTCCTGACCGGCCGGCTCATCAATAAGATGCAGGTCAAGAATGTATTCTTCATCTTCCCGCTCGTCGTGCTGGTTGGGTCGGGCGGCGCTTTGCTCTCGCCGGGTCTGTGGATGATAGTCAGCACCATGTTGACGGTAAAACTGATCCGCGAGACCGTGGACGATTCGGCCCGCAAATCGCTCCAGTCGCTGGTCCCGGAGGAACGCCGCGGCCGGGTGAGCACCTTCATCGATAATTACCTGCCCGCAAGCGGGACCATCCTGGCCTGTCTGGTGACGGGCTTGATCGTTCTGATCGGGATCGGTCTCAAGACCGACCTCCACCTGGTCTACCTGTCTGTCGCTTTCCTGAGCGGGGCGGTGGCCCTGTGGGCGGTCTTGCGGATGCGCAAGGTCTATGAAAGCAGTCTGTTGAACTGGCGGCTAAAACGGCGTCAGCGCTCGTCCGACACATTGATCGGCAAACTGACCAATAAACTCTAATCTTCGAATGAAGTTATATAAGCAGAGGCATGCCATGGAAAATAAAGAATCGAAAGTGGAAATCGAGAAAAAAGACACCGAAGAGAAGAAGGTCCGCAAACCGCATTTCTTCAGCCTGCGCTGGAAGTTGTTGATCGGCTTTACGCTTCTCTTCAGCATCGTATTTGCCCTGGCATTTTACTGGTTCTTTACGTTTGCGACTCAGCAAGCCGTCACGCGTATCCGCGCCGACCTGTTGGATGTTTTGCAAGGGGCCTCTGATTATGTGGACGGGGACACTCTCGCCTCGGTTGCTCAGGACGGAGTCCCAAGCCCGGCAGGTCAGGCCTGGTTGGATTACGCCAATGCAGACGAAGAAGGCACTCCCGAGGCCGAGACCCTGCTGGCAGCCGCGTTGGAAAACTACGGCAAAGGCACCCAGACGGGTTTCTCCGACGACCCCCGCTATCAAAAACTGATGGACCAACTCCAGTTGATCCACAGCATCGAGCCGCGCGCCTGGCCTTATATCTACGTGGAAGCGGAAGGCGAACGGCGTATCACCTATATCGCCGACCTGTGGGCTCGTTACGACCCATCCAAGGCGACCCCCTTCATGTTTACCAAGTCTAGCAAGCGTTCCTATAACGGCCTGAACGAATTGACCCTGCGCCTGGACGACAAAAACCAATTCTCGCCTTACTCCGACTCATGGGGTTCGTGGATCTCGGCCTACCAGCCGGTGAAGAACTCCTCCGGCGAACTGGTGGGAGCCATCGGCATCGATTTCGAGGCCAACTATGTGCAGGAGGTCCAAAACGCCATCCGTGACCGCGTGCTGGTGGCGTTCGTGCTGACCTATACAGCTCTCTTCCTGCTGGTCTTCCTGGTCTCCCGTACACTGACCCGTCCGATCCAGCGCCTGACCGTTTCAGCGGAAAGACTCGGCGAGGGTGATTACAACCAGGATATGGCCAAATATACGCCTCCCGGCATGATCCGGGATGAGATCGCCCGTTTGGCGGATATCTTCACGGTCATGGCAGCCAAAGTGTATCAGCGTGAACAAACGCTGCGCAAGCAGGTCGAGCGATTGAAGATCGAGATCGACGAGGCCAAGAAATTGAAGCAGGTCAGCGAGATCGCCGACACCGATTTCTTCCGTGAGTTGAGAACCAAAGCACAGGAAATGCGCAAGCGGCATGGCTCCTCCTGACCGCTGCGCAGATCATAGGCCAGGGCAACCATCCGTAACGACGTCCCCACCATTGCTCTCTATAACAACCTGGAGACCTTCTTCGGGTTCCTGAAGCGTTCACAGGACCCGGATGTATTCCAAAAACGCAAGTATCGCGGCGACCGCGGATTGTTCTGGCTGGGGGATCCCAAGCTGCTATTTGCGACCGCCTCCACGCCTTTTGGCGCGCATGTCTGCCAGCGCTGGGGCTACCCTGGCACTACCTTGCTGGCGCCAAAAAACCCCACCCATCAACTGAGCCTGGATATCCTGCGTGAACCTGAACTGCTGAAACAGGTCATCGATTACGCCGGGCCGGGGAAACTCCTGCGCATGGTCCCCTATGCCACCACAGCCGAATTCCTGCAGTTGGCTGAAACTCTGCGGACCCGTCATGGCCTGACGGTCCGCCTGCCGGAAAGCCCCGCTCCCAACCTGCTCTGGCTGCGCGACCATGTCGATTCGAAGGCCGGTTTTCGCGCGCTGGCGGCGGAATGCCTCCCCTCGACGGATCTCCTGCCGAAGGGATTTGCCTGCAATGATACCTGCCAGGCGGCGGAGGCGGTGGAATGGTTCCTGCAGATGGGCCAGGGCTGCGTGGTCAAGGCCGACGGTGGGGAGAGCGGTATCGGTCACACCATCTTCCAGCCCGACCATGCCCGCGGCGAAGCCGTCCGCAAAGTCTTGGACCAGAATCCCTTCCTACGGGATGACATCATCATCGTCGAGCAATTCATTCACGCTTCCGAAGACGTTTCCCCTTCTTTGGAGGTGTATGTCCCTGCGCTGACCGAGGGGGAACCACGCATCACCTACCTGTCTCGCCAATGCTTCACCAGTTTCGGCCGCTTCGCCGGGGTGGTGGTCAGCCGCGACCTGCTCAAAGCCGACTGGTATCCTGCCCTGGTGCAAGCCGGGACGGCCATGGCTGCCCACCTGCAAAAAATGGGCTATGTCGGTCACTTCGACCTGGACGCGGTGGTGGACGATGCCGGGCCGGCTTTTCTTACTGGAGACGAACGCACGCCGCACCGGCGGGACCTACGTGCACGAATTCGCGCTGCATACCTTCGGAGCCGATTACCTGAAGGATGTGGCCCTCATGAGTATCAACGCATTGCGCTGCCCCGGCATCACCTGCCTGGATGACCTGTTGGATTGGTTGGGGGACTTGCTCTACCCCATCCGTTCATACCCATGTGGCGTGGTCATCACGGTCACATCCACGCTGCCGATGAGTGAATTCGGTTGCATCCTGGTGGCCGACGATGAGGCCGGGCTGGTGGATTTGCAGCAAAGATTGATGGAGCGTTTGCAGGTCTATAGCATAGAGAAAGAGGTCGCATGAAACTCACCCAATACAGACAACTGTGCCAGATCCTCGAAAATTACTCCACCGTCCCATTCGTGATGCCGTCGGACCTGTTGTTGCTCCCCCATATGATGCACGAGGCGCTAAACCAGGCCTTCCGGGAAGGTCAGATGAACCTGCCCGCCCTCTCCGCCTGCCTGCGGTTGAACTTGATCCAGACGAAAAAGGTCGCCGACATACTGGCGCAGAAAGGCTTTTTCCAGAAGGCCGGCACGAAACAGGAGCCGCTTTACCTGGCCCGCTTTGGCGGTAGGACTAGGCGGGAAGGCGGCAGTCTGCTCGATAAGATCTAACAATTGCAGTAGCGGCTTTGCCCAGCTTGCACATGTGTTCTCCAGGGCCAGTCGCTTTTTCTATTATTGATACAACAAGCAGTAAAAGTCGAAGCGGCCTTATGGCCGCTTCGTTGTGTATTAGTGTTCGTGCCCGTGACCCTGGCTGTGGGCGTGACCATGCTCCCGCTCTTCTTCGGTCGGCTCCCGCAACCCGGCGATCTTGATCGCAAAGAACAATTCCTTTCCTGCCAGTGGATGGTTGAAATCAAGCCGCACCGACGTATCCTCGACCTTGTCGATGCGCGCATGGACAGGTTTGCCGGTCTGGTCGTGCAGTTCCAATTGAGTCCCGACCTCCATAGGAATGTTGTCGGGGAATTGATCCCGCGGGACATCGCTGTAGGCTTCATGGTCGATATCGCCATATCCATCCTTGGCAGAGACGCGCACGTCCTTGCTCTCGCCGATGGTCATGCCGTATAGCTCGCGTTCAAGCCCCGGGATGATGTTCCCCGCTCCCTGGATGAACTCAATGGGTCCGTTCTCTTTGGATGAATCCAGGACCGCATCATCCACTTTCAGCGTATATTCCATCAAAATGACCTGACCGTCTTCGACTTTTGCTGTCTCGTTCATTTCAACTCCTCTTTCCCTTGACTTTGTGGATGGCGAGCAAGAGGGCAATTTTACCTCCTATTTTTCCAGTATCCACGCCGTGTTTCGAGTCTATAGGGGGGATTAATGTACCATGACCCTGCAATGATACTCTTCCTTGACATGCGTTCCCAACCGTGATAATCTTGCGCCCGCACGTGAAATTCCGCCGCGGGCGGGGAAACGTGAACACTATTTTGCAGGAGAAAGAAAATGTCAGATGAACGGTTCGTCGGTACGGTGAAATGGTTCAACGCGACCAAAGGCTTTGGCTTCATCGGCCGCGAGGATGGCGAAGATGTCTTCGTCCATTTTTCCTCCATCCAGATGGAAGGCTACAAACGCCTTGAAGAAAACCAGAAAGTGGAATTCTCGGTGGAACAAGGCCCCAAAGGCCTGCAGGCCGCCAATGTAATTCCCGTTGTGGAATAACCCATCCTCGTCACCGTCGCCGGGCCCGCCCAAGGGCCCGGTTTTTTTATTCCGTTGACCTTCGACGTTCGACCTTTGACATATTTTCGGTGTAGTGTTTGTTATAATCTTATCGTCAGGCTTAATTGAAATTTATCCGAAGGAGACTTACCTCATGGCATATACACAGGTTAGCATACCCGCCGAAGGCGAAAAAATTACGGTTACCCATGCCGGAGCAGGTTCAGCCGGCACGCTGAATGTACCGGACCATCCCATCATCCCCTTCGTGGAAGGCGACGGCACAGGCCGCGACATCTGGCGGGCATCTGTGCGTGTGTTCGACGCAGCCGTGGAGAAAGCCTACGGCGGCAAGCGCCAGATCCACTGGATGGAGGTCTTCGCCGGGGAAAAAGCCTTCCGCCAGTTCGAGACCTGGCTGCCCGATGAAACCGTGCAGGCATTTTCCGAGTTCCTGGTGGGCATCAAAGGCCCTCTCACCACGCCCATCGGCGGCGGCATCCGCTCCCTCAACGTGGCCCTGCGCAAGGCCCTGGACCTGTACGTCTGCCAGCGGCCGGTGCGTTATTTCAACGGTGTGCCTTCACCGGTGAAGCATCCTGAATATGTGAACATGGTCATCTTCCGCGAGAACACCGAAGATATCTATACCGGCATCGAATTTCAAAACGGTACCGAAGAAAATCGCCAGTTTAAGCAATTGTTGAAAGACAACTTCCCCAAAGAATATGCCAAGATCCGCTTCCCCGAGACCGCCGGGATCGGCATCAAGCCGGTCTCGGAAGAGGGCACTTCCCGGCTGGTGCGGGCGGCCATCAAATGGTCGCTGGAGAACAAACGCAAGGCCCTCACCCTGGTCCATAAGGGCAACATCATGAAGTTCACCGAAGGCTCATTCCGCGATTGGGGCTATGCCGTGGCGAAGAAGGAATTCCGCAACGACATCGTCACCGAGCGCGAGACGTGGATCCTGGGGAACCGGGAGCATGACGCCTCCTTGTCGGTCGAGGCCAATGCCCGCATGATCGACCCCGGCTTCGAGATGATGTCGCAGGCTCAAAAAGAGGCCATCCTCAATGAGGTCGAGACGGCCCTGCTGCTGTGGCCTACCCACGGCGAGGGCAAGTGGAAATCCAAATTGCTGATCAAGGATACCATCGCCGACATTGTCTTCCAGCAGACCATCACCCGCGCCCGTGAGTTCGACGTGCTGGCCACTCCCAACCTGAATGGCGATTACCTCTCCGATGCGCTGGCAGCCCAGGTGGGCGGGATGGGCATTGCCCCCGGCGCTAACATCAACTACGAGACCGGCCACGCCATCTTCGAGGCCACCCACGGGACCGCCCCCAAGTACGCCGACCTGGACAAGGTCAACCCCGGCTCGGTTATCCTCTCCGGCGAGATGATGCTGCGCTACATGGGCTGGACCGAAGCGGCCGACCTGGTGGTCAAGGGTATGGAAGGTGCCATCAATGCCAAGACCGTCACCTATGACCTGGCCCGTATGATGGATAGCGCCACCGAAGTCAAATGTACCGCCTTCGGCCAGGCCATCATCGATCATATGTAATTGATTGAGTTTAATCGTGCTAAAAAAAGGCAGGCTCATCGAAGAGCTTGCCTTTTTATTATTCCTCACACGACGTTCGACCTGACACGTGGCACTTGATACGTGACACATTATACGGATGTCACCTTTCCCAAACCCTCCCTGCCAATTCTACCAACTGTTCTATGCCTTTACTGAGCGGCGGCGTATTAATGAATTCATGCACCGTGTGCGCCATTCCTCCTGTCGTCAGCCCCACCGTGATGGCAGGCAGCCCCAGGCTGAGCGGCAGGTTGGCGTCGGTGGAGCCGATATTCAGGCGCGGTTCCAATCCCTGCCGGCGCAGGCATTCCTGCCCCAGCCGGACGAGCGGATGGTCGGCGGGTATCTCGCCGCCGGGTCGCTGACCGATCACCTCCACCTGGACTGTGATGCCAGGTTTTTCTGCGGATTCAGCCACTTGAACGACCCTGGCGCACAGGTCTTTGAGCGTGGCCGCCTCCTCCGAGCGCAGGTCCAGTTCCAGCATGGCCTCGGCCGCGATGGTGTTGACTGATGACCCGCCCGAGATGACGCCAATGTTGAGACTGGTGCGGGGCTGGCGCGGTACAGGCAGCGCCGCCAGGCGGCTGGAGATGTCTGCCAGTTCGTGGATGGCGGAAGGTTTGCCGTAGTCGATCCATGAATGGCCTCCGGCGGTTTTGACCGTAAACCGGTAGCGCCGCACGCCCAGGCCGCGATGGTACACCTGCCCCAGCGACATGCCTTCCAGGATGATATACGCCTGCACCTGTGCGCCGAAGTGGTCCACCACCGCCCGCATGCCGCGCAGGTCTCCCAGCCCCTCCTCGCAGACGTTGGCGACCAGCCACAGGTCCCCCGGCAGGCGGATTTCGGCGAGCCTTCAACTCCCACAGCAGGCCGAACAGCGCCGCCACCCCCACGGAATTGTCGCCGATGCCGGGGCCGAGGATGCGCTCGGGTTCACGCTCGCAGCGCAGGTCCACCGACAGGGGAAAGACCGTGTCCAGGTGCGCCGAGACGATCAGCGGCAGGGACCCCGAGGCTGGTTGTCCGGCCGGGAGCTGCCCGAGCACATTCCCGGCTGCATCGATGTGTACGTCTGCCAGGCCTTCTTCCACGAAACGGGCGCGCACGAATTCCGCCCGTTCCTGCTCGTGGAATGTCGGTGCAGGGATTTGCTGGATGGCGATGGCGAGGTCGATCAGACGAGTTAGGTCATACATCGGTCATATGGGAACAACCACTAATAATGCCTAATAAATCTTTCGATACTATCTGCACCAATCATACCTCACGCACCAGGCGGGAGAGGTTATCCAGGCGGGCCTGCGCCAGCCCCGGCAGCGTATCCAGGATGTGCAGCGCGCCGCTGCCTTCGATGGTCAGCGAGGCCGAGACGCCCCCGTAAAGGACCGCCTGCACCGGGTCATATGTCTTTTGATAACCGGCGGCAAAGCCCCCGCAAAACGAATCCCCCGCGCCGCTCAGGTCGAATACCCGTGCCGGGTAGGCCGGGATCTCCCAGCGCTTCTTCGATGCGGCGTCGTATAGCATCTGTCCGCGGGCGGCCCGCTTGATCACGATCAGTTCGCAGCCGAAACTGCCCAGAGCCTCCGTCATCTGCCACAGGTCATCCGTGCGGCCCCAGAAGAGCGTGCGCAGTTTCTCCTCCGAGGTCAGGAACGCCGTCACCCCCTGGATCAGGCTGCGCACGTCCTCAAATGCCGAGGCGATCATGTACCCCGCCGATGGGTCCATCGTCAGACTGGTTATATTTTGTTCACGAAAGGAGGAGAGCAGGCGGCAGGTGGTGGCGTAGTCGAGCGGGCAAATGTGAGCCGTATGGGCGGCGGCATATTCGGCGGGCATGTCCGCCGGGCGGGGGGAAGCAGTCTGGATGGTCTTGCGGTCATCTTCCGCCTCCGCCGGAGGCTGGTAACCCAGCAGCGCTTTGGGGAAGGTCATCCCCAGACGGGCAAAATGGGCCAGCGGGTTGTTGACTTCCATGTGATACGGGTCGGTCCACGCCCTGAAATAGCGCAGGTCCAGAGCCTCCGGCAGGATGTGTACGCCGCCCGCATCCCAGCCGAGTTTTTCCAGCGTGCGCAGCCAATCCTGCGGATAGTCCTCGCCGATGCGGGCCAGCAGCCCGATACGGCTATCCCATAATCCCAACCCGCCGGCGGCGTATAACACATTCCCTCCCGGCACATCCACCAAGGGGACGCCGGAGGGAGGTAGCAAAAATTCGCGCCGCATTTTTCCGGCGACAATGAAGAATGGTTCCATGGGTTTCAGGGTTTGATGGGAGGCTTTTTCCCGCCGCCGTTGGTAGACATGAGCGGTAGGATGAAGGTGAAATTGCTGCCTTTGCCTTCGACGCTTTCGGCCCACACGCGTCCGCCGTGCATCTCGATCATCACCTTGGCGACCGACAGGCCCAGCCCCATGCCGCCATGTCGCCGGGTCAGGTGCGATTCGACCTGGTAGAAGCGCTCGAAAATGTGCGGCAGGTCCTTTGAGGGGATGCCGATGCCGTCGTCGATGACGGAGATTTTGATGTATCCGGGGATCTTTTCCGCCCGGATGACGACCGACCCCTCCGGCTTGGAAAAGATGATCGCATTCTGGACCATGTTGCTCATGGCGATCGAGATCTTGGAGGCATCGCCTTCCACGACCAGATCTTCTTCGCCCAGGTCGGAGCGCATGGAGATGTGCTTTTTCTGTGACTCCTGCTGGAACGAATCCATCACTTCCTCGACGATGCGCCGGATCGAGACCGTGTGCGGGCGCAGACTGACCGTGCCGCGCTCCACGTTATCCATGCTGGCGATGTTGTCGATGATCTCTTTCAGGCGGATGGAGTTCCGCACGATGATGTCCAATTGGGATTGGTAGGCGGGTTCGATGGTCTCGCGCAGGAAGGTGGCATGCCCCAGGATGAGCCCCAGAGGCGTCCTCAACTCGTGCGAGGCAATGCCAATGAAGTCGCTCTTCATGCGATTAAGTTCGTCTATCCCATCCTTGTTCTTTTGCACCTTGTTTCTTAGGAGGGCGTTTTGAATGGCGATGGCCGCGTTGGCAGCCAGAGTTTCTAGGATTGTGCGGTCATCTTCGGTATAATGGGTGCTGCCGGTTTTGTTGATGACTTCCAGAACCCCCAGTTTGGAACCTTGATAAACGATGGGGACTGCCATCAACGAGCGGGTGGTGAATTCCGCCGCTTTATCGACGCCTTTATAATGGCGAGGTTCCTTGGCCACATCCTCCACTATCAGGGTCTGTGCATTTTGAAAGACCCATCCGGCGACACTGTTTTGAAGCGGAACCTTGACCGACTTCAATACTTCCCGGTGGAACCAGGGTATGGCCAGAAAGCGCAGGTTTTGACCATCGTCATCCGGTTCGAGGATGGAGGCGGCCTCGCACGAGGTCAGTTCGCTCGCCAGGGCGACGAGCGTGTGCAGGAACGGTTCCAGGTCAAGGGAATCACACAACATCCGGCTGATCTCTACCAGACGTTCGAGATGTTGTATGCGTTCGGTTGTGGGTGAGTTCGGTTCCTCGCTCATACGCGATTTGATTATACTGCGGGCATCATTGCGAAGACATTGCAAGCACAATACAATACAAAATTGGTACAGATAAGAAGGAGAAGATATGAGTGACAAGAAAGTTCGTGTAGCAATTATCGGGGTGGGCAACTGCGCTTCCTCATTGGTTCAAGGGGTCGAGTATTATAAGGATGCCGCCGATGACGCTACCGTCCCGGGCATCATGCACGTCAACCTGGGCGGGTATCACATTCGCGACATCGAGTTCACCCTCGGTATCGACATCAATGTCACCAAGGTGGGCAAGGACCTGTCCAAGGCCATCTTCGCCGAGCCGAACAATACCTACAAGTTCTGCAGCGTGCCCAAATTGAATGTGCCGGTCGTTCGCGGCATGACCCACGACGGGCTGGGCAAATACCTCTCCCAGGTCATCGTCAAAGCCCCCGGCCCCACCGCCGACATCGTCCGGCTGCTCAAGGAAACCAAAACCGATGTGGTCGTTTCCTACCTGCCGGTCGGCTCGGAGATGGCCACCAAGTGGTACGTGGAGCAGATCCTCGAGGCCGGCTGCGCCTTCATCAACTGCATCCCCGTGTTCATCTCCTCCTCCGAATATTGGAGCAAACGCTTCAAGGATGCCGGCCTGCCCATCCTCGGCGACGACATCAAATCCCAGGTAGGCGCCACCATCCTGCACCGTGTCCTGACCAGCCTGTTCGTGGACCGGGGCGTCCGCATCGACCGGACCTACCAGTTGAACTTCGGCGGCAACACCGACTTCCTCAACATGCTCGAGCGCGAGCGGCTCGAAGTCGAAGAAGATCTCCAAGACCGGCGCCGTGACCAGCATGATCCCCTACAAACTGGACCCGGATAACGTCCACGTTGGCCCCTCCGACCATGTGCCGTGGCTGACCGACCGGAAATGGTGCTACATCCGCATGGAAGGCACCACCTTCGGGGATGTGCCCCTCAACGCCGAAGTCAAACTGGAAGTGTGGGACAGCCCCAACTCTGCCGGCGTGGTCATCGATGCCATCCGCTGCGCCAAACTGGCCCTCGACCGCGGCCTGTCCGGCCCGATCATCGGACCTTCGTCATACTTCTTCAAAACTCCGCCCAAACAATTCAAGGATAATATCTGCCTCGAAAAAACCGAAGCATTTATCCGCGGCGAGAACAACGAATAATTTCAACCCAGGGCGCAGAGAGGGCTGCGCCCCCAGCATCTCCCTTTATCGCCTCATGACTTCCCCTTATCGATTATTAATTCGCATAGCCTGTTTATTGGGTGTGTTAAGCATCCTCCTTTCAGCCTGCTCTTCCCCGGCAGGCTGGTTTGGTCCCGGCAAGACTCCCTCGCCCACCGCCACCTTTACTGCCAGCAGCACCTTCACGCCGCTGCCTTCCCCCACGCTCACCCTTACACCCACTCCGCGCACCCCACCCGATCTGCCGCTTCCGTATCGGAACGACGGCCTGACTCCCTACGGCGCCCCCCACACATATATCCAGGATGCCTGCCAGTATCTGCATGACAAATGGTCGTCTACCAACAGCGCCCCCGGGACCGTCGTCCTGGCGATCATGTTCCACTCGGTCACCAACAAGCCCATCACCAGTTCGGACCAGATCTCCGAATACGATTTCCGCCAGTTGATGAACGCGCTGCACGACAACGGCTTCCAGGCCGTTACCATGACCCAGGTGGCCGACTTCATGGAGACCAACGCCCCCATCCCGCCCCGCTCGGTCCTGCTGATCGTCGACGACCGCAAGAATCCCATCTACTACGACCTGCTCTTCCGCCAATACTGGGAGCAGTGGGGCTGGCCGGTCGTCAATGCGTGGGTGAGCGCCTTTGGCGGCAGCGACCCCTACATCGGCGGCAACGCTGACCTGGAGGCCGAGGGCTGGGTGGACCACCAGGCGCACGGTTTCCTGCACATGCCTCAAATGGGTCCAAATTCCGACGAGGCCTACATCCAGCAGGAACTGGGAAAACCGCTGGAGGTCTTCCAGGAATATTTCCACAAGAAACCGCAGGCCATCATCTGGCCGGGAGGCGGGTTTTCGGTTCGCACCGCCGAGGTGGCCCGTGAGTTGGGCTACCGGCTGGGATTCACCATCAACCCGCGCGGCCCGTTGATGTTCAACTGGGTCCCGCTGGCCGACGTGGACGACCCCATGCGCCCCAGTTGGTACACCGAGGGCCCGCTGGGCGACCCGCTCATGACCCTGCCGCGCTACTGGGATACCGACGCCATCACCCACCTGGATGAGGTGATGCAGATCGGCAACGAGTCCGCCGCCTATGCAGAGCAGAACAGATCCACCGAACTCGAATACTATGACATCGTTTGCACCGCCACTCAAGGACCTTTACCCTAGGTCAGCCAAATATGTCTTGCATCTTCTGTGATATTGTCTCCGGCCAGGCCAAAGCCACCATCCTCTACCGTGACGACTTGGTGACAGCCTTTAAGGACATCCGACCCATCTCCAACATCCACTATCTGATCGTGACCAACCGTCACATCAAATCTGTCAATGATCTGGATGCGGGCGACGAGGCCTTGATCGGTCACATGGTCATGGTGGCGAAGAAACTGGCGCAGCAGGAAGGGGTCGCCGAAAAAGGCTACCGGCTCCTGGTCAACACCGGCAGCGACGGGGGCCAGACGGTTCTCCATCTGCACCTGCACCTGATCGCCGGCAAACTGGCCCGCTTCCACCTGGGTTAAAAAGCGATGGGCCGGTTTTCGGCTCATCGCTTTAATTCTATTATTGATTAGATACCTTTTGTCTGTTCCCTAATCTCTTTACTAATTCTTCTTCATCACTCTCCACGCATACACCCCCAGCCCAACCCCTCCGATCAGCAGCCCCGCGCCGAGGATCCCCAGCAGCGGCGATGTTTTTGCCGTGTCAGGTTCGGCCGCGGCCACTTTCGCCTGCGCCCCAAAATTGACCATATCCACGTCTCCGGCAACTACCTCGAAACTGGCGGTCAGTTCCACGGTCGGATTATATCCGTCCGGCGCCGCCGCGCTGATGTTATATTTTCCTGGCGGGATGCCCTCGAAGCACATGCCCTGGTACTCTTCCGGGTCGGGGTTGATCTCGGTGGTCTTCACCTGCGAGAGCGACCCTTCCGGGTTGGTCAGACTGAGCGCCGCCCCCGCGATGGCGCCTTCGGTCTCCTGTCGCAGGCCATCCCCATTGGCATCCTCATAGACCAGCACGCAGATCTCCGCCGTCCCATCACTGCCGGGGGGAGGCGTAGCGGTAACGGTTGGGACGACCGTGCCCGCGCCGGGTCCGGGTGTGGGGGTGAGCGTGGGCGCTTCGGCGATGCCCAGCAGGAGCGGCTGGCCTTCCCGCAGGGAGCAGTTTTCATCCAGCAGGTTGGACGTGCGGATATATTCCACCGACACGCCGTAGAGGATCGACAGCCTTTCGCATGTGTCACCTGCCTGGACAATATAGATGATCCGCCCATCGGGACCGGGGGTGGGGGAGGGGTAGGCAGCCTGATATGCCGGCGAAGCCGCCGCCGGACTGAGCGAGACGAACAGCCAGGCACCCGCAAGGGTCAGGATTAGTGCAAAAGTGATGAATTTTTTCATAGGATTGATGAAAAGATTATATCATTTTTGGGTAAAACGCTGGCTTGTCCCGCAGATGACAGGGAATCTGCCATGTTTGCTGCTTATTTCTCCCCAATTCTGTTTAGGAATTGGGGAGGTACGCAGAGCCGAACTTATACAGCCTCTACCCTGCGACTCACGTATTGAGGAAACCGCGCCCTGATTTTCTCAAAGATCTGTTTGGCCTCGGCTTCGTCGACACCGCTGCCAAAGCGGAACGTCTGCGCGCCATAGTCAAAAGCCAGCAGTCCTTCGGGAATGCGCATAATATTGTTGCCTCTATTTCGACCAAATATATTGGAATCGAAAGCTGTCGGTGCAATACGGATGTCCTTAATATAGCCGGCCAGGTATTCTCTCTTTCGCCCAAGCCCGAAGATGGAACGCTGTATCTTGATCCCATCGGAATTGATCTCAGTGATCTCTTTGCCGACCAGCGTCCACAGGAAGGTGTATATTGCAAAGGCGCCTCCTACCGTCCAGCCGGCAAACCATACGAACAAGAAGATACCTCCACTCGGCAGGTTGGTCAACCAATTATTCATAATTTCTGGTACTTTCGAGAACAGTCCAACAATACTGGAAAAAATGATTCCACCCACCGTTACCTCACCAATGGCCCATACGAACAACCAAAAAAACAGGAAGGCAATAATGAGTATATTCTTCCGGCTGGGAATGATGATCTTTAGGGTCAAGCCCTCTTCCTGGATACTGTGGCGTGCTCGGGCGGGTTGAATGATCGGCATAGTGTTCCCATCCTCTTCAATCGGTGAAAGGTTTTTCCTCTCCGCTTCCTTTTTCTTCACCAAAAAGAAGTCGAACTAACTTCCTTAACTATATACGAACTTCCAGCAGGATGGTTACCTCATCGCCTTCCTCTAAGCCTTCCGCATCACGTACGCTCGTTTTGATCGGCACAATGTAACTCCCATCTTTGGGCCACAGGGAGGTCGTCCACTCAGTCTTGCCGATGCGGGCCGTGACCGGGATCATCCCCCAGCCATACGTCACCAGTCCTGAGATGGTTTTCAGGGTCTCGCATTCTCCCTCCGGCACGGTCACAAAATACCACGGGGCGGGGCCTCTCCAGAACCAGATCTTACCGCTAAATTCGATATCCATTGCTACAGTATATCAACGGCCGGTTAACTTCTCCAGGCTTTCAGGATAGCGAGCCCCTTGCACTGCGATTTTCGAGGCGGCGCTCTCGATCTCAAGCAGATCTTCTGGCGTCAGTGCTACCTCGGCTCCCCCGATGTTCTCATCCAGCCGGTGCAGTTTTGTTGTGCCCGGTATCGGCACGATCCACGGCTTCTGGGCCAGCAGCCACGCCAGTGCGATCTGGGCAGGTGTCGCCTTCTTCCGCTCTGCAATCTTGCCGAGCAGGTCGACCAGCGCCTGGTTCGCCTTCCTGGCCTCCGGCGTAAACCGGGGTACCACGTTGCGGAAATCGGTGCTGTCGAACTTTGTGTTTTCGTTGATCTTCCCTGTGAGAAATCCCTTGCCGAGCGGGCTAAATGGAACAAATCCGATCCCGAGTTCTTCCAGGGTTGGCAATATCGCCTCCTCGGGTGCCCTCCACCAAAGCGAGTATTCGCTTTGAACTGCTGCGACGGGCTGGACCGTGTGCGCCCGCCGGATGGTTTGCGCCCCCGCTTCCGAGAGGCCGAAGTGTTTGACCTTGCCGGCCTGGATCAGCTCTTTCACTGCTCCCGCCACCTCTTCAATCGGCACGTTCGGATCCACCCGGTGTTGGTAGAACAAATCGATGTACTCGACCCTAAGCCGCTTGAGCGAGGCCTCCGCAACTTCCTTGATATGCTTCGGGTGGCTGTCCAATTCACTCCATCGCCCCTCGCCGCTGGAACCCGGTTTAAATCCAAACTTGGTCGCGATCACCACTTGCCCGCGAAAAGGCGCAAGGGCTTCGCCGACCAGTTCTTCATTGATAAATGGTCCATACACTTCCGCAGTGTCAAAGAATGTTACGCCCCGTTCGACGGCCTTTCCGATCAGCGTGATCATTTCCTGCCTGTCGGGGAATGGCGCATAGGAAAAACTCATTCCCATGCAGCCGAGCCCGATGGCCGAAACTTCCAACCCGCTATTCCCGAGTGTGCGTTTTTGCATGGTTAACCTCCTGTCGATTGTGCATAGTATAGGATTATTCCTGGCTCTGGTCAACGACCTTTAAATAACTTTCCCCGCCCCCTCAACTCATCTTGCTTCTATTTTTGCTTACTTGTAAATCAGAACATCCGTGCTACAATGATTGCATGACTATCTCTCTTTCATGCCTGCATACAAACGTTCACGCTTTTCAACACTCTAACGCTGAAGTTTTATTTCCATCCCCAATTTTCTTCCTTTGTGATCCTTGGTGGCCGCTTGCCCCGCGCTTTTCAGCGGGGTTGTGTTTAGTCTTAGTTCTATGTAAGCATGTTAAATTCCTCTCCAAAGTATTCGTTCCTCAAACGAATGATTTTAGGCCTTTTTGTAGAGAGGATTATTCGTTCCTTTTTCGTTCCTCAAGATCGAATACCCTCGCCCGACATTCGACGTTTGACCTTCGACGCTCCTCTCCTTCGTTCCTCCGCACTTCGCAATTAAGTGACTTTAATTCCCCTGGCCTTAAGATTAGGGGCAACGCCGGAGCGCTCTGATATAATGCAACTGCTTTTTTGGAGGAGTTGTCTATGCCACTACAAATCATTGTTGGAACTCAATGGGGCGACGAAGGCAAGGGCCGCATCGTCGACTGGTTCGCCGCCAAAGCCCACTACAGCGCCCGCTACAACGGCGGTGACAACGCCGGTCACACCGTCACGGTCGGCAAGCAGATCTTCAAACTTCATCTGATCCCCTCCGGCATCATCCACCCGCATGTCATCGGCATCCTCGGCAGCGGCATGGTCATCAACCCCCGCACCCTCTTCGACGAGATGGAAACCCTTCGCAAGATGGATATCCCCCTCGGCCCCGACCGGCTGCGGATCTCCTACGCCGCCCACCTGATCACCCCCGAGCATAAGGCCCTCGACAAAGCCCTCGAGGCCGCCCGCGGCAAGGATAACCTCGGCACCACCGGGCGCGGCATCGGCCCCGCCTATACCGACAAGGCCACCCGCCGCGGCCTGCGCGTGGCCGATATGTTCAACGACGATTTCAGCGAGCGCATCGGCGACCATGTGGCCGAAACCAACCGCACCCTCAAGATGCTCGGCGCGCCCGAACTGGACCCGGCTCCCATCTCCGCCGAATACCGGGAGTATGCCGAACGCCTGAAGCCCTACATCGCCGACGTGTCCATCGAGTTGGGTCAGGCCATGAAAGACGGCCAGACCATCCTGGTGGAAGGGGCGCAGGGCACGCTGCTCGACCTGGATTTCGGTACCTATCCCTTCGTCACCTCTTCCTCCACCACCGCTCCCGGCACATTGAGCGGCCTGGGATTGGGCATGCAAGCCGCCGAGGGGGCCGGTGTCATCGGTGTGGTCAAGTCCTTCCAGACCCGTGTCGGCTCGGGCCCCTTCCCCACCGAGGTGCAGGGCGACCTGGCCATGCGCCTGCGCGGCAGCGGCTCCAACCCGTGGGATGAGTACGGCACCACCACCGGTCGCGCCCGCCGGGTGGGCTGGCTCGATGGCGTCCTGCTGCTCTACTCCATGCGCATCAACGGCATCAACGAACTGGCCGTGACGAAACTGGATATCCTCAGTGGCCTGGAGACTCTGAAACTGTGCGTGGCCTACAAGCGGGACGGCAAGAAACTGACCGACCTGCCCTTTGGCCCGGCTGACCTGGCCCCTTACGAACCGGTCTACGAAGAGTTGCCCGGCTGGGAGGAGGACCTCTCCGGCGTGCGCAAGTGGGCCGACCTGCCCGAGGCGGCCAAAAAATACCTCCAGTGCCTCTCCGACCTGGCCGGTGTGCCCATCCGGCTGGTCTCCGTCGGCCCGGAGCGGGATCAACTGGTCGAGAGCGAGTAGCCTCGCCGAATATAAAAAAGAGTTGTCTGAATAAGACGGCTCTTTGCTTCAGAAAGGAATTGATCCTCGATGCTTGCGCCTCACGCCTTCAATTTGATGAAAATCTCCAACCACTCGCGGGTTGTCTCACCACCCGTCCCATCTTCCTGCATATCCCAGTAGGAAGAGAGCACGGAGAAGCAGATGGCCCAGGCTCGCAAGCGTTTGTAGGTCGAACCCGACCTCCTCAGAAAAGATAGCCATGCGGCGCTGGCTCCGGCGAATGGCATCGGGCGGCACCGGCTCGATCGGGTTGACCAGGTATGGGCATACATCATACTCCGGTGCCCCGATTACCCCCTTCGGGTCGATCACCAGCCAGCCCCGCTCCGAGTTGAGGATGTTGTAGTGATGGAAATCCCCGTGCAACAGCACCTGCGGGCGGTCCTCCTCGAAAAGTTCGCGGATGAGGCCCTCTGCCAGCGCCAGGCTTTTTTCGGGGAATGGGCCGGAGCCGCCGTTGAAAAGACGCCTCAGCCCTTTCAGTTCGCCGAACCAGCCGCGCAGGCTCAGGAACCCTTCCGCCTGCGGGACCGGGCGGTGGGTCTGCTTCATCACCCTGGCGGCAATGCGGGTGGCTTCATCATCATCCGCCAGTTCCACCAGCATGGTGCCGGGGAAAAGCCTCTCAAGCAACAGCAAGCCTTTTTCCGGGTTGCACTCGTACAGCCTGCAAGCGCCTTTCCCGGCATACATCTTCAGCGTGTTGATCTCGCTGGTCAGCTCGTTGTTGGGCACGCCCACCTTGAGCACCGCCGGTGTGCCGCCCGCCCGGGTGGCGGCGCAGACATAGTTGAAAGACAGCAGGAAGGGTTCGCCCAGGGTCAGGTCCCAGCGATGGGCCGTCTCCGCCAGCAAGTCGGGCAAATAAGCCAGCCACGCATCCGCCTGCTGAGGGAAGGAGTTGCGGATGTTGCGCAGAAAATCTGCCGGGAGGGTCAGGGGCTGCATACGGGCTAACTGTCTTTGGACTGCGGATACTTCTGCCAGCGGACTCTTTCGGCATCATACTGGCTGCGGGCCGGTTTCCCTTCCTGCGGGTGTCCCACATAGATGATGCACATAGGCGTCACTCTCCGCGGGATCGACAGGATTTTCCGCACCGTCTTGACGAAATTCGCCACCGGGTGCACACCGATCCAGACCGTGCCCAGCCCCATCCCCGCTGCGGCGATGAGGATGTTCTCGGTGGCAGCGGAGCAGTCCTGCACCCAGAAGAGCCGCGCGGCCGGGTTTGTGGAGAGGCCCGGGTTGCCACAGACGACGATGGCGGCCGGGGCGTTCCGGTCACCGAAAATGAGTTTCTGCCGGAATTGGGCCAGCGTCTCCGGCTGGGTGACGACGATGAATTCCCACGGCTTGCAGTTCATGGCCGAGGGGGCAGCCATGCCGGCCTGCAGGAGCAGGTCCAGCGTTTCGGCCTCGACCGGTTGATCGGTATATTTGCGGATGGAGCGGCGGCTGAATATGGTTTCGAGGATAGGATGGGTAGGTTCGGTCATGGTTGTTTGAGGCAGTAAAAATTAGCCGGGGAACATCTTTTCAAAGATCTCGGGACAATGTTTTTTGACCATGTCACTGGTCAGGCCGTTCTCTTTGCAGATCTCGGCATACAGGTCGGCGGAGGGGCGCTTGTGACGGACAAGTGTCTCGACATCCAGTTCCCACAGGCCAAAGCGCTGCGACCAGCCGCGCTCCCACTCGAAGTTATCCACCAGCGACCACCAGAAATAGCCCTTGACCGGATTGTTGAAGTTGACCGACCGCCATAGCGTGTGAATGTGCTGGGCCATATAACGGCGGCGGAGGTAATCCTGGGAATCCTCGATGCCGTTCTCGGTGATGAGGATGGGTTTCTTGAACTGCAGCGCCCACTTGAGCGAGCGGGTGAGACCCTCGGGGATGTTGGCGTTCATGCCACCCTCGGCAACATCGCTGCCCTTGGGGTAGTAGCGGTGACCAAAAAGTTCGGAGGCGCGGCCCAGGTCAAAGGCGACGGTGTACTGGGAATAATAGTTCAGGCCAAAGTAATCCTGCGTCCCCTGGGCTTCAGGGATGCGCACATTGCCCATAGGCGTGCGCATGACACCCGTCAGGATGCCGCTGGGGAAGGCCATGTTGATGGCGTTGAATTGGATGTTGCGGACAAGCACATCCAGCGGGAACCAGGAGTAGCGCGGCAGCATGGGCCGGTGGTGGTGGGCGAAGCCCACCCGCGCTTCCGGTTGGACGGCGTGGATGGCGCGGTAGGCGGTTGCGTGACCTCGCAGCATATTGGCCTGTACCCGCATTGCCAGCCGCAGGTCGCTTTTGCCAGGAGGGAATACCTTTTCCACATAGCCTTCGAGCGCATAGACATTTGGCTCGTTGATGGTGCACCATAGGCTGCAATATTCTTTCAAGGCCTCGACGGTCTTGCGGACGAACTTCTCAAACAGCGGCACGACGGAGGCATCTTCCCAGCCGCCTCGTTCGGAGAGCCACAGGGGATCGGTGAAGTGATGCAAGGTGACCAGGGCGGTCATGTTGCGGTCGCGCAGGCCGCGCAGGATGGTGCGATAACGCTCAAGGGTGTCCTCGTCCCAACGGTCAGGGGAGGGCTGGATGCGGCTCCACTCCACCGACAAGCGGTGAGCGTTCTGTCCCGCTTCGGCGGCACGGTCGAAATCCTCTTTCCAGCGTCCGCTCCACCAGTCCGTCGCCAGGCCGGAGCAATCGCGGGTATGACCCTCCTGCTCCCACTTCCACCAGTTGTTATTGGTGTTGTTACCTTCCACTTGATGGGAGGCGGTGGCGGTGCCCCACAGGAAACCCCGTGGAAAATGGAATGATGCAGATGGCATGTTTGTCTCCGGCGAGGATTTTTTCATTTATGGCGGCTCATGTAGGCCAGGTAAAGCGCCACCGAACCAGCTACGGCGGCGTTGAGCGATTCCACTTTTCCCTGCATGGGCAGGCGCATGAGGAAGTCACAGGACTGCCGCACCAGCGGGCGGATGCCTTCGCCCTCGCCACCCACCACCATTACCAGCGCGCCATCCAATCGGACTTTGTCTGGCGGAAGCGACTCCTCGCTCTCATCCAACCCGACCACCCAGGCGTCGGCTTCCTTCAACTCGGCGATGGATTGGGCCAGGTTGGCCTGTGCCACCAACATGTGTTCCGTGGCTCCCGCCGAGGCGGAAACGACCGCCGGGGTGATGCCGGCCGCCCGGTGTGAAGGCACAAGCACGCCATGCACTCCCACGGCTTCGGCGGTGCGCAGCAAGGTGCCCAGGTTCTGCGGGTTTTGGAGGGTATCCAAAACGAGGACGAAAAGAGGCTCATTCTGCTGGCGGGCATTTTGAAGGATATCTTCCAGCGTAATGTAGGGATAGGCGCTGACCTCCAGGGCGACGCCCTGATGACTTTCGCTTAATTTGTCCAGGCGGCTGCGGGCGAGTTTTTCGAGGGGAACTTTGGCTTTGGATGCCAGAGCTAGGATCTCGACTAGGCGGCCTTTCTCCTGTACCCCTTCGGCGACCTGCAGGCGAAAAACCTGCCTGCGCCCGGCGCGCAGACATTCGTACACCGGATTGCGTCCGTAGATGAATTCTCGCATCAGGCGATCCATTTCCTTTCTGATATTACGGAGGCGCTTGACTTAAAATTAAAATCCCCGGCAGATTCGTTACCGGAGATGTGAATGGTCAGGCCCACCTCCAGGTGGTGCCGTCTTTGCTGTCTTCAAGTTTCACGCCCAGTTCTTCCAGCGTCTTGCGAATATTATCGGAAGCAGCCCAGTCTTTATTCTGGCGGGCTTCGGTGCGGCGAGCCACCAACTCGTTGACGTAATTGTCGTCAGCCTTGCCGCCGGAGGCTTTCTTCTCATCCAGGCGCAAGCCGAGTACACCGGAAAGTGTGCGCATGGTTTCCTGAGCCGGGTTCAGTTCGACGCTGGTTGCACCAGCGTCGCGGGCGGTATTGATGGCGCGCACCAGTTCGAAGAGAGCCGCCAACCCGCCGGAGGTGTTGAAATCATCGTCCATGGCCTCGACGAAGGTATTGGTGGACGTCTGTATCTGCGCATTCAGAGTGTTGCGCGCTTCGGCAGATACACCAGGGGCAGACACCGGGGCTGGCTTAAGGGCAGATCGCAACCGGTCGAGACCGCGCTCGGCGGCGATAACGATCTCATCGGAATAGGACAGAGGCGCCCGGTATGAGCCGCTCAGGATCATCATCCGCAGCGAATCGGCCCCGTGGCGAGAGAGAAAGTCATCGATGGTGACAAGGTTGCCAAGCGACTTCGACATCTTTTCACCCTGCAATTGGAGCATGCCATTGTGCATCCAGTAGCGGGCGAACTGCTTGCCGGTGTAAGACTCGCTCTGGGCGATCTCGTTCTCGTGGTGAGGAAAGACCAGGTCGTTGCCGCCGCCGTGGATGTCGATCTGTTCACCCAGGTGGCTCAGGTTCATGGCGGAGCACTCGATGTGCCAGCCGGGTCGGCCCTTGCCCCAGGGGGAATCCCACGAGGGTTCGCCGGGCTTGGCGGCCTTCCACAGAGCGAAGTCCATCGGATGTTCCTTACGCTCGTCGACGTCGATGCGGGAACCTGCCTGCATATCTTCGATTTTGCGGCCCGAGAGTTTGCCATAATCCGGATCTTTGGTCACGCGGAAGTAGACATCCCCGCCGGCTTCGTAGGCGAAATCATTCTCGCCCAGGTCGCTGATCATCTTGATGATCTGGGGCATATCCTGGGTGGCGCGGGGGTTGAGAGTGGCCGGTTTGATGTTCAGGTCCTGCAGGTGTTTGCGGAATGCCTGGATGTACGATTCGGCTAACTGGTAAGGGTCCACGCCCGTGGCATTGGCCCGGTTGATGATCTTGTCGTCCACGTCGGTGAAATTCATGACGTGATTGACCTGGTAGCCGCGGTATTCGAGATAGCGCCGGACCACGTCGAAGACGATGGCCGACATGGCATGACCGATGTGCGCGTCGGAATAGACCGTCGGACCGCAGACGTACATCTTGACCACCTTGGGTTCGAGGGTTTGGAAATCTTCTTTCTTGCGGGTGAGAGAGTTAAAACGCGCAGCATAAGAGCCTCCTCCTAAAAATGACTGGCCTTATTATAACCATAGAATCCCAGCGTACAAAAAGGGCATGAATCTCTTCATGCCCTGGCATATCATAGAAAGGAAGCAGGCTTGACCTAATCTTTTCCCTCGGGTTTGGCGAAGATCATCCTGCCGGCGGCAGTTTGGAGCACCTTCGTAACCGTGACGGGAATGACTTTGCCAAGGTATTTGTTGCCATTCTCGACCACCACCATGGTGCCGTCTTCCATGTACCCAACGCCCTGGTTGACTTCCTTACCTTCCTGCAAGACGTTGACTTCCATCAACTCGCCCGGCAGGACGACGGATTTGACCGAGTTCGCCAATTCATTGATATTGAGAATTACAACACCCTGCAGTTCGGCGATGCGGTTGAGGTTGTAGTCGTTGGTCAGGATGGGGCATTTCATCTGGCGGGCCAGGATGACCAGTTTGTCATCTACTTCACGCACACCGTCCACATCGATGTCGCTGATGCGTACGACGACGGAGGTGGCCTTTTGCAGTTCCGCCAGCACTTCCATGCCGCGGCGGCCGCGCGCCCGCCGCAGCCCATCGGGGGAATCGGCGATATATTGCAGTTCGTTGAGAACGAAGCGGGGAATAAGCAGCGTGCCGGGGAGGAAACCGGTTTTGGCTATGTCGGCTACGCGCCCGTCAATGATGACGCTGGTATCCAGCAGGATGGTACGGTTGGATTGTCCCTTGCTGCCGCCATCACCGACCTCCCGCCGGGAAGATAGCCCGCCGAGGATATTGGCAATATCGGTTTGGCGCATGACGAAAATGGAGACGCCAAAATATGCAAAAAGGATGACACCCAGGAAGGGCAGCACCTTGCCAAAGGGGGCGGGGAGGAGTGAAAGGGGAAAGGCGAGCAGGGCGGCGGTGAGCAGACCGACCACCAGACCGATCAAGCCGGACACAAGCGTCTCGGCAGCCAACCTGCCAAGAAGTGCGCTCAGGCTGCGGATGGGACGAGTGGTGAAATAGGGCGTCAAAACCAGGCCAAAAAGCGCTCCCACCAGGCTGATCGTCAATGTATATACGAGTTGTAGGTCAGTATTGAACCTTCCCAGCCAGTTTCCCCAATAAGCCCCAACGATGGAAAATATTACCATGCCCAACAAACGAAAAATAAAATCAGTGCTCATAAGAATAATAACTCCTCATAATGAAATTAAGTTCCATTGGGAATCGTCCTGAAATAAGGGCTTGCGTAGACCGGGTCGGGCCAGCCCCGTCCAAGATCCCCCCGCACTTATTTCAACACATGAGTCCCAGAAGTATAATTCGGATAATTATAGTGGTTATAATAGCACGCCTGCTATTAACCGTCAATTGGTAAAAAAGGGGGGAAGAGGTATAATCGCACAACTATTTAGAGGTACCAACGAGGAACTATGGCACTCGACCAGTTCGGGCGAAAAATCCACTACCTGCGTATCAGTCTGACCGACCACTGTAACCTGCGCTGCATCTATTGTATGCCGGATGATATGACTTTCCGTCCCAATGCAGAGATGATGCAGGAAGATGAAATATTGACCCTGGCGAGCCTGTTCGCCGAGCTGGGTTTCGATAAGATCCGCCTGACCGGCGGCGAGCCGACCGTCCACCCGGGCATCGTCCGGATCGTGGAAGGCATATCTGCGCTGCCAACCATCCGCTCGGTCTCCATGACTACCAACGGGGTCCTGCTGACCAAATTGGCGCCTTCGCTGGCAGCGGCAGGCCTGGAACGGGTGAACGTGAGTCTCGATACACTCGACCCGGTCAAGTTCAAGCGCATGACCCGTCGGGGGAACGTGGAAGATGTGTGGAATGGCATCCTGGCAGCAGAGTCAGCCGGGCTGACGCCCATCAAATTGAACGCCGTGGTTGTACGCGGCTACAACGAAGAAGATGTGCTGGACCTGGTTCGGTTGACCATTGACCATCCCTGGCAGATCCGCTTCATAGAGATGATGCCTTTCGCCGGGGCAACGGTCATCCAGGTAGAGCAGAGGGTCACTGAAGCGGAGATCCGTAAACGCATCGAAGAGTCTTATGGTGCGCTCGAAGTGGCAAACGGCGGTGAACTGGATGGGGAGGCGCGCATGTTCCACCTGCCGGGCGCACAAGGCGACATCGGCTTCATATCCTCGGTGACGATCCCATTCTGCGCCAGTTGCGCTCGGGCGCGTCTCACCTCCGATGGGGTGCTGCGGACCTGCCTGCTGCGCGAACATGAGATCAACCTGCTCAAACCTCTGCGAGCGGGGGCCTCGCAGGATGAACTGCGAAAGATGTTGCTGGAGGCGCTGTGGCAGAAGCCGTGGGGGCACGGGTTGGCTGATGGAGAGATCCCGCTGAACCGTGTGATGAGTGAAATCGGGGGTTAAGAACCGTATCTACGAAGAAATCAACAGCCTTCCCATAAATATTCAATGGGAAGGCTGTGTTTATTAACCGGATATCTATTTTGAAGTCTTGGATCAGTGTTCTTTTACGACCAGTTCCTTCAAGAGTGTACCCAGGCGGGTGATGCCTTCACGGATGGTCTCGGGGTTTGAGTAGGAAAAGTTGAGCCGCATGGTATTCTTGCCGCCGCCATTGGGGTGGAAAGGCTGACCCGGGACGAAGGCGACTTTGCGTTCGATGGCCTGCTGAAGCACCTCAGCGGCATCCATGTTCTCCGGGAGTATGCCCCACAAGAACATGCCTCCCTCCGGACGGGTCCAACGCGCTTCGGGCGGGAACATCTCGTCCATCATTTCGAGCATGACGTTGCGGCGTTCCCGGTAGACCGAGCGGATCAGTTTGACATGCTCGTCCAGGAAGCCGTCCTTGATGGTCTCGTAGGCGACCATCTGGTTGAATGCAGCCGTGTTCAGATCGGCGGCCTGTTTGGCCTGGACCAGTTTATGGATGACCTGCTCGGGTGCGATGACCCACGCCAGGCGAAGGCCCGGTGCGAGCAATTTGGAGAAGGTGCTCAGGTAGATGACGTTGCCGGTATAGCAGCCGGCGTCGCCGCGGAATTCGCTGTCCAATGAGACCACCGAGGGTAGATGGTCGCCTTCGAAGCGCAACTGCCCGTAAGGGTCGTCTTCCACGATGGGGACGCCGTAACGGTCCGCCAGCTCGACCAGCTGCTTGCGCCGTTCGAGTCTGAGGGTGGTGCCACTGGGATTCTGGAAGTTGGGCAGCACGTAAATGAACTTGGGACCGATGCGCAGTGCTTTTTCCAATTCTTCGGTGACCATGCCGTGTTCGTCTGATGGGATGGAGATGTACTGCGCCCCATACGCATTCCAGGCTTGCAGCGCGCCCAGGTAGGTGGGCGATTCGACGACAATGTGGTCGCCCTGATTGATGAAAATGCGCCCGATAAAATCCAGCGCCTGTTGCGAACCGGATGTAATGAGGATGTTTTCAGGGGTGATGGTGACGGCATAACGGGCCATCCGCTCGGCGATCACCTCGCGCAGAGGCTTATACCCTTCGGTAGTGCTGTATTGCAACGCCAGCGGGCCCATATTTTCAAGCACGTAATCGCAGGCTGCCTGGATCTGTTTGAGGGGGAATACCTCGGGGGCCGGCAGACCGCCTCCAAAAGAGATGATATCCGGCTTTTCGGTGAGTTTGAGCAGCTCGCGGATAATGGAACTGCCCATCCGTTTGGTCCGGTTGGCATAGCGGTATTCCCAAGATGTTTGCATTCATTCTCCTTAGAAGGAATTTGGACTGCAATTCAGATTGATCATCATTTGGATCGACCGACCCTGGAAAGACACGTTAATCAATTCTGACATATTTATCTTACCGCGTTCCACATTGTAAGACAATAGCAAGAAGCAAGCGGCGATTTGACAGAGTCGTAAAGTACAACGGGGATGCGGCAAGAGACAGGCCTTTCTTTATGCTACAATCCCTGCCTGAGGACGAATATGCGACGATTTTGGATCGTAAGCCTGACGACAGTGTTCTTTTTGACGAGCTGCGGCGTTTTCCAGGGAGGGCAAAGCCCATCTGGCTGCGGGAACGGCGTCTGCGACAATGGCGAGAACAGCCTCACCTGCCGGGTGGATTGCCCAACTCTCACATTTAGCGGGCGCATCCAGACAACTCATATCAAAACTGAAGGCTCAACTCCCGACAGCACGATCGAAATTGCCGTGATGGTGGCCTCGCCTCAACAAAAAAGGTACACTGCAGGAGCAGGAGTGGTGGTTGTTGTACCGCCGTTGTTTGCAGACCCGGGCGGGTTCATGCGGGAGCCAGACTTAAGTTCGGTGGGATTGGTGCAGGTGAGCTTCGTTTGGCCGGGCCAGCAGGATGAAGAGACCGGAGCCAAAAGCGAAGGTGATTTCGACCATGGCGGCCCAAACTCCATCGGCGTGTTGAGGGACGTGATCCGCTTTGCCGG
Source organism: uncultured Chloroflexia bacterium (assembly GCA_963847105.1). GTDB lineage: Bacteria > Chloroflexota > Anaerolineae > Anaerolineales > Villigracilaceae > UBA877. Next base: position 1,316,510 of record CAWJYP010000001.1, on the reverse strand, counting down.
CGGCCGCCTGGCCGATGTTGACGGTCGATATATTTTTGGCCTGGCCACTGTCCCGCCGCTGACGGAGGAAGTTGGATTGTATGCTTTCGGCGATGCAGGCCTGGCAGCCGTCAAAGCGCTTTCGTTGTACGGCGACCAGTTCCTGGGGCTGCAGTATTATATTGGTCGCGAGAATCCCACCAACGATATTTTGGCAGCCCATGAGATCGGCTATTACAACGATGCAGAAGAACCGCATCAAAACCCATTTTATAAGTACCCTGAAAGTTACAACTTTGACCAGTTGAGCCTGGTTTATACAAATCCGCGCTGGGATACCACCTTCACGAGCATCCGCTCCGAGTTTGCCGGGCGGCCTTTTCTCGATCTGGACGGCAACGGATCGGCCGGTTCGGGGGACTTTGTTTTTGACGGGCAGATACCGCAGATCGGCGGGAAGAGATATTATTCCAGCGGTCTCTTGCAGTCGCTGATCGACAGTGGCGCTTTGGCTGAATCCGACTGGCCGGCGGACCTGGCGACCCCGCAGGAGAGCGCTCAGTTCTGGCAGTACCTGCAAAACCCCGACCGGTTTGCTTTGATGCAAACCGAGATTGCTATCAGGAATTTGAAGGTGATGCTGGTGTTCGGACAAGAGGATCATTCCCAGGTGGCAACCGACAAGCCGCATATCCACCAGGCTTACCAGGGTTTTCGCTTCCAGGCGAAATTCTGGGTGCGGCTCAACCCTGACCGGGCTTATATGCAAGAGGTAATGCAGGAAACGATTAACCGAGGCCAGGATGGGCCCGTTGCGACGGTGACCGCCAGTCCGCTGTCGGATTTTCCGGATAACCCGGCCAATACCCAGCCCCAGGATTGGGCCAACATTGGGGAGTATGCATATCCCACCCAGCGGGCAGCCGCGCAGTTCATCTCCCTGGCGGCGGCGGCAGAGATGGCCGACCGGGCGCACGCCCGCTTCTGGGATGAGAATTTGGGGCAGTCGCTTTATGTATATATTCTGGAAAGCACCAATCCGTAAGAATTTTTTGTAGTAACGACTTCAGTCGTTCAGTTTGAATCCCTGCAAAACCTAAACCAGACCCAATCGCGACGGGTCTGGTTTTATTATCACGAATTCATTCCCGGCAATCACGTACAGGGGAGAGACTAAATTGTGGTCGATAAGTCCCAGCCGAATTCCTGGAAGAATATACCATCCTGGAAATTCTGGATGGCCTGGCGGACGTAGGGGATGGTGTTCTCCGGCAGGTCTTGCAGGTTTACCCAGAGAAGCTGGTCGCATTTGCCCGGTTCGGCGTTGACCGGTTCGCCGGTCCATTGGCGCACCTGGACAAAGAAATCCACCCGCTCATCGCCTTCATGGCGGTGGAAAACTCCCGCAAAGACGATATGTTGAGGATCGAGGTGGAGTCCCAATTCTTCATGCGCCTCCCGCACGGCCGCCAGACGGACCGGCTCATTGCCATCCAGGTGACCCGCCGGGACGGAGTAATAGCCATCCATGTAACCGGTCTGGTAGCGACGGCTGAGGAGTATCTTGTCTGAGCGAATGAAAAACATGTGAACGGTGGCGGGAAATTTTGCATGCATAGTTTGGATGTTCCTGTGGTTTCGAAAATCCTTTTTGGGCTCGGGTTACTTTCACCATAATAATTTTATCCGCACGTACGAATTCTGGATAGAAAAGGAAGTTTTTTTCATCAAAATTCAATAGGAACACAACAAAAGTGCCAACCGGAATTGCGTCAAAACCGTTTGACAGGCTTTTGGCTTTTTGCTAAACTATACGCAGTAGGATCAAGTGTCTGACAAATTAGAGATATCAGGTTGGTGAAAATGGTATTTGTAAGAAGTAATCGAGGAGGATCGTATGTCTGAACAGACATCCATCGCCCATCTTACCCCTCAGACGGCTCTCATTCCCGCCATCAGCGCCTGGGAATATTACCTCTATGATCAAGGACGTTCACGCAATACCGTCAAAGCGTTTTTGTCGGATGTGAAGATGCTGACCGAAGTGCTGCCGCCCGACCGGACCCTGGGCGATATCACCACCAACGATCTGAATAATTTCCTGCACTGGCTGGAGCATGACCGGGGCGTCCCTTGCAGCCCGAAGAGCCTGGCCCGGCGGGTGACGGCGCTCAAATCGTTTTTCCGCTGGCTTCAGAAAGGCGGGGCCGTGACGGTGGACCCGGCAGAGAAGGTGGTCCAGCATTCGGTGCTCAGCCCGGTGCCCGAAGTATTGGCCGAAGCGGAGATCGAAGCGGTGCTTCTGTCGGCGGATCGCTATCGCCGGCAGACCAAGCCGGATGCCCGTCCGTACACCCTGCTGGCGCTGCTGCTGGCGACGGGGATCAAAAAGAGCGAATGCCTGGGCATCCATCTCAACCACATCGACAGGGAAGCCCCCGAAGGGCCGATCATTTTCATCCGCTATGCCAGCCCGGCCAACCGCTATAAGGAACGCAAACTCCTGTTGACGGAAGACTGGCTGCCCGCCTACGATGAATACCTGGCCCAATACAACCCGGTCGACCGGCTGTTCCCCTGGTCGCCGCGGCGGCTGGAATACCTGCTGGAAGATATCGGCAAAGAGGCGGGCCTGTCCAAGCACCTGTCCTTTGATATGTGCCGCTGGACCTGCGCGCTGCAAGATTACCTGAACAATGTCGAGCCGGAAAAGATCCGCCAGAAACTTGGCATCTCGAAGATCCAGTGGCGTGAGATCCAGTTGAAATTGAGGGTGCTCTCTGGCCGAGAGCAATAAAAAATTCCGATGAAAAAAGTTCCGGAAGATCAATCTTCCGGAACTTTTTTGATTTCCAAGTTGATGATGCGTCGGGTTTTATTGGTGATACGGAATGGGTGGGCGATGCGGAAACCGGGGACCCACACGATCTGCTCCTGTTGGCAGACCACCGGCCAGGCAGCCCTGGCACGGCGAGGCAGTTTCAAATTGATGAACAGGTCTGATAGTTTGATCGAGCCCGCCTCCAGGCCGAGTGGCTGCAGGCGGTCACCCGGTCGAGGCGGACGAACGAGCAGGTTTTCTGTCTCGACGGTTTCGGCGTCGAGCGAGACAGACCAGTTGTCGGACCTCGGCTGGTCTGCGGCTACCTGTTGTGAAGAGACCTCCCGGGTGATGACCCAACCTTTGCCCAGATGACACTGTTCACCGATCAAGGGGGTGGCGTCGCTGACCTGGGGCCAGTGGTCGAAGGGTAAAACCGCCTCCGCGGCGGCGAAGTAGATCTTGCCGGCTTCGTGGAACAAGTACAGTCCGCCGCCAACCTCGAGCAGGGCGTGAGGAGTATCGATAAAGGATAAGGCGCGTTCGATCACCTCGAAGCCCAGGTCATGGTCGCCGGGCTGGAGCAGGGCGGCGGCGCGGCGAAGGATGTTCCTGCGCATGGCGGCGGATTGATCCGCCAGCTGGAGCCGGTCGAACGCCAGCCAATTCTGCCCTTCTTCCAGCAGGACTTGATCCCACGTTTTCCGGAGGATCTCCTGCAGCAGGGAATGATCTCCTTGTAGGGTGATGGCACTGCGCAGGAGCGATTCCTTGAAGCGGGGGTTGTACTCCTCCAATTGGGGGATCAATTCATGCCGCAGGCGGTTGCGCCGGTAAGCCGGGTCGTCATTGGAGGCGTCATAATGAGGGTGCAGATTGTGATCGCGGCAATAAGTTTCCGTGTCAGTGCGCCAAAGCGAAAGCAGCGGCCGGACGAGAGCAATATGATCGTCGAAGGCGGGCAGGAGAGTGCGATACTCCATGCCCTTCAAGCCTGCCAACCCCGCGCCGCGCAGGAAGTGCATCAACACCGTCTCAACCTGGTCGTCGGCAGTATGACCCACCGCCACTGCCTGGACGGAATGCCGGAGGGCAGCATTGAAAAGAAATTCGTAGCGGAGCATACGTGCGGATTCTTCGACCGAAAGGGAATGTTCGTCTGCGTAGCGGCGCACATCCCCGGAAGCAGTGACGAAGGTCAACCCCAATCGCGCGGCTAATTCGGAAACCTTCTCCGCTTCCTGGGCGGCTTCGGGGCGAAGTTGATGGTTGAAGTGGGCCACAATGACGGCATACCCTGCTGAGCGCAGGATATCCAACAGGCACAGGCTATCCGGTCCGCCGGAGATTCCCGCCAGTACAGGCTTGTGCGGATCGAGTCCGCATTGGTCCCGCAAAATATCTTCGAACATCAGGATTGTGGCGCCTCAATGGCGCAGGCGGTCTTCCTGCCGCCGAACGGAACAATGAAGAGGAAAGACATGGTGGGGAATTTTGCAGGAGTATATTGCATAACGCTATTAAACCACAAACTCCCCGGTTAATGCGATCACCAGGCGAAAGCCTGGTGATCTAAGGGGGAGGGGACACCATCTACTTTGGCCGGCATGGGGGGGGCATGCTGACCTTCGATGGTCGACACCTGCTTTCATACCAGTAAATAAGACGGGTGTCTTGCCTATATATTACATCTTTTTACTCCAAATAGTATTAATTTAGGATAAGAGAATCCGCCTTGAAATTGTAGGATTTCTCTCAGGAGGGCATTAGCCTGCGGCTGAGTTGGACGACGAACATCAAAATGCAGAGGAAGAAAATCAGGGTCGCCGGGATCCACAATCCCAGTGAGCCGAACAGGATCCCGAGCAAAATGAAAATGGAAAGGAATATCATGCCCCACAAGCGTTCCCGCTCAAGTCCGCTCGGATCTCGATTCTGGAACAACCACAGGAAAATGCCAAGAACAATCCCGACCAGGCTGAGAATTAGGAGCAGTAGATATATCTGGAAGCCGGTCAGGAGAGGAATATTCAGGAAGAGCGATCCACATGTTGCCGTTGCCGTGGGAGTTCTATATGAGCCGAATTGGTAAGCCTGCGCCATGATAAGATGCCCAAAGGTCACATTTTTCGATCCAACGGGCCATTCGATCAGGCGGGTCTGACCGGATTCGACGGTGTATTCTTCGCGAAAAATTTCTATGATCGGGCTACTGATTTCTGTTTCAATCATAGGATTGATGGGCCGGTCGACTTTGTTGGTGATGGACGCAACAACGGCGGACGAATCCTGCGGGGTGACTATGTGCGGGCAGGTGAGGGGAAGTTTCGTCTCAGCGCCGCCATTGTATCCAAAATAGAATTTGGCTTCGAGGTCGGGCCAGGTGAGAGCGGTAAAAAAGGCAATCCCGAGCAGCGCTCCGGCAAAGAACACGAGTGTTCCCAGTTTCCGTAGATTTTTATTTTGTGGTTTCATATATTCTTGACTCCGCCTGAATAAGGATGATTTCGAGAACCGAAATTATACTATCGACCATCCATTCAAGCGATTCTTTTTTGGTGAAATCAGTTTTGGTCTGGGTGATAGTCAAAAACCAAGAGACCACCTGGACAGGTGGTCTCTTCTTAATGGTATGGTGGAAACCTTTAGGGAATGGATTCCTGCGACAATGGAGCCGGAGCAGGTCTTGCCTGCCCGATAAGGAGGAATTTTGGTTCTTTGAGGAAAAATGCCAAGCCAAGGCTCAAAACCAGCAGCCCGATCAATGCGATCAACGAGTTGGACATGGAGCCGGTAGTGGCAGACCGAAAGGCGTCCATGGCGAAGATGAAGACGATGCCCGAAATTTGACCCATCAGCAGGAGCAGACCATTGGATGTACCTTCGGGGGTGGGATGGGTCGTCTCGGCGCCGTATTGGAAACCGATGGGACCTGCACTGAGGAGGAAGAATCCCAGGATGAATGAAGCGGTCAGCAACAGCCAGTAAGTGGTGGCAAAGGTGATCCCGGCCAGGCCAAGTATGGCTCCGCTAAGGGCAAGGATGATGAAGGTCGTGCGATTGCGAAAGCGGTCTGAGAGCGTAGGCAAGACCAGCGCGCCAATAATGCCACCGAGGATCATCAGGCCGCCGATGATGCCCGCCTGCGTGCTGGAAAAGCCGTTGGGCCTGACGATGTCCTCTATCCAGGTGGTGACGGCGTTGAATGCTCCCAACCCGATAAAGAAAATGATCATTAGAAAAATGAAGTTTTTCTGTCGGAACAGTTTCTTGAAGCCCTCAAATGCCAGCGAACGCACTTCCATGCCGGGAGGGCAAGGAGGAGTAGCAGGGCGCTCGCGGGCAAAGATGAAGAAGGCTATTGCGGCGATCACTGCAACAACGCCGTAGATGAGCAGCAATCGAACTATGCCAACATTGTTCCACAGGAAGGGAGTCAGGATCAGCCCCAGGAAGATGCCCAGGTACATTGCCAGTGAGCCCAGCCCTGAAGCGGTGGCGCGTTCCCGAATGGGGAACCAGCGGGCCGCCACTGTGGTGATGGCATTGAGAATAAATGGCTGCCCAATGGCGATACCGATCTGGGCGACCAGGACCAGGTTGTAATCGTGAGACCATACACCCCGCAACAAGCCGAAGACGGCCGTCAGGGCGGCCCCAATGCCGACGGCGACCTTGATGCCGTATGTGTCGATGACCCAGGAGGGCAGGGATGGAAACGATAATATATACGATCATGAAGCTCATGGAAAGCAGCCCTATGCTTAGATCGGAGACAGAGTAGAAGCGGGCCGCATCTCCGGTGATAGAGGCGAAGGTGATCCAGAGCAGCTGGTTGACTGCGATTACGAACATGAACACAGTCAACATGATCCAGCGGTAGGGATAGATTTTGAAATTATCTGATTGCATGGGGGAAGGCCTCCAAGGAGCAGGGTAATACTACCTCATAAACAACCCCCGATGAGAATGAGAGTTTCACCCGGATGGCAGGCAAAGAGAATTAGCGCTGCCCTGGTGTGGCGGGAGCGGCAATTCTGTGTAGAAAAGATGGATGGGATTATCAGGAGCGAAGAATATCAATGATGATATGGGTCAATTGACTCATATTTGACCAATTTGACCACGCGGGCTTTATCCCTGATCGTCCAGGGAACGATCTGAGTGGCATGGGCAAGGCTGTCGGTCTCAATGATAGCCCAGCCGCAATGGATGCCATCGGCGCAGCCCCAATCAAAATTGTGCAGGTAGCCTGCAGCGGCGATCTGGTCGATGATCTTATGACAATCTTCTGCCTTGTGAGGGGATTCGATCAAATAACGGTCCATCGGTACCTTCTGTGGGAGGAATATCTGCCATTAATACATCATAGATTATCAGTTTTGTCCACATTATACACCTTGAAAACCACCTTTGGCGAGCAGCAAAATATTGGTTGGACCTGATGGATGGGTGCAGGTCAGGGGGTGTTCATATCTAGCTGGACCCACATGGGGCGATGGTCGGAGATGTAATAGCGAAGATAGGCTTTGAAGTTAGCCTTATTATTACCATCCCCCCACAGGGCAGGAAATATAACGGTATCATAATCGAACACGCCTTTCAAGCCGGTGAAACACTTCTTGGTGGTGCCGGGTAGAAAGGCGATCTGGTCATAGTTCGTATCGGAGGCAATGGCGGAGGCGATCTGGGTGGAATGCTCGGGAAGTTCCAAGCCGAATTTCGTCAGGGCATTGAAAATGGGGTCGCCGGGCTCGCTCTTGGGCATATTAAAATCACCCAAGACGAGGAGCTCGCGAGTGAAGGAGAACCGGCTCTTCTGGCGCAAAGAGGCCCAGCGGGCAACGGCGAAGGTTTCCAGGGCGCGCCGGTCGATTGAGGCGGGTTTTTTATCCCCAAAGAACAGGTGGACATTCACACAGACCAGCGAGGAGAGGCCGGCTTCGAAGGAGACCAGGTAGGGTGTGCGGTCAAACCCGTCGAATGCCTGAGTGATGCCGGGGAGTTTTATGTGGCGGTGGTCGGAGGGCGCCAGGGCAATCTCGCCCACCTCTTCAAGTGCAGTCAGCTTGGTTAAATTGTAAAGGAAGGACATGCGTTCGTTATTTCCGGCCGTGTCGGACATTAGAACTTTGTAATCCGCCCCCAGTTTATATTCCAGATCGAACAGATCAATAAAATTTTCCCGGCATTCCTGGATGGCAACCAGGTCGAACCAGCTGATGACCTCGGCGATGAGGGAGCGGTCCTGGTCGCGACGCAATTGGGCTCCCAGATTGGCCAGGTTCCACGTTGCGATCAAATACTTGTCGGGGCTGCGTTCGGGAATTTTGCGGGTGATTTTATGCTGACGCAGGCGGGCGATCTCTGCATCGACATCATATTCAAACGGGAATTTCGGTTTGGGAAAAACAGGCATTGCGTCCTCCTTCTGGGAAACGAATCTGCTAGACCGTTGAAGCCAAAATTCTTAAGGGCGGGCCAACTGAATCAGTATACAACAAATGGGACTGTGTAAAAAGAGATTGGGCTGCATGGACTTGCCTGGCGGGATGGTTCTTGTAAAGAAATATTAGCGGGGAGACGGCTACATAACCGGCAGCCCACGGCCCTAAAAGTGCTAAAATGATAGCAGCAATTCTTTTCCAATGAAAACCGAAATACTTTCGAACCATTCATGGTCTATTATTTTGTTGGTTAAATTCGCGGGAAGGCGTGAATGAAGAAATATTTTACCGACTTTTTTGGCTCAGCAGAAAAGAATCCCAGCCTGCAACAAATGCGGGAGAAACTTTTAAACGAGATGCTATTGAGTTCCCTGGTGGTGGGAACCATTCTGTTTGCCCTGGCGCTCATCCCGGCGACAGAAAAAAGGGTGTACGTTTCCATCTTTATCTATGGATTTGTTTACATCCTGATATTATTCACCACTTTCCTGCAGCGCATGCCCTACGGAGTGCGGGTATTCAATTGGCTATCGGTTATCTATTTGTTGGGGGCGATCAACCTGTATATGAACGGCTTCAATGTGGATGCCGGCCTCTTATTCCTTACATTGATCTCCATGGCGGCTCTATTTGGCGGAGTGTGGAGAGGGGTCATTGCCCTTGTCATAAGTACCATATCCATTTTCATAGCGGGTTCCATTATTGTGTCTAGAGATGTGACGTTGAGAATGGACTTGCCTCAAGATGATCCAATCCTGTGGATCATAGGCAGCCTGGTATTCTTATTGGTGGGAGTTTTCCTGATCGTATCCGTGACAACTTTGGTACGCGGACTCCAAAGGAATCTTCTTCGGACGACGGCATTAGCCAACGACCTGGTAGGGGCAAACGAGACTTTACTCAAGAGCGAAGAACGCTTCCGGTCCCTGATCGAAGGGTCATCGGATATTATTGCCATCCTGGCAGGGGATGGCACGATCCGCTATGTGAGCCCATCCAGTGAACGGATCATGGGATATGCGGCAGAGGAATTGCTGGGGCAGAAGATATTTAAATTTCTGCATCCGGAGGATGTGGAAAGAGGCGTGGCGGCGTTGTCGCCTGGAACACCTGCAGAGTTGATAGGACCTATGTTGGAATTGCGTATTTTGCATAAGAACGGCAGTTGGCGTTACCTTGAAGTGAAAGGCCAGGAAATGCGAGACCGCCCCCTGATCAATGGAACGGTGGTCAATTGTCGCGATATTACCGACAGAAAGGAAATGGAAGAAAACCTGCGGAAATCGCAACTGCTGCTGCAGAAAACGTTTGCCAGCCTGAGCGATGCACTTTTCCTCATCGACGCAAACTCGACTTGCATCATCGATTGCAATGAAGCCGCCTCAAAGATATTCGGTTATGACAAGGATGAATTCCTTCAACAAACACCTGCTCTATTCTTTAGTGAAAGAAGTGCCAACGATGATTTTAATAAACACCTTAATTATGTGAGACAAGATTCCCATTCGAAGGGTCATTTTGAGACGTGGATGAAAAGGAAGAACGGGACACTCTTTCCGGTGGAATGTAGTGTGGCGCCCTTGATCGACATCCACAGCGGGCACATTGGATGGGTAAGCCTCGTGCACGATATTACGGAACGCAAACATGCCGAACAGTTGCTGCTAAGGACGAATGAAGAGCTTGAACAAAGGGTGATCGAACGAACAGTTGAGGTTGAACGGACCAGCAAGCAGTTGAAGGAGTTGGTCGCTCACAGCCCGGCGGTGATCTATAGCGCCGATATTTCCGATGATTTTGAGATTACTTTTGTAAGCGAAAATGCAGGGGCACTGTCCGGTTATGAAGTCGCCGAGTTTTTGAAGAACAAATCTTTCTGGAAGAGGCTCATTCACCCGAATGACCTGGTGATGGTTCTCACTGAAATTGAAAGAACCAGGCGCTCAGGAGCGGCGGCGTTTGATTATCGTTTCTTGCATAAGCAGGGGGATTACCGTTGGGTACACGACGAGATGAAATTGATAAAAGATGAGCGGGGCACCCCAAAAGAATTTGTGGGTTCGTGGGTCAATATTACCGAACAAAAAATGGCGGAACATGCGCTACGCGAGATCGAAGAGACCAACCGGGTCCTCTTGAACGCCACGGATGCATCCATTTCCCTTATCGATCCAAACGGAGTTGTATTGGCAATGAACGATGCCGGGGCGGAAATGTTGGGGATGACACCCAGGGAAATCCTCGGTCGTTGTATCTATGATATTTTCCCAGCCGATTTTACCAAGGCCAGAAAAACACAGGTGGATGCCATTTGCCTATCGGGCAAGCCGGCTCATTATGAGGATTTCCGGGATGGTTATTGGTTCGATAATAGGGTCTATCCCGTTTTTGATGAGCACGGAAAAGTAAGCCGGCTGGTGACTCACGCTTATAACATCACTGAGAGCAAGCGGATACAGGAATCATTGCACCAAAGCGAGGAGCGTTACCGTACCCTGGCAGAAGCGTCACCGGACCTAATTTACATTATTGGGAAGGATGACCGGGTCCAATATCTGAATTCCTACGCGTCATCATTCCTGCACATGCCGATCAATAAGGTTGTCGGCCAACCACGTGAAAAATTCTTTGCGCCGGCCACCAACAAGCATCAAAAAGACAATATCCTGAAGGTTCTCAAAAGCGGTATGAACATCTATGCGGAAGACAATACGAGGATGGGCGATCGATCCATGTGGCTGGGAACCTGGCTGGTGCCATTAAGAGATGCCGATGGAAATGTTTCAGCGGTACTGGGTGTATCCCGGGATATCACATTACAGAAACAAGCAGAACTGGAAATCCTGAAGTCACGCGATAAGCTCGAAGAGCGGGTGAAGGAAAGGACCACCGAACTGATCGCCAGCCAAAAACAATTGAGGCATCTGACGAACCAGCTGGTGACAGCGCAGGAAGAGGAAAGGCGGAGGATCTCGCGGGAACTCCATGATGAATCAGGCCAGGCGATGATCAGTTTGAAATATTCACTCACTTCCATCATGAGTGAACTTCCAGAAGCTCATTTGATCGGCAGGGAACGGCTTGCAGATGCCATCATGGTTACAGACCTGATGATGGCTCAGATCCGTTCGCTGGCGCACAGCCTGCGTCCGCCGGTACTGGAGATCGGCGGGATCAACTTGAGTCTCCAGGATTATTGTGAGGAGTTCACGGAACGAACGGGTGTTTCCATTCAGTATCGAGGTGAAGAGATACCGAACCTGCCCGATGAAATAGGCATCAGTCTATACCGATTCGTTCAGGAGACATTGACCAATATCTTGAAGCATGCCCATGCGACAAAAGTGACCATAAACCTTCGTTATCGGAAGAAGCAAATCTCACTGGCCGTGTCGGATAACGGTCGCGGCATGAGCGATACGATCCTATCCGACGGGATGGGTTTGCTGGGCGTATCGGAGCGGTTCAAGCTGATCGAGGGTGACATCAGGATCGATTTCGCGCAAGGGGCGGGGAGTAACTGTTACAGCGTTTGTTCCCTGGCCGAAACAGATCGACCTTCAACGTGAATAGGCATTTGTATGATAAGGGATTGCATGGTAGCCTGCCTGGCCTATAATTAATTATCCTCAAAGTTCATCATCCAAGAGAAAAAAATAATGTCCTCCCAAATTCGCGTTGCCATTCTCGACGATCATCAAAGCATCATTGATGGATATAAATATCGGATTTCTACCGCGCCGAATATCCAGGTGGTGTCCACGGCTCTCTTCGGGGAGGATCTGGAGCCGATGTTGGAAAAAAATACCGTGGATGTGCTGTTACTCGATATCAGCGTCCCGGATTCTCCCGAAAACAATAATCCTTACCCCATCCTATACCTCATCCCCCGCTTGATCCAACGCTATCCGCGCTTGAATATTCTGGTCATCTCGATGTATACCCAGCGGGCGCTGGTGGAAGCGCTTGTAAACGCGGGTATAAGTGGGTATATCTTCAAAGATGATCAGGCTTCTATCCAACAATTGGCGAAAATAGTGGAGATCGTGGCAGGAGGCGGGGTTTTTTTCAGCCAGGGTGCCTATCGGGACCTGCGGGGCGAGCCGGTCGAAACCCTGCTCACTCCCCGGCAATTGGAGGCGCTCTCATTATGCGCGGGCCAGCCGGACTGTGATACGGTGGCGTTGGCCAACAGGTTGGGCATCACCGGGTCGACCCTGAGGAACCTGCTTTCGGGAGCCTACTTGCGCCTGGGTGTGCGGACAAGGGCCGCAGCCATCGCTAAGGCGACGCAATTAGGTTTGTTTCCCCCCCGGGCAGGGGTAGATGCGGCAGTCATCGACATTTCCAAAAGGGGAAAACCCCAGTCGTAAACTCATCGGCAGGTGACAGGTGAGGTGAAGGTGGAGAGATCCAAGGGTTTTCTTCCAACTCCAGTTAACATTGCGGTATACTTGCGCTTGAGCGAAAAGAGTTTTTATATACAATTCGAAATGGGTTGTGTTCAGGCCAGGCGGTAGATGTGAAAGTCACACAAACCGTCCTTTGCATTTTCCCAGCGATTTAGCAACTAAGAAGTGGGCGTAGAAATTCCTTCCAGATAAAGATCGTACACAATGACCGTTTCTTGGTATGTCCTGCATAGCAAACCCCGACAAGAAGATTTTCTTGCCAAGCAACTGGAGCTTCGCAATATCGAAACGTACGCGCCTTATATCAAAGTTCAGGTAGTAAACCCGCGTGCTCGCAAAATGAGGCCGTATTTTCCCGGATATATCTTCGTTCACCTCGACTTTGAAAAAACGGAACTCTCCAGCCTGCATTATGCGCCTGGCGCCTCGGGCTTGATCATGTTTGGCGGCGAACCAGCTAATGTTCCCGAAAGCCTTATCCACGCGATCCAACAGAAGGTGAACGAGATCAACCTGACGGGCGGCGACGTTCTGAATGCCTTGAAGAGCGGCGAAACGGTAATGATCCACGATGGTCCATTTAGCGGGTACGAGGCTATTTTCGATCACCGCTTGCCCGGTTCTGAAAGGGTGCATGTCTTGCTGAAGCTGCTCAAGAACAGGCAAATGCCATTGGAACTGCCGGTCGGACAGGTTCGTCCGAAGAGAGCCGGGTGACCTTTCTTCAAGCGATAACACTAGTATTGATCGGTAAGAATCATTATTTAGCGGCGAACTTCGATGAAAACGGGGGCGAAAACACACTGATGTGTCCAGACCGCACAATCACTTTTTGGATCCTTACGGCTTGATTGACCGACTAACGAGGATGATTGAGGTGAGCTTTCAATAGCCAGCGGTAGACGGGGACGATGAAATGACCTGGACGTACACTCCTTACGCAGGTGTTTTATGGGCCACTGCCCTTGTTTCTGCTTTTGTGGTGGTCTTGATCGCCCGCAGCCCGCGAACTGCGGGTATCCGGTCATTGACTCTACTGATGAGTGTCGTGGCTTTGTGGGCTCTGGCAGCCGGCTTTGAAGCAGCCTCGATGGGATTAAACTATAAAATAATCTGGGCCAAGGTGCAGTACCTGGCAGTGATCATTGTGCCCACCTTATTCTTAGCATTTGCCTATGACTACAGTTTACGCAAGAAGCGGGCAAGGATGCGGAATATAGCCCTGCTTGTAATTCTTCCTCTCATTGCCGTGATCGTTGCACTGACGAATAATTATCATCATTTGATCTGGAAAACATTTTCCGACGATCCGGGTGGGTCGAGTACCGTCCTTGCCAGTTTTGGGATTGGATACTATATTTTATTTGGTTACAATTTCCTAGTCATACTGGCGGGATTGGCATTATTGATCAACGCTTGGTTGAAATTTCCATTCCTCTACAGGCGGCAGATTAGCATTATCCTGGCGGGGGCTATCTTCCCCCTGATGGGCGGGATATTGTATTCGTTGGGTCGAATGCCCTTTCCGGGTTTGGGGCTATTGCCGGTGTTTTTCATGGCCACAAGCGTCATCGTCATCACCGGTATCTTTATGAACCAGTTGTTTGACCGGGTGCCGATCAGTCGGGATGCCCTGATCGAAAATATGCTGGATGGGGTAGTGGTATTGGACGCGTGGGACCATATTGCCCATGTGAATACGGTGGCTGAGAAACTGGTCAAGACCCTGACGAAGAAATCCACCGGCCAACCAGTGGAAAAATGCCTGCCTTTTTGGGAGGATATCCAGAATCGTTATCGGGATGTCCAGGAGATACGCACAGAATTGCTTTTCCGGGAAAAGCCGGTCTGTTTTCTGGATATACACATCTCCCCTCTTTATGATCGCCACAAAAATCTGGCCGGGCGGTTGATCATCCTGCGGGATACGACTGAACGGAGGCGAACGGAAACCGACCTGGCCCGCAATGTGGAAGAGTTGAAGATCCTCAACCGCATCAGCCTGCTCATCAGCGGCGGACTGGACATGGAGAGGACGCTGCGGACGCTCTACGAACAATGCAGCCGGGTGGCGCCTTGCGACGTTTTTTACGTGGCGTTATACAACCCGTCCAGTTCACTGGTGGATATCCCCATCTATTTTGAGCGGGGAAAAAGTATGGCGGGGGTTTCGCGGATATCCGCGACCATCCAGGCCTTATCGGGAACGTTATCAAGGCTCGTAAAACCTTATATCTTCACGATGGGATCAAGCAAATCACCCGACCGGTTCCCGTACCCGATGCCGATACCGCCCCTTCCATCAATTCGTATATCGGTATTCCCCTGACCGTGCGTGACCAGATCATGGGGGTTATGTCGATCCAGAGTCACCAAGTCAACGCTTTTACCGAAGACCATTTGAGACTGCTGGAGCGGATTGCCGTTCAGGCGGCGATTGCCATTGAGAACGCCCGCTTATACGCCGAAGAACAACGACTGGCGATCATCGATGAGTTGACGGGGGTCTACAATTACCGGGGCTTACTGGAACTGGGTTCACGCGAGGTCGAGCGGGCTCACCGGTTCAACCGCCCGCTGGCAGCGATTTTTTTTGACATCGACGATTTCCGCAAATTGAACAACACCTATAGTCATACAACCGGTAATGTGGTCCTGCAGGCGGTGGTGAAGCGCTGCCAATCGGTGCTTCGATTGGTGGATGTCTTGACTCGGTTTGGCGGGGATGAATTTGTTGCGCTCTTGCCTGAAACGGACCAGGCAAGTGCCGAGGCGGTTGCCAGACGGTTGGCAAGTGAATTGGCAGCCTTTCCGATCAGCACATCTTTCGGATTCTTGACTGTTACGATTTCAATCGGTGTAACGGTTTTGACCGACAAGAATTCAGATCTGCAAACCTTGATCGACAGCGCTAACCGGGCAGAGAGGCAAGCCAAGCAAGCCCAGAAAAAGACAACAGATTAAGCCATCGTCAGCAAAGAAAAACCTGCCATTACAATGGCAGGTTTTTTGTCGGCAACGGACGAAACAATTACTACTTTATATTCGGGACGTGCTTTTTAGTTTTGCCTGTTTTTCTTTCGGCTGTCGTTTGCGGAAAATGTCTGAAATTTTCCATGACACTTCAAGGTTTTCCATCATAAAGACAGCCACAACCGCCAACACCAGACCAACGGCAGACATCAACAGCGTATTCATGAGGATCTGAGGCCGAACGTATGTGAGGGGCGGGTAGGCCTTTTCCATCTGGACCACGTTGGAAATACCCTGGGTTTCGGCTTGCTTCAACGCTTCCAGGCGGCTTTTTAGGGTGGTGTAATTTTGTTGGTTTTGGGCCAGATCTTTTTCCAGCAGGGTCAGGTTATTCTCATCTGGGCTGCCCGTCTCGATCGGTTTTTTCAACACAACCACGTTGGTATATGCTTGCTGGTAGGCCGTCAGAAGTGGTTGGATCTGGGCAATGCGGGCTTGTTTTTGGGCCAGGAGGATTTTATCCGCCTCAGACGTGAAATTTGTTATGGGGGAAAGCCTGGCAATATCCTGCTGCAACTGTGAGACTTCATCCTGCAAAGGAATCATTTGCTCCTCGATCTGTGATTTTTGATCGGTCAAGATTGTCTCGGAGGTCTGGGCAATCTGTGTTTGCAGGGAAAAGATCTTGCTCTGAACATCATTGAGCTGGTTCTGGATATTCTGTTGAGAAGACGTGTACAAACCAGTCTGAAGGGCCACAAATTGCTTTATAGATGTTTCGACCAGTCCATTGGCAATGCGGGCGGCAACTTCGGGATCGTCATCATCCACGATCACCTTCAATATCTGTGAGTTTGCCACCGGCTGGATGGTGATCTGCTTCTTAAGCACCTTGAATCCTAACTGGTTGGACAGGTCATCCAGGACGGGTTGGGTCGTGATCAATTGAGCAAAAGTAGTGGCTAATTCTTCGGGGCTGAGGTATGCCAGTGCAGCCGTACTTTGATCGGGAGCGCGCATCACCAATGTTTTTGCAGTTGCTTCATAAACGGGTGTTTGCAGCCGGCTTACTAGGATCCCGCCGGCAGCACCCAGGACAAATCCCACAATCAATAACCAGTACCAACGCTTGAATAATTTGAAAACTTGTTTAAAGTCCACGCTTACTCCTCCGCCGTGCAGTAAAAATTACAGGCGTGGATTTCCACGCCGGCACAAAAAATCAACTATTGACTGCGTCCCTGACTGCTTTCACCACTGCGGAAACTTTCTCATCGGTAAGGGCCGGATACAATGGCAGGGTCACTTCCCGTTCGGTCACATTCTCGGTATGCGGAAGATCGAAGTCAGCTTCGGCTTCGGCATAGGTGCGGAATTTATGGATGGGTGGGTAATGGATGCTGGTCTGGATGCCCCGTGATTTTAATTTTTCCATAAAACCAATCCGCTCACAACCGGCAGGCAAAAGGATTGGCATGAGATGGCAGGCAGATTTGCCACGCGTCTGCTCGAACGGTACGGTGACCGTGGGAGCCAGTTCTTCCAACTGCTCTCGGTACAAAGCGGTCAGTTCATACCGGCGTGCGTTCATGCGCTCCAGCTTGCCCAGTTGGACTCGCCCAAGGGCGGCGCGGATCTCGTCGATGCGGTAATTGTAACCCAGGTCGACCACATCGTAGCTCCAGGCGTGGCCGCGATGGCGGTCCCACGACATGGTGGTCATGCCGTGCGAGCGCAGGATGCGCATTTTGTTGGCGATGGCTTCGTCATGGGTTACCACCAGTCCGCCTTCACCGGTGGTCATATTCTTGTTGGAGAAAAAACTGAAGCAGCCCACGTCACCCCAGCCGCCCAATTTGCGGTTATCCAATTCTGAGCCGATGGCATGGGCAGCATCTTCGATGACCTTGAGACCGTGAGCCCGGGCCAGGTCCATGATGGCGGGCATGTTACAGGCATAGCCTCCATAATGCATTACCATGATGGCGCGGGTTTTGAGGGTGATCTTTTGTTCGATCGCCTTAACGGATATATCCAGGTCCCGGTCGCTTTCGATGTCGGCAAAAACTGCCGTGGCGCCGGTATAGCGAATGGCGTTGGCGGTGGCAACGAAGGTGAGCGACGGGACGATCACTTCGTCACCCGGACCAAAGTCGAGGGCAAGGCAGGCCAGGTGCAATGCAGCCGTACCGTTGGCGACAGCAAGGGCGTGCGCCGTGCCCACATAAGCAGCGCATTCTTCTTCAAACGCCTGGGTGACGCCACCCATGGTAAGCCAGCGGCTGCGCAGAACTTGCAAGACGGCTTCTTCTTCCTGTGAATCAAAATCAATATCCGCCAAGGGTATTTGCCATTCCATGATCAATTCTCTCCCGGTAAAAATTTATCGCGCATCGAGTCAAAATCGGCGGTGGCTCGTTCATAATCGTCGGGGCGGCCGAGATCCTGCCAATAGCCTTTGTAGGGATAACTGACGACCTTTTCGCCTGCGGACATCAATATCTTGACGAGATCGGGCAGGTCGAGATACTTGCCGCGCGGAATATAGTCGAGGACTTTGGGTTCGAAAACATAGATACCCATGCTGACCATGTACTCGATGGATGGCTTTTCACGGTAGCCGACCATGCGGTTTTCCTCATCACATTCCACTACGCCGAAGTCGATGTCGACTTTGCGGCAGTGAACTGCAATGGTGGCGGTGGCCTTTTTGGCGGCATGGAATTTGAGTAGTTCTTTCAGGTTCAGCGTGGTCAGCACATCCCCATTGGCTACCAGGAAGGTCTGGTCGAGACCATCAATGAGAGAAATTGGCCCTGATGTTCCCAGAGGGGTTTTTTCCATGCTGTAGTTGATCCGCAGACCGAGTTCACTGCCATCCTGAAAAAAAGCCCGCAGCAATCCGGCCAAATGCCCGACCGTAATGACTACCTCATCGATTCCGGCGCATTTCATCTGGCGCAGAATCACCTCCAGGATGGGCATGTCGCCAATTGGCATCAATGGTTTGGGAAGTATTTTTGTATAGGGAGCCAGCCTGGTACCTTTACCCCCTGCCAGAATGATCGCTTTCATGTTGATTTCCTTTAGAACTCGTAAGTGCCGATGCGGTAGTGATCCAGATGGACCTTGATCCAATCCATGGTCTGAGCGAGACCATCATCCAGGCTGACCGAGGGTTGCCAACCGAGGGACTTTACTGCCAGGGAATTATCGGAGAGCAGGCGTAGGACTTCGGATGCGTGGGGGCGCAGCCGCTGGATGTCGGTGACGATTTCCACTCGACGACCGCTCCTGGCGATGATCTTGCGGGCCAGTTCGCCGATCTTGATCTCCTGCCCGGTGCCCAGATTCAACACCTGCCCTTCGATGCCGGGGACCTGGGCGGCTTTGACCATCCCATCCACCGTGTCTTTGACGAAGGTGAAATCCCGGATGGTCTCCAGGTTTCCGAGACGGATGGTATCTTGCGTCAATGCCTGGGTGATGATGACCGGTATGACGGCGCGGGTGGACTGGCGTGGCCCGTAGGTGTTAAAAGGCCGGACGGTTACAACGGGTAACTCAAAGGCGCAGAAGAAACTTTCGGCCAATTTGTCGGCGCCGATCTTGCTGGCTGAGTAGGGGGATTGGCCCTGGAGCGGGTGGGATTCGCTGATGGGTACTTGCAAGGCGGTGCCATACACCTCACTGGAAGATATATGGATCAACCGTTCCACTTTTGAGTCCCGGCAGGCCATCAGGACATTCAACGTACCGATCACGTTGGTCTTGGCAACTTCGACCGGGTGGCGATAGGAATAGGGGATGGAGATCATGGCGCCCAGGTGGAAAACGACCTGGGAACCTTCGACCGCTTTGCGAACGGCGGCCTCATCCTGCAGGTCGCCGGCGATGATCTCGAGGCGGGAGAGATCCTCTTTGGAAAGCATTCGCAGCAAGCCCAGGTCACCGCGGGAATTGTAGCGGATGAAGGTCCGTACCTGCGCGCCTTCCGCCAGGAGCCGCTCCACCAGATGGCTGCCGATGAAACCGCCCGCCCCGGTCACCAAAACGTGCTTATTCGTCAATGGCATTGTCATACCAGTTTAAGACCTCCGGTTTCGGGGTGGGGGTAAAGGCTATCTTTATCTCGGTTTTGCAAAGGGCTTCGAGATCATCAAATCCATTAGCGCCGGTATACACCTTGACATCCGCGCTCAATCGAAATTCCAGTTTCTCAACAGTGAAGGGTTCGGCAAGACTGGCGAACATTTTGTTTGCAACGATCTCAGCGGCGCTGGCATCGGAGATGTTTTGTAGAATGACCGCGAAGATATTTTCTGACACATAGGCGAGGGTGTCGCTTTCCCGCTCACATTTTGAAAGCCTTTCGGCGGTTTTCATCAGGATCATGTCGCCATATTTGCGGCCGATCTTTTCGATGATGGCATCCATCCCATTGATCTTGACCAGCAGGACAGCCACCTGGGTCTTGTACCTTTTGGCATAGGCGATGGAATGTTTCAGCCGGTCCTGAAAGAGAAAACGGTTGGGTAGGCCGGTGATGGCGTTATGCATGGCTTTGAATTCCAGGCGTTCATCCAGCCAGACGGGATATTCGAAGCTACCCTGCGGTTGGGTGATCTGTCGATCGACCATCAGCATCAGATCATTGAGGAAGAACAGGCGGATGTTGTTCGCCTGGCAGAGATCAAAAATGTATTCATTGGCTTCACGGGTGGCTGCCGGTCCGGCAGACAGAATGATGCCAATGTCAAATTTCTTAATTAACGCAGGCAGGTCTTTTAGGCTGCCGAGCATCCAATTCCCGTTCACCCTCATTCCATGTTTGGTGGGGTCATTGTCGTTGATGACACCGACGATGGAGAAGGCACTGCGGAACATTTGCCGCCCCAGCAGCCAGGTGGCAATCTGGCCGGCTTCACCGTCGCCGACAACCAGGACTCGGTCGCCCATCGCCAGAGCATCGCGGCGCAAGGACAGCCAGCGATTGGCGATCATAGATACAAGTCGCAGGCGGTAACGTGTGACGATGAACATGGTGGTCAATGCCAGTCCAATCACGATGATCATGGAGGTGGGCAAAGCCGGTAGGCCAAAGACGCGTGATGTAAAGCGGAAATAATTCAATGCCAGGCTCAAGCCGGTAACAAAGCTGCCCGAAAGTAAGAGGCCGACAATATCCTCGCCGGTGGCATGCGACCAGACGATGCGGTTGAGGCCGGCGATGGAGTTGAGACCGCTGAATAGAAGCGCCAGGACGATCCCCATGATGGCCAGGTATCCAACGCCCCAGTTCAGGGGCAGACGCGTGCGCCAGATGATGGCGGCAAGACCAATGATGGCGAGGGATTTAGCCGAGTCGATCACAAACCAGGAGACATACCGATGGGCGATGCGGGAGATGGGACCTGCAAAAATGTAGCCTTCGGGGATCTTGGTGCCTGCCCAGCGCGGGATGAGGACGGCAGCCGTCCAGAAGAGCGTGTCGAGATCGGAGAAGAAAGAATAGTGGCGGACATAGAGCAGGTCCAATCGAATTTTGTCCGGCAGAATGCTCATGTAATAATCGTTGAGGGTGTTTTTATTGGAGAGGAGTTTTTCTTCGTCATGGTATAAGATGCTGGCAGGGCTGGTGATGCCGGGCCGGATTGACAGGATCTTCGATCGCTCTTCTTCCGACCAGTTCTTGGCAAGTTCAGGGTCTTCCGGGCGCGGACCGACCCAACTCATTTCACCGATGAGAACATTCCAAAGTTGGGGGAGTTCGTTGATCTTGGTGTCTCTTAACCAGGCACCCAGCGGGGTAATGCGGCTATCGCCCTGGCAAGTCACGCGTGGACCGTTGTAGCTATCGGCGGTTTCGTACATGGTGCGGAACTTGAGAATTTTGAAGATGCGGCCCTTACGCCCCATGCGCGGCCCCCAGTAGAAAACCGGGCCGGGGGTATCGCGTTTTATCAGCATCCCGATAAAAACAAAAAAGGGCGAGAGGATGATCAATCCCAGTAAAGCGGTAACGATATCGAATATGCGCTTGAACATGTTTGTGACTCCCCTGTACACGGAACTTAGCTCGAATGATTTTATTTGTTGAAAAGATTCCAAATGGCTTGTAAAGGCTTGTGAACTCATATTCTCTCCCGATAATGAACGACGATGAAAAAATCCGCGAAGCATATGACTTCCAATAATTACCTTATCTGTAAAATGATCCTGCGGATGACAGGCGCACGATCAGAGGACCCCGCCGAAACCGACAAAGGTATGGTTCCATTATGGTTGGCGATGATCAATGGGATGAAGATGGAGTTTTGAGGCGGGCTGATGGCAGTGCTGGTGGCTGTCTGAGTGGATGTGAATGTGTGGGTCATGGTGAGAGTAGGGGTGAGGGTTATTGTGGAAGTAAAGGTATTAGTGGCTGTGGATGTTGATGTCACCGTGTTGGTGTCAGTAGGTAGTAGGGTGTAAGTGGGCGTTTCAGTGGGTGTTCCGGTAGCTGTGGGCGTGAGAGATGGTGTCTCTGTTGGTGTATACGTAGTCGTTAAAGTGGGTGTATTTGTGTCGGTGGGTGTTAAAGTCGGCGTCTCTGAAGGAGTGGGAGTATCGGTTATTGTATAGGTATTCGTGAGGGTGAAGGTGAGAGTTGGTGTTTCGGTCGATGTAGGTGTGGATGTGGCTGTTCCGGTAGGAGTTAGTGTCTCTGTCAAGGTAGGGGTGTAAGTCCCGGTCTCAGTGGGCGTGGAAGTACGCGTGGGAGTGAGAGTGGGAGTATAGGTGGGAGTGGAACTGCCGCAGCGATCGATCTCGTAGGAATCCAGGGTAGCGCCATACATATCGATGGCGTCCAGTTGGAGGTGGCAATCGTTCATCGTCGCGTGGATGAACTCGTTGGCATCGGCCCTGAAGGCAGTGAACCAATCTCCATCCGGCAGGGTCGTGTGTGCGCCGCCGCCGCCATTGACATAATAGACAACGCCGTCGTCCTCGATCGTTGTACAAGCGCCATCCAAAATGGGACAGGTCCTTTCGAGACCGTGGTCGTGACCGCTGAAGATGACATCCACCCCATAAGTCTCAAAGATGGAAAGTAGATGCTGCTGAACATCCGCATCGCTGCCGCTGCTGCCTGAACTATACGCGGGGACATGCAGGAATACGAATACCCACGGTTTGGTAGTGGTTTGCAAATCATTTACCAACCAGGCATTTTCCGGGTATGTTGGGTCTCCTTCAACATAGCCATAGTATTGATTTGTATCCAGCACCACGAAATGAGCGTTGCCCCGGTCGAAGGAATAAAACTCCTCCGTGTGACCGCTGATGCCGTTGGCGGGCAGGCTGTAGACACTCTTGTAAGCCTGATACCCGCAGCCGCCAGTCTGCACTTCGTGGTTGCCGATGGTGGTGAAGAAGGGTATCTTCCCCAGCATGGATTGGTAGATATTGAAGTAATTGCGCACATACTGGCTCCAGGCGCTGGTGGCCCCGGTGCAGCCACTGCCGCTGTAGATCATGTCGCCGGTGTGGAGTACCATATCGGGGTCCCTGGATGCCATCTGGGCGGCAACGGCAAGTGCGGCAGGATAAGGGGTAGCGCTTGAACTGGCGGGCTGGCTGTCGCCGACGACCTCAAAGGTGTAATTAGTGGTGGCGGAAGAAGGCGCTGTGGTGAACTGAATTGTCGTCCAGGGAGTCAGGTCAAAGCCGTTGTTGAAGATGCGGTAATAATAGGTGGTGTTGGCTGTCAGGTCGCTGATGGTGGCGGAATACCAATACCTGCCGTCATAGTATGTGCTGGACGCAGCGGAGACGCTTCCATAACTTTGATCGAGACTGTAATGCACTTCGCCGGTCCCGGAGTTGTCCGTGACCCATGAAACCGTCATCGCGCTGCTGGTGGGGTTCATCACGTACGGGTAGACCAGCAAGTTGCTGCCACTGGGGTTGGGCGTATTGGTGTGGGTGGGAGTATGGGTGGGGCCGGTCTGATTAATTTCATAATAAAGGGAAGCATCCCAGACAATATCACTGCTTCCGGTATCGGAATTATGGACATCGACTGCTATGACATTTTCCCCCTCGACGAGCTTATCGATATGATCAGTCAGATCGAATAGGGGATAATTCTGGAGTGATTCGTGACCATCACCGGCGGTTTGATAGGTGTATGCGCCTTCCGGCATGGAACTCCGTACTACTTCCTGACCGTTAATATAGACTACAAATCCATCGTCAAAGGTAGCCAGGAGATAAAGATCCGTCAGGGTCGAGGGATTCTGCGACAGCGTGAACGTCTTGCGGAAATAGTACGTATAACCGCCATTATTCAAAAAAGTGGTTGATAGATAACTCTCACCATACCCAAGCATGCCATTGCCGGAATTCCAGGTGGAATTGTTGAAGGCGAGAGAATAGTACGGAGTGGCGCCGGACAGTAAATCCAAATTGAGGGGATAGTATTTCCAACTGGAATTTCTCCCGAAAAGGCTGACCGTGTTGGTGGAAGTGGCTGTCTTTGTGGCAGTTGGCGTGCGAGTGGGCGTGGCGGTAGGAGGAGTGCCGGTGGGGGTAGGCGGCGGCGGTCCTTTGGTGAAGGTGTGCGACCAGACCGGTAGTTCAGTGCCTGTTAGGTAGATGGAAAAGGTGAATGAAGTACCATCAACGGTAATTAGACCAAATCCTTGCTCATTATCAATGTCGGGATAGTAGTAATCCATTCGCTGCGGGTAGATGAACTCGTTGTACGTCCAGCCACCGGATGGGGAGGTGATGAATTGCTCGAAGGAGCCGGTCAGCCCGGATAACCGGGTATTGTCCATGTGGGTCCAGCCGAGGATATGTTCATGCCCGTGGAAGGTGGCAGAAACGAGGGGGTGGTGGTTGTTCAGGATGGAGACGAGGTCGGCAGGCGTGCAGGTGCCGTCGTTTTTAGCCGAGCACTCGCAATGGGTACTTTCGACACAATAGAGCGGACCGTGGAAATAAATAAACGCATGGGTCAGCCCTAGCCCTTCAGCATAGGTCAGGCGTTCATCCAGGAAGTCGTATTGAGCGGCGGTGATAAGGTCGGGGGCGCCGGGTACATCCAGGGCGATGAAGATGGAGTTGCCATAATCGTAACTATAGGTCAGGTTGGTGGAATTCGAGTCGAGGGCGACGTAGTTGCTCACGCCGGTGGGCAGGGTTTTGATGTTGGGAGCGGTTTCGAAATAGGTCTCCCACATAGCCGCACTGCCGGGAACGGTGTCGTCATGGTTGCCTCTAACGAGGAAGGTATTGTTGAATAGATTGGTGCTCTTAAGCGCCGCCACCATGGGATCTATTTGGTCAGTCAAAAAACCAGTATCTTCAAGATCTCCATTGAAAATGACCAGGTCGGGGTTCAAAGCGGCGACATCGGCGAGTGTCAAGGCGAAATTTCCGGCCTCGGCTTGAGAATCACCGATGGAGGCGAAGCTGAACGGCTCGGAATTAACATCATTAAGGCCCGGAATACGATTGCTTCCGGGCTGAGTTGGCGCGCCGGCGAACTGGCCCATCAGCACGAAGGTGGTCAGGACGACAACAAAAAGAGATGTGGCGAGGAAGGTGATCAGTTTCATTTCAAAAAAAGAAGGTCAAGTGCTATATCTCTGCTTCGATCCGGACGTGGGTGTCGTGTTTGCCGGAACTTAGCAGGGGCGTGCCTATCATGGCAGCCTTATATTCGTTCAGGCAGGAGGGGGTATCCTGGTCGGCTACGGACAGTTTTCCCTGCAGGAAGAAGCGCAGCATGCCTTCGGATTTGGCGGCAAAATTACTCGAAGGATCGTGCGAGGCCCAATTCTTCAGAAACCTATAAGTAAATTCTGATGCGAACGGTGCCAGGAGTGGGTGAAAGACGATCTTCTGCCGGACCGGTTTGGCGATCAGCCCCATGCGGAATTTGAATTCATTGACGCTTTCAGGCGCATCTAGTGAATGCAGGCTGAAGAATATTTTTTTAGCGCCTGGGCGAGCCAGCATGTCGCGGCTGGCGGTATAGAACAAGGCATTATTGGCGTGCAAGCACATATATTCGCGATGGCACTGGGCGTAAGGGACATAAAAGGTGTCATCGATTTGGGTGGTGAGAATGGTGGCGGCGAGTGTCCCCTCGGAAGTGAGCGCAGCCCATACTTCGAAGCCGGGCAGGTCTTTCGCCGAATTGCAAATGCGCTGCCATTGCTTCTGCTTCATGCAAGCATACCGGCCCTGCCGTTCCAGCGTATCGTGCTGGAGCGCCCAGCCTTCATCTGCCATGCGCTCCCACGATATGCGTTCGACGTGGAAGTGTTCCAGACCTCGGCGGATGCCATTGCGGGCCTGCGGCCTGAGCATTTCGATGTCGTAGGGATTGCTGAGGACAACGTGGTAACTGAGCATCCCCTCGGTTGTGCTGACCGGGAGGGAGTAGCGGACAGCCAGGTAACCTTTTCCCAAGGTCAGGCTGCGCAATTCCTGTTCAGAGGGTTGGACGAGCCAATCATATGGAAATGCTTGCAGTACCTGTGGGCCGGCGTTGTACCAAAAGCTACTGTTAGTTCGGATCACGTGGTGACCCTGGCGGCGTAGCCATTCGGCGAAATTTTCTACATTCACGCTTGATCTCCTCTTGTTACACTCCACCCATACGAAACAATTGCTGTTAAAATACTTGCTTCCCCACTATGAGTATTGATCGTGTATTTTTTGAACCGGTTCAATTTACCGACGAATAGTCCTTCGCCATCCGGCAAATATAGCGAGCCTCGTCATCAGAAAGAGAAGGATAGGTCGGCAACCCCAGGACCGTGTGGGCAGCTTTATTTGCTTCTGGAAAGCCGTCCAGTCCATAACTCTCGGCGCACGAATATCGATACGTCCAACTCAGATCGATGCCGCGCTGCTGCATGTGGCGGAAGAAATCCAACTTGTGTTTGACCAGGACGGGAAATTGGATCCAGGCGGCAGATCCAGCCTCCACCAACTGCGGCAGGCGAATCTCCGGTTGATGGGATAATTCGTGCAGATAGATCTCTGCCAGGCTTTTACGGCGGTGCAGGTTTTCTGCCAGTCGGTCCAATTGCAGGGCGACGAGAGCACTGGAGAAGGGCGAACAACGGACGAGGTAAGTTGCGGGATCTTCGTTCTTTGGAGAAACCACCTCGTACATCACTTCTTTTCCAAGCCGGCGATAGGCCCATTGCAGGATGGGGTAAATGTGTCGATGTAGAGTGGTTTTACGGGCTATTGCTTTCATAAAAAGGTACCATATTGGAGGGGGCTTGTGGGCGGCTTCTAGCAAGGCGGCAACTTTTTGGGACAATTCATGGTTGCCAGTCAATAAAGCGCCACCATTTTCTGAAGAGATGACCTTAGTGGCCTGGAAACTGAGAATGGCTGCATCGCCGAGACTGCCGAGGGGTTTGCCGTCATATTCAGCGCCTATGGCGGGTGCGGCATCCTCAATGATCAACAAGCCGTGCTCCCGACCGAAATCCCGGATTTCACCCAGGTCGCAGGGGATACCAAAAAGATGGGTCGCCAGGATAACGGTGGTGGCGGGGGTCAAGGCGGCGGCGAGAGTCTTCCGGGTCACATTGAGGCAATGACAATCAATATCGACAAATTGAGGTTCGTAGCCGGCCGCCTTGACTGCCTCGGGTACGACGATGCAGGTGTACGCCGGCATCAAGACTCCACCGGTGCGGCCATAGGCTTTGAGGAGGGCGAACAAGGCCATGCGGGCACTATTGAAGGTGAACACATGCGGCAGGGAGTACAGGTCCTTCAAGCGATCGCACAGAACCTTGCCCGAATTGTGCTTGGAAGAGCGAAGGAAACTCACCCAGATATCACGGTAACTATAGGTGGGGTCATACTTCGGGATCATGGCGGGTCCGTTGGAGAGATTTCCGGATCAGTTGATGATATTGCTCCGCGCCGACACGGCGGGAATATTTTGCGACAACAAAATCCCGGCCCTTGTTTCCCATCTGGCTACGGATGGCTTCGTTGGTCGATAAATCCAAAATCGCTTTTGCCATCCCGGCGGCATTTTCCGGTTCCACACAAAGGCCGCACTGGGCCTGGTCTACGAGAATTCCCACTTCGCTGTTCTTGTCAACTGTGGCGATAAAGGGCCGCCCGCTGGCCATGATGGTATAGGTCTTGGAAGGGACCGACTCGACCACGATATCCTGTTTCAATGGGATCAGGCACACATCGGCCATGGCGTAGAGGAGGGGCACGCACTCACGGGGTTGGAATGGGTAGATTTTGATATTCTGCAGCCCGCATGAGTTGATCTGCTTTTGAAGGTCGGCTTTCATTGCCCCTTCGCCCACGATGACGATGGCGATCTCGGGATGGTCGCGCAATTGCTCCGCCGCTTTGACGACGATCTCCAGTCCTTGCGAGAAGCCGATGTTGCCGGCGTAAAGGGCGACGAAGCGGTCGCCCAGGTCCCATTGCTGGCGGAATTTGTTTTGGCGCGGCAGTGGACGGATGAAATCGATATCCACGCAGACAGGAATAATGGCGATCTTCCCAGCGGGAACGCCTTTTCGGACCAGGTTATTTTTGAAGCCGGTGGATAATACGGAGATTTGCGCAGACCGCTTGTAAAAGAACTGCTCGACCTTCTCGATGAGGTTGAGCATGCGCCGGTTCTTCAATACGCCCAAGCGCAGAAGAACATCGGGATAGATGTCGTGAATGATGTAAATGAACGGTTTCCTTCGCAGCAGCGCTCCGACCACCAGAGGCAGGCCGCTCCATAGGGTGGGCGCATCTGCCAAAATGACCTGCGGCTTACCGGCTTTCAACAAGGCCAGTGTTGCGAAGAAATTGTACGAAGCCTGATAGAGCAGCCGCCTCCACAGGGAGCTTTTGGGGACGGTGTAGACATACGTGCGGATGATCCGCACACCGTTCAACACATCTTCCTCGAACCATTTTTTGGAGTGTGGGTATACCAACTCGGCGCCGGCATAGTGGGGGAAGGCGGTGACGACAGTCACATTGCAGCCGATCTGCTGCAGGTCCTCGCACAAAGCCGTGTAGATAGGAGCGCTGGGACCATAATCAGGCGCATATTGAGGTGTGATGACGAGAACCTCAATTTTTGTATCTGTCGGTGTAAAGTTTGCCGTCCTGGTTGATGTATCCATTGCTTATTTCTACTTATCCAAAAAAAATCCAATCGCTGCAATTGATGCTATGCCTGGCGCGGGAAGGCAATGTCGAGCAATATTTTTTCGATCTTTTTAGCACCCGCCTGGGGAGAATGATGTGCCTCTGCCCACAGACGGCCATTGCGACCCATCCGCTGGCGCAGGTCTTTATCGTTTTTGAGGCTGAGAATGGCGTTGACCAGGCTCTGCGGGTCTTCGGGTGGAACACAGAGACCGGCTTCGGCGCGTTCGATCAGGCTGCGGGTTTCACTCTCTTCATCGATGCAGGCAACGATGGGCCGGCCGCTCGCCAGGATGGAAAAGGTCTTGGAAGGAAGGGAACCCAGACCGATGCCGCGCTGGAGCGATATGAGGGAAATATCGGCAGAGGCCAACACTTCTGGTAAACGCTGACGGGGCTGGAAAGGGATGAATTTGACATTCCTGAGTTGGCGGCGTTCCGCTTCAGCCATGAGATGTTCACGGCTGGCGCCTTCTCCGACGATGACGAAGGTGATGTCTTTCTCTGCGGTGAGTTTTTCGGCGGCGGTAAGGACATGCTCCAACCCTTGCGACAATCCCACATTGCCGGCATACAGGACGACAAAACGACCGGTCAGGTCATGTTCGCGGGCGAATGAATTGTCATGGGGCAGAGGCTTGATCAGGTCGGTGTCGACCCAGTCATAGACAAGGGCCATTTTTTCATCGGGCACACCCATGGCACGCAGTTCCGGCTTGAATGATTCGGAGATGGTGCGGACGACGCGGGCATTTTTGAGACAGAACTTTTCCAGGCCAGAGACGAAGGCGATGACGGCTTTATTGCGGAAGATGCCCAGGGTCACGCCTACGCTGGGGTAGACATCAAAAATGGAATATACGGCTGGTTTCCTGGGAAGGGTGACGAAGACGGCGAAGGGCAGCCACATGATCAGGGAAGGGCTGGCAGCCATGACGACGTCGTATTTTTTCCCCAGGCCTGCCAGGGTGGCCCCGACTTGATAGCAGACAAATTGCCATAACCGCTGGACAAGGTTGGTACGATCCACCGAGGGAAGGCCCACCCGGATCACTTCCACGCCATTTTCGATCGATTTACTGGCCCATTTGCCGCGATAGGCAGGCGGAACCCGGCCGGAAGGATAATGGGGGACCATGGTGAGGATGGTAACTTGATGGCCCAACTGCACCAAATTCCTGCAGAGCATGGTATTGATGGGTGCGCTGGGGCCAAGATCAGGCTCGTAATAAGAGCCGATGGAGAGGATGCGCATCAGCCGGCAATCTCCCGAACCTGGGTTTCTTCGTGCGATGGCGACCAATCGGTCAGGTCGATCACATATTCATTCATGCCACGGCCTTCGGGGGTGACGTAACTGCGAAAGATCGTGAAACCCAATTTTTTATAAAAACTATTCACTCTCTCGTTGTCATCCCGATCAGTTGTCAGGCTGACCTTATCGATATTTCTTTTCTTCATTTCGCTTAAGAAAGCGAAGGTCAGTTTCTTACCCACCCCTCCTTGCTGGGTTTTCGGCGAAACGGCGATGGACATCAACAGGGCCGGGGATGCAGCCAAGCGGGCCATGCGTTCATACGAGAGGGCGCGGAATAAGCGCGGGATAATGCGAATATTATGCAAGACTGCCCCGAGGGCCGCCGACGCAAAAGCGAATTTCCGTTTGTGGGCCAGGCGGGAATAAAAACCACTTTGTTCGGTCACCCCCACGACATAGCCGATCACTTCTGCTTCGCTCAGGGCGACAAAAGCGATGTGGTCGTGTTCCTTAATGATCTCCGTAAAGAACAGTCGCAGGAAACGGGGGCCAAGGAAGGAGAGGAAGTAACCTGGAAAACTTGCCAGGTGAACCCGCACCACATCATGAATGTGGTCGGTTCTCATCGGGGCAATGGAAATGGTATTCTGGTCGGTCATTTTTCATCCTGGAATGCTTGTTCATAAATACGCACTAAACGAGGCACGAGGGTCTCCATATCGAATTGTTCAAAGGCCCGGCGGAAACTATTCTGCTGCATGGTGTAGCGCAGACCGTAATCGAGGGATAAGGTCTGTAATGCATCCGCCAGTTGACCGGGATGGGCCGGCTCGACCAACAAGCCATTAAGGCCGTCCTCGACCAGGTCGGGCAAGCCGCCCACTTTGGAGGCGATCACCGGCAGGCCGCAGGCCATGGCCTCGATCACTGCCATAGGCATCCCTTCATGGTAGGAGGGATAAATGAAGATATCGGCATTGCAGAAAGCCTCCACCTTGGTGGGAGCGTCGGCAAAAGGATGCAGGTTGACCACTCCGGCTAGACCGGTCTGATTGATCTGTTGCTTCAATTGTTCCACTTCGCCTTGTTCAAGGTCCTCGCCATACAGGTCGAATGCCAGCGGCAATTTCCTGGAGCAGGTTTGTTTGGCTGCCTCGAGCAGGTCAAAGGAGCCTTTTTCTTTCCCCAGGTAGCCGAGATAGAGCACTCGCACTTCTCCCGGTTTGGCAGATACCTGCCGGCGGGCCTGACCGATGCTTTGGTATGGTCTCAGGTCAAGGGCGTTAGGGAGGAAGTAGACTTTACAGCCGGGGATGACGGAGCGCAACTGATCCCACTCGGTGGAGAGGGTGATGACACCATCCGTGTGGCGGATCACCCGGCGAAAGTACCATTGCCACCAGCGGGACCGGTTCGTGTAAAGGGCCGTGAAACCGCAATGCGGATGGAGAAGGACACGGCTGCCCAGCAAGCGGGCAATGAGGACGCAGACACTGTGCTTGACGAACGATAGGCCGAAAGCGGTGGCGATATGGGTGACCTGCGGGCGATGCTTGATGACCGCCCGGGTAAAGCGAGCCCAGTCGCTAAAGGCAGAGGTAAGGTTGAAAAACGAGAATTTCCCCGTTTCGGATAAGGCCCGCTTCTGCGAGCTGGTCTGGACGAATGCCAGATCAACCTTCTGTGGCAGGGAGGAGTTGAGCAAGGATTGATAATAGGTGGCAACGCCCCCGGCAGGCGGAGGTAAATGTCCTGCAACCAGGACACGGAGTTTGGTCCGATCAGATGAGGTGGATGGCATGGTCAGTTGTTCAAGAAACGCTTTCTGGTGGTGTATGCATCGATGATCTTGAAATTACCTTCGACCCCGAAAGTGTGGGTGGCTGAAATGTCCTTGTCCCAGCCCGGCTTGACGGAAGAAACACATTTCTCTTCATACTCCGTTTCGGAGAGCAGCAGGATCTCGTTCAGGTCAAACCCGTAGCCATAGGATTGGGAGCAATCCTGCGAAGGGCGGAATAACTTGCCGTCTTTGGAAAAAATGCGACCGGCGGGCCGTGAATTCCTTGCGTCGGACTGGAGTGGGTTGAGAGGGTGAGGGTGCCAATGAGGGGCGAACAAGTCCTTGGTGTGGAAGAGGAACAATTCCACTTCGGGCAAGGCGCTTTCGTTCTCCGCCATGGCAGTGAAAAGCCACCATTTTCCATTGTGGAAGAGCAATGAGCTGTCGACTGCGCTTATATTTTCCATCAGGCAAAGTTTGTGTTCCCATTGGTGGGGAAACTCGCTGCATTCATACAGGTCGATGGTCTTGTTCTCGGCGGATTCGGGAACCATATAGTAGTGATCATTCCATTGAAAGACGAACGGGAATGACAGGTGATAGTCCTTCTCCAGGACCTTGACCGGGGCGGTATGGTTGCCCGATGCATCCACCTTGATGACGGAGATATGACCTTTGCCGGCGACGGAGTCGAATTCCTCCACGAAGATATAATGGTCGTCGCTTTTGCGGATGACGTGAGGGTCAGCCCAAAATGTGTTTTTAGGCGGGACGAGTTTTTTGTATGCAGAAAAAGGCAGGTTCTCGTCCTTGTCCTGGGTGAACATCAACAACCATGCATCTTGTTCGACCTTCCGGCGAATGATCTCCCGCGCGACCTTGAATGGAAATTTGATGAACATCCACGCTTTGCCAATGCTGGAATTTCCAGTTGCAATGCGGAACCCGCTTAATCCGTCCAGACTGTCGATCGTATTTGTCCGCCCGGGCGAAATACTCTTTCTCGCCCAAAAGATGAAGGAGCGCGATCTGCCGGGACAGGTAAGAGGCGGCTTTCCACAGAGAACGGTCGCAGTTGCGGGCGGGGGAAAAGGGATAGGTCAAGGCTGAAGAGCGGAAGATGGTTCTGCTGCATGGGGGTTCTTCCAGGATGCGCAGGCTCATCGTTGTGGCGGGTAAGCCTCTCAACACTTCCCAAAATCCAAAAGGGTCGCTGTCCCAGAAATATTCCCACACTCCGTAGCGGGCCGATGAAAGGATCCTGTCATGTAAACCGCCAAAACTGACGTTGATCAGAATATCCAGATTTTTCTCCCGAACCCTGTCTATGTCAGTGGAGGCGAATGAGCCTCCATCGCTGGTGTTGATCGGTTGGACTTCAATCACATCCACATTTCCGAATATCCCCTGCAGGTTCTTCAACTCTGTAGCGCGGCTGCCCCGCAGGTAGGCTTTTTCATCCAGGTGATTGAACAGCCTATACAGACCGTTCTTTTTGTTCAATTTGCCGGGCCGCTTGTTGAGAACGATCAGCGAAACCTCTGCATACTCGCAATCGACCAGCCTCGCCAGGGAGTGAACCATCCAGGCGGGGACATCGTATGAGTCGAGCAGGAGGCCGAGCTGTAATCTTTGGTTGCTCATGGCGGTTTCAGTCAGCCGGTTTCCCACGCAGGCGACGGGTCTTCACACCGAGAGGCGTGGGAAACGCCTCGTTGATGTCGCGGGTTGCTGCTGCCTGGGAAATCCCCAGTTCCACTTTTTGTGAGGTCAATTTCTTTTGCAGGGTATAGCCTTCGATGATCATGAAACTGAAGAATAGCCAGGTGATCTTCCTGAATTCGAACGAGAGAGAAAGCACGCCGATACACCAGACCATGAAGGATGAGATCCACAGGCCGGCTTGCCCCTTGGGAAGGCGCGCCAAATAATTGAAAAGGTAAACGATGACGATCATGAACAAGATGAACCCGACCAGGCCGGTCTCGGCCAGGACCGACAGGAAGGTCTGGTGGGCGATGCTGCCAATGAGGGATGGCAATGTGGCTGTACCGCTGCCGAGGATGGGATGCTGCAAGAACACCCCAATGGAGCCGAGCCAAAGGTTCACCCGTCCGCCGATATCCGCCGACTGGATCGAGGTCGTCACCGAGGCGAGACGTTCCACCACCGACGCCGGCAGGATCGCCCCCAGGACCAATACAGACAGGATCAGCAGGAAGACCGCAATGAGGATCCGTCCAAAATCCACCTTCTTCGGCCAGCCGATATAAATTACTGCAGGAACGATGGCAAAGAGGGATGTGCGGCTTGCAGTGAGCAGGATAGTGAAGACGGCCAGCGGCAGGTAGGCCAGATTGATTAACTTCAGGAGGATATTTTTCTTGTCTGCCCGGGTGAACAAACGCCAGGCAATGGGCAGACCCAATAACAGGAACAAAGCCAGGTCAACTGCATTGACCCCGTCGGCGGTGAATCGCACTTCGTAATTCTCAGCCAGGTTCCCCTGCATGTAATTGTTGAGTGAACTGGCAATGGGAACAAAGGCTCCCAGGACATAGGCTTGCAGTCCCGCCATCAGTTCATCGGGGGTTTGCAGCATCTCCCAAACGATCAATATCAAGACGAAGATCTGTGCATACGTTTTGACACGCTCGAAGGTCTCGTAGTCGGTGGATGTCCACATATAACTGAGGATGCACCAGCAGAAATACAGCAGTACAAGAGCGTGGAATACCTGGGGTCTGCGGAAGCGTCCCTGCATCACGATCGTCATGAACCAACAACCCGCCACCGCCAGTCCAAGAACCCACGTTAATGAGCCCATGGTCCCAACGACGATGGTATCTTCCCATGGGATGGTAAAGATGAGCAGCAGGGTTAACCAAAAGGTTAATTTGCGCATCAGGCAGGGTTCAGCAGCACATCAATATACTTGTCGACCACTGCATCCAGGTCGAAGGGGGCCCAACTATCTTTAGGAGGGCAGGGATCCCTGTCAATCAAAGTAGTGGTGATAGCCGCGGCCAAACTAAACGGGTTATCGACGGGGACAAGGCAGCCGTAATTCCCGTTCTTCAAGATTTCGCGCGGCCCGCTGGGACAGTCGGTGGAAACGATGGCGATTCCGAGTGACATTGCTTCCACCAGCACCGTCGGCAATCCTTCCCACCTTGAGGAAAGGACAAAAGCGTTCGACCGGGCCATAAAGGGATACGGATTGGGCACAAATCCCGGCATACTGACATCCTGGTCCACCTTCAATTCCCGGCAGAGGGACTCCAGGGCGGACCTTTCCTCCCCTTCGCCTAAAATCAATAAGCGCGCCGCCCGGTTCTTCCTGATTTGGGCGAACGCCCTGATCAAAACATCGAACCCTTTTTGAGCGGTCAAGCGACCTACTGCCAGAAGAACAGGCGGTTCACCGGGTTTGTACCATGGATGCTCTATGGCTTCGGTAGATTTCTCGAATAATTCGGGGGTGATGACCGGGTTGTAGATCACCTGAATGCAGTCACGGGGAAGTCTGGCTTTTTGGGCCAGGTCATCAGCCACACCCTGCGAGACGGCCACGATGGCATCACTCCAGGGGTAAAACAACCGCGCCAAGGTGGGATACAACTGCAAGCGCAGGTCGTGTTCGCCTTCAGCCACGGAGGAAAGGGTGTTGTGTTCCGCCAGGACAACCCTGACCGGCAAGCCTGCCAACCTCTTGGCCCAAACGGCCACAATGTTGGCATATAAGATCGAGAGCAAGGCAGCCGGCTTTTCGCTGCGGAGATACTTCACCAGGGCGGGGGCACTCAAGAGCACCCGGGTGGCTTTCAGGTCTATCACGCGAACGCAGGCGGGTATCTGGTCCATGAATGAGCCCTCGGCGCGGGCCAGGACCATATCCACCGGGTGACCGCGGTCGACAATCCCCTTGGCAAGGTTGAGCATAATACGCTCTGCTCCACCGTCATACAAACCCGGCAGGAAGAAAGCGATTTTTTGGTTTTGTGCAGCATCCAGCGTATTCGTCATGAATACCCTAACGCGGTCATTAGTTGTGAGACCATCTCGTCTGCTTCTAGTTCACCCGTGTCATATTTGAGGAGACGCAGGCCGGGATTTTTATCGATCAAAACCGACACGGTCCGTTCATAAGCCTGGCGGAAGTTATCCAGGAATTCAACCATCCGGTTGGCAGATTCGTTCTTGACAATGTGGTCTTGCTTGCGGGTGCGGATCCGTTCAAGGAGAGTTTCGTTGGATGTGTCCAGCCAGACGATCATGTCCAGGGTGGAGGCCCAGCGGCAATAGTACTGCTGCCAGAGTTTTTCAGCGTCTGGGGTCCGCAACAGGGCAGGACCGAACTCTTTTAACTCGACGGTGAGATAGACAGGTCCTTGGTCGAGAACGATGGTATGTTGGCTTTTCTTCAGTTCCCGTTGGAGCGAGACTGGCCAGCCCTTCAGGATGGTCATCCACGCTAATTCCCTGCGGGTGATGGGCCGGCTGTCGTGCGCCGGGAGGCTGATCAATTTTGGGAGGACTTGCAGTCCGTAGCGGATGAAAAAGGGGGCATCTTTCGGGCTGCGGACGTTGGGAAAGTCACTCAAGTGGATTTGGGACGGATAGCGGCTGAGGGCGTTGTACAGGGTGGTCTTGCCTGCGCCGGCGGGGCCAATGATCTCAACGATGTGCGGCCTTTTTGCCAGGGCCATTCCTACGGTGGGGGCGGCGATCAAAGGTTCGACCATACCAGTGTCATCAGTTCAGAAAGGACGGCGGCTTTTGGCTTGCCGGCGTCGATCATCTTTGCGGGGGTTGCGCTCCAGTCCACATTCCAGATCTCGGTGGCGCGAGAGCGGACCGAAATCGGCGGGCTCATCCGTTTTCCGCTCCACCGAGATCTCTGGAGCGACGCGGAGAACTGCCAACAGGTCGGGCAGCAGGATCTTCTCGTAATATCCTTTTTCGAGGCGGGCGAGGAATTCGATCAGCCGGTTGGTCTTCATCCCATGGGTTACACGCTCCACCTGCGGGCCATCCATAATGCGGACCTGCGCCAGCGGATAACGGTCGCAGATGACCAGGGCGCCATTGGAGGCCAGGCGGCGGGCGCGGGTGTAGGTCAGCATGCGGTCATGGGCGGTACAGACTTCCCGGATCAGCCAGGGGTACCCGGGGAAGACGGGCTTGTCGGTATCGATGGAATATTCCGTGCCTTCCTTCATGAATGGGTAGAAGCCGAGTGTGCGGCCCACTTTTACGAGGCCGCGGATCAAAATGGTGGAGAGCGACCAGACCGGCTTGCCCATGTGGAACTTCCTGATCTCGAATTCTTCATTCAAGCGGGAATAGAGGCCGTTGATGGCAGTGGTCTTGCCCGACCCATCCCCGCCGATGATGGCGATCATCAAGCCACCGTTGGCCATGCATTTTTTGGGTAGCAGTTGCAGGCGAGACTGGATCGGTAATTTGACCCGTAGGGTCAGTTTTTGGAACAGGTCTCGCACCTGCGGATGGCGGGCGCAAGTTTCGAGCTGCTGCTGTAAACGCTTGCCGGCCAGGATGCGGCCCCAAAAAGAAGAGCCGCGTTCGAGCGCATGCAGACACACTTCGAACAGGCCCTGGTCGAGGCAGGGCAGATGTTTTTCGATTACTGCGGCGGCCTGGGCGACGGAGGTGCGCTCCTGCAGGTAGTCCAACTCAGCCCGTTCGGATTTGGATAAGGCACCATGGCGCATCAAGATCGCATCGAGAGTGGAGTGCTTGATCACCAGGCGAAGCACCAGGATGGCTAATTCGAATTCCACCGAGGGAATCTTGAACAGGCCGGTCAGTGTGGATGATTCCAGATAAGCGGTCTCGATGGGGAGGCGATAATTCTTGGTGAAGTCGTGACCCAGGACGAGTTGAAAATGAGCATGGACATGGATGATGCGGTCGACCCTGGCATCATAGCCATAAAAATCCCGCACGCCCGGCAGTTTGTCCACCGTGGCAGCGCAAGCTTCCCGGAAGCCCAGCGCGTACAGGATCTCCAGGAATTTTTCGGAGTGAGCCCGGCTGACCAAAAGATCCAGATCGTTTTCGCCGCTGGCGGAACGGTCGATGGCGGCGTTGCTCTTCCAGTGGCAGTATTGAATGTCGTTGGAATTTAGTGCCTCGCATAAAGAAGCCACCAGTGGGGAGACGGGGTTTTCTGTGGTCATGGTTGTTTCACCAAGGATTTGGGCAGGACCATCTGGACAAGCCCAAGGATTTTCATGTAGAGCGCTGGCTGGATCAGGCGGATGGCGAGAAGGTACGTGGCAACTCCGGCGGCTACGCAAATGACCAGCCGCAACACGACCGACAGGTTTTCACCGAGGAATTGTTTAAGGATCAACACCACCGCGATCATGGCAATGGAGCTTATAAAGGCCGATAGATACTGCTTCAAATGGTCCAGAATGGTGACGTGGACCAACTTCTGGATCAGGTAGAAATACAACGGCATGAGACCATAACTTACGACAACATACGATATCGCCACGGCGACGATCCCCAGGCGGACGACGACCAGGAAGCCGATCACGTTTAATAAGGCGGTCAGGGAATATAAAGCAAAACGCCAGGAGGGTTTCCCGGCAGCCCGGAAAATGCTGCTGTAAAAGTAGGTTGCTGAACGGACGATACCGATGAGGATGAGTATCTGGACGACCGGGATGCTGGCAACCCAGACATCTGAGTAGAGCACCAGCACGGCTTCGGGAGCGACGACGAAAATTCCTAGGAAGATGGGGAAGGCGATCAGACTCTGCAACTGGGTGACTTCATTGAATGCCGACTTCAAGCGAGCCGGGTCGTCTTGCAATTTGGAAAAGACAGGGAATGCCACCAGGTTGGGGACCGAGACGAGCAGGTCGGTCATTACGATTAGCAGGTTATAGGCCAGGGTGTAATAACCCAATGCCAGGGGCCCCAGGAAATAAAAGATGAGGAAATCGCCAGAGTGGACGCTGAGAAAGTCGACGAAATTTCCGCCAAGTATATGGATGCCGAAGTTGAACAGGTCCTTGAAATGCTTGCTGGAAAAGCGGAAGCTGGGCCGCCACTCACTCACCCGCCACAGGGCGATGACGCTGACCACGCCTTCGACAACCAATTTGGCTACCAGGCTCCACACCCCGCAGCCGAGGAATGCCATGGTGACGGCAACCACACCGGAAACGATAATGGAGATCATTGAGCGGATGGTCAGTTTTTTAAAGTCCAGGTTCCGGCGCAGGATGGACTGTTGAACACTGCTCAACGCGCTCAGAATGAAAATGGGCGCGAGCCACTTGATGATGGGAGTCAGTTCCGGCTCCCGAAAGAGGGATGCGATGAAGGATGCCCCAAAGATGCTGGCGAGGGTCAGAATGGTGCCGGTGGCTATGCTGATCCAGAAGGCCGTGTCGAGGTGCTCGCGTTCGAGGTGGCTAAATTGGACGATGGCGTCGCTGAAGCCCTGGTCAACGAAGATCTGGGCGAATGAAGTGAAGACGACTGCGGCAGCCACCAGGCCGAATGACTCAGGCAGGACCAGGCGGGCGAGGACAAGCATCACAAGGAATGAAATGATGCGAACGCCCCATTTCTGAGCGGCCGACCAGGCAACGCCTTTGACTGCTTCCTGTTTTAAACCCATTTAGTATTTCACCATGTGATATGTAATTTCTTGAAGAAAAATCAAACCGAATGTCCCCCTTGCGGCGTTCCCAAAAATCCGTGCTCCGCCATCTCGACATGGCTTGTTTGTCGAGGAGTTCATGTTGCTATGGAGGTTCCGTTTTCCGATGATGCATCGGATGATGGAACCGTTCAGCTCGCTGAACTTGCTTACCGATAAGGTTGTTCTATAGAGACCGGGACGACCTTCTTGAAGGGTGATTGATGAGATGAAGACATAACAGTAAGGGATCAATTGGTAAGTAGATTCCCGGTTTTGACCTGTAATACATCCGCAGCCTTGCGTAGGTTGCTGAGATAGATGTCATTGTCCTTGAACTCTTGGAATTCCTCGAACTTGCCCTCCCATATTTTCACTGCGGTCGGTTCACTGCAGCCTCGTTTGCGCATTTCCCCAATGAACTCATCGTAAGACATGCTGATATTTGCTGCCAGTTGTTTTATGGTTCCGCTCATGTTACTCGTCTCCAAAAAAGAAAAAATTCGGGATTGATATGATGATTGCAAAAAAGTTCATATATGAAAGTTACTTCAAAATACTTTTTAAAAATCCATTTAGAAAAATTAAGAAAAAAAAATATCCGAAAATATTTTATGCGCGAAGGACAAAGCCCTGGGAACAATGAACTTGACTGAATTGGCAGGGAAAACAAAGGGGTACTGTGCTATTTCCCGCTGTAAACTAACAAATTTGTAATTTCATATTAGCACTTCTATATATCGATGTCAATATATGAGGCATAGACAAATGCCTATTTTTGGGCTAAAAAGCATTACCGTTCCATTGCACGCCCTGGTAGATTGAGTGGAGAGAATCGTTCTGGCGCGATTGGTTTGAGAAAGGCCAGGTGGTTTTGAAGTGCTCTAAATGATGATCTCCCGCAGAGAATTTATCTGCGGGAGACGTTTTTCGGTCAGTTGCAGCGAGGAATATTACGGCGTGCAGGTATTGTTGATGTAAGGGACTGCCGGTTGGAGATCGCTCCAGCCTTGCAGGTCAGCCCACCAACCCGCATCCCAGGTGTAGTAGCCGAACCCGTCCAGCGCCTGCGTGTTGAGGAAGGCACAACTATAGGTCTGCAACTGCGACAGGGTGAATTTGGTGGTGTAGCCTCCGGCCGTGAACGTCTGCATCACGAAAACCAGTTCCACTTTGCCATCCAATCCAAGGGAAGTCAGCCTGGCCCGGTCACCCTTGATCATCGACATGGCATCGCCCCAATAGCCGTTGCTGGGGGTATTGCAGCTCCCTTCGGCATTGCCGGCGCAGTGCTTCCAGATGATGGCTACGTCCATGACCCGCTCGATCTGGTTGTTGGGGAACATGGAATTGTCGTACAGGGCGTTGATGTAGTTCCACACCTTGATCGAACGGCCCTTGGAGAGGGCATAGGCTTTGAGTTGTGTCTTCAGCCCGGCCATCTCATCGAAGGTCATGTTGGTGCAGGTCCAGAAGGACTCGTGCCCGTTGATGATACCGATGAAGTTGGAGTACTGGCTGGCCACATCCAGCAACGGTTTGACTTTGGTGATGTCGCCGCCCGCGCTGACGGGGAAGGGGGATTCCCAGTCACAGTTGGGGCGGGGGTTGTTCCAGTCAGACGGCCAGATGACGATGTTGATGTTGTACTGTGCCGCGGCGGTGAAGACGCCTCGCCAGGTGTTGGCGCTGCCATTAACATCGAAGTCGACCATGGCGGTGTTGATGCCCCATGCGGCCAGTTGGGCGAAGTCGGCATTGTTGATGACCCGGTCGGCCATAATGTACCGTATTGGCCGACCAACACTGGCAGCGGTGTTGGGATGATCCCGGTCGATCAGAGGCATGTAGTAATGAAAATTATGATCCTGTAGCGTTTTTTCACGTGAGAGCAGGTTCTGGCCCACCGTATTTGCAATGATGGTAGGTGCAGTAGTCTTCCCATTCGTTGTGCCGATCAACAGGGGTTGGATCCCCATCCAAATGGCCAACGATATCGTTACGAGAAATCTCATTGCGCACTCCTTAAAGATGGACCCTCATTTGTTCTGGATGAATGACATGGCAGGATGCGTGACGGAGAGGGATGGAAAAAAAACAATGCAGGGATAAGTTCGCTCTGCATTGAATTCCTTATACTCTCTACACGGCGTGCGGGCGTTAACAGAAAAGTCATCTGCCTTTACATTTGCGTTAAGCCTGATGACAGAATATTGGGAAGATATTTATCTTGAAATGCCCAGAAAAAGGTCAAGAAGGCCCGTTAGCGGTTGTGGAGTGATCAAAATAACAAAAGCGGGCAAAACTCAGGTCAGCAATGAAACCGTAATGCGATTTAGAACAAAAATAGGCATTTGTCTATAGGGAGTCTATTGACATTGGTTTACAGAAGTGTTAATATGAAAATTGAATTTACAATATTGTAAGGTCGCAGCGGGAAACAGCATTCACTTCACTGAGATTTTCTCCCATTGCTCATGGACGGAAGGGCTGCGCTTCAAAACCCGTATCCCGGTTTCGTTCGGGAAATTTGAAGATGTTTTTTTTTGCCCTTTTTCTAAATGGATTTTTAAATGACTTTAGAAGTTCTTTTGGAAATTGGATATAAATAGTCCGGAAAATATCCTGGATACAAGACTTCCCTGCCGGCCGCAAGGGAAGAAGAGAACGGACAACCACATACGACCTTTTTTGAAGGCCAGGGATTGATCGAGCGGGATGGAGAAATCAAGGTTGAAAGAGCAATCAATATCGGCCCACGGCGCTGCAAAGGGAAAAATCCCGCAGCGCTTAATGCGTTTACAGCACGACTAATTCTTCAGCCCGCGTTTTTGCTACACTTTTTTATCTTGAGGAGGATACCATGCGCATTTCCACGTTGAAATCAATTGCAAGCAAAACCCTGACGGCATTCGTGCTGGTCATGCTGGTGTTGACGGCATTACCGGCCCGTTCCGCCGTTGCAGCCACGGAAATTATTACCACGGTAGGAGATAGCACCTGGGTAGCTCCTGCAGGCGTATACTCCGTTACCATCGAAGTCTGGGGAGGCGGTGGTAGAGGAGCAGCCATAGCTACTGGCTCTGGTGAAGATGTAGGTGGCGGCGGTGGCGGTGGGGCTTATGCCATCAAGGCTAATATTGCTGTAACCCCTGGTAACCCCTATACAGTTCATGTTGGTGCAGGATCTAACAGTGCCTCTGCCGGCGGCGATTCTTATTTCATCAGCGCAGTCACCGTTATGGCCAAAGGCGGCAACTCCGCCGCCAATGATGCCACCGGTGGAGCCACAGGCGGATCTTTGACTAACAGCGTAGGCGATACAAGACGTGCCGGTGGCAACGGTGCCAACGGGAATACCGGGAGTAATTATGGCGGCGGCGGCGGTTCATCGGCTGGGACGGGGGCAAATGGAAATAATGCCACCAATGCAACCGGCGCAACTGCGCCTGCGGGCGGCGGACCCGGCGGGAACGGCAGGTCGGGCTCATCGGGCAATGGTTCTGCACCTGTCAGTGGACCCGGCGGTGGCGGTGGTGGTGCGTATCGAAGCTTTTTGGGAGGCAGTACCACTTATGCTGGCGGCAGCGGCGCGAACGGCCAGGTGCGCATCACGTACACCATTCTGACGACCACCATTGGCGATGGAACATCCCCTGCCTCCAAGACTGTCAAAGGTGGCGACACCAATAAAGACGTCTCGGCCTTTACTGTTTCCACGGACTCCGGTACGGATACCATAAACACCATGGTCGTCACGGTCAGCGGGACCGGACCGGCCAATGTGGCTGCGGTCAAGATTTATCAAGATAATGGTGGGACTCCCAATGAATTGGATGCGACCGATACTCCTATTGGTACTGCCAGTTACAGCAGCCCCACGGCTACATTTAGCGGATTAGGTATCTCTGCCACGACCACTTCCGCGCAATACCTCATTGTCGTGGATATGGTTGCCTCGCCCGTCAATGGGGAGACCATCCTGGCCGAGGTGACGGATTTCACCACTACCAATGCAAAAGTGGAAAGTGATTTAACCGACGCTACTTTGACGGTTGACAGCGCTGCCCCGACCGTATCTTCCATTAACCGGGCGGATGCAAACCCCACCAACGCGGCCAGCGTCAACTGGACGGTCATTTTTAACGAAAGCGTCACTGGCGTCGATATGGCGGACTTTGCCCTGGCGGCAACCGGCGTCAGCGGCGAATCCATCACCGGCGCGACCGGTTCCGGCAGTACCTATACGGTCACTGCCAGCACCGGTACAGGCAATGGTACCCTGGGCTTGAATATTGCCGCTTCACCGGTCATTAGTGACACAGTTGGGAATGCCCTGACCGCCGGTTTCACCGGACAGGTTTATGACGTTGACAAACGGCTTGTCACTACCACCAGTTTGATCTCTTCAGACACCAGCACCACCTA
Organism: uncultured Chloroflexia bacterium; assembly: GCA_963847105.1. GTDB lineage: Bacteria > Chloroflexota > Anaerolineae > Anaerolineales > Villigracilaceae > UBA877. Next base: position 1,272,522 of record CAWJYP010000001.1, on the reverse strand, counting down.
TGGTGATTCGGTTACCTTCACGGCCACGGTCACGGATGGCGCCACCGGGAATGTGAACTTCCTGGACAACGGCGTTCTCATCTCCGCGGTGGCACTAGATGGAAACTCCCCCAATCAAGCCGTCTTGAACTATGCCGGCCTGATTGTTGTCGGCTCGCCTCATTCCGTTACGACGGTTTATGTAGGCGACACCACCTATGGAATCAGTACGTCCTCGCCGGTTTCACAGACGGTTGATCCGAAGGCATTGACCATCAGCGGCCTCTCGGTCGAGAGTAGGATCTATAACGGCAGCGCCGCTGCCGCCTTGAGCGGCGTAGCCGAACTGGTTGGGGTTGTCCCCGGCGACACTGTCACCCTGGGCGGCACACCTGTGGCCAATTTCGATAACAAGAATGCCGGTCCGAACAAACCCGTTACCGTAAGCGGCTACAGCATTACTGATACCAATTACTCGCTGACCCAACCCGCCGGGCTGGCAGCCGATATCCTGGCTGCAACGGTGACGCCTCAAATCACCGCGGAGGACAAAGTCTATGACGGAACGACCGCCGCGACCATTCTCACCCGCACCCTCACCGGTGTGGTGGGCACGGACGACGTGACCCTGACGGGCGGCACAGCCACATTTGCGGATGCTGCCATGGGGATAGGAAAAACCGTCACGGTGACAGGGCTTTCCCTAGGCGGCACAGAGAGCGGGAACTACGTGCTTTCATCCACCAGCGCAACCACCACCGCATCGATCAACGCCTCCATTTCCGGCAATGCCGGGCTGGCGGGGGTCACCCTTAGTTACACCGATGGGACTGCCAAGACGGCTACTTCCATCGCCGGCGGTGCTTACACCTTGGTAGTCTCGCCTCACTGGAATGGGACGGTTACGCCTTCACTGTTCGGCTATACCTTTACCCCTGCTGATCGCTCTTACACTGATGTCATGGCGAATGTGACCGGCGATAACTATACTCCCAACGCCATCCCCGTTACTATTCGCGGCAACGCCGGCATAAGCTCTGCCGTGATGAACTATAACGGTGGTTTGTCTGTCACGGCGGATACCAGCGGTGTCTACGAGATCAGTGTGCCTTATAACTGGTCCGGTACGGTCACGCCGACTTTGAGCGGGTACGCCTTTACGCCCGTCAGCCGGACGTATACGAACCTGGTGGCAGATTCAAATGCCCAGAACTACTCTGCCATGGTCTCCAGCGTGATTTACTATGTGGACAATACCAGCAGCCTGGGCACCTGCAGCGATACCCTCAATAATGGACTAACTCCAAATCATGCGTTCTGCACTATCAGCAAGGCTGCCCTCATCGCTGCTCCTGGTAACACCGTCAATGTGATGGCCGGCACGTATGCAGAGAAGGTCCGCCCGACCTTTAACGGTACCGCCGGTAACCCGATCACTTTCTCGGCAGGTGTGGGCGTGGTCATGACCGGCTCGCATGATGGCACCGGCAGCGACAATGCCTTCCGGTTGAATACCAAGAGCTATATTGTCATCAACGGGTTTACCATCACCGATACGGTCGATGAAGGTATCTATGTGACCGCCTCCGATCATATCTCGGTATTGAACAACATCGTCACCCTCTCCGGGTCGCCGGTTGCCGCCTCTGACCGGGCCGGCATCTATCTGTACAACACCGCCGATTCCCTGGTGAGCGGCAATACCACTGCGCACAACACCTCTCACGGTATCGATATTGAAGGTGGATCCAGCAACATCACCATCAGCAACAATACCTCCTATGCCAACGCTTATGAAGTCACCCGGGTAGTAAACGGCATCATGGTGCAAGGGTCCAGCGTCAATACTAGCATCATTCACAATACCGTTTATAACAACGAAGACACTGGTATTGGTTTGAATGGGACCTCCCACAGCAACACCGTCGTAGGCAATCTGGTCTACGGTAACGGCGATCACGGCATCGACTGCAGTGAATCCTATAGCAATGTCATCGTCGGCAACACCGTCCAGGGCAATGTGACCGTGGGTATCAATCTGGAAGGCGCTGTTACGGGTGCGCATGACTCGACCGTGCAGAACAATATCGTCGTCGACAATGGGATTGCGCCTCCCACCGGCCTGCCGGGTAACATCCGCGTGGACACCTTGTCCATTCCTGGCACAACGGTTGACTACAACATTGTCTGGCAAACCGGAGGTGGCAGCCTCTACCAGTACATCTGGGGAACCACCCAGTTTACAACTCTGGCGGCGTTCCAGACCGCTTCCGGACAGGAAGTGCACGGATACCAGGCCAATCCTCAACTGGTGGCTCCTGCAGCACCGGCTGTCCGGCCAGGTTTGGCTGGGCATCCTACCGTCGTGACTGGCGATTACCACATTACTTCCGCCTCCCCGGCCATCGACAGCGCCAATTCTGACGCACCCGGCGAGACGACAACCGACCTCGACGGACTTGCGCGCATCGACATAGATACGACAGGCAACACCGGTGCGGGCACGCGCCTCTATGATGATCGCGGCGCCCATGAATACCACAAGCAGAGCCAGACAGTCTCCTTTACCTCCGTTGCTCCAACCAACGCGACCGTGGGTGTGGGTTCCTATACACCCACCGGCACAGCCACTTCAGGTCTGACGGTCGCCTTCACTATCGACGGTAGCGCCTCCTCGGTCTGCTCGATCAGCGCGGGCGTGGTTTCCTTCAACGGAATTGGCACATGTGTCATCAATGCCAACCAGGCTGGTAACGCCAACTACGACCCGGCCCCGCAGGTACAGCAATCCTTCGCTGTCAAGAGCAACCAGACCGTTTCCTTCACTTCCACAGCCCCAACGCAAGCCGGGGTTGGTGGAGCCACCTACACACCGATGGCCACAGCCACATCAAGCCTGACGGTCGACTTCACCATCGATGCCAGCGCGGCTTCGGTCTGCTCGATTAGCGCGGGCGAGGTGTCCTTTACCGGTGTTGGCACCTGTGTCATCAACGCCAACCAGGCCGGGAACGGCTCTTATAACCCCGCTCCGCAAGTCCAGCAGTCCTTTGCGGTCAAGAACAACCAGACCGTTTCCTTCACTTCGACGGCCCCCACCGATGCAACCGTGGGCGGAGCCACCTACATACCGACGGCCACAGCCACTTCAGGCCTGATGGTCGACTTCACCATCGATGCGAGTGCTTCAGTGGTTTGCTCGATCAGCGCGGGCGAGGTATCTTTCATTGGTATTGGGAATTGTGTCATCAACGCCAATCAAACCGGTGACAGCAGCTATAACCCCGCTCCGCAAGTACAGCAGTCCTTTGCAGTGCGGGCTACCACGGTTGTCAGCCTGGTCAGCGATAACGCCGTACCCGTCTTCACAGAATTGATCAAATTCACCGCCACGCTCAATGCGGGCGCCACCGGCAATGTAAATTTCTACAACGGCGCAGCGATTATCGGCACATCTGCCCTCAGCGGCGGCACCCCCAACCAGGCCATCCTGAACTACGCTGGCCTGGATGCGGCGGGTTCGCCTCACGCCATCACTGCTGAGTATGTCGGTGACAGCGGCCACTTCGGCAGCACCTCGATGGTTCTTCCGCAAGTCGTCAATCCCAAGTCCATCACCATCACTCCGGACGCGGGCCAGACCAAGGTTTTCGGCGAGTCGGATCCCACACCGTTCTCTTACACGCACTCTGCCTTGAACGGCACCGATACCATTAGCGGCACGCTCAGCCGTGTTGCTGGTGAGGATGTGGCAACCTATGTCTTCGTCACATCTACACTGGATGCCGGTCCAAATTACTCCTTCGTGCTGGCTCCCGCCGCAGCCTCCTTCTCGATCACGCCTCGGCAGATCACCATTACCCCCACCCCGGGACAGAGCAAGGTCTTTGGCGCATCCGATCCGACCTTCACTTATGACCACACAGCCTTGATTGGCACGGATTCGATTAACGGCGTCCCCGGCCGGGAAAGTGGTGAGAATGTCGGAACTTATGCCTACACACTTGGCAGCCTTAATGCTGGGACGAATTACGACCTGGTTTTGACGGACACTCCATCAACGTTCGAGATCGTCAAGGCCGACCAGATCGTTATCTTTACCTCCACCACTCCGATCGATGCAGTTGTGGATGGGGCAATCTATACACCTACCGCCATAGGCGGAGGCTCGGGCAACCCGGTGGTCTTCACCATCGACGCCACTGCGTCTGCAGTATGCTCCATCAGCGCCGGTGATGTCTCCTTCGACGCCGCAGGGACTTGCGTGATAAATGCCAACCAGGCCGGCAACGAAGATTACAATGCCGCCCCGCAGGTACAGCAATCCTTCGCCGTTGGGAAGGGCGAACAGGCGATCAACTTCACTTCAACCGCTCCAACCGCTGCAGTCGTCGGCGAAACCTATACACCCACCGCCACGGGCGGAGCCTCAAGCAACCCGGTGGTCTTTACCATCGACGACAGTGCGGCTGCAATCTGCTCCATCAGCGCTGGTGAGGTCACCTTCGATGCTGCAGGGACTTGCGTGATCAACGCCAACCAGGCCGGAGATGATAATTACAATGCCGCTCCGCAAGTGCAGCAGGCCTTCCTGGTTAGCCTGCCCGTCAACCATGACCCGGTTATTACCGAAGGCGAGTCCGTTCTCGTGACGATGTCTCAAAATGGCAGCCCGACCGCGTTCGACCTGACATTGAATGCGACCGATGAGGATGGACATACTCTCACCTGGCGCATTGAAACTCCGGCGGACCACGGTATTGCTGGGGCTGACGGCACGGGCCTGTCCAAAGTGATCACATACATGCCGGTTACCGATTATGTCGGAACGGATAGCTTCGTGGTCACTGTATCGGACGGTCATGGTGGCAGCGATACGATCACGGTAAATGTCACGATCACCGCCGTACTGCCGCCCACCTTCACTGTGCACTTGCCGCTCATCTTCCGCTAAACCAGCGTCACTGCGTCAGAACAACTGATCCACTCAAGTAAGAAATGCCAGGCGATCGAAGATCGCCTGGCATTTCCATTTCATAACATATCGCTAACAACACTGTATGGCACCAGATCACAAAACCGCCGTATACTGTAGGTGTAAGAAAATGGAATCCGATAAAGGCAAACCCGGCGAAAGCCGAGGACGCAAAGCCAACGGGTCTACCGTCCGGAAACGGACCACGATTGCCAGGCCGCCGAAGACAATGCAGTTTTTGCTATTGTTTACGCGAGCCTGGATATAAAGCCAGGCTTTTAGTTTTTCTTACAAGGATAATCTGCACCATCGTTCGATAAAGGCAAACCCGGTGAAAACCGGGGACGCAAAGCCAACGGGTCTACCGTCCGGAAACGGACCACGATTGCCAGGCCGCCGAAAATGATAATGAAAAAACATCTTCTTAAAACTCTATCATTGGTGCGAACCGCGTCCCCTAAATCCCGGGTGCCTTATGTGGAGACCATACCGTGGCACCCAAATTACTCCTAAGAGTCGTCGCATCCGCTATCATCCTCTCGCTGGGTTTTTCAACACTACCGACCCAGGCCAAGGCAACCTCGTTTTCAGCAAATGAAACTCAGGAAGAGATCAAACAGCATACTTTCAAGATTTACTTGGACCCCTTGTTGATGCCCGATATGGATTTTGCACAGGCCGTCTTGCCGGAATATGTGGAAGATATGAATGCTATTCTGGCGAAGAACACGAACCGCCGGCTGGTCTTCGACCCGCAGACTGACATCATCCTGACCACTGTACAACCCTTCTCAAACTGGGCTGCCAGTCCTTTGCCTGTGGAGGGGTTCGAGATATGGGCGCACGCCATCAAAGGTGGTTACAATTATTCTTACGGCGGTTATGGGGCAGTGGATTCCAGCGGCGCGGGCGTATTGGCGGGGTTGAGATGGGCAAAACTATATGATCCAAATCACCTGTCGATTACGGAATTGAAGGACTACTGGACTCAGGTCAACAATATGCTTCACGAACTGGCACACATCTTTGGGGCAGGGCTGGGGGAATATTACAAACTTTCCCAGATCAACGATACGACCGGCGTTTTTCCTCTGCTTGGCATCAATGTGCATGATCCCAACGATGCATTCTGGCTGGATAAAGTGGATTTCAAGACCGATCCGCTGCTGTGGAATCCGGTGCTTATCAATCGCGACAGCTGGACCTCACGCCAGGCATTGCTGGACTACGTAAAATTCTCCGAGTTGACCGCCACGATCATTAGTCGGGACTATCGCAATTCAGCCCCCACGGTCGACCTGGCGCACCTGACCGTCAGGATTGTCGATGAATCCGGCGAACCGATCGAGTTGACCAATGTGAAGATCTGGAGTGTGGTGGGAGCCACGGGCAATCCATCTAGCTTGATGGTGGATGCTCTTTCCGATCATAACGGCGAGATCTCATTTAGCTGGGGAGGATCAAATAACCCTCACAATAATTATGATTTCCTGCGGCTTATTAAAGTTTCCAAGGCTGGGTACAACGCCTCTGCCAAATATGTTTCGATCTTTGACACCGACAAGGTCAGGCTGATCCATGGAAGCGACCAGTTCGTAGCGGTGATCACCCTGCAAGAAAACGTGCAGCCGCCCGTCCTGGCCGAAGGGGAGACAACCACGGTGACCATGTCGGAGGATGCCTCTCCCACACATTTCAGCCTGACCCTCAGCATAGTGGATGCAGCTGCTGGTAACCTTGCCTGGGACATTTCATCCCATCCTGCTCATGGGACGGCAGCGGTGAACGCCAATGGATCAATCAGCGCCATTGATTATGTCCCAAATCCTCAATACTCCGGTTTTAACTCGTTCATTGTGAAGGTGGAAGATGACCATGGCGGCGTTGACTCCATTACCGTGAACGTGCAAATAACCCCGCTTTATCCTTCAAGTTTTACTATCTTCCTTCCTTCCATTCAAAGATAACTTTTCCATCTGGGCCACTTGACGGGGGAATTCCTGTTCGAACAACCTCCCCGCGCAGGCAGTATAATATTGTGAGCGATTTTCACATGGATACTTGCCACAGGCGAAGGGTTATGAGCCGGAAGAGAATCATCGTCTCCGGGAGGGTGGTATGCGATCAGTTTGGGCAATAACCTTGATCGTATTTCTTGCTGTGTCCACGGCCTCTCTGAATGAAAAGCAGGTCACGGCGGGGAATATTTATTATGTAGCGAACAATGGGAATGATTCCTATCCCGGCACAATCACGCAACCCTGGCGGACGATCTACAAGGCTGCCAACACCATCCAGGCCGGGGATACGGTCTATTTGCGCGGGGGGACATATTACGAAGCCAATATCTTTTATCCCCATGGAACCGAGAACGCGCCGATCACCATCGCGGGGTATCCTAATGAAGCAGCCATTATTAATGGGAATGGCTACAGTATCCCTGACCAAGGTGAGGGAGGTGCCCTCATCCAGGTCTATGGAGACTGGTACATCATCCGTGACCTGACCGTGACAGGCTCGGGCGACCAGGGCGTGACCACCCATGGCGTGATGGATATTATCCACAATGTCTATTCGCATCATAATTGGGGCTGGGGGATATTCATGAACGGTAACTACAATATTGCCCAGTATTCGCGGGTGTGGTCGAACAGCATGATGAATGAAGGCAACCAACTTGTGTCGAACTGGTCCGGCGGGATCACCTGCGCCGCGTTACCCCGACTACTGCTTCATCCGCTATAACCGCTCGTGGGAGAACTGGGGCGAAGGGATCAGCACATTCGAGTCCCTTCATACTACCATCATGGGGAACACGACCTATGATAATAAGACCAATATATATGTCTCAGATACGAAATATGCGTTGGTACAAGGGAATCTGAACTACTGCAGTCCGGTGAATATTGTCGATCCCGATGATGGGGGTCCAGGTGATATACCTCAAAACGGCATCATGGTCTATGATGAGCTGGGTGTTCCCATTCCGTTGATCGGCGGTTCAAGATACCCTTCATCTGACAACATTTTCTTAAACAATATCATTAAAGGCTGTGACAACAACCTTTTTGCCACCGCCAACCAGGCGGCGAACAATCTCTACGCCTATAACACCTTTGTGAACAGTGATTTCAACCGGCCTGGGTATAATGCCAATGTACAATTCTTGGTCGGGCATGCTCCCGGTCAGCGCTTCGTCAACAATCTGGTCTACCAGAGCGACAATATCGCCATCCTGCAGGTGGATGAACCAGATGTCATTTCTTTTTCTTACAATTTATGGTCAAAGGATCCACCAACATATTTCCACGCGCGAGGCACAGGGGATGTGATCGGCGACCCAAAACTTTTAAAGATCGGTTCCTATCACCATCCGGCCTGGTACACATTGACAAGTGCCTCGCCGGCGATCAATATGGGCGTACCTATTCCACAGACCAGCTTGGATTTTTTTGGATATCAACGGGATGTTTGGCCGGATATGGGGGCGCTGGAATATGGGATCGGCTTCTTTGATTTCGTTTTCCTGCCAACCATACTGCGATGATTACATCCATGATACCCCAAGCGAGGGCTTTGACCGTTCGAGTAGGAGAATAACCATGGGGAAAATATCTACACTGCCGAAGACCACTAGCTTGGGCTTTATGTCGATGCTGCTGCTTTTATGTGGATGCGCAAAACCGGCGGGGACATCCACGGTTGCCCCTTCACCGGTCCCAACCAGTTCTGCCGACCCGACGATCACCGCGACGGTGATGGATGGGCCTAGATTTCCTCGTCTCGGTATGTGGTGGCCTAACGGCTGGCACCAGCCATTGGAAGATATCGCCCGCTACGATTGGGTTATCCTGGGCGATTACCAAAAACAATTCATCGACCCGCTGCGGGTGATCAACCCGGATATTCTGTTATTGACCTCCACGGATGCGCTAGAGATCCATTATTACCCGGACGACCCATCCGCCAACCAGGAACTGTTAGAAATCCCTCATCAATGGTTCCTGACCCAGGTAGGGTCCACGCTGTGGGCAGATATCGATGCTGTCCAAACGACCATCCCGGTCGAGGCTGTGACTGGGCGAAAAGGGCTGAAAACGATCGACCTGTTCCGTAGCGGCGATACGGCCTTGATTGAGAACGAGAGCCTCACCATTGTCAGCGTCGATAAAAAACACAATACCCTGGAGGTGGAAAGGGGTTATATCCGCCCGGCTGCGGCTCACAAGGCCGGGGCGCGCATTGCCGCTCATGTATCCACCTGGCCGCATACATGGATGTTGAATGTGAGCACGCTGTCGCCGCGGGCGGCGGTGGAGGCCTCGCGAGGCGAGGAGATCTGGCCTCAGTACAATGCCCGCCGGGCGGCGAAATTGCTGGAAGATGCACGCTGGTCAGGCATCCTGGTCGACCGGTCCGAGACCGAACAGAGTCGCTATATCGATGGCGACAGGATCCGCAGCATGGACCCCGACCAGTCCAATCGTTTCGTCAGCGACTACGGGCCATTCGACGCCGCCTGGAGCGATGGCTTGCTTTTATATCTGAACAGCCTGCGCGAATCGGTGGGCCCTCAGCGGATCATTTATCTCAACTGGGGCATCGAGGCCTACCAGGCTGTCAACGGTAATAACTTTGAGGGCTTCCCGGATGATGAGGGAGGCCTGGGGGACAATTCCTGGCAAAGCGTGGTTTTCGGGCCGTTCCACCGCGGCAGTTATTTCGATTGGGCAGCCCAGTCGCCTCAGCCAAACCTCACCATGATCGAGACGTATGAAGACAACAGCATCCCGGCGGGTGACTATGACAACCCCTGCGAGAAAAGCGGCTTCAAACCCAATTATCGGAAAATGCGCTTCGGCCTGGTGACGGCACTGTTGAATGACGGCTACTTCAGTTATGAAATGAATACGGCCGGGCACGGCACCCTTTGCCTGCTGTGGTTCGACGAGTATGACAATGCCGGGGCGGGGCGGGGTTACCTGGGCTATCCGCTGGGACCGGCGTACCAGGTGGATGAGGTTCGCTTGAACATGCAGAGGGGTGGGATGGAAGTGTGGCAGAGGGATTATGAGCACGGGACCGTCCTGATCAATGCCGGCGATAAGGCTGTGACCATTGGCCTGCAGGGTACGTTCCAGAAAATAAAAGGCATTCAGGAAGTCTCGGTTAACGACGGCAGCCTGGTCAGCCAGGTGACTTTGCAGCCCTGGGATGGCATCATCTTGCTGAGACCGTGAACAGGAATCAACTGGCAGAGCAATTGTCTCTTCATCAGACTGATCCCCGAAGATAAAAATGACCGATTGAAAAACGCACTGAAGAAGTATATACTATTATCATGCTGCATCTATGAGGGGCCACCAACGCAAAAGGCACACAACGGAACAACCGGGGAATTGTTATCTTGATGGGAGGAGGATCGCCATGAAGACCTTTCAGAGGAACCATATCAATGTCAATACATGCTTGCTCAGGTTGTTTGCCGCGGGGCTGTTGATCACGATGGCCTGTTTGCCATTCCAGCACGCCCGGGCAGCGGTCACCAGGCTGTACGTCAAGCCTTTGGGGGCCGGCACCGAAACTTGCCAATCTTGGGCTAATGCCTGCACCCTGCAGCATGCGCTTTCCCTCCCGGGCACCGGCTATGAAGTGTGGGTCTTCGAAGGGACGTACAAACCCACCACGGATGGCAATCGCAGCGCCACCTTCCAGTTGAAGAACGGGATGGCGCTTTACGGCGGCTTCGATGGGGATGAGGTTATTCGCAGTGATGCTGATTGGGAAAGGGATCAATCCATCCTCAGCGGCGATATTGGAAAACCAGAGGATAATTCGGACAACTCCTATCATGTGGTCAACGGCAGCAACACCGATGCCACCGCCGTGCTGGACGGTTTCTGGATCACCAAGGGCAATGCCGACGTCGGTGACTTTCCTGACTACCTGGGCGGCGGGATGATCACCATGATCGGGAACCCGACCTTGAGGCGACTAACCTTCACCCGGAACAGTGCGCAGTATGGCGGCGGGATGTATAACTCTGACGCCAGCCGCCCGGATATGGGGAATATCACCTTCCATCAAAATTCGGCCAACAATGGGGGCGGGATGTATAACTACAACGCCTACCCGCTGATGGATTATGTCATTTTTGATTCCAACAGCGCCACCTCCTTAGGTGGTGGAATGGTGAATGATAATTGCATTACCCCGACCTCCCAGATCAACCTGAACGGCGTTACCTTTATCGGCAACTCTGCGCCTTCCGGCGGGGGCATGCGCAATTCGGACTGTAACCCCCTCATCCAATCTTCGACCTTCATTAACAACCATGCCTTCAGTTCAGCCGGCGGAAGCGGCGGCGGAGGCATGGAAAATCGTCACAGTAGCCCCAGACTGAAGAACGTCACCTTCAGTAGCAATACCGCACAAAGCACGGGTGGAGGCATGTACAACTGGGCCTTTGAACCTCAAACGAGCGATCCGTGGCTGACCAACGTGACTTTCTACGGCAATACTGCTCCTACAGGCAACAGCATCAGCAACGACCGCAGCCACATGGTGGTCGAAAACAGTATTTTATGGGGAAATACCGGTCCGGGCGACACACAGATCTATTCGATCAACAGCATCCCGGTGGTTGCATACAGCGATGTGGAAGGCGGTTGGGCTGGCGGGGGAAACATCGATGCAGACCCGTTGCTGGGCAGCCTGGGGACCCACCAGGGCACCACCCAGGTGTACCCGCTTCTTCCTGGCAGCCCTGCCATCGATACGGGATATAGCAATAACGGTATTTGCCCTCCCACTGACCAGCGCGGCATCGCCCGCATACAGGGCAACCAATGCGACATGGGTGCTTATGAGGCCCGCGCCTTCACACTGACCAGCCTGAGCGGCGACCACCAATGGGCCTATACCCTGGCAACATTCAATAATCCCCTGGTGATCACGGTAACCGGCGTGGATGACGATCCGGTTGATGGAGGGATTATCTACTTCAGCCTCCCTATGAGCGGTCCCAGCGCGACACCGGCATCCGCATCAGCGGTCATCGCGAGTGGACAGGCCAGCATGACCTTTACCGCCAATGTGATCGACGGGTCGTATCACATTTTCTTCCATACCGCCGGCTCCAGCACCCATGTCGATTTCCACCTGTCCAATGTTCTGGATCCCACCCTGGATTTCCTGTATCTGCCTTTGATCTTAAGATAAATCCCACTATTTGCTGAAGAAAAACACCGGCGGATCAGTCTGCCGGTGTTTTTCTTCAAACCCAATAGGTCGGAAGTCTTCGGAATTTCGTGATAATATACGGCGGAAATTGCGGTAAAGTACTGCGATTTTGTGGTAACGTACCGCGTATTTTGCGGTATAATACCGCCCGCACCGCGAACGATTTCGTCTGAACCTTAAAGTTAATTAGGGGTAACTGACTCGTCAAAAGCCAAGTCAGTGTCACCAACATGGCCGCCTAGCTCAACTGGCAGAGCAATTAACTCTTAATCAATCGGTTCGGGGTTCAAGTCCCCGGGCGGTCACAGAAGCCTCTTTGGAGGCTTTTTGTTTTAATATAATTGACGGACATCTCCAGCGATCGACCGGTGATGTCCGTCAAGGTTGTTAAGTGTGGCAGGAGGTGACTTGCAATGATGTGGTTTGGGCCAGGGTCCCCGCCGACTGCGATGAAAACCACAAGACAAGAAGATGAAAGCCAGGATGATGAATGAACTTGTCTGTAAAGGCTCTGCCAAACTTGACTAAGTAACAGTATACATGAAAGAGAATTAAAAATATGTTTTTGAAATGATTTTGAAATCCAGTAGAAAGAAGGGAATGATTATCCGAAATTGTATGTGCACATCCACAGAAAGCGTGCGATAATTTCTTTGTCCATGAAAATACAGGGTATTCCAACCTGTCACCGGGAAGGGAGATAGCGAAATGTCCACTCTGGAAGCGTTGACTGCTGCCTTTGTTACGACTGCATTTCTCGTTCAAATTATTTTGATCGTTCATTTTGCCTTGCGGAGATGGCGATTCGACCTTGCCGTCCGCTACGGGTGGTGGGTATATACGCTGGGGCTGGCTGCAGCGGCAGTGAGCCTGTGGCTGATGCTCGCAGGAGCGGCGTGGCAGTTCTGGCTGGGCGGGTTCCTCTATCTGATCTGGGGCCTCTTCGGGTATTGGATCGAATATATTCGGCGGATCGAATGGCGCCAGCCCATTTTCTGGCCGGTTTTTGGACCGTATATCCTGCTCTACCTGGCTATAATTATGTTCTACTGGTTTCCACTGGCGTTGATCAGCAAGCCGCTGTGGTACTTGTACGCGCTACTCTTCTTCATCAGCACCATATTGAACGTCACTTCCCATTCACGCAGGGGGATCGGGGCGTGACCTCAACTGGCAAAGGCAGGAAACGGCCCTGATCGATCAGCTTATAGTCTAAATTACATTCCTTTTCGTCATCTCCCCAACGCACGGGCGAAGTCCGAGCCGGCCGGCTGCTGGAAAACACGCAGGTCGAAGAACTCGGCCGCAGCCAGCAGGTGGTCGAAGATCTCGGCCTGGATGTGCTCGTACTCGTTCCATTTGGTCGTCTTGGTGAAGACATAGATCTCCACCGGCAGGCCGGTCGGGCTGGGTGCCAGTTCGCGCACCAGGAAATCCATCTCCTTTTTGCTGGTGTGGATGTCGGGATGGTTTCTCAGGTAACTTTCCACGTAGGCGCGGAAGACCTCCACGTTTGTCACCTGCGGCCCGTCCAGCGGAGAATCGATCTCCCCGTGCGGGCTTTTGTATGTGGAGATTTCCTGTTGGCGCATCGCCAGGAAATCCGCGATCAGGTCGATCTTGCCGTAGCGCTCGATCATCTGCGGGGTGCAGAAGCAGACGGTGGTCTGGTCCAGGTGAATGGCGCGCATGATGCGCCGGCCGCCGCTCTCCTGCATTCCCCGCCAGTTTCGGTAGGAGGTTTCCACCAGTTTGTGGGTGGGGATGACCGTGATGGTGTTATCCCAGTTGCGGATGCGGATGGTATACAGGCTGACGTTTGTGACGATCCCGTCTGCGTCGTACGAGGGGATCTCCAGCCAGTCGCCTTCCTTGACCAGGTCATTGGTCGAGATCATGATGCTGGCGATCAGCGACATGATCGTGTCGTGGAAAACGAACAGCAGCACTGCCGTCAGGGCGCCCAGACCGCTCAGCAGCAGCAACGGGGATTGGTTGGTGACCAGCGAGATGCTGAGGATCAGCCCTACCAGCAGCACCAGCAGTTTGACGATCTCCAGGTAGCCCTGGATGCTGACGCCCTTGAAGACCGAGCTGCTCTCATAGACCTGGTTGGCAGCATTGATCAGGCCGTTGACCGTCAACACCACCAGCCAAAGGATGAAGAACAGGGCAACATTTTCGATGACCGCCTGGTACTGCGGGCTGAGATATGCCAGGATATAGAGGGCGATGAACGGGAACAGCCAGGCCGCTCGATAGGGCTTTAGTTTCTGGGCGATGATGTCGTCGTTCTTGTTCTTCGTCAGGGAGGTCAGGTAGAGCAATCCCCGTCCGAAGACGACCCGGGCGATCAAGTAGATGATCAGCAAAAGCACAACGGCTCCAGCCAGGGCCAGGGCAGGGTTGGCGCTAATCCACTCCTGGAATGCAATCACGTTCATTTTCTTTTCCCTCATCTCGTTCTAATAAGTGCAGGCGGACCGTAAAGACCACCCAACCGGTAATTGCGATATATTTTACCAGATTGGTAGATAAAAAGTCCAATTCAGGGTGTGGGAGATGTGGGATTCTTCCAAAGTCGGCCCATAAAAAAACACCCCGGCGGGAACTTCCACCGGGGTGGGTGTTATTGGTTTATCTTTCAGCGGGGCATGCCGTTCATGACCCACAGATTCAGCATGTCGATAAACTGCTGATCCAGCAGTTTGGTCGGCGGCATCTGGCGGGTGATCAGCCCCGTTTGCGGGTCAGTGAAGGGCTGACCGGTAACGAGTTGGAGGAGCAGGCTGTTCGCATCGCCTGCCACGAGGACGGGCTTGTGGTCGCCGCTGTTCAGCATTTCTTCGTAGGAGGTGAGTAGGTAGTTGTTATTCACCTTGCCCGCCTGGTGACAGGAGATGCAGTAGCGTTTAACCAGTGGGGCGATATGGACTTCGTAGGAAGGTATCTCGCCGGGGTTGAGAGCCGGGATGGAACTGACCACCGACGACCCTGCCGGTAATTCGGCACGGTCATCCCAGGTGTAACGCATGAAGGTGACAATCGAACTCGATCTCGGTGGGAGAGAGACTGCCTCCGTAGGCCCGCCCGAAAGGCTGCATGCCCAGGGATGGCTGGCCCAGCGAGATGATCTCCGCCAGGGTCTGGTCGGAGCGGGTGTACATCTCATCCATGCTGCTGATGGGTTTCATGTCGTACCCCTCCAGCCCGCTGACGCCCTGGATGACCCCGCCTTCGCCGTCCGGGCCGTGACACTCGGTGCAGTTGAGCGAGTACAGGTCTTGCCCCAGGACCATCTGTTCCGGGATGGTCCCGGCGGCGGAGGCCTCCGGCTGCGGCGGTGTGGTGACGACTGCCAGGATACTCAGGGCCACGATGCCCACAACGGCGACTCCCATGACGGTCAAGGCAACCTTGCGCTTGGAGTAGTGGCGGTCAGGTTTCCGGTCCAGCAAGGGCAGCAAGAACAAGACCAAGACAACTATGCCGGGGATGACGGCTGTGCCCAGCCACTCCAGGTTGCCGGGGAAATATTTGAGCATCTGGAAGAGGAAGAGAAAATACCACTCCGGGCGGGGGATGTAGGCGGTGTCGTTCGGGTCAGCTTTTGGCTCTCCCGGCACGCCGACGTATGTGGCCAGCAGGATCAGCAGGATAAAGATGCCCAGTGAGACCAGCAGGTCTTTGTAGATGCTGTCGGGCCAGAAGCGCTCGCCTTTTTGCAGGGCGATCTTGTATCGTTCGGACAGGGACTTTTTCTCGTCATCTTTCATGGCCGTGCTCCCTTATTCATCCTTGGCCGGATAATGCGATTCGCCGTGCTTGATGATGAGATACAGGTGGATGCCGATCAGCAGCATCAGCGCCGCCGGAAGTATCCAGATGTGGGCGGCGAAGAAGCGGCTGAGGGTGAGGGCAGAGAGTTCCGGTCCGCCTCGCAGGGCTTTCTCGATGATTGGTCCCACCCACGGGACCGTCCCGGCGATGGAGGTGCCGACCGTGGTGGCCCAGTAGGCCTTCTGGTTCCACGGCAGCAGGTAGCCGGTGAAGCCCATCCCCAGGGTCGTGAGAAGCAAGCCCACACCGATCATCCAGGTCAGTTCACGGGGATACTTATATGAAGCGGTCACGAACACACGGATCATGTGGATGAAGACCACCAGCACCATCAGGCTGGCGCCCCAGTGATGGACGCCGCGGATCAGCCAGCCGAAGGCCACGCTGGTCATGATGTACTGGATGCTGTCGTAGGCATGGTCGGGCGAGGGGGTGTAGTACACGCTCAGCAGGATGCCGGTGACGGCCTGCATCACGAACAGGAACAGGCTGGCGCTCCCGAGCGTGTTCCACCAGTTCCCTTTGGGCTCGGGACGGTCCAAAATCCCTTTGTACAGTCCGCCCAGACCCAGGCGTTCATCCAGCCAGGCATAGAGTTTTTTGAACATATCAGCCTTCCAGGAAATGAATGGAGAGGGTACCGTCTTCGACTTTGGTTTCGTAGCGATCGAGCGGGCGGGGGGCGGGACCGGCGACGACTTTACCTTCGGTGTCAAAATGGCCGTCGTGGCAGGGGCAGATGTAGAGACTGCGGTCTGCGTCCCAGTTAACCCGGCAGCTCAGGTGGGTGCAGATGTTGGAAAACACCGTCACTTCGTCCACCGACTTGCGCAGTACGAAAACGCCATAGGATTGGGTGGATTTTTCCCAGCCGTTGACCTGGCTGCGAGTGAAGGTGGCCAGGGCAGGTGTGCCGACTGTGAAACTATCCAATGTCCCCAGGGGGATCCAGGTATCGGATGTGTTGGCTTTCAAGGCGGGTTGGATCAGGTAAGCCAGCGCCGGCAGGCCGACCGCCGCCCCGATCAATGTGCCCACTGAGGCGGTCGCCAGGGCGATAAACTCCCGGCGGCTGATGTGATGGGAACCTGCCATGCAGACCTCCTGCTAAAGATTAAGACTAATTCAGATGTTTATATAAGAAGCGGTAACCTTTATAATAGATACGTAATATTATAAGGGATGTTACAGGCCTACCCGTAAGGAAGTCTTGAACGAATATTCCATGAGTATTGTCACCTTTCCTCATTGCATTGTAGTGGGATAATTGGGGCAGAATGGAATATTAGAACTGAAAGATCGTGGTTGGAGGAGGCGCACATGCGACTGAAAAGGGATGTCAGCCTGAAGGACGCTTTACGATACCAGGGGCGTGGCCCCATGCTCGCGTACATCCTGCACCGCCTCGGCGGGTTGGGGATGGTGATTTTCGTCTCGCTGCACGTTCTCGCCGGGTATATGATGAACCAGTCGTGGGGGGCAAGCACAGGCGTTTTTCTAAACAGCATCTACGAGAATTGGATCTTCCAGATATTCATTTTCTTTTGCGTCCTCTTCCACGTCATTAACGGCCTGCGCATCACCATCATGGACCTTTGGCCCAAACTGCTGGAATACCGAGCGCGAGGCCATCTGGTTGGAATGGATGGTCTTTCTGCCTGTGTATGGGATAGCCGTATTCGTCATCGTGCGCGGCGGGTTGGGAGGCTGACCATGAACCTGAGAAATATGCCCCAACGCGGTTGGAATTTCGATTACGTCATGTGGCTCTATACCCGCCTGTCTGCCCTGGCGATGTATGCGCTGGCATTCATCGGCATAACCGGCGCGCTCATCATGGGCGCACGTTTGCAAATGAACCTGGCCGATCTGATGCGCTGGGCTTTTACCCCCTCGGTGACCCACGTGGTCAATACCAATGTGGCTGACATCGACGCTTGGAAGACGATCTTCTGGCAGGTGATGGGCTGCCTGATGGTGCTGGTGGCAGGGTCGCATGGCTACCACGGCTTGCTCAACGTGCTCGACGATTATGTCAAAAGCGCTGGGATGCGCATAGTCTTGCGGGTCGTGACCATCCTCATCTGGCTGGTAATGACCGCCGTAGGCTTTTACGTGATCCTGACCTCATAGGAGCGGCTGAATGAATACCCATCAATTCGAAGTCATAGTCGTGGGGGCAGGCGGAGCCGGTCTGATGGCCGGTCTGTATGCCTCGCGGACGGCCAAAACGGCCATCATCACCAAACTCTACCCCACCCGCTCGCACACCGGCACGGCCCAGGGAGGCATTGGGGCAGCCCTCGGCAGCCAGGAGGAAGACCGCCCCGAATGGCATACCTATGACACGGTCAAAGGCTCTGACTACCTGGGCGATCAGGACGCGATCGAGTTCATGTGTAATGAGGCGGTCCAGGCGGTCTATGAACTGGAGCACATGGGCCTGCCCTTCGACCGCACCGAGGATGGAAAGATATCGCAGCGTCCGTTCGGCGGGCACACCAACAACGTGACCGGGAAACCGGTCCGGCGCGCCTGCCATGCAGCCGACCGCACCGGTCACATGATCCTGCAGACGCTCTACCAGCAGTGCATGAAGAACGATGTCACCTTCTACGATGAATTCCAGGTGGTCGACCTGCTCATGGTCGACGGTGCCGCGGCCGGAGTGGTGGCGATCGAACTTGCCACCGGTGAGATGCACGTCTTCCACGCCAAGGCGGTCATCTTTGCCACCGGCGGGCATGGCCGCATCTGGGAGATCACCTCCAATGCCTACGCCTTCACCGGCGACGGTCCTGCCGTTGTCATGCGGCGCGGCCTGCCGCTTCAAGACATGGAATTCTTCCAGTTCCACCCC
Organism: uncultured Chloroflexia bacterium; assembly: GCA_963847105.1. GTDB lineage: Bacteria > Chloroflexota > Anaerolineae > Anaerolineales > Villigracilaceae > UBA877. The sequence goes on along the minus strand of CAWJYP010000001.1, from coordinate 1,253,626 downwards.
ACCGGCATATATAAACTCGGCATCCTCATCACCGAGGGGGTGCGCGGCGAGGGCGGGGTGCTGATCAACGGCAAGGGCGAGCGCTTCATGACCAAATACGCCCCCTCAGTGAAGGACCTGGCCTCCCGGGACGTGGTCAGCCGGGCCATTTACCTGGAGATCCGCGAGGGCCGCGGCGTCAACGGGCAGAACTATGTCTACCTGGACATCCGCCCGGAAAGCGTCAATCGATATGCCGCCGAGGATGGCCGCCGGAACCTGGATGGCTCGCCCTACACGGTCACGGGCGAACAGATCCTGGCCAAACTGCCGGATATCGTCGATTTCTGCCGGGTCTACCTGGGCGTCGACCCGGTTACGCAGATGATGCCGATCCAGCCGACGGCCCACTATGCCATGGGCGGCATCCCCACCAACATGTACGGTGAGGTCCTGGCGGACGAGAAGAGAACCGTCGCACCGGGTCTGTATGCGGCGGGAGAGTGTGCCTGCGTCTCCGTCCACGGGGCCAACCGGCTCGGGACCAATTCGCTGCTGGACCTGGTTGTTTTTGGCAAACATGCTGGGTTGCGAGCTGCTGAGTATGCCAAAGGCGCCTCCTTCCCAACCCTGCCGGCGGACCCGCTGGCAATGGCAAGCCTCCGCTTCGAAGGCTTCCGCAGCGCCGACGGCAAGGAAAATGCCTTCGACATCGCCCGGGATATGAAGAAGGTCATGTTCGATGACATGGGCATCTTCCGGTCCGGGACGGGCATGGAGAATGCCCTGGAAACCGTGCGCGGCTTGCAGGAGCGCTTCAAGCACGTGCGTGTGACCGACACCGGCAAGGTCTTCAACATGGATATGATGAACGCCTGGGAACTGGGCAACCTGCTCGACCTGGCCGAGGTCACCACCGTCTCTGCCCTCAACCGGACGGAGAGCCGCGGCGGTCATTCCCGCGAGGACTACCCCAAGAGGGATGACAAGAACTGGCTGAAGCATACCCTGGCTTGGTTCAAGCCGGACGGTAAGATCGAGTTGAAATACAAGCCGGTCGTCATCACCAAATATGAGCCTAAAGAACGGGTCTATTAGGAGAAGGTATCCATGGAAGCGACTTTAAAGATATTTCGCTATAATCCGGAGAAAGACAAGAAACCCGTTTATAAATCCTATAAATTGGAGGCGCTGGAAACCGACCGGGTGCTGGACCTGCTCGAAAAGGTCAAAGGCTACCAGGATGGGACGCTCTCTTTCCGCCGGTCTTGCGCCCACGGCATCTGCGGGTCGGACGCTATGCGCATCAATGGGATGAACCGGCTGGCCTGCAAGGCGCTCGTCCGCGATACGGGCTGGAAGATCACGGTCGAGCCGCTGCTGGGCCTGCCTGTGATCAAAGACCTGATCGTGGACATGGAGCCGTTCTTCGAGCATTACCGCTCGGTCAAACCCTGGCTGATCAACGACGACCCCGCCCCGGAGAAGGAGCGCCCGCAAAGCCCGCAGCAGCGTGCCCGCTTCGACGATACCACCAAGTGCATCCTCTGCGCTGCCTGCACGACCTCCTGTCCATCTTTCTGGGCCAATGGGGAGTACGTCGGTCCGGCAGCCATCGTGGCAGCCCATCGCTTCATCTTTGACAGCCGCGACAAGGGCGCGCTGGAACGCATGAAGCGCTTGAGCGAGCTCTTTGGCGTCTACCGCTGCCATACCATCTTTAATTGCACCATGGTCTGCCCACGCGAGATCCAGATCACCAAAGCCATCGGCGAGGTCAAGATGGCCATCGGGACGGGGAAACTGGAATAAGAATAGCCCACGGATTACACGGATTTTTGGTAAAGAAACCTTGAAGAGCGAGATACTATCTCGCTCTTTTTATTCCCTGGAGCTAGGGGGGGACTTTCATCTGTATGGCTAAATTCGACAATATGGATTATATTTAACCGGTAATCTTTATCCATTTGTTTAGCGGTTGGAGGAAATTGCCATGATAGCCGAAACCCCCGTGAAGAAAACAAAGAAATCCGAATTGGAAGGGGATGTATTCCCTCCCAAACCCGAAGCCATCGGACAGACCTATATCCCCGATTGGGAGGCCGTGAATGCCCGCTCCCAAAAAGACCTGACCGGTTTCTGGGCCGAACGGGCCGGAGAATTGGAATGGTACAAGCCGTGGGATAAGGTCCTCGACGACAGCAAGAAACCCTTTTATCAGTGGTTCGTTGGCGGCAAGGTCAACATCATCGACAACTGCCTCGACCGTCACGTCAAGACCTGGCGGAGGAATAAACTGGCGCTGATCTGGGAAGGTGAACCCGGCGATCAGCGTTCTTTTTCATACCATGCCCTCAACCGGGAGGTCTCCAAATTCGCCAACGTGCTCAAAGCCATGGGCATCCAGAAAGGCGACCGGGTGACCATCTATTTGCCGCGCATCCCCGAACTGGTCATCTCCATGCTGGCATGCGCCAAGATCGGCGCGATCCATTCGGTGGTATACGGCGGCTTTTCGGTCGAAGTCCCTCCACGGGCGCATCCTCGACTCGCATTCCAAGATCGCCATCACCGCCGACGGCGGCTGGTTGAACGGCAAGATCGTCAAACTCAAGGACATCCTGGATGAGGCCATGCAGCGCTCGCCCAGCGTGGAGCACGTCATCGTGGTCAAGCGGACCGGTCAGGAGGTCTGCATGGATACCGAGCGGGACCTGTGGTATCACGACCTGATGAACCTGCCCATCGCCAGCCCCAAATGCGAGACGGAGGTGATGGACGCCGAAGATCCTTTGTACATCCTCTACACTTCCGGAACCACCGGCAAACCCAAGGCCATCCTGCACACGCACGGCGGCTACATGGTGGGCATCTACGCCACCCTGCATGACGTATTCGACCTGCGCGACGAAGACCGCTGGTGGTGTACCGCCGACCCCGGTTGGGTGACGGGTCACTCTTACCTGGTTTACGGGCCGCTCTTGAACGGGGCTACCTCGTTCATGTACGAGGGCGCGCCTTCCTATCCATACCCCAACCGCTGGTGGCAATTGATCGAGAAGTACAGCATCTCCATTCTTTACACCGCTCCGACCGCCATCCGTGGGCTGATGCGCTTCGGCGAAGCCTGGCCCAACCGCCACGACCTGTCATCGCTGCGGCTGCTGGGCTCGGTGGGTGAGCCGATCAACCCGGAGGCATGGAAGTGGTATCACCATGTCATCGGCAAGGATCGCTGCCCCATCATGGACACGTGGTGGCAGACCGAGACGGGCATGTTCATGATCGCACCCACACCAGCGGTTTCGCTCAAACCCGGTTCGGGCACGCGGCCTTACTTCGGCGTTCAGGCGGATATCCTCAATGAAGAGGGCCAGCCCGTCGGCGATGGGGAGGAAGGCTTCCTGGTGTTGAACAAACCCTGGCCTGCCATGCTGCGAGGTATCTACGGTGACCCGGAGCGCTACGTCAGCCAGTATTGGAGCAAGTATCCCGGCAAATACATGACCGGCGATTCAGCCAAGCGTGACAAGGACGGCTACTACTGGATCATCGGGCGGGTGGACGACGTGATCAAGGTCTCCGGTTACCGGCTCGGCACCGCCGAGATCGAGTCGGCTTTGGTCAGCCACCCGGCGGTGGCGGAGGCGGCTGCCATCGGCCTGCCGCACGACGTGAAAGGCACCGCCATCCACACCTATGTGATCCTGCGCTCGGGCTTCGCTTCTTCGGATGAGTTGAAGGACGAACTGCGCAAGCATGTAGGGCACGAGATGGGGCCCATCGCCAAACCCGAAGAGATCACCTTCGTGGACAAACTGCCCAAGACCCGCTCGGGCAAGATCATGCGGCGGGTGCTGAAGGCGCGGGCGCAAGGCCTGCCCGAAGGCGATATCTCCACGCTGGAAGATTGAAAATCAACTAGATTAAATTAATATCAGGGCGAGATAATTATCTCGCCCTGATACGTGGATAGTGAAGTCATTTCATTTGGAGCTTTGTTGCGTTGTTCGGATTTACTCAATTACGTGGATGTAATTAATGAACTCCTGAAATCCTTCCACTCTGGAAAGCCAGTGAATGGTCTCCATTCCAACTCGTTCTGCGCCAATAATATTTTCTTCGCCATCATCCATGAAAAGACAATTCTGGGGTTTGGTGTTCAAACTCTCGCAAGCACGTAAATAAATTGTGCGATCTGGTTTACAGACACCCTCTATCGCTGAAGATATAAAAACATTAAATTGTTGGCTGATATGGTACTTTCCCTCGAATTGTGGGAAGGTCAGATAAGTCCCATTATTGATTATTCCAAGTTTATACCGCTTTCTTATTTCAGGCAGCTTTCTCCAAAGAGGAAGGAATGGCTCATATTTTTCGACGATAGAACGCAAGATGTCATCAAACCCGTCATCGGTGAGGCTGTACTTGCGCAAAACCCTTTCCTTGAAAACAATGTCGTTAGTTACTGCCCCGACCTGATGATCAATTTCATCAACCAGGGGGTTGTGCACATAATTCGCTTTTGGAAATAACAGCACGCCAACCAGGTCGAAAAGGATCGTATCAATCATATAAACTCGGGGAATAAAGGTAACTTATACGGCTTGCATTTCAGGCAGGGGGATCAGGCTATGTCAGGGCGCGTTTGGCTGAGGCATGGAAAGCGATTTTCTCATCCTGCGCCACCATATCCACAAACCGAAAATGGCCAAACTATTGACAATGAGGACGGGCAGCGAAAACCCCAACACCGACCGGAATAGCGGATTCCCCTCATTGACTTGAGATCGTAAAAAAGAATCTACCAGGTTCAACGTAATACCTATAGATATGCTGTTAACCAGAATAACTGCCAGCCATATTAACCTTGTTTTCCAAGTATCCAATTCACGTAATCCCAAAACCAGGCAGGCAACAAAAGCGATCCCGAAGGGTATTTCAATGAATGATTTGGCCATTCCCAGTTGAAATGCAACCGAAGATTTGTCACTGCCAGTGCGCATTGGGCTTCTCAGATAATATAAGGTCATTGCGAAGGAAGTCACCAGGGTCACCATCAAGCCGATTTGCTGAATAGCCCCATTTTTACTTCGATAGACCAATAGCAATCCCAAAATTGCGCCAAGTAATGATGCCACAGGACCGGCTGCTGATGAAATAATCTCCTCGGTTTTGCTGTCTGTTGGTGAAGTTAGGCGCAGCCACCCTTGCTCACCATCGGGCAAGGATGTTTTTACCCATTCAGAGGGATTCCGCGGGGTGGTATCCCACAATTGCACCATTCCAATGAAACCCCACACAGGACCGCGGCCATAGGCTTGGTAGACCGCCCAATGACCCGCCTCGTGGATCATTTGAACGAGGAAAGTGAGCAAGAAAGCCAAAAGAAATAATTGCCCGAATCTTAATTTGTACGACTTCAAGTTGGATTTTTCTCCTCAAAATGAAGCGAATCGCTATTGTATTCTCAAATTATTCCCGGGACCTAAGCCGTTTTCAGCCACCCGGTGATAGGCTAAAGCGTCATATTGCCAGCGCTCAACGAGAAAAAGCCCGATACGGATTGGTCTGCGTCAGTTTGTTGATCGTTTCCTCATCCACTCCGGCCATACGCAGTTTGGGCAGGAATTGTTCGCAAAGATACGTAAATGGCATTGGTTCGCCACCACCCGGCTTAGCCGGATCGTACCAGCCCCGGTCTTGACTCAGCATCAATTGGTCACCAAAGCCGGCGTTCAATAACCGTTGAATGTTTTCCAGATAGTTTTCATCATTCCCCCAGCCAATTCCATCGTACTCCAGCCATGCCCCGCGTTGAGCCATTTCAAGATGCAAATTGAAATCCGGCTCCGCTTGTGTGTGGATCCAGATGAAGCGTTTCGCCGAATACCCCGCTGCCTCGATAATGTCAAGTTGGTCCCGTACGACCCATCCGCGGATGGTGTGACTCCCGATTACGGCATTGGTTTCGCGGCCCGCCAGGGCAGCCGCGCGCAGGATCTTGGCCTCGCAATCCGTTATTCCGTCATCACCGGCGCTTAACTTGATCCATCCCGCTTGCACCCCGCTGCCTTCGATTTCGCCCTGGAGTTCGCCCAGCATCCACTCGGTCAATTTGGCTTCACTGGCGGCGTGAGCCCAGGCTGGCACCCAGGGTTCGCGATAAATCCCGGTGGGTGCGATGATAGGCATTCCCGTTGCCTCGGAGACCGCCCTCAAAATGTCGGCCCTCCTGCCCACACCGACCGGCGTGCAGTCGACCTGGGCGGTTACTCCCAACGCTCGCGCTTTTTCAACCTCGGGTGCCATCAGGGCAACCACATTGGTGACCTCGGCCTTACCGTGCTCGGCGTGATCTGGAGTCCTGAAATCCACGAAGATATGTTCATGGGGCAGGATAAAGCCCAACTCAGCCGTTGTTCTGGAACCCAGGGTGGTAATAATAGCAGCCAAAACAATAACTCCTGCCTGACCTTACGCCGTCTTTAGCCACCCGGCGATGGGCCACGGCAGCATGGCGAAAAAGCCGATCAGGGCGAAGTTGCCATTGCCGGTGATGAGCCAGACCAGCACAATGCCAAAGGCCGTGACCGTGTACGCGCCGATCGCCAGTAGGTCCGATTGGATGCGGGCCATGCGGGTGGATTTCCCCGAGGTAAGTAGGAAGAGCGCAAACGTGACAAAGGTGGTCAACCACCAGCCCCAGAAGTTTTGCAGCGGAATACCGAAATAGACGCCGCCCGTGTCCCAGACCCAGTGTCCCCCGCCGACCATGAAGGGGTCCATCACTAGGTCCCAGGCGGTCATGGCCAGGCCGCCTATGGCGGAGATCGCCAGCAGCCTTTGCCAGCGGTGCCAGTGAGAGGGGATCAGCCGGTCGGCGATGACGTAGGAGGGGTAACTCATCATGAACCAGGCCAGGGGGATCAGGTAAGGAACGAGTCCCAGGAAGAGCGGGCCAAGTTTGTCGGTGTAGTGATAAGGCCCGTATATGAGACCGGTGGCGACGCCGACGCTCTCAAAGAGCAGGCTGACACCGAAGACCAGCGCCAGCAGGCGCAATGCGCTCTTCCAGCCTTCGCGTTGACCTGCATGGAGCAAGGCAAAGGTAAAGCCGGCGACGGTGGTGATGATGGTGAGTTCGGCAGGCGCTGTCAGGTCGAAGGCAATCAGCACCAGCGGATAAAAGGTCAGCAGGGCGTAAAGGACGAAAAAGACGATAACGAGGCGGCGTAAGGTCATATTCCTCCAATGCAAGACCGGAATATATTTTTCCGTGCGAATATGCCTCAACCATATACAACATGGTGATTGTTGTCAAGTGGAATATTACTTGTGGGTGACTTCGTGAGGAGATTGAATGGCGTGGACTTTGCGGCTTTCCGCCGGCAGCGGGACTATCAGGCGGACACCGCGTCAAAGAATATATAGTCCCAGGCCCAATTGATTAATACCAGCAGACGGTTACGAAAACCGATCAATCGGTAGATGTGCACGACCAGCCAGATCAACCAGGCGAAAAAGCCGGTGAAATCCAACCCGAACAGGTGGACCGCCGCGGCATTCCGTCCGATCACTGCCAGGGTGCCCAGGTCCTTGTAGTGGAAGTCCCGTTGCTCCTGTCCCTTGATTTGGCGAAGGATATTCCTGGCTGCCCATCGGCCCTGCTGCATTGCCAGCAATGCCACCATTGGGAGCAGTTTATCGTCTTCTTGCAGGCGCGCCAGGTCGCCGGTGACGTAGACCTCGGGATGAGCGGGGATCTGGAGAGTGGGCAAGACCTGCATCTGGCCGTTCCCCAGGATGGACAGGCCCTCCGCTTTCGCAGGGGGAGCGCCCCGCACGCCGGCGGTCCAAACAGCGGTTTCCAATGGAATGACGGTATCGTCTTTTAGAGTGATGCTGTCCGGTCCGATCCGGCTGACGGGGGTTTCGAGAAGGACTTCCACCCCTATCTTTTGTAGACGTTTCAGCGCATATTGTTGCAAACGTTCCGGCAAACCCGGCAGCAGGTGGTCCGACGCCTCCACCAGCAGCAAACGCACTTCCTTGAAGTTCAGGGCAGAATAGTCTTTGGAGAGCGGTCCGCGGATCAACTCGATCAGCGCGCCAACAAACTCCACCCCGGTAGGTCCACCGCCGATGACAGCGAAGGTAAGCATACGGCGGCGTTTTTCCGGGTCAGTCTCGAATAGAGCCTGCTCAAAGCGGCTAAGGATATGGTTGCGGATGGATACGGCTTGAGCGAGAGTTTTCAGCGGCAAGGCATAATCGGAGGCGCCCTCGACGCCAAAGAAGTAAGCGTCGCTTCCCGGTGCCAGGATTAGGTAATCATAGGAGATGGTGTGGTTGAGAGTGATGACGAGCCTTTTTTCGACATCCACCGCGGTGACATGGTCCACCAGCAAGCGCAGGTGCTTCTTATTACGAAAAGTGCTCCTGAGCGGATAAATAATGGCCTCTGGTTCCAGCTCTGCTGCCGCCACCTGATACAACAATGGAAAAAAGGTGTGATAGTTATTGCGGTCAATCATCAGGACATCGACGCTGGACCGAGCCAGGGTCTGGGCGGCGCGCAAACCTGCAAATCCGCCGCCGATGATGACTACTTGTGGGGGGTGGATCCCAACCGTCTGGTTCCTGCTCATTGTCTTCCTTGCCTTTTATTATCCCGGTAAATCTATATGTTGCCTAATATTATAATTTTTATCGTATTTAGTATATGTCCTATTCGGAGTAGAATCAATGATGATGGGCAAAAACCAAGGCGGCCTTGTCAAAGTACAAATAGTCCCTTTTGATTCCGATGCTTATGTTTGATGTACTGCGAAAAAAAAACGGGGTGAGGGTCAATGATCTTGATGACTTCTCGACTTTAAGGAAGCTCCGCTTTGCGCAATCGCGCATCGGAACGGAAACAATGAACAGGGGTTGAAAATCAGTGAAAGCCGTGATTTACCCCCCATTTCCAGATAATTTGGATGGGTGTATACTCTCGCCAGTTATTCCACCGAGGAGGCAGGACAAATGAAACGAGCGGTCAGCATCAGCATTGGTTCGTCCAAACGCAACAAAGCAGTGACTGTCAATTTGCTGGGGGAATCGATCAGCATCGAGCGCATTGGCACCGATGGGGACATGGAAGCCGCAGCACTGAAATACAAGGAACTGGATGGGAAGGTGGATGCCTTTGGGGTGGGCGGGGCCGACCTGGGCTTGATGGTGGACGACAAATGGTACCGCCTTTATTCGGTCGAGAAAATGGTCCGCTTCATCAAGGAAACCCCGGTGGTGGATGGCACCGGTCTGAAGAACACCCTTGAAAGGAAAGCCGCCGCTTTTGTGGAAGCCAAACTGGGCGATTACGTTCAGCAATGCGGCGGGAAAAAGGTCTTCGTGATGACCGGGGCCGACCGCTGGGGCCTGACGCACGGCTTTGTGCAGGCCGGTTATGAGTGTGTCTTCGGCGACATGATGTTCTCGCTGGGAATCCCCATCGCCTTGCACAGCGAAAAACAACTGAAGACCATGGCCGGGCTGCTCATGCCGGTGGCGGGGCGGCTGCCCTTCGAATGGGTCTATCCGATCGGCGAGAAGCAGGAAGAGCGCAAGCCCAAATATCCCAAATACTTCCATTGGGCCACCGTGATCGCCGGGGACTGTCACTACATCAAGCGCTACATGCCCGATGACATGCAGGGCAAAGTGATCGTCACCAATACGACCACGCCGCGAGGATGTGGAACTGTTCAAAAAATGTGGCGTGAAATACCTGGTCACGACCACGCCGGTGCTGGATGGCCGCTCCTTTGGCACGAACATGATGGAATCGGCCTTGATCGCTCTTTCAGGTAAAAAGCGCGCTCTGACGCGGGAAGAGTATGAGGAACTCTGAACAAATGGGCTTTGAGCCGTCCTTACAGGAATTGAATTAGCGTAATAAAATTTAGTGACGTACATGTGACAAGGAGAATATATGGATGCAATCGTGACAGCAGGCGGAATTCCCTTACCTGAAGAGCCCCTCTACCCCGCAACAACCGGACAGCCCAAAGCCACCGTCGAAATTGCCGGCAAACCGATGATCCAGTGGGTGTTGGATGCGCTATCCGATGCCAAAACGATCGATAATGTCATCATCGTGGGCTTGACCGAGAAGAGTGACGTGAAGTGCAGCAAGAAGATGTATTTTGTTTCCAACCATGGGAAAATGGTGGAAAACCTGCAGGCAGGAGCGCGCAAGGCCAAAGAGATCAATCCGCAGGCGGAATACGTGCTGCTGGCTTCCTCGGATATCCCCGGCATCACCGGCGAAATGGTCGATTGGGTGGTGAATACGGATATGCAGACCAAGGTGGACGTTTATTACCACCTGATCCAACGCGAGGTGATGGAGAAGCGCTACCCCGGTTCCAAGCGGACCTGGACGCGCCTCAAAGACATGGAAGTGTGCGGCGGCGACTTGAATGTGGGCCGTATCAGCCTGCTGCTCAGCGAAGAAACCGATTTGTGGGACAAGATCACCGATGCCCGCAAGAGTCCGCTCAAACAGGCAGCCATGATCGGCTTCGGCACGGCCCTGCGCCTGCTGACGGGCCAGTTGACCCTCCAAATGGCTGAAACCAATATCATGAGCCGGCTGAACATCACCGGCAGGGCCATCGTTTGCCCGTATGCCGAAGTAGGCATGGATGTGGATAAACTGCATCAACTGGAAATGATGCGGGAAGACCTGGCGAAGCAAAAGAAAAAGGCGGAAAAAGCTGCCAGGAAGATGGCTAAAGCGTGAGTATCGGTACCATCCTGAAACTAGACGAAAGGCTGACCGCCCGCATGCAAATAGCCGGGCGTCCAGGTCTGTTGCGAAGTGTCTGCTCGTTCCTGGCGCATTCAGGCGATTCGTGGTTCTGGTGGCCTGCTATGGCAATTCTATGGTTTGTGGGAGATTCCTTCTGGCGGCCATGGGCGCAGGTAATGCTGATAGCCATCCTGGCTCTGGCGGTGCTGGTGATGGCGATCAAATTCACTATCCGGCGGCGCAGGCCTGAAGGCGAGTGGGGTCAGTGGTACCGCGCCACCGATCCGCACTCATTCCCGTCGGGCCATGCCGCCCGCGCCTTGATGATCGCCACGATTGCAGTCGGATTGGGACCGCTTTGGCTGGCGATCGTGCTGTGTATCTGGGCGCCGCTGGTGGCGCTGGCGCGGGTCGCCATGGGCGTGCACTACCTCTCCGATATCGCCGCCGGAGGGGTGCTGGGAATCATCGCAGGGATCGTGGCGTTGCAAATACTGTAGGTTGAAGAAAGATCAAACAGGGATATTACTGGAGGCCGCCTTCATGGCGGCCTTGAAATTTAACAGCGAGTTCCACCGGGGTGGGATCGACGCCGTAGAGCAAGGCCAGGTAGTAGGCCATATAATCACCAAAATGCAGCGCCGTCCACATATGCGCCAGGGCGGATTCTCCCTGCGCCTGGTACATATCGGTGTTCAAGCCTTCGACCATAAAGGTATGGCGGGTCAGGTCGCAACGGAGCTGGTTGCGCGGCTGGTCGAAGGTGGAGCGTAGGAAAACGGTCAGCGTGTGAGTTTGAAAGTCAGCGGGATGGATCAGTCCGGCCAGGGTATTGTGATCGGCTTCGGGGAGGACCTCGAACCCGGCCCCGGCCTTGGCGATCTCGTTCAACTGGCCTTTCCAGCGGCGCGCCACTGGCGCCATCAGACCTGCGCCATACACATTGACCCAGCGGCCCATCAATTGACCCGCCTGACGTTTGGCCGGGTTACGGACCACTTCCACACCAGCATGCAAAGTTTGCTGCTGTTTTTTCATCGCATCCACGGCAGAGGCGATCAGTTCTCCAGTTGTTTTCGCAGATGAATCCAAAAACCTCAGGCGCGAAAAGGCTGCCAGCAATAACCCGAAGGAAAATCCCACTGCCGAGCGGGGCTGACCGGTGTGGCCGAACTTCCACAAGGGCAGGCCTGCAGAAAGAGCGCGCTGCTCCAACTCGCCGCCGGTAGTGATGGCCAGGAGACGGCAGGAGGCCTCCCGGGCGGCCTTGAAAGAGTTCAAGCGTCTCTTCGGTATCGCCGGAGTGGGACGAAGCGATCACCAGAGTGGCAGGGCCGTGCGCCCAGGCGGGCAGTCCATAGTCGCGCCAAACGGTGACGGGCAGGCGGCAGGTAGGCGCTAGATATGCAGCCAGGAGATCCGCGGCGATACCGGTCCCGCCCATGCCGCTCAGGACGACCTGGCGGATGGAGCGGGTGGACGGCTTGTCGCCGACCCACGGATCGGGCAGGGTCAGGCCCAGCTCCCAGGCGGCTTGTAATTGGTCGGGCAGTCCGTCGATCTGACCGAGCATGTCGAGCGTGTCAAGTTTGGAGAATGAAGCGGGATCATCCAGGTTCATGGGCAGACCTGTTTTTCTGTGGAGAAGAGGTGGTCAATCGATAGATATCTCGCCGGGGCCAGCCGGATTCGGAAGCCAGCCGGGCCGCCAGGGCGGAAGGACTCTCGCCTGCCCCCAGCCCTTTCGCGATGGCATGCAGCAGGTCGGCTTCGCTCCAGGCGGGCTTTTCGACGGCTGTGTGACCGTGGACGACCAGGGTGAACTCGCCGCGGGGCGGATTCGCGGCAAAATACTGCTGCGCCTCCGCCAGGCTGCCGCGCCAGATCTCCTCGTGGAGTTTGGTCAATTCGCGGGCAATGGCGATGGGCCGGTCACCCAGGACGGCATGAAGGTCCGCCAGGCTGTCGAGCAGGCGGTGGGGGGCTTCCAGGAAAATGAGGGTATGGGATAGGTCCGCCACCTGCTTCGCCAGCGCCTTGCGTTCGGAGGCTTTGCGCGGCAGGTAACCCAGGTAGAGGAAGGAGTCCGTCGGCAGACCGGAGGCAGCCAGCGCCGCCAGGGGAGCGGAGGGGCCGGGGATGGGACTGACGTTGTGCCCGGCGGCCAATGCGGCCCGGACGAGTTCATAGCCGGGGTCGTTGATGGCAGGCGTCCCGGCATCCGAGACGAGGGCCACGTCGCCTAAGGCCAGGGCTGCCAGGATTGCCTCCAGTTTGGAGAGTTTATTGTGCTCATAGTAACTGGTCAGGGAGGTGTGCAAATCGAAATGGGTCAGCAGTTTGCGGGTGACGCGCGTATCCTCGGCGGCGATGAGACGAGCCTCCCGCAGGATGCGCAGGGCGCGCGGACTAAGGTCTTCCAGGTTGCCGATGGGGGTGGCGACGAGAAATAGTGTGCCCATGGGATGATTGTATCACTGAGGGGAGAGGCGATTTCAATTCATTATGTTATTCTGCCTGACAGAGGATTATAATTTGAGAGATCCTTGTATAAAGCATAACCTCGGATTGAGGGGAAATCTCAAAGCGGTTGAGTATCACTTATCAAACTCGGGAGGGAATGATGAAGAAAAAGGCGCTAATATTCAACCTGATCCTTTAACCTGCTTGCTCCTTGGGTTTAGCTCCGTAAATGCAGAACAGTCCAGCGGCTCACTGTTGACCACGTCAACGCCGTATCTTTCTCCAACGCCTTCAGTTCAACCTGAACCGGATGCTTTTCAACCAGCAGATATAACTGGTACTACGCGGTATGTTTCCCCAAGTGGAAATGACAATAGCGGCAGCAACACATGCGCCTCGATTGCTTCACCTTGCAAAACGATCCAGCGGGCACTTAATGCATCCATTGATTATGATACCGTCAAGGTAGCCAGCGGTATTTATACCTTTGACGGCTCGGGAAATCCTTACCCTAATGTGGTGATCATCAATTCTAGCGTCACTTTATCGGGGGGATGGAATGATACATTCACTTCACAGGTAGGTGCTTCCACCATTGATGGCGAAAATACAAATAATGGTATTTTGGCTTCAAATCCTGATTCTAGTGTTATCGTGGACCGATTTGTGGTCCAAAATTCCATTTCAAGTGATAGTGGCGGCATCTACATTTATGGTGCAGATTTCGCACTAGTGAACAGCACCATCAAAAATAATCATGCTTCGTCCCGGGGCGGTGGAATTTTTTCCATTTTTGGTGGAAACCTGATTTTAAAAAACAGCACAGTCACCGGTAATATTGCCGATTTTAGCGGTGGCGGCATCACGATAGTAGATGGGAATAGTGTTATAGAATATTCCACAATTGCGTACAACCAAAGCAGTATAGACGGCGCGGGATTAAATATTCTTGGCGGAAATATGGAAATTTGGGGCAGCATTCTCGCCAACAATTTTGTTCAATCTTATATCCGTGATTGTTACGGTACTCTAATTTCAGATGGACATAATATTATCAGTGACACATCCGGTTGCAGTGTGCTTGGAACAACGGGCGATTTATTCAATGAAGACCCCAAAATAGAAAATACATTATCCAACAATCCTCCTGTTCATTATTTGCAGAGTGATAGTCCGGCCGTCGATGCTGGCGACCCGGATTTTTGCCCTGGTATTGACGAGAATGGTATTCTGCGACCGCTAGATGGCGATGAAAGTGGAATTGCTCAATGCGACATTGGGGCTTCAGAATATTTTGGTGACGGGACGCTTCTTTATGTTCATGTATTAAGTGGAAGTGGTCAAGAAACTTTGCCCAATCAACCGTTTGGCCTGCCTTTGATTGCATTAGTTACGGATGGCGATAATGTTCCAGTGAGTGGAGTAGATGTTTTTTTTACTGCGCCAATGAGCGGTGCCAGCGCTACTTTTGCGGATAACTCTCGTACCGAGACTATTGTTACTAATAAATCAGGCATTGCAACAACTTCTATCCTGACTCCTAATGATATAAGCGGCGATTACTCTATCATTGCCTCTGTGAGTAGTATTACTCCTACGGTAAGTTTCCTGCTAAATAATATGGCAACCCCAGGCATTCCAACAACGATCACAGTATTGAGCGGCAGCGGGCAGGCTGCCACCATCAATGAAACATTCACACTGCCACTAAGCGTCCAAGTATTGGATGGCAATGATGACCCGGTCAGTGGAGTAGAAGTATTATTCACCGCACCAATTAGCGGTCCTGGTGGTTATTTCATGGATACTGGGAACCGTGCCGATACTGATCTTTCAGATATCAATGGCATTGCGACATCCATTTTCATAGCTAACAACCTGCCAGGGATCTATAGCGCAATTGCATCAGTGGAGGGAATACCAGGTGAAGCGACATTTATTTTGAAAAACACCACACACGTCTTCCTGCCATTAATTGTCAGGCCAATTCCACCGCCAATGGCATTCTCCAAGAATAGCCCTGGAAATGAGCAACCGGCGTATTATTTAGAAATATACTTTTATTGGAACACCGCCGATTACGCGGTAAGGTATGATTTTTGTCTCGATACAATTAATAATAATATCTGTGATACTACTTGGATGTCTACCGAATCCAATCAAGGCGCCAATATTCATGATTTAGAAATGACCACTACATATTACTGGCAGGTACGAGCAGTTAATGGTTCGGGGATAACATACGCAGACAATGGAACCTGGTGGTCCTTCACAACTCCGGGCGACTGGAGCAATATCATGAGTGACGGTTTTGAAGGTGATTTTCCCGGTGTATGGGTATTAGACGACGAAGCCGGTTCAGGGTACGGATGGGGTAAGCGTGGTTGTGCAGCTTACTCAGGCAATAATGGTGCCTGGGCTGTCGGAGGCGGAACGAACGGATCTTCCTTACCGTGTGGCAGCCATTATCCAACCAATGTCAAATCTTATATGAATTATGGACCTTTTAGCTTGGCAGATGCCACCGACGTGCAGGTGAAATTCTTATATCTGGCCAATTTGTACTATGATTCCAATGATTCATTGTGCTTTGGTGCCTCAATCGATGGCGAAACTTATTGGGGGAATTGTTACACAAACCTATCTTCGTTTGGGTGGCAAAGTAATATCTTTAGTCTCAACAATGTCGCCCATTTAGGTGATTTGAGAGGCTATCCAAATGTCTGGATCACTTTTCTTTTTTACAGCGATGGTTATAATACCTACCCATCAGGTGCTTTTATTGATGATGTCGTTCTGAGAAAGTGCCTTATCGGTACTTGTTTAAATGGTTCACCGGTGGATTTACTCAATAGTAATATTCTGGTAGTTCCTTTTCATAAAACGATTAAGTCAAAATAAAGGGTATGTATTGCATCATTACAGCCTCGGAAGCCTTGATCTACGGTTTCCGAGGCTGTAAAAGGGTACTTGTGACTGCGTAACATTAGGCTTATAAATTCCTTAGAGTTGGTTGTAATCAAGGGCGTCATATCCTATAATAACAACCAAATTTATCTTAATCGTATAGGAGATGACCCTATGAACAGTGTCGAACATGCTCAACAGACACAGTTGAACAACATAATGAAGAAAACAGGCAAGAATATGGCCGATTTGACTGCCATTGTCACGAAAAGCGGCCTCAGCAAACATGGAGAACTGCGCAGCCTGGTGATGCAAAAATTAAGCCTGGGGTATGGCGATGCCAATGCCGTCGTTCATGCGGTATTGAAATCCGACGGGCAGAGGCAGGCAGAGAACCTGAACCAGGAAGAGATCCTGCAGAGGATTTACAGCGGCACCAAGGCAGACCTGCGGCCCATCCATGAGGCGGTCATGCGGGAAGTCCAGCCGCTGGGCGAGTTCGAAATCGCCCCCAAAAAAGGCTACCTCAGCCTGCGGCGAAAGAAGCAGTTTGCGATGTTGGGACCATCTGGCAGCAAAAAGGTCGAATTGGGGCTGAATGTGAAGGACTTGCCGCCTTCGGCGCGCTTGATCGAGCAGCCAAAGGGTAGCATGTGTAATTACGTCGTCCGCCTGACCGACGCGAGCCAGGTGGATGCTGAGGTGGTTGCGTGGATCAAATTTGCGTTTGAATATGCCGGGGAAGGATAACTCGAATTAGTTGGTCGCGTTTCCGATAATGTCATTCTCCCGCGGGGAATCCGCGGGAGAATTTTTATTACTACAGGATCTATAGTGAAGCGGGCAGCGGTGGTTCAGCAGGATCTTCCGGTAGAACAGGAGCCGGTGCAACCGCCGGGATGATCTTGCCGGGGCGGAAGAAGTACCAGGTCAGGAAAATGGCAATGGCATAGGTGATGCCGGTATTGATGAACAGCGGTCTGAAGCCCCAACGCTGCTGGACGACGCCGGAAATATATGGCCCGATCACCCAGCCGAAATTCCAGGCCAGGTTGCGGATGCTGTTGACAGCCCCGTGTTCGCTCTCGTGGGAGTGCTCCAGCGCAAAAGCATCGAAAAGAGGCGCCACCATGTTCATCAGCGCGCCGCGGACGATAAAGCCGACTACCGCCAGCCAGGGCCAGGGTGAAAATCCAATCATCAAAAGGAAGATAAGGCTGAGCCCTTGACCCAGGGTGATGGTGCGGATCTTGCCGCCCAGGTTGCCCACCAGGCGCGGGCCAATGATGCAGCCAATGCCGATGGCTAGCGCGCCTGCGCTGAAGAGGATCCCCAGGGAAGCATCGCTCAGGTGGTAATGCTCCGAGAAATAGACATTGAAGTAGGGCACCAGCGTGGCCGCGCCGAAGCCGATGACCAGGTTCGGCAGGGCCAGTTTGAGTGTCAGCGGACGCGAGAGTGTCTTCCAAATGGACGGTTTCTTGGTCGCGGCCTGGGCCTGTTTGTCAGGTTGAATCCTGGCAGGTTCGTGAATGAATATGATTGGCACGATGACAAAAAAACTGGTCAGGACGCTGAACAGCAAGACTGCCTTGTATGCATCCACTCCGCTGGTGAGACCCAGCAGGCGGGTGAAGGTACCGGGCAGGTAGCCTGCCAGGACATTCCCCAGGGTGCTTGCCAGGGGGAACATGCCGTAACTCAGGCTGAAGAGGATGTCGCGAGTTTTTTCATCGGAGGTGCGCATCATGAAAGGGGCCTGGCTGATGAAATACAACTGACCGGCAGCCCCAAAAAGGAAGGCCAGCAGCAGTTTCCAATGCTCCACCTGGACCATGATCATGCCAATGATGAAGAAATTCGCCATGACAAAGCCAAGGATCATGGCCAGCTTGCGGCCCATCCGGTCCGATAGTAGACCCATGGGCACACCCAGCAGGAGCGCCGAAAGCGATGGGGCCGCGTTGATCAAGCCGAGGAAGTCACGGCTGTAGCCGGCTTCGATGATATAGAGATTGAAGAAGAGGTTCCAGCCGCTGAAGAGCAAACCGTCCAGGAACAGCGCCACCAGGAATAAGCGGGCGGGTTTGTTCAGGTGGCGGAACTGATTTAGGGTTGAAGCGATGAAGGTTTTCATAGGACACTTGCGAACATTTTTTATGAAGAGTACAAGGCAGGCGCGAAGGCTGCCAGGAAAATTAGATGTTTAACGAGCGAAAGTCAGCAGGAAGGACTACCCCGAAGAAACTCAATTCACGAACGGATAATTCGGTCAGGCCTCACCGATGGAGCGCCAACAGTTTGTCCAATTGGGTCAGGGCCGGTTCTGGAGCGGTAAAGAGGATGGCATGCATACCCGCCAGACGGGCTCCTTCCACGTTCACGGGGAAATCATCCACGAAAACGGATTCGGCCGGGGCCACGTCAAACTGCTCGAGCGCGTACTGGTAAATGCGCGCATCCGGTTTTGCCACGCCCACCTCGGCGGAAATGACCATGAAATCGAAGGCGTCGTCGAATTTGCGGGAGACGATCCACGGTCGCAGCCCCGACCAGGCATTGCTGATGAGGCCAATCTTGTAAGTCTTCCTCAAATCCCGCAAGCCGTCCAGCAATTCCCTGTCGATCACATCACCGGCGAAAAACTCGTCCCGGATCGCGGCGGTTTCTGACATAGGCAGGTGCAGGCGGCGCATGACCGCTTCCCAGTGCTGGTCTTCAGTGATGGTGCCAATGCTGGCTTGCCCGGCGGTTTCGCTTTCGAAAACAATGCGGACAACGTCGTCATATTCCAGGCCCAGCCGCTCGGAAAGGTGCTGGCGCGGGGCCTGGAATTCGGTGCGGACGAGCACGCCGCCAAAATCGAAGAAGACTGCCCGGATGGTCACTTCTTTTTTGCCTTGCCGGTGGAAGCAGGCGCAGCCGGTTTCTTCTTGGCAGCGGCGGGTTTGGCGGCGGCAGGAGCAGCCTTTGGCGCGGCCGGTTTCTTTTTAGCAGCGGCAGGTTTGACGGCTGCTTTAGTAACCTTCTTCGCGGCCGGTGCCTTGAGTTTGGCAGGAGCAGCCTTCTCTACCGATGCGGCAGCGGCAGGTTTTGCGGTAGCCTGGCGGGTCATCAATTTGATGGCATCCTGCCAGCCTGGAAAGGAAGCCTCCAGTTTGAACCGTTCAACCCGGTTGGCCCGGCGGCAATTGGGACAGTGAGCGTCGTAGTATTTCAGGTTGTTATCGGCCATGTGCTCGATGGCGGCGAGGGTTTCATCATGACTGATGGGGAACATGGTCTGGCAGTAAGAACAGCGAAGTTGCATGGGTATCTCCTTTCGGATATAGAAGGCAATGGCATGTAGCAAACAAGCTTATTTTACTCTATCGGTTTGCGGTAAATGGTCTGTTGTTTGACCTTGCGATACCCGACCAATTCGTAAAGCCGGAAGGCGCCGGACAGGTTTTGCGAATCGACGCTGAGAGCCGTTTCGGTCATGCCCATCTCCTTGAACATTTGCATGCTGCGGACGAGCAATGCCCGCGCCAGCCCCATTTTGCGCCAGGGACGGCGGGTGCAAATTCCTTCGGTATAGCCGCGCCTGCGCTGATACTCTATATTTTCTTTGGGTTCGACGAAGTTATGCACAACACCGGCAATCTGGTCACCGTCCCAGCCGACCTTCCACAGTTCCGGGTCCCAATTCGGTTCTTCCTGCTGGCGTTGGAATTCGGCTTCACTCTCGTCGCGGGCGCCCCAATGATCACGGAAGGCTTCATTGGAAGCAACATAGATCTGGTGCCAGTGGTCCCGCCTGACGGGGCGGATCTCCAGACCCGGCGGCATGGGCGCTTCCGGGAAGGGTTCGCTCAGGTCGCGCACCATGTGGGTCTCATAGCGGACCGGCTGGTAGCCGTTGCGCTGAAGCACAGTGACCCATGCCTTCTCGGTATCGAAAGGTTCCACCTGGATGAACTTGGGCATCTCTTTCGGGTGTCCGGTAGCGATCTCGCCGGTGCGTGCTTCGGCAGCCGCCCACAGAGCCGACCCGATGCCTTTTCCGCGCCAGGCCGGGTGCAGGAATCCGAAGGGGAAGTACAACCGCACACCGTCGGTCTGGTCGCTCCACCAGATGCGACCGTAGGCAACCATCTGCCCGTCGACTTCTGCCATCAGCATGTCCGTCTCCGGATCGCAGTTCTCGAGGTGGCGATAGGTATTGGCAATGTTTTCCACGGTGGTGGTGCGCTCTACCCCGTCGACGACCTTGCAGGCCGCGATGAGGTCGGCCATTTGCGGATAATCCGCCTCGCCGCGGAACCGGCGGAATACCAGTCCCGGGATGGAGGGTGCATTCACCACGTTCAGTTTCGCAATCATAAGGTTCCTTTCTGTAGTTGCAACCAATCTTCACGCAAAATCCCCATGAAGATGACATCCCAGCGGCGGCCTTCCCGCTGGATCATTTGACGGATGCGGCCTTCGACCACAAAGCCGGCTTTCTCATAAGAGCGGATGCCGCGTTCGTTGTACTCGAACACATCCAGGGTGACCCGCCGCAGGTTCAATTCGGTAAAGGCGTACCTCAGCATGATCTTCATGGCGTCGGTGCCGTAACCTTTGCCCCAGTTCTCACGCTGGCCCAGGCCAATCCCGACGAAGGAGTCGCGCTGCACCCAGTTGATCGAATCCAGGCTGATGCCCCCGACAATGCAGCCATTCTCGAGCAGGCGGATGGAAAAGAAATAATTATCGGCATTCTCGTATAGCTTTTCGATCCATTTCTGGACCGTTTTTGCGGAAAAGCGGCGGGCTGGATCCCAGTCAAGCAGCCGTAAATAGGCGCTGTTGGCGCCCCATTCCGATTCCAACCTTGCGAGCGTCTCGGGTTCTTCGTGGACCAGGCAGACGAGTTCACCTTTCAACAGGTTTTCGTTCATTTCAGGGTCTCCTTCCACTCCGATGCAAGCAGACCGAGGGTCAACAGATTCCAAAACTGGCCGTCTCGTTCCAGGCCTTGGCGGCGGCACACTTCCTCCTGGAATCCGTAGGACTTGAACAATCCCAGGGCGGGGAGGTTATAGGCAGGGATGTTGGCAGAAAGACGAAAGAGATTGAGTTCCACGAACGCATAGTAGAGCAGCATTTTGAGCGCCTCGCGTCCATAACCCTGGCGGCGGTCGGTTGCAGAACCGATGCCCAGACGAACATACCCGTGGGCATTGTTCCACGAGATCATGTAGATCTCCCCGAAACCGAGCAGGCTGTCCTCCTGGCGGGAGCGGATGCGAAAGTGGAAGATATTGCGGTCCTTTTCGAGGGATTCTTCCAATTTTTCCAGTTCCTTTTTGACCTGCCAGGGAGCCAGCGGCCGCATGGGATCGGTGTACATCATCCGCATGAAACCGGCGTCATGTGTCCAGGCGGAGACAATGCTCGGGTCCTTTTCGTGGTCGATTTGACCGAGACGGACCAGGGTACCTTCGAATAGGGGAGTATCGATGCTCATAGTTAACCTCTCTTCGTGATCACCCGAAAAACTAAATCAATGGCGAAAGCGTCTAAAATCCTATCATGTAATGAAAAACGGCCATGATGTTGCCCAAGGCCGTTGAGAAATAAAAAAGGCCACGGGCTGGAGTGTCCGTGGCCTAATCATTAATGCGTATATCTTAGCAGGCAGCAGGCGCACTCCGAACAGGGTTGATCGTACCGCTCGCGGGAGCGGTGCGAAGAAGAGCTTGAAAAACGGGATTGTAGATGGTCATGTAGTGCGCCTCCTTTCTCATGGATTTGTTACCGACGAAGTGTATCATGCAGGCGCTAAAGCGGTCAAGGAAATTGGGTGGGAACACTGAAACTGGATTCAAACGTCCTTTGGAAGCACGTAATTCTTCCTCATAAATCGCCAGTAGAATTTTTCGAACAGCCAGGCCGCCAATCTTTTGAGAGGGGCGATATGAGCGGGGTAAAAAAAGGATGGTCTGTCCTTGAAAAATTCCCCGTCGGCCTGCCAGAAATCCCCCGCCGCGATGGTGTTGCATTTCAACACCCTGAATTGCAAGACCTGGCTCAGGCTGGGAGGCGTTTGTTTTTTCTCGGTCAGGGCTCGATGGAACCGGGCGGCTGCCAGACGGATCTTCTCACTGGTCTGTTCTTCGAGATAAGCGGTGGGTTGCAAATGCGGATATTGGACCAGGGCCAGCCCGCGCACGATCTTAAATCCCCACAGCGAAAAAGTGTTCAAATAATTAATGGCTCCCTCCAGCCCGGTCCCGGCGGAGGTGACGATGGACATGCCATATTTTCCGAAGAAACGCGGCCGGTGGGCGTTGTAGGCCAGGCGGTCCTTGAAGTTTTTCATCAAGCCAGTTACGCTGAGGGCGTAGACCGGCGAGACAAACAACACTCCATCGGCAGCTAGCATTTTATCCAGTACCGTTGGACAGTCATCACGAATGGGGCAGTGCTCTTCGCCTTTGGAAGTGCATAAAAAACAACCCTGGCACAGTTGGATATCGATATCCTTCAAGAACACGTATTCAAAGTCCACCGGGCCGAGTTCCTTCATGCGGGTTTCCACCCGGCGGGTGATACGGTAACTGTCGCCTTTGCGGGGGCTGCCCATGATTGCCAAGACTTTCATA
Source organism: uncultured Chloroflexia bacterium (assembly GCA_963847105.1). Lineage (GTDB taxonomy): Bacteria > Chloroflexota > Anaerolineae > Anaerolineales > Villigracilaceae > UBA877. The sequence continues at coordinate 1,230,844 of CAWJYP010000001.1, read as the reverse complement.
AAATCCTCCTGAAATGATCGCCGGGGCGGCAGGTTGTGCATTGCACGGATAGTATATGCCGGTTGAGGAAAGTGCGCCTATCCCGCGGCTAACAGATTCCTGAAAACCAACAATAACCTTGGCAACCGGGCTTTTGCGCACGATGTGCTGATGAGGTACAATCCACAAATGATGGAACGCCGTCACCTGCCCGACCCCACCCGCTTGAGTGTTTTGACTGCTGCCGTCTTGCTGGCATTTGCGCTGACGCACGTCATCGCCACCCCGCAATATGACCTGCACCTGGCCCTGTGGAAATTGAAGCTGGATTTCACCCTCAACCTGAACACCCTGGTGGTGATCCTGGCGGCCGGTCTGACCGCCGCGGGGGTGGACTGGCTCCTGCAGACGCACCCCTCCCTCGAAAAAGGCGAGACCCGCGAACACTGGCTCCTGCCCACCCTGACTGTGCTGGTGACCGGTATCGCCCTCTATACCCTGCCGCGCACCAGTGTTTGGTGGCTGGGTTTTGGGATGGTTGCGGTGATCCTGCTGATCGTTTTCTATTCCGAGTTCACCGTGGTGGACCCGACCGACCTGCGTTATCCCTTCGCCACCTCGATCCTGACCGTGGTGGCCTTCGTGATCTTTCTCATCCTGGCGGTGGCCCTGAAAGCCTCCAACGCCCGCCTGGTGCTGGTGACTCCGGCGCTGTTCATAGGGGCCGGGCTGGCGGCTTTACGGACGCTGCACCTGCGCCTGAATGAGCGCTGGGAACCGATCTGGTCAGCCGGGATTGCCGTGGTCATTGCCCAGTTGGGAGCGGCGTTGCACTACCTGCCGCTCACGCCGGTCCGTTATGGGCTGGCTTTGTTGGGACCGCTGTATGCGTTGACCCTCCTTTCCGCCAGCCTGGCGGAGGGGAATCCGGTCCGGCGGGCGTTCGTCGAACCGACCGTGATGCTGCTCCTGCTTTGCGGGCTGATGATCTGGTTCCGCTAGACGGAGAAGTTCAGCCAAAAATCCACTTGAGTGAGACTTTTCTCATGTTTCTGTGTTAACATTTATGCAATCCGATGGTGATTTATAAGGAGCACCGGGGTGTGCGGGTGGAACAAACTGCACACCTCTTCCTTTTAGCCCGGATGGGTAACCCTGAAAAGATGATCGCGCTGAGGAGCCGTCAATGAATTTCCTGATCGATGCCGCCATCCTGCTGGCATCCTATTTACTCGGATCAATTCCTTTTGGGCTGGTGGTGGTGAAATTGCTTTCGGGGAAAGATATCCGCAATGTTGCCAGTGGGCGGACGGGCGGTACGAACGCCATGCGCGCCGCCGGCCCATTCGCGGGGGTGCTGACGGGGGCACTGGACGTTCTCAAAGCAGCCGTGACGGTTTGGCTGGCTCGCTGGTTGACCGGCAACGTCTGGATCCATGCCCTGGCGCCTATTGCGGCCATCCTTGGAAATAATTACTCCATCTTCCTGGCGGAAAAGAACCCGCAGGGGCGTATCTATCTACGCGGCGGGGCAGGCGGAGCCGCCGCCGGAGGCGGGGCGTTTGGCCTGTGGCCTCCGGCGGGGTTCATCCTCCTGCCAGTATGCTACCTGATTTGGTTTGGGACCGGCTTTGCCTCGGTGACCACCTTGAGCATCGGCTTTATCACAATCCTTATTTTCACGATCCGTGCCCTGTCGGGTGCGGGACCGTGGGCCTATGTTGTCTATGGCGTACTGGCCGAAGCCTTGATGATTTGGGGTCTGCGCCCGAACATCCAGCGTCTGTTGGCCGGGACGGAACGGCGGCACGGGCTGCCGGTGATCCTGCAACAACGGCGCGAAAAGAAAGCCGCCGAAGCGCAAAAAAACAAAAAGACGGACCCTGACGAGGGGCCGAAGCGGAATGACAGCGTCCGCAAAGGCGGGAAAACCGCTTCACGCATCTCCAAGACGCGCAGGAATGAAATTTCGTTGTAGGATTTCCCCTCCACCTGCATTTGTAAACGCACGGAACAAAAAAGCCCGGTCATCTGATAACGACCAGGCTTCTTCATTTTATAATGGAGTTGGGATTACTTCTTTGCTTCGACCGCAACAGCCTGCTCTTCCCGCAGGAGGGCGCGCAAGTTGCGGCGGTGGAGTTCCCCCGCCAGCCCGCTCAAGTGGACCCGGCTCTTCCCGCAGGACTCGATGTCATTCTCATCCAGGTAATCCAGCGAGGCTTTGCGGCGGGCGGCGGTCTTGGCCACCTTGTGGATATTGGCGAGGTAACTCAGGTTCTCCTTGACGGCGGCTTCGATCTCGCCCCGCAGGATGATGTCGCCGTGACCCTGGATGATGTTCTCCAGGCCCATCCGGCCGATCTTCTTGATGGTGGCGGCGATCTCCTCGGCATTACCGTCGACAATATACGGCAGGGGCATGAAGGCGTCCCCGGCGAAGAGAACCCGGTCCTCTTCGATCAGTACGGAGATCCCGTCGGCGCTGTGCCCCGGTGTGGGCATGATGGTAAGGTTCTTTTTCCCCACCCGCAGGGTCAGTACGCCCTGGTCGAAGGTCAGGTGCGGCAGGACGATCTTGACCTGTCGGAAAGCAGCGTTGCCCTTTTTGGCGGTTTCGAGCGCCGGTATGGCGCGTTCCTGCAGCAGGTCGCGGCAGAGGGCATGGGAAATAATGGTCGCGCCGGGGAAGAAGCAGTTCCCCCAGGTATGGTCGGCGTGGTAATGGGTGTTGATGACATAGCGGACCTGCACGCCGATCTCGTGTTCGACGAAATCACGAATGGCCAGGGTTTCATCGGGCAGGGCCAGGGTATCGATCACGATGGCCCATTGAGGCCCCGCCACAACGCCGGCGGTGACGAGCGCATAGACTTCGCTTTGGAACCAGTAGACATTTTCAGAGACGCGTTCGTGGTGCATGGCAACCTTCTATTTACAAGATACCTTAATCTAGCACAAATGGGGTGCAAAAGTCAAGAAAATCACCTTTTTGGGGGGTTAGTTCAAAAAATATTGTTCTATTTAGTTCCAGTATTTCTGCTGGAAGTAAAGCGAAAAAGGAGGTGCGCAGGGCGTTCTTGGCCCAAGCACCTCCTTTTCGCTTCTTTCTCCCTCTCCCTTCAGGGAGAGGGATGGGGTGAGGGCCGAAAATCTTGTGGACTTCTCAATCATGAGAAAGCCTTTAAATTTTAATGGGCTTTTCGAGAGCACGACCCGCTTATTTGACAATCATCACGGCCTGTGATAAAAGTCAACCATATTTGTCCAAATAAGGAGAAATATGGCATCGATGGACTTAATTCAGACTTTGATCGATTATGACATCGCCATGAACCGGCAGGTGTGGGAGTCAGTTTCGCAGATCACCAAGGCCCATTTCCTGCAGGAAGACCCGTACTCGCGCGGCTCCATCCGCAACCTGATGGTCCATCTGGCGAGCACCGAGCGGCGCTGGCTGGCTGGGCTAAAGAACCTGCCCGACGTAGGCCATCTCGATTTTGAGGATTTTCCCGATCACGTGACTGGGCGGGAAATGTTTGAATCTGTAGCGAAGGATCTGCACGATTATGTCTCCACCCTGAGCGAAACGGACCTGCGTGCCAGAGCTGAGAACATGCCCAGCTCGCGTGAAGAAGTGTTGATGCATTTGGTCAATCATGGCACGGATCACCGGGCGACGGTCTTGCAGAGGCTCCACTCTCTTGGCGCGCCGACCTTTGAACAAGATTTCATCACCTGGTTATGGGCCAGGGAAAGAGGCGAATAAATTGAAAAACTATACCAACCGCCGCTACCTGGATGCTCTTGAAAAAAAGGTGCTCGTTTTCGATGGCGCTATGGGAACCAACCTGCAGAAAATGGACCTGACCGCCGAACAATTCGGCGGCGAAAGGACTGCCGGCTGCAACGACTTCCTGGTCATCTCTTTCCCTCAGGCAGTGGAGCAGGTTCACCGCTCTTTCCTGGACGTGGGCGTAGACGTGATCGAGACCAATACCTTCCGTTCCAACCGCCTCACCATGAAGGAATACGGCCTGCAAGAGCGGGTGCTCGAGATCAACGAGACCGCCGCCCGGCTGGCGAAGCGGCTGGCGGACGAGTATTCCCGCCGCGACGGGACGCATGAGCGCTTTGTAGCCGGGTCGATTGGCCCGACCGGCAAACTGCCCTCCGCCAACGACCCGGAACTCTCCAACGTCACGTTCGACGAATTGGTGGATGTTTTCTGCGAGCAGGCCACTGGCCTCATCCGCGGTGGGGTGGACCTGTTACTGATCGAAACTTCGCAGGATATCCTGGAAGTCAAGGCGGCCATCACCGGCATCCACAAGGCTTTCGACGAGACCGGCGTGAGGCTGCCGGTGCAGGCGCAAGTCACGCTGGATACCACCGGGCGGATGCTGCTGGGGACGGATATCACCGCCGCCCTGACGATCCTGCAGGGGCTGTCCATCGATGTCATCGGGCTGAACTGCTCCACCGGGCCGGAACACATGCGCGAGCCCATGCGCATCCTGGGCGAGCAATCCGTCCTGCCGGTCTCATGCATCCCCAATGCCGGCTTACCGCTCAACGTGGATGGGCAGGCGGTCTATCCGCTCGAACCGGAGCCGTTCGCGCAGGCGCTGACGGAGTTCGTCGAGAAGAACCACATCTCGGTGGTTGGCGGCTGCTGCGGCACCACTCCCGAACATCTGAAACTGCTGGTCGAGCGAGTTGGCGGTCAACCGCACCCGCCCCGCCCGGAGCAAGTGGAACCGCGGCTGGCCTCAGCCATGTCTGCCATCGCCATGCGGCAGGAACCCCCACCCACCCTGCTGGGCGAGCGCTGCAATGCCCAGGGCAGCAAGAAGTTCAAGCGCCTGCTGCTGGAAGAGAATTACGACGCCATCCTCGAGATCGCCCGCGAGCAGGTGGAGTTTGGCGCGCACGCGCTGGATATCTCCTGCGCCGTGACGGAGCGGCCGGATGAGGTCGAGTTGATGCGCAAGGTGGTCAAGAAACTGGAATTGGGGGTGGATGTGCCGCTGGTGATCGACACAACCGAACTGGATGTGCTCGAGGCGGCCCTTCAGACCGCGCCCGGGCGCTGCCTGATCAACTCCACCCACCTGGAGGCAGGCCGCGCCAAGGCCGACAAGGTCTTTGCGCTGGCGAAGAAATACAACGCCGCTGTCATCTGCTTGACCATCGATGAGCAGGGCATGGCTCGCTCGCGCGAGCGCAAATTGGAAGTTGCCAAACGCATCTACGATATTGCGGTCAACGAGCACAGCCTGCCGCCCGAGACACTCGTTTTCGACACGCTCACATTCACCCTTGCGACCGGCGACGCCGAGTTTGCCGATTCCGCCATCGAGACCATCGAGGCCATCCGCCTGATCAAGACTGCCCTCCCTGGTGTGCTGGCATCGCTGGGTGTGAGCAACCTGTCCTTTGGGCTGGCGCCGCAGGCTCGCCCGGTGCTGAACTCAGTCATGTTGCATCACTGCGTCCAGGCTGGTCTGGATATGGCCATCATCAACCCGGCCCACGTGACTGCCTATGCCGATATCCCGGCGGAGGAGCGCCAACTGGCTGAGGATCTCCTCTTCAACCGCCGGGCGGACGCGCTCCAGCGCTATATCGAGCATTTCGAGACAGTCACCCCGCAGGCAGCCGAAGCGTCGGCTAACCCTACCGAGGGGATGAGCGCCGAAGAACGGCTGCACTGGCGCATCCTGCACCGCCACAAGGAAGGGGTGGAGCAGGATATCGACAGCTTGATGCCGCATCCGCTGGCGCCTGGTGAAAAACCGGCCAATGCCGCCGAGAGCAGCGAGAATCACACCCGGGCCGTACAGGTCCTCAATACCGTCCTGCTGCCGGCCATGAAAGAAGTTGGCGACAAGTTCGGCGCGGGCGAGTTGATCCTGCCATTTGTCCTGCAGTCGGCTGAGGTAATGAAGAAATCCGTCTCACACCTGGAGACGTATCTCGAAAAAGTGGAAGGTGTCACCAAGGGCACTATCGTGCTGGCGACCGTCTACGGGGATGTGCACGACATCGGCAAGAACCTGGTCAAAACTATCCTGGCGAACAACGGCTACACCGTGGTAGACCTGGGCAAACAGGTCCCGGCGGAGACGATCATCAGCAAGGCCGTGGAGGTCAACGCCACCGCCATCGGACTGTCGGCTCTGCTGGTGAGCACCTCCCGTCAGATGCCGCTGATCGTCAATGAATTGCAGCGGCGCGGGTTGAAACACCCGGTGCTGATCGGCGGGGCCGCCATCAACCGGCGCTTCGGCAGGCGCATCCTCTTCACCGAGGATGGAAGCCCTTATGAGGCGGGAGTGTTCTACTGCAAGGATGCTTTTGAGGGTTTGGAAACGATGGACCGGCTGATCGACCCGCAGCGGAAACCGGCCCTGCTGGTGGAGACCCGCCAGGAAGCCGACCGCGAGACCGGGCGGATGGTGGAGAAAGATCCCGTCGTGAGTGAAAACAGGCACTCCGGCATTGTCCCGGCTCCGCTATCGCTGCCGCAGAAACTAGGCCCGCGGGTGGTGAAGGAGATGCCGCTGGAGCTTGTCTTCAAGGATCTCAACATCAATGAACTCTACCGCCTCTCGTGGGGTGCGAAGAACACTCACGGGCCGGAGTGGGAGAAGTTGAAGGCTGAGTTCAATGCCAGGCTGGAGCAGATGAAGAAGGAAGCCATCCGGGAAGGCTGGTTGAGGCCGCAGGGCGTATACGGGATCTATCCCTGCCAGGCAGAGGGGGATGACTTGCTGGTTTATGATCCAGAAAGCCTGGGAGGAAATCCGGTCGTGCTGAGCCGGTTCAACTTCCCGCGCCAGCCCAATGATGAGCACCTGTGCCTGGCGGACTATTTTGCGCCGGTCAGTTCGGGTCAAATGGACGTGGTCGCGTTCCAGATCGTGACGGTTGGGCCGGAGGCCACCGAGCGTTTTGACCAACTGCAGGCCGAGGTCAATTATTCGGAAGGCTACTTCACCCACGGGCTGGCTGTCCAGACGGCGGAGGCGACGGCGGAATACCTGCACCGGCATGTCCGGCGGGAATTGGGGATCGGCGAAAAGCAGGGTAAGCGTTATTCGTGGGGCTACCCGGCCGTGCCTGACCTGGAGGACCACCGCAAGTTGTTCGATCTGCTGCCGGCGGAGAAGGAATTGGGCATGTCGCTCAGCCCGGCCTTCCAGTTGATCCCGGAGCAGTCCACCGCTGCGATCATTATTCATCACCCGCAGGCCAAATATTACTCCACCGGTGAAAGCCGGGTGGAGCAGTTGATGAAGTGAGATAGAATATGGGGCGGGAGTAGAGCGAAATACTATTTCGCTCTACGAAAGAACATGTTACCGCAGGAGAGGGAACACAATGATTTATCGAACCTTACTGAAATCTAAGATCCACCGGGCGGTGGTCACCAGCGCAGACCTGAATTACGAAGGCAGCCTGACCGTCGATGCAGACCTGCTCGCCGCGGCGGGCATGCGCGAGTTCGAATTGGTCCAGGTCGCCGACGTCGAGAATGGCGAGCGCCTGGAGACTTACATCATCTCCGGGCCGGCTGGCAGCGGGGTGATCCAGCCTAACGGAGCCGCCGCGCGGCTGCTCCACCCCGGCGACCATATCATCATCATGGCCTATGCCCAGGTCGAAGAACCTCTGCCGGAAGATTGGAAACCGACCATCGTCCTGGTGGATGAGAAAAACCACCTGGAAGCCGTTCGATGAAAAATCAATTCCTCGATACCCTGGAAAATTCCCCTTCACCGCTGGTCGCCGACGGGGCCATGGGCACGCTGCTGCATTCACGCGGGGCGGCCTTCGACCAGTGCTTCGATGAACTCAACCTGACCGACCCTTCCACGGTCGAAGGTATCCACCACGAATATCTTGAAGCCGGGGCGCAGATCATCCTCAGCAATACCTTTGGCGCTAACCGCTTCAAATTGAGCAAACATGGGCTGGAAGATAAAGTGGAGGTGATCAACCGCGCCGGCGTGGAAGCAGCCCGGCGGGCGGCGGCCTCTTTCCCCGAGGCTTTCGTGGCCGGTGACGTCGGTCCGCTGGGGGTGCGCATCGCTCCCTTTGGTCGGGTGCAGTTGGATGAAGCCCGCCAGGCATTCACCGGACAGGTGCAGGCTCTCGCGGGGGCGGGGGTGGATCTGCTTGTTATCGAGACCATGAGCGACCTGTACGAGGTGCAGGAGGCCATCAAGGCTGCCCTGGCAGTCAGAGAGGCCCTAAATCTCGAACTCCCCATCGTGGCTTCAGTCACGTTCACCCGCGACGACCGCACCCTTCTGGGCGACTTGCCCGAAAAGGTGGCCCGCGCCCTGGTGGATGCAGGCGCTGATGTGATCGGGGTCAATTGCTCTGGCGGCCCGGCCCAGTTGCTGCGGCTGGTCAAGGCTATGCACGCTGCCCAACCGGCAGCCAGGTTGTGGGTTAAGCCCAACGCCGGCTGGCCCGAGCAGGTGGGCGGGCGGATCATGTACCCTGCCGAGGCGGATTATTTCGGCGATTACGCCCTGGCATTCTGTGAAGCCGGGGCACGCATCATCGGCGGTTGCTGCGGCACTACTCCCCGTCACATTGCCTCCATGCGCAAGGCGGTGGAGGCGAACCCCTCCGGCTGTGCTATGCAGGTCTTCCAGGGTGCGGAAGTGGTAGAGGCGGCCGAAGTGAGTGCTTCGAGCGAGCCGCCCTCCCGCCTGGCGCAGAAATTGGCAAAAGGACAGTTTGTTCTGTCCGCCGAGATGGACCCGCCGCGTGGCCTTTCGACCCATAAACTGATCGCGGGAGCATCCCTGCTGACCGAATCCGGGGCAGACGTGATCAACGTGGCCGACAGCCCAATGGCGCGCATGCGCATGTCTGCCTGGGCGGTCTGCGAAGTGATCCAGCGGCAGGTGGGCGCTGAGACGACCCTGCACTTCCCCACCCGCGGGCGTAACCTGCTGCGGGTGCAAGGTGACCTGCTGGCCGCCTATGCCCTTGGCCTGCGCAATATCTTCGTCGTCATGGGCGACCCCACTTCGGTGGGCGATTACCCCGAAGCCGCCGACAATTACGACCTGGTCCCCTCCGGCCTGATCAAGTTGATCAAACAGGGCTTCAATGCCGGTATCGACCATTCCGGCGCATCCATCGGCCAGCCAACCACCTTCTTCGTGGGGGCGGCTCTGAACCTGAACCCGGCTGAGCCGGAGCAGGAGATCCGCAATGCCCACCGCAAGGTACTGGCGGGAGCGGATTTCTTCCTGACGCAGCCGATTTACCGGTCGGATGACGGGCCGGCTTTCCTGGAAAAATATGCCGCCAAATACGGCCCGCTGGGGAAACCGTTGCTGGTCGAAGTCCTGCCGCTGGTCAACACCCGCCATGCGCGCTTTCTCCAGCACGAAGTGCCGGGAATTTCCATCCCCGCCGAAATGCTGCTGCAAATGGAGAACGCCGGGGAGGCCAGCCCTCAGGCGGGCATCGATATGGCGGTGGACCTGATTCAATCGCTAAGGAGCTGGGCGCAGGGGGTGTACCTGATGCCTCAGTTCAGCCGCTACGATATGGCAGCCGAGATTATCGAAGCCAGCAAATCGCTTGACAAATGAAAGAATGGTTCATATAATATGAACTAAAGGTTCATATTATATGACGATGACGGATTGGTTCAACCCACAAACTTTTATCCAGACCCTTGAGAGCGAAGGCCGGGTGACTCGCACCTTCCGGCGGCTGGACCCGAGCCGGCAGGAAGCGGTCATCCATGCCATCCTGGAAGAGGCCACCGAGAAGGGTCCCGCCGCTCTCAATATCAAGGAAATTGCCCGCCGGGCGGATGTCTCGGTGGGTTCGCTTTATCAATATTTCCCCAACCGCAACGGCTTGCTCGATTTCGCCATCGAGTTTTGCGTCTATTACATCACCACCATGTTCGAGATGTCCGGGCCGTATTTGAAGGCGATGCCGCTGCGAGAGGCTTTGCAAGCCTACCTGGCTGTGGGGATCGAGTGGGGGAAAACCGAGGCGGGACTGATGCGCTTCCTCTGCCGGGCAGCCTACCAGGGTGACCCGGACCTGGCAGAACGGGTCGTGCGCCCAATGGCCGAGATGATGCGCAAGGTGGTGCTGGAGATGCTTGAAAATGCCGTCCAGCGGGGGGAGATCGGCCCGCAGGCGGACCTGGATGCATCGGCCCGACTGGTCAACGGCATATTGATCCTGGTGGGGGACAGCCAGATGCTGCCCTATTTGAACAACTATTTCCAGATCACGGATAAAACCATGCCCCCGGAGCGCATCCTGGCGACACTGGTCGATTTCATTTTAAAGGGTCTTGGCTAAGGGAAAGGGACGATTATGCGGCGTATCTTCTGGTTCCTCAACAAGTTCTTCATGGTACCGATGTTCCGGCTGGGGTTTGGCCCGTTCTTCGGCAACCCGCTGGTCGGATACATCATGGTCTTGAAGGTTATCGGGCGGAAAACCGGCAAATTGCGCTACGCGCCGGTCAACTACGCCATTCAGGACGGCAAGGTCTACCTCGTCTCGGGGTTCAGAGGCGCATCGGACTGGTATCGCAACGTGCGCTCCAATCCGGTCATCGAGGCCATCCTGCCGGGCGGGACCATCGCCGGGACGATCAACGAGGTCTCCAACCTGGACATCCGGGGAAAAGTCATCCGCCAGATATTCAAGAACGCCGGTTTTGCCGGATTTTTCGAAGGGTTCAATCCCTTCCGTATCAGCGACGAAGAAGTGGCGCAACGGACTGCCGACATCCCCCTGCTCTCCATCCAGCCCGGCGGCGTGGGGAGCGGCCCGTCGGACCCGGGTGGGTGGGCGTGGGTATGGATGCCCGTCTCTTTGGTCATTCTGACGTGGGCGCTGGTATCCATTTTCCGTTAGGTTTCACATTAAAAAGGAAGTTCAGCATGTCCCCCATCGTCATCGAAACCCGCCACATCACCAAGCGCTACGGCTCACTTACCGCTGTGGACGACCTGTCACTGCAAATTCAAGAGGGGGAGGTCTTTGGCCTGCTGGGTCCGAACGGAGCCGGCAAGACCACCTCGATCAACATGCTCTGCGGCCTGCTCAAAGCAGATTCCGGGGATGTGTTGATCCATGGGAAGGCCATCACGGATGGAGATGCGCAGGTCCGCTCTCGCGTGGGTGTATGCCCGCAGAACATCACCTTGTGGGTCAACTTGACCTGCCTGGAACAGATGCAGTTCATCGGCGAAATGTACGGCTCAACTGGAAAAACCGCCCGCCAGCGCAGTCTGCAACTGCTGCGCGACCTGGACTTGGAAGAGAAAAAGGACAAATTAGCCCGCACGCTTTCGGGCGGGATGCAGCGTCGGCTAAACCTGGCCATGGCCCTGGTCCACGACCCGCAGGTGCTGGTGCTGGACGAACCCGAGGCCGGGCTGGACCCGCAGAGCCGGGTGCTGGTGCGGGAATACGTCCGCTCGATGGCCCGCCGGAAGACGATCATCCTGACCACCCATAACATGGACGAAGCCGAGCGCATGGCTGACCGGGTCGCCATCATCGACCGGGGCCGCTTGTTGGTGGTCGACACTCCCGAAGCGCTCAAACACAGCGCCGGTGAAGGCGATGTACTCGAGATCGAGTTGGATGGCGGCATGGAAGGAACTATACTTGCGCTCAAGCCGCTTGTGCCGCAGATCACCTGTCGCAATCACACCCTGATTGTCCGGGCGCGCGCCGCCGTGGACCTGCTCCCGCCCATCTTGGAGACTCTGCGCGGCCTGCATGTGCAGGCCGGGGAGGTGCGGCTGCGTCCCAACAGCCTGGAAGATGTATTCATCTCACTGACGGGAAGGAGGCTGCGGGAATGAAACTACTCCGAGGCAACCGGGCCTGGATCGTTTTTCGCAAGACCATGCGCGAGATCCTACGCGACAAATGGATGCTGGCGCTGACGTTGGCTTTCGCGCCTTTCTTCGTGTTCCTATACTGGCTGTGGTTCCAGGGCGGTTCCACCTCCTACCCCATCGCGCTGATCAACCAGGATGCAGGCGTGACTCTGGCAGACGGGACACTCTTCAATGCGGGCGAGCAGGTCGGTCAGGCCATTGAGGCCATCACGTATGCGGATGGGCGGCCTTTATTGAAAGTGTTGGAGACTTCCGATCAGGCGGAGGCGGAGGCGATGCTGCGCGACCGCAAGGCCACCGCTTTCATCCAGATCCCGCCCGAATTTTCCCGCACCATCCAGGCTCTGAAGGGCGGCGACAGGTCGGTTACGGCGGCAGTCACGTTTGGCGGAGACCTGTCCAACACCTATTACATGGTCGGCGCTAACATGGCGCTGATGACCGTGGATGCTTATGTGCAGACTGCTACCGGGCAGGAACCACTCATCCAATATATTGAAGTACCCATGGGCGCCTCGGCCACCCGCACCGAATTCGAGACCTACGTGCCGGGCACGCTGATCTTTTCGGTGATCCTGCTCATTTTCCTGGCGGCCATGCTGGTGGCCCGTGAGATCGAGACCGGCGCGCTGCAGACGGCTGATGCTCACGCCCATGACCTCCTTCGACCTGCTGGCAGGGATGTGCGCGGCCTTGCTGCTGGTCGGGACGCTCGCCAGCGGGCTCTCATTCGCAACCGCACTGGCGCTCGGCTTTCACAGCCAGGGACCGGTGTGGGTCGCTTTCGTGGTCAGCGCCATCGCCGGTCTGTCGGTCATCGGCCTGGGGTTGATCGTCGCCAGTCTCACCCGTTCGGTCTCGCAGGCGTTCGTGGTGGCAAACTTCCCGCTGGGATTGATGATGTTCTTTTCCGGCGTCATGTTCCCGATGCCGGCGGTCACGCTGTTCACTATTGCCGGGCATGCCATCGGTCCGTACGATATCCTCCCGCCCACGCACGCGGTGGTGGCGCTCAACAAGATCCTGACACTCGGAGCCGGGCTGAAGGATGTGACCTACGAACTGACCGCCCTGGCGATCCTGTCGGCAATTTACTTCATCGTTGGGATGTGGATCTTCCGGCGGATGCACCTGCTTGCGGCCTGAAAGGCTGCTTGCGGCCTGACCGGTCATCTGCCCATCTTTGGCGGTACAATTGATGGACGATCTGGCGCGGACAAAGGATAAGTGAAGATGCTCCTGACCATTGACCTCGGCAATACCAACCTGACCATCGGCCTGTATGATGGCGAGAAGTTGACCAACCATTGGCGGCTGGCGACGGATGCCACCCGCATGCCGGATGAGTATGGGCTGCAATTGTTGGGCCTGCTGACCAATGCTGGACGCCAACGCACCGACCTGACCGGCGTATGCCTTTCCTCGGTGGTACCTCAACTGACCGGGCGGCTGGTACAGGCCTGCCGCGAATACCTGGACGAAGAACCGCTGGTGGTGGATACGGGCGTCAAGACCGGCATCCGCATCCGCTACGAAGATCCCAAGGCGGTCGGTTCTGACCGGGTGGCTGATGCGGTGGCGGTGATGCGCCTCTACGGCGGCCCGGCCTGTATCATCGATTTTGGCACCGCCACCACCTTCAATGCGCTGACGAAGGAAGGCGACTATCTGGGCGGAGCAATCACTGCCGGTATCAACCTGGCCGCCGAGGCGCTTTTCACCCGCGCGGCCAAACTGCCGCGCATCGACCTGCAGCGTCCGCCTTCCGTCATCGGGCGGAACACCACCCATGCCATGCAGTCTGGACTGATCTTTGGCTACGTCAGCATGGTCGAGGGGATGGTGGTGCGCTTCCGCGCCGAGATTGGGCAGGACGCCCGCGTCATCGCCACCGGCGGGCTGGCGGAGATCGTTGCCAAAGAAACCCAGGTCATCCAGGTCATCGCCCCGTGGCTGACCCTGGACGGCCTGCGCTTCATATGGGAAATGAATTTATAACCATCACAGGAGACACATTCATGAAGTCATCGTTCCGCCTCATACTCGGACTTACTTTACTGGTCATTTTCCTTTCGGCCTGCGGGAAGGTGGAGACGGGCATCCAGGGTAAAATGCTCCTGGGCAGGTGCATGGGCGAGCAGATCGCCGAAAATTGTGTCAAGCAAACATTTTATGTAGGCTCCCTCACGATCTATGATCAGGATGTCAAGAAGGTCAAGACGGTCAAATCTAAGGGCGACGGCACGTTCATCGTGGCATTGAAACCCGGCAATTATTTCATCCATCCGGAGAACGACGGCGGTTTCCCCATGGCAGCGGACTTCAAGGTGATGGTGAAGCAGGGCGAACTGACCGAATTGACCATCTACTATGATTTGGGCATTAGATAGACTTTCAGCCCGATTTGCAAGCAACCGTCAAAACGAGTCTGTGAGCGGTGTTCTTTCCGCTCACAAACTCGTTTTGACGTTAAAAATTCCCTTCCCCGCAATCAAGCCAGTTTCGCGAGAAAAGCAACCTGGATCGGGGAAGGGATTAAAGGGAAGGGGTCGGCCTCCCTTGCCCTTCTCAGGTAAACAAACCTTTGATTGAATGCAGGCCTTCCTGGTCTGAGTTCGCAGCCTGAAGGCTGCACTCCCGTTATGTGCAGGCCTTCCAGTCTTGACATCCCGCCATTTCCGGCGATAATAACAGCCAACAGGCAACGACAGAGGAAAGTACGTTGACCGAAACCGACAGGAAATTGCGGGCACTGACTGAGACCCGCATGCGGTGGAAATCGACCGAAGTTCCCTCTCGAGCCGTCCAGGTGAAGGTAGCGTGACGCTGCTGGTAGTCTGGACCGCAATCCCGGCGTTAGCAGGGAAGAGATTCGAGAGCAGGTGAGCGATCAACTGGTCTCCGTTCTCCAGAGTGAGCTGCACGAGCGGCTAAGTTGGGTGGTACCGCGGGAATCCCTGTCCCGTCCCATTAGTGGACGGGATTTTTGTTTGATGTAAGTAGAGAACAGACACGATGGAATCATTGGGAAACCACGGTTCCATGAATAAAAGACGGAGGTAACATGCTGGAACAATTGACCCAAATCGAGCAGGATGGATTGAAAGCTCTGGAAGCAGTGCAAGACGAAGCCGCTCTGGAAGCCTGGCGGGTGGCGCACCTGGGGCGCAGTTCGGCCCTGATGCTGGCCTTCAGCAAATTTGGCCAGCTCAGCAAGGAAGAAAGGCCGGTCATGGGGGCGCGCGCCAACGAGGTCAAAAAGTCCCTCGAAGAGGCCTTCGAGGCCAGGTCACAGATTATGAAAGAGGCTGCACTCGAACGCTCCCTCACGCAGGAACAGTTGGACGTGACCCTGCCGGGGCGGCGTCTTCCCCTGGGGCGGCTCCATCCCGATACCCAGACTCTGCGGGAACTCTACCGCGTCTTCGGCGAGATGGGTTTCCAGGTCTTCCGTTCGCGGGAAGTGGAGACGGACGAATACAACTTCCAATTGCTCAACTTCCAGATCGGTCACCCCGCCCGCGATATGCAGGATACCTATTTCATCGAGGCGGAGGGCCGCGGCGACAACCCCATCGTTCTGCGCACACATACCTCCCCTGGACAGATCCATGCCATGCGCTGGATCTCAGCCATGAACCCCGAGAACCCGGCCCCGGTGCGGATCGTCCTGCCGGGGATGTGCTTCCGCTACGAGCAGGTGACCAACCGCCACGAGACCCAGTTCGACCAGTTGGAAGGGTCTGGCAGTCGGACCCGGCATCACCTTCAGCGACCTGAAAGGCACCCTGGCCGATTTTGCCCGGCGCATGTTTGGGCAGAACACCCGCACCCGCTTCCGCGCCTCCTACTTCCCCTTCACCGAACCGTCGGCGGAGTTCGACGTGGAGTGCTTCCTGTGCGGCGGCACTGGCTGCAATGTCTGCAAAGGCTCCGGCTGGCTGGAGATCGGCGGTTGCGGCATGGTCCACCCGGTGGTGTTGCAAAACGGCGGTTACGATCCGTTGCGCTACAGCGGCTTCGCCTTCGGCCTGGGTCCGCAGCGCATCGCCATGCTGCGACACCATATCGAAGATATCCGCTATTTCTTCCAGAACGATCTGAGGTTCTTGGAGCAGTTCTAGGTTCTGAGTGAGGTTCTCATGAAAGTTCCAGTTTCCTGGTTAAAAGATTTCGTCGATATCGATATGCCCATCCCCGAACTGGCCCACCTGTTGACCATGGCCGGGTTGGAGGTGGAGGAGATCCACTACGTAGGCCTGCCCATGCCGGGGAATGACCCGGTCGAATGGACCAGCGGCCATGCCAGCCAGCGCGATGCCCAGATCAGCGGCATCGCCTGGGACCCCGAAAAACTGGTGGTTGCCTCCATTTCGGAGGTGATGCCGCATCCCAACGCCGACCGGCTGGTGTTGTGCAAACTCTTCGACGGGCAGCAGGACCAGGTCGTCCTGACCGGCGCGCCCAACCTGTTCGAGTTCAAGGGCAAAGGTCCGTTGCCGAAACCGTTGAAGGTAGCCTACGCCAGGGAAGGCGCCCAGATCTATGACGGCCACCAACCCGGTCAGGTGCTGGTGACGCTCAAGCGCGCCAAGATCCGCGGGGTGGACTCGTATTCGATGGCCTGCTCGGAAAAAGAACTGGGCATCTCGGAAGACCATGAGGGCATCATCATCTTTGACGATGATGCGCCGGTCGGGACCGCCCTGGCCGATTACATCGGCGACGCGGTCATGGAAGTATCCATCCTGCCGAGCACGGCTCGCTGCGCCAACATACTCGGCCTGGCCCGTGAGATCGCCGCCATCACCGGCAAGCCCCTGCGCGCGCCCAAATATGAACCACAGGCAGAGGGAGAGCCGTTCCAGGCTGAGATCGAGATCACCCAACCGGAGTTGAACCCGCGCTTCGTGCTCGGACTAATCCGCAATGTGGAGATCAAGCCAAGCCCGTACAAGACCCAATTGCGTCTGAAACTGGCGGGGATGCGCCCGATCAACAACATTGTCGATGCCACCAACTATGCCATGCTCGAGATCGGCGAGCCGCTGCATGCCTTCGACTACGATGTGCTGGTGCAGCGGGCCAAAGGAAAACCGGTCAAGATCATCACCCGCACCGCCAAAAAAGGCGAAAAACTGACCACCCTGGATGGGGTGGAGCGCAAACTGGACGAAATCCACCGTGCTGGTCTGCGACAGCGCCGGGCCATTATCGATTGCGGGCATCATGGGCGGGGCGGAGTCGGAGGTCCATGACGCGGCCGAAGAACTGCTGGATGCGCAAGGCATCGAGAAAAGCGAAGACGAGGCCGGGAAATTACCTCACGGCAAAGCCTCTGCCCGTGGCAAGAGCACCGTCAACATCCTGCTCGAAGGGGCGGCGTGGAACTTCATCAACATCCGCAAGACCGCCAAGGCGCAGGACCTGCCGTCGGAGGCATCCTATCGCTTCTCGCGCGGCGTCCACCCGGCCATGGCCGACCGGGGCGTCAAGCGCGGTCTGGATCTGATGCAGCAGTGGTCCGGCGGGGTGGTGGCCAGGGGGTTGGTGGATGAGTATCCCCTGCCGCCAAAAGATCCCGAGGTGCAGGTGACCTCGCAGGACGTGAAACGCTGGCTGGGCATCGACCTTTCGGCCAAAGAGATGGCCGAGTTACTGCGCCGGCTGGAATTCAAAGTCACGGTCAAGGGTCAGACCGTCACGGTCGTCACGCCCGACCATCGCCTGGACATCGGCGAAGGCGTCACCGGCCTGGCGGACGTGATCGAGGAGATCGCCCGCATCTACGGCTACGACCGCATCCCTGAAACGCACATGCCCGACCACCTGCCCCCGCAGATCGGCAACCCGCTGCTGGAAAAGGAAGAGCGGGTCCGGGACCTGCTGGTGGCGGAGGGCCTGCAGGAGATCATCAGTTACCGCTTCACCACGCCCGAAAGGGAGGCGCGCCGCCTGCCGCCCGAAAGCGCAGCCGACGACAAGCCCTACCTGAAACTGGCGAATCCCATCTCAGCCGACAAGGCGGTCATGCGACATTCCGTCCTGGTGAGCGTGCTCGAGACGGCCGAACGCAACGCCCGCATCCGCGAGCGGCTGGCGCTGTTCGAGATCGGCCCCATCTTCCTGGCATCCGAGCAACCCAGCGGCCTGCCGGATGAACTGCAGCGGCTGTCGATCGTCCTGGCGGGACCGCGCTCGCTGCCCTCCTGGCAAGGCTCGGACGGGTCTCCGCTGGATTTCTATGACCTGAAAGGCATCCTCGCAGGTCTGTTGGAGGCGCTGCACATCCCGGTCGCTGCCTATGAACCGGCTGCACACCCATCCCTCCATCCCGGCAAATGCGCCCGCGTGATGGTCGGCGAAAAACAGGTGGGCGTGTTTGGCGAACTGCATCCGCAGGTGCGTGAACATTATGATTGGCCGGCGGCCTATTCCGCTACTCCCATCCTGGCGGCGGACCTGGACCTGGATGCCCTGCTGGCGCTCGTGCCCACGCTCTACGAGGCTGCCCCCGTCCCCGAGTTCCCGCCGGTAAAGGAAGACCTGGCCCTGGTGGTGGATGAAAGCCTGCCGGCAGAACGGGTGGCCGAGTTGATCCGCCAAACAGGCGGTAAGGTCATCTCCGAGGTGCAGTCTGTTCGATGTGTATCGCGGCGAGAAGATCGGCGCGGGAAAGAAGAGCCTGGCCTACAGCCTGACCTACCAGTCGATGGACAAGACCCTCTCGGACAAGGATGTCGCCGGCATACGGGCTCACATCCTGCGGCGGCTCGAACAGGAACTGGGCGCCAAACTGCGGCAGTAAATCGCGACAACCCGAAGTTTGAGTACTGTCCAACGCAAGGCAGATGTCTACCAAGAATCCGTCAAAAAGGATGTCGACAGCGTTCTGTGCTGCTCGACATCCTTTTTGACGATCTAATCCCCTCCCCGATTTTTGTACTGACTGGAGACATGGCTTACAGAAATTCGGAGACATAGCTTACACAATTTATAGTATAGAGCATGGAAGTTCGAAGAAAGGAGAACGGCCATGCCCTGGAAAGAAGCGACAGCTATGTCAGAACGCAGTGAATTTATCGAGAAAGTACAACAGGGAGAGAACTCCTTCAGTACACTCTGCAAGGAATATGGGATCAGTCGCACCACCGGATACAAATGGGTCAGGCGATATGCAGAAGCTGGGGAGGCGGGATTGATGGAACAGTCACGCCGTCCACATGGCAGTCCCAATCAAACCGCTGCCGAAACCGAAGCAGCCATTCTTTCTGTGCGTTCGAAGCACCCGAGTTGGGGTGGCGTGAAGATCCTGGCATACCTGCAACGCCAGGGCTGGGAGCATTTGCCTGCGGCCAGTACAGCCACGGCCATCTTGCAACGGAATGGGAGGATGGACCCGCAGGAGACCTGCAAGCATCGTCCAATGCAACGGTTTGAGCGAGCCACCCCCAATGAGCTGTGGCAAATGGACTTCAAAGGACATTTCAAGCTGGACCAAGGCCGTTGTCACCCATTGACTATTCTGGATGATCATTCCCGCTTTCTTTTGGGCCTGCATGCCTGCTCAAATCAGCTCTGGCAGACCGTTCAAAGCCAACTCACGCTCACTTTTCGGGCTTATGGCCTGCCCGAATGCATGCTGATGGACAATGGCTCTCCCTGGGGGGATGATCGAGAGAGCCCGTCATACGATTTTCACTGCCTGGCTAATGCGCCTGGGAGTGAACGTGACTCATGGCCGCCCCTTCCATCCCCAGACCCAGGGAAAGGATGAACGGCTGCATCGAACGTTCAAGGCCGAATTGCTTCAAGGTATGCAATTCCACACCCTGCAGGAGTGTCAAGGCCAATTTGACGCTTGGCGAGACTTTTATAACCAGGAACGGCCTCACCAAGCCCTAAATCAGAAGGTTCCAGCGGAAGCCTACCATCCCAGCCCTCGCCCTTTTCCAGAAAGTCTTCCCCCGATCCTCTATGACCCGGCAGATGTGGTACGAATGGTGGATGAGGCGGGTAAGATCTATTTCCGCAATACCCGCTTTCGGATCAGCAAAGCCTTTAGACATTTCCCGGTGGCTCTTCGCCCCAGTGAGATCGATGGGATCTTCAATGTTTATTATTGTTCTTTCAAGGTTGCCCAAATCAACCTTCAGAGCATAATTCTTAAAGAATGTATGTGTAAAGGATGTCCCCGAAGAAGTGTCAACTATGTCCCCGGTCAATACATTTTTGGGGAGGGGTAAGGGGTGAGGGCTATAAAACTGTACAGAGTCAAGCATGTCAGGAATGTTATAAAAAAGCCCCAGATGATGGATTGACCTTGGCATTTACGATTATCAGGATTTACCTTCAACCTTGATAACCGCTTGCGAAAACCGTTCAGAAATTGTATACTAAATGAAATAAAATCTTGCAAAATAGAATAGAGGAGAATAGAAATGGAAATGCCTGTCATGGAAACGCCCAAGAAAGATAATAAAACCTGGGCAATCGTGGGGACAGTTGCGGCCATTCTGCTATGCGGATGCCCCGGCCTGTCGATGTGTCTATTCGGTGCTGTCACAGCCTTTGGCGGCATGCCTGATTTCGTTAACGGCTACGGGGAATTGCCCGGCTGGATCGGCTTTGTCTCCCTCTGCCTGGCGCTCATCTTCG
Source organism: uncultured Chloroflexia bacterium (assembly GCA_963847105.1). Classification (GTDB taxonomy): domain Bacteria; phylum Chloroflexota; class Anaerolineae; order Anaerolineales; family Villigracilaceae; genus UBA877. Next base: position 1,210,286 of record CAWJYP010000001.1, on the reverse strand, counting down.
TTGCCATCGCGGTCGTCGTTCCGATCCTGCTCCTGCGCAAGAAGAAACCCGCCGTAGTGGTGGAAGACGTCCCCTCCTTCCCGCAGGAACCCCTGCCCCCCGCTTCATAATCTCGTCTTTGCATCAAACTGCGGCGCTCCAATTGGAGCGCCGCAGGCGTTTAAACGGGGGAATCCTACTAAAGACCATCAAGGGTCTGACTATTACCGCAGATTTTGGTCGATTTTCACCAAATCTACTCCGATTTATATATTGACCTGACCTTCATTTGCTTTTACAATGTTTCGATGATTTACCCGTACCATTACTTTACCGGTTTCTTTCTCCCCGATCATGACCCGCCCCTCCAGGCGGAAATATCACACGTCTCCTGATCCAACCGTATCCTGTCTACCCTTTAGGGCTTACCAATCTGGAGAGAAAATGAACCATCCCTTTGTTTCAAAACGTGCGCCAATTTATGCCGATGTCCCCGATGAAAAGTGGAATGACTGGCGCTGGCAGTTAAGCCACCGCCTCAATTCGGCTGAAGAGATCGAAAAGGTGATCCCCCTGACCGACTGGGAACGGAAAGCGCTCTCCGCGAGCAATCTTTTCCGAGTCGAAGTGACGCCTTACTTTATTTCCCTGATCGACCCGAACGACCCGGATGACCCCATCCGCAAACAGATCATCCCGACAGCCGGCGAAATGGTCTCCTTTACAGCCGAGATGGAAGATTCGCTGGCAGAAGACAAGCCACTCCCCCGTGCCGGGACTGGTCCATCGCTACCCCGACCGGGTGCTGATGCTGGTCACCACCCAGTGCGCATCCTACTGTCGCTACTGCACCCGCTCCCGCATCGTTGGCGACCCATCAGCCACTTTCTACGCGCCACGATTTTGACTTGCAGATCGAGTATCTAAAGAACACCCCGCAGGTCCGCGACGTGCTGCTCTCGGGCGGCGATCCGCTCGTTCTGGCTCCCAAGATCCTGGAAGAGATCCTCACCCGCCTGCGCGAAATCCCCCACATCGAGATCGTCCGCATTGGCTCGCGCGTGCCGGTCTTCATGCCCATGCGCATCACCCAGGAACTGTGCGACATGCTGCCAGAAGTTCCATCCGCTGTGGCTGAATATCCACGTCAACCATCCGAATGAGATCTCCACGGAATTGGCTGAAGCCTGTGACCGGCTCAGCCCGGGCTGGCATCCCGCTGGGCAACCAGTCGGTCCTGCTGGCGGGCGTCAACGACAATGTCCACATCCAGCGCGAGTTGGTGCAAGACCTGGTCCGCATCCGTGTGCGCCCGTACTACCTGTACCAGTGCGACCTGGTCGAAGGAGCGGGGCACTTCCGCACCCCCGTGGCAAAAGGCATCGAGATCATCGAAGGCCTGCGCGGTCACACTTCCGGCTATGCCGTTCCGCAGTTCATTGTGGACGCCCCCGGCGGCGGCGGCAAGATCCCGGTCATGCCCAACTACCTGCTGTCCATGTCAGACCACAAGATCATCCTGCGCAACTACGAAGGCTATATCACCACTTACGAAGAGCCGACCGATTACACTCCTTCCATGGCGGCTAAATATAAAGGCGAGAAGCGCATGGAACCGGGGCAGGAGGGTCTCACCGGTCTACTGGATGGCCAAAATATGTTCATCAAGAACGAGGGCTACGATCAGGTCCACGACCGTCATGGCACCCAGCATCGCCTGAAAGACGAGGCCAAGTGGAAGCCGCTCGGCATTGGCGACGGCAGCGAAGCCGAGAAGCCTAAGTCCGAAGAAGAAAGCAAGCCAGAGTAAGATAGCACAAGAGCCGGGATGAAAATCCCGGCTCTTACCTTCACTTGGTTGTTTACAACACTCGACCATTTTGCACGTCAGCCGAAAAGTGGGATGTGAGCGAATGTTCTTTTCGCTCACATCCCACTTTTCGGAATAAAAACCCCTTCCCCGGCATCCAATTTTGCCAGGAGAGGTGTCATTCCCTGCTCGGGGAAGAGGATTGGGGATGGGGATGTGAACTCTTGCCAGGACTTGAGAGTTTGAAAAATGAATGAATATGACCGCTTTGCGCTCCAAGAATGAGATTGTCGAGATAATGTCCGAACATCAAATTTAACCGCTTGACAGTGAAGAAATATCAGTGTATTATATCCACAACAGATATATCTGAAACGGATATAAGGATAACCAATGACACAAAACCCAGCTTCACTCTCCAATGCCCCTCTCACTGCAGCAGTGTTCCACATCCTGCTGGCCCTCGCCGATGGCGAAAAACATGGCTATGCCATCATGAAAGAGGTCGAATCCCAAACAGGCGGACAGGTCAAAATGGGCCCCGGCACCCTCTACGGTTCCATCAAGCGCATGCTGGCAGCGGGGCTCATCGATGAGACCGGCGCGCGCGTCGATAACGGGCTGAGCGACGAACGCCGCCGCTATTATGCCCTCACCGGCGTGGGTGAAAGCCTGCTCCAGGCAGAAAGCAAACGCATGGAAGATGCCGTTGATGCTGCCCGCCGGAAAAAGATCCTTCCCCTCACTACTCAAGCATAGGTGTGACATGACAAAAGACGGACGGTTCGAGACCTCCAGGAAGGTCTATTCCTGGCTGTTAGGCCTGTACCCGCGTGAACATCGGTTGGAATACGGCGAAGAAATGACGCGTCTGTTCGCCGATCAGTGCCGCTCAGTTTCCGCCAGGCCGGGCGGATTGGCCATCTTGTGGCTGCGCACGCTGGTTGATCTGCTCAAATCCGCCGCGGTGGAACATTTCACCTCACCGTACGCATTCACCGGCCTCCTGCAAGCGGCGCCGGGGAAACCCCTCTCCTGGGCAGGCGTCTTGCTGGTGCTGGTGCCGGGATTGGTCGTTTTCACCGCCCAGGTGGGTCAACTGACCGGCAAGGACTGGTTCTTCAAGACGCTCGATTGGGCCTCCTATATTTTCCTCGTGCCTGTTGCATTGACCTGGCTGCTCACGCGCAAATTCCCCGTGTGGGGTTTGGTACCCGTGGGCTTGGCCTTTCGCGCCCTGGTGGATGGCGTTGGGGTTCGCTGGCTCTATCAGCTCTCCTTACCGGTTGTGCTCCTGCTGAAGGGATGGATCCAACCTGAGCGCAATACCGTTACCGGGGATGGCATGCTGGGTATTCCACTGCTCTCGCTGGTGCTGCTAATCGTGGTTGTCTTCCTGGTCTTCCGGTGGCAAAAGATCAAGATCGGCCGCGCTGCCTGGATCTGGCTGGGCGTATATACTGCCATCGTGCTGATCCAGCCGCTGATTCACCTGGTGGCTGTCTTGAAGGGGCTCTCGCTCTTTTACAAACACTCCTTCTTGTTCGCCGACCTCTCCAATCCGTTGATGTCCTCTCTCGTCTCGGCTCATTCGGCCATTCTCTTCCTCGGCTTCATCATTCTGAGCAGCATGGCGGCGCGTCGCCATGGACGGGCGGCCTTGCTGCTTGTGTTGGGATACCTCCTGCCGGTGATGGTGTTTGGTGTATACGAGACCTACACCGACGGACTCCTTACCCCCATCCCGCCGGTTGTGATCAACAGTACCGTGTTCATCTATCGTTTAACCATTGCCATCGTCGCGCCGATCTTGCTGGCCCGGGCCGTCACGAAAAAGGGTCAGAACGCCGCCATCATCCTCCCCGTGGCGGTGGCCTTGCTCATTACGATAGGCATGGACATCGCCAGGCGGTTGACCTCCATCAGCCTGGTGAACCTGTTCAAATATCTGTGGACTTGGAATGACACTTATTACACGTTGGCTGGTCCGCTGGAAATACTGGTGGGGATCCTCCTGGCCCTGGCGTTATACGAGACCGTCAAGCCTGTTTCGTCAAAGGTCGATCAAGATGCAGAGGATGTGGGCCTGCCTCTTGCCGCAGCGGAGTGACCCATCGCTAAAAAAAACGACAAAGAGCCGGGCAGACGCCCGGCTCTTTTCTCATCTCTTCACTCGATTACTTGTCAAGATCCGACAACGAATACACCGAAGCGTAGATTTCCACTTTCGCAACAACACCCGCAACGGAGACCGGAATCTCCACGGCCGCCTTGCCGTTACCAGGCACAAAATCAAGATAAGTGTAACCGCCGCCGATGATCTCCCCGGCTAAGTCATAGATAATAGCGCAGACATGCAGGTTCGTCAGATCGTTTGGATACGGGCTGACGATCTCACCGGTCACCTTGGGGCTGTAAGTATCATCCATGAAGGTGATATTCTGGCTGGTAAAGAATGGCACTGGCGCAGCTGCTTCATACAGTCCCGCCAGGACCTGGAAATCCGCCCGCGCCACGGGGATATCCTCTTCCAGGTAAGTATTTGCCCCAACGCCGAGGGTCTGCCCCGGCAGGATCAGATCTATATAACCGTCTTCCGTCTTGAGCAGCGAACCATCCTCCGCGTAAAAGTTTAATGTGATACATGCTGTACTCCACTGCATAGCCGCTGTTGGGGTTTTCCAGCACCATCCCGTATCCCAATTGACTTTCATCAAGACCGTAACCCTGCCGTAACAGGTTCAATTTCAGGGCGTCACTGGGGCGGTTCTGCCCGGGAGAGAGCATGGAAAGGCCGGATATGGCCGGATAGAATTCCACCTTACCCACCTTGCCCTTGGATGTCACCGTCACTTGAGCACCGGTGCTGCCCTGGGCCAGGAGGAAATTCACGTAAGTGTATCCCCCGCCGATGATCTCGCCGGTTTCGTTATAGACCACGGCAGAGAGGCGCAGGTCGGTCAGGTCGATATCGTACGGATTCGAGATGATGCCGCTTGCTTTGGAAAAATATTCATCGGGCATATAGACCACGTTCTCTGCGGTGAACGGCAATTGAAAGTCCGTCAACGTTGCCTGACCCGCATTCAACTGTACTTCCATTTTGCCCGCATGAATATTTTCGTCCAGGTAGAGTACTCCACCCACGCCCAGGGTCTGGTTGGGCAGGAGCAGGCTGATGTAGCCCGATTCCGTCTTCACCACCGCCCCTTCCGTATTGTAGAAGGCAATCTGGTATTGGGAGTTTTCAAAGGCGAAAGCGCTGTTGGGGTTATTCACTAGAAAGGCATAGCCAATTTCCTGATCGTCCTGTCCGAACCCCTGCGCCGTCACGCTGATCGGTTCTGGCTGCGGCGTCGGTGAAGCGACCTTCGCCGGCGGCTGAGTAGGTGCCGGACCGGGGACGGTCCCATCGCGCTGGATTGGAACGGTGCCCTGTTTGGAGCCCCTCGCGGTTGGTGCGCCGGTGGAGGTTGTGCAGGCCCATTGGGCCAGTACAAGGCTAAGAATGATGGCAAAGATCGCGAAGACGCGGGAATAAGACCTGGTTTTCATAATATATCTCCTCCTGTTTTGGAACCTGAATAATGGCTGTGCTTGTGTTTGTATTACCCTCAAAAATTGTAGGTTAAATAAGTATATAACGAATAAACTTTTCTGCAAGACGAGAAATCTCCTGCCACCTGGCAGTTTTCTAGTCAGTTAGTGAGTTAATGGTTTGCGGCTGTTTCCTGCACCTTGGCCGCCTCGGCAAACCCCGCCTTCAGTGCCTGAAAGTCTATTATTTCATCCGGTAAACGGCCATGATTTTTGTCCCACCTACCTCTATTGAATAAAACTCATCATTGTATGGATAGTCTTCCGGATGCCAGCGGAATTCTGTAGCAAAATAATCTGATTTAATCGGATCATTGACTTGGACTAAACGACTTTTTTGATCCGCAGACAAACCGCTATTTACATAATCATATCCGGGCGGATTGGCGAAGGATATTTTTATGCTTTGCCTTGGATCATTCTCCAGAATGTAGTCGACCGCTTGTTTGTAAGATAATCCCCAATAATCTAATTCAAACTGGCTTCTCAATATAGAAGGTTCTCCGGCTAATGCGTTGAAATAAACATTTTCAAAGGGATGAAAGCGAGCGATGAATATTATCGGTTCTAGTAATCCCACGAATAGAAGTATGCCGAAAATGGAATTTGCTAAATTTTTTGAACGGATGAAGTGGGAAATCCAGTTACTTATCCATTTAAGACCCAAGACGCTAATCCACACAATCGCAGGATAGATGAAAAACATTTGTCGCCAGCCATCATAAAGGGCGGAATGAAGAATAAGAACTGCTGCAATTGGGATCGCTATCCATAGAATGATAACAGTCCAATCCAATAACTTATCATCTTCAGGAATGATTTGTTTACCTGATAATGTCCTTCTGTTCTTTAAATTCAGGTAAAAGGTCCTGGCCCAACTAATCAATCCAGCCAGGAATGGCAGCACAACGATCAGCGGTGTGGTAATACCGATCCAAACTGGCAGGTAATGCCACGGTAAATCATCGGCTTGCAAAAATTGGCCGAAATAGAGCACCGTTCGGTTCCATGGAAATTGGCTCATTTGTTTGAAAGCAGAGATAAACTGCGCCAATGGTTGTGCCACAGGATCGGCCATAAAAGAATAGTCAGCCCCGCCATGAGAATCAGGTACCCGCCGACAATGGCAACCATCTTCTTCCATGATACGCTTGGCTGCATCAATTTTACGATAATGACCAATATAGTTATAGGGATGATGAAGATGCCCACAATTCGAGTAGCGATCAATGCCGCGCTGCTCAAAGAATGCAGCCCGATGAGAAGAGATGCTGGTTTCCAATCCCTGAATGATTGAATGCGGTTACTCAGCAGTAGGAGGGTCGATACACCTACGATCGAGAAGACCATAAAGGGGATATCCTTGGAGTTATAGAATGAATCCCCAAGTATTCGTGGACTTAGTATGAGGAGCAACGCTCCTAAAAACCCCCATCCCTGGCTGGAAAATAACCGTTTACCAGCAATGTAAAAGACAATAACCCCAACGAAAAAGAGGAGAAAAAGCAAAAGATGTCTTGGTATTGAAAAACGGGACGATAGCCAGAGCAATGGCAATTCAATGATTGCTCCGTAGTATCTGATCATGTCGCTCAATAACTGCGGGTCATTTTTGAATATATAGCGGTAATATTTTGTACCTATATCAATATGAGCCGCTTCATCCCAGGGGATGCCAAAATCCTTATAAACCAAAATTCCTGCGATCAGGAACAAAACGAAGAAACAGATTATTAATAATGCCGGGTTGTATTTCTTCTTGAAGATTGTTCTCTTGGGAGGGCTTTCCATTTCTCTCATTATTCGTTATTCCGCATCGACCTTGTATGGAAAGAATTATTCTACTTGCGGACTATCTCTGCTTCTTTAAATCCCGCCTCCAGCGCCTGGCGGTTCATCTCTTCCGTGCCGCGCGGCGCCCTGGCGGTGACGGCTTTCTCGATGGCCTGCCGCGAGACCACCCCGGTCAGCCCCACCAACACGCCCAAGGCCACGGTGTTGGCGGTGATGATCCGCCCGGTGGTCTCGAAGGCCAGTCGGCTGATGGGGATTCGCACCGCCTCCGCATGGGTGATTCGGCTGACCTTTTCGTCATCCACGATCAGCAGCCCGCCCGGCTTCACGGTGGCGGCGTATTTGTCGTAGGCTTCCTGGCTGAGCGCCACCACCACGTCCGCCGAGAGCACCTCGGGATGGTCGATCTCCCCGTCGGCGATGACCACTTCGGCTTTGCTGGCCCCGCCGCGGGCTTCCGGTCCGTAGCTCTGGGTCTGGGTGGCCTTCTTGCCGTCGTAGATGGCGGCGGCTTCGGCCAGGATGATGCCCGCCAGGATCATGCCCTGCCCGCCTTCACCTGCCAGGCGGATCTCGGTGCGTACGGCCATGGGAGAGTTCATTTCTCACCTCCCTGCACCCGCGTGATCAGGTTGGAATAGGCAGCGGTGTACTCGGGTCGGTCCACGTTGATGAAGTTGCCGCGCACGATCTTGGTATTGGCAGTCTGCGCTTCCGGCGGCAGGGCCTTATAGGCGGTCTGCGAGATGCTGTTGTCCTTGAGCGAGCGCATCATGTCCGCCGCCGTGCCCAGCTTGTTGATGCGGCCATAGGTGGTGTGGCAATAACTGACCGCCTCCACCAGGCTGAAGCCGTCCTTGGCGATGGCCTCCATGATGAACTTGTCCAGTTCGAGGGCGTGGTAGACCGTGCTGCGGGCCACGTAAGTCGCTCCGGCCGCCACCGCCAGCTCGCAGACCGGGAAGGGCGGCTCGATGTTGCCGTAGGGCGCGGTGGTGGCGCGACCGTCCAGGGGCGTGGTGGGGCTGTACTGCCCGCCGGTCATGCCGTAGATGGAGTTGTTGACCACGATGGCGGTGATGCCGATATTGCGGCGGGCGGCATGGATGAAATGGTTGCCGCCGATGGCCAGCGCATCGCCGTCGCCCATGATGGCGATGACCTTCATATCCGGGCGGGCGATCTTCAGGCCGGTGGCAAACGCCAGGGCGCGGCCGTGGGTGGTGTGCAGGGTGTTGAAATCCATGTAGACCGGCATGCGGGCGGTGCAGCCGATGCCCGCCACCAGCGCCACGTCATCGTTGTCCAGGCCCAGGCGGTCGATGGCGCGGATCAACGCGCCCATCACGATGCCGATGCCGCAGCCCGCGCACCAGATGGTGGGGAATTTCTTGTTCTTGCGCAGTTTTTGCAGGGTCTCGCTGCGTTCGAACCAGTTCTCCGGCGGCATCTGACCTTCGCCGGCGTCCAATCCGTGGGCTTCCATCAGGATGTGTTCAGACGTTGGCCTCGATCGCATCCAGGATCATCTGCGGGGTGACCATCTCGCCGTTGGCGCGGTTGACGCGCATGACCTTCTTGCGCCCGGCCATCCGCTCCACCTCCTAGCGCCAGCTGGCCCAGGTTCATCTCCGGCACGATGATGCGCCTCGACTCGCTCGCCCAGCGCTTCCACCTGCGCCTCGGGGAAAGGCCAGATGGTCAGCAGGGTGAACAGATCCACTTTCTGCCCTTGTGCCCGCGCCAGCTTGACGGCATGGCGGGACGAGCGGGCCGATGCGCCATAGGTGATGATGGCCGTCTCTGCGCCGGGCTCGAAATCTTCCTCGACCATGATGATGTCGTCCAGGTGCTTCTCGAACTTGCGTTGACCCGCTCCAGCCAGGGGTCGATCTCGTCCAGCCGCTGGGTGGGAAAGCCCTGCGGATCGTGGAACAGGCCGGTGATGTGGTAGCGATAGCCGTCGCCAAAACTTGCCAGCGGCGGCACGTCGCCCGGCTCGTTGCGGAAGGGGTTGTACTCTCCGGGCTTTTTTCGTGATACGGTATTCCGGGACGTTGATGGTCTTGAGATCCGGCAGTTCGACCGGCTCGCGCATGTGCCCGACGATCTCATCCGTCAGCAGGATGACCGGCGTGCGGTATTTTTCCGAAAGTTTGAAGGCCTTGACGGTCAGGTCGAAGGACTGGCGCACCGAGATGGGGCTGAGCACGATGATGGGATGGTCGCCGTGCGTGCCCCAGCGCGCCTGCATCACGTCGCCCTGCGAGGCGGCTGTCGGCTGACCGGTGCGAGGGTCCCAGCCGCTGCACGTCCACGATCACGCAGGGGATCTCGGCCATGGCCGCGTAGCCGATATTCTCCTGCATCAGCGAGAAACCCGGGCCGCTGGTGGCGGTCATGGATTTGAGTCCGCCCACCGACGCGCCGATGATGGCCGCCATGCTGGCGATCTCATCTTCCATCTGGATGAACTTGCCGCCCACCTTGGGCAGTTCGCGCGACAGGATCTCGGCCACTTCGGTGGAGGGGGTGATGGGATAGCCGGCGTAAAAGCGGCAGCCGGCGGCCAGCGCGCCCAGGCCGATGGCCTCGTTGCCTTGCATCAGTTTGATCGCCATGGCGTCTCCTATTCCAACTTCTTGACCACAATGGCCAGGTCGGGGCAGTGGGTGTCGCAGAAATGGCAGGCGGTGCATTTCTCCGGCAGAACCACCCGCGGGTGGTCTTCACCCGCGTCCATTGCCAGCACTTTGGGCGGGCAGAATTCCACGCAGATGCGGCAGCCTTTGCACCAGGTGGCATAGATGATAACTTCGCCGCGTGGACCTTTTTTGGGCGGGGCTGGCGTGGCGGGTATGTTTTGTGGGACTATCTCAGGCATGCTACCCTTTCGAAAGAGGGGAAAGTTGATTGATTTTATGAGGAATCACCGATTGCAGGAATTGAAGAATGTCCTCATTCGCGTATTACGTCCTGCGGCGTAACAAGCCCAATCCCTCCAGTAGGAGAAGTTATGGATAAAAGGACTACGGTGTATAAGGGTTGTCCTATTATAACGGTAGGGGGCGACCCACCGGGTCGCCCATTCGCATCCACTGATGAATCAAAATGCAACCGCCAGCCTAAGACTGGCGGTTGCATGAGCATTACCGATCAAAAAACTCAGGGAGGAGACCCCTTAATTTTCTACAGGGCCGTATCAACTTATGCGGCCGTCTCGGTCTTGCGGAAGGTGGAGGCGAAGAAGATGACGCTGGCAACCACGATCAGCGCGCCGGTGATCACCAGGGCCGGCAGCATCAGGTTGCGGCAGGCCATCATATTGCTCTTGCAAACGCCGATGAGGGTGGTGGGCATGAGCACCACAAAAACTCCCAGGATGCCCGCCAGGATCGACAGGGAGCGGCCGTTTTCCCTGGTCTTGCTGAAGAACATCATTGCTCCGATGGCCGCCAGCGGGACGGCCAGGGCCAGTTCGGCGATGGCTGTCCAGTGGCACCGCATCGGGGCCGTCATGCCGTTGGCCAGTTTCAACAGACCTGCGCAGTCCGTGAACTGTGGCAGGATGCCGACTACCAGCGCCAGTGCAAAAATGGGAATTCCTAAGTATTTCATGTTTTCCTCCTCAAAAGAATAAAGATATCGGATGCCGCCCCATGTCCATTCTGGATGAATTTCACGTCGGGCAACATATTGTTATCAATATAATAGCAGGGACAGACTTTGCCTCCATTTGAAAACCTTTGAAAATATTGGCAAATATTTCATTCCCCCAATATGATCTCTGATATTAGGACTTAAGATCGGACATTTGCAAGCAATCGGCAAAAATGAGTATGTGAGCGATGTTCTTCCCGCTCACATACTCATTTTGACGTTAAAAACCCCTTCCCCGTAATCAAGCCGATCCGGTAAAAAAGGATAATCCGCTCGGGGAAGGGGTAAGAGGCCTGCACCCAGTAGCGTAGCGGATGGGCGATGGGGTCGACGTTCCCAGTCATGATCAGGAAAACGAACGATCTGCTCGAATACTTCTCCATCTTTCATGCCTGTAATGGCTTCGCCATGATATATCCGAATTCACACCTGAACTACGGGATCCGTCTTGCACGCCCGGCTGGAATCGGTTATAAAACACCGAGAGGAAACCCATGCATTCCATTTGTGTATATTGCAGTTCAGCCAACCGGGCCCGGCGTGAATACTTCACCATGGCCCAACACGTCGGGCAGACGCTGGCGCGGCGAGGTCTGGAGTTGGTCTACGGCGGCGGCAAGACCGGCCTGATGGGCGCGCTGGCTGACGGTGCGCTGGCGGAGGGCGGAGAAGGTCACCGGCGTCATCACCGAAGGTATGAATACCCCCGAATTGGCCCACCTCGGTCTGACCACATTTGAAGTTACTGCCACCATCCACCAGCGCAAGGCCCGCATGTACGCCCTGGCTGACGGCTACATGGCCCTGCCGGGCGGCTACGGCACACTGGATGAACTCTTCGAGACCCTCACCTGGGCGCAGATCGGCGAACACTAACAAACCGGTGGGCTTGTTGAATGTGAACGGGTATTATGACCCCCTGCTCCAACTGCTGGACCGCGCCGTGACCGAGAAATTCCTTTTCCCCGAACACCGACAGGCGCTCCTGTGCGAAACCGACCCCGACCGCCTGCTCGACCTGATGGATGCCTACCAGCATCCCGCCGAGGCCGTCAAGCGCTGGATGCGCCAGGACTGATCAACATTCAAACTCCCGCAATTTACTGCGGGAGTTTGTCTATAATATAATCTTTCAGTTTTTTGGTTTTCCCTTCGTGTTCCTTCGTGTCCCAGGTGTTCTTCACTGGGATTGTGTTTAGAAATCTTTTCCTCTCACCACACCCCCGCGATACCCTCCCCGCAGTTCGGACATTTCCCCTCCGCCGTCATCTTGTTCTCCCTCACGAAGAACCCCGCCCGGCGAATGATAGGCGTGTTGCACTTCGGGCAGCACGTATCCTCGTACTCGCCCACCTTGCCCGGCAGATTCCCCCCGTACACATAGTGCAGCCCCGCTTCGCGACCGATATCCGCCGCCCGCAGCAGCGTGCTGGCGGACGTGTTGTCGGTCTCCTCCATCTTGTAATCCGAGTGGAAAGCCGTCACATGCCAGGGGATGTCCGCCGAGACCGACGCCAGGAACCTGGCCGCCTCCCACAACTCTTCGTTGCTGTCGTTGAAGCCCGGCACCACCAGCGTCACCACCTCCAGCCACAGCCCCATTTCCTTCACCCGCTTGATCGTATCCAGCACGTTCTGCAGCACCCCGCCCAGTTGACGGTAGTTCTTGTCGTTCATCGACTTCAGGTCGATCTTCATCCCGCTCAGGTACGGACGGAGGTACTCCAGCACCTCCGGCGTGGCGTTGCCGTTGGAGACGTAGACGCATTGGATGCCCGCCTGCCCGCGCCAGTTTGAACACCGCCACTGCCCATTCGCTGGTGATGAGCGGCTCGTTGTACGATGAGGCGATCACCTCCGCGCCGACCTGCCGGGCCGCTTCCACCATTTGCTCCGGCGTGATCCGCCGGACGAACGCGCCCGCTTCTTCCGAGGCCGGGTCGCGCAGGGCCTGCGAGGTCAACCAGTTCTGACAGTATCCGCAGTGGAAATCGCAGCCGAGCATGCCGAAAGTCAGCGCAATCGAGCCGGGTCGCAAGTGGAAGAAAGGCTTCTTCTCCACCGGGTCGGCATTGAGCGCCGCCACGTACCCCCACGGAATACGCAGTTCCCCGCCTTCGTTATACCGCACCTGGCAGATGCCGCGCTTCCCCTCCCTTATCAAGCAGCGGTGACCGCAGGCCACGCACCGCAGCGATCCATCCTCTTGCGCCTGCACCAGTTCCCCTGCCGCCGTCATTTGGTCTAGATAGTGTTCGAGTGTTGCCATATAAAACTCCAGTTTTCACGGGAAAACAAGTCCGTAAAGTGTATTTTAGGTATTCGGAAGTTAAATATACACCCAAATTGTGCTGCAATTGTGATGCCAATGGCAGCAAGGATTTCCCTCTGCATGAGAAGATTTCGCACCATGCAGGTGTATACTGAAAAGAGACGTCGGGTTTAAGTTACCAGGAGATTTTCAAAATGGGGAACAAATCGTACATAATAAAATTGTTGTTATTGTGTGTATGCATCTTTACTGTCTTTCAGGTTGGATGTTCTGCGAACCAGAACGATCAACCATCAACTATTTTTGCATCTCAGTCATTCACAAAGAGCCTTGCCATAACGCATACAAAAGGCTTCGATACACCTACACCAAGTTATAGCCCTGTGCCAACCTATACCGCAACGAGTACTTTTGTCCCAACTACTATCCCCACTCCTCCAGGAGACATATCCCAGGATAAATTGATATATCTTGATGAGACAAATGGAGGTTGTGCCTTACCTTGTCTGTGGGGAATTGAACCGGGGAAGACGAGATGGATCGATGCCGATCCCTTTCTTCGCTCCTTCGTGGGTTCTTTATCGAGGGAGCCGAGAGACCCAGATTATTCTGGCCGGATTTATCGAGCAGACTATTCAAATTATATGGATCCAAACCAGCCACTGTATACGTTATTCTATGTTAGTCCGATGGTTCCAAAAAAGGTACGATCGAAATTATGAATACATTTAATAATCATAATTTGACTTACTACTTGACTGTTCTTGGTATACCTGATGAAGTATGGATTAACCTGCAGCTGCTTAGTCCCCCTGATTATTCCATGGTTGTATATTACAAGTCCGGAGTCTTGCTTTATTATGGAGGATTTTTGATTGACTATCCAGATCCTAAGTTTGTTATTTGCCCCCTTGAGTTCAAAAATAAGTTTACTGATCTTTCGTTATGGGATCCTATCTCTGGAAAGAGCTGGCAAGACATTGGGAAAATGTCAACCATCATTCCTGCCCTCTCTGGCAATTATTTCCGGTCATTGGAGGAATTGACTGGGTTACAGATGAATGATTTTTACAATATGTTCCAGGATTCATTGAGTGGCGGATGCATTAAGATCCCGTCTTCGAAGTGGTATGAAAATCCATGACCTACAAAGGATCGAGAATGAGATATCCTTTTGTTAGTAAACCATGTACCGGCCTCTCGCACATGCGCGATCATCTATACCCTTCAAGCAAAACCTAATTTATGTTTGATATTCGGACATTTCTTGCAAGAACCGTTATTTCACCAAAGTATACGAAAAAGTGATGGATGAGCGATGTTCTCTCGCTCATCCATCACTTTTTCGATATATAACCCCTTCCCCGGAGTCAATTTGGCCTGGAAAGAAGCTTAATTTTGCTCGGGGAAGGGGTAGGGGATGGGGCTTCAGAACCATATTTTTTGTCCTAAGAGGTTCCGATAAAGTTAACAGGTCTTCAAACCTGTTCCAACACATATGTCCAACCAATTTCTGAATTTCAATTTTTGTCTATTGAAATTAACGAACTATTGTTCTATAATAATATAGCCGCGTGAAGGCGCACCCTGCCGCTTCACGCGGCTGCATTTTCCCGGAGGCCTCCATGCCCATTCTCCATTCTCGATCTTTCGCTCTGATCCATTCGTTCCTCCGGAAAATCAAATTAAGTGACCTAAATTCACCCCAACCTTTCACGTTCTTCAACATGCAAACGTGTAAACGTGCTAACGTGAAACGTTCCTCGCCCCATTCGTTCCTCGCCAAAGTTAAATTAAGTGACCTAAATTCACCTCTGCTCCCAAACGTGTCAACGATCCAACGTGCTAACGTGCAACATTCCTCTCCCCATTCGTTCCTCAAACGAATGATTTTAGGCCTTTTTGTAGAGAGAAATATTCGTTCCTTTTTCGTTCCTCAAGATCGAATGCCATCCACCCGATTTTCGACGTTTGACCTTCGACCATTTCTCTATTCGTTCCGCGGAAATTCGAAATTAGGTGACCTAAATTCCCGCCATTCACCATTCTCCATTAACCATTTCTCCATTCTCCCCCTGCACCATATATAATGTCTCTTAGGAGTGACCCCCCATGACCCTCGATATTCCCGCCATCCGCCAACAGTTCCCCTCCCTCGACCGCCCCGCCATCTTCTTCGACAACCCCGGCGGCACCCAGATCGCCCGCCCCTCCCTCGAACGCATCCACAATTACCTGCTCGAATGCAACGCCAACCACGAAGGCGCTTTCGCCACCAGCATCCAATCCGATGCCATTCTGGAGGAAGCCCACGCCGCCATGGCCGATTTCCTCAATGCCGAAAGCAGCCGGGAGATCGTCTTCGGCAACAACATGACCACCCTCACCCTCCACCTCTCCCGCTCGCTGGCCCGCACCTTCAACCCCGGCGACGAGATCGTCGTCACCCGCCTCGACCATGACGCCAACATCTCCCCCTGGCTGCTCGCCGCCGAAGACCGCGGCTGCAAGGTCACCTGGATCGACTTCGATGTGGAAGACGGCACCCTCAATCTGGATGAATTCGAGCAGGCCCTCGACCGCAAACCCCGCCTGGTCGCCTTTGGCTACGCCTCCAACGCCCTCGGGACCGTCAACCCCGTCCGCAAGATCACCCGCATGGCCCACGCCGCCGGCGCGCTGGTCTACGTGGACGCCGTCCAGTACGCCCCCCACGGTCCCATCGACGTGCAGGACCTGGGCGTGGACTTCCTCGTCTGCTCGGCCTACAAGTTCTTCGGCCCCCATGCCGGCATCCTCTACGGTCGGTCAGGACCTGCTGGAGGAGTTGAAAGCCTACAAGGTCCGCCCCGCCACCGATTCCCTCCCCGGCAAGTGGGAGACCGGCACGCAGAACCACGAAGGCATCGCCGGTGTGCTGGGTGCGCTCGAATACCTGCAATGGCTGGGCAAAGCCTACGGCGCCGAGCAAATTGAGGGCTTGAGCGATAAGGGCTACAAGGGTCGTCGCATGGAGTTGAAGCAAGCCATGACCGCCATCCGCGCCCACGAGTTCGAACTCAGCCGGGCCATCCTCTCCACCCTCGAACTCCGTGCCGGGCCTGCGCCTGTACGGCCTGGCGGACCCGCTCCGGCTGGACGAGCGCGTGCCCACCTTCTCCTTCCGTCTGGAAGGCAAAAAGCCCCTTGATGTCGCCAAGAGTCTTGCGCAGGAAAATATCTACGTCTGGGATGGGAATTATTACGCCCTGGCCGTCACCCAGCGCCTGGGCGTGGAAGACTCCGGCGGGATGGTGCGGGTCGGGGCCGTCCATTACAACACCCTCGACGAAGTCTCCCGCCTGGGTGATGCACTGCGAAATATTGCCTGAATCAAAAAACCCGCCGGTTATCCAGCGGGCCGATGAGTACCTTTAACAATAAAGGATTAGGTTTGATGAAAATGTTCGCTATGGAGAGTTCCGGAATTCTGGATATTTCCGTCTTTTTTCTTCCCGTCGTGTCCTTTGTGTCCGTCGTGTTAAGTTCTTTACACCTGCGGGAACTTCCCCGCCGCTTCCTTCACCACCGCTCCGTGCCCTGAGCAAACGATCTGCGCCCCCAGGGCTGCCTGCTTCCGCACTGCCTCGTCGGCCTTGGGTTTGTCCCAGTTGTTGGCCCCGCGCGAACCCCGCAGCCCCTTCTTCTCCGAGACAATCGAGTCACCGCAGAAGAGCACCCCGGCGGCAGGGCAATATAGTGAGATATGACCGGGAGTATGCCCGCAGGTATCCAGCACCTGCAGCCCGCCCAGCACCGGCATGAGCGTGCCCTCCTGGAGGGTTTCATCCACTTTCGCCGGGTCGGCCTTGAACATGCGGCCCATCAGCCCGAAAACGAGCCGGGCAAAAATGTTGGTCGGTTTGAGCGGGCGGGAGGCCTTGCCGGAGGCGATGGCCTCGGCTTCGATGACGCTGGCAAAGATCCGTGCCCCCGTGGCGGCTTTTAGCTCCGCCAGCCCGCCGACGTGGTCGTAATCGGAATGGGTGATGACGATGCGCTTGAGCCCGCGCGGGGCATAGCCCAGGTCGGTCATGTAGCGCAGGACCTTCTTGCCGCTGCCCGGCAGACCCGCATCGATGAGGGTCAGGCCCTGCAGCTCCGTGATGAGATAGCTGTTGGCAATGATACCTGGTATGAGATGGATGTTCGGGGCGATTTCCATGAATTTTCCTCCCACCGAGCGAAAAAATCGGGCGACGTGACCGAGTATAGCACAGAGGCAATCGTTTTCAGGGCCACACATTTTCATTTTCAGATATACTAAAACAATTAAGTTAAGAAGCAATCATCATGGATCTTTCTCAAACCATTCATCTGCTCGGCGACCTGTTAGGGCGGGTTCTTTCGGAACTGGAATCCCCGGCTGTATTCGATACGGAAGAGCGCATCCGTACCGAGGCCAAAGCGCGCCGCAGCGGAGATCCGCGGGCGGCCCGGCGGCTGCAGAAAGCGGTTTCGGCCCTGCAACCCGAGGAAGCCCGAGCGGTGGCGTCGGCTTTTGCCACCTATTTCGACCTGGTCAATCTGGCGGAGGAAAACCACCGTGTTCGCCTGCTGCGCCAGAGCCTGGACGACAAATATCCCGAGCCGGTCAGTGAATCCATCGCCGATGCCATCTCGACCATGAAATCCCGCGGGGTTACGCAGGAGCAGATGGCCTTCCTGCTGGAAAACCTCTGCATCGAGATGGTCCTTACGGCCCATCCCACCGAGGCCCGTCGCCGCACGGTTCTTTCCAAACTCAACCGCATCTCCGGGCTTTTGCGCCGGATCAGCCTGGAAAAACCCTCCCGGCGGGAACGGGACGAGATACTCACCTCCCTCCATACCGAAATCGCCATGCTGTGGCTGACCGAGCGGGCTCGCACGGCCATGCCGGCTGCCACCGATGAGGTCCGCACTGGCCTGTACTTCGTCAATGCGGTCTTCTGGAATACCCTGCCGGTCATCTATCAAGACCTGCAGGATGCTTTGCAGCAGCACTATCCTGGTCTCCACCCGGGTGAGCGCTGGCTGCAACTGGCCTCGTGGATCGGCGGCGACCGGGATGGCAACCCCAACGTGACCGGCGAAGTGACCGCCGAAACCCTGCATTTGCATCGCGGCATGGCGGTGGAAAACCATCGCCGCACCCTGCAGGAACTATCCCGCCGGTTGAGTCTCAGTTCGCGCCTTTACACGGTCCCGCCTGAAGTGACGGACTGGATCGAGCAGCGGCGGCCATTCCCCGCCCACGCAGCTTACATCGAAGGACGCTATTCCACTGAACCCTACCGGTTGGTGTTCTCCCTGCTGGCAGCGGACCTGGCCGATGCCTCCCGCGACAATATGAAGGCCAACTTGCTGCGGACCGATCCGCACCCAGCGCGGGTATCGCTGGAAAACCTGCAGCGCCCGGTGGAGATCATTTCCTGCTCCATGCCGCCCGCCATCGCCCAGACGGATTTGCAGAAAGCCCTCCTGCAGTTGGAGATCTTCGGCCTGCATGCGGCCCGCCTGGATATTCGCGAAGACGCCAGCCGCCTGAATGCCGCCCTGGGTGAGATTCTGCGGGCGCTCGATATTGCCGCCGATTTCGATCACCTGCCCGGGCCGGAGCGCGAAAAACTACTCTTCCGCCTGCTGGATGAGCCGGACCCGCAATTGTCCAGCCACCCGGGCGTCACCACTGCCACTGCCGAGACCTGGTCGCTGTTCCAGTTGATCGGGCGGGTGGTGCGTATCTATGGGCATGCCGTGCTGGGACCGGTGGTGACTTCGATGACCCATTCAGCGGCGGATGTGCTGACCGTGCTGGTGCTGTCCCGTTGGGCCAAATGCGACGACGGCCTGCAGATCACGCCCCTGTTCGAATCCATTGCTGACCTGCGCGGCGCCGCGCAAATGCTGGAAACGCTCTTCAACTCCCCGGCCTACCGCGCCCACCTGGCCACTTGTAACAACGAGCAGATCGTCATGATCGGCTATTCAGACAGCAACAAGGACGGCGGTTACCTGATGGCGAACTGGTCGCTCTATCAGGCGCAGGAACAGATCGCCCGGGTTGCCAAAGCCCACGGGGTCACGCTGACCATATTCCACGGTCGCGGCGGGACGGTGGCGCGCGGCGGCGGGCCTGCCAACCATGCCATCCGGGCGCAGCCGGCGGGCAGCATCAACGGGCGCTTCCGCCTGACCGAACAGGGCGAGACCATCGCCTCCCGCTATTCCAACCCGGAACTGGCCCACCGCCACCTTGAACAGATCGTCCATGCCATCCTGCTGGCTTCCGCGCCGGCGGACCCCGAAAAGACCCAGGTGCCGCCCGAATGGCGGCAAGCGCTGGACACGATGGCCGCGGCCGGGCAGAAGGCCTATCGGGGACTGGTCTACGAGACGCCTGGCTTCGTCCAGTTCTGGCAGGAAGCCACCCCCATCGATGAGATCAAGCGTTTGCACATCGGCTCACGACCGGCTGCCCGCACCCGTGCCGGCGCCATCGAACAGATCCGGGTCATCCCGTGGGTCTTTTCATGGATGCAGAGCCGCTTCAATTTGCCGGGATGGTTCAGCCTTGGCAGCGGACTGACGTCTTTCCAAGACCAGGGTCTGCTGCGGGAGATGTACACGGGTTGGCCGTTCTTCAAGACCATGCTGGATAATACCGAGGCCTCCCTGCTCAAAGCAGATATGGAGATCGCTGCCCTGTATGTGGAACTGGTGACCGACCGCGAGCTTGCGCAGTCGATCTTTACCCGCATCCGCGAGGAATATGAACGGACGCGCCAGGCCATCCTGTCCATCAGTGGGCACCAGGCCTTGATGGAGACCGAACCGATCACCCAGAATGCGGTTCACTTGCGCAACCCCTATATCGACCCGTTGAATTACATCCAGATCGAGATGCTGCGCCGCCTGCGGGCGACACCTGAACCGGATGGAGCCGAATTACTGGCGCTGCGGGAAGTGGTCGTCCTGACCATCAACGGGATCGCGGCGGGGTTGAAGAACACAGGCTAAATGGTTGATCCAGGCGGGGAAATCTTATGCAAAGCCAAGTGAAAATAGGATTGGACCTGTCCAAATTATTGACTCTTCCATCCATCGACCATATAATCCCAATCGATGCCCCATTTTGATGCATGCCTGGCTTGGAATTGGGAATATGATGGAGACTTCGTCCAATCATTCGAAGCCGCTTGTGCATCCCAGGGGATATCGCTCCTGCAGGTAAAGCCGGAAAACCTGGAATCTGTTCTGAGCGAATTGAAAGAGGGGAAGATCGCTTTTTCAACGCTGTTCGACCGGGCCTCCGAAGAGGATGCACGCTTTCAACCGCTGGTGGACTGGACGAAGAGACGCAAGGTCTTTTGCATCAACCCGCAGAAGCAAACCATCTGGGCGGGTGACAAGGCTACCATGCACTTGGAATTCATCAGCCACGGCCTGCATACCCCATATACGATAATTATTTCACCGCATACAAAACATGCTTCGCTGCATTGCCCCGACCTTAGCCCGCTCGGAGGATTGTTCGCCATAAAACCGGCCTGCGAAGGCGGCGGGGTGGGTGTGATCCTGGAGGCTTCAACCTGGGCGCAGGTGGAAGCGGCCCGGCTGCAGTTCCCCAGCGAAAAATATCTTTTGCAGGCGCACGTGACCACCTGTGAATTGGACGGTCGCCAGGCTTGGTTTCGCATCCTGGTCTGCCAGGGAGCGGTATATCCATGCTGGTGGGACCAGAAGACCCATGTTTACAAGCGGGTGACAGCCGAAGAAAAGGCTCGTTTCGGGTTGCGCAACCTCAACGAGGTCTCGATGCGCATCGCTCAAATTTGCCAACTGCATTTATTTTCCACCGAGATCGCCCTGACCAATGACGGCCAATTCCTGGCGGTGGACTACGTCAATGACCCGGTGGATCTTCGGTGCCAATCCAAGGCCGTGGACGGTGTGCCGGACGAGATCGTGCAGAACATTGCCGGCAGGCTGGCTCGCCTGGCGAAGACCAAGGCAGAAGGCGGCCGGATACACGGCAACTGATTGTATAATCAAATTGATGAAACCATCCCTTCCTTTCCCCTCCAAACCAGTTTCGTGGTTGAAAAAAAATTCCGAAGGCAAACAACTGACCCAGTGGATCAGCTATATCATGTGTTTCACCGTTCTACTGGTGCTCATCATCGAGTACCCTGCCGGAAAGTATGATTGGCGTTTCTTCGGTTCGGTTCTGACGTTGGGAGCGCTGCTTATCATTAACATCCTCTGGTTCCAATCTCACAACCAGATTGTTTCAATCCGCCGTAAGAATCTTTACCATGTTGGTTTTTTCATTGTAACCAACCTGCTGGTGCTGGCCACTTTTGCATTGAGCGGGCCCACCGAAGCGGTCTTCCTCATCTTTATGCAGGCAGCGCAGTTCGGCAGCGTTTATGGCGTTTGGCCTGGCGGTGCGATTTTTAGTCTGATTTACCTGGGGATTACCTCGTACGTTCTCAAGTTATATGGGGTAGACGACCGCAATCTGATCCAGGCTGGTTCACAATTATTCGCCGGGATGGTCTTCGTGCTCATCTTTGTCCAATTGGAGGCAAACGCCTCTCGGCAGGCCAGGCGTGTAGAAGGTCTGTTGAAGGACCTGCAGGCCGCCAACGCTGAACTGAAAGCGGCCCAGCAGAAGGAGAAAGAGCTGGCTATCGCCGAAGAACGCATGCGCATGGCCCGCGATATCCACGATGGATTGGGACACCACCTGACCGTCTTGAGCATCCAGTTGCAGGCCGCCGATAAATTGGTGGAACGAAATCCTGTGGCAGCGGCGGAGGCGATCCGGACTTCACGGGTGGAGGCTCAGGCTGCTCTAGATGAAGTTCGGCGGAGTGTGGGGATGATGCGGCAACCACCGGAAGAGAGCCAGCCTTTGGAGACTATGCTGGAAAACCTGGTTCATGATTTCGCAGAACATACAAAACTGCACGCTGCCTTTGAACGTGAAGGCAGTGCAGTGGCGCTATCATTATTTGCTCGTCAGACCTTGTTCCGAACGGTTCAGGAGAGTCTCACCAATATCCAGAAACACGGGCAGGGCGTGAACCACATCCTGGCAAAGTTGGAATACACGCCTGAAATCGTTCACCTGCTGGTGAGCAATGATGGAGAAACGCACGAATCCACCTCCACCGATCCGGTCGGGTTCGGGCTGAAGGGTTTGAAAGAAAGAGTGGACCAACTTGGGGGAGTTTTTTACTGTGGGGCTGAAGCGGCTGGCGGTTTCAAAGTGGATGTGCGCCTGCCAATAGACGAGGTCATCGATGATCAAAGTGCTGCTGGTTGACGATCAAACCCTTGTCCGCCAGGGTATCCGGCTGTTATTGGAGATCGAGACGGATATCGAAGTGGTAGGCCAAGCAGCCAATGGAAGGGAAGCGCTCCAACAAGTGGATGCGCTCCATCCCGAGGTGGTCTTGATGGATGTGCGTATGCCGGAAATGGACGGCGTGGAAGCGACCCGTCAATTGAGTGATCGCTATCCCGAGGTAAAGGTGATCATCCTGACCACTTTCGAAGATGATGAAACCGTCTTTGAAGGGTTGAAAGCCGGGGCGCGCGGCTATTTATTGAAAGATATCAGCAGCGAAGAAATGGCGGCAGCAGTCCGGCGGGTGGCAGCAGGAGAAGCCTTGATCGAACCGCGCCTGACCCGCAAAGTGCTGGCTGAATTCTCCCGGCTGGCGACGGCGAGTGAGACGAGGCCGGCTCCACAAGGCGATGCGGTCGAATCCACGGTCTCGTTGACGGAGCGGGAGCGGGACGTCTTGAATGCACTGGCTCACGGTCTCTCCAATCGGGAGATCGCCGAGGAATTGGTGATCACCGAAGGAACGGTCAAGAACCATGTATCGAATTTGATCGATAAATTAGGTGTGCGTGATCGAACGCAGGCCATCCTCAAGGGCCAGGAATTGGGGCTGATCTCTACATAACCACCAGGTCACACCAATAACTGCATAAGAAGTACTGCAGCAAAACGATCGATCCATTGAGTAAGGCTGCCATGTCAAAGGTCATGGGCGGTCTTGTTTTTTAATCCCCCTATAGGCATAGAAAAGATCCATCCTTTTTGCGGCTGAATTCTATCCTGCGGTACTGCCTGGGAGAGATTGATAGGAGTATCCTTGCAGCCACAGATAAAAAGGATGACATATGAGTCCTGACTTAGAAAAGAAAACAAACCGTGAAACCGACCCTCGTCTGGTGGGTGGATTATTGCTCATATTGTTTGGGGCCATGGCGCTGCTGAACCACTGGTTTAACATCGGCAGTTACACGGTGCTGATGATCGGGTGCGCCATGCTCCTGTGGGGCAGCCTCTTCCGCCTCAAGGGATGGATCATTCCCGGTGGTATTCTGAGCGGGATCGGCCTGGGCATCCTGGTGACCGAAGGACCGTGGCACATTCCGGAAAAACTCATGTCCGGTGTTTTTTTATTGTGCTTTGCCACGGGTTGGTTCTCGATCGTACTGCTGACTGGATTGCGCACCTGCCCGCAGTGGTGGGCGGCCATCCCCGGCGGGATCATGGCGGTGATCGGCGCGAGCATTTTGGCGACGAACGGAGCCATCCATTGGGACAACCTTAGGCTGCCATTTGCGGGAGTTTTGATTGTCATCGGCCTGTTCCTGTTGGTTTCGAGAGGCCGGACCGGGAAGGATGACCGCTAAATTGGCTGGCAACTTGAGCAAAGAAATTACGTTATATACATCAATCATTTCGTATGGAGGCTATTATGGCAGCAATTCTTGAAGTGAAAGAACTGGTGAAGAAATATGGTGAATTCACCGCGGTGAACGGCATCTCCTTCGACATCCAGGAGGGGGAGACCTTCAGCCTGCTGGGACCCAACGGGGCCGGCAAGACCACCACCATTTCCATCCTGTCGACGCTCTATGCACCCAGCGGCGGCACAGCCACCGTTGGCGGGCATTCGGTGACCGCTGAACCGATGGAAGTGCGCAAGTTGATCGGCGTAGTGCCGCAGGAACTTGCTCTCTATGAAGACCTGACCGCCCGCGAGAACTTGAATTTTTGGGGGCAGATGTATGGTCTTTCTGGAAGTTTGCTCAAGACCCGCGTGGAGACCGTGTTGGATCAGATCGGTTTGGCTGATAAGGCCAAGGACCGCATCAAGACTTTCTCAGGCGGGATGAAGCGGCGGGTCAATATTGGCGTGGGATTGCTGCACAGGCCTCGCCTGCTCTTTATGGATGAGCCGACCGTGGGGATCGACCCGCAATCACGCCGGGCCATCCTGGACTCGGTCAAGGCGCTCAATGAACAGGGCATGACCGTCCTCTATACGACCCATTATATGGAAGAGGCTGAGGAATTATCCGACCGGGTCGGCATCATCGACCACGGTGAGTTGATCGCGCTGGGCACGCAGGCCGAATTGACCAAACAGGTGGGCGAAAATGATTCCCTTGTGCTCCATATCGATGAGAGCCAGAGTGGTGATGCGCTTGCAGCCGCCGTCCGACAGATTGGCGGAGTCCTGAAGGCAGATGTGACCGACCACTCGGTCGCAATCATAACCGCAGATGCCGCAAAGATCATGGCGCCGGTGATCGGCAAAGCTAATGAAATGGGCCTCAAGATCCGCTCGGTCGATATCCGCGAACCTAACCTGGAGGCCGTCTTCCTGGCCTTGACGGGCAGAGCCTTGAGAGATTAAGGAGCCGGCTGCTTCCGGGAAACTCAAATGAAAAAATTATTCTTAATCGGTCTTAAGGACCTCACAATTACGTTCAGGGATAAAGCTGCCCTGATCCTGATGCTGCTGGCGCCGTTTCTGCTGACGCTGGGCCTTGGCATCGTTACGGGGCGGTTCAGCGGGACATCATCCAATGGCATCAGCCACATCCCGGTCATCCTGGTCAACCAGGATGGCAGGCAGTTAGGTAATTCGTTGGTGGACCTGTTTCTATCGAGAGACCTGGATGAATTGATCGACGCGACCATTCTTACAGATCCCCAGGCTGCCTTCACGCAGGTGGAAGAAAATAAAAGCGCCGCCGTCATCGTTGTTCCGGCGGGTTTTACCGACAGCATCATGTCCGCTGACGACAATGCCGCCAACCCGGTCCAGATACAACTCTATTCCAACCCCACCACGCCCACCAGCGTGGGGATTGTGAAAACAATCGTGGAAGGGTACATCAGCCAATTGGAGGCGCGGCGGATTGGGGCCAATGTAACGGTGACGCAGCTTATCACCAGTGGACGCATTTCTCCATCTCAAGCTATGGAAGTAGGCATGGCGATCGGCTCCTCCAGCGTATTCGATAACGGTCAAAACGCGGCAATTACGCTGAATAATGTCACTCCCAGCGGAGAAACGGTCAAATTCGATGTGCTAGCCCTGCTGGCTCCCAGCATGGCATTGATGTTCCTCATGTATACCGTCTCTCATGGTGGACGCACCTTCCTGACTGAACGCAACCAGGGTACCCTGCCCCGCTTGCTAGTCACGCCGACCACAGCAGTGCAAGTATTGGGCGGCAAGATGATCGGTATATTCCTGACCGGCGTGGCTCAGATGCTCATCCTGATCCTGGGAACCACTCTGCTCTTCCAGCTGGAATGGGGCGATCCGCTGGCGGCCTTCGTGCTGGTATTGGTTGCGGTATTCGGGGCAGTGGGTTGGGGGCTGCTCTTGAGCGCCATCGTCCGCACACCCGGCCAGGTGAGCGCCATCGGCTCGGCTCTGATGCTGATTTTTGGCATTCTCGGTGGCGGCTTTGTCAATATTCAGGTCATGCCGGCCTGGTTCCGACTGGTGACGAAGATCAGTCCTAATGCGTGGGGCCTGGATGGGTTCACCACCCTGGCCTTGGGCGGCGGCCTGGCAGACATTCAAACTCCCATCGTGGCTTTGCTGGTGATGGGCTTGATCCTTTTCGCCGTCTCGGTGTTCTTGTTCAACCGGCGCGGACTGGCGGAGAAGTAGGAGAAAAAATCATGAAAAAAATCTTCGCCATTGCCTGGAAAGATACCTTGATGCGTTTCACCGGCCTGTCGGAATGGCTGTTCTTCCTGATCCTGCCGATAGTTTTCACTCTCGTCCTGGCGGGCGGGACCGGCGGCAGCGGCGACGGGAGGGTCCGGCTGGTTGTGGTTGACCTGGCCAACTCGCCTCTTTCGGCGGACCTGATGGCAGCATTGCAGAATTCTCAAGCCGTGCGGCCTGAACTGATGCCGCTCGCCCGGGCCGAATCGCAGTTCTCTCAGAGGAGCGCCAATGCCGTCCTGATCATCCCGGCCGAATTCAACCTTGAGCATTTGGAGCAGGGCAGCCTGGCACTTGAACTCAGGCAGCAGCCCAATAATATGGATGCAATGGTGGCCCAGCGGGCGGTTTTGGCCGTAATTGGGCGAGTCAGCAGCACGGTCGATATTGCCAACATCAGCCTCTCCCAGGCCAATGAATTGCAGCCTTTCAATTCCGACATGGAGCGGCAGGCCTATTCTGAGGAGGCTCGCCGGCAGGCACAGTCTCTGCTGGCTGAAGCGCCGGTACGCGTGACCGAGGTCAAGGGCAATACGCCCGACCCGGTCGAGTACGACCCGCGCGGGAATTCATCCGCCGGGCAACTGATCACGTGGGTTTTCGTTCCCCTGATCGGTATTTCGGGCATGTTCGCCTATGAACGGCAAAAAGGCACCCTGCGTCGGCTGTTGACCACACCCACCCAAAAGAGCACGTACCTGCTTGGCACGATCATTGGACAGGTAGCGACCGCGCTGGTGCAGATGCTCCTGCTGGTGGGATTTGGTATTTTCGTAATGAACTTGAATTGGGGCAGCCAGCCTCTAGCACTGGCAGTGATGCTGGTGACCTCTGCCCTGGCGGCGGCAGCACTTGGCACCACCCTGGGAACGTTCGTCAAGACCGAAAGCCAGGCCAGCGGTCTGAGTATCATGGCCGGGATGGTGATGGCGCTGTTGGGTGGCTGCTGGTATCCGCTGGAGATGTTCCCGCAGGCGGTCCAGAACACGGTCAAGGTCCTACCTACCACCTGGGCGATGCGCGGCCTGCTGGATATCGTCTTGCGTAACCAGGGAGTCGCTTCCATCCTGCCAGAGGCGGGTATCCTGCTCGGTTTTGCGGTGATATTCTTTATCGTGGGGATCTGGCGCTTCCGCTACGAATAAGTACACTCCCAATGCAAAAAGGGCCTGCTTACGAGAAAGCAGGCCCTTTTTATATGTAGAGGAATATGGGTCAGTAGGGGGACAGAAATCATATAAATACTCATTCAATATTCATCCAAATTAGGTCTAAATTATTATATAATCCTGAAGTCTATCCTATCAGGGAGATTAACGTCGAACAATCGATTAATTTTACTGGACCTGAACCGTTTTTTCTCGCCTTTCACAGTATCTCATAAAAGGACCATGGATAATCCTTCTGAAACCCGATCGGATTTGTGGAAGCAGCGCTTTCGGCGGCTTAGGACCAGCCTGAGGGGAGTGGGTTTATTCGCCCTGGGGATTCTGGCGACGTTTACTGCGCTATGGCTCTCCCAACTCGTTAATCCGCCTGCAGCGCCGCTAAGTTCAGATGATATCAGTAAGGCTGTCAACCAGGCTATGGCCTCGGCGACGCCCCGCCCTCCTTATTCTGAAATCGTCTATCAGATCATCCAGCCATCATTGGTTCTCATTCAATCGCAGCATTTCCGTCCGGATGGAAAGACCCAGCACAGCCTGGGAACCGGCACGATCATTGACACGAGTGGGAACATCTTGACGAGTCTGCATGTAGTGGATGGCGCTGACAGCATTAAACTCATATTCGCCGATGGATCCGAGTCGAGCGGAAGAGTAATCAATGCGCAGCCTGAAAACGATATAGCCGTTCTGATGGCAGATACTCCTCCAACGATCATTGTGCCAGCCGTGCTGGGAAATCCCAGTGCCATGCAGGTGGGGGATGATGCATTTGTGGTTGGGAATCCTTTCGGACTATACAACTCGATGAGCGTGGGGGTAATTTCAGGGTTCAACCGAACGTTCCAACCCGATAACAGCGGCGTGGCATTAAAAGGCCTAATCCAGGTGGACGCGGCCATCAATCCCGGTAATTCCGGCGGGCCGTTATTGAATCGGGCCGGTCAGGTCATCGGCATCGTGGAGGGGATCGCCAACCCAACGGACCAGGATGTCTTCATCGGCATTGGCTTTGCCGTCCCGATCGATGTTGCCGGAGCAGCCGCCGGGTTGCCACGGTACTAGTGTGATGATCCAGTAGCGAGGCGGCTTGTTAAGGAAAAAATTTATGAGAATCAAACTAACCAGTGTTTTTGTGGACAATCAAGAACCAGCCTTGAAATTTTACACAGATGTCCTTGGCTTTGAGAAGAAACAGGACGTTCCGCTGGGACAGCATAAGTGGTTGACTGTGGTTTCAACCGAAGAGCCCGATGGAACCGAATTGCTTCTTGAGCCGAGCGACAACCCCGCAGCGAAAGCATACAAAAAATCGATCTTCGAGCAGGGGATTGCCGCGGCCGCCTTTGCTGTCACCGATATCCAGACGGAGTATGAGAGATTGAAGCAACGTGGGGTTCATTTCAAAATGGAGCCTACTGATATGGGATCTGTAAAGGTTGCCCTCTTTGATGATACTTGCGGGAACTTGATACAGATATACCAGGCTTCGTAATGGCTGCCTAACAAGTTGTTGAAGCGGACGCTAGACAGCGCTGCTTAACTCGCTTGTTACTCAGTTTTTTTCTTTTCGCAGAAAAATTTTTATACCTACGGAACCTTGCCGAAATTGCGAAGGAGATGACCGATGGAACAGAACAGGAACAGTGAGAACGGCCTGCCGATGGAACGGGTCTTGTACGAAGTCAAAAAAGTCATCGTCGGGCAGGATAATCTTTTGGAGCGGCTGGTAGTGGCATTGCTGGCGCGCGGTCATATCCTGGTGGAGGGCGTGCCCGGATTGGCCAAAACGATGGCGATCAAGACGCTGGCAGAGGCAATTGGCGGCGAGTTCAAGCGCATCCAGTTCACTCCGGACCTCGTCCCAGCGGATCTGATCGGCACCCGTATTTACAATCAAAAGACGGGCGAATTCAACACCTCCTTCGGGCCGGTTTGCACCAACCTGCTGCTGGCTGATGAGATCAACCGCGCCCCTGCCAAGGTCCAGAGCGCCCTGCTGGAAGTGATGCAGGAACGTCAGGTCACCATCGGGCGTGAGACCTTCAAAGTCCCGGACCCATTCCTAGTGCTGGCGACCCAGAACCCGATCGAGACGGAGGGGACGTATGCACTGCCCGAAGCGCAAGTGGACCGCTTTATGCTGAAAGTGCTGGTAGGTTATCCCAGTCCCACGGAAGAATTTGTCATAGTTGAGCGGATGACGGGCGTGCTGCAGGCCATGCAGAAGGTCCTTACCACCGACCAGTTGTTGAGTTTGCAGAAGGAAGCCGACAAGGTCTTCGTTGAGCCGGCTCTGATCGAATTTGCAGTCCGCATGGTCACAGCCACCCGCAATCCCGAAGAAGTTGGATTGAAAGATCTTCAACGCTACATCATGTTCGGCGCCAGCCCGCGTGCTTCGATCAACTTGATCCTGACGGCGAGGGCGCTGGCGTATGTGCGCGGCCGTGATTACGTGCTGCCGCAGGATGTGACCGATATGGCTCACGACGTCATCCGTCATCGCCTGGTTCTGACCTACGAAGCCCTGTCCGACAACGTTACCCCCGACAGCATTCTTACGAAGATCCTTGACCGCGTCCCCATTCCGGTGGTGCCTCTCCATGAGCATGCCCGCGACAACGTCAACGCCTGAACGGATCCTGCAGCGTCTGGATTGGCAGGTCATCCGGCGTCTGGACGGGATCTTGCAAGGTGATTACCGCAGCCTGTTCTACGGCTATGGGGTTGACTTTGCCGATTTACGCGAGTACCAGCCTCAAGACGATATCCGCTATATCGATTGGAACGTAACCGCCCGCATGAATACTCCCTATGTGCGGCAGTACATGGAGGATCGCGAGATCACGGCCTGGTTCCTGCTGGACCTGAGCCCCTCGGTCGATTTTGGCAGCGGGGAAGGCCTCAAGCGGAATGTGCTGATCGATTTCGTTACCACGCTGGCGCGCCTGTTGACCCGTCACGGCAATCGGGTCGGAGCCATCTTCTACAACAGCCGCATGCAGCCGCCCATTCCGCCCCGCGGCGGCAGGGACCAGGTCCTGCGCCTGATCAACGATCTGCTAAAACAACCCTATTTGCCCAATGCTCCCTTGACGGATATCAAGACGCTCCTGCAGGGAGGCCTTTATACGATCAAAAGGCGCTCACTCGTCTTTGTGATCTCCGATTTCATCAGCCGGCCGGGCTGGGAAGGGGCGCTGAACCTGCTCAACCAGCGGCACGAGGTTCTCACCATTCGCCTGTGGGACCCGCGTGAGGCTGAATTGCCGGATGCAGGTGTGATCGTCATGGAGGATGCGGAAACGGGCGAGCAGATGTATGTGGATACCCATGACAGGAAGTTCCGCCAACGCTTCGAAATGGCCGCGAAATCCCGGGAAGAGGAACTGACTCAGGCATTCAAGCGAGCCGGAGTGAGTACGCTATCCTTATCCACTGATGATGAGCTGGTGAAGTCGATTGTACGGTTTGCCGCGTTAAGGCGTCAACGTAGAAAGTAAATAGCCAACTATGTCATTCATTTGGCCGAATATGCTCTTTTCCCTGATCATGGTGCCACTTTTTGTAGGCATCTACCTGTTAATGCAGCAGCGGCGACAACGCCTGAGCGCCGAATTTGGGAAGATGGCTTTTGCAAGTGGAATGCCTGTCAGGTATGTTGGATTTGCCCGCCATCTTCCGGTGATCCTTTTCATGTTCGGCCTGACCATCCTGGCGCTAGCGCTGGCTCGACCGGAGGCGGTGGTGGCTCTCCCGAAACAGGAAGGCACAGTCATCCTGGCGTTCGATGTATCTGGTAGCATGGCTGCCGATGATATGAAACCAACCCGTATGGAGGCCGCCAAAGCCGCCGCGCGGGAATTTATCAAAAATCAACCGCTCTTTGTCCAGATAGGAGTGGTCGCTTTCAGCGATGCCGGCTTAGCAGTGCAGATCCCTACCAACGATTCCGGCGCGGTCCTGGCTGCAGTGGAGCGATTGGCGCCGCAGAGTGGGACCTCCGTAGGTCAGGGCATCCTGGCTTCTTTGAACGCGATCGCGGTCAGCCTGGCTGGGGAACAACCCGATGAGATTTATAGCAATCTGCTCCTGACCCCCTCGCCCTCCCCGACGGCCCTTCCCCGGGGAACCTACACCTCGGCGGCGATCATCCTTCTATCTGACGGCGAAAACAATGAAAGGCCCGACCCCCTTGAAGCGGCACAAACAGCCGCCGATCTGGGTGTGCGTATTCACACGGTCGGGATCGGGAGTCCGAGCGGAGCGACCGTTCAAATCGACGGTTTTTCCATCCACACCCAACTGGAAGAAGAGGCCTTGAAGCAGATCTCCCAGATCACCGGCGGGACATACTATAACGCCCAGAGTACGGAAGAACTGGTGAAGATCTACGATAACCTGGATCCACAATTGACAAACAAGGCCGAGAAAACCGAGCTCACCGGTCTACTGGCCGGGCTCAGCATTTTCTTGATGTTGGTGGGTGGAATGTTCTCGCTTTTATGGTTCAGTCGACTCCCATGACCAGGTCGATGGTGCAAAGAGCGATGTTCGGAGGAAGCAGATGACATTCCTGTGGCCTGGATTCTTATTCTTACTGGGGCTGATCCCGCTATTGATCGGCCTGTATATATGGGCGAAGCGCAGGCGGCGCTTCGCCATCCGTTATTCCAGCCTGCAACTTGTGCGGGCGGCATTGCCTCAAAAATCGCGCTGGCGGCGGCATTTGCCAATTGCTTTCTTCCTGCTTGGGATCGGGGGGTTGGTGCTGGCATTGAGCCGGCCTGTGATAATCTCGAGTGTGCCAAGCAACCAGACAACGATCATCTTGACCATCGACGTGTCGGGAAGTATGCGCTCTAGGGATATTGCTCCCAACCGCCTGAGGGCCGCCCAGGACGCGGCCTTTAATTTCATTCAAAATCAGCAAGCCAACACAAATATTGGATTGGTTGCCTTCTCGGGTTTTGGGGAGATCATTCAATTACCCACGGCAGACCAGGAAGCCCTGCAGGCTGCGCTGGTGAGTCTGACGGTGGGGCGTCGTACCGCCATCGGCAGCGGGATTATCAAGGCTTTGGAGGCAATTTCCCAGGTCGATAAAAATGTCGCTCCTCCCATAACTGCCAACAGGCCTGGCGTGCCCCCCAAACCTGTACCAAAGGGTGCTTACGCGCCGGACATCATCGTACTGCTGACGGATGGGGTCAGTAATGCAGGTGTCAACCCCATCGACGCCGCCCAACAAGCAGCGGACCGGGGAGTGAGGGTCTATACGATCGGATTCGGAACTATTGCTGGTCCCAGCCCTGACCAGAGTCCATTTGGGTTCGGGGGTGGCGGCGGAGGTGGTTTCGGTGGAGGCGGTGGCGGCGGTGGTTTCCGACTGGGATTGGATGAGGAAACGCTTCGGCAGGTTGCTGAGATGACCGGCGGCACCTATCACGTGGCTTCGAGTGCCAGTGAATTGGAGAAAGTCTTTTCAGAACTTCCCACCTATATGATCGTCAAACATGAGGTACTGGAGATAAGCGTATTATTCACGGCGATCGCGGCCTTCTTGGTCGCCATGGCGATCCTTATGTCGATCCTTTGGCATCCACTGCCATGATAAGTTGATGGCACACGAAATATAAAGCCACATTTTCTTTAAATATAAAATGCGCCGAATGGGGAATAAACCCTTTCGACGCATTTTTTTATTGATGATTTTCAGGGAATATTATTTATCCTGCTGGATCTGGGCTGCTCGCAATGTGCTTTTCATCAGCATGGCGATGGTCATGGGACCGACCCCGCCAGGGACTGGGGTGATCCATCCGGCAGTTCCCAACGCTTCCTCGAAATCCACATCTCCCACCAGGCGGTAGCCTTTCTTGCGGGTGGCATCGGGCATTTCATTGATGCCCACGTCGATCACGGCCGCGCCGGGCTTGATCCACTCGCCTTTCACCATTTCCATTTTGCCGATGGCAGCGATGAGGATATCCGCCTGGCGGACAATGTCCGGCAGGTTGCGGGTGCGGGAATGGCAGATGGTGACTGTTGCATTGCGGCTCACCAGGAGCAGCGCCACCGGCATGCCGACGATATTGGAACGGCCGAGTACGACCGCGTTGGCCCCTTCGATCTTCACGCCGATATGGTCCAACAAGTAAATGCAGCCAGAGGGAGTGCAGGGGACGAAGAGCGGCTCGCGCCCCTTCTGGGCCAGCCGGCCGATATTGAGCGGTGAGAAACCATCCACGTCTTTTTCCAGGTCGATCAGCGAAAGCACTTTTTCCTCATCAATGTGGGCGGGCAAGGGCAATTGGACCAGGATGCCGTTGACGTTGGCGTCTGTATTCAGTTGCCGAACCACGTCCTCGACCTGCGCCTGGGTGGCGTCGGCGGGCAGGCGGTGGTTGATGGACCCCATGCCCAACTCCTCGCAGGCTTTCATTTTCGAGTTCACGTAGGCTTGAGAATCGGTCCGGTCACCGACGAGGACGGTGGCAAGGAAAGGTTGTTTCTTCCCGGCGGCGGCGCGGCGGGCAACTTCCGCGGCGACTTCTTCACGGACCTTCAGGGCGATGGATTTTCCGTCGATGAGTTGTGCAGTCATGGATTTATCCTCTGTGGGAGATGAGTTCATGTCGATTATATGGCAATTGATGAAGAAATGGATCGGGTAGTTATGTGATTAAAAGGCCGCCTCCGGCCCCTCGATCGGCAAGTGGATGGTGAAGACCGTGCCGCTTCCACCAGCGACATTTTCTACGTCTATACGGCCATGGTGTTTCTTGACCACTTCCTTGACAATGGCCAGGCCGAGGCCCGTGCCCGGTGCTCCGGTCTCGCGACCGGCTTTGCCCCGATAGAAGCGCTCAAAAATATGCGGTAAGTCGGCGGTGTTGATCCCCGGGCCGGTATCTTGCACGGAAATGACGGTCCATTGATTGCCGGACGAGTCTTCGACCATTTTTGTGCGGATCTGGACCTCTCCGCCGGAGGGGGTGTAGTTCATGGCGTTGGTCAGCAGGTTGGATATTGCCTGAACCAAGGTGGATTCATCCACCCAGATGGACGGTAAGCCCGGAGCGAGGTCTGCCCGCATTGTGAGGCCGCGTTTTTCCGCCAGTGCAACCCGATCATCCACCAGGGAGCGAATGAGTTTGTTGATGTCTTGCGGAAGTTTGCGCAGGTTCACCTTTGTCAAGTCGAGGCGGGAAAGGTTAAGCAGGTTTTCGATGAGGATGCGCAATCTCTGTATCTCGCGGCCGATCACATCCAGGCGTTCCTTGGTTTTTTCTTCCGGATGGGCGCTCAATAATTGATAATAAAGGATCAGGTTTGTGAGAGGGGTACGCAATTCATGGTTTACGTTGGCGACGAACTCAGATTTCAACTCGTCGGCCAGACGTGATTTTTGCAAGGCGTCCTGGAGTTCGCCGGTGCGTTCTTCAACCATCTCCTCCAATTTTTCGGAATACTTTTTTAGAGATTCCTCGGCGTTGCTGCGTTCCTTTAGGAGCAGCGAAACCCGCAGGGCGGTGCTGATCTGGCGGCTCAACATGACCTCGCGGAAGGCTCCCCCCTGTTGTTTCAAGGGACCCATGAGCATATAGCCGAACTGGACATCGTTGCCGAAGTGAAGCGGTTCCAGGATCATCGCAAATCTTCCCTGGCGGGAGATGAGATTATCAGGCACCAGTTCGCGCGTTCGGAAAAGGATCCCGCCGGGATTTATATCGATGCGGCCCTTCGAGTTGTATGCCAGGATCAGCCTGGACCATTCGGCGGGAGGCGACTGGTTTCCCTCCACAGGTTGTTCGTACAGGCAAAGGTAACAACTCTCCACGCCCAGGTGAGGCAGTTCCCGCGCTGTTGCGTTGGCAAGTTCGTTCAGGTCGAACGTGGTCATGAGGGATTCACTAATGGCGCTGAAGGTGACCGCCTGGCGGACAATTTGCAGCCTCAAATGTGCCTGTTCGGCCTGGCTCATTTCTCCGATAAGGACACGGGATTGCTGACATATGTCTTCGAAGCGGGATAGATCATTCCGACCTTTTATGTGGGGAAGGATGTTCTCTCGCAAGATGGACATCACGTTTTGAAGGGTATTGATATTTCCATTCAATTCCATCACTCGCCTGGTTAGCGTTTGCATGACCGGCAGATATGCACCTGAGGTTGTACCTGTATATTCTGCGATGAATGTGTCCAGTAACTCTTCAGCCCATTTGGGATCCATCCCTGCCAGAAGCGCTGTGTTGTTCAGTTCCTGCAAGATCTTTTCACGAGGAACGGAAAAGGTAGCCCCGGAGGCGCCGGCGGCCCATTTGACCCGTCCCGCAGCTGCCTGGACCACCGTCTGGTGCATGCATCCGCATGACTGGCGGATAACCAATTTTGAAGGCAGGAGGAACTTTTCGGGCACATTACCACCCGCAATAAGCGACATCAATGTCTTGGCGGCGCGCCGGCCTTGCTCATACAGAGGCTGTTTGGTGGTGGTCAAGGGGGGGATGGTGAATTGAGATTCCTCGACATCATCGAACCCGACGATGGATACATCATCCGGAACGTAAATGCCGCGCTCCTGCAGGACCGCCAGCACGCCGAAGGCCATCTCGTCATTGGCGACCACAATGGCATCGAATTTAGCTTTTCGTTGAACGAGGAGCATCTCCGCGGCAGCCACGCCGGATGTATAGACGAAATCTCCCGGAATAATGAGTTTTTGATCGAGAGAGATGTTGTGGCCCTTGAGGACATCCACATAGGCTTTATAGCGCTGTTCGGCCTCGGGATGCCCTGCCGGCCCACAGATGAAGGCAATCCGGCGGCGGTCATGGATCTCGATCAGATGAGATACCGCCTCGCGCATGCCGGATTTGTTGTCAACCAGGATGCTGGGGATGCCTTCCAGGGTGAGGGATGTGCCAACAATGGGCAATGATCCATATCGTTGGAAGAATAGTTTGAGTTGCTCGGCGCCAATGTGGTGGCCCAAGGTCCCCGATAACGCCACCAGGCCGTCGATACTGCTGGCGCTGGGGAGTTCGTAGACGATATTTCTTTGTGAGTCCAGGCCATAGGGTGAATGCAATGCGCCGCCGACGAAACAGATCAGGTTGGCATCTTGTTCCTCGGCCACATCTGCAACCCCCGGCCATACATCACCCTGGTAGCGCTGGTCGCCAATTCGACCGACGAGCAAACCAATGGTCGGACGGGATGTCCGCCGCCGATTAAGTTTTGGTGAGCTCATTTTTTGGTCGGTCTTCATGGATGGTTCTCCATATAAAAACGGGTGGAACAGGTCGACTAATGCATCGTCTATACCAATATATGGAGTTCAGTTCATTGCATGATCACAATTAACAGTCCCCACAGAGGTCGCAAAGGGTCGCTTCTATGACGTATGAAAAGGGGCAAAACCAGTTAGTAACTGTTCTAAGTCAAATTGGTGGCTGTCGGAGGTTGTTCGAGCGGCAGCCAGACGGAAAAGACGGCTCCATGGCCTGTAGTAACGTTTTCCACCTCAATAAGACCGTGGTGCCTTTCCACGACTTCCTTGACGATCGCCAGACCCAGACCGGTTCCTGGCGCACCTGTCTCCTGGCTGGCACTGCCTCGATAAAATCGCTCGAAGATATGCGGCAGATCATTTGCGCTGATGCCGGGACCTGTATCCTGCACGCTTAATACTACACCTGCTTTTCCGTCCTGAGTGCTCACCTCTCCTGTCCGAATGTACATCTGACCACCGGTGGGAGTGTAATTCATGGCATTAGTTAACAAATTCGAGACGGCCTGGATGATCATGGCTTCGTCCAGACTGATAGTCGGAAGGGAGGGAGTTAGTTCTGCCACGAGGTCCAGACCGCGTTGTTCTGCCAGGGCGCGCCGATCATTAATAAGAGCTTCAACGATATGGTTCAAGTTGCAGGGTTTGGGATGGTAGGATATTTTCTCCAGGTCAAGACGGGAGAGGTTGAGCAGGTTCTCGATCAGGCTGCGCAGGCGCTGAAGTTCGCGCCCGATCACATCGAGACGCTCCTTGGTTTTCACCTGTGGATACGCATTCAGCATTTGATAATAAAGTATCAGGTTGGTGAGCGGGGTCCGCAATTCGTGATTGATATTCGCCAGAAACTCGGATTTCATCCGGTCCGCAGTCTGGGCCTTTTGCAAGGCCTCCTGGAGTTCAGCGGTGCGCTCCCCGACCATCTCCTCCAACCGCTCCGAATATTCCTGCAGGGCTTTCTCGGCCTCTTTGCGGTCGGTGATGTCGCGGGAAACACCCATCACGGAGGTTGCCTGTCCGGCCTGGTCTTTGAGGGGTACCAACCATGTGCCGAGCCATCTTTCACCGCCCGGGAACATGGTCGGGCCTTCAACATACATGGGCGAGTTGGTGGTCAGTACCTTGGATATGTTCTCCTGCTGGCGTTTGGCGGTGTTCCCAGAAAACATGACCGCCATATCCTTCCCAATGATCGCTTCCGGGGGAATGGAGAATTGATGAGCAGCAAAACCGTTCACGTATTCGATGGAACCGGTATCGGAAATGATGAAGATCATGTCGTGCGAGGCCTCAGCCAGGCTGCGGTAACGGTCTTCACTGGTGGCCAGCGCTTCCACTGCTACCTTGCGTTCGGTAATGTCGTCAACCAGCAGGATGCTTCCTATAACCTTGCCATTCTCGATAATGGGACAACCATTGATCCTGACGATGGTTTCCTTGCCATAGATCGAATGGAATGTCGATTCCGCCAGGATTTTTTTCCCCTTCTGGAGTTCATTCAGAATCGGCACCAGACCGGCCTTTTGAATGCCGGGTAACTCGCGAATATCCATCCCGAGAGCGCGTGAGTGAGATTTGTCCTTGGGCAGGCCGATGATCCCTTCCAATTCAGGGTTCTCATATTGGATTTTAAACTCGGTGTCCAGACGGATGATGCCGATAGGTGCGTTGCGGAGGATCTCATTATTAAACTGCAGAAGAGACCTGTATTTCTCTTCCGATTCCTGCAATGCTTTTTGGGCTTTGATGCGCTCCTGCAGCAGCAGGGCTCCTTTCAGGGCGATACTGATCTGTCGGCTAAGCGCCTCCCGCAGAGCGCCGGCGTGGGTTTGCAATGGTTCGAAGAGGATGAAGCCTAATTGGATTTCGTCCCTGAAGTGGAGCGGTTCGAGCATGAGCGAAAATCTTTTTTCGCTGGAGAGAATTCCGGGCGGCACTAATTGATGAGAAAGGAACCGCCGCCCGTTCGTCTCGAGATCGAGACGGCCTTCCGGATTATATGCCAGGATAAGACGAGACCATTTGGTAGGAGTTCTCGGTTTTTACTTCAACTGGCTGCTCGTATAAAGCCAGGTAGCAGCTGGTGAATCCCATTTGCGGTAGTTGCTGCGCTACTACCTCGGTCAGGCTGTCGACGTCGAAGGCGGTCATCAGCGGCTCGCTGAAGCGGGTGGTAAATTCAAAGGCCCGTCTTTCTGCCAAGAGCCGGCGGTTTGCCTGAGCCCATTGGGCAATTTCGGCGATCATGCTTCCGGCTCGCCGCCACAACTCATGAGTTTTGGAGAGGTTCTTGGTATTGGAAATGAAAGGCAAGGCGTGGTAGCGTAGTACGTCCAGGACATGCTGCCAGACCATCACATCGTCGCTTTCAGTCCCGACTTGGCGCAGCAGGTAATCCCACTCTTGCAGGAAGAGATCTTTTGGATGGATTCCTTTGAGAGAATCTGACAGGGAGGTCAGCAACTGGTCAGCCCAATCTGTTGGGAGACTGTTAGCGGAGCCGTCTGACGCCTCGATTAATTCTGCGATGATCTGCTCGCGTGGGAGTGGCATGGCATCTTCGGAGCCGGCGTTCTTCAGTTTATCGATACTTTGAGTGATTTGGGTGGACCTTCGCCGGAAGCAGCCGCAGGACTGCCTCACCACCAACTCGGTTGGCAGGGTCACCTGGGCGGGCATTTCCTCGCCTGCTAGGCAAGCCAGCAGGGTTTCGGCGGCAAGCCGGCCTTGTTGATAGAACGGCTGGCGAACCGTGGTAAGAGGCGGGGAGAAGAACTTGCTCTCCACCAGGTCATCGAAACCGATGATGCTCATCTGGTCCGGGACGCGGATGCCGCGTTCGCGCAGCTCTGTGATCGCACCCAGGGCCATCTCGTCGTTGGCTGAGACTACTGCTTCGAATTCGAGCTTTCTCTCATCAAGAAGATAACGGATGGCAGCTGCCCCGGCGCGGGAGAGGAAATTCCCCATGGTGACAAGGTCGGGATCAAGCGGGATGCCATGCTCTTCCAGCACTTCAACATAGGAGGCATAACGTTCTTCAGCCTCGGGGTTGGTGTCGGGGCCGCGAATGAAAGCGATCCGCCGTAGATTATGGACCTCGATCAGATGGGTGATGGCGGCTCGCATGCCGGTTTTGTTGTTCACCATCACGCTGGGGAAACCTTCCAGTTCCATAGCCACGCTGACCAGGGGCAGGGACCCGTAGCGCTGATAAAAAAGGCCGAGTTTTTGAGGACCGACAAACTGGCCGATGGAACCGGACATGGCGATCAGCCCGTCCACGTTCTGGGCGTTGGCCAGATCATAGGCAACATTCCGTTGAGAATCGAATTCGTGCGCCGCGTTGAGGGCTCCCCCGACGAAACAGATAAGATTGGCATCCCGTTCCTGGGCTACATCTGCAATCCCTGGCCAGATACGGGCGGCATAGCCAACATCTCCCAACCGGCCGATGAGCAGGCCAATGGTGGGGCGTGAACCCTTTATCCCCTTCAAAACAGGTAACTTTTCTTTCAGTTCGGCGCTCATAAATATTCTCCAGAAATTCCAGCGGGTTGAGCGGTTACCTTGTTCATTTAGCAGACGATAAGGATATTATCCCACCAACTAGGCAGGAAGGATCATCCCTTCCAGAACACCCGCTTCAGCCATGGAAACCAGTTGCACCTGGTCGACTTGATTCCATCTCGGAGCGGGGGCATGGGCCGTCACGCGGCAAGTAATTATCAGTAAGACCTTGCAGGATGAAACCGGATTCGGTAGGGCGAGTGGAAGCCTCCCATAGAACGGGCAGCGTCTTGCCGATGAAACCAGTCATGTAATGCTCTTCCAGTGCGGAGAACACCGCCTGCAGGTCAGCGTTGCGGGATTTTCTGATTCTATGGTCTACTTGTCCGCTCATGCGGGCGGCAGGAGTGCCGGGGCGGGTGGAATAGGTGAAGACGTGCCCACCGGCGAACTGCATGGCCCGGACGAACTCGGCCGTCTCGGCAAATTCGTCATCCGTCTCGCCGGGAAAACCTACGATGACATCGGTGGTGATGGCAACCGCAGGAATGAGGCGGCGGGCTGACTCGACCAGGGCGGCATAGTCGGCCCGGGAGGTTTTACGAGCCATCCGGTGCAGGATGGTATCGCTGCCGGACTGCAAAGGCAGGTGCAGGTGGCGGCACAGGCGCGGGTCCGACCACAGGCTGAAGAAGTCGGAGTCAAGGTCCCACGGTTCGAGGGATGATAGGCGCAGGCGAGGAACTGAGGTTCGTTGGAGGATGGCCGCGACGAGGTCAGAAAGGCGCCAGGCCGCGGGCAGATCCTTGCCCCACGAACCGAGATGGACGCCGGTGAGGACGATCTCTTTGGCGCCTCCCTCCAGCGCACAATGTATATCCGTGACCACCTGGTCAATGGAACGCGAGCGGCTGGCTCCGTGTGCCACCGTGGTGATGCAAAAAGTGCAGGCATTATTGCAGCCGTCCTGGACTTTTATGAAGGCGCGTGTGCGCTGGTGTGAGCCTGGAATGGGTTGGCGGGCCAGCGGTTCCAGGTCGAAAAAATCTTTGGGGAGGTGCAGGATGTCTGTAGCGAGGGATTCTTTGTCGAGGTTGGAGATGATCTGGGCGACGCCGGGGAGTTCGGCTGCTTTCTCCGGCTCGAGGGTGGCCCAGCAGCCGGTGACCACCAACTGTTGCGCGCCCATGCGGCTAGCCCGCCGGATGGCGGCACGCGAATCCGAGGCGGCTGCGGCTGTGACCGAGCAGGTGTTGACGATGGCCAGGTCAGCCTGGGTGGCGGTAGCGACGATCTCATGCCCGGCAGAACGAAACTGGCGAGCCATCGATTCGATCTCGGACTGGTTGAGACGGCATCCTATGGTATCCAAGAAAATTTTCATAATACCTGTTAAAAAATCAACGCATAGGAAGGAAATATTTTTAGAACTCTCAGTGAAAAACCATCTCAGGGTTGGTATACCACAAAATTGTCAAAAGCCATGTCCACGTTGGGCTGGTCAAACGCGCCGGCAATAACGCCTGCATCTCCATCGGTGAAATCCGGATCATGCGTGATGGCAATGGCTTGAGCATTCACGTAGGCAGTCAGGGTGGAGTCGATGCAGTCAAAACGCAGGTGATTGGGCCCGC
Source organism: uncultured Chloroflexia bacterium (assembly GCA_963847105.1). GTDB lineage: Bacteria > Chloroflexota > Anaerolineae > Anaerolineales > Villigracilaceae > UBA877. The sequence continues at coordinate 1,168,478 of CAWJYP010000001.1, read as the reverse complement.
TGCCGGTGAAAATGGCCGGGCTGTAACTCATCATCTCCTGGTCGAGCAGGCTGCGGAAGCCCTGAGCCGATTTGCCGATCGCAAAATAGCCGTCGCTGGAAACGATGAAGAAGTAGAAATCCTCCGCTCCGTCGTAGCGGCAGATCAGTCCAAAGCGGTTCGAGTCCGGCCCCGCCAGACGGGTGACATCCGCCTCGACACGCACATCGCGATAGTTTTGGCCGGAGACTGCCCAGATATCATAATCAGGAGTTGCGACAGTCATTCGGTATGTTCCACCATCATAATCCATGCTTCCCTGCGTAGCCGCTGAGTGCATCCAGCCGCTGGCCGGATCGGAAAAATTATCGAAGTACAGGATCTGGCCCGGCCGCGCGGTCAGGTCAGTCACGAAGGTGGATCGACACGCGCTGAGTAACAAGAGCAGGATTAGATAGGGGATGCTTTTCATTGTAATTATTCTATCAGAAAGCACGAGCTCTTGTTTTGATATCCGCAGAGGGATTTCAGTAATTTGTCAAACAAGATAATGTAGGAGAATTCACAATAAGGTCTGACAAAGCTCTAGGGGAAATACTGTTCCAGCAGGCGTTTGGCCTGCCAGCCATAAGCGCCGGCGGGGTCCAACCCGTTCGCCTGGATGAGAAATGTATAGGCTGCCTGGCGGTTGTTCATCTGCAGGTAGACCAACCCCAGGTGCAGAGCGGGCGCTGCTTGCATGAGGTCGAGTTCGATTGCCTTCATCAAAAGAGCCTCCGCACCAACCGGGTCGCCGGTTTCAAGGACGATCTGTCCGGCAATATCGAGGGATTGCCAGTCATCATGTTCCAATTCCACCAGGCGACGAGCGGCTGGGAGACCCACTCCCACCAGGTCCACGCCGTTGCGCAGGCTGAAGCTGGCTAAGGCATGCCAAACAGAAGAATCCTGTGGAGCCAGGGCAACTGCCTGCTGATAATGGTTCAAGGCAGCGACCAGGTCATTGGTCAACTCGTAAGCCCTGCCAAGGGCCATTTGCCAGCCGGGGTCGGAAGGTTCCAGCGCGGCGGCTCGCTGAAATGCCGCCAGGGCTTTGACAGGTTGCTTTTGACGTTGCAAATACAAGCCATATAGGCTCTGGATCATTGCGTGATCGGGATCCAGTTCGACGGCCTTTTCGATCTCAGCAGAGCCATCCTCACCTATCTGCTGGTGAGCCTCGCTAAGCCAGGCCCACCCGTCGGCATAATCGGGTTGGAGCCTGACGGCGTTGTTGAAGGCCACTGCGGCAAGGTCCCATTCACCCAGCCCTCCCAGCGCTTGCCCGGCGACAACGAAGTGATAGGCTTCGTTCGTCGATAAAAAAGCCATATTGAGCGCGCTGCGGAGATCTTGCACTGCGGGATCGAAGGCAGGATCGAGCCGGGCGGCCTCGATGAGATGTGGCAGCGCTTCCTGTGGAGATGTGGATACCAGAAGGAGTCCCAGCCGGTACTGAACCCGGCTGTCATCTGGCTGCAGGCGTAGATATTCCTGCCAGGCCAAGGCTTCTTCTGTATAATTCGAACTGGCATGGTAAGCAATGGCGAGGCGGCTCCATAACTCGCGCGGGTCGCCGCCATCCCTCAGGGCCCACTTCCATAGTTCGATGGCCGAAAGTGGATCGCCCAGGCCGCGGGCGGCGTCCCCCCAGTACATGCGTCCGTTCGTTGAGAGGGCATACTTTTCTTCTGCCCGGACGAAGGCCATTAGCGCATTGTAATAATCCCCCGCCTTGAGGTAAGCCATGCCGGTCTTTTCCCACAACTCTGGTTGCCAGGGCAAGCGTTCTGCCGCCAACTTGTAGGCCTTGGCAGATTGACCATATTCTCCGGCTATCTCAAAACGGATGGCGTTCTTACGCTGCAATTCACCCGCCAGCGGGCGCGGGGTTACAATGATCAGGGCTATCAATAGGAGGAATAGGGCAGGACGCAAAAACCTGCGCAGGGAACCATGTTCATTCACAAAACGGATTATAAATCAGTCACTGGTCAAAAATGATATACATCTTTAATGTGAAAATGCTATTGCCCTGAATGTAAAATGGGTTAAACTTACATAGTACTGCGTAAATATCCGCACCCGTCTTCGTCGATTTGCTGGTAGTATAAGTAAGTCGAATTCAGATATTTACGGAGTGCTTCGTAAATATTTGCACCCTGCTTCCGTGATACGCGGGCACTATAATTAGTCGAGTTAATTATTGAAGAAGCAGTAGTAGGATGGATTTATCTCAATGGACAGGGGAGGATGGTGGGACCGAACTCTCTGCCTGTCCATTGAGCGACAATAAGCCGAGTAAATGATGATACGCGCAGGCGGCCTTTTATAAATCAATTTATGGGACAAATCTTCACATTGCTCACCACTTCCCCCGGAAACCTTGTTTACCATATCGTGTTGGTATTCTCGATTGCGGGGGCATTGCAGGGCGCCATCCACCTTCTGCGCTCGAGCGAGTTCCCGCAAGCCAAACGGACCGTGTGGGGATTGTGGATCCTGCTGGGTCTGCAGGTGGTGTTGTTTATTGTCAGCGCGTTGGTCTGGCAGGGATCGCTGAACGGTCAATTGATACTGCCGCCGTTGGACCGGCTGGTGAGCCTGTTGATGCTGGTCTGGATCATATGGCTGTGGGCCTTCCCCGAGCCGCTGCGGTTGGCCGATTCGGCTACCTTGTTGCTCAATCTGCTGGGGATCACAGCCTTCGGGCTGACGCTGGCGTTTTGGTCCCAGAATATTGACAGGTCTTTCAATCTTTCCGGATTTGAATCTGCCTGGCAATTTTTCAGCCTGGCAGTCATCCTGATGGGGATCCTGTGGCTGGTAGTACGCAAACCCAATGGATGGGGCAATGGCATGGCGATGCTGCTCCTGGCATTGGTGGGCCATTTGGGTAGCTTGGTCTTTCCGCTGGAGGGCAATTTCCCTGGCTTCGTGCGGCTGATGCAGCTGGCCATGTTCCCCATCCTGTTGACGCTGTCGCAGCGGTTCCCCACGCCTGCCCCGGCGCATGTTCCGGCGGCGAAACCCCGGCAAACCGATGAACCCATCCAGGAACGGCGGCGGTACAGCACCGACCCGAAGACGTTCCATGCGTTAATGTCACTGGCTGCAGAAAATGACCCAGCCAAGATCGGTCAGGCCATGACGCGCGGCATTGCGCAAGCCATGCTGGCAGACCTTTGTTTCCTGATCACTCTGGGCGATGATAAGAGTCTGGTCATCGCCTGCGGGTATGACCTCATCCGCGAGGAAAACCTGGGCGGTACGAGCATTGACCGGGAGTCGATTCCGCTGCTGGCGAATGCGATCCAGCGAGGCAGGCCGCTGCGCCTGCCGGCGAGCAGCACCTCTTCGGACCTGAAGGGCCTGGGGCAGATCCTCAGCCTGTCCAATCCGGGTCATCTGCTCAGCGTACCGATCGTCTCGCGCGAACGGGGACCCCTGGGCGGCATCCTGATCCTTTCGCCTTACTCCAATCGGTTGTGGAGCGCCGAAGACCAGACGTACCTGGCCAACGTGTCAACTCTGTTCCTGCCCATCCTCGAGCGTGGCCAGAAAAGTGGTCTCGTGGAAGCCGAACGAGAGAATTCCCTGCAGGCGGTGAGAGAGGCCAATGAACAGGCAGCGGAGGCTCGCCGAAACCTGGAGCAGGTGGCTGCTGAACTGGAAGGTCTGCGCCACAAAAGCCCTCAATCGTCGCTGCAAGCAGAGAACATGGCCGCGCTGCTGGTCATGCAGGAAGAAGCGCAGAGAACGATCGAACAGTTGAAATCGGAAAATGAGCAGTTACGTAATGAAGCGCCTGCTCCTATGGCAGCCAACGGGCAGATTGAACGAGAACTGCGCCAATCCCTCGAAGAAATGGCTCACATGCAAAACGAACTGGCGTCGGCAAATATGAAGATCCTGGAGTTGGAAAAACGCCCCCAGTCTCCCATCACCGACGAGGAAGTGGAAGTGATCGCTTCCATCTCGCAAGAATTGCGCCAGCCGATGAGTTCCATTGTGGGGTATACCGACCTGCTGATGGGCAAATCGGTGGGCATCCTGGGAGCGCTGCAGAGGAAGTTTATTGAGCGCATCAAGGCTTCCACCGAGAGGATCGGCGGGTTGATCGACGACCTGATCCAGATCACCAACCTGGAAACCGGTAAGATGGAATTCAAAGTCGAGGCGCTGGACCTGAACCTTATTATCGATAATGCCATGGCTTACACCAGCACCCAGATCCGGGAAAAGAATATCACCCTGCGGCTGGACCTGACCGAAACGGCTCCGCGCATCCAGACAGACCGGGATGCCCTGCAGCAGATCCTGATCCACTTGCTGCAAAATGCCACTGCCGCCACCCATGCGGAGGGGAATATCACCCTGCGGGTCCAACTTCAGAACGAAGAAGATAAGAACTACCTCTCCGTGCAAGTCTCCGACAGCGGTGGAGGCATCGAAGCGGAAGATATTCCACGTGTATTCGCCCGCCGTTACCGGGCCGAACATTCCCTCATCCAGGGAGTGGGTGATACAGGAGTTGGTCTCTCCATTGCCAAGACATTGGTCGAGGCGCAAGGTGGGCGCATCTGGGTCGAAACTGAAACAGGTGTGGGCTCCACGTTCAGCCTGTTGATGCCCGTGATCGTAGAACCGGCGGAAGAAAACCGTTAATGAAAAATCTCTGGCAGGTCTTGCGCGGGATCTTCATTGCCATGGGTTCGCTCCTGCTGATCCTTGGCGGGTTGTCGTTATCCATGGCGGAAGGCAAGATTAACAACGCTCCGGTTCCCAGCGACACCGTCCTGGTCCTGCCCACATCCACCTTTACTATGCAACCTACTCTCACCCGCACGCCATCTTCCACGCTGGGATTGGAAACACCCACAGATACCGAAACACCTACGCCGACGTTACCGCCTCCACCAACCAACTGCCCGCCTCCGGCGGGATGGGTGGGCATCATCGTTAAATCGGGGGAGACGCTGCCAGCCCTGGCAACCCGTTACCGCAGCAGTGTGACGGCTCTCAGGCAGGCGAATTGCCTCCTGACAGACGTGCTCGTTCCCGGAGCCATCCTTTATGTGCCTTCGCTGCCTACGCAAACTCGCATCCCCTGCGGACGACCCACCGGCTGGACGGTGATGATCGTCATGCCGGGAGATACGCTTTACCGCTTGAGCCAGGCCTTCGGAGTTACCGTGCCGGAACTGCAGCGGGCGAACTGCATGGGAAGTTCCACCCTGCTGCATGTGGGGCAGAGCCTGTATGTTCCGCCGTGGGCTACCCGCACGCCTTCTCCCACGCTGGAGGGATTCCCGCCGGCAACCTACGTCCCAACGGATACATACATCGATACGCCAATTGTTCCCACCGATACGTTTACGGAAACCCCCACGGACACACAGCCAATAATTCCGTCTGAACTCCTACCTTTACAACTAATCCATAGCCGCAACTACGGCAATTATAGAAACCCATATGACTCTTTCGGGGATCATCCAGAAATTCATTAGTTTCCATCCCAAACGGCTCATCCGGCAACGATTACTTCTACTCTTTGTCAGTCTTTTTATTTTAATCGCCCTGGTGGCGGGCTGCACGCTGGGTTTGGGGAATAAACCCGCAGCCACACCGACCCCCACCGCAACGATCCTGTACCTGGTGCCGGTGCCGCTGGACGCGACGGCCACGTTGACGCCTTTCCAACCGGGGTTTGCCATTGAAACACCGATCAGCGCAGTCAGCGATCCGCTTGCTGCCACGGTCACGAATCCACCCGTTGACCCCAACATCATCCTGCCGGTCGAGCCGACGCAGGTATCCTTTTATATTCCTCCCTATGCCCCTGCACCCGTGCCTGTCCTGACGGATACGGAGATAAACACATTCGTCCTGCTGGGGTCGGATAAGCGTCCGGGCGAGACTTACTTCCGCACGGATACCATCATTATCGCCGGTGTCAGGCCGTCCTCGGGTCAGGTGACGCTCATCTCGGTGCCGCGCGATCTCTATGTATATATCCCCACCGTCGGCATGGACCGGATCAACGCGGCCTACGAATACGGGGTCATGTTCCACTACCCGGGCGGCGGCGAAGCTCTGCTCAAAGACACCATCCTGTACAACCTGGGCATCCGCATCGACCACCTGGCCATCGTGGATTTTGATGGCTTCAGCCGCATCGTGGACACGCTGGGTGGGTTGGACGTGCCGGTCTATTGCCCTTATACCGACTGGCATTTGATGGATCCTAGTTACGACCCCACTAATGAGAATAACTGGTCGCTTTTTACTGTCGGGCCGGGAGTGGTGCACATGAACGGCGACCTGGCCTTATGGTACGCACGCTCTCGTAAAAAATCGAGTGACTTTGACCGGGGGCGGCGCTCGCAGGAAGTGCTGCGGGCACTTTATGCGCGCGGCCTGCAGACTGATGCAATCAGCAAAATTCCTCAACTCTACAGTGATTTCAGTTCGGCGGTGATCACGGACATGAACCTGGAGGGTATTCTGAAGTTGGCCCCTCTGACGCTGCATTTGAATAACGCCGATATCCGCAGTTTTTACATCGGGCGGGAGGATGTGACCGGCTGGGTGACCGCCGGTGGAGCCAGTGTGCTGCTGCCAAACGGACCGGCAGTCCAGTCAAAAATACAACAGGCGCTGGCGCAATCCGCCCGGCGGGTGGAGCAAGAGGCCCTGACCATCGAGATCCGCAACGGGACGGGCAACGCCGGTTGGGCGGAGTTGGCGGCCCAGCGATTGAACTATGCCGGTTACGATACCCGCATCACCTCGGCAGACCGGCTGGACTATACGAGTTCATTCCTGTATGACCTGCAGAGTACGCCTGACCCCAGCCGGGGGGCGTCGCTGCTGGCAGTTTTGGGATTGCCGCCGTCGGCGTATCTTTCGGCCATCACCGAGACGGATGTGGATTTTGTACTTATCCTAGGTCAGGATTACCAACCCTGTTTCAACCCGGCTAACCTGGCGCCTTGATCTAGCCGGGCGAAAAATTTCCCCACTCATAATTAAATTATTCAAAGGCGGTTGACCTCTTCCGCTTAACTTTCTACGCACAGATCCAGGATACGGTCGAGACGGAAATTGCGCTCGGCCTTGCGCAAGTGACAGTAAGCGCGCAAGTAGATGTAGTCTGCCAGTCCCAACACCTGCGTAGGGCTGATCCAGCGCTGGGTCTGTTCGCCGTCCCCGTCGATGTAGGTGATCAATAGGCGTTTGCCGCTGGCAATGGCTTCGGATAGTTCGGTGGGCAGTTGGATGGCCTCGCTGGGATGGGCTGGTGAGTTATACAGGCCGAGAAAATCCTGCAAGGCCAGACCGGCGGATTGGGCCAGATCCATTAGCGCGAAAAAGACCAACCGGTCCGTCAGCGCATCCGCCAGGGCGCGGTGGGCTTCCACCTTGTCGAGGGCGAAGACCTCTGCAAGTGAGACGAGTGAGTAGGAAGGCGTGTCGAGTACCTGGCGGGAAATGGTAAGGGTATCCGCCAGGTTGGGAATCTCGATCTCTTTGCCCAGGCGGCGGAATTCGCTGTCGAGGAACTGCATGTCGAAGGGGGCGTTGTGGCAGACAACGATGGCGTCGCGCAGGTGGGCTTCGACCTGGGTGGCAACGTCTGCAAACAAGGGGGCCTTTTTCAGGTCCCGCTCCGATAAACGGTTGGTGCTGGCGGCGGCGGGAGAAAGAGGCCGTTCGGGGTTCACCAGGGTTTCGTAGGTGGTTTTGATGCGCCTGCCTTCGGTCAGGATGATGCCGACCTCACAAACACGGTCACCGAACCAGGGGGAAAGGCCGGTGGTTTCGAGGTCGAGGAAGGCGAATTTGGCATTGGCGAGATCAAGCATAGGTGGGATCCTTGTGGGTGAGTTTTCCTGCTGCTTCCTGCCTAAATATCTAAATTCCACATATATCACCGCAAGTCAACAGCCGTCAGGTGCGGATATTTACGCAGTACGCTGTATTTTACCCGTGTTCTCGCCTGCGGTGAAAAATCCTAATAGAATAGCCAACGGCAATTCGTCGGAAAATATTGACAATTCGCCCAATCCCTGTGACGATTTGCCTCACCGCTACAGCAGAACCCTCGTATCATACTCTCTTGATTACGTTGATCCAGTCTAGGAGAGAGATTATGAAAAAGGCAGATCGCATTATTTTTTCGTTGGTCCTAATGGCAGCTTTACTGATGAGCGGCTGTGGCAGAGGTGCAAATCCACCCCGTCCGCAGGCGAGGTAACCGAAGGGAAAACCGAGCCCTCGCCCATCCCGCCACCGGCCTGGAAAGTGACCGCCCGATCGAGTTATTTCCACAAGGTCAATTATGCGGGCTTCCAGAACGCCTCCTATGGGATCACAGTGGGATATGCGGGTGAGGTACATTTCACCACGGACGGAGGCCAGACCTGGCAGTATTCCGGCAATACCTCAGCCTGCCTGTATGGCCTGGATATTGTGGATGAAAAGGTCTCTGTCAATTGTGGTAACCAGGGGCACGTCCGCTTAACCACCGATGGAGCCGCTACCTGGACCGGGGTGGATGATTTCGGTCCGGCCGCGCCGGGTCACTGCCGCTTCCTAAGTTTCGTAAACTCAACCACCGGGTGGGCCGCCACGCCCAGCCAACTGGCAGTCACGGCGGACGGAGGCGAGACTTGGACGGATGTCAAACTTCCCGAGGGGATCCGCTCCATTACAGCCATCTCTCTCGTTAAACCTGAGATGGGCTATCTGCTTGATGCGATTGGTGTGCTATACACTACCACTGACGGCGCTCAGAGCTGGGCCTCGCAAAAAGTGGAAGCGCTGGCGAAAGCCGACTTGAAGACAACGGTATCCCCCTATGCTGCCATGCGCTTCATGGATGAGCAACACGGCGTTATCGCCTATGTGCAGGGTAACCTGGATGATGGATATGCCACCTATGCCTCCCGAACGGATGACGGTGGAGTTACCTGGATCACCGAGAAAACTCCCATGCCCGCCGGCATGCCCAACCTGTACCTCTCGCATGACGGCCTGACGCTGACAGGCACGAGTGTTGGGACCAACGAGATCACGGTTCTGAGTTACCAGTAACGCATAGTTATATAAACTGGCCAGCCCCGCCGGAAAAACGGCGGGGCTTTTGTCGTCCCAAAATACCACCTGTGATACCACCGGACGGGTGATGTCATTGCAGGTCTTTTCTGGCAAAATTATCGAGAGGAAAACTGGAATTTATCCACCTTGAAAGGATCCATGCTATGGTCGCGATCGATCAACCGATGACCACATTGGGCAGGACAATCTACGCCGGGTATGAAATGCCTCTGTGGCACAATGCCTGTAAATCATTTGATAGCGAGATGGGAGCGGGCAGCCGTTTCAGACTGATCTTTGTTGAGGCGGGGACAGGCATCTTGCGATATGCAAGGTACCGGATAATTTTCATGGCCCCGGCCGTCTTTTGCCTTAATGAGAGGGAAACGCCGCTGCTGGAAGAAGGTCAGAATATCATCGCGCAATCTCTTTATTTTCACCCGTCGGTGATCAACGTGGCCTTTAATTTCGAGAATGTGCGCGAGCAGACAGAGCGCTCGGAATGGCACGACCAGGTCTGGCTGCGTCCCTTCGTCTGGCGGGATGAACGTTGGACGGGCAAGTGGACCGGCTCCATGAAGCTCGGTCCGGTCTCGGCGGTTCATTTCAGCCGCTTGTTAAAGATGACCCAATTGGAGTTGACAGCTCAACGGGATAATGGCTGGCCTTGCCGCAGCCGCTCGTTCTTCCTTGAATTGCTATTCTTGCTGGACCGCCTGAGCACGTATCCAGGCGCGGTCGAGACGGATTTCCTCGGTGAAATGGCAGCGTGCGAGGATGTGAAATCGGTCCTGTTGTATTTGCACACCCTCTACCAGAAGAAGATTACAGTCACGGAGTTGACCCGGGCATTTCATACCAATCGCACCACTTTATCCAGGCAGTTCCGCCAGGTGACCGGCATGCCTGTAATGGCTTACCTTGCGCGCATGCGGGTCAACCTGGCGGCGTTGCTGCTCAGGGATACTGAGTTATCGATCAGCGAGATCATTGCGCGGGTTGGGTTCCTCGACCGGACCCATTTCCGGCGCACGTTCAGGCAATATACGGGGATCTCTCCCTCGGAATACCGTGAACGTTTTTGCTGGATGCTCCAATGAGGCCGATCAGGCCCGGTCAGCGGGTTTCTTGCGGAACAGGCTAAAGCCTACCAGCAGGATGCCGCCAAGCAGCAGGCTGACAGCCCAAAAGATGTCGCTGTTGCCGCCGAAGAAGAATGCCAGCACACCGGCAGCCAATAAGCCGATGGCAGGATAGCGAGCCCAGTCGGTGGGCTGGCTGCCTCGCAGAAGCCACAACGCACCGAAGGTGAGGCCTAAACCAAGGAGCAGGACGCCGTTAAAGACTCCTTCCAAGAAAGGCGAAGGCTGGGGGAAGATGATCGATAGAAGCACTACCACGGAAATGGAAGCGAAGAAACCTGCGGGAATGAGCGCCCACCAGTTCTCTTGCCAGCGGAAATATACGAAGAAAAAAATGGCCGAGAAAAGCAGCATAATAGATAGACCCACCCAGTCTCCGCCGACAATGGAATCTAGCAAGATGAGGGTGCCAAAGAAAGCAGTCGCGATGGCAGGGATGAGCGCCCACTGGCGGGAACGATTGGTAAAATAAACCACCAGGAACGGCAGGGCTACACCAAACATGAACAAAGCGCCGGTAAGATTACCGGAGGCAGTTTCGGAGAGCAGGGTGGTGGTCCCAAGAACAAAGGTAGCCCAGGCAGGAATGAGCGCCCACCAGCGCGAGCGGTTGAGCAGGTACACTACCAGGAATGGTACCGCCACGGCATACAGGAAGGCCGCGCCGATGATGGTGCCGTTGACCATATCGACTGTGAGGGTGATGAAGGCCAGCACCGTCAAGATCCAGGCAGGGATAAGCAGGCCCCAGTTTTTCCGGTCCATGAGGAAGCCGACGTAGAAGGGGATGGCTACGGCGAGTAGGATGGGCATACCTATATAGGAGCCGGTCAGGCTGTGCTCACCCATCCAGACGGTCAAGGCCAGGGCGGCGAAGATGAAAGCCGGGAAGAGGACGCCCCAGTTGCGAATGCCGTTCAGGAAGTAAATGATGAAGAAGAACAATGCTGCGCCGACAAAAATGTAGAACCAAGTATCGGTGGACAAACTGCTGAAATCGATCCAGCCCAACCGCTCTGCCAGGAGCGCTACGCCTGCCAGGAGCAAGAGGATCCCCCACACCAAACCCGAACCTTTGTCTTTCATATTTCACTCTCCTTTTCTAAAAAAAAGAATAAGACCAACCTTACGACATCCAAGTAAACACTATATACGAGTGATCCGTTATTGCGCCTCGCCAGAAAACTACCAGCCGGAGAGAACGATCTTGCCAATGGTTTTCCCGGATTCGATCAGCGCATGGGCACGCTTTAGGTTGACAACATTCAGCGGGCCAAGATCTTCCTTCATGGTAGTCCGGATGGTCCCAGAGTCCACTAGTGCGGCCAGTTCGTTAAGAAGGCTGCCCTGTGAGCCCATATCCGGGGTGGTGTAGACGGAGCGGGTGAACATATATTCCCAGTGGAAAGAAATGCTCTTGCGCCGAAGGAGGCCCATGTCGTTTTGCCCGAAATCGTCGATCAGGCAGAAGTGACCCTGCGGAGCAATCACTTCGGCGATCTGCGGAAAATGGTCGGGGGTGTGAGTCAGACCGGCTGCATAGGTCACCTGTGGGACGCCAATCCGCTCCAGCTCCTGCGGGAGGGGGAGGCGGTGGTCGATCACGTGATGCGCACCAAGTGACTGAACCCACTCGGCCGTTTCAGGCCGGGAGGCGGTGCCGATGATGGTTAGCCCGGTCAGTTGGCGGACTAACTGGACCAGGATGGAACCAACTCCACCCGAAGCGCCAATGACCAGGATGGACTCGCTGGTGGGCCGATCACCGCGCTCCACTCTCAGACGGTCGAAGAGCATCTCCCAGGCTGTGATGGATGTCAGTGGCAGGGCGGCTGCCCGGGCAAAATCCAGCGAGGCCGGTTTGTGCCCGACGATGCGCTCATCCACCAGTTGCAGTTCGGCGTTGCTGCCGGGTCTTTCAACGGAACCGGCATAGTAGACTTCGTCTCCAGGCCGGAAATGCTCCACCTGGTCACCAATGGCGACGATAACTCCGGCGGCATCATAGCCGAGTATCCTGGCCTCTCCCGCCGGAGGGGTGGAGCGCAGGCGCATCTTGGTATCGACCGGATTGACCGAAACGGCTTTCACCTGCACCAGCAGGTCGCGCCCCGTGGGGACAGGGTCGGGCATTTGCAGTTCGACCAGCGAATCCGGGTCGGTGATGGGGAGAGGGTGGAAGTAACCGATTGCTTTCATCGTAGATATTCTCCACAAATAAAAGGCTGGAACTTATTCATTAAATTACCAGGGCGAGAGAAAGTCTCGCCCTGTGAAAGTTTACAACTTGGGGAAGCGGCTGAGGACGACCGCTTCGGTGGGCAACAGGCCTTTGTCGCCGAGTTTCAGGGCAGCGGGGGCGGGACCGGGTTTTTCGGAGGCGCTCTGATAGACAAAGATGGGCGTCTCTTCGACCGCATATTTTATTTCGACGTAAGCCTGCCCGGTGAGGGTGCCTTCCATATCGGCGGCGCAGCTGGTGACCCAGCCGATGACCTTGCCGTGCTTATCCAGCACCGGGTCTCCGTTATGAGCCATACGTACCCCTTTTTCGGGGAACTTGAAGCGGACAACCACACCTGTGCGGGTTTTCTCGCGGGCCTCGAAAGCCTCCCGGCCGATGAACCAGGGTTTGCTTAATTTGACGTAGCCGCCGAAACCGGCCTCGGCCACACCCAGGTCGCGCTGACCGGACTTGCCGGAGCCGAGACCCATCTCGTGACCGTAGAGTGGCAGGCCTGCCTCAGTCCGAAGAAGTCGCGGGCACCCAATCCGACCGGCTTGAGGCCGTATTTTTCACCAGCCTTGAGCAGTGCATTCCACAGATCCACGACCCGGTCGGGGTGGATGAACAACTCGTAGGCCAGTTTCTCGCCGGTGTAGCCGGTGCGGCTGACGATCAGGTCAAACCCGCCGACGGTGGCATCGCATAGCTGCGTCCGTTCGAGGGCGAGCAGTTGTTTACGTGTGGCCGCAGTTACTCCCACGGCCAGCAATATTTCCTGGCTCCTGGGGCCTTGCATGGCGATGTCCACGCGCATATCCTCTCCGGCCTTGGGGTCGCGCAAGTTGCGTATGACGGCATTATAGCCACAGGCGCCAGCGGCGGGATGAGCGTTATCGACGCAGACCTTCCCGTCCCGGACTGCTTCAAGCCAGGTTCGGTCCTTGTCGTCGTTGGAGGCGTTGACGACCATGAGGAACTTATCTTCCGTGCGGCGATAGACCAGTGTGTCGTCGATCACATCAGCGGAAGGGGTGAGGAAATGGCTGTACAGTGATTCACCCGGCCTGAGCGACCCGACCGAATTACTGCAAACTGCGTCCAGGAAGGAAGCCGCGTCCACACCTTCGATTTGATAAACTCCCATGTGCGAGACATCAAAGAGGCCGGCAGCCTGGCGGGCAGCGAGATGTTCCTCCAGCACGGAGGTGTACCAGACCGGCATTTCCCAGCCGGCGAATGGCACCATCTTCGCGCCGATGGACTTGTGAACATCATACAGGCGGGTGCGGCGGAGCGGTGATTCACTTTCCTTCCACTCGAAGGAGGGGAGTGACTTTTGATCACCTTTGGCAGCGATGCCGATATACCAGGGCTTTTCGACGGGTTTGGATTTGGCGGCAGGGAAATCGAAGGGCGCATCCGTTTCCTTCACCACCACCGGACCAGGCAAGCGGCGGGAAGAATGATCGGGCTTGCCGTCCAGGTTGAGGGAGATGTATCCGTCGGACAGATCCCGCAGCCAGGTGGTGGCGAGAGCGGCTTTTTCCCGCGGTATTGAAACCAGACAAGTTTCTGCATCGACAAAGGCCAACGTAACGGCTATCTCACCGCGGGGAGTGAAAAGGCTGGCAGCCTGCGACTGACCCATCGGCACGGCCGAGAGATCGCTGGACACCGCATAATCCATGAACTGGCGCATACGCTTGCCGGATACCTGATACACCGCCTGGGCGGAATCGCTCTTGGTATCGACGGGATCGTCGATATAGTAGAAGTGCGGATACCCGTGGCTGGTCGGTTCAAAATCGATCCCGGCGGAGCAGGCCAGGTCACGGACTTTCAGTCGGGCGTCGTTGAGGATGTTAAAATCCACCTTGGCGCGCCGCTGGAGCTTGCCTTTGGCGGTGAAGACGGAATGAGGCGCAGCCGCGAGCAGAACATCGGCGATGATATCTGCCAATCGGCGGCACTTCTCTTCGTTGAAGCCGCGCTGGGTGATCCAGGGGGTGCCCAGACGGATGCCGGACGGGTCGAAGGCGGACCTGTCACCGGGGATGGTGTTGCGGTTGACGACAATTCCGGCCAGGTCCAGGATGCGGGCAGCCTGATCGCCGGGCAGGCTGATGCCGGCGGGACTTTTAATTGTGCGGCAGTCCACATTGAGCATATGGCAGTTAGTGCCGCCGAAGGGTACATGCAGGCCGCGGGCCTTGAACTGTTCCGACATGGCCTGGGCATTCTTGATGGTCTGCTTCTGGAGTTTCTCGAATTCCTTCGTCTGGGCCAGTTTGAAGGTCAGCGCCAGGGCTGCGAAAATATGGACGTGCGGCCCGCCCTGCTCACCGGGGAAGACGGCCTTATCGAGCTTCTTTGCCAGGGCCGGGTCGGTGGTCATTATGACGGCGCCGCGCGGTCCGTGGAGGGTCTTGTGGGTGGTGGAGGTGACCACGTGGGCGTAGCCGATGGGGGAAGGGACAACCCCCGAGGCCACCAGTCCGCCCAGGTGGGAAATATCTGCCAGCAGGTACGCCCCGACCGAATCGGCGATGCGGCGGAAGGTCTTCCAGTTGGGGATCCACGAGTAAGAGGAATAGCCGCAGATGATCATCTTTGGCTTACACTCTTGTGCCTGTTCCATCAGGGCTTCGTAGTCGATCTGCTCGGTCTCGGGGTCGACCGTGTAATGGACGATCTTGTAGTACTTGCCAGACCGGTTGGCGGAGGAGCCGTGGGAGAGATGGCCTCCATGGAGCAGGTTCATGCCCATGACGGTGGAACCGGGCTCCACCAGCGCATGGTAGACGGCATTGTTGGCCGGGCCGCCTGAAAGCGCTTGTACGTTGACGTAAATCTGGTCGGCGGTGACCCCGTTGGCGGCGAAGGCCTCGGCGCAGCGACGGCGGGCCAGAGCTTCGACGGCGTTGGCATACTCGGTGCCTTTGTAGTAGCGCGGGTCAGAGTTGCGACGGAAGTCCGCCAGGCGGGCGGGATAATCGAGGATCTCGGCCTCGGTCATCCAGCGGGAGTCTTCGTCGGGGTAGCCTTCTGCGTAGATATTCTGGAATGAGGAACCCATAGCTTCGCGTACAGCCAGAGGCGCCTGGCTCTCGGATGGGATGAGGATCAGTTTACGAGCCTGGCGTTCGGATTCGATCTGGGTGAGTTCGTAAACTTCGGGGTCCAGTTCGGCAAGGCTACCACGGACGAGAAAATCAGACATTTAAGTGCTCCTGTTTCAGGTGTCATCTGCCGCGTGCGAGGGTTGGCAGGGAAATTGTATTGTAGTTGTGAGGTCGAAGTGGGTCAAGGAGGGAAATCAAAAGTGGATATGGTGACGGATCGATTTCCGATAACGATTCGATCCTTTAGTCATTGCTCCAACCTCAGCAACTGTCCGGCGAAATGGGTGGTGACCAGTCCCACATACACCAGCAGCGGCGGCAGAAACAGGAAGAAAGTCAGGGATGCCAAGACAAATGCCGCATTAAAAAGAGCCATCCCGACGACTAGGAAGACAAGCAGGTATTCGGTGAAGAACGGGCGGACGGTCTTCCATAGAGATATAACCCAGGCAGACTTCCATGTGGTATCGTTAGCGGCTATCCGGACGGTCATTGCGGGGATGAAGAAAACGTAAAGGATCGAATAGATAAACAAGAAGGCCAGTACGCATAACAAAGTCAAACCCCACACCACCAGGAGAGTCTCACCTGACATTTGCTCGACGAAAATTAGCGGCAGGTAAATGACGATCACCGCCAGGGCCACCGGCAGCAGCCACAGGACATTGACACCCACCAGGCGGGCACCTTCCCGCCAGAAGGTCTTCCAGTTGTCCCAGGCAGGCAGAGGCGCGGCATTCCCCTTGGCTACCCGGCGTGCGACCTCCACCATCCAGCCCATGACAGGGGCCGCCCCGACGAGGGTATATGTCAGCAGGCTGGCCAGGGCGAATTTCTTGAGCCAGTCTTTGTCGCGAAAGAGGAAGGTGAATGGGGAGCGGAATTCGAGCATGGTGGCCTCCGGTAGCGTAGTTTCACGAAAGATCAGTTGAGTGAGGCCATGACCTCTGAAGTAATATCTTTGCCACCGCGCGAGTTGGTGATCAGCGCGCCGATGGTATAGATGGGTCCCCACGGCAAACCCCACCAGCCCAGCACCAGCGACAGCACAGTGTAGCCGAGACTCTTGCCGAAAGTGCTCTGGTTAGACCGGATGAAATAGATCGCTGAAGGTCTCCTGAAGGTGATGACCAGTACGGAGATACAATATTGAAAAACAACAAATTTACCGCCGCGGGCTACATCGGCCTGGACCTGGCCCACTGAAAGTCCTTCCAAACCATTGATCTTCATGATGAATTCTCCACTACATTGAATTTTTTTGAGATTGCGAAATGAAGACACCCCTATTGTACAAAAATCCGCCCATCTGCGCCAACATGCGATCATCACATGCCGGACATGGATTGGCGGAAAATGAGGAGGTGGGCGGAACAGGGCTCGAACCTGCGACCTTCTCTGTGTAAGAGAGATGCTCTAACCGACTGAGCTACCCGCCCTGGGTAACATCCTGAAGCGTGTTGATTATAGTTGAAACGTGAAAAGCGGGGAAGGTTGCCTTTGATAAACGAATTGTGCTACACTTTCAGAAAGAACCTCGTTCCTAACTGGAGGAGACCATGCGTATTGTGCGATTTAAGCATAAAGAAGAACCAGCCTGCTACGGCTGGCTGCTGGAAGACAAGGTAGGGGTCATCAACGGAAATATCTATGGTGAGTATCGTCGCCAGGAAGTAGAATTTCCCCTGGCAGCGGTGAAATTGGTGGCACCAACGGAGCCTTCCAAGATCATCTGCATCGGGCGGAACTATGTCGAGCATGCCAAAGAGCACGATGCCGAGGTCCCAAAGGTGCCGCTCATTTTCTTGAAGCCGCCTTCGTCCATTATTGGACCCGGCGAGACGGTCATCCTGCCGCGCCAGAGTCAACAGGTGGAGCACGAAGCCGAGTTGGTGGTGGTGATCGGCAAACGCGGCAAGGATATCCTCAGCGAGGAAGCGCAGGATTATGTCTATGGTTACACCATTGGCAACGACGTGACCGCCCGGGACCTGCAGCGCAGCGATGGTCAGTGGACCCGCGCCAAAGGTTTCGACACCTTTTGTTCCTTCGGCCCGTGGGTGGACACAGATTTCGATGCCTCCGACGCGGTCATAACCTGCAAGGTCAATGGGCAGCCGCGCCAGATGGCCTCCACCCGCGACATGGTCTTCAACGTGAGCCAACTGATCGCCTTCATCTCCACGGTGATGACACTCGAACCCGGCGACCTGATCTTCACCGGCACGCCCGCCGGGGTGGGGCCGCTGAAAGATGGCGACGAGGTGGTGGTGGAGATAGAAGGGCTGGGGAAGTTGATCAACCCGGTCCGCAAGGGATAAATTGAAGAACAAGGGAACAAAAATGGAAAAATCGATTTTAGGGATCTTCGTTCTTTTGGCGCTGGGCTTGGGTGCATGCGGAAAGACCGCCACCCCGGTCCCCACTCCCGTACCCACGCCCGCACCGTCGCCGACGCCATTTGGCAACTACGGACAATCCCTCATCGACGTGACCTATTGCAGCCCCGACGGTTTGGATCAGAAGATGGACATCTACTTCCCCAAAACCGGCGGACCCTGGCCAGTGTTCCTGTACGTGCACGGGGGTGGTTGGGATAAAGGTGACAAGGCCGAAGGGGATGGTTGGAACTACCTGAATGAGAAAGGCTACCTGGTGGTCTCGGTCAATTACCGCCTGGCCGCCTGGAATATTAAGTTCCCCGCCATGATCCAGGACGTGAAGTGCGCCGTGCGTTACCTGCGCGCCCATGCGACCGAATACAACCTCGACCCGGACCGTATCGGTGCGCTGGGCGCCAGTGCTGGCGGTCACCTGGTGGCCCTGCTGGGCACTACCGACGAGAGCGCTGGCTGGGACGTGGGTGAGTATCCCGACCAATCCAGCCGGGTGCAGGCGGTGGTGGCTGAAGCGGTCTTTTCGGATTTCACCCAGCCGATGCCGAATAGTATTGCCATGGCGATTTATTTTGCCCTGGGAGAACTGCCGGGAACCGAAACACCCATCAACAGCGGGGCCAGCCCGACCTCATTCGTCACGGCGGATGACCCGCCTTTCCTGATCCTTCACGGTGAAAAAGACGGCTATGCCCCGGTGGAGCAGGCGCAGTTGCTGGACGCCAAACTGAAAGCGGCGGGATGCAGTTCCACCCTTATAATAGTCGAAGGGGGCGAGCACAGTCTTAACAGCGCCGATGGCAGCCCAACCACAGCCAACCCAGCAGGAATTGTCCCAGGCCATCCTGGACTTTCTGAATGCGAATTTGATGAAGTAAGCCTAACCGAGCCCCTAAACAGTAGACCTCTGATTTTAAGTCAGAGGCCTTTTTTCGTTTAATCGGCCGGTTGCAGAGCCGGGTCGCCGGCAGCCATATTGTCGCTGAACGTTTTCAGTTCAGGCCGAGGCGCAGCGAGGAGTGCCACCAACAGGGTCAAGATGCCTGCACCTGCGAATAAAGCGGTCAGGCTGGAGCGGGAGACGGCTCCGGATATGGCCTGGGAGATGGGCACGAGACCTGTGTTGGAGAGCATCATCATGCTCATCATGCGGCCCAGCATGTGGCGGGGCGTGCGCACCTGCATCCAGGTGAACAGCATGATCGAGATGTATCCGTTTCCGAGGCCCAGCAGGAGCATCAATACAAAATCCAACCAGGTGGAATAGATGAAACCTATTGCACCCAGCACGAGGCCGAAGATGACCAACAAAGCGATCAGGAAAATCCGCATGAGCCTGCCGGTGGGGCGGGGGAGGGCGCCCGCCAGCAGATATCCGGCCAGGTTGCCGCCAGCATAAGCCGACATGAGTAGTCCGAATGCCAGCGGACCCTCAGGCAGGCGCTGGTTCGCCAGCACTGGGATACCGACTAGCAGGGGGCCGACGAAGAGGAAGTTGACCGCCGTAATGACCATGAACATCAGCCGCAAGGCTCTATCGTCCCACAGGTATTTCATCCCGGCCCAAATGGAAGCCCAGACGGTTTCTTTTTCAGCGGGCAGGTCGGTCAGGGATATTTTTCCACCGGCGCGCATTAACCATAAACAGGCGGCGGACACTGCGAAGGTGATCGCATCGATGCCAAACGCCAGGGTGATGCCCAGGGCGGATTTGGAAAACCCGCCGATCAGGATACCGGCAATGGTGGGGCCAAGAAAACCGACCAACTGGCTGGTGCCCATCATGACCGAATTCCCGGCCTGCAGGTCTTGCGGATCCACCAGACGGGGGACAATGCTGTTCCCGGCGGGGATGGCAAAACCTGCCACTAGGCCGAAGCAAAGTCCGAAGGCGTAGAGCATCCATATCTGGACGGAACCCGTCCAAACCACCAGGGCCATCAGGGCGGTGAGAATCAAGCGGACAATATCAGCTGCCAGCATGATCCGTCTCGGCGAGAACCGGTCCGTAATGGCGCCGCCGAGCAGCATGAATAGCGCCCGCGGGATGCCCGCCAATGCCAGCACGGTCCCCAGGATCAGCGGATCACCGGTGGCCTGCAACACCAGCCAGGGCATTGCGATGAATGAGAATTGGTCGCCCAGGATGGATGTGGATGTACCGAGAAATAATAAGCGAAAGTCACGGATGGACATGACTCTGGACATGGAATTTTTGTGGGTGGGTTGGGTCTCCATAGGGTCTCCTTTTGTTGGAATCTTACCGCCGGAGTGGAAATTAAGCCTGTGAAGCGGCTAATAATTGGCTATCGATTGGCGGTAAAGGGAAACATGGTTATATAATACGAGCAAGAAGGAGACACCATGAAAAAACTCATCATATCCCTGTTATGCCTTTCCTTGCTGATGTTCGCCTGCACGATCACGGCGACAGTCGCTCCCCCCACTCAAACTCCCGTCGTCATCCAGGTGCCGGTGACGGTAACATCTCCCCCGGCGACGGAAGCCCCTACCGAGGTCCCGCCGACGGTGGAGGTCGTCACACCGTCTCCCGCGACCAATGTGAACTGTAACGAGGTCTCGTTATACCTGGCCCCCGAATTGGCCTCAGGCTATGACTGCAAGACCGTGCCCGAAACAAGCGAAGAAGAAGGGTATTTCAATAAAAACCCCCAGTTTACGGAGATTACACTGCAGGGGTATCCGCTGGCGGACCGGTTCTTCAGCCCCCGTATTCAGGTTTACCCGGTCCAGCGCTACAGCGAATTGGCGCCGGATTTTGTCAACCCGGCCGTGGCAGACCTGCAAGCCCTCCTTGCCGGTGGAGCAACTGGCGACCACTTACCCTTGCTGCCAATCTTTAATGCGGCCCAGGTGTTTCGTGCCCAGTACAGTATCGTCCCCTTCGCCAATGGCAGCGGGATACGTTTCCTGACCGAGTATGCCCAGTATGCCGCCCCCATCAATAACCACGACATGTTCTATGCCTTCCAGGGATTGACCAGTGACGGGCAATACTGGATATCTGCCATCCTGCCCATGTCGCACCCCATCCTGCCGGCAAACGCAGATACCATGCCCAACGGACAGAGTTTCGAGGAGTTCGCCAACAACTATGTCCCCTACATCACCGATATGACCAACCAGATGAATTCACAGGGAGCGAATTCTTTCATCCCCACGCTGACCGCCCTGGACGCGCTGGTAGCGAGCATCCATATTGTGCCCTAGGATGCCTTCACTTCTGTAATAATAGTCCGCTTTGCACCTGCAGCAATCAACGCCTCGGCCACCGCCGGGGCGTTTTCTTTTTCCACCAGTGCGATCATATTTCCACCCCGCCCGCCACCGGAGAGTTTGGCCCCTAACGCGCCGGCATGACGTGCAGCCAGGACGATCCGGTCCAGGGCTGGGCTGGAGACGGTCAGTGCTTGCAGCAGGGCGTGGTTTTCGTCCATTAGTGGGCCGAAAGCCTCGAACTGACCGGTCTCGATAAAGCGACGGGCCTTGTCCACGATCCCGCCGATGCGATCGAATATCTTGTCCAGGCTGGCCGGGTCGGCTTCCCACAGGCGGCGGACATCGCCCACGGATGCTTTGGTGGGAGCGGAAATGCCCGTGTCAGCGATGACGATGGTAAAGGGTCTTGTGACATGAAAGATTTCCATCGGTTGGCCCTTCACGAAATACACCGGGGCTGCGTAGGTAATGACGGTATTGTCGATACCCGAAGGTGTACCGTGGTGAAGTTTCTCCACTTCGAAGGCCAGCGCGCAAATTCTCTCATCCGGCAGCGGTTGGCTCACAAATGCCGAGACCGCCCGGATGATGGCCACAGAAACGGCTGCGCCTGAGCCCAACCCCGAAGCCACCGGGATGGTGGAGGTGATGTGGATGGTCATAGGTGGAGGCTGGATGATCTTCAGGTTATAGAGGACGGCGCTGACGGCGTACGCCAAAGGGTGAGGCCGGGTCTCAGCAAGAAGGTCATCGAGACTAGCTGCCAGGCCGATATCCGGGGCTTCGATGAGGATGTTCGCAGGAGTAGCGGAATTGCGAGAAGGATCTGGTAGCGGGGTGGTTACGTTGACCTGCGCCTGTACCTGGGTGACAGGCACTGCCAGCGCCGGGCGTCCATACACGACGGCGTGTTCGCCGAAAAGAATGATCTTGCCGGGAGCCGAAGCGGAGGTCATGTGAAGTAAAAGGCGATCAGCACGGTCAGCCCCCATAATAAAATGGCGATCTGTAAAGGCCTATCGGAGAGAAGGACCTCTTCAGGTTCGCCCCCGGCCTGTTTGATATGGATCACATACAGGTAGCGGAAGATGGCATACACAACGAACGGGATGGTCAGCATCAGGTCAAGCGGAGCGTCCTCCCTGAAGAAAGTGTACAGGCTGTAGGCTACCACAGTGGTACTGGAAACGATCATGATGTACTGGTCGAGCAGAGGAATGGAGTAGCCATCCAGCACTTTGCGATGGTTGCGGGCATCTTCGGCGAGCAGGGCCAGTTCAGCCCGGCGTTTGCCGAACCCCAGGTAAAGTGCCAGCAAGGTCATCACGACGTAGAGCCACGGCGAAAAACGCTGCACATCGATGAGGAGGGTGCCCGCATGGACGCGCAGGACAAATCCCGTGGCGATGATGAAGACATCTACAATGGGGATGTGCTTCAACCACTTGGAATAGGCCATCATGAGCAGGAAATATGACGCCAGGACGATGGCAAGCAGTGGCGTCAGCAGGTACGCCAGGCTGAATGTAACGATGAGAAAGACCAACCCCGCCACGATGGCGGCCGGGACAGGCAACCTGCCGGAGGCAATGGGGCGATTTTCTTGACCGGATGCTGGCGATCGGCCTTCGCATCCAGCAGGTCGTTGAAAATATAGACTGTGCTGGAAATAAGGCAGAACAAAGCAAACCCTGCCAGGGTGCGCAGGAAATCGGTTGGGTGAAAGAGTTTGCCGTCGAAAACGATGGCGGCAAAGACGAAGGCATTTTTTGTCCACTGGCGTGGACGCATGGTTTTCAAGAGGGCGCGCAGCATAAATATATTGTACATGACTTAATCGCAAGTGTTACAATAAATTCATGTCAAAGATGCGCCTGGATCTGCTGTTGGTGGAACGAGGGATGGCCGAAAGCCGCGCCAAGGCGCAGGCGTTGATCATGGCCGGTGAAGTGCGGGTGGCCGGGCAGGTGGTTGACCGGGCCGGGGCCAACATTCCTCTCGATTCAGAAATCGTGCTGGAAAGCAAGCCTCGCTTTGTCTCACGTGGCGGGGAGAAGCTGGAAGCTGCCCTCGATGCTTTCCAGATCGATGTGAAGGGGCGCACCTGCGCGGATGTCGGCGCTTCCACGGGAGGGTTCACCGACTGTCTGCTCCAGCATGGTGCGGACAAGGTTTATGCCATCGATGTCGGCAAAGGTATCCTGCAATGGAAACTCCGGTCGGATAAGCGGGTGGTGGTGATGGAAGCCACCAATGCGCGCTATGTGGAAACACTTCCCGAGCCGGTCAGTCTGGTGACCATCGACGCCTCATTTATTTCGTTGAAGATCCTGCTTCCGGTTGTCAAGAAATGGTTCGATCCTGCCCGTATGACGGAGGAAGGTGAGATTATCGCCCTGATCAAACCGCAATTCGAGGCGGGACGAAAGATCATGGCGAAGAATGATGGCGTCGTGCGTGACCCGCAAGTCCACCGGCAGGTATTGGCGGAGGTATTAACCTTTGCAGATAACGAGGATTTCACCGTGCAGGGATTGATCAAGTCGCCGTTGACGGGTCCCAAAGGGAATATCGAATTCCTGGCCTGGTTTGGTTTTGGGGGGGAGAATATGACAGACCTCGACGCATTTGTCACGGACGTTTTGGAAGAATAAACGATTCAGAGTGAAAAGCGTATATCTGCAATAAGCTGTTGTATAATTTTAACTACGCAAAACCACCATCCAATTTAAAGGAGAATACTAATGGCTAAAATCGATGTTCTGGTGAAGGATTTTCTGGCACAGAAGCGGATCGCGGTGGTGGGGGTTTCGGATAAACGCGAGACCGGCTGCAATATGAGTTACAAAAAATTCAAGGAAAATGGCTATCAGGTCTATGCAGTAAACCCCCGTATCACTACATTCGATGGGGATCCCTGCTATCCCGATCTTAAGGCCTTGCCCGAAAAGCCTGAGGCGGTGTTCATCCTGGCTAGCCCCAAGGTGACCGATGACGTCGTCAAGCAGTGCGTTGAAGTGGGCGTCAAGCACGTATGGATGCATTGCATGATGGGCACGAAACCCGGCCTGGCGGCCAGCATGTCGAGCGTGTCCGTGGATGCGGTGAAGATGTGCCGGGAAAATGGCATCGTCGTCATCCCCGGGTCCTGCCCGAACCAGTTCATCAAGCCGGATTTTGGTCACGGGATGATGCGCACGTTGTGGCGGACATTTGGTTTCCTGAAAGTGGACGAAAGCTAAATTGTCCTTGGAAAAAACCGACCCCAAAAGCCTAATTGTCATAGAAATAATACAGGCGGCTCTGCCAAGTGCCGCCTGTATTATTTCTACAATGATAAATAATCAGGCACGAAAATACGTACTAACCCGTATGGTCAAAATTGAATTGTACAGACATAATAGTGCATTGATAGTAGGGCGGTGGAGACATCACTAAAACGATCGTCTCCTGATGGGTTAAGGGAGCTCATCTGGTTGCTGAGGTTTTTCTTCGGGGAAGAAGGACCTCAGCTGCTTTTTAATTGCGGATTGACTAAAGGTTCAGTGACTTATCCACGTCTTCGTCTGACAGGATTCCGTAGACAATAGCAAAGCGGGCCAGGTCCATGGGGGTTTTGAGATTGAGTTTATCCATCATATGGGCGCGATGTACTTCCACGGTGCGAACGCTGATGCCAAGTATGCCGGCGGTCTCATTGTTGGTCTTGCCTTCGGCGATGAGTTGAAATACCTGCCTTTCCCGCATGGTCAGGAGCATGATTGGATTGGAATTTGTCCGGGTTTGATCCAGGGCAGGCACACGGCTGGTCACGCCGGCGCTCAAATAATGTGTGCCCCTGGCGGCGTAGCGGATGGCGATACACAATTCACCGATATCTTCTTCTTTAAGCACATAGCCGCATACACCTGCATCCAAAGCCCGTTCGATGTAAGAACGATCGGCATGCATGGTCAGGATGACCGTATGGATGGATGGAAAGCGACGGTGGATCTCCTCGGAAGCGTCGATACCGTTCAGGTTGGGCATTTTCAGGTCGACCACGACCACGTCGGGGTGAAGTTTCTCGGTCAGATCGAGTGCTTGCAAGCCGTCATTGGCTTCACCTGCAACCAGCATGTCCTTTTGCTGATCCAACAGGGCGCGGACGCCCTGGCGTACCACGGCATGGTCATCGGCCAGGATGATCTTTATCTTTTTCATCAGTTCACACCTATCAACGGAATACTGGCAAGGATCCGCGTGCCCGCACCGGGAGCGGTAAGAATGTCTACGTTGCCGCCCAGCAGGTGGGCGCGTTCCTGCATGCCCGAAAGGCCGGTACAGGCAGATACATTCCGGCTGGTCTCGACCAGGTCAAAACCAGCGCCCAGGTCTGCTATTTCAATGGAAAGATGGCCATTGTCGGATATTTTGACGGTGGCGTGATTTACCGAAGCATGGCGGGCCACATTCGTCAGTGCTTCCTGGATGATACGGAAAGCAGCCGTCTCGATATGAGGCTGGTAGCGGCTGGTGCATTGAGGATCAAAATCACAGGTAATGGAAATGCCAGTCTGAGACTGGTAACGATCGAGGAGCCAGCGCAAGGCGGGGAAGAGACCAAAATCGTCCAGCATGGCGGGACGCAGGTCAAGGGACAGGTTGCGGACCTTGTTCATCAACTCGGAGAGCAGTTCACGGGCGGCGGATATTTTCGCCTGGCGGGATTTGGTCGAGGCGGTCTTTCCGATCAGTTCGAGCATGAGCTTGAGGCTGGTGAGGGATTGACCCAGGTCGTCATGCAGTTCGGCAGAGAGGAGGTGCTTCTCACGTTCCTGCACCTCCAGCAGCTTGCGCGACATTTCCTGGATGCGCTGGTTTTGCGAAGTAATGGCTTCACTGGCGCGTTTCCGCTCAGTGATGTCCGTAAAAACCACCATCATAGATGGTTTCCCTTCATATTTGAATGGCAGGCCGGATACCTCCGCAATGATGGTGGAATCGTCTTTGCAGAGCAGATGTTCCTCCAGGGCTGGGGCAGGAATCCCTTTCGTGAGGGCAGCCTGGACGCGCTCTTCCACCACCTGATGAAAATCGGGATGGAGGTGAGCGGCAGGGGTTGTGCCGATCAATTCGAGTTCACTAACTGCCTTGAACATCTTCACACCGGCAGGGTTGACCATGACAATCTTTCCTTGCTGATTGATAAGGATCCCAACCGGCAAAAGATCAACCAGAAGATGGTATTTCTCCTCACTTTCCTTGAGAGCCCGACTTTTGTTTTGTTCCAGTTCCATGGCCCTGTATAAGCGGGAAGTGGCCTGTTCGATGATGAGGGCAATGAGGAAGAAAAGAAAGAAGGTGGGAATGTTTGGGATCCCCCCTCCCAGGAAAACCACCGCGGCGGAAATGGAAATACTAATAATGGACGCGACGACATATCCTGCCCACGGACGCAGCAGCAGACCGGCCAATGCCACCGGGAGGATGAAGTAAATGAGCGATTCTCCCTGGATCAACTGCTGGGGCTCGTCGGAAAAGCTGAGAGCGACCAATGTGAATACAACGAAGGTTGTGGCAGCATACTCGTAAGACAAATATCTTTCGAAAAGCAGGATCACCAACAACCCGATCAGGTAGATAGTCGTACCCTGATAAAGTTTAACCCGTCCGGGGTTTCCAACGGCCAATAAAATGAATCTGAATAAAACGACGGTGACGCCGGAAGCCCATAAGAAGGTATTCAATGTTTTTCGTTGAAGCGACTCGACGGTAATGGGCATGGAATTGCGACCTTGGGAGATTGAGCGAGCCGATAAATTCTTCATACTATTATCCTGATGAAAGGGTTGTGGGTGTGTACTAACTTCAATTGCTATTGTCGCCGAGGGGTAGCCTGGCGATCACTTGGGTACCGATGGAGGGAGTGGAAAGGATCACAACGGTGCCGCCAAGCAAGCGGGCACGTTCCTGCATACCTGAAAGACCTGCGCAAGTAGATGTACTCTGCATCGCCCGGACCAGGTCAAAGCCGGTACCTTTGTCGGTCACTTCAATGGACAAGTCTTTCGCGAACGAGATCCTTACCCTGGCTTCCTTAACGCAGGCATGACGGGCCACATTGGTGAGGGCCTCCTGGATGATGCGGAAGGCTGCCGTTTCAACATGCGGTTCAAATCTTTGGATGCAGTCATGGTCATATTCTGTTTGAATGTGTATACCGGTGCGGGAACTGTAGAGATCGAACAGCCAGCGCAGGGCAGGGAAGAGGCCAAAATCGTCCAGCATGGCAGGGCGCAAGTCCAGTGATAGGTTGCGGACCTTGTTCATCAACTCGGAAACCAATTCGCGAGAGTCAGAGATCTTCTTCTGGCGGGCATTGGGTGAATTGGTTTTTTCGATCAGTTCCAGCATTAGTTTGAGGCTGGTGAGCGATTGCCCCAGGTCATCGTGCAGCTCGGCGGAAAGGATGCGTTTCTCCCGTTCCTGCACTTGCAGTAATGTGCGCGATATCTCCTGGATGTGGTGGTTTTGTTTGGTGATGGCTTCTTCGCTTTTGGCCAGGGCGTGGCTTTTTTGTTCCTCCTGTTTAACTGCCCTCTCCAGGTTGGAGGTGGATTGGTGGACTGTCCAGGCTATGATAAAAAACAACACCATGGCCGGAATGTTTGGTAGATTCCCCCCTAAGATGATGTACCCAATAATGAGTCCCACATTCAAGATTACAGCAACCACATATCCTGCCCATGGACGCAGGAGTGTCCCGGCCAGGATTAAGGGAAAGATCAGGAAAATTATGGATTGGCCTGAGATGAACGCCGCGGGTGTATCTGCCAGCACCGTTACTATGAATATCCACCCTGTAAATATTGAACAAGCCAACATAGTGGAAAAATATCGTTGGATCAGAGCAATGATAATGATCCCAATCAAGGCGATTATTCCGGAAATATACATCCCATTACGGCCGGGATATTGTATTTGAAAGAGGTCTAGAATCACCATGCTCAGAAGGACAAACAAGATGCCAAGGAAAAAGCCCAAAAGCATCATGCTGAGTGTTTTCTTCTGCCGGTCAACAGGGTGCAGAGGCATGGACCGGTCACCAAGATATGATTTAATTGCCAGGAATTGCTTCATTGTTTTTCCCGTTTTCAAGTGCGCGTGGAGGCTTCTCTTTATTAGTATACTCCGCTAGAAAGGTTCCCGCTCATAAGTGAAGCCCGTCCTTCCCTGTAGAAAATCGGTTATACTTTTCCCGTTAAGAAATCATCTTATCCAATCCCGTTCCTTCAGAAAGGCTTATGACCGCTCAGATCCGCAATTTTTGCATCATCGCTCATGTCGACCATGGCAAATCCACCCTGGCTGACCGGCTGCTTCATATAACCGGGACGGTGCCGGAGCGCGACACCACCGAACAGATCCTGGATTCGATGGACCTGGAACGCGAAAAAGGCGTGACGATCAAGGCCTCGGCTGTGCGGATGAACTACAAGGCGAAGGACGGGAATGCCTACGAGCTGAATCTGATCGACACCCCAGGTCACGTGGATTTCGGGTACGAGGTCAGTCGGGCGTTGAACGCTTGTGAAGGGGCCGTGCTAGTTGTGGATGCCACGCAAGGCATCGAAGCCCAAACCCTGGCGAACCTGTACTCGGCGCTGGGCGCGGACCTGGTCATCATCCCTGTCATCAACAAGATTGACCTCATCACAGCCCGACCCGATGAAGTGGCCGAAGATATCGGCAGCCTGTTGGGAGTGGGGGCAGAGCAGGTCATCCGTGTCTCGGCAAAAGATGGGCAGAATGTGGAGCAAGTTCTCGAAGCCATTGTCAAAATGATACCGCCGCCTAGCGAAAATACAAGCCTGCCCCTACGGGCGCTCATTTTCGACTCGCATTATGACGCCTATAAAGGCGTTATCACCTATGTTCGTGTGGTGGATGGAAAAGTCTCCCCCGAGGAAACCATCCGCATGATGGCTACCGGGGTGGAAGTGAAACCCATCGAGGTGGGCATCTTCGCCCCCACGATGAAACCGGTTGCAATACTGAACGCGGGCGAGGTGGGTTATATTGCCACCGGACTCAAGACGGTCCATGATGCCCGCGTGGGCGACACGATCACGAGCGCGGTCAAGCCGGCAACGGAACTCTTGCCGGGCTACCGTGTCCCCAAGCCGATGGTCTTTGCCGGTATCTATCCGGCAGAGGCGGAAGATTACCAGAACTTGCGCGAAGCGTTGGATAAACTGCAACTTAACGACGCCTCGCTGACCTTTATCCCCGAGACATCCCAGGCGCTGGGGTTCGGCTTCAGGGCCGGGTTCCTGGGATTGTTTCACATGGAGATCATCCAGGAGCGGCTGGAACGGGAATACGACCTGAACATGGTCTTCACCGCTCCAACAGTGGCCTATGAGGTGCTGCTGCTGGATGAAAGCACGCGCATCGTCAATTCGCCGGCGGAACTACCGGAAGAAGGTTTCATCGCCGAAATCCGCGAACCGTGGATGACGATCGAGATTATCACGCCGACGGATTACTACGGTCCGATCATGGAAATGGTCACCAAGCGGCGAGGCATTTACCAAAGCCAGGAATATCCGGCGCCGCACCGGGTCCAATTAAATTTCGAGATCCCGCTATCCGAGATCATCGTGAATTTTTTCGACGAATTGAAAAGCCGCACGCGCGGCTACGCCTCGCTGGATTACCAATTTGCCGAATACCGCGCCGATGAACTGGAGAAGTTGGAGATACTGGTCAACGGGGAGCCAGTCGACGCGCTGGCGGCCATCGTGCATAAAAACGATGCCTACCATAAAGGCCAGCGTTTCATCACCAAGTTGAAGGACCTGATCCCGCGGCAGTTGTTCGACGTGGCCATCCAGGCAGTAGGGGGCGGGCGGGTCATCAGCCGTGCGAATGTGAAGGCCACCCGCAAGGATGTGCTGGCGAAATGCTATGGCGGCGATATTTCCCGCAAGAAGAAGTTGTTGGAGAAACAGAAGAAAGGCAAGAAGCGGCTGAAGATGATCGGTAATGTGGAGATCCCGCAGGAAGCCTTCATGGCCGTTTTGAGCCTGGACGACGAATAACGCCGGACAGGCGTCACGGAAACAAATTCTGACGAAGGGATAATGAGGGTATGGATATGTTGCGCCCTCGCTGGTAAAGATCCTTGCAAAAATTTTGGAAATCGGCGCGACGCTGGCTGCCAGGCGTGCTGATCAGCCTGATCGCTATTGTCCTGATCCTGAAATTTGTCGACCTGCAGAAACTGGTGGATTCACTCCGCTCGGCCAATTACTGGCTGCTGCTGGCTGCGCTGATCATGTCATTGGTATGGCTGGGGGTGCGGGCCATCGTCTGGCGGACGCTGCTGCGAAATAAAGCCACCTACCGGCAAACCTTCCTGACCGTCTGCGAGGGCTATCTCCTCAATAATTTCCTGCCCTTCCGGCTGGGGGAGGTGGGGCGGGCGTTCCTGCTGGCGCGCAAGGCCAAACTGGAATTCATGGAAGTTTTGCCCACCATCGTGATCGAGCGGGCGGTGGACCTGGCATTTGCGGCCGCCCTCCTGCTTGCGGCCATTCCCTTCGTGGTCGGTGCGGCCGCAGCCGGTCAGACGGCGCTGCTTTTGGGGGCGGCGGTTTTGGCAGGGCTGGTCTTCATGTATTTCCTGGCTCGCAAACGGGCCTGGGCGATGGGCCAATATGAGCGGCTCAGCGCAGGGCGACCGGGATTGGTGAAGATCGGCAAATCGTTCCTGGAGCCGTTGTTTTCCGGCCTGGCGATCCTGACGGATGGTTGGCTGTTCGTCCGTTTCTTGCTGTGGATGACGCTGGATTGGGTGATTGCCATCTTCCAGTATTACCTGTTGATCCTGGCATTCTTTCCGCAGGCAAAACTGGTCTGGTCCATGTTCGTCCTGGGGGTGGCCTCTTTCGGGAACGCCATTCCTTCTGCCCCGGGAGCGGTGGGTACTTATGAAGGCGCTCTTAGTTGGGCGCTTACCCAGGTGACAAATAATGCATCGGCCGCGCTGGCTGTGGCGGTGGTGGGTCACCTGATCAATTATGTGAATACCGGCGTGATCGGTTTATATGCGTTATCTAATGAAGGGGAGACATTAATGAGCGTGTACCGGCAACTTCGCCGAAGACAGGAAGTAAATGAATAGGAGCGAGAGACGCTCCGGTTGTGTGGAGGAATAATGTCCAAAAACTATCTCATTACCGGCGGAGCCGGGTTCATCGGATCGAACTTTGTCAACCGCCTGCTCGAGCGCGGTGAAAAAGTGACCATTTACGATAACTTAAGCCGTGCCGGAGCGGTCCGCAACCTGGCCTGGCTGAAGGAAAAGTTCGGCGAGGCGGCTTTCACCATGACCACCGGGGATATTCGCAATGCTGACCTGATCAAAGAGGCTGCCAGGGAGGCCGATATTATTGTCCATTTGGCTGCGCAAGTAGCCGTCACCACCTCCGTCACCAATCCACGAGAAGATTTCGAGATCAATGCGCAGGGTACGTTCAATGTGCTCGAAGCCGCCCGGGTGAACGGGCGCAAGCCGGCCTTCCTGTATGCCTCGACAAACAAGGTCTACGGGGGGATGGAAGATGTGGCGGTTGCCGAAGATACCTCCCGCTGGCATTACGCCGACCTGCCCCTGGGCTGCCCCGAAACCCAGCCGCTGGATTTCCATTCTCCTTACGGTTGCAGCAAAGGCGCTGGCGACCAATACGTCCGTGATTATGCCCGCATCTATGATATTCCCACCGTCGTCTTGCGGCAGAGCTGCATCTACGGGCCGCGCCAGTTTGGCGTGGAAGACCAGGGCTGGGTGGCTTGGATGACCATCGCCGCCCTGACCGGGAAACAGATCACCATCTATGGCGACGGCAAACAGATCCGCGATATCCTGCATGTGGAGGACCTGCTCAATGCCTACGACGCCGCCATCGAACGGATCGACAAGGTCAAGGGCCAGGTCTACAACCTGGGCGGCGGGCCGGAGAACACCATGTCCATCTGGACCGAGTTCGGCCCAATCCT
The DNA here is from genome assembly GCA_963847105.1 of uncultured Chloroflexia bacterium. GTDB lineage: Bacteria > Chloroflexota > Anaerolineae > Anaerolineales > Villigracilaceae > UBA877. The sequence goes on along the minus strand of CAWJYP010000001.1, from coordinate 1,136,185 downwards.
GGAGAATCTCCTCGGCAGACCCATCCCGGTCAAGCGCGGCGACTGGCGTCCCGGCGACCAGAAGGTCTTCGTGGCAGATATCCGCAAGGCCGGGCGAGAACTGCGCTGGTCACCCAGGATCGATGTGGAAGAAGGCGTTAAGCGATTGTTCGAATGGGTGAAGGCAAATAAGGCCTTGTTCCAGTAAGAATTTGTTCCCCGGGAGAGATCTGATGTCAATTACCATCCCCGAACGGATTGCCATGGCCCGGGCAGGGACAAACCCGACCGTCATCTGCCGGGTACCCTCCGGCTGGGCAGTGATGTGCGACATGCAGTACTTACGCGGCTATCTCATCCACCTGGCTGACCCCGTAGTGCCCTCGCTGAATGATCTGGATTCCGAACAGCGAAGCATTTACCTGCGCGATATGGCCTTGATTGGCGATGCCCTACTGGAAGTGACCGGTGCATACCGGATCAACTATGCCATCGCAGGGAACCGTGACCCGTATTTGCATGCCCACATCGTCCCGCGCTACCTGGCCGAGCCGGACGAATTCCGGACTGGGCTGCCGTGGTCTTATCCCCGTGCGGTGATGGACTCGCTGCCTTTTGACCTTGCAAGAGACAAGGAATTGATAGAGTCGATTGAAAAAACCATCAGAAAACGATTGTAACCAGCGGCAGGGCTGACTGGTGCGGTCAGAGCATTTTCCTGAAGGCGGGGTTATAATCGGGCAGTTATAGACTATGTCGCACACACACATCCACACCCACGACCTTACCCGTTCCACCGTCCGCAAGCTGGCCCTTTCGATGGGGCTGACAGCCGCTTTTGTTGTTGTTGAAATTGTTGCCGGCCTGTACGCCAATTCGCTGGCGCTGCTCACAGACGCGGCCCATAATGCCACCGATGTGATCGCCCTGGCGCTGACTTGGTGGGCCTTACGCTACACTGCCAGACCGTCCAACCCGGGCAAAACGTACGGGTATCACCGGGCCGGCATCCTGGTGGCGCTGGTCAATTCCACCACGCTGGTGCTGATATCCCTGGGCATCTTCTACGACGCCTATCGCCGCCTGATGGCTCCGCCGGACGTGAAGGCAGACGTGCTCATCGGCGTGGGATTGGTTGCGGTAGCAATAAATTTGGGCACGGCCTTATTGGTCCGCAAAGGGAATGAGCACGATCTCAACATCAGAAGCGCATACGTGCACCTGATGGGGGATGTGCTCTCGACCGTGGGAGCGGTGGCAGCCGGGTTGATCATCCGCTTTACCGGCATGCGCTGGGTCGACCCGCTGGCGAGTATTTTCATCGGCATATTGATCCTGTGGAATGCCTGGGGCATCCTGCGTGAATCCGTCGACATCCTGATGGAATCCACCCCGGCGGATATCGACATGGCGGCGCTGCAGGAAGATATGCTCACCGTGGCGGGGGTGCGGGGAGTCCATGACCTGCACGTGTGGAGCATCGCCCGTTCGCTGCGGACCCTCTCGGCGCACATCGTCACGGACGATATTCCCATCAGTGAAAGCGCCGCTGTGCAGGCTGCGATGAATGAACTGTTGAACCAGAAATACGGCATCAGCCACGCCACGCTGCAATTGGAGTGCGTGGGATGCGTCTATACCGAACTGTATTGCGATATCACCTCCGTCAATCATTCTCATTCATAACCCATGCGAATCCTGACCGTCCTGACGTATTACCGACCGCATACTTCCGGCCTGACCATCTACGCCGAACGCCTGGCGCGCGCCTTCGTGCGGCGCGGTCACCAGGTGACCGTGATGACCACCCAGTACGACAAATCCCTGCCGCGGGAAGAGATGATGGATGGCGTGCGGGTGATCCGTGTGCCGGTGGCGATGCGCATCAGCAAGGGCGTGATCGCGCCGACATTCGGGTGGGTTTCGACCAAACTGGTGATGCAAAACGATGTCGTCCAATTGCATTTGCCTCAATTCGACGCCCCCGGGGTGGCCTTGCGGGCGCGTCTCTTGGGCAAGCCGTCTGTGCTGACCTATCACTGCGACCTGCTTTTGCCGCCGGGTCTTTTCAACCGCATCGTCAACATGGTGGTGCAGTTCCAGAACAATATGGCTGCCATGCTGGCGAACGGGATCGTCACGTATACGCAGGATTACGCCGACCACTCGACCTATCTTTCCCGCTACCGCCACAAACTGACCCCGTACCTGCCGCCGGTGGAACTCCCGCAGGTCGAGCCGGCGATGGTGCAGGCCTTCGGGGAAAAACACCAGGTGCAGGAACGGCGACCGGTGATCGGGATGGTGACGCGCTTTGCCGCCGAAAAAGGCGTGGAAGTCCTGCTGGATGCCCTCCCGGCGGTGTTGGAGAAATTTCCCCGCGCGCAGGTATTATTTGCGGGTCAATACCAGAATGTGCTGGGGGAACAGGCCTATTCCGAACGGCTGATGCCGCGCATCAAAAAATATGAAGAAGAGGGTTACTGGAAATTCCTGGGCAACCTCAGCCAGAAGGAATTGGCGGCGGTGTATCCCAACCTGGATGTGCTGGTGGTTCCATCCTTGAATTCCACCGAGGCCTTTGGGTTGGTGCAGGTGGAAGCGATGATGAACAACGTTCCCTGCGTGACCTCCTCGCTGCCGGGTGTGCGCCGCCCGGTCCAAATGCACCAGATGGGTAAAATCGTCCCGATTGGCGACGTGCCGGCCCTGGCGCAGGCGCTGGTGGAAGTGTTGGGTGATAAACAAAAATACACCTGCGACCCGGCTGAACTGCGGCATATCTATGATCCCGACACGGTCGCCAGTGAATATGAAGCATTGTTCGAGAAACTGCGCAAGAAAAAATAGACATTTGAAATATCTGAGCCGGAAAAAAGATTTGTTCCTGTAGTCATAAAATAATGAAAGATTATTTATATCTCCATTTACGTGATCTGCCCTATTTCAGGGCGGTACTGCGAGGCGTGGAAGCCGTTTACTATCAGGGCTTCGATATGCCCGCGCCGACCCTGGACGTGGGCTGCGGCGACGGTCATTTTGCATCGCTGGTATTCGACCGGAAGATCGAGGTGGGCCTGGATCCATGGACCGGACCCATCCACGAGGCGGGAAAGCGCAACGCCTATCAATCTATTGGTTCAGGCAGATGGGGCCAGCAGCCCGTTCCCGGATGGATACTTTCGCCAGCGGTTTCAGCAATTCGGTGCTGGAGCATATCCCGCATATCGATGCACGTCTGGCGGAAACAGCGCGCTGCCTCAAGCCGGGCGCGCCGTTCTACTTCTGCGTGCCCAATGAACGCTACCTGAGCGAATTATCGCTGCCACACCTGTTCGGGAAACGATATACCGAATGGTTCCGCCGCATCTCGCGGGTCCAGCACGCGGATGGGCCGGAGGTGTGGGAAGCCCGCCTGGAAAAGGCCGGTTTTACGCTGGAAAAATGGTGGCATTATTTTTCACCCGCCTCCATGCGCATGTTAGAATGGGGACACTATTTTGGGCTGCCCTCCCTGCTGGCGCGTAAACTGACCGGCAAATGGATCATCGCGCCGGTCAAGTGGAATCTGTTCCTGACCGAAGCATACGGCCGCTTGTACGCATCCACCGACCCGGTGGAAGATGGCACGTTCACGTTTTACATCGCCCGCAGGAAGTGATCCAGCGCATTGATCTGACGGACCCATCCATGGCTTTTAACGAAGAGTACTTCAGCACTCATACGTATAAAGACGTTTCCTTCGCCAAATACAGCCAGTATTGGTGGTCGAATCGTTTCTATGCCATCCTGGCACGAAGGTACGGCAAACGCGGGTCGACCCTGCTGGAGATCGGTTCCGGGCTGGGGCACCTGGTGGGCCAGTTGGAAGGACCATTCAAGACCGCGGCGGTGGATGTGAACCACTGGGCGCTGGCAAAGTCGGTCCCGGTGGCGCCGCAAACACACTTGCAGGTCGCAAGCGCAGAAGACCTGCCCTTCCCGGATGGATATTTTGGTGTGGTCATCATCAAGCACGTGGTGGAACACCTGCCGCATCCCGAAAAGGCCATCGCAGAACTGGGGCGGGTGATCCATCCCGGCGGCATATTGATCCTGGCGACGCCCAACCTGGATTCGCTGTTGAAGCCGTGGAAGGGTGAGCGCTGGATCGGCTACCAGGACCCCACCCACATTGCCCTCAAACCTCCCGCCGATTGGCTGGGAATGATCCGCCAGGCAGGTTTCAAGCCGCGGCGCATCTTTGCCGACGGTTTTTGGGATGTGCCTTACATCCCCGTGTTGCCGAAAATGCTGCAGAAATTGATCTTCGGTTCGCTGGGCGGGCTGCAGGCTGTCCTGGGGCTGCCGTTCCTGCCCATGCGCTGGGGGGAGAGTATTATGGTAGTTGCTCAAAAACTATCGTTGGATGAGCCGAATACATGAATACAGATAAACCTCCCGTGGAAGAACCCAGTGTCCTGGACTATCTCAAGTCCAGATTGAGATTTTGGGAAGATGGGGAAAAGGTCCGCATTCCCGCGGAAAGTGAAACGGCAAAATCTCAGGCAATCCAAAAGGTAAAGCCGCAACGGTCCGAAAAAACGGAGGCCGCGCCGAGAGAGGCCAGTCATTGGCCCTGGCGTTCGCTGATCGCGCTGGTCCTGGCTTTGCTGGGCCAATATGCATGGGAGCCTTCCCCGACCCGCACTGCCGGGGCAGGTTTGGTCTTGTACGGCCTCAGCGTAATGATGCTGATCTTTGCTGCACTTAGCCGGGAATGGTCACTCTCGCCCATACCGGAAAATAGCAGCCGCACCGATACGCCGAAGGTACGCCTGCTGCCGCTGTTGGTGGGGATGGTTCTGGCGATCCTGGCCTTTGCAGAGTTTGGCGGCAACATGTTCACCGGCCTTAATGTGACCCTGTGGGTGGGGGCCATGGCCTTTATCGTGTGGGCGTTATGGACGCCTGCCCCCGCGGCAAGGCCTGACAGGTTTACAGTAACCCGCAACGGGAAGCAAGTAAATGGAAATGTGCTGGACAACGATGCCTTTGGCGAAACCCCAACCATCGTTTCCACTGCTTGCCAGGGTGACAAGAACTTAACCATTGGGGTGCCTTTTCCTACAATACACGGTGGTTCGCTCCAACTGGAAGCCGATGGACGCTATGCCTACGTTGCCCCGGCATGGAACAAGATCCCGCCGGGAGGCATCAGCGAGGAAATCGTTTACACGATCACCGATAGCAATCAGGCGACTTCATCGGCGCAACTTTTGATCGAGGTGAGCGATAGCGATCGCCCGGAATCCCCTTCGATCTGGAAACGGCTGCTGGCCTTCTTCAAGCGGGATTCGTGGACTCTCACCGCCACCCGCTGGACCTTGCTGGTAGTGGCTGTTGTGGCAGTGGTGGCATTCTTCCGTCTTTACAATATCACCGGCGTGCCGTCTGAACCTTTCAGCGACCATGCCGAGAAGATCCTGGACGTGTACGATGTGTCGCAAGGCCAAACGCACATCTTTTTCCCGCGCAATACCGGCCGCGAGGCCATCCAGATGTATCTCACCCTGGCCGTCTCGTGGCTTTTGGGGACGGGCTTATCTTTCCTGAGCCTCAAACTGGGCACGATCATCTGCGGCCTGGCGACCCTGCCGTATATGTACCTGCTGGGCAAGGAGATCGGCGGAAAACGCCTGGGGCTGCTGGCGGTTTTCTTCGCCGGTATCGCCTACTGGCCCAATGTCATCAGCCGGGTGGGGCTGCGCTTCCCCCTCTATCCGTTGTTCGTAGCGCCGACATTGTATTACCTCCTGCGCGGCCTGCGCCGGCGGGATAGCAATGATTTCATCATCGCCGGTCTATTCCTCGGCCTGGGTCTGCACGGGTATAGCCCCTTCCGCATTGTCCCGATCGTGGTGGTTATCGGCTTTGGATTGTACTGGCTGCACAAACAATCCCAGGGCAGCCGCAAACAAGTGCTGACCTGGCTGGCAGTGGTGACGCTGGTTTCGGTTATCGTTTTCCTGCCGCTGGCGCGCTACTGGGCCGATAACCCGGCCTCCTTCACCATCAGGGCCGTCAGCCGCATCACCGGCAGTGAGATGCCGCTGGAGGACCCGGCCGGGGAAATATTGATCAACAATGCCTGGAACGCCCTGAGGATGTTCAATTGGAGCGACGGGGAGATATGGGTCCACTCGGTGCCGTACCGCCCGGCGCTCGACATAGTATCGGGGGCGCTGTTCATCATTGGCGTGATCCTTTTGCTGATCCGTTATATCCGCCAGCGGAACTGGGTGGACCTTTTCATCCTGCTATCCGTGCCGCTGTTACAACTGCCGTCGATCCTCTCGCTGGCCTACCCGGATGAAAACCCGGCTTTGAACCGCGCCGCCGGGGCGCTCGTGCCGGTCTTCATTATCGCGGCGGTGGCGCTGGATGGGTTGATCGCCAGCATCGCCAGGCGGATGAGCAGCCGCAGCGCGGCAGCGCTCAGTTGGGTGGTGATCCTCTTCCTGGGGTTGACCGCCAGTTTCCAAAATTACAACCTGGTCTTCCGCCAGTATGCGGATGGATTCGTAGCAGGCTCATGGAACACGTCTGAAATGGGGCAGGTGGTCAAGCAGTTCAGGGAAACGTACCGGACGACCAGTACCGTCTGGATCGTGCCATATCCTTATTGGGTCGATACACGCCTGCCGGGGGTGTGGGCGGGCATACCCAACCGTGATTTTGTGCTGTGGCCGCAGGACTTCGAATCCACCCTGGACCTTCCAGGCGCCAAACTGATCATGTTGAACAAAAACGATGCGGAAAATGCCCAGACTCTCCAGAACCTGTATCCGCATGGGGTCTTGAGCACGTTCCATTCGGCCACCCGGGTGGAAGGCAAGGATTTCTTTATCTTTTTCATCCCTCCTGAGGAATGAGGATTTTTATGTCGAATACTTCGGTCCATGTGCCGGAAAAGAAACCTACCTGGCTCTATGATCTCCTGCTCATAGGGGTCCTGCTCATCGCGGCATATTTCCGTTTGACCGGCAGCGATTGGGGCGAGCTGCAATACCAGCAGCCGGATGAATTGTTCCTGCGCTCGGTCATGACCAGCCTTCGGCCTGTTCCAAAGCCTGGGAGAATATTTCGATACCGAAAATTCCACTTTAAATCCGCACAATACGGGCTATGGCTTTTACGTATATGGGAACCTGCCGATCATCCTGGCGCGCTACCTGGGGCAGTTCCTGGGGAAGATGGGCGAATTCGACCTGTTTGGGCGGCAGTTGTCCGGGCTGATCGACCTGGGCACGATCGCGCTGTTGTATTTCATCGTCAAGAGGGTCTATAAACCAAAGGTGGCTTTGCTGGCGGCCCTGTTCTCGGCGCTGGCGGTGATGCAGATCCAGGAGTCGCATTACTTCACGACGGACAACTTCGCCGTCTTCTTCATGTTCCTGGCGACCTTTTTTGCGGTGGAGATCTCGGTCAGCCGGGAGAAGGAACCGTCCGAAGTTAAAGAGAATTATTTTTTGCGGCTCTTCAAGGATCGCATTTTTTGGCTGAGCGCCATTTTTGGGCTTACCCTGGGAATGGCCGTTGCTTCCAAGTTGAACGCCTTTCCGCTGGCAGTGCTCCTGCCGGTGGCGTTGGGCGTGCGCTATTTCCGCAACCGGCGGAAACCGGCCGCCGAGGCCGATCAACCTGCGGAACCTCAACAGCCCTGGCTGGAAGATTTCCTGCTGAAGAACCTGGGCTTCCTGATCGTGGGCGGCATCGTGGCGATCCTGTCCTTCCGCGTCTTCCAACCGTATGCCTTCGTGGGGCTGCACCTGAATCCCAAGTGGCTGGCGAACCTGCGTGAATTAAGGGCGCAGGCCACCCCCAATGCCAACCTGGACTGGGCTTTGCAGTGGGCGCGGCGGAATAACCTGTATTCCTTCCAGAATTTGACCGTGTGGGGCCTGGGCTTGCCGCTGGGCATCCTGGCCTGGTCAGGCTTCCTGTGGATGGCCTGGCGGATGCTGCGAGGGGAATGGCTGAACCATTTCCTGCTGTGGAGTTGGACGGCCGGATATTTCATCTGGCAGTCGCTGCAATACAACCCGACCATGCGCTACCAACTGCCCATCTACCCCTTGCTGGCGATGATGGCGGCCTGGCTGGTTTTCTGGTTGTGGGACAAGGGCAAAGCCGCCATTGACCGTCCCCGGCTGGCGGCAGTGCTGCGGCCCGTCTCGGTGATCGTGGGCGTGGTGGTGCTGGCGCTGACGGCCGGGTGGGCCTATGCTTTCCTCAGCGTCTATACCCGCCCGGAGACACGCGTGGCCGCCTCCAACTGGATCTTCCAGAACGTGGCCGGGCCGATCAACCTGCACATCCAGACTGATGACGGCAATTCCACCTACCAGCAGCCGCTGCCGTTTCCCGCCGGCAACGTCATCCCGGCGGACACACCTTACAACGCGGCTTTCGTGGCGCAGGCAGACGGTCTCCTGAGCCAGATATTCATTCCTTATGCGAAGGCACAAAATGAGTTCAGTCAGAGCGGGGCGGTGACGCTCAGCCTCACCCTGGCGACCGCGCCGGATGTTACGCCGGAGCAGGTCCTGGCACGGGCGACCGCCACGGTGGACCTGACCCAAACGACCGACATACGCGGCAACCCGGTCACGCTGACGCTGGACAAGCCAGTTTCCATTTCCAAGAAAAGCACCTATTATCTACAATTCCAGGCAGGCGGCGAGGCGTTGAGCCTCTCCGGGGAGACCTTCGCCAATGAAACCGACCTGGACTGGTCTCTGCCGTTCCGCATCGGCGGTTACGATCCATTTGGCGGCATCTACCGGGGCGACTTGAACCTGCAGGTCTACTGGGACGATAATGCCGATAAACTGGCCCGCTTCCAGAACGTGCTGGACCAGGCCGATTACATCCTCATCCCCACCAATCACCAGTACGGGCAGATCACCCGCATCCCCGAGCGCTTCCCGCTGACGACGGTCTATTACCGCGAACTGCTCGGCTGCCCGCCGGAGAAGAATATCATCTGGTGTTACCGCGTGGCCGAACCGGGCATGTTCAAGGGCAGCCTGGGGTTCGAGCTGGTGAAGACGTTCGAGAGTTACCCGACCATCGGTCCGCTGGTGATCAACGACCAGGCCGCCGAGGAAGCCTTCACCTTCTACGACCACCCCAAAGTGATGGTCTTCAAAAAGACCGCCGATTATTCGCCGGAGAAGATACAGGCCATCCTGGGAGTGGTGGACACGAGCATGGCCATCCACCTGACGCCGGGCATGGCTGACCGGTACAAGAGCATGATGCTTCCCGCTGATCAACTGGCGGCCCAGCAGGAGGGGGGGACGTGGTCGGAGTTGTTCAACCGGAACAGCCTCTACAACCGCTATCCGGTGCTGGGACTGATCCTGTGGTACGTGGTCATTCTCTTGCTGGGATGGATCACCTACCCGCTGGTGCGGGCGGCGCTGCCGGGACTGGCCGACCGCGGCTACCCGCTGGCGCGCATCGCCGGGCTGCTGCTGTGGGCCTGGTTCGCCTGGCTGGCGGGGTCGCTGGGCCTCACGTACAGCCGCCTGACCATTGCCGTATCGCTCGGCCTTGTCATCATCATCGGTATCTGGCAGGCACGCCGTCAGCGGGTGGAGTTAAGAGACGAGATCCGCCTGCAGTGGAAGTATTTCCTGATGGTGGAAGGCCTGTTCCTGGGCTTCTTCCTGGTGGACCTGATCATCCGCCTGGGCAACCCGGACCTGTGGCATCCGGCCAAGGGCGGCGAGCGCCCGATGGATTTCGCCTATCTCAACGCCATCCTGAAGAGCACCTCCTTCCCGCCCTACGATCCCTGGTTCGCGGGCGGATATATCAACTATTACTATTACGGCTATGTCATCGTCGGGACGCCGGTCAAGTTGCTCGGGATAGTCCCTTCCATCGCCTACAACTTCATCCTGCCGACGCTGTTTGCCTGCCTGGGAATGGCGGCTTTTTCGGTGGGGTGGAACCTGCTGGCGGGCATCAAAGAACGCCGGATGACGTCAGCCCGTGGCGGTCGATGAGGCCGTAGAGGGCGAGTCCGCGCCGGTGACAAGGCAACGGTCAACGCTGCTGGACGGGCGTTTCTTCGGCGGCATCTCGGCGGCCTCGGCGATGGTCCTGCTGGGCAACCTGGGCGTGGTACGCATGATCTACCAGGGTCTTCAGAACATCGCCATGCCCGGAGATGCAACTGCCAAGGTGGGTATTTTCCGGCACATTCTGTGGTTCATCGCCGGGCTGATCGAAAGTGTGTTTTCGAAAGTGCGTTTGCCATACGGTCCGGGGAATTGGTACTGGGATCCCAGCCGGGCGCTGCCGGGTTCTTCGGGCGATCCGATCACCGAATTCCCGCTCTTCACGTTCATCTACTCCGACCTGCATGCCCACATGATCGCCTTGATGATCACCGTGCTGGCGATCGCCTGGGCCCTCTCGGTGCTGCTGTCGAAAGCCAGGTGGAAAAACCCCCTCGACATGGCGGCGGGTTTCTTCGTGGGCGCGCTGGTGATCGGGGCGATCAAGCCGACCAACACGTGGGATTTCTACACCTATCTCATCCTGGGATCGGTGGTGCTGGCCTACACGGTCTGGAGATACGCCGATGCGTCCTTCCTGAAGGTCGATTTGCCGGAGTGGGTCAAGCGGCTGGCTTTGACGGTCGCGGCCGTGGCGGTGCTGGTGGGGGCCTCGATGCTGTTCTACCAACCCTATACCCGCTGGTATATGCTGGATGCAGGGTACACGAAGGTTTTCCCGTGGACGGGCGGACGTTCGGACTGGTCCTCCTACCTGGTCCACTGGGGCCTGTTCCTTTTCTTCATCGTCACCTGGTTGGTGTGGGAAACGCGCCAGTGGCTGGCTGAGACACCCGTCTCGGCCCTGCGGAAATTAAAACCATTCCGCGAATTGATCCTGGCAGCCGTGGTCATTTTTGTTCTGGTCCTGCTGTACCAACAGTTCTATATCATCCAAAAAACCCTGAACCAGGATGCGCCGTTTACAAAACTCAGCATCCTGTGGCTGGCATTGCCGCTGGCGGGATGGGCGGCGGTGTTGCTGCTCTTCAGCCCCCGCCTTTCGGATGCCAAACGGCTGGTGATGTTCATGGTCGGCACAGGCTTGCTGATGACGATGGTGGTGGAGATCATCGTCATGGGCGGCGATATCAACCGCATGAACACGGTCTTCAAGATCTACAACCAGGCATGGGTGCTGCTGGGCCTGAGCGCGGCGGCCTGTTTTGCCTGGCTGCTGAGCGAGTTCCGCTATTGGCGTACGGGCTGGCGCATCAGTTGGGCCATTGTGTCGGTGTTCCTTGTAACCGGCGCGGCCTTGTTCCTGTTGATGGGCGGCTCCGGCAAGGTAGCCGACCGGATGACCCCCACCGCTCCGCACAGCCTGGACAGCATGACCTATATGAACTACTCCTTCTATAATGAGCGCGGCTTCGACCTGGACCTGAGCGCGGATTACCGCGCCATCCGCTGGATGCAGGATAACGTCAAAGGCTCGCCGGTCATCGCCGAAGCGCCCAGTTCAGGCATCCAGTATGAGTGGATGAACCGCTTCTCGATCTATACGGGCCTGCCGAACGTGGTCGGCTGGGAATGGCACCAGGTCCAGCAGCGGGTTATTTACACGAACCTGGTCAAGAACCGCGGCCTGGAACAGGATCAATTTTATATTACGACGGATATCCAGGAAGCGGTGGATTTTATCCATAAATACAATGTCCGCTACATCATCGTGGGTGAGTTGGAGCGTGCAAAATACGGGCAGGGCGGGTTCACCTCGCCGCTTGTCCCACCGGTGACGCCGTACAGCCTGGAAAAATTCGAGCTGTTCAACGGCCGCTACTGGAATTCCGTCTATCGGGATGGCGATACGGTGATCTATCAGGTGAATCCGTGAGCCAGCCCATCCTGCACATCGCAGCCAGGGCCGACTGGCTGACGGCCCGGCAGACCGGCGCTTATACAGGCGGACTCACTGGCAGGGCAGGGGTTCATCCACTGCTCCACAGCCGGGCAAGTTCTGCGTGTAGCCAAGGCTATTTTTACAGGCCAAACCGGACTGCTCCTGCTCGTCATTGATGTGGAAAAATTATCCGCTCCGCTGCGCTGGGAACCGGGCCAAGACCTGCCCACCGAACTCTTCCCGCACGTGTACGGAGCGATCAATCTCGACGCAGTCATTGCCGTCCACGATTTTGAGGCGGGGGCGGATGGCACGTTTTCCCTGCCTGTGGAACTGGCCGGTAACAATTTCAGTCCGGATATCCAACAATGCTGAATTTCTTTGCCTGGTATCTCCTCATCACCCTGATCGGCTGGCTGACTTTCCCGCTGGTCTACCGGCTGTTCCCGGCCTTGAAAGATCGCGGCTACAGCCTGGCGCGGGTGGCCGGACTGCTGATCTGGGGCTACGTCTTCTGGCTGCTGGCCTCGCTGGGAGCGATCCAGAATGACGGAGCCGGGCTGGCGTTTGCGCTGGTGATCCTGGCGGTCTTCCCGGCGATAGGCCTGTGGAAAGCCGAACAACGCCAGGGCGTGTGGTCATGGGTCCGCACGAACGGCAGGCTGATCGTCACCGTGGAAGTATTGTTCTTCCTCTCCTTCGCCCTGTGGGCCTTCGTGCGTGCTTCCAACCCCAATATCGAGACCGCCGGCGGTGAAAAGACGATGGAGTTGGCCTTCATCAACGCCATCATGCGTTCGCCCACGTTCCCGCCGCACGATCCCTGGCTGTCGGACTATGCCATTTCCTATTACTATTTCGGCTACGTGATGGCGGCCATGCTGGCGAAGGCTACCTCCACCCTCGGCAGTGTGGCGCACAACCTGATGACCAGTCTCATTTTCGCCTTGAGCATGGTCGGGTCGTATGGGGTGCTGTATAACCTGCTGGCAGCGTGGCGAGGCAAGAAAGAAGTGAACCAGGCGAAAGCCTCGCCCGGTTTTTCGGTTTACAGCGCGCCTCTGCTGGGACCGTTGTTCCTCTTATTCGTCTCGAATTGGGAAGCCTTTCTCTATTACCTGCACAAGCGTGGCGTTTTCTGGAGCACCGGCGCGGGCGGCGAAAAGACCTCCGCCTTCTGGTCGTGGCTGGGCATCCAACAACTGTCCGAACCCTCGTCATTTTTCAACTGGTGGTGGCGGGCCTCGCGGATCATCCAGGATTTAGATCTGCTGGGGAATGGTGACGAGAGGATCGGCGAATTCCCGGCTTTCTCCTTCCTGCTGGGCGACCTGCACCCGCACGTGCTGGCGATCCCGTTCAGCCTGCTGGTGGTGGCGGCGGCGCTGAACCTGTTCCGCGGCGGCTGGAAGGGCGATTCGAACCTGTATTTTTACCGGCTGCCCATCCGCCCGGCGGGGATCTTCTTCGGCGCGTTGATGCTGGGCTGCCTGGTCTTCCTGAACACCTGGGACATCCTGACCGGCTTCGCCCTGATGGCGGGAACATTTGTCTTGACCCGCATCATGGAAGATGGCTGGAGTTGGAACCGGCTGGAGGACCTGTTCGCCTTTGGCCTGCCGGTCGGCGTGCTGGCGATCATCCTCTACCTGCCTTTCTACCTGGGATCTTCCTCGCAGGCGGGCGGCATCCTGCCCAACCTGATCTCGCCCACCCGCGGGGCGCATTTATGGGTCTTCTTCGGAACGTTTTTCATCGCACTCTTTCCGCTGCTCATCTATATGTGGCGCAGCGAAAAGATCCGGGCCAGTTGGAAAGCCGGTTTTGGGGTGGCTGCAGGGCTGGCCTTGCTCCTGTGGCTGCTCTCGTGGGGATTGGCTTTCATGGCCTATAAGATCGAACCTGCCTTTGTGCAGGGACTGATCAATTCGCAATGCGGCGGGGATATCGGCCTGTGCATCAAACTGGCGAGCACACGGCGGCTGGTTTATATCGGCGGTCTGCTGACCCTGCTGGGCCTGCTCGGCCCGGCGCTGGCTTTCATCATCGGGGCTGGAAAGCGTCAACCGGCAGAGCCGCAAGAGGTCCCGGCAAAGCCAAGCCCGTTCATCTTCGTCATGCTGCTCCTGGCCATCGGGACGGTACTGGTCCTGACGCCGGATTTCATTTTCCTGCGGGACCTGTTCTCCAGCCGCTCCAATACCATCTTCAAATTCTATTATCAGGCCTGGATGTTGTGGAGCCTGGCGGCCGCCTTTGGGGCGGCCATCCTGCTGCAGTTGGAATCGAAAAACGTGTGGGGCTGGATCTACCGGCCTGTATTGGTCATTGCGATCATAGTTTCACTGGCATTCCCCGTGATGGGTCTGCCGGAAAAAACCAATAACTTCCAGATCACCAATTTCACTTCAAGGTTGAAAATGGGCCAGGCATCCGCTGACCCGCAGGCTTTCGCACATGCGCTGGACGTGTGGACGCTGGACGGGGCGCGGTTATTTCACAACCAGTATCCCGACGATGCCGCCGCAGCGGACTGGCTGCTCCACGCGCCCGCCGGAGTGATCGCCGAGGTGGTCGGCCGGGATGCGTATTCCGATTACGGGCGTATTTCGGTCTATTCGGGCCAGCCGACCGTGCTGGGCTGGTGGTTCCACGAACAGCAGTGGCGCGGCGGATTGGCCGAGCAGCAATCGCGGCTGCAAAACCTGACTTGCCGGAGAAATGACCCTAATATCACCACCTTTACGCGCTCCGACGACATTGCCTGTCTCTACCAGACCAGCAATTGGGATGAAGCCGCGCAGGTGATCAACGAGTACCACATCCGCTACGTGGTGGTGGGGACGCTGGAACGCCGGAATTATCGCGTCAATGAAATCAAGTTCCAGAATTATATGACGCAGGTTTTCGAGTCCGGCGGAGTGGTGATCTACGAGGTCTCCGGAGCAAGCGCCTCCTCGGGCACGGATATTGGCGATCAGCCCGCAGAATAATGCTAAAATTACAACAATGAAAAAATTCCAACCCACCCTCGAACATGCCCTCTATGCCCTGGCGCTGCTCATCGCCATCGGACTGCGTTTCATCAACCTGGGTTTGCTTCCGCTTTCGGAATATGAAGCCGATTGGGCTTTGCAGGCTTTGCGCATCACCGAGGGCATGAAACCCGCCATCGGTCCCAACCCGGCCTACGTCCATCTCACCTCCATCCTCTTCGCCGTTTTCGGGGCGACGAATTTCCTGGCGCGCTTTTGGCCGGCCCTGGCAGGGACGGTGCTGGTGCTGACCCCGTGGGCTTTGCGGACCCGTTTCGGACGCCCGGCCGCGCTCATCCTGGCATTCGGGCTGGCTCTCGATCCGGGCCTGGTGGCCATGTCGCACCTGGCGGGCGGGCCCATGCTGGCGGTCTGCGCCTTCGTGCTGGCGTTCCTGGCCTGGTGCGATAAACGCTTTGCACTGGCAGGCGTGTTCGCCGGGGTGGCATTGCTCGCGGGTCCATCCATCTGGTTGGGACTGTTGGGCGTGGGGCTGGCGTGGGTCTTCGCCGCCGCGCTAACGAATAAATTCCCTCCGCCGGAAAATGCGGACGATAAACCATCCATCCCTCCCGTCAACCGGGAAAACGGACGGACGGCGCTCATTTGGGGCGTTGGCGTTTTGCTGGTGTTGGGCAGTCTGCTGCTGCTTTCGCCCAAGGGTCTGCCGGCCTTCCTGGATTCCATGTGGGTCTTCCTGCGCGGCTGGGTCAGGCTGGGGACTGTGCCGCTGTGGCAGCCCGCCCTGGCGCTGCCGGCCTACGAGATCCTGCCGCTGGGATTTGGGATTGCCGCGGCCGTCCGTGGGATCATCAAGAAGGATGCCCTGTCTATCGGCCTGGGGATATGGGCGCTGCTGGCGTTCCTGCTGACCTTGCTTTATTCGAGTCGACAGACCGGCGACCTGAGTTGGGCGCTGCTGCCGTTATGGATGTTGGCGGCGCTGGAATTAAGCAAACATCTGGATTTCGAAGGCCGCAACCTGTGGGAACTGGCCGCCACCATGACCGTGGTGATCGTCTTCCTGGTCTTTGGATGGCTGAATACCGCTTCCATCGCCAACATGGACCTGGCTTCCACCATCGCGCGTACCCGCAGCTGGCTGCTGTTGGCGGTCTTTTTCCTGATCATTTTGAGCCTGCTGCTGGTTTGGACGGCCTGGTCCTCGGCTGTGGCCCGTCTCGGCGGGGTGTGGGGCGCGGTGGTGTTCTTTGGCCTCTTCACGCTGGCGTTGAGCACCGGCACTTCCACTTTGCGGCGGCCATTGACGACCGATCTATGGGTACCCGAGCCGCGCAGCGGGCGGGTGGACATCCTGTTGAAGGTTGCCAACGAGATCTCGGAGTTGAACAGCGGCGAACCGGCCAACCTGCCTCTGACCATCCTGGCCGTCGATTCGCCGGCGCTGCACTGGTTGTTCCGCGATTGGACCGTGCAGGATGCGACGGTCCTGGCGGCGGATGCCACGCCTGAAATATTGATCACGCCACCCGGAGATGTGAGCCTGTCGGTCGATTACCGCGGCGAACCGCTCGTCCTGACCGAATCGCCCGATTGGGCCAATGCCACTTCCGGTCAATGGGTGAGCTGGATCATTCACCGGCAGATGCCCGTTCTGCGCGAGCGGATCAACCTGTGGGTTCGCAGCGACCTGATGCTGGATACCCAGGGCCTGCCTGCGATCCAACCCTGACCCCTAAGAAAGATACCTGATGACCAAACCTGAAATTATCGCCATTGATGGTCCGGCAGCCTCCGGAAAAACCACCCTGGGACGGCGGCTGGCAGATGCGCTGGATTACCTTTTCTTCGACACGGGCGTCATGTACCGGGCCGTCACGTGGGCCATGCTCGACCGCCGGCGTGGACGTGAAAGACGAGGCCGCCGTGACGGAACTGGCCGAAACGGTCCAGATCGACGTGCGCCCGCCTTCCAAAGAGGATGGTCGTGCCTGCGACGTGCTGGTCGACGGCAAGGATATCACCTGGGAAACGCGCACGCCGGAGGTGGAGGCGCAGGTCTCACCGGTCTCTGCATATCGAGGCGTGCGGGCAGCCCTGGCATCCCAGCAGCGGCGGATCGGGCTGCGCGGGCGGGTGGTGATGGTGGGGCGGGATATCGGCACGGTGGTCCTGCCCGAAGCCGGGCTGAAGGTCTACCTGGATGCCTCGGCGGAGGAACGCGCCCGCCGGCGGCTGAAGGAGATCCTGGAGCGGGGCGGCACGGCCGATTATGAGACCATCCTGGCAGGTGTGCGCAACCGCGATGAGATCGATTCCAACCGGGCCTTCGCGCCTCTGCGGGCGGCGGAGGATGCCGTCATTCTCGACTCGGATAAACTGAACGCCGACGAAGTTTTCGAAAAAGTGGAGAAGCTATGCAGGTAGAACCCTATCGACTGGCATGGTGGCGTCACTGGCTGGCACGGCCGTTCATCCGCGGCGTGCTTCGCCTGGTCTTTCATGCGCTTGCGCCGGTGAAGATCACCGGCAAGAAGAACGTGCCCTTGCGCACGGCTTATATCGTCGCCATTAACCACGTCTCGCTCTTCGAGGCGCCGTTTGTGGGTGTTTTTTGGCCCGAGCAGGTGGAGGCGCTGGGCGCAGCCGACGTGTGGGATAGACCCGGGCAGAACATCCTGGCGCGCATGTGGGGCGGCATCAAGGTCCAGCGGGGCGGGTACGACCGGGCCGCCATGGAGGCCTCCATCGGCGCGCTGAAGAACGGGTATGCGCTTTTGATCGCCCCCGAGGGCGGCCGCTCGCATACGCCCGGCATGCGGACCGCCTTCGCAGGTGTTTCCTTCATTGTCGAAGAGACCGGCGTGCCGGTCATCCCGGTGGGGATCGTCGGCACAACCGATGATTTCTTCAAGAAGGCCATCCGCGGCAAGCGGCCCCTGCTGGAGATGCGCATCGGCAAACCGATCAACCTGCCGCCGGTGGAAGGGAAGGGTGAGGCCCGCCGCGAGTCCCGCCAGCGCAATACCGACCTGGTCATGCGCCACATCGCCGGGCTGCTGCCGGAGGAATACCGGGGCGTGTATGCAGAGAACGCCATCTTCCAGGATTCTGCAGCAATGAACATGATTCTCTGGTAACGTATTTAGAGGAACCGCTGTCTCTCCACGTTGAGGGACTCCACCAATGACTCCCATCCTGACGTTACTGTCCAACCCGCCATTCCCTGACCTGTTCAAAACCCTGACAGGCTGGGTGGGTTGGTTCCTGCTGCTCGGCCTCGCCGTGGGAGCGGCCGTGTACTGGCGGGGAATGCAAAAACACGGCCGGCCGCGAACGGGGCTGTTGATCCTGTTCCTGGCATTGGTGCCACTGACGAATTTATTCCTGGGAATACGCCTGTTTTCCAACGCCGCCCTGCCCCCCACGGGCATCCCGGCAGGTCCGCACAACCCGGCCTGGATGATCTTCTCGGCCCTGCCGTGGATGCTGGCGGCAGGTTTTCTGGGTCCGGTGGACGCCCTGCTGGTGGGAGCATTTACCGGTCTCACCCGCTGCCTGTGGGATACGCATAACCTCTTCTCCATCCTGACCCCGGCCTTGCTGGGTGTGCTGTTCAGTGCAGCCATCCGCCAGCGTTACCGGACTCCCTTCTACCGGCTCATGCGGCTGCCCCTGGCGGTAAGCGCCGGGCTGGTACCGATCTACATCCTCATCTTCCTTTTTGGCTCGATCTTTTCCGTCACCGGCGGGCTGGCTGCCCGGCTGGATTTTGCCCTGACCAACCTGACCCCCGCCGTGCTGACCACCGCCGGGGAACTGCTGGGAGCCGGTCTTTTCGTCCAGATCATCGCCATTGCCGCTGCCGCATGCCTGGGGAGAACAGGGTCTGTTGCAGCCCTCGCCCGCCGAAACCAGCCTGCAGAGACGCATCCTTTCCATGGGAGGCATCTTTATCGTCGGGATGCTGATCGCCGTGATCGTGGGCGACTGGATCGTGGCGGGGAACGCCGCCCGCCGCATGATCCGTGACAGGCTGGCAAGCACCGCTCAAAGCGCGGCCGAGGGAGTGCCGTTCTTCCTGGAGACGGGCCAGAACCTGCTCGCCCAGATGGCGAAGAATCCGTCCCTGTTGGACGAAAGCGGCGATGCATTAAGTGAATCCCTGGCCACGCAGATGCACACGGTCACGTATTTTGACCAGTTGTTCATGCTGGATGGGCAGGGGGAACTCCTGGCAGCTTATCCTGTCGACGATGGGAGTTCGTTTGGGCTGGCGCAGGAAGAACGAACGGCGGTGACGTTAGCCGGAGAAGGCGTCTTGATGCAGCGCTACGGCCTGTCCCCCGCCGCGGGGGAAGGGGCTGCGCGCATGGCCTTCCTGGCGGCCATCCTGGATGAAGACGGGAACACGGAGCGCATCCTGCTGGGCCGCACCCGGCTGCTGCTCAACCCGTTCTTCCAACCTCTCCACCAGAACCTGGAAGGATTGAATTCCCTGGGCGGGGAGGGCAAACTGCTGGATGAGCAAGGGCGGGTGCTGTACAGTTCCAACCCGGACGAATTGATGAGCGTGTACACAGGGCGGCGAGGGCCAGTTCTATGATGTCCCCTCTCCCAGCGGGACGCGCAGCCTGGCCTACTATCAACCGGTTGAAGGCAGTTCGTGGGCGGTGGTCCTGCAGGTCCCGGCGGAGCAGGCGCAGCAGTTGGCGCTCAATATCGCCGCGCCGTTGATCGTGCTCATCCTCGTCCTGGCGGTGGCTCTGCTGGTATCGTTGCGGCTGAGTTTCCGCCTCCTGACCGCCTCGCTGCAAGGACTGGCGGTCGAAGCCGGGCGGATCGCCCGCGGCCAGTTGGACCAGCCTCTGCTGGGTGGGGGCGTGGACGAGGTGGGTCAATTCCGGCATGCCTTCGAGCAGATGCGAGTCAGCATGCATGCCCGCCTGGAAGAACTCAACCAACTCCTGCTGGTCAGCCAGGGGGTGGCCTCCACGCTGGAAATGGAAGGGGCAGTCCAACCCATCCTGGAGGCTGTGCTGGCGTGGGGCGCCAGTTCGGTGCGGGTGGCGCTGATGCCCTCCGCCCAACCGCTGGATGAAAACCCATTGAGCTTTGCCCTGGGCCCATCCAAGGATTTGTATGCCCCCCTGGACGAAACCATCCTGAGCCTCACCCAAAAACAAGGCCGGGTGGTGTACGATAATATGAACCGCCTGCATACCCTGGACCTGCCGGGACGATCAGGCCCGCCCGGAAGCATTGGTGGCGGTGAGCCTGTTCCACGAAAAACGCTACTACGGCGCCCTGTGGGCCGCCTTCGACAAGCCCCGCTCATTCAGCGAAGAGGACCTGCGCTTCCTTTCGACCCTGGCGGGGCAGGCGGCCCTGGCGGCTGCCAATGCGCGCCTGTTCCGCACCGCCGAAGTGGGACGGCAGCGCCTGGCAGCCATCCTGGCCTCCACGCCCGACCCGGTGCTGGTGACGGACCAGGAGAACCGTCTCATCCTGGCGAACCCGGCAGCCAAGCGGGCCCTGGGTGTCACCGCCGGCGCGGCCGAAGGTCAGCCAACCGAACGGGTCATCGGTCAACAGGAATTGCGCGAACTCCTGCAGGAACTGGACAGCGATAAAAAATCTGCCGAAGTGGTCATGCCGGATGGGAAGATCTATTACGCCACCGCCTCGGCGGTCCTGGCCAAAGGCCGGCCGGTCGGACGGGTCTGCGTGATGCAGGATGTGACCCACTTCAAAGAACTGGATGCGATGAAGTCCGATTTCGTCGCCTCCGTCAGCCATGACCTGCGCTCGCCGCTGACGCTCATCCGCGGCTACACCACCATGCTGGGCATGGTGGGGGATCTGAACGAGCAGCAGGAAGGCTATGTCTCCAAGATCACCGTGGGGGTGGAAAGCATGGCCCGCCTGGTGGGGAACCTGCTCGACCTGGGCCGCATGGCTGCGGGAGTGGGCCTGCAGGTGGAAAATATCGTCCCGCTGGAACTGGCGGAAAATACCGTCAAAGCCCTGCAACTGCTGGCGGAACAGAAAAAGATCACTGTGGAAGTGAAGGCGGCAGAGAAACTACCCAAAGTTGTCGAAGCCGATAAAGCGCTGCTTCAGCAGGCGCTGCACAACCTGGTGGAAAATGCCATCAAATATACTCCCGCAGGCGGGGAGGTGAGCATCCGCATCGAGCCTTTGCCGGGATCGGTCGTCTTTGCGGTCAAGGATAACGGCATCGGCATCCCCACGGCAGACCAGCCGCGCCTGTTCGAGAAATTCTTCCGCGGCAGCCAGCGGGAGGCCCGCGGCAACGCGGCTCCGGGCTGGGACTGGCAATTGTCCGCTCCATTGCCGAACGGCACGGCGGCAAGGTGTGGGTGGAGAGCGCAGTGGGGAAGGGCAGCACCTTTTTCCTGCTGCTCCCCACGGTCCGTACGGGAGAAAAGGATAAGAAAAGCCCAGTTGTAGATGTCCCCGTGGATTTGCCGCCCATCTGAGTTGTCCGGGGTGTTCCGGGCAGGCAACACTAACGCATTTCTAACATGTTACCCTTTGACCGAATCATGCCCCTCGGTTATAATTCCCACCCGTCCTCGAAAACCCCGGCAGGAAACTGCCGTTTGGTGTTTGCTGCGTCCTGCGTTGGATGAAGAACGCTTCTAAAAATTGCGCAAACTGGAAAGAATACACCGTTCTCGTTTCGACGCAGTCCGCAGTATCTTGTCTTTTTTGGAGTAAGTGAATGGCAACGAAACGTACTTATCAACCGAAGATACGGCGGCGCGTGCGCGTGCATGGTTTTCGCCAGCGCATGTCCAGCGCAGATGGTCGTCATGTTCTCCAGCGGCGGCGCCTCAAGGGCCGCATGCGGTTAACCACGCGCATGAACAATCACGTAAAGCACGTCCGCTGGTAGGAGTTCCCAGGCGCGGCGGAAGTTGGTCTGCGCGCAGGAGTGCGAGGTCCAGGTGAAGCGGAGCTTTCGCCTGACCCGGTCAACCGATTTCAAGCGGGTGCGGCGTTCCGGTAGATCTTATGCCCATCCGCTTGTTGTGTTGTATGTCACAAAATCGGAAGGGGAGGGCGTGCATGTGGGGGTGAGCGCCGGGCTGGCAGTAGGGAATGCCGTCCAACGCAACCGGGCCAAGCGACTCCTCCGAGCGGCGATGAGCGACCTGATCCCTCGAACCCTGCCGGGATCGGAACTGGTGTTGATCGCCCGGGCTCCTTTGCCCCACGCAGATCTTGAGCAGACACACGCAGCCTTATGCACCCTGCTCGAGCGCGCCGGTCTTCTTTCCATGACCTATGACGGATAAGCATCAGCATACATCCAGTGAATATCCCAATGAGCCGCGTCTCCGTGACCTGCCTCGCACGGTGTGGAACATTCCACGCCTGCTGCTGCTCGCGCTGATCCGTTTGTATCAAATGGGCTATTCACAACACCGCCCGCCCACGTGCCGCTTCTACCCATCCTGCTCTCATTATGGATACCAGGCGATCTATAAATACGGTGCATTGAAAGGAAGCTTCATGGCGGCCTGGCGTGTGTTGCGCTGCAATCCTTTCAATCCCGGGGGTTACGACCCCGTTCGATAGGAGAAATAACGCTCCATGAAAACCAAGCACCTTGCTCTCATCAGTATCCTGTTGGCCGCAGTCGTCTTTTTGAGCGGTTGTGCCACCGGCATGACCCCCTCATCCTGGCCCGGCGTGATCGCAGATGCCGACTACGCCTATGTTGCCGGTGGTCAATTTGTTTTTGCAGTCAATCTGCAAACGGGGGCGCAGGTTTGGCGCTTCCCCGCAAAGGCCACCGCCAATCCCTTTTATGCCACGCCCATGTTGACCGCCGATGGAACCAAATTGATCGTTGGCGGATTTGATAAGAAAATCTACTGCCTCGATGCCAAGACCGGCGCATCCCTGTGGGAGTTCACCGAGGCGCGTGACCGCTGGATCGGCGGGCCGCTGGTGACCGATACCATGATCTATGCCGCCAACTCGGATTACAAATTGTACGCCCTCGACCTGCAGGGGACCCTGAAATGGTCCTTCACAGCCGACCAGGCCCTGTGGGGCAAGCCCGTGACCGACGGCAGGAACGTCTATGTCGGCAGCCTGGGCCGCAAGGTTTACGCAGTCAATGCCCAGACGGGTCAACAAACCTGGATGCAGACACTGGACGGAGCCATACTCGGCGAGTTGGTGCTGGGCGAAGAGAATACCCTCTATGCTGGAACCTATGGCGGGACGGTCTACGCCCTGAACACAGTCAATGGAAACAGCACGGTTTTGAAACAAGCCTCCTCATGGATCTGGTCTGGACCGGTTTTGAATGGCGATCTGCTCTATGTGGGCGATGCGAACGGGAAATTATTCGCCTCTCCCGTTGGCGGGACCGGCCAGGCGTGGACGCAAGACCTGAGCGGCGCCATTATTGGGTCGCCCCTGGTCAATGGCACGAACCTCATTGTGGGGACCGAAGCGGGCAGCGTTTATTTCATGGACCTGGACGGCAAGAATGCCCGTCCGATCGCAATTTCCGGCCAGGTCTATTCAACACCGGCTGCTGCCGGTGATCTCACTTTGATTGCCCCCACCAAAGGCGGCGCCACCCTGGTGGCGCTGGACCCGAGCGGAGCCATCAAGTGGTCCTTCATTCCCCCCAAATAGGAAGGCTGTTATGTGGGAAACAATCATCGTTAATCCGTTCACGAACACCCTGCTGATGATCTATAAACTGGTCGGCGGGAACTTTGGGGTGGCGATCATCCTGTTCACGATCCTTATCCGCCTGATCACGCATCCCTTGATGGTGTCGCAGATCAAGGGCAGCACGAAAATGCAGGAATTGCAAAAGTCGAAGGAATATCTCGAAATCCAGAAGAAGTACAAGGATGACAAGGAAAAACTGGCCCAGGAGCAGATGAAGTACTACAAGCAGATCGGTTATAACCCGCTCTCCTCCTGTCTGCCCACCCTGATCCAGATACCCCTCATCTTTGGCCTCTACCAGAGCATCATGCGGGCCTTGGCTGCATCACCCGAGCAACTGCTCACCCTCACCCGCACCGTCTATTCCTTCTTCCCCGTGGGTGACCTGGTTCCGCTGAACAGCAAGTTCCTGTGGATGAACCTGGCCCAACCCGAGAAGATCTATTTGTTCGGATTGGCCATTCCCTTCCTGGCCATCGTCGTTGCCATCACCACCTATATCCAGTCCAAAGTGACCATGCCTGCCTCAACCACCCCGGGTGACCAGGGCGCCATGATGGGCAAGATGATGTCCCTTTACATGCCGCTCCTGCTGGGCTACTTTGCCCTCACCTTCGCTTCAGGCCTGTCCATCTACTTTATTACGGGCAACCTGATCGGTATCGCACAGTATGCACTACTGGGAAAGGTCAACTGGCGAGCCCTCTTACCGGGTAAGCCGGCGCAAACACCTGCACTATCAGCGAGGAAAAAATGAACGAGCGAACCACTCTCGAGAAGATCGCTCCCTCGGTCGAAGATGCCATAGAGGGAGGCTTGTTGGAACTTGGTCTCAGCCGTGAGGCTGTGGATGTGGAAATTCTGGACGAAGGCAGCCGCGGCTTGCTGGGGATTGGCGGGCGGCAGGCACGCGTTCGCCTGACCCTCAAAGATGCCAAACCTGCCCAGGCAGAAGAACAGCCAAAAGCCCCGGCGACTGATGCAGCCATTCCCGATGAAACCATGGATGCTGCCTTCGCCTCACTGGATGACAATCTCCTGTTCATTTCCAGGCAGACGGTGGCCGAGATCCTCGAAAAGATGAAGATCCAGGCGCGGGTGGAAGCCCGCTATGGCGAAGCCGAAGAAGAAGGTCAGCGCCCGGTCCATATCGACATTCGCGGCAACGACCTGGCTGTCTTGATCGGGCGGCGGGCGGAGATCCTCAATGCCATGCAGTACATCGTCAACCTGATCGTCAGCAAACAGGTGGAGTACTGGGTCCAGATCGTCATCGATGTGGAAGGCTACCGGGCTCGCCGGGAACGCCAGCTGCGCCAGATGGCCCAGCGCATGGCCGACCAGGCTATCCGCACAGGCCGCCGGCAGGTCCTTGAACCCATGGCAGCCATCGAGCGGAGGATCGTCCATCTTGAACTGCGTGATCATCCGCGCGTGAGCACCCAGTCCATCGGCGATGAGCCCAGCCGCAAGGTCACCATCGTTCCAAAAGAATAGAGTAATAACTCCAGTCATTATTACCGACAGGTATTTATTTGGAAATATTTTGAAAGCCCCTTTCCCATCGAAAGGGGCTTTTCCTTCTTTTTCGCCTGCGGAGGCTTGCAATCCGGCCCTCTTTTCCATAAGAAGCAGTAATCCCACATCCTCAGGTATAATTTACTCATGCCAAATCTCGTCCCCCAGGGCCCGGTGGACTATCTTCTCATCGGTCATCTTACATGTGATATCACCCCTCAAGGCCCGCGCCTGGGTGGGACGGCGGCATACTCAGCCCTGACCGCCTGCGCGTTGGGACTGCGGGTGGGCGTGGTGACCAACTGGGGTGGTGAAGTGCCCCTGGACGTGCTGAATGGTATCCAGGTGGCCACCCGGACGGTGGAACACAGCACCACTTTCGAAAATATCTATACTCCCACAGGCCGCCAGCAGTTCATTCATCACCTGGCGCCGGATATCACCTACGAACAGATCCCGCCGGCCTGGCGGGAAGCGCCCATCATCCATGTCGGTCCCATCGCCGGGGAAGGAAAGTTGCTGGCAGATGGAAAGTTTCCCGACTCTCTGCTTGGGCTGACTCCGCAGGGATGGTTGAGGAAATGGGGAAAAGACGGCCGGGTTTGGCCGGGAGAATGGGCCGAATCCGCCCAGATGCTTCCCAAGGCGGGGGCGGCGGTGCTAAGTATTGAAGATGTGGGCGGCGATGAAGAACAGATCGAAGCCATGGCGGGTTCCTGCAAAGTCCTGGCTGTGACCGAAGGACCGGCGGGGGCGCGGCTCTACTGGAACGGCGACTTGCGCCGGTTTCGTGCGCCGGTGATCCAGGAAGTCGATGCCACCGGAGCGGGGGATATTTTTGCGGCGGCCTTCTTCTGGCGCTACCACGTGACCCGCGACCCGTGGGCGGCGGCCAGGTTTGCCACCCACCTGGCCTCCTTCTCGGTCCAGCGCCGTGGGTTGGAAGGCATCCCCACCCGCGCCGAGATCCAGACCTGCCTGGTGGAGGTGATCTAGTGGGACGTATATACACGCTGGTCAATCAGAAGGGCGGGGTAGGCAAGACCACCACGGCGATCAACATCGGCGCATACCTGGGCCAATTCGGTCAGCGTGTCTTGATCGTGGATATCGACCCGCAGGCCAATGCCACCTCCTCGCTGGGAGTGGATAAGCACACGGTCAAAGGCGGCATCTATGAAGTGCTGCTGGGCGGCTCTCCGGCCGGCGCGCTGGTGCTGCAAAACCCGCGCCTGAAACTGGCCATCCTGCCGTCCTCGCCTGCCCTGGCGGGCGCAGAGGTGGAATTGGTCAGCGAACTTGGCCGTGAAAATCGCCTGAAAAATGCCCTGGCTCCGCTGGTGGATCGCTATGACTACATCCTGATCGATTGCCCCCCTTCGCTGGGACTGTTGACCGTCAACGGTCTCATGGCGGCTCAAAATGGGGTGCTCATCCCGGTGCAGTGTGAGTACCTGGCCCTGGAGGGGTTGGGAGAACTGACCCACACCATCCAACGCGTGCGCACGGCCCTCTTCCCCAACCTGCAAGTGCGCGGCGTCATCCTGACGATGTTCGATTCGCGCACCCACCTTTCGAACGATGTGGTTGCGGAAGTACGAAAATACTTTACTGAGCAGGTATTCGAGACGATCATCCCGCGCAGTGTGCGGCTGGCCGAAGCGCCTTCCTATGGATTGCCCGTCTCAGCCTATGCGCCCGAATCGCTGGCGGCGAAATCTTATGAAGCGCTGGCGCGTGAGTTGATGAAGAGCGACGGCGTGATGATCTCTGAAAATTAATATTGGATCGTGGAGAAGGAGAAACCAATGCCCCAGAAATCAGGACTCGGACGGGGTCTGGGAGCGCTTATCCCAGGCGGGGAAAGAACTCCTCAAGAAAACGGTATTTTGCTGGTCTCGGTGGAGGTGGTCTCACGCAACCCGCGCCAACCGCGCAGCATGATGCGTCCCGAAGAACTGGACGAATTAACCTCTTCCATCCGTGAACACGGTGTCTTGCAGCCATTGATCGTGACACCGGGCGAAAAGGCGGGCGAATATGTATTAATTGCCGGGGAAAGACGCCTGGAAGCAGCCCGCCTGGCCGGCCTTGCGACGGTGCCGGTGATGGTGCGGCAGGCCACCGACCAGCAGAGGCTGGAACTTGCCATCATCGAAAACGTGCAGCGCTCGGACCTGTCTGCGCTGGAGGAAGCGGAAGCCTATCGCCAGTTGGCAGAGGATTTTTCCCTTTCCCATGAAGATATCGCCGCGCAGGTGGGCAAGAGCCGCGTGGCGGTGACGAATACGCTGCGGCTGTTGAAACTTCCCGATGCGGTCAAGAATGCGCTGATCGAGGGGCGCATTTCAGAGGGGCATGCGCGGGCGATACTGGCGCTGCCTACCGCCGAAGCCCAAACGGCTGCTTTACGGACAGTGCTGGCAAATGAACTGAACGTTCGCCAGACCGAGGATTTGATCCGTAAACTCTCCGGTGAAAAACCAAAGCAAAAACCCCGCCAGTCGGTGTCGCCGGAAGTGGCCGAATTGGAGCAGCGCTTGCGCTCCAGCCTGGGCACCAAGGTCAGTTTGCGGGCCGGGCGGAAGGGCGGCACGCTGGTGATCCATTATTACTCCAATGAAGAACTGGATGCCCTGATGGGGCGATTATTGAAGGAATAAACGAGCGCAGGCTGCCAGAGACGACCATGAAACTTCTGCACAATGCCCGCATCCATACGCTTGACCCGGCCCGGCCCAACGCTTCTGCGTTGGTCATCCAAGCCGGACGGATCCTGGCGGTGGGCGGCGAAGACCTGCTGGATGCGTTCACGGACGCCAGCCGCGAAGATATGGGCGGACGGACGATCATGCCCGGCCTGGTGGATGGGCACATCCATTTACAGGAACTGGCCCTCAGCCGGTCCAGGCTGGATTGCGAAGTGGACAGCCGGGAAGAGATCCTGCAAAGAGTGAAGCAGGCGGCAGGTCAGAAAAAAGCAGGGGAGTGGCTGCAGGGACATGGATGGAACCAGAACAGTTGGGGAGGCGAATGGCCCACCGCCGCTCAACTGGACGAAATCACCCCGGATATCCCCGTCTATTTGACCGCCAAAAGTTTGCATGCCGCCTGGGTCAATAGCGCCGCTCTCAAACTTGCAGGTATCACCACGGTTACAGCCGACCCTGCCAACGGAGTAATTCAGCGGGACGTTCATGGCAACCCGACCGGTATCCTTTTCGAGACGGCCTTGAAGTTGGTGGAAAAGGTCATCCCGGAGCCAGACCCGCAGGCGCTGGCCCGATCATTCCAACAATTGATCCCGCAACTATGGCAAATGGGCCTGACGGGTGTGCACGATTTCGACAAGCGTACCTGCTTCCAGGCTTTGCAGATCCTGCACCAGCGCGGCGAACTGGGTCTGCGGGTGGTCAAATCCATCCCGCGCGACCTGCTTCCGCAAGCGATCCAATTGGGGTTGTCCAGCGGCCTGGGCGATGAGTGGCTGCGGGTCGGCTCGGTCAAACTTTTTGCCGACGGGGCCCTCGGCACGCATACCGCTGCAATGGTCGATGGCTATGTTGACGACCCACAAAATCGTGGTATTCTAATATTAGATGCCGAAGCGCTTTTTGAAATAGGCTGTCCGGCAGTAGAGAACGGCCTTAGCCTGGCGGTTCACGCCATCGGCGACCGGGCCGTGCACGAGGTGCTAGAGGGATTCGCCCGCTTGCGAAACCATGAACGGAGTAGAGGGTTGACAGCGTTGCGTCACCGCATCGAACATGTCCAAACCATCCAACCGGCAGATGGCGGCCGCCTGGCCGACCTGGACCTGCTGGCTTCCATGCAGCCCATCCATGCTCCCTCGGATATGGTCACCGCCGACCGCTGCCTGGGTGAGCGGGCCGCCAATTCCTATGCCTGGCGGACGCTTTTGCAGCACGGCACCCGCCTCGTCTTTGGCTCGGATGCGCCGGTGGAAAGCCCCAACCCCTTCCACGGCCTGCATGCAGCGGTGACACGCCGTCGGCAGGATGGGCAGCCGGGTCCCGATGGTTGGTACTCCACCCAGCGGCTGACATTCCGCGAGGCGCTGTCTGGCTTCACACTTGGTCCGGCTTATGCGGCCGGAATGGAAAAGATTCAGGGACGTTTATTGGCGGGCTTCCTGGCAGATCTGATCGTCATGGATGACGATCCGTTTACATGTGATCCCGCTGAGTTGTTCAATTTCCAGCCTGCAGCCACCATGGTTGGCGGTGAGTGGGTCTGGCGACCATGAGGAATTATCGATGACCACACCCTTGAGCCCCGAAACCCTCGTGCCACGACTGGGAGAGCACCTGGTCCAAAACGGCCGCATCACTGATGAAGACCTGCAGAAAGCGCTGGCCTACCAGAAGCAGAAACAAGCCGAAGGTGAACCCTGCCTGTTGGGTGAGGCGTTGATGAGCCTGAAACTGCTAAACCGCAGTCAGATCGAGCACGCCGTGACGGAGCAGATCATCCAACTGCGGAATGCGCTCGAAGATGCCAATCGCTTCCTCGAACGGCGGGTGGAAGAGAGAACGGCGGAATTACAGGAAGCGCTGCGCAAATTATCCGAGTTGAACCAGATGAAGGCCAACTTTGTTGCCAACATCTCGCACGAATTGCGCACACCATTAACCCATGTAAAAGGCTACCTGGAACTGCTGACCACCGAAACTCTCGGACCGCTGAAAGACGAGCAAAAGAATGCCCTGAAGATCAGCCAGCGTGCAGCCGGAAGATTGGAAAGCCTGATCGATAACCTGATCCTGTTCTCATTGGCAGCCCGCGGTGAAATGACCCTGCGCCTGGCGCCCGTGAACCTGAATAAAGTTGCCGGGGATGTGATCAATTATTCCCGCCCCAAGGCTACCGACCGCAACGTAACCCTGGATTTTGAGATCCAGCCGGCCCTCCCATTCGTTCAAGCCGATGAAGAAAAACTTTCCTGGGCCATCCTGCAGTTGGTCGATAACGCCATCAAGTTCACCTCCAAAGGCGGCAAGGTCACGCTGGCGATCAAGCCCGAAACGGACACCCTCGTGGTGGTCTCGGTGACGGATACGGGCATCGGCATCCCGGATACGCGCATGAACGAGATCTTTGAACCATTCCATCAACTGGATGCTTCGGCAACCCGTCATTATGGCGGGACCGGTCTGGGGCTGGCATTGGTGAAAGAGATCGTTACCGCCCATGGGTCCCTCATCGAAGTAAAATCGCAGGAAGGGAAAGGTTCGACGTTCTCCTTCCCGCTGCTGACCGTAGTGAGCACCTCCTAACGAAATCTGGCAGGCATATGGACAGCGATACTCTTGAACTGTACAACAAGCTGAGCGAATCGGTTCTCAAGGATGATTGGAGAAAAGTCCTTGATAACCTGTTCGTGACGCTGCGAAAGAAGTTCGTGTTCGACAACCTGGCCATCTATGTGATGGAGAAGAGCGGCACCGTACTTGAGGCCGTCTATGCCCGTTCCGCTGGACGCGGCCGCAGCAGGGAAGCCGAGGCTTCCTGGGGCGAGGAGATCGCCAACCAGGTCATCACCTCCGATAAGATCATCGCCACAACACCGGCTGCCTCCAAAACTACCGACCGAACCTCCATGCCCTATCCGCTCGGATTGCCGTTGAAACTACCCAAAGGCAGCGGGGCGCTGGTCTTTGTGCGCTTTGGCGGGCCTGCCTACACGGATGAACAAATGCCCTTTGCCGCCCTGGCAGCTGCCCAGACCGGGCGGGTATTCGAACACCGCTTCCTCAATGAAAGCCTGGCACAATTGGACGCTGCCCGACAGCGGGCCCAATTCCAGGACGACTTTATCGCCACCATCTCACACGAACTGCATACTCCCCTGGGATTCATCAAGGGGTACACCACTTCCCTGCTTCGCTCCGATACCACCTGGGACCCGGCTACTCAAAAAGAATTCCTCACCATCATCGACGAAGAGTCCGACCACTTGATCAATTTGATCGACCATATCCTCGACTCGGCCCGCCTGCAGAGCGGCAACATGCCGATGGATTTCCAAATGGTGCGGTTGGATTCGCTCTTGCGTGACGTGGTAATGCGGTTCCAGAACCGGCACAAGGCCATGAGCATTTCCCTCGACCTGGACTCGCAGTCTGCGGCTCCCATCCAGGCAGATACGGTCCATCTGACGCAGGTGCTCGATAACCTGTTCGAGAACGCCATCAAGTATGCGGCCGGTTCTTCCGTCAACATCGCCCTGAAGGCTAGTCCGGAAAAACAGACCATCACTTTTTCAGATCATGGGCCGGGGATTTCCTCGGAACATTTACCCTTCCTCTTTGAGCGGTTCTATCGCGTGCCGGGTATCCCCAATAAACGCGGTACCGGGTTGGGATTATTCATTTGCAAACAGATCATCCTGGCGCATCACGGTCAGATCTCGGTCAAGACCGCTCCCGGAAAGGGCACTACCTTCATGATCGAACTACCGGTCTCTCAAAAGAGAGTTTCAGAGAAAGGTTTGCTATGACAGTACGCATCCTTGTTGTCGATGATGAACCGCGTTACCTTCGCCTGCTTGAGGCTAACCTGCTCACGGAAGGGTACGAGGTGATAACCGCCGTAGATGGTGAGGAGGCGGTCGAATCCTTTTCCGCCAACCCGGTGGACCTGGTGCTGCTGGATGTGATGCTGCCTCGCATGGACGGGTTTGCCGCCTGCCAGCGCATCCGCCAGTTCTCTTCTGTCCCCATCATCATGCTGACTGCCAAGGGCGAAGAACAGGACCGTGTGCGCGGCCTGGATGTGGGCGCAGATGATTACCTGGTGAAGCCGTTCTCGGTGATGGAACTGCTGGCGCGGGTGAGGGCGGTTCTCCGGCGGGCGCAGGCAACCGAAGCCGGGCCGGACCGGTTCTTTGTCCACTCCAATCTGCGCATCGATTTTGCCCGGGCAGAAGTGTGGCTGGGTGAGCAGCCAGTCTATCTCTCCGCCACCGAATACCGCCTGTTGCTCCAATTCACTCACAACGTCGGGAAGGTCCTTACCGCCGAAGAACTGCTGACCAGTGTTTGGGGACCGGAATACCGCGATGACAAAGAGATCCTGTGGGTGACCATTGCCCGCTTGCGCCAAAAGGTGGAAGAGAACGCCCATGAACCCGTTCATATCGTCACCCGCTCCGGCCTGGGCTACCTGATGCCGCCGCTGGAGCCGGAGAACACCTCCAAAATTTAACCGACCGACCCAAAACGAAAAGATCATACAAGTTCATCAAAACCATTTTATCCAAACCTTATTTCAGATACGCAAATAGTTACCCAAAAAAAACCATGGAAACCAAAACCACTACCATACTTGTGATCGATGGGGATCCTGCCAGCTGTGCTTACCTTGCCAGGCAGTTGGGCAAGAACGGCTATAACGCCATCACGGCCTCTCTGGGGAGGGAAGGGCTTATCTCTGCCTGGAAAGATCAGCCGGACCTGGTCATTATCGACCCGGCCCTGCCAGATATCACCGGCCTGGAACTGGTCACGCGGGTCCGGCAGGATCGCCGGACAGGCACCCTTCCTTTTATTGCCCTGACGGCCAAGGAAAATCCGCAGGAGATGTCTTCCCTGATGGCTGCAGGTTGCAGCGAATATCTGGTCAAGTCCGGTGATACCGTGGAGAAATTGCTGGATCTCATTCCACGAATATTGGATATCGAGCAAAAAGTGGCCATTAATGGCAAGGTGATCGTCTTCCTGAGCGCCAAAGGTGGTACGGGCACATCCTCGCTGTGCGCCAATATTGCCATGGGTATGGCCAACGAAAAACCAGACAAGAAAGTGGCGGTAATTGACCTGGTTCTACCGATCGGTTCCATCGCGGATATTGTCGGCTATAAAGAAGAGCACAACCTGACCACTGCAGCCTTGGAAAAACCGGGTCTGCCGACATTGGAATATTTGAAGGAACACATGCGAGTAGCGCCCAACTGGCAGTTTAACCTGCTGGCTGGTTCACCCGATCCCGAATTGGCCAACCGCCTGCCGGGTGAGCGGGTAACCGACATTCTGAAGGCTATCGTGGAATCCTACGATTATGTCTTCATTGATCTGGGTCGTTCGCTTTCACGCATCAGCCTTCCTATCATCCAACAGGCCGAGGTGATCACCCTGATCCTCAGCACTGACCTGGCAACGGCCAATTTGACCTTGACGGTGTGTGAATACCTGAAAGCCCAGGGGGTGGACATGGAGAGGATTTTTGCCATCCAGAACCGGGCAGTCGGGTTGGAGGGGCTGACGAAAGCAGACCTGGAAAAGAAAGTCGGTCTGCCTGTGCGGGTGACCATGCCTTACATGGGCGATAAATTTACGGTCGCCAATAACCGCAACGAACCCCTCATTGCCAGGTCTCCGAATGATTTAGCCTCCTTGCTATTGAAGCAGATCGCCCAGCAAATGATGGAGATGGGCACGAAAGTGAAGCCCTGAGCAGCAGGTCGGGCTTGTCCTGCTTCTCTGCTATAATATTTCTGAGAACTCCATCGATTCTGTGAGGAAAACCCATGAGCATTCAAACCCAAGTGGCTCTCCGTTCCAAAAAACTGGGTGTCTTGATCCGGGATGCGCGCCTGGCGGCGCATAAGAGCATTCCGGAGTGCGCCATCCCCATCGGAGTAAAGAGCGGGATATTGCGCGCGTGGGAGGAAGGCCGCCTGGCCCCTTCGCTGCCGGAACTGGAGTTACTGGCCTATTCGCTGCAGCAGCCCTTGCAGCAGTTTTGGGGGAAGGAAGCCCGTTCGGATGATTTTCCAAAGACGGAAAAAATGAACCTGGCTTTAATGGTGGGCATCCGCCAAAAGTTGGTCGGGGCGCACCTGCGCCAGTTGCGGGAAAATGCCAGCCTTTCCCTCACTGCGGTGGCGGAGCAGACCGGTATGACCACCAGCCGGTTAAGGGGCTATGAACTGGGGGAGCGTCCCATCCCGCTGCCGGTGCTGGAGGCGTTAGTTGCCTTGCTGGGCGGGCAGGTGGAAACCTTCTTCGACAAGACCGGCGCCGTGGGCCAATGGATGGTGCAGCAGAAGGCCGTGCAGGACTTCCTGAAACTCCCTGCCGAACTGCAGGGTTTTGTCTCCAAGCCGGTCAACCGCCCGTACCTGGAGTTGGCCTTGAAACTGAGCAACATGTCCACCGATAAATTGCGCTCGGTGGCGGAAGATTTACTGGATATTACATTCTAATGAGCGATAATCTCTCTCCCCAGGCTATTGCCGAGAAGGCCAAACAGACCTATCAGGCGCGCGATTATGCTGCGGCTGCAGATTTGTTTGTGCAGGCCAGGAACGCTTATCGCAGGCGCGGGCGATGTGCTCATGGCGGCTGAGATGCAAAATAACCAGTCGGTGGCCTTGTTGCGAGGCGGGAACGCCCAGGCCGCCCTGGAGGCGGTTCAAGGGACCGCCGGGGTCTTCGCCGAAGCAGGAGACCTGCGCCGTGAAGGCATGGCCTGGGCTAATGAAGCCAGCGCATTGCAGGCATTAAAGCGCAGCAAAGATGCGATAGAGTGTTATAAAAGAGCCGCCGACGCCCTCGAAAAAGCCGACGAAGGCGATCTGCGGGTGGAAGTGATGCAGTTGCTTTCCATGCATTACATGCGCCATTTCAAATTTTATGAGGCCATCCTGGCATTGCAATCGGGGTTGGCGGGAGTGAAGAATCCCACCCCCCGGCAGCGCCTGATGAAGAAAATCCTCTTTATTCGCCTATGAATGTAGGGGTGGAATTTCGGGCGCGGCCGGCGGTCCTGAACGATCAACGTCAGATTGCCAATTTAATGCATTTCAGCCCCTACGTCCATCGTCACCTGGACTGGCGCTATCCATTGGATTGGCTCGGATCGCCTCCATTCCATGTGCTGGAAAACCAGGGACAGATCTCGGCGGCACTGGCCTGCCCGCCCGACCCAACCTTTGTTGCGTGGGTAAGACTCTTCGTCAATTCGGGCAGGCTGCCCAACGCCGAAACCTGGCGCATCCTGTGGGATTCGGTCTGGCAGGACCTGGGTGAAAAAAGCGGCACCCTCATTGCAGCCATTGTGCTGCAAGAGTGGCTGCCGGAACTACTTCTCGCCAGCGGGATGACCACCCACCAATCCATCGTCATGCTGGAACGGAGTGATCGGCTGCCCCTGCCGGTCACGCTGCCGGAAGGGTTTACCATCCGTCTCATGGTCAGCCAGGACCTGGTCGAGGTGGCCGATGTGGATGCCTCCGCCTTCGAACCGCTCTGGCAGAACTCGCTGGAAGCCATCCACTACGCTTTTCCGCAAGCCATCTTTCCGACCGTCGCCGTGGCAGAAGGAAAGGTGATCGGCTACCAGTTGGCCACCCGCAACCCCCTGGGAGCGCACCTGGCCCGCCTGGCGGTGCGCCCATCGCTGCAAGGCCAGGGATTGGGCCGCGCCCTGGTGGCAGATCTGATCGCCCGGCTGGGGCGGGAAGGCGTCGCCCGCCTGACGGTCAACACGCAGAGTGATAACGTCGCTTCGCTGACGCTTTACAATGCCATCGGCTTTCGGGAGACCGGGGAACGATATCCGGTCTACCAGTTGCAGGTCCCGTAAGAGGTGGATTCATGATCGACCCAAATGAAGCAGTCATCATCAATGCACTGGTAAGGCAGGCCCTGGTCTCGGCCCAGGAAGTAATGGGCGAGAATGGGTTGAATGCGGTGCTGCGGAGCGTGGGCCTGGAGCGCTTCATCGGTAATTTTCCGCCCAACGATACCAACCCGGGCATCAAGACGATGGAATACGCCCGTTTCAACGAAGCCATCGAAGGCTTCTACGGACGGGGCGGGAAAGGCATGCTGCGGCGGATCGGCAAGGCCTCCTTCCAATATGGCGTGCGCGAGCAAGGCGCGCTGATGGGAGTGGCGGGGGCGGCCCTCAAACTGATGCCGCAAAAGCAGCGTATTAAATTCGTCCTGAATGCCATGGTCAACGCGCTGAAGAAGACCAACCCGCAAGTGGATGCGTGGGTGGAAGATGAAGACAACAAGATCGCTTACTGCGAGTCCACCTGCGCCATTTGCCTGGGGCGGCACAGCCCCGAGCCGGTCTGCCATCTTTACGTGGGCTCGGTCGGCGAAGCGGTCCGCTGGGCCACCGACCAGGAATTCGAGATCACCGAAACGCACTGCATCGCCCGGGGGGATAAGTTTTGCCGGTTCGAAGTGGGCGAGGCCAGGGCGTGAAAATAAAATCAGAACTGCCGAAGATCTCTGCCCGTCTGGTAGAATCATTTATTGAGGCGACTGCACAGGAAGTGGGAGCAGAGAAATTTCCCGCCATCCTGACGGGTAACCATCTCCTCCAGGCTGCTCTCGAAAAGGACTTCTTCTCACATGTGGGAGGACTGGAGGCAGCGGAAATCTATGCCTCTTTCCAGGAAGCGCTGCGCCGGTTTTATGGCCGGGGGGCGCGCGGATCCTTCTCCGCATCGGTCAGGGTTTATGGGATCGCAGTGTGGCTGAAGCGAATTTCCGGGAGAAAACCGAACTGGAGATCGCCCGCAGGTTCCCCGTGCCGGCCCGCCGGCGGCGGATCCTGGAATTGGCGGCGGCTATTTTACGGGATGGCGGTGGAGCCGCTTCCGTGCACACATTGGATATGGACCTGCTACTGGTGGATCATTCCGCGGCGGCAACCGCCGGGCAGATCAGCACCGAGCCGATCTGTTTTGTGACACTGGGGCTGATCCGGCAGGCGTTCTTTTGGGGAACCGCCAAAGAAGTGGATGTGGAAGAAACGGCTTGCAAAGCCATGGGAGCCGCTGCGTGTGAATTTAAAATCAAACCGGGAGGAAAATAATGTGAAAATCAATAAATGGGCCTGGAAAAGCAATGACGGGTTGGAGTTGGTTTCTCGCGAGTGGACCCCGGTACGGAAATTCCCGGGCCGTCGTTATGCTGGTGCATGGGTTGGGGGAACATGTGGGGCGCTATGACCATGTGGCCGCTGCCCTGACCAAGGCTGGTTACACCCTGGCGGGATCCGACCTGCGCGGTCACGGCAAATCCGGCGGGCGGCGCGGTCACACCCCCTCGTATGAAGCCTTGCTGGATGACATCGCTTCCTTTACTGTGGAGATCGAGAAACGTCACCCCGGCCAGCCCCTGTTCCTTTACGGACACAGCCTGGGCGCGAACCTGGTGCTGAACTACGCAATGCGGCGCAAATCGCAGTTGCTCGGCGTCATCGCCAGCGGACCGTGGTTGGAACTGGCCTTCGAGCCGCCGGCCTGGAAGTTGATGATGGGCCGCCTGATGAACCGGATCTATCCGGCTTTTTCTCAATACAATGAACTGAAATCCAGCAGCCTCGCGCACGATTGGAGTGTAGCCAACGCGTATGACAATGATTTTCTGGTGCACAACCGCATCTCGGCGCGCACATTCATCACCATGTACGAGTTAGGTCTGTGGGCCCTGGAACACGCGGCTGAATTCCCACTGCCTGTATTGCTGCTGCAAGGTGGGGAGGATCAGATCGTCAGCCCCGCGGCCACTCAAAAATTTGCCGAACGGGCCGGCGATAAAGCCACGCTCAAGGTCTGGGATAAAATGTTCCATGAAGTCCATAACGAAGCCATCCAGGTGGAAGTCTTCAAACTCATGGTCGATTGGCTGGAAAAAGCCCGCAAGAATTAATGTTGGATAAGAACTGAGGCTTTTCGAAAGCCAGGCGCGCCTTTATACTGGACAAACCGTCTCGAATATGGCAAAATCTTCTCACGCTGATTTACAGGAGAGAAAATGAGTAAACGCCAGGAAATCCGTCAACGCCGCCGCCGCGAGCAGGTCCGTAACCGGGCCTTGCTGATCGGTGGAATGATCCTCGTCGCATTGTTCATCACCTTCGCACTGATCATACCGACCTTGAATGTGGCCCGCAACAAAGTGCCTATTGTCGAGGTCACCCCCAAGCCGATCAACGCCAGCGTGGTTGGACGCAACTTAGGCGATCCGAACGCCCCGGTTAAAGTAGTGATCTATGAAGATTTCCGCTGCGTGGCTTGCCGGGACTATACCCAACTTATCGAGCCGGATATCATTCGTGATTATGTTGAAACAGGCAAGGTGTATTATTCTTTTGCCAACTTTATTGTCATCGATGGAAATGACGGTACGGATGCTTCCCGCCGGTCTGCCAATGCAGCCCTGTGTGCTGCGGACCAGAATAAATTCTGGGAATACCACGATACTTTGTATGCCAACCAGATCACGGAAAGCGCCTCACTATATTCCAACGATCGGCTGACCACCATGGCCGAAAACGTAGGCCTGGATATGACCGCCTTCAACCAGTGTTATAAGGCTAAAAAATTCAACGCCGATATCGAAACGGACATTAGCAGCGCACTTGCTTTGAGCGTGCGCGGCACCCCCAGCATCTTTGTCAATGGCGTTTACGTGGATAAATTTAATACTATTGCCGAGGCTATCGATGCAGCCCTGGCGGCCCTCGGCCAATAGCCTGAAACCTTAAAACATTAAATTCAAAGACCGCGGCGGCTATACCCTTACATCATGTAAGAGATGGCTCAACTTGTGGTAGGAATCCACGGACTGGCTCGGGCAGATCTGGTCGGGGTTCCCCACCGTTTGAATCCCTTCACGGATCAGGAAAGGTTCGCTATATTAAAAATACTCCTACTATATAGGAAGAAAGGAACATTCATATGCAAAAAATAGTAACCAGTCTTTGGTTTAACGACCGGGCAAAAGAAGCGGTAGATTTTTATGTATCGCTGTTTGAAGATGCCAAAATAACAAACATATCTTATATGACAGAATCTGTAGCTAAAATGGGTGGGAATAGTGTAGGTGATATATCAGCGGTTGATTTTGAATTAAACGGCCAGAACTTTATGGCGATAAATGGTGGTCCGATGTTTACTCTTAGTGAGGCTATCTCAATATTGGTAAACTGCAAAACTCAGGAAGAGATTGATCATCTTTGGGAAGTGCTATCTGAAGGTGGCGAAAAAGGTTCGTGTGGCTGGCTCAAGGACAAATATGGTTTGTCATGGCAGATTACGCCAGATACATTAGACGATATGATGCGCGATTCTGATACAGTTAAGGCTGACAGGGTGGCTGCTTGTATGCTAAAAATGGGCAAACTAAATATAAGCGAACTCGAAAAAGCCTACAAAGGCGAATAATAATTTAACTAGATAAATAACAAACGTGTCAACGTGCTACCAACGCCAGCACCGCCACAATGACGGGAGCCAGCAGCAGCGCCGGCAGAAAACTCCCCACCCGGATGCGCCTGAGTTCCAGCAAACTGCTGATGGCGATGCCGAGCAGGATCACGCCGCCCGCCGCGATCATTTCGTCCATCATGGCGGGGGTGACCAGGTTGTTCAGTTGGGCCGCCAGCAGGCTGATCCCGCCCTGGTAGACCAGCAGGACCAGCACGGAGAACAATACGCCCACACCCAGGGTGGAGGCGAAGGCCAGCGCGGCGAAACAATCCAGCACGGATTTGATCGCCAGGGTGCTGTAATTGCCGGTCAACCCGTCCTGGATGGAGCCGAGGATGGCCATGGGCCCCACGCAGAAGAGCAGCGAGGCGGTCAGGAAGCCCCGCACGAAACGGCTGTCACTGGAATCGGGCTGCGCCTCCGTCCCCCCGGGCCTGGTGAAGCGTTTTTCCAGCCACTGTCCCAACTTTTGCAGCCCGTCCTCGATCTTCCACCACTCACCCAGCAATGCCCCCACCAGGATGGCTCCCAGCACGATCAGGGAGTTGTTCGTCTCGAAGAACATCTTGATGCCCGTCACCGCCGTGAAGAGGCCCAGCCCGGCCATGACGGTCTGTTTTAGGCGCTCGGGCAGGCGCGAGCCGAAGAGCAGTCCCAGGCTCCCTCCCAGCAGGACTGCGACGATGTTGATGATGGTACCGGTCATGTTTTAGCCAGGATGGTGTGATGCCCCGCCTGCTGGTTTTCCAGCAGTTCCAGGGCGAAGCACAATGAGGAAAGCCGGTTGAGGTAACGCAGCAGCATGGGGTTGGAAACTTCGCCTTTGTCGAGCAGTTCGGCCAGGCGGCGTTCGGCCCGGCGGACGATGGTGCGGACGAGCGCGAGCGCCGCCCCCGCCAGCGAGTCGCCCGGCAGGATGAACTCGGCCGGCACGGGGGCCAGAGCCACCACGTCATCGATCTGCGCCTCCAGCCACTGGACCCGGTCCAGACCCACGCTGCGGAAACGGTCCACATTTTCGGGCGTCGCCGAGACTTCGGCCATCATCCCGTACAGGTCGCGCTGAACGGTCACAAGGACAGGCTGGCTCTGCGGCGCCTTGCATAAGGCCCGCGCCAGCCCCAGCGCCGCCGAGACCTCGTCCAGCGTTCCCAGCGCTTCCATGCGGGGATGGTATTTTGGCAGGCGTCCCTCGCCTAATTGACCGGTTTTCCCGTCGTCACCCGAGCGGGTGTAAAAAGAGGACATGGCAGCATTATAACCAGATTGCACGAAATGATTGGCCTCTCTTTTGTCTACTATCACCGCGCCCCAAGATCGGGGCGGGGCAGGGGGTGGGATTGAGAATATTGACTTTAAGGGTACCCAGTCCACCCGCCAAACTGGACAAATGAAAAATCCGCTAAGCAGTATAATAATCCCAGGTAAACTTTATCGGAATTCTCATCGAAGATGTAACCTCGGCCCCTGTGGAAACCAAAAAATCCCCCCTCGCCTGGCTCTCGCACGTATTCCCCCTCGTCGTCACGCTGGTGGCG
Source organism: uncultured Chloroflexia bacterium (assembly GCA_963847105.1). Classification (GTDB taxonomy): domain Bacteria; phylum Chloroflexota; class Anaerolineae; order Anaerolineales; family Villigracilaceae; genus UBA877. The sequence continues at coordinate 1,095,215 of CAWJYP010000001.1, read as the reverse complement.
CTGGCAATGCTTGTCCTCACTCCCATCTGGGCGGTGCAGTATTATCGCCAGCCCTTCATGGGAGTTTTGCTGGAACCCAATAACGTCTTCAGCAAGATCGGCGGATCGAACTGGCCGGCTCGCTTGAAAGGGACTGATTGGCCCGAGCGATTGCAGCGCATCAACGGGACACCGGTCGAGAACGCCGGGCAGGTGAACGCGATCCTGGCGGCGAACGGCTTCTCCCCGCTTACGCTGGAATTCACCCAGGGGGGCACAGAGGTCCGGCAGGTCAAGATCACCCCGGTCCGCTTGCCGCAGAAAGATTTCGTCTCGCTTTTCATCATCCCTTACCTGGTGGGGCTGATCTTCATGGCCATCGGCCTGTGGGCCTACTGGCTGCGGAGTGGGCTGAGAGCCAGCCGGGCCTTGCTGATCTTCGCCGCCGCCGTCAGCATCACCGCCAGCACATTTTTCGATATGAATACCACCCACCATGTGGTGGTATTGTGGGCCGTCAGCCTGTCGGTTGCGGCCGCCGCGACCATCCACCTGGCGATGGTCTTCCCCAAACAACTGCGCATAGTCGATAAGTACCCGGCGGCGCGCTTTGCCCCCTGGATCATCACCGTAGCCCTGGCCATTCCGGCCATCACCGAGATCGTTCGCCCGTCTTCCCCGCTGGCCTATATCACCACCTGGCAGGCCACCTATGCCTTCATGGCCGTTGCGATCGGCACTGTTCCTGGGCATGCAGGTCGTGCGTATCCTGCGCAGCGACACGCCGGTGGTCCGCCAGCAAAGCCGCGTCATCATCTTTGGGGCCACCCTGGCGTTCACGCCCATCCTCATCTTTTACCTGCTCCCGACGGCTCTCAGCAGCAATGCCCAGGAATTCAGGGCATCCATCTATTTTCCCCTGCTCATCCTCCTGCCGCTCTCCATCACCTATGCCATCCTGCGCTATCGCCTCCTGGACGTGGACCGCTTGCTGGCGAACGTGGTCACGTATACGCTGATCACCGGGGTGGTGCTGCTGGTCTTTTACGGCCTGGTGACGCTCATTTCCCTGCTGATCCGCCGGACGGTCAACGCCGATAACCCCGTCGTGATCGCCTTATACCTGCTGGCGCTGGTATTAGGCCTGACGCCATTGCGGCGCTTCATCCAGCGCATCATCGACCGCTTCTTCTACCGTTCCCCGGCGGACTACCGGCGTGTATTGAACACCCTTTCCACCAACCTGGTCGTCACCCCCGACCTGGAAGGCACACTCAAACTTCTAACCGACCAGATCCAGCAAGCCCTCGCGCCCGAAGCCTTTGCCATCTACCTGTATGACGATGAGCGCGGGCTGTATATCCCCCATTCGCGAGGCCAGACGCCCCTGCCGGCACTGTTGGTGGAAGACCCATTGATCCAGATCGTCACCTCCAGTGAGCGGGCGGTCTGGTTCCCACCCGACCAGGACCTGCCGGCGGAAATGCAGAAGTCATTGATGTTTGAGCAGGCAGACTCCACTGCCTTCGTGCCCCTGCGCTACAAGGACAATTTGATCGGCTTCATGGTCCTCGGCCTGCGGCGGTCCGGCGAGCCCTACACCAGCGAAGACCTGGATTTCCTCGGCACGGTCGCGGGTCAATCCTCGCTGGCGCTGGAGAACGCCCGTCTCTTCACCAACCTGCGCCGCACGCTCGACCAGACCCTGGAAATGAAAACCTTGATGGACGATATTTTCGCCTCCATCGCCACCGGCGTGATCACCACGGATATTGACCATAAGGTCACCCTCTTCAACCAGGCTGCCGGGACCATCCTGGGCATCTCGCTCAACGACGTGCTGGGGCGATCCCTGCTGGATGCCCTGCCGCTCTACCCCGACCTGGAAACCGCCGCCGCCGATGCGCTGGATTGCGGCACGGTTACCCTCAGCCGGGAGGTCACCCCCACCACCCCGCTGGGTGACGCGCTCTATCTGCGCCTTTCCTGCGCGCCATTGATGGATGCCTACCGGGGCACCAAGGGCGCCACCATCGTCTTCGAAGACCTGACCGAGAAGCGCAAACTGGAAGCCGAGCAGGAGCGCATCCGCCAGACCTTCGGGCGGGTGGTGGCGCCGCGGGTGCGCGACCGCCTGCTTTCAGATGCCTCCCACCTCCACCTGGACGGCATCCGCCAGAATGTGACCATCCTCTTCGCCGACATCAGCGGCTTTACTCCCTTCAGCGAAGTCACCCCGCCGGAAATTCTCTTCAAAACCCTCAACGATTACCTGTCCCTGGCTGCAAAGGCAATCCTTGAAGAGGAAGGCACGCTGGACAAGTTCATCGGGGACGCGGTCATGGCCCTGTGGAACGCGCCCGACCCGCAGCCGGACCATGCCATGCGGGCCGTGCGGGCCGCCCTGTCCATCATGGAACGCTCCCGCCAGGCTGCCGGGCGGATCAAAAATCCCGCCGAGCGGCTGCAGTTCCACATCGGTGTGGCGAGCGGCGAGGCTATGGTGGGGAATGTGGGCACGCCGCGACCTGTTCAACTACACCGCCATCGGCGACACGGTCAACGTGGCCCAGCGGCTGGAGATGACCGCCCTGCCCGGACAGATCCTCCTCGACCAGACCATCTATTCGATCGTCTCGACGAAAGTCGTCGCGGAGGTGTTGCCTCCCGTGATGGTGAAGGGCAAGTCCCAGCCGGTGGTCAGTTACGATCTGCGCGGGTTGAAGTAGGGGCCTTTCGTGGAGCGGGATGTGAACCCTCTTTCGCTACACTCAGGGGGAACTAAGAACCAATCTATAAACTATGTTTCATAAGGAAGCTAACGATGAGACCCAGGATCAGGATTGCAATATTACTTGTCAATCTGCTATTTTTTTCTGTAGCCTGTTCTTTTATTGGAAATGTAAATAACTCTCTGCATAGGCTAGAAAAGAATGGTATGTTTCAGGAGGCCTGGGAGATCACGAACATGAGAGTTATGTACAATAATCGAGCACCAATGGTTTCTAACTCTTCTGACATGACGATTCTTGAGGGTTATCAAAACGGTGATTTATCACCATCGATAATCGGAATTGACAGCAAGACCGGAGAAATAATTTGGAAGGTTGAGAAGGCTACCGAAGGTGACAAAATAGTTCTAGGTGAAAATGTACTGTACCGGGGAACGGTCGGCTTTGCCGAAGTTTTTGCTTATGATATTAAAAATGGGGATCGACTATGGAGAACTCTTTTACCCTTAGGCCATAGTGTCTCGGATTTATTTTCTTCGAATGGATATATTTTTACTTCAACAAGTAATGACCGACTATATGTATTGGATGAAACCGGAAGAATTATAAGAGAAACCCATAATCCTTCAAGAATTTATTTACAGGAGCAGAATATTCGCTATGTCGAAGATGGAATGGAAATTAAAGCGGTAGACAACGAAAGTAACGATGTTTTATGGAGCATCAGTCGTAATAAGGTGTTGATTTATGCTCCAGTATTTCAGAATGACATGATGATCATAGATACGGCAGCTGTTCCTCCGAATATTATGGCGATAGAAAAATCCTCTGGCACAATAAAATGGCAAGTATCGGAAAAGATATTGTCAAATATATGCACAACAGAAGAAGAAGTATATTTATTAGATATCGATGGTTATCTGATTACTCTTGATATTCAAACGGGGATTGAAGTCTCGCGGCTATTGTTCTCTCCCACAATAGATCCAAATATTAATAGTAGTAGTTATTTTATTGCGTGTGGCGGGAGCGATAATGCTGTAATCGTTTCATTTGGTGATAATTGGCAAATATCAGCACTAAGAAACAACCCCTAACAATCAGTAAACATTAGTCTTCCAGCTTCTTTATCTCTATTTGAATTTTTGTCTATTGCTTTTCAGAACATTTGTGCTAATATATAGATGTGCAAAAACCCATCCGCCCTCTCCCGCGCCAGCCATCAACATTCCTCTCCAGATAATTTTGGAAAGGAATTGTTCCTCCCTTGTTCCTCAGGATCAATTCAAACCCTGCCTTCCCGTCGCTCCCTCATTCCTCCCCCGCTGGAATTATTCGTTCCTCAAACGAATGATTTTGGGCTTTTTGTAGAGAGAAATATTCGTTCCTTTTTCGTTCCTCAAGATCGAATAATATCGCGACGACGTTTGGCGTGCAAACTTCCGAACGGTTCCCCCACCCCAGGAGGTATAATCAACGGATGGACACTAAAGAAAAACTCGAACTTGCCCTCAAAAATGCCATGAAAGCCGGCGACGACGTCACCAAACGGACTGTCCGCATGGTCATGGCGGCCGTCCGGCAGGTGGAGATCGACAAGCAGATCCAACTGGATGAAGCCGCCGTATTGAGCATCATCCAGCGGGAGATCAAGACCCGCAAGGATGACGTCGAAGAGGCCCGTGGCGCCAACCGCTCCGACATCGTCGCCTCTACCGAAGCCGAGATCGCCGTCTTGCAGGCATACCTTCCGCAAGCATTGACCGAAGCCGAACTGGACCAACTCGTGCGGGAGGCCATCACCGAGACCGGGGCCAGCGCGCCCGGCAGATATGGGCAAGGTCATGAAGGTGCTCCTGCCGAAAGTAGGCGCACGCGCCCCCGGCAACCAGGTCAGCGCGGCCGTCCGGCAACACTTGCAAAAGGCATCCTAGTCAGGCTGAACTTGCCTCGCCATAAAATAATGGATTCAACCCGCACTTCCCCCCGTTTTTTCTCCCGTCAGATCTTCCTGCCTATCCTGGTACTGGTCTGCACCAGCATTCTGGCTTATCTGGCGTTGATCCAATCCTGGGTCCTGCGGGAGACGAGCCTGCCGCTGGCGGTGGGGGATGTGGCTGCCCAGGATGTGAGCGCCCCGCATAATATCCAATACGTCAGTGATGTGCTCACGGCGGCGGCGCGGGACGAGGCTGAACGAGCCATCGCCCCGGTCTATATCGCCCCGGACCCGGCCATTGCCCGCAACCAGATCGCCAGCCTGAATACCATCCTGCAGGCCGTCTCCACCATCCGCATCGACGGGAGCACTACCTTTGAAGAGAAAAGGATCGCCCTGGCGAACGTGAATGGACTGGTCTTGCAGCCGGATACGCTCAACTTCTTTCTCAACCTGACGGATAACCGCTGGACGCTCGTGCGCACCGAGACGTATAACGTCCTCGGCCAAACCCTGCGCAACCCCGTCCGCACCGAGGACCTGGAGTTGACCCGCGAGCGGCTGGCCTCGCTGGTCAGTTTTTCGCTGACCGAACGCGAAGCCCAGTTGGTGGTCGAGATCGTTTCGCCGTTGATCACGGCCAACTCCTTCTACAACCCTGAACTGACCGAAGCCGCCCGCCAGGCAGCCCGGGATTCCATCCAGCCGGTGACGCAGTTCTTTGTGGAAGGCCAGACGATCATCAACCGCGGGCATGTCATCACTGCCTCGGACATGGAAGCCCTGACGGCGTTCGGGCTCGTTCAGGTTGAGAAGACGGGCTACAACTATATTGGGGCGGGCGTTCTTGTTGCCATCTCTGCTCTTTTTGTCCTCTTATATTTCCGGCGCCGCACGCCGGTGGGTATCTCGGACCTGCGCAGCCTGCTGCTTCTCGCGGGCCTATTCATCGTCTTTCTCGTCACCGCCCGTGTTGCCATTCCCAACCGAACCATCATTCCCTACGTCTTCCCCGTACCGGCTTTTGCCCTGCTCGTTTCAGCCCTCTTTGGGATGGAGCGCGGCATGGTATTGGGTCTGCTGATGGGTATCCTCTGCGCCTACGGGATGCCGGATAGTATGGCTCTCATGCCCTACTACATCATCAGCAGCCTGTTCGGCGTGATGGCGTTGGGGCAAGCGCGGCGGGTGGCAAGTTTCCTCTACGCCGCCCTGGCAATTGGGCTGGCGGGTATCGCCGTGGTGGCAGCCTATCGTTTACCCTTCACCGAGACGGATTGGATCGGCCTGGCGACCTTGATGGGAGCGGCGGGATTCATGGGCATCGCCTCCACCGGCCTGGCCCTGCCTTCACAATTCCTGCTGGCGCAGTTCCTGGGTCTGACCACTGCCTTGCAATTGCTGGAGATCTCCCGGCCCGATTCGCCTTTGCTGAAATATTTCCTCCAGCGCGCCCCCGGGACCTACCAGCACAGCCTGCAAGTCGCCAACCTGTCGGAACAGGCTGCCGAACGCATCCATGCGGACGCGCTCCTCACCCGCGTAGGTGCCTTGGTCCATGACGTGGGCAAGGCAGTCAATCCGCTCTATTTTGTGGAGAACCAGCCTGCCAGCCAGATCGATTTGCACGACGACCTGGACCCGGTCGAAAGCGCCCAGGCGATCATCCGCCATGTGACCGATGGCCTCGAACTGGCGCATCGCTACCGTTTACCCCGCCGCTTGCAGGATTTCATTGCCGAGCATCATGGCACACTTCTGACCCGTTACCAATATAACCGGGCCGTCCAGGCCGCCGGAGGGGACGAATTGAAGGTGGATGAAAACGATTTCCGCTATCCGGGACCCGCTCCGCGCTCGAAGGAAACGGCCCTGTTGATGTTCGCCGACGGGGTGGAGGCGAGCGCCCGGGCCGAACGGCCCTCCAATGATGAGGAACTGCGCGCCCTGGTCAAAAAAGTGCTCGACAACCGCCAGAAATACGGTCAACTTACCGATACCCCCCTGTCCCAACGCGACCTGGTAACTATCACCGAATCATTTATTTCCACTCTGCGGGTCACCTACCATCCGCGTTTGGAGTACCCCAGTGATGCCGCTCCCGTGGTGGAAATCCCCACGCAGGCCTCAGCGGCGGGTAAATCAGAATGATATTCATCGAAAACGAGACCGACCAGAAATTCCCGGACGAATTAGTGGAGCGAGCCGCCCGGGCCGCTCTTGACCTGTCCGGCGCTCCCGATGCCGACCTGACCGTGGTATTAGGTGGAGATGACCGCATCCAATCCTTGAACCGGGATTTCCTCAAGCACGACTCGCCCACGGATGTGCTCTCCTTCCCGGCTAATGAAGCCGACCCGGAGAGCGGCCGCCTTTACCTGGGGGATGTGGTCATTTCACTGCCGCAGGCCACGAAACAAGCCGCTGAGAGAGGCCATCCCCTCGAAGCGGAAGTGCAGTTATTGGTCGCTCACGGGACCCTTCACCTGCTGGGGCACGACCATGCCGACCCGCAGGAAAAATCCCGCATGTGGGCGGCGCAGGGCGAGATCCTGAAGAACCTGGGGTTATCAGCCGGATATTGTCCATGAATAAGATGGCGGACTTCTTCGTCAGTCGGGCGCACTCGTTCAAGCATGCCTTCCGCGGCTGGGGCTATGTCATCCGCACGCAGCGGAACGCCTGGATCCATGCGGTGCTGACCACGGCGGTCATATTGGCGGCATTGTGGCTGCAATTGCCCCTGCGGGATTGGGCGGTCCTATTCCTGACTATCGCGCTGGTTTGGACGGCAGAATTCATCAACACCGCTCTGGAGGCGGTGGTGGACCTGGCCAGCCCGCAACACCACCCGCTGGCCAAGGTGGGCAAGGATGTCGGCGCGGCGGCGGTCCTGTTGGCGGCGCTGGCGGCCATTCTGGTGGGTTTGCTTATTCTCGGCCCGCCCTTGTGGGAGAAGCTTACTGCTTTATTCGGCATCCATCCGTAAATGCGAGTTTGGAAGTGGATGCGCTGAAATTCAGGAAATTGTGGATGGAAGTAAGCGAAGAAGAAGAATAAAAAAACCCCGGCGAACTTGCCGGGATTTTCTGTTTCACTCATTTCAACGATCAAATGGCGGCAGTCAGGCGTTTTAGTACAGAGCCAAGGACGTCCACCGCTTTGTAATATTCTTCCAGTGAGATGCATTCCTCCGGCGTATGGTCGAGGGACGAATCCCCCGGCCCGTAGGCGAGGGAGGGGCAGTTCCAGCGGGGGGCGACGATGTTCAGGTCGGCGGTGCCGGTCTTGAGGACGAAGCCCGGCTGCCCGCCCGCATTGCGGATGCCGGCAAGGAACGCCCGCACCAGGGGTGTGTTCTTTTCACCCTGGTAGGCGGCGATGGGGAAACCGGTCGGTTCGATGGAAACCCCGGGCGCATCTGCCACGCCGGGCATCTGGTTCAATTTGGCATACCATTCCTGCGGGGGAAGGTCGAGCGGGAGGCGGGTGCCGATCTGCAGGGCGGCCCATTCCTCGAAGCCGTCCCCGCCGGAGGTCATGCCGCGCAGCGTGGGCAGGAGTTGGTCAAAGGAGCGAGTGCGTTCGGCATTGAAGGCCACTGACCAGGCTTTGAGAGAATCCCATACCTGTACGGCGGCCTCGCAGGCGCTCTCGCCCTGGGCGGCGGTATGGGCACGCGAACGCCGGATGGTAATGGTGGCCCAGGCGCTGCCTTTATAGCCGAGCGTTAGCCTGTCCCAGCGGCTGGGTTCGCCGATGATCGCATAATCGGGATGGTAGAGGGGGGCGATATACCTGGCCCCATCCGAATCTTTTTCTTCGCCGACCGCACCGATGACAATGAGCTGCCAGCCATCCACAGGACCGACGGCTGCAACGGCATCGACAAAGGCGGCCAGGGGGCCCTTGGCATCGACTGCGCCGCGACCGTACAAGATAGGCGACTCCGTCGATGTGACTTGAACAGGGATCTCTCCCGGCACCGTGTCGATGTGTCCCAGCAGAACCAGCTGGCGCGACCCGCTGCCCATCACGCCGACTGCATTCCCAGCCTCATCTTTGAATGCCTGCGTGAACTGCAGGGCCTGCATGCGGCCAACCAGGAACTCCACTGCGGGCTGCTCGCGCCCGGAGGGGCTGTATGCCTTCACCAGGCCTATCAGGGTTTCGGGAATCTCAGTCATGATATGAATGCAATCATTAACGGGGAGCGACCGGCTCAGGAAAGCCGGTCGATAACGGCGTGGGTGAACTGCCTGGTGGTGGCGGCCCCGCCCAGGTCGGCGGTGCGGACTCCGCTGGCGAGGGTCCCCAACACAGCCTGGTGAAGTCGGCCGGCTGCGAAGGATTTGCCCAGCGTGTCCAACATCAAGACGACGGACAGCAATGCGCCGACGGGGTCGGCGATGCCCTGTCCGGCGATATCGGGCGCTGACCCGTGGACGGGTTCGAACACGGGTGTGCCTTTGCCCAGGTTGGCCGAAGGCGCAACGCCCAACCCGCCCACCAAGGCGCTGGCTTCATCAGAGAGAATATCACCAAAGAGATTGGTGGTTACGAGCACGTCAATAGACTGGGGAGCGCGGACGAGCTTCATGGCAGCCGAATCCACCAATAACTCTTTGACAGTAATTTCGGGGAATTCGGCGGCAACTTTCAATGCACACTCCCGAAAGAGGCCGTCGGTCAACTTCAGCACGTTGGCCTTGTGCACCACGGTCAGGACGGGCGGGACGCCTCGTATCTTCGTGCGGATCATGGCCTGCTCACAGGCGATGCGGACGATGCGCTCACTGCCAAGGCGGGTGATGACCCTTTCGGCGATGGCAGTGTCGCCTTCACGGTGTTCGCGTCCGCTGTAGAGACCTTCGGTATTTTCGCGAACGATCAGCAGGTCGATGCCTGGACGGGAGAATTCGCCGGGGAGTGAAAAAACCGGGCGGAGATTGGCGAACAATTCGAACTCACGCCGGAGGGTGAGAATGGGGCTGCGATACCCCTCCACGATGGTGGAGGGGGATGAGGTGGCTCCAAAGAGGACTGCATCTGCCTGTCGTGCCCATGCAAGGGTCGATTTGGGTAGGGCGCTGCCGTGTTTCTCGAAGCAGGCAAAACCCGCCTCGGCTTCGACGAAGGCCAGGTCAAGATGGAGGCCCTGCAGGACTTCCACCGCCGCCGGGATGACTTCCTGTCCTACACCGTCACCAGGGATGAGGCAAATAGTCTTCATGTGGATGCTCCGCTCGGACGAGGATGGAATTCAATTTTTTATGAGCCGGTTTTGACGTATTCGATCAAGCCGCCTGCCTGCAGGATGGCCCGCATGTTGGGTGGAAAAGCCGGAAAACTGAATGACCCGCCCGGAAGATGGATCAATCCATTTACGAGATCGATTTGGACAAGGTCACCGGGTCGAGCCTGCGCAACAGCGGCTGGGCATATTATAGCCGGGATACCTTGATTAATAGCGTTCCGATAGAAGATACGGGCAAAGGAGTTTGCCACCAACGCCTGCACACCTTTATATTTCAGGCATGTGACCGCCTGCTCACGGGAACTGCCGCAGCCGAAATTATCCCCGCCGAAGACTACATCTCCGGGCTGGACCGAAGCGGCAAAGGTGGTGTCCAGGTCTTCCATGGCATGTGCGCCGATCTCCTCCGGAGTGGTGAGGGTGTAGGTATATTTACCGGGGAAAATCTGGTCGGTGTTGACGTTATTGCCGTATTTCCACACTTTGCTGGAGGATGTTTCCAATTGGCTGGATGGAGTGGAAGCGCCCGACTGCTTGACGAGTGGGTCAACGGCAGGTTTTGTCTAATTCTCTGGCGGGAGCGCGGTTGACCATGGCAGGGAGAGACTCCCGCGCGGCGGACGGCTTTGACCCATCCAATTCCGCCGGGCCGGCGATGCGACCCATGACGGCGCTGGCGGCTACCACTGCCGGGTTTGCTAAATAAATGGAAGCATCTGGCTCGCCCATCCGACCGCGAAAATTGCGGTTGGCGGTGGATATGACCACTTCGCCCCTGGCAGGGATGCCGAGATGGTTGCCCATGCACGGACCACAGCCGGGAATGCCGATCATTGCGCCGGCTTCCGAGAATATTTGCATGAAACCATTTTGCAGGGCTTGAGAATAGATCTCTGCCGAGGCAGGCACGACCAACATGCGTACGCCCGCATGAATGTGCCTGCCCTGCAGGATTGCCGCGGCCGCTGCCAGGTCTTCCAGGCGGCCGTTGGTGCAGGTGCCAATGAAGGCCATGTCGATGGGCTGATCCCCGACAGCCGAGAGGGGCAAGACGTTATCCACGCTGTGGGGGCAGGCCAGCAGGGGTTCGAGCCGATCAAGGTAAAGGTCATACTCGGCGGCATAGGCGGCATCTTCATCCGGATAGAGGGCGCGGGATTTGATCTCCTCAACGGCGAGACCGGCTCTCGGTGCCAGGAACTTGAAAACGGCCTCATCGGGGGGAATGAAGGCATTTTTGACGCCGATCTCTGCCATGGTATTGGGAATGACCATGCGACTTTGCAGGGAAAGACCTTCCACCCCCGGACCGGCAAATTCGACCGAGTAGTAGAGACCCCCGTCTGCGCCGAGGAGCCGGCTGATTTGCAGGCACAGGTCTTTGGATGTGACCCCCGCAGGCAGAGTCCCGTGAAGGTGGATGCGGATACTTTCAGGGACGCGCAGCCACAGGCTGCCTTTGGCCCACAAGACGGCTGCCTCGGTGCGACCGATGCCGGCACCGAATGCGCCCATCCAGCCGTAATGGGTGGAGTGGCTGTCGGCTCCGAGGATGACCTGGCCGGGCAGTATCAGGGCTTCTTCAGAAATCACCTGGTGACAAATGCCGCGGCCAACCTCGAAGAAATGGGGTATGCCCTGTTTACGCACGAAGGCGCGCGTCTCGGCATGGTTCTTGGCATGCTGCGGCGTGGGCGGCGGCGAGGCATGGTCCAGGACGACGCAAAGCCGTTGCGGGTCCAGCACTCGCTCTGCCCCAAGGTCATCGTAAAAAATGCGAGCGATGGCGGCGGTATTGTCATGGGTCAGGATCCGGTCGGGGGTAACCTCCAGGATCTGACCGGCGCCTGCTTCGGTGAGGCCAGCGGCGCGCGCCAGCGCCTTTTCTGCGAAAGTCATTGGTTTCATGGGCGGATTATCGAGTCCGGGAAAGGCTAACCCTTTTGTTCGGGTTTGACCAGTTGGGCGTTATGCTTCTTGTCCATGCGCTGGATGATCTTGGGGGCATCCACGGGGGTGTTGACGGTCTGTTTGAGATTGAATTCATCCCCGGCAATGCGAAGGAGCAATTCACCTGCGGAAATGTCCCCGTTTAGTTGACCGATATTTTCTTTGAAATGGGAGGTCACCTGGCGGGCAGTGGCTTCGTCGATGTCGAAGTAATGGATCTCTTTGAGGAAGTAGTGGACGACATTCCAGCCTGAAAGCGGCCCAAGGAGGATGTCCTGCTCGCTCACGCCAAAGAGGTCCAGGGAATGGGCTTCATAGGTGGCTGAATCATTCAGGATGGCGCCCTGGTGCACCCCGGCGGTGTGAGTCCGGTTGGTCAGGCTGACCGGTTCCTTGGAGGGGACGAGGGTCTTCAGTTTGTCAGCCATGGTGATGTTGATGGGGTAAGAACTGCGCAGGTTGTAGCCTTCGAGGTAGTCGTATTGCTGCTCGATGAATAGATTGAACAGCAGGGCGGTCATGGAGGTGATGCCTGAGCGTTCGCCGACGCCCAGCAAGGTGGTATCCACAAATTGGGCCCCGGCGAGGACGGCTTCGAGAGTATTGATCAGGGCCATGTTGCGGTCATCGTGAAAATGCAGTTCGAGGGGAGTATGCGGATAGCGCTCGCGCAGCGCCTGCACGCGCTGGACGACCACGCGGGGAGTGGCTACGCCGACGGTATCGGGCATGCCCAGGCGGTCGACGTATTCCGCCAACGGGTCGTAGACGCGGAAGAGCTGGTCCATGGAGGTGCGGAAGGCATCCTCACCGCTGAATCGCAGGGTCAGATCGGGATGGTTGCGGTGAAGGTCTTCCAGCAGGGTGCTTGCGCTTTGGATGATCTCATCCAGAGTCTTGCCGTGGTTGAAAGCCTGGGATTGGGGCGATGTGCCAAAGTAGATGTTCAGCCCGTCGAACCCGGCTGCGATGGCGGCTTCCACGTCCTTGGGATGACAGCGCACGTGGGCCAGCAGGAAGGTATACCCTTTTTGCACAACCAATTCATCCCGGACCGCCCGCAGGGCGGCCATATCTTCGGCCTCGCGCGAGCTGACATTCGGTGCGAAGATCTCGATGAATTTGACCCCATATTCAATGAGGGAGCGCAGCAGTTCCTGCTTATCCTGTAAGGTGAAATAATATTTGTAATGATCGTGCAGGAGGGAAGTCTGCTGTCCTTCCCGCAGGGATGAGTCGATTATTTCCAGCAAACGCGGACGGTATTGGTGATAGCAATCGGAAACCGGCATTACGTTCATGATCAGTTAAGAACCTCTTTCAGGGTTTGAATGACGCGATCGATTTGTTCGCGGGTAATGACAAGCGGCGGCAGCAAGCGGATGGTGGTGAGACCGGCATTGAGTGCCAGGACATGGCGTTCCTGCAGGGCCGCCAGGTAGGGAGCAACTTTTTGTTTGAGTTCGATGCCGACCATCAACCCCAGGCCGCGCACCTCCCGGATCAGGGGCGATTCGATGGATCTTAATTCCTCCATCAAGTATGCGCCTTTGGCGGCAGCCTGACCGGGCAGGTCTTCCTCCTCGATGGCGGTGAGGGCCGCCAGGGCGGCTGCACAGGCGAGCGGATTGCCCCCGAAGGTGGATCCATGCAGGCCGGGGGCGAGGTTTTTGACACTGTCGCCAAAAAGGACGGCTCCCATTGGCAGGCCGCCCGCCAGCGATTTGGCGATGCAGACCACGTCTGGCACGATACCAGAGTGTTGGAAAGCGAACATCTTACCTGTGCGTCCCAGCCCGGCCTGGACCTCGTCCAAGATGAGCAGCGCGCCTCTTTCGGTGCATAGGCGGCGGGCCGCTTGCAGGTAGGCTGGGTCGGCGGGGTAGACGCCCCCCTCGCCCTGGACGGCTTCCAGGATGACCGCACCGACTTCGTCGGTCAGTGCAGCATCGAGGGCTTCGATATTGTTGTAGGGCACATGGCTGAAGCCTGCCAGCAGCGGTTCGAAGGCTTCCTTATATTTTTTATTATAGGTGGCCGAGAGGGCTCCCATGGTGCGGCCATGAAAACCGCGCATGGTTGCGATGACATTCTTTCGACCGGTGGATACGCGGGCAAACTTGAGCGCGGCTTCCACGGCCTCTGTGCCGGAGTTGCAGAAGAAGACCTTATCCAACGTGGGAACGAGGGCGGTTATCTTCTCCATCAGGGCGGAGCGCTTGTCGTTGTAGTAGGTCTCGAATAACGTCAGCAGCAGTCCCGATTGTTCGGCGATGGCCGCGGCGACTTTCGGATGGGCATGGCCCAGATTAGCCACACCGTGACCCGAAGAGCAGTCGATGTATTCGCTCCCGTTGATATCCCACAACAAGGCTCCCTGCCCGCGCACGAATACGATGGGCTGCTTGGTGTACAAGCCGGAGGTGTGTTGGCTTTCGATCGTCATGATGTCAGACATACGCATTCCTATCCTTGGTGATCTTTGCTGAAATGCACCTGCAGGCTGCGGTAACACAATTCCTTCTGCCGCAGGGCGCGGATGGCGTTGACGGCAGCCATGCCAGCGGAAAGAGTGGTCAGCAGGGGCACATTCATGAGGGTGGCAGCGGCGCGGATATTGGCTCCGTCGCTGTGAGCACGCGGGCCGAGCGGCGTGTTCAGGATGAGTTGCACTTTTCCCGTGCAGATCAGGTCGACCACGTGGGGCGAACCCTGCACGACCTTATTGACCGTCTGGACGGGCAGGCCCGTGCGGCTGAAAAACTCGGCGGTGCCACCAGTGGCATAGAGGCTGAAGCCCATGCGGTGCAGGTCGCGGGCGATCTTTAGACCGGCGCTTTTGTCGTAATCATTCACGCTGATCAAAACCGACCCGACCTGGGGCAGGCCCATCCCGGCAGCCAACTGGGACTTGGCGAAGGCATGCCCAAATGTGGCGGCATGGCCCATCACCTCGCCAGTGGAGCGCATCTCGGGCCCCAGGATCACATCCGCGCCGGGCAGTTTTTTGAAGGGAAGGACGGCTTCCTTGATGAAAAAGCCATCCACGCGCGGTTCGTCGGTCACACCCAACTGCTCCAGGGTGCGGCCGGCCATCACCTGGGAGGCCAGGCGGGCCAGGTTCATGCCGGTGGCTTTGCTGGCATAGGGGACGGTGCGGGAGGCGCGTGGGTTCACTTCCAGAACGCAGACGATCTCGTCCTTCAAGGCGAACTGGACATTCATCAGCCCGCGCACCTGGAGCGCCAGGCCAAGTTGGGATGTATATTCCCGCATAATGCCCTGGTGGTAAGAACTGACCTTATAAGGGGGCAGCACGCAGGCAGCATCGCCGGAATGGACTCCGGCTTCTTCAATGTGCTGCATGATGGCCCCGATGACCACCCGCTCTCCGTCGGCAAGGGCGTCCACATCGATCTCAAAGGCGTCTTCCATGAATTTGTCGATCAGGATGGGCTGACCCGGTGCGGCTTCGATGGCTTTTTCGATGAAGCCTTGCAGGGTGTCTTCGCTTTCCACCAGGGCCATGGCGCGGCCTCCCAGCACGAAGGAGGGTCGCACCAGCACCGGGTAACCGATGCGATTGGCGACCATGCGGGCATCTTCCAAGGAGCGGGCGATGCCGTTCTCTGGCTGGGGGATGTCGAGTTGCGCCAATAATTTGGCGAATTCTTCCCGGTCTTCCGAGAGTTGGATGGCGTGAGGCGATGTGCCGAGTATCTTGACCCCGGCGGCTTCGAGCCCGGCGGAGAGATTTAGCGGGGTTTGTCCGCCGAACTGGACGATGACGCCCATAGGCTCTTCCCGCTCGATCACGTTGAGGACGTGCTCGAGGGTCAGCGGTTCGAAGTAGAGGCGGTCGGCGGTGTCGTAGTCGGTAGAGACCGTCTCGGGGTTGCAGTTGTACATGATGGTCTCGAAACCCATTTGGGTCAGGGCGAAGGCGGCCTGACAGCAGCAATAATCAAACTCGATGCCCTGGCCGATGCGGTTCGGCCCGCCGCCCAGGATCATGATCTTTTGGCGGTCGGTGGGCTGCGCCTCGTCTTCCATCTCATAGGCGGAATACAGGTAAGGCGTTTCGGCTGCGAATTCGGCTGCGCAGGTATCCACGCGTTGGAAGGTGGGGATGACGCCCAGTTGTTTTCGCAGCGTCCGGACAGACATGGCGGCATCACTGCTTGAAGGCACGTTGGATAACATGGAGGCAGGAAGTAAGCGGGCCAGGCGCAAATCGGCCAGACCGTTCTGTTTGGCTTGCAGGATTATGCCTCGCAAGAATTCCAAATCGTTGACTCTTGCAGGGTCCAGGCTGGCGATTTCTTTCTCCAGGCAGGCGATCTCGAGCATCTGCGCCAGGAACCAGGGGTCGTAACCCGTCATGGCAAAAATGGCTTCCACCGATGTCCCGGCAGCAAGCAAACGATATACATTGAACAAGCGGTCGGCAGTGGGGGTCTTGAGCGATTCAAGCGAAGGCAGGTCCGGCGGGATGGGATGACGCGGGCCGGAGCCGTCGAGCGCATCCACGCCGATCTCGAGCGATTGGACGGCCTTATTGAGCGCCTCGGGGAAGGTCCGCCCGAGCGCCATCACCTCGCCGACCGATTTCATTTGCGGGCCGAGGGTGGGATCGACGCCGGGGAATTTTTCGAAGGTCCAGCGGGGGATCTTGACGACTACATAATCCAAGGAAGGTTCGAAGGCCGCCTTGGTCCGGCGGGTAATGTCGTTGGTAATCTCATCCAGGGTGTAGCCGGCTGCCACCAGGGCTGCCAGTTTGGCGATAGGGAAGCCGGTGGCTTTGGAGGCCAGCGAGGAAGAGCGGCTGACACGCGGGTTCATCTCGATGACGAGGGCTTCGCCGGTGGAGGGGTTAACGGCGAACTGCACGTTCGACCCGCCCGATTCCACGCCGACGGCGCTCATAACCCGCCGGGCCAGGTCCCGCAGGATCTGGTATTCCCGGTCGGTCAGGGTCTGGGCAGGCGCGACGGTGATACTGTCACCGGTGTGGACGCCCATGGGGTCGAGGTTTTCGATCGAGCAGACCACCACGAAATTATCCGCATGGTCGCGCATGACTTCCAGCTCGTATTCCTTCCAGCCCATGACGGATTGCTCCAGCCAGGCCTGGTGGATGGGTGACTCGGCGATGGCGTTGCGGATGGCTTCGCTGAGACCTTCGTGATCGTAGACCCAGGCCGCGCCTGTCCCACCCAGGGCGAAGGAGGCGCGCACCAGCACGGGATATGAGATCGAGGCGATGAGCGCTTCGGCTTCTGCCAGGGAATGGGCCGGTCCGCCTTTGGGGACGGGCAAGCCCGCCTTGATCATGGTCTCGCGGAAGAGGCCCCGGTCTTCGGCGGCTTTGATGGCAGTCAAAGAAGCCCCGATCAGGCGGACGCCGTATTTTTCCAGCACCCCATTCTCGCTGAGTGCCAGGGCCAGGTTCAGGCCGGTCTGTCCGCCGACGGTGGGGAGCATGGCATCCGGTCGTTCCTGGGCAATGATGGCTTCGAGGGCGTCGGTCGTGAGCGGCTCGATGTAGGTGGCATCAGCAATGTCGGGGTCGGTCATGATGGTGGCGGGGTTGGAATTGACCAGGACGATGCGGTACCCCTCGGCGCGCAAGGCTTTGACGGCTTGCGTGCCGGAATAGTCAAATTCGGCGGCCTGCCCAATGACAATAGGCCCGGACCCGGGGATGAGGATGGTGTGGATGTCGGTGCGTTTCATCTACGTGCTGCTCCTCACCATCAGATAGCAGGAATTGGTTAATCCATCACTACCATTGCTCATGGTTTGCCGGCCACCAGCAGGAACATGGGGTAATCCCTGCCATTCCTTGGAATAGCGTAACAAGTCTCAAAAACGATGTTTGTAAAACCAAGGCAGCACAAGTCTGCCTTCAGTTGGCGGCGATCAAAGCCATGATGCCCGTCGAAATCTCCATCATGGAAGGTGCCGTCTTCCTTGTCCAGGTCGGCGATGCAAAGGATGCCACCCGGTTTCAGCAGGGCATGGAATTTTTCCAGGACGGGCTGGATGTTGGGAATGTGGTGCAGGGTCAGCAGGGTATAGATAAGGTCAAACGAGCGCGCCGGCGGGGGATCGATACTCAGGTCGAGCCGGAGCGGCTCCATGTTGGTTACGCCGGCGGAGGCGATCTTTTCACGGAGGACATCCAGCATGGCGGGGGAGATATCGGCCATGACGATGGTGCGCAGGCAGGACTGCAGTTCGAAACTGAGCAGACCGGTCCCGCAGCCGTATTCCAGGGCCGACATATCCGGAGTGAGTTTGACGCGCCGGTGCATGGCTTTGGCGGTCGCCCTGGCCCGCTCGACCCGGTCTGGTAGTTTGTCCCAATCTTTGGCCCTGCTCTCAAAATCAGTCATGGTGAAACTCCCGTACGAGTGCAAAAAAATCGGAGAAAATGTCATGGGCATCATGCGGACCGGGAGCGGCTTCGGGGTGGAACTGCACGCTCAAAACCGGTCGATGGCGCAGGCGCATGCCTTCGAGCGAATCATCGTTCAGGCTCCTGTAGGTGATCTCCACTTCCTCAGGGTCGAGCCCGGCGGAGGCGACGCAGTAGTTATGGTTCTGGGCGGTGATGAGGACTTTCCCGCTGGGGAGGTGCTGAACCGGGTGGTTGCCGCCGTGATGCCCGAAGGTGAGCCGGTGTGTATCCGCACCCAGGGCGCGGCCGATCAACTGGTGTCCCAGGCAGATGCCGAAGATGGGGATGCCGCTTTGGAGCAGTGCCCGCACGGTCTCCACGGCATAGGGCAGACCAGCCGGGTCGCCGGGACCGTTGGAAAGGAATATCCCATCGGGGTGCAGGTCGAGCACGGCCGCGGCGGTCATGTCCGCCGGAACAACCGTCACTCTGGCTCCATAGGAGGCCAGGTGGCGCAGGATGTTTTTCTTGATACCGAAGTCAAACGCAACAATATTGTATGAGGGGTGGGGGGCAGAAGCTGCCGGCTCACGCACCCATTTCTCGCCTGCATCACCGGTCCAGGGGTAGGGACTGGGACAGGTAACTTCCTTGACCATGTCCATTCCATCGAGTCCGGTCCACGCGTTGGCCATGCGCAATAGTTCTTGCGGGGAGGTGCCGCAGGTGGAAAGGGCGGCTTTTTGGGTGCCGCCATCCCGTAATTTGCGGGTGAGATAGCGGGTATCCACGCCCGAGATGGCGGGAACGCCCTGAGCTGCCAGCCAGGAGGAAATATCGCGGGTGGCGCGCCAGTTGGATACTGCCGGACTGAGAGAGCGGACAACGGCGGCAGAGACTTGCGGAAAGGCCGATTCATCGTCTTCGGTATTGATGCCGACGTTGCCGATATGGGGAACGGTAAAAAGTACGCCCTGGCCGCGGTAGGAAGGGTCCGTCAGGATCTCCTGATAACCGGTCATGCTGGTGTTAAAGACCAGTTCGAATACGGCATCGGCGGCAGCGCCGAAGGCCTGACCGTGGAGAATGGTGCCGTCCTGAAGAACGAGAGTTGCAGTCATGAGGTGAGGAACATTCCTGATCGCGAAAAGTGGTCTTTCAAATTCGGCTGATTATAGCACTTTGTATAGACAATTCAGCCCGGCTTTACGAGATGACCGTGCCATTGCCAGCCAGGGCATTCGAGACCGGCGCGTCGATGCGGCCATCGGCGATGATCACCCGACCCACACCGCCCTGGAGGGCTTCCTGCGCGCCGAGGACCTTTTTCTTCATGCGGCCTTCGGCGAAGGCCAGGGCCTCTTCAAGTTTCTGCTGGGAGATGGTATGGATGAGAGTACTCTCGTCGGGGAAGGAGCGCATCAGGCCGGGCACGGCGGTGAGGAGGATCAGAGCTTCGGCGTGCAGGGCGGCTGCCACCATGGCGGCGGCGCGATCGGCATCCACATTGAGGGCTTCACCTGCGGCGCTGACCGCCACCGGGGCGATGACGGGCGTATAACCGCCATCCAGCAGGGTGTTCAAACAGGGAGGCGTTGATCTTCTCGATCTTGCCGGTGTAATCATCGCGGATGATCTTGCGCTTGCCGTTCTCGACGCTCTGGATGGTGTCCTTGCGGGTGGCAGCCATCAGGCGGCCATCCAGCCCGCTCAACCCGAGGCTGTTCACGCCCAGGCATTGGAGCTGCTCCACCAGCAGGGTGTTGACTTTGCCGTTGACCGCCATGGCGAAGATCTCGAGGGTGCGCCGGTCGGTGTAGCGGGAGGTGTAACCGGAGGGGGAAGTAATGAAGCGCGGCGGATAGCCCAGGGCATTCACCGAGTGATTGGCTTCGGCAGACCCGCCGTGGACCAGCACCAGCCGCCGGCCCGCAGCAAGCAGGGCGGTCACATCTTTGCAAATGGCGGAAAAATCCACGCCTTCGGTGCCGCCCAGTTTGACGACAATGATGGAATTTTGAGCCGCTGTTGATGATTGTTGGGTCATATTTATTTTCCAAAAATTGCGAATAGTTAGATGGGATGCAGGCCGGAAAATTCCAGCCCGAGGGTCTCGTCAAAGCCGAGCATCAGGTTCATGCACTGCACGGCCGTGCCGGCTGCGCCTTTCATCAAGTTGTCGATGGCGCAGATGGAGACGACGTGGCCGTTGCTCTCGTCCAACTCGAAGCCCAGGTCGGCGTAATTGGAGCCGGCCAGGATCTTGGGTTCGGGGACGCGGTAGATGCCGCGCTGTTCCTTGACCACCCGCAGGAAGGGGTTTTCGGCGGCGACGGCGCGATAGGCTTTCCACAAATCCTTGGTGGTGACACCGGACTTGACCGTGCCGTGGGCGGTCGCCAGCACGCCGCGCACCAGGTCCACGGAGGTCATGGTGAGGGAGACGTTCTTGAGGCCCAGTTCCTGGATGACCTCGGCGGTGTGGCGGTGGCCGAAGGGAGAAAAGGTGCGGATGACATTGGCTCGTTCCGGGTGGTGCGTAGCCGGGGTTGCCTTCCGCGCCGCCCTCGGAGGAACCGACCTTCAGTTCCACAATGACCTGCTTATCCATATCCAGCAAGCCAGCCTTGACCAGAGGCAAAAGGGCCAGGTTGCTGCCGGTGGCATTGCAGCCCACGCCGCTGGCGTAATGGGCGCTGCGCAATTCCTGCCGGTGCAATTCGGGCAGACCGTAGACGAACCTTTCCAGCCAGGCCGGGCAGGCATGCGGCAGCGCCGTACCAGGTCTCGTATAACTTCGTGTCGTGCAGGCGGAAATCCGCCGACAGGTCGATGATGGTGGGGGCCAGGGAGGCGAGTTTTTCGATCTTGTGCTGCGCCTGTCCGTGCGGGCAGAGCCAGGAAAAGCACATCCACGGGCTCCAGCATTTCGGGGTCGATGAATTTGAGGGTGGACTGCTTGCGCAGATTGGGATGGACCTGGTAGACGTACTCGCCCAAATGGCTGCGAGAGGTCACCTGGAATCACCTCGATTTCAGGATGGGCGGTGAGGATGCGCAGCAGTTCTCCGCCGGCATATCCCGACCCGCCCATGATGCTGGCTTTGATCATAAGGCCACCTTTTCTTTCGCCTTTGGCAACGTTGACGGCATAGCCGACGATGGTATCGGCCACATCGATGCCGCTGAGGGGTTGGACGGTGTGGAATTCCATGGTGTGGTTGACTTCGTTGACCAGCATGCCCCGGTCGGGATCTTCGATGACATCCACAGCCAGAACACCTCCGCCAACGGCGCGGGCCGCCTGCAGCGCAGATCTCCTCCAACTCAGGCGTGACGGGGCACAGTTCGCCCTCGCCGCCGCGGGCCGTGTTGGTGATCCAGTGGGCCGATTTGCGGTAGATGGCGGTGATGACCCGGTCGCCGACGACGACGGCGCGGATATCCCGCCCGGGCTTCTTGATATATTCCTGGATGTAGAAGACCGAGTGCTGGACCGAGCCGAGCACGGCTTTGTGTTCCAGGATGGCCTCGGCGGATTCGCGGTCGTTGACCTTGGCCAGCAGGCGGCCCCACGAACCGACCACCGGCTTGAGCACCACCGGGTAGCCCATGGCCTCGATGGCTTCCAGGGCCGACTTCGGGCGTGAAGGCGACCCGGCTGTGCGGCTGGGGCACCTTAGCTTTTGCCAGCAGGGCTGAGGTGATCAGCTTGTCACCGCAGGCTTCGGCAACGGCAGCCGTATTGACCGTGGGGATGCCCCACGAGTTGAAGATGCGGCAGGCGTACAGGCCGTTGTTGTAACTGATGCTGCGCTCGAGGATGGCGTCGTACTGCCGCCAGGGGTCGGGATTATCCAGGTCGAAATGGACCAACCGGTCATCCAGGCGTTCGTAATCCAGGCCGCGGCGTTCCAGGGCGGCAAAGATCCATTTCTCCTCAACCCGCACGCGAGAGAAGAGGACACCTATGCGTAGTTTCTTGGACATTAACTTACTCACCCCAGTCTTCCTGTTCCATCGGAGCCAGCTGAACAGCGGCAGGTTCCAATGAGGTGACTTCCAGGTCTACACCGCAATCGGGGCAGACGGTGATCTCGCCAACTTCCACGGCGGCTTCCAGGGTGATTTCGGCTCCACATTCAGGGCAGGTAACAGCGTTCATGTTCAATCTCCTTTGTTATTTTTTGATGATGGTTGCGGAACAATGGCTTATACCAGGACGGGTTTCCGCAGTTCTTCCTGAGCGTCCTGCAGTTGTTTTTGAACGGCTGCGGGGGCGGTACCACCGAAACTGTCGTGACGGGCGATACTGCGCCGCATGTCGAATACGAGGAATACTTCCGGGTCAAAGAGCGGGTCGAGCGATTGGTACTCCTCCAGGGTGAGGGAGGCCAGGTCTTTGCCAAGTTTGGCAGCCAGTTGGACGGCCTGACCGGTGAGATTATGCGCCTGCCGGAAGGGCAAGCCTTTTGCAACCAGGTAGTCTGCCAGGTCGGTGGCGAGCATGGCCGGGTCGATGGCGGCTTGCATTTTTTCGGGATGCACGGTCAGCGTCTTCAAAGCGCCGGCGATGACGGGCAGAAGAGCCGACAGGGTATCGAAGGCCTGGAACACCGGCACTTTATCTTCCTGCAAGTCTTTATCGTAGGTGGAAGGAAGACCTTTTAGCGAAGCCAGCAGACCGGTGAGATATCCCAGCAGCGTGCCGGCTTTGGAGCGGGCAATTTCGAAGACATCCGGGTTCTTCTTTTGCGGCATCAGGCTGGAACCGGTGGAAAAGGCATCCGAGAGGCTGAAGAAGCCAAATTCGGCGGTGGTAAAGAGGACAACGGTTTCTGCCAGTTTGCTCAGGTGCATGCCGATCAGGGCGGCGCAGAAAAGGAACTCTGCTGCGAAATCCCGGTCCGAGACTGCATCGAGGCTGTTTTGTGAAGGTGCGGCGAATCCCAGGCTGGCGGCTAATGCAAACCGATCCACCGGGAAGGATGTCCCCGCCAGCGCGCCCGATCCAAGCGGCAGGATGGAAACTCGCTGCTGTAGTTGGGCCAACCGTTCCATGTCCCGGTGCAGTGGCCAAAAATGAGAGAGCCACCAATGACTGAGCAGGATGGGCTGGGCTCGCTGCAAGTGGGTGTAGCCGGGCAGGAGGATATCCGTGTCGGAGGCGGCGCGTTCTGCCAGGACCGTTTGCAGGTCATGGATGGCGGCGGATAAAGCCGGAATGGCTTCCATAACCCACAGGCGGAAGTCGGTGGCGACCTGGTCGTTGCGACTTCGCCCCGTGTGCAGTTTCCCGGCAACCGGTCCGATCAATTCGGCCAGGCGTCTTTCCACGGCAGTATGGATATCCTCATCGCTTTCCTGGAAGACAAAACCCTGGCTTTCAAATTCGTTCCTGACCGTCTCCAGGCCGCCGCAGATCTGTGAACATTCGTCTGACGTGATGACATCTGCGGCCGCGATGGCTTTGGCCCAGGCGAGACTGCCGCGCACATCCTGGAGCGCCAGGCGCTTGTCGAAGGACAGCGAGGCGTTCAGGTCCCAGGCTTGCGGGTCCAGTTTTCCGGTGAAGCGACCACCCCATAATGTCATGCGAGGCTCCTTGTGCCTAATCTCTCTTGAAGCGGGCGTAATCGGGTTTGGGCATGTTCAGGCCCGAAATCGGCAGGCCATTGAGGGCGCGCACCTTCAGCGAGAGGCCATACAGGTGGATGAAGCCCTCGGCGTCGGATTGGTCGTAAACGCTTTCCATTCCGAAGGTGGCGAAATCTTCGCGGTACAGGCTGAAGGGACTCTTGCGGCCAACCGGGATGACATTGCCTTTGTAGAGTTTCAGGCGGACCACACCGGTGACGGGTCCCTGGGTGCTGTCGACAAAGGCGTCGATGGCTTCGCGCAGGGGGCAGAACCACATGCCGTTGTAAACCAGTTCGGCATATTTCAGGGCGACCATGTCTTTATAGTGGAGGGTGTCCTTGTCCAAGACGAGGGATTCCAACTCGCGGTGGGCTGCCAGCAGGATGGTGCCGCCGGGAGTTTCGTAAACGCCGTGGGATTTCATCCCGACCAGCCGGCCTTCGACCAGGTCGACCCGGCCCACGCCGTGCGTGCCGCCGAGAGCATTGAGGTGGGCGATCAGGCGGGCGGGGGAGAGCTTCTCGCCGTTGACGGCGAAGGGAGTGCCGTGTTCGAATTCGATCTCGACATAGGCAGGTTCGTCCGGGGCATTCTCGGGCGCAGCCGAGATCTGGAACATGGATTCTTCCGGTTCCAGCCAGGGATCTTCGAGCGGGCCGCCTTCGTGGGAAAGGTGCCACAGGTTGCCGTCGCGGCTGTAGATGGATTTGAGGGTGGCCTTGACGGGAACGTTGTGCGCTTTGGCGTAGGTGATGGCATCTTCGCGTGAGCGGATCTCCCATTCGCGCCAGGGGGCGATGACCTTCAGGCGAGGGTCGAGGGCGGTGTAGGTCAGTTCGAAGCGGACCTGGTCGTTGCCTTTGCCGGTGGAACCGTGGGCGACCGCATCCGCGCCGACCTCGTGGGCCACTTCCACCTGGTGCTTGGCGATGAGCGGCCGGGCGATGGAGGTGCCGAGCAGGTATTTGCGCTCATAGACCGCACCGGTGCGGAGCATGGGGAAAATATAATCCGCGGCCAGTTCTTCGCGCAGGTCATGGATGATGAGCTGGCTGGCGCCGCTGGCGATGGCCTTGGCTTCCAAACCATCCAGTTCCTCGCCCTGACCGACATCGGCGGCGAAGCAGACCACCTCGCAGCCATAATTTTCCTTGAGCCACGGAACGATGACGGATGTATCGAGACCACCCGAATAGGCCAGGACGACTTTCTTGACATTTTGTTTGACCATAATCTTCTCCTTTGATGGATAAATGAATGTTAGGCAACAGGCAACAAAAAGCCCTCCCGGGAAGGAGGGCTTGGTTTGCTTAAGGTGTGCGCGGGGTCATCTTTTCTACTTGCAGACAGGCGCCACAAACCATCCTTCCCGGAGGGGGTGAAGGATCGGACGACGGGCGCGGGGTGACTTGAGGTTCAAAATGGGTGCTGACATATTGGGCCGGTTTATATCACGCCTGTCTAGATAAGTCAAGGGATTTTTGGAAATTTGTTGTCAGACCTCTGCTCTGGATTTTTATAAATAGGAACGCAAAAAGTGGTGCTATACTTCCGGCGATCAAATTTCTGGAGGACAGGATAATTTCATGGATCTGGGATTGGGAAACAAGGTCATTTTCATCACGGGCGGGTCGAGCGGGATCGGGCAGGCCGCAGCCCGCATCTTTGCCGAAGAAGGGGCGGATGTAGTCATCTCTTATGGGAGCAACAAAAGCGGGGCCGAAGCGACTGCCGGCATGGTACGGGAAAAAGGCCGGCGAGCATGGATCCTGTCGATGGACCTGCGCAAGACGGATGAGATCAGCCAGGCGATCCGCAACATGCCGGAGGAGATCGATGGATTGGACGGGCTGGTTCTCTGCGCGGGCTTGAGCCTGCATAGCGACTTCGATGAGATCACGCCGGAAGAGTGGGGACGGGTGCTCGACGTCAACCTTACGAGCGCCTTCTTCGTCCTGCAGGGGTTGACGCCGCTGTTGCGGGAAGGCGCGGCAGTGGTGATGGTATCGAGCGTATCGGCGCAGACGGGGGTGGCTCACCAGGCTCACTATGCGGCTGCCAAGGCGGGGCTGGTCAACCTGACCAAGAGCGCCGCCCGGGCGCTGGCTCCGCGGGTGCGGGTGAACTGTGTCACACCCGGTGTGACCATGACCCCGATGGGACAGGATACCATCGACGAACTGGACAAGGATTACGCCAAGAACAAGATGCTGCTGCAGCGCTTCGCCACGCCGGAAGAGATCGCCCGGGCCATCGTCTTTGTCGCCAGCCCGGCCAACAGTTTCATGACCGGCGCGACGGTGGACGTCAACGGGGGCAGGGAGTTGAGGTAGTTCTGAAGAGGGGTGGTATATATTATCGCATCACCAAAGGTATAAACGTCTTCGAGCCAATCACCACGGTGAATACCCAATAGCCGCCGCTTCCATCGGTGGTATCGACCTGGTTGCGGGCGCGCACCTGCCAATGATATGTGGTGGAAGGAGTTAACCCGGTCACGAAAGCGGTGGTGGCCGCGCCGGTGGAGACCCAGTCGCCGTGGGTGGCCTCGCAATCGTTTGGATTGGAAATATAGAGACAGTACTCATAACTGGTGGCGCGAGCGCTGGGATTCCAACTCAGATTGGAGTTGGTGAGTTGGTTGGCACCATTGGCAGGGAATGCTTTAACAGGCGCGTCGGGCGGATTGAGGAAGTTGGCGGTGATAGTCTTGTCGGAGGACATGGTCAGGATGAGAGGGTTGGTGGAACCACTCGCGCTCACCGCTCCAGTGGGTGAACTGGTATTCGTCAGCGGTGTTGGGGACGGGGGTCAGCGAAGGTCGGTGCCATTGATATATTTGCTGCCGGGGCAGTTGGGGGATTTGTTCACATTGATCGAGCCACCTGCAGGGGGGCTTGCAGTCGTTGTCAACGTATAGCAGGGTTCGATGTGGTTGAGCAGGCGTGTCACGTAAGAGGGGAAGTCTCCACCAAGCAGGATCTTATTGTCCGATTGCAGCAAGATCGCTCTGATGGTGTTGTTCACGCGAGCGTAGAAAGAGGTATCCCGCGTGCCGTCATAGTTCAGGCGGATGAAGTTCGAAAGAGCCACGCTGTTGTAGGTGGAAAAATTTCCGCCAATGAGGATGCGCCCATCCGGCTGGGTTGCCACGGAGAGCAGATAGGGGGAGGTCCCACCTACGCCTGTACCCGGGTTGAAGGACGTGTCGAGGCTTCCGTTGGCGTTCAGGCGGGCGATCTTGTTGCGGGAGGCGCCGTTGTAGGTGGAGAAGTTGCCGGCGATGAGGATCTTGTCTTCCTGCAAGGCGATGGAGTTGACCGCTGGCTCCATTGACGCCGGAGCCGACGGTAAAAGTATTGTCCAGGCTGCCGTCGGCATTCAGGCGGGCGATGCCCGAGCGGTTGATCCCGTTGACCTGGGTGAATGCACCCCCGACGAGGATCTTCCCATCTTGTTGCAGCAGCAGAGAATAGACGATCCCATTGGTGGAGGCGGTGAAGGACGCATCCAGCGTGCCGGTGGAACTCAGGAGGGCAATGTTGTCGTGCGTGTTCCCGCCCAGGCTGTGAAATTTTCCGCCTATCAGGATCTTCCCATCCGATTGGACGGCGATAGCGTTGACGGCGGCATCGCCTGACGTGGCGGTCATGGTGGCGGGAGGAATGAAGGTGGCATCGATCGCCCCGGTCGTGCCGATGCGGGCGATGTTGGTGACGGCGGTGGTATCGTATGTATCGAAGAAACCGCCGACCAGCACCTTGTCATCGGCCTGGACCTTCAATGCGTTGACCTGGGCGTTGCCGGAAATATTGGAGACGCCGTTGCCCACATTGAATGTTGCATCCAGAGAGCCGTTGGCGTTCAGGCGAGCGATGTGGTTGACCGGGCTGACTCCATAGCCGGTGAATGGACCCGCCACGACCAGCTTGCCGCTGGTTTGCAGACCCATAGCGTTAACCGGGCCATTCAAACCGCTGCCCACCGGGACAAAGGCGGGATCGGGGTCACCGTCGGCCTGGTTGGCTTTGGCATGCAGCCAACCCTGGATCGACTTGCCTGTCCATGAATCCGTGGCCATCTCCCATTCAATTATCGACAAGGTCCTGTGGCCTGAAGTAGAGGAATTCTGTTCCATGATGTAAACAGTTCCTGTCCCCGCGCCATTTACAATTACATCGTAAACGAGCATAGCATGACCGCCATCACTTCCGCCCAGGGAATTTTCTGTGATGATATCGCCGGGAAAGATCGGGTGGGTGCCGTCGTTAGGGAAAAAATCCACCGTGTCAGCCGGGTAATAATCTTTGATGGTACTTCCGCTGCCGCGCCAGGGCCCTATTCCCCATTGAAGGTAAAAAAACCGCATGACGAGTTCAACGCATTGAAACTCATACTGTCCCCAAGCACCCGGGTAAAACTGGACGAGATAATTCTCCATAGCGCTAATTGGAATCGTTCCACAGGCATATACTCCACGCCATGGTAGCCCAAAAGCAGTTGAGTGTACTCCGGTGGCATTGAAATAATTGGTATCGTCACAGATCACATCCGTCCCACCAGGAAGGCAGGCTAACATCCACGATCCCGGCAGGGCTTGGAAAATCCGGTATCGATTGGGAGGCCTGCAAGGCTGCTCCCAGGTCCAGGGCGGTATCGGGCAAGTCGGTTTGTGCAGGCGCATCGATGGAGAAATTCTCTGCGGCTGCCTCCCACTCAGCGGCATTCTCCACGGTCGTATCCCAGGCAATGGTGATGCTCCAAAGGCGGTCATTGTGCTCGACCAGCCATTCGACGGAAATGATCGGCAGTTCGCCCAGTGAGGTCTGCAGGACAACTTCCACCTGCATAGCGGGAACGCTCTCGCCCCACAAATTGGCGCTGGGACCGTCGCTGACGGAACGGTCAGATTGGGATACTTCAGCCTGGCGGATGGCCTGGCGATAGGCCTCGACTTCGCCGG
The DNA here is from genome assembly GCA_963847105.1 of uncultured Chloroflexia bacterium. Classification (GTDB taxonomy): domain Bacteria; phylum Chloroflexota; class Anaerolineae; order Anaerolineales; family Villigracilaceae; genus UBA877. The sequence continues at coordinate 1,066,349 of CAWJYP010000001.1, read as the reverse complement.
GCGTGTAGGCGGGTCTGCCGGGACCGGGTCCGTAACCGGGGGAGGCGGCCTTGATACTCAGGAATCCATATCCATCGCGTTGGTCAAGGCCTCCATAACTTACATTCGGGACGGAGGCATTGTCTTCAACGGCGGTATAAGGGAGACTGGTAGGAGAGCAGAACTCGATCTGCTCGGAGGCGAGGGTCAGGCGGACGGGTTGGGTGGGGCAATCGGTCGAGGCGGCGGAGACGCGGCGAACATTGATAGATGAGAAAACAAGAGTCAGAGCCAGGATACTGTTAAGGATTTTCCAGGTGGGCCGATTGGATATCATCCGAGACTTTCCTCCAAAGGAAGATGATGATCTGGTTACGGTGAGAGGGGAATGTAAGATAATTATAGGGTCGGGCCAATCAGGCGGGCAAGTGATGTTTGGCATGTTTCCAAGGATGGTAATTGAGCCGGGATTGGAGGAGTGAAACCACCCGGGAGGCACTGGCGGGGAGACAAATTTTGGTATAAACTCGAGGGGAAGACCAGTGTTCTTGTCTTTCTGAATATTATGATGACACTGAGACGGAAAATTCTGCTAGGCCTGCTCATCCTTCCGGTTGTTACGATCATGTATGCCATGATCCAACCGGGCGAAGGATCGCAATTGGCGTTCCTGATGCTGGGTGTGCCGGTGCTGGTCTGGACTGTGTGGGAATTCTTTTTGTCACCAAAGAAACCAGCGGTGGAAACGCCCGAACCACAAACCGCTCTGGAAATGAGCGCACAAGGATTCTTTATGAAAAATAAAACATTGCTTATCCTCATCCTGCTCGGCGTGGTTGTGCTGGTGGTGATCGTAATCTACGCGGGAGCCATCGCGAATACTACCGATGTGACTTTCTCGTTTGCCTTATCCTCGCTGGTGGTCAAAGTAACTGGTCGGATTTGGCGTTTTCTGGAGAAACCGGCTGTGTTTCTCGGCTTACTGGCTATGCTGCTGCTGGCGGTGGGGTTGGTGGTATACAGAAAGCAGATCGCGACGATCTTTCGAGGCCGGAAGGATGAGGCACAGGCGAAATTCCCCGAGACCTTCCACCTGCCGGTCTTGAGACTGATGCCGGAAGCATCCTCGCGGATAGTGGAGATGGTGGACCTCGCCACGGTCCAACTGATGGTGGAGATCGATGGGATCGACATCAATAAGGAATACATGCTCTCCAAGGTGGAAACGCTGGGGGTACGCTCGGAGGGGCTGCCAGCGGAGGCAGGAAAGACGCAGAAAGAAGCCTTTTACTATGGCGTAGTGGAAGGGTTGTGTGGTTATGTGTTCCCCATGTTCAGCTCGATGGAGACAAAAAACGACGGCAAGGCGGCGCGTTTCTCGTTGAAAGATGGAGTGAGAGAGAAGTTGATGAAGAGGTTGAATGAGGGAACCAGAGCGGCTGAGGCAACGGTTTCGTAAAACCCGTATCCCTTTCCCGAGTTGTTTTATTCTTAAATCGTCAATGAAGAATGGTCCAGCCGATGAGACTGGACCATTCGTTTTTTTAACTGTGATGAAAGTTGGGAAATTTTTTTGCAGGACAGATATCAACGGATCATGTATGGGAAGTAGTAGTGTACCAAATTTGCATCAGCGTTCATGGTAAAACTCCCCTTGACGCTGAAGGCGCTGGCGCCGGCCAGATTGGCCGCTCGCACGTGGAACTGGTAATTGCCCCGATCGATGGGCATGGTGGGCGTGAAGGTGCAGGCGTTGGCGATACATCTGGTACTGGCTGGAATATTTGTGTATGAAATGATCGGGATGGTCGAGCCGGAGGGGAAAATATAGAGTTCATACCAACTGGCGCCGGTCGATGCACTCCAGGAGAATGTTGGGGTAGTATCGGTGATCGTCCCGGTAGGAGCGGAGACGGAGGGAGTGGCCGGCACAATGCCAACCGTAAAGGTCATCCAGGAACTGTAGGCGGTGGTTAAGTCGACGTATTTCACTGCCACCCTGAACTGGTAATCGCCGGGAGAAAGGGGGATGGCGGACTGATAGGTGCAGGTGGACCCGCTGCAGATGAAAGCCGGAATGATGGATGAAACTTTAAATACGTTGGAGCCAGTGGTGATTGAATCCACCTGGAGCTCATAAGAAACGGCGTTTGTTACGGCATTCCAAATGTATGAAGGTGTGGGGGTTGTTATGACGCCAGTGGGAGAGATGGTCGTGGGACCTGTAGATGCCGGGGGCTCCCAGTAGAACTGGGCCGCCCAGATATTATTGGTCTCGTCGGTTTCGGCGACGGTGTTGGCGGGGTCAACCACCAACCGGACGGTGTGCCAACCGACAGTGGGCCAGGTCACCAGCCAGTCATCATAACCAGCGGATGCGCCGGCAGCCAGCCCGGCGAAATTGTAATTGATGAAGCGCTGCGCATCGATATACATCTCGATCGCAAATGTTCCGGTGGCAGTGCCTGTACCGATATTCTTGAAACCCCAGTCGATGTAGGTAGGCTGGCCTGCATACAATGTGCCGTCGGTGGTGGTGCCGGCGAGGGAGGAGAGGCTAAGCGGGTTCGAACGGCCCACGCGAGGGAACGGGACCAGGTCCGGCCTGGCGGTGGGAGCAGGTTGCGAAACAACCACATAATTGGCGCGGGTCACGCTGTTAGACCCGCCCGGGCCGGTGGCGGTGAGACTGACCGTATAAGTGCCCGGAGATGTGTACGTATGAGAATGACTGGCTGCGCAGGATGTGCCGGTTTGCCCATCACCGTAATTCCAACTGCAGGAGGTCATGTAGATGGTGTTGGTGATGTAAAAAGCGACTGTCAGGGGAGCTTCACCGGCGAGCGGCGCGGCGGAGAAACCCGCAGTGGGGGTGCCAAAATAGGGGACGGAAACCACGCCATCGATGACATCATTATCAATGTTGATGGTCACGCCGCCCCAGGTCTCATTATGTTCGCCTTCATACTGGCGGATACGTTGATGGTTATTCCAGGAGGAGGTGGAAATGCAGCCGGCTGTCCAGACGGTTGCCAGTGGTTCATAGTTCGCATCCACATGGCCGATATTATGATCCCAAATGGCGGGCCAGATCACATCAGGTACGTTGGGGATGGTCAGATAAAGGTTCAGGCCGTTGGTGCAGCCGGTAGAGCCATAGACACCGGCAAGATTGCCACGCACGTGCAGCTGCGCCACCCAACCGTTCATGAAGGATTTGACCGCATCACGGCAGGCCTGGTCTCCAGAGAATGCTTCCAGGTCATAGTAGATGACTGAGCCGGATTTATCCGGATACGTAAGGCCGAAAGAGGCCATGGTATCGACGGCGAGATTGGCCTCATTGATCCCATCCTGGTAGGCAGTGGCGGGGTCGGGGCTGAATTTCTTTCTGAAAGTGGTGCAGGGGGCCTGCGGGCCGACCCAGGTGGGGATAAAGTTCAGCCCTGACGGGAGATCTGTTCGATATAGGAGGCCGAGAGAGCCAGGTTGTAGCACCCCCGGGCAGAACCGCCGATATAGACATTCACTGCTTTATAGGGGCTGCCATTCCACCAGGCTTGCAGCTGCGCGAGGGTGGGGATATTACAGGCATCGAACCCCTGACCCACCAACAACCGGGTAAGCCCGGCGTTGATCGACGTGACCTGCAGAGGCGGGTCGATGGAGTCGGCTTCAATCCGGCGGATGGAATCGGTGGGGGTACGAGGGAAGTAAATGGGCTGCCAGGTAACCCCGCCATTGTCGGTGCGGATCAATTTTGTGACGGTGGTGCAGGTGATATTGGTCGTGCCGCCTGCGTCGGGGGTCAATTCGCTCTGGCAATCCGACTCGATCCATTTGGCCCAACCTATATCCAGCGTGAGCATATCCAAATCGACGATAGAGGCAGAGAGGCCATCCTCATTTATCAGGGTCTCCACCTGTCCATTGACCAGGCGGAGGACCTGGTTGGAGGCGGGCACGGTTGCAAGCAGATTGCGAGCGTCAAGGATGGAAACGGGCGGCTGGCTGACCTCGGAACCGAGCGGGAAACTGGCCAGGAAGATCCAATCTGCGCCGCCGGAACTGGTGAAGTAGAGGTTGAATTGGAAAGCCTCGCCTTGCTGAGAGACGAACGCGAGTAATCCATTTCCGGCTAAATCAAACACGGGCGGATAGATGTTGGAAACCTGCCCTTCATCTGACGGGAGGGGCACAGGCTGATCTTCCCAGGTGGAGCCGCCATCGAGAGTCCGGAACAACTGATCACGGGCAGGGCCGCCGGCCATCCAGCCCTGGCGCGCGTCCACGAACGAGACCGGGCCACCGATGGGCAGCGCATGCCGCTGCCAGGTCAGGCCGGCATCATCGGTGCGGAAGAGGGTCCCGAAACTGAAATTGGAGCCGGTCTGGCGCTTAAGGGAGACCCAGCCGGTTTGACTATCGAGCCAGCCCAGGGTGAGTGTTTCGAAGGCAATATCGGGATCCTCAGGCAATACGGTTTGGATGAGGATATCGGTCCAGGCGGCACCGGTTGTTGAGGTCCGAGATGCCTGGATGATGAGATTACCGGAAGGATCGACGATGGACCAAAGGATGTAGCCTGTCCCTGCATCCATGAACGTGACGTCGTGAATGATGGCGGAGGCGGGCAGGGGCGGGGTGATGTCGGTCCAGTTATCGCCGGTGGTGGAGGTCCAATAAAGGCGGGAACCGAAAAGGATCCATCCCTCCGAAGGAGAGATGAGACCAAATCGCTGGAGCTCCTGCTCAGGAGTGATTTGAGCCAGTTGATCAGTTGAGGGTAGAAGAGCGCCTGTAAGGGGAGAGTTGGATGCGGCGGAGGGCAGGGTGGGCGAGGCGGCAGTGCGGGCCGCGGCAAATCCAGCCGCGCCTAGTGACGCGAGAATGATACTTGTTATGATGAACCCGGAAAGGGCTTTATGGATTTTCTTCTTTTTGGCAGCGTATATAACAATTACTCCCGAGAGGTCATTATTCTTCCGATTTTTCAAGAAAGAGGAATATTGGACGCTCTTTTATATTATATATCATCCGTCCCCTATATTTTTAAGTGCAAAAGCAGATACGTCAGCCTAAAAAACCAATTAATCAGGGCGATCTATATAAATATGTGCTGTTATAGGCTGTCATGTTGTCAATGGGAACTCTATAAAATCCCAGGTCTGCCAGAATATTTTGATCCGCTTTTGTCAAAAAAGATGCGGCAAGATAAGTATTCCCTTCAAGGTTACCGGCCTGAGCGACAAAATCCGTGAAGACAACTTGTTTGACATCTGGAAATCGATCAGCCGCATCATTTCTTATGAAATAATAGAGAAACACTTTGGCATCCCACGAAGGCGTAATATAAATCGTATCACCAGGGTTGGTCATAGACGCTAATGCGCTGACCACTTCCCTGACATTACTTCGTTCGGATCGATAATAGGTATTCAATTTTGGGAGGGCGGCTAATGCCCAAACGAGGATAGTCAGCCACATGAGAGCGGAAGCAATCCGCAAAGATCCTCCTTTAATTTATTAGACAGATCATCAAATAATCGGAAAAGACCATAAGAAGCCGTAATGATCATGAACGGAGCTATTTGCAGAAGCTGCCTGGGAATGAACCAGTAAGTCTTAATGATATCGGCTGCCAGGATCAATCCAATCTGAACCAGTGAACCAATCACCAATGCCATCATTGGCTGCCGGGTCTTTAAGTCTTTGACGAGGTAGAACAAACCACAAATTCCAAAGATGATATTGATGGCCTCCCACGGTCCAAAGACGGGCACATCAGTAGGAATAAATTTCGAAGGCTGCCACTGGATGGCTTTCAATATGGGAACCCATAAGATCTTGTCATGGGCTAATAGTTCGAAATTCACCGGAAGACCGGTCCCAAAATAGAAATACGCCGGCAATAAGAAAATAAATAGAAGGCCGCTTAGAATGGATAGGATGATAAATTGACGACGGATGGGATTCTTGGTAAGAAATCGAAAGAATAATATCGAGTATCCAATGACCACTACCAGGTAGACGTATATGTGGAAATAAATACCGACCAGAGTTACCACGAAGAAAAGCAACCAATTCCAAAATCTATCCAACTGAATGGCTTTAAATAGCAGATAAGTAGAGAGCAGGGTAAAAAATAGCAAAGAGGCGTAGGGTCTGAATTCCTGGGAATAACGAATGTAAATTGTGGAGATGCTCAGCAGGAAGGAGGCCAACAAGGCGGTGCGTGCATTGGTCACGTGCCTGGCCAGAAAGAATAACACCAGGATCGATAATGTCCCCCATAGCAAAGACGGACCTCTTAAGAGACCTTCAGTCGTTCCTAGTGTCTGAGCCACCCCCCGTCCCACAAAAAAATCCAACGGCATCATCATTACTTCGGAACGGATCGACTTGAACATCAATGGGATGGTCGGTTCGCTGATAGCAAAGGCTTGAGCAGTTTCGTCAGCCCAAAAACTATCCCGACCGATTTGGTAAAGCCTGAGGAAAAATCCCAACAAGACGATCAGAGCCAAAACGATCCCCGGCACATATTTTCTTTCGAAGACATTTTTCTTTGAAATGGAAAGACGGATCCCGATGTGTGGGCGTGACTGAATTTTCCATAAGAACCTTTGAGGGTCCACATGACTCAGGGAAATTATTACATGTTTCTCGAAATTGTGCGGTCTCTAAGAAGGTATCGACTTGCGTAAACGCAGAGAACAAATTTTACCTTGCTAGCCGTAATGTTACTCCCTCGTTTTATGGGAACCAACTGCATCTACGTGTAATATTCGCACGACCATAAAACATTTTAGGACAACAAGCTGGGGAGCATTTATTATTCAATTGGTTCCAGCAAAAAGATTGGCAATGAACGGCCCGAGTGTTTCTCGTAAGCTGTGTAAGGCGGATAAAAGGTCACGGCTTTTTTCCAGTAAACTGCGCGTTCATTGCCATGCAATTCACGAGCGAGAAAATCTTTTATTATTTTACCTTTACGCACCCGGGCTTGTGGATGTGCTCTCAAGTTATAAATCCAGTTGGGATTTTTGGTACTGCCCCAGTTGGAGCCGATCAGGATGCGATTATCCCCATCGATGATGGATAGAACCGGTATCGAGTAAGCAATTCCGCTTTTCGCGCCAATGGTAGTAAGGTAAATGATTGGCATGATGTTCCATTGGGCGCTAGGAATGAAAGTGCCTTTCGTCAATCGGCTAATGGGCAGATCGATCAGGCTAACGAACAGATAAAACATTCGCAAGCCTGCCGGTTTAGCAGCCATCCGGAAAATGAGATGACGTAATTGCTGTGTGGTTGACAATTATCCACCTACTCTTACATTTCGCCCAAGAGGAAAAGATCGACAAGTTCGTGAACTAATTTTCTTCGGTTTATGATATTGTCGAGAAACTGTCCCTATCATGCGGCAGGCTGATATGACGATCCAACCTACCCAGGTTGACCATCTCTCCGCTCGCCTCTGAATAGCAAGATTCCCTGCCAGATGCTCACTACTACTCCCAGTGTCCCCGCGAGTCCTTCGTTGACAGGCAAAAGATACACGAACAATGCCACCACCCCACACGTCAAATTCAATGCACTTAAAATACGCGGAAGACGGCGAGAGGTCCAGCCGGCTGACCCGACGAGCAGCAACGCCCACCCCAGGAAATGCCAGCCCGCGCCGGTCAAACCCGCCAGGATAGTGGTCCAAACCACCATCACCGGCGTCGAAGATTCCAGATTTAATTCAGGATGGATAATGTGGTAATGGCGATTGGCTGAGCGAATGAAAGCGACAACAACCATTGTCCCCGCCGCAAGCAATGCTATCACCAGCGCGAAAGTCATGCGACGCGGAGCGTGATCGCCGATTCTTTCCCTGAGGGCATAAACGACCGTGACCAGGCTGGCAGCCCACACCGGCCCATACAGGAAATCAGCGATGGAATAGGTAGAAGGTCCGAAGGTATCTCGCAAGTTCCCGGTTAAGTCAGATTAATGCTGGAACGATGAAGGTTATTGCCAACACGAAGGATGCAATTCCGCCCCATTTCTGGAGTTTATTGCCTGTATCAGGGTTACTGTTAATTATTATTTTTTCGGCCATATATAAGTTTCTTCTCCGCTTCGAAATTGGATTCCGAACGACCCACCCTTGCCCCAATTATGCCATAGAACCAAAAATGCGCTCTCCAAATCTGGAGAGCGCATTTTCATCCAAAACCTCAAGATCGGACGAACTTTACCCGCCGGGCTTTTTGGTCGAATTCCGACACCTTCCAACCGTTATTGAGCCAGGCGGTGCGATGACTCTGGATTTTTGGTGAGACATTTGTCCACCAGGTGATAAGTTTGGTGGCGGAGGCGGGCAGGGGGTTTCCCAGGATGGCTTCGACTTGATCGAAGGTTAATTCCAACTGCTTCCTGGCTGGGGGTTGTTCGCTGAACCACTTTTCCAATGGTAGATATTTCTTGAATTCAGGTTGCTTAGCCATGGGTTTATCCTTTCTGGTAACGATAATGATTTCGGATATTTTAGCCCCGTTTTATACAAATTGCCAGAGAATAAAAAATGCCTTCCAATACCGGAAGGCATTTTTTGGTTCTACCAGATTCTCTTTACGCGTTCATGACCGGTCTGAATTTATACCCGTAGATCAGCATACCCCGCTCGTCGCCATCCTGGCGGAGGCGGCGGGTGACCATCTCGACGGCCATGCCGATCTCCACTTGCTGTGCGCCGATGTCGGTCAGTTGGGCGGTCACCAGGGGGCCTTCTTCCAGTTTGATCAGAGCCACTGTGTAGGGGGCGGTCTCATCGAAACCGGTGGGGGCTTCGTAGATGGTAGTGTAAGAGAATATTTCCCCTTTACCGCTAAAAGCAAAACTGGTCTTGGCTTCATGGCCGCAAGAGGGGCAGACGTCACGCGGTGGGAATATCTTTACGTCGCAATGAGGGCAAACTTCTCCCACTAATCCGTATCGTTGTTGTTTCAATCGCCAGTGGCGTGGAATTTCCATAAAACATTATCTCCTTGAGTTTATCTACGCTAATTCTATACTGGGAGACTATCAGGAACTATCAAGATAACATTACAGGTTAATATTTCTCAATTAATGGTGCTGTAAGGTATCCGCTGGACCGTTTTATCAGGCTTCGAATGATTCCAGGAGGTGGGTCACCACGGTGGAGGCAGGCCCGCCCATGGATTGGATCAGCGCATGGCGGGCGCCGCTGATCTGGTTGGGACCGGCTTCACCGCGCAACTGCAAGACGGCTTCAACAGCCTGGTACACGCCGGTGGCGCCGCCGGGATTGCCGCGGGCCTTCAGTCCGCCCATCGTGGCGCACGGGATTTGACCGGTGCGGGCAATGGATCCATCGGCAGCCAGTTTCCAGCCTTCGCCGCGCTCGGCGAATCCGGCAGCTTCGAGGGAGAGGGCGGCGAAAATGGAATAGCTGTCGTAGTACTCGAACAGGTCCACTTCTTCGAGGCGCAGGGAGGCTTTTTGGAGCACCTGTTCCACCGAGGCCTGGGCGGCGGCAAATCGCAACAGGTCGGTCCGGTCGTGTAAAGCCAGCGTATCCGACATGCAGGAGGAAGCGGCGATGCGGATGGGCGGGTGGGGAAAATTAGCCGGCAGCAGGTCGGCGCGAGTAAGGATGACCGCTGCGGCGCCGTCGGCATTGGGCGAGATATCGAACAGATTCAGCGGGTCGCTGACCGGCTCTGCTTTTTGATAGGCTTCCATGGCGATGGCTTTGCGGTACATGGCATTTTTGTTGCCAGCCCCATTAACATGAGCAGTCAGGGGAAAACCCGCCAGTCCGTCCGCCGGGACTTTGTACTCATGCATATACCGGCGCATCAACAAGGCTGCCTGGGCGGTGGGGGTGAGACCCTGGATGGTTTCGAAATCGCTGTCCGCGGCGGTGGCGGCGGCGGTTTCGACTTCCGGGCCGACCATATCGGTGTATTTCTCCACCCCAACCACGAGAACGACATCGACGTAACCGCTGGCGATGGCAAGGAAGCCCTGGCGCAGAGCCGCGCCGCCGGAAGCGCCACCAGCCTCGATGGTCTCGGCTTCGATCCCGACCCGGTGACCTGAATCGTGGGAGTGTAACCCGGCAAAATCCGCCAACAGGGTGCCCAGGTGCGCCTGGTGGGAGAGGTTGGCAGCCAGCATGTTGCCAACGAAGAGCGCTTGCGGCTGCAACCCGGCTGAATTGACCAAGGCCAACTGGATGGCTTTGACAGCGAGGGAACGCATGGATTCGTCCCAGTGTTCGCCCACGGGGATCTGACCTACCCCGGCAATGACAATATCAGTCATGAATGAACCTTTCTTATTTTGTTGACCCGCAGGTCCTATTTCATTGTGATCTTGCCGCGCATGCGCGCATAGGTGGCGTAGTCGATCTCGGTGCGGCGGGCAATGTAATCCTGGGTTTTGAGTGCCCGGTCACGCCGCTCGAGCAATTTGTCGGTGACGACGATATCGAAGGCATCCGAACCTGCGCCGGAGCCGAAAGAGACCATCAGGATGCGGTCGCCGGGCTCGGCGATGTCCAGGATGGCGGTCAGCCCGATGATGGCCGCGCCTGCATAGGTGTTGCCGATGACCGGCGAGAGCAGGCCGGGTGCGATCTGTTCGGGAGTGAAGCCCAGCAGGGAGGCGGCACGTTGGGGGAACTTGGTATTGGGCTGGTGGAATACGGCCCATTTGTAATCCTTGGGAACGGTCCCGCCGGCTTCCATCAGGACTTTGCCGGCGGAGGTGATGTGTTTGAAATAAGCCGGTTCGCCGGTGAAGCGCTGACCGTGCTCCGGGTAGACCTGGTGCTCGCGCCGCCAGAAATCGGGCGTATCGGTGACATAGGAATAGGAAGCGTTGATGATTGCCAAGGATTCGTCCGCAGGTCCGATGACGAAGGCAGCCCCGCCCGCAGCGGCGGTGTATTCGAGGGCATCGCCGGGCTTGCCCTGGGCGGTATCCATGCCGATGGCGACGGCATAATGGGCCATCTTGGACCCGACCAGGCCCATTGCCATGACGATGGCTTCGGTGCCAGCCTTGCAGGCAAATTCCATGTCGGCGGCCTGGATGTGCGGGGCCGCGCCGATGACTTCGGCGATGATGGTGGAGCTGGGCTTGACGGCGTAGGGATGGGACTCGGAGCCGATCCAGACGGCGCGGATCTCAGCCGGGTCCACCTGGGCGCGCTTCATGGCATTGCGGGCGGCTTCGATGGACATGGTGATCACATCTTCGTCCAGGCCCGGGACAGCCTTCTCTTTGATCGGCAGGCCGGATACTTTTCCGCCGGTCCAGATGCGGGCGACTTCCCTGGCAGGCAGGCGGTAGCGGGGCACATAGGCTCCGTAGCCAATGATGCCAACCGGGTTGGAGGGTTTCAGCAGAGTGGTGGATTGTTGTGGGGTTGTCATAAATGCCTTTCCTATCGAAGGGGCTGGAATAGCCCGGTTTCGACAAGCAAATTTTTTATTACTCTTTATTTTATAGCCTTCAGGATCTCTTCGGCCCGGTCTATTCTAACTGTTTTTTCTGCCACCATTTGGCCGGCCACTTTTTCGATCAATTCACCTTCCGCCCCGGCGGCGATGGCGACCTGACGGGCGTGGAGGGTCATGTGACCTTGCTGAATGCCCTCGGTTGAAAGCGCACGAAGTGCAGCCAGGTTTTGAGCCAGCCCAACCGAGACGATGATGCCGGCCAGCTCTGATGCTGATTGGACGCCCATCAACTTGAGAGCGGCCTTGGCGGTGGGGTGGACGCGTGTGGCTCCACCGATGATGCCAACGGCCATGGGCATTTCCAGTTCACCGGTCAGGTTGCCTTGCTCATCCTTGCCCCAGCGGCTCAGGCTGGTATAGGATCCACCGCGGGCGGCATAGGCATGGGCTCCGGCTTCGATGGCGCGCCAGTCATTTCCCGTGGCGATGACGACTGCATCCACCCCGTTCATGATGCCCTTATTATGGGTGGCGGCGCGATATGGGTCTGCCGCGGCGAAGGCCCAGGCGGTAATGATCCCGTCACGGACCTGCTCACCCGGGTAGGATTGGAAAGCCAGTTCGCTGACCGGGATGGTGCAAACGGCTTTTGCCATGCGGCGGTCGGCCAGGTTGGAGAGGATCTTCAAATGCACCCGTCCGCCGGTGATGGCTTCGATGCGGGGAGCCAGGCGTTCGCAGGCGGTATTGACGGCATTTGCGCCCATGGCATCGCGCACGTCATAAATGAGGTGCAGCACCATGAAAGGCCCGATGGGCGAGTCGTTGATGAGACGGATCTCCAGGTCACGAGCGCCGCCGCCGAACTTCTTTAACAGCGGGTCCACTGCATCGGCTTCGGCGATCAGTTCGGCCTTGTGTTGTTCCAGTTTTCGGCTGGCGGCCTGCATGTCGTCGATCCCCAGCAATTGGATTTGCCCGATCATTTCCGGAGCAGTGGCCGTGGCAGTGAAGCCGCCGCCAGCGCGAACCAATTTCGCCATGAAGGAGGCGCCTGCCACCACCGATGGTTCTTCGATGACCATCGGGACTAGCACCTCCACTCCGTTGACGATGAAATTCAGCCCAATCCCAAGCGGCAAGGCGAAGGTGCCCAGGCCGTTCTCGACCATATGATCGGCCTGTTCGGCGGAAAGCCCGGCCGAAAGGAAGGGGGCCAGTTCGTCCGGGGAAAGGCCGCGCGCCTCTGCCAGGCTGAGCAGGCGTTCGTTCAAGGGCCGGTCATAGAAATGGGCAATGCGGGAAGTGGTCATGATAATGGTTTCTCCTGGCAGGGTCAACCCCACCGACGGCCTGCAGCTCTAACCGGCAGGGGAAGACAGGACATTTGGTAGAATTTTACTGTAGGGTTCTGGCAAAACCTATCAAATTATGATATTGGAGTGTATACATCACCCGAGGGAAATGAGATTCCGCCAAACTTGCTATTTAGTCGTGATGTGGAGTAAAATCATCCACATTATCGAGGTGATTGCATGCTGCTGACTCGCGAAGAGTTGCAAGACAGACTGATCGCATTACACCGGGCGAGCCTGGAAATTATCAAGGATATCTCGCTTGAAACAGTGCTGGAACGGATCGTATCGCTGGCTTGCGAACAGGCGGGGGCGAAGTACGGCGCGCTGGGCGTTCTGGATGATGAGGGGAGACTAAAACAATTCATCACGGTTGGGATGAGCGCGGAAGAGATCAAACGGTTACCCCACCCACCGCGCGGGTTGGGATTGATCGGCGCGCTGATGCACGGAGATAGCGGGAACATCCGCATCCCCGAAATTTCAGAGGACCCGCGCGTCGGTCGGCTTTCCAGCCGGCCATACGGAGATGCACAGCCTGCTGGGTATACCCATCCGTCTGGGCAGCCGCCAGTTGGGTCAGATCTACCTGACCGAAAAGGTCGGTGCGCCCGAATTCACTCCGGATGATGAAAAGATCATCGAGATGCTGGCTGCCTATGCGGCGGTCGCCATCGACAATGCCCGCCTATATGATAGTCTGCATGAACGTGACCAGAACCTGACCCGCCGGAACGATGAACTCGGTCTCATTAATCAGATCAACACAGCCCTGGCCTCCTCGCTGGAACTTGATGAGATCCTGAATAAAACCCTGGCTCTACTTATGGCCCATTTCAAAGTGGAGGCCGGTGAGATCTTCCTGAAAGAGGAAGATGGGGATACGCTGCGGCTGGTATTGCACAGGGGGGAGGCTGCTGAAGCATTCTGGACCCGTAACCGCTATAAAATGGGCGAAGGCATGGTGGGGCAGGCGGCAGAAAAGAAGGAAGCGGTCGTCAGCAACCATCTGGAAGATGACGAGCGTGTCACCCGCTCGGCGGTCGTGAAAGCCGGCTTCAAGCAAATTGTCTGCATCCCGTTGATGGCGCATGCGGAAGTGGTGGGCGTGCTGACCATTGCGACCCGCAGTCGTAAAGCCATCTCGAAAAACGAACTGCAGTTACTGCATTCGGTCGCTGCCGGGGCGGGAACGGCCATCGAGAACGCCCGCCTGCATTCCAATGCGCGCCGGGTGGCAGTGCTGGAGGAGCGTGAACGCTTTGGCATGGACCTGCACGACGGGGTAATCCAGTCGATCTACGGGGTGGGATTGGGTCTCGAAAATGCACGTCTTTTACTGAAAGAAGACCCGCCAGCGGCTGAAACCCACTTACGCAAGGCTATGGAAGACCTCAACAGGACCATCCGTGACATTCGCAACTATATCCTGGACCTTCGTCCGCGACAGTTGCGGGGCGAAACCCTCATCGAAGGATTGGGGCGGCTGATCAACGAATTTCGCCAGAACACCCAGGTGGAGATCACCCTGGCAGGTCCGAAGGACCACCTGACCGACCTGCCGCAGATCAATGCGATGGCGTTGTTCCATATTTGCCAGGAGGCTTTGGCGAACATTGCCAAGCATGCCAATGCCAAAAAGGTGACGATGGACCTGTGGACGACTTCCGACCGGGTTCTATTGGAAGTCCATGACGACGGGCAAGGTTTCGATCTTGAAAAAGCCAATAGAACGGTGGGGCATGGCTTGGCAAATATGCAGACCCGGGTCAACAACGTGGGCGGGGATGTGGATATTATTTCGGCGCCGGGTGAAGGAACGACCATCCTCGCCTGGGTTCCGCGAATGCCAGTCAGTAAAAGCCTGTAAATTTCCTGATTCCCCAAAGGAAACATAGTTTCATACGTTTCACGATTGAAGTGGTCAGCCCTGTTTGACAAACGTATTTTTTAAGGTTGCAGGATTTCTTTACCCACAGGTGTGTTATCGGCCAGGATTCCACCCCACATATGGCGGGAGGATGAAATTTGCGGATGGGGGTGGGGGGTGCCTGGAGCGGGAATTTCATCGAGTGAGCACCGATGTTTCACAGCGTTTTTTAAGGATAATCTAATCTTAAAGATTCGGATGTTTTTAAGGTAGCGTAGGTTACCCGTATAGAATTTTTCCATTATATCTGCTAGAATGTTCTTGCAAGTAGGGATAGCAGGCAACTATCCAATCCTGAAGTACAAAAAACATAAGAATAGGGAAGACCACAGTTGATCCACTTTTCCCACTGCGCAGGCAGTGGGCTTCTGTCCCTGTTCTTAAACGCCGATAGCGTCTGGAGGAAAAGAGATGGAAGCCGAGCGGGCCTGGCAATCAGCATTGGGGCAACTTCAGATGGAGATGCCAAAAGCATCATTCGATACCTGGGTCCGCGATACCCAGATCGAGTCATATGAGGATGGGCTGTTCACCATCGCCGTACGCAACGCATATGCCCGGGACTGGCTGGAGAGCCGTCTTTCGAGCATGGTATCCCGGCTGTTAATGGGGATCATGAACCGAACTGTGGAAGTCGCCTTTATTGTTAAATCGAATAATGCTGCAGAAGAAAACTGCGACTCGATGATGGCTTCCCAGACAGAGTCCAATAGTGTGGAAGAAGCGATTCCGCCGGCGCGACAAAAGAGCTGCTCTCTCAACCCTCGCTATACCTTCGACAATTTTATTGTTGGTCCAAACAATCGCCTTGCCCATGCAGCCGCCCAGGCAGTGGCGGAGAACCCAGCGACGGCCTACAACCCCCTGTTCCTCTATGGCGGGGTCGGGCTTGGGAAAACTCACTTATTGCACGCCATCGGTAATTACTGCCAGGAACATGGATTGAACGTTCTCTATGTATCATCGGAAGAATTCACCAACGACATGATCGGTGCCATCCGCTCGCATACCACCCAGGCCTTTCGGGAAAAATACCGCTCTGCCGATGTGCTGCTGGTAGATGACATCCAATTCATTGCCGGCAAGGAATCCACCCAGGAGGAGTTCTTCCATACATTCAATACCCTGCATGGACAGAACAAACAGATCATCGTCTCCTCCGACCGGCCACCCAAGTCGCTGGTCACGCTGGAGGAGCGGCTTCGTTCACGCTTCGAGTGGGGACTGACGGCGGATATCCAACTGCCCGATTTCGAAACTCGCCTGGCGATCCTGCGCTCCAAGTCCGAGCGATTGGGCCGGATGGTTCCTGCCGAAATCATGGAACTTATCGCCCGCCGGGTTCAGTCGAACATCCGCGAGTTGGAAGGTGCCTTGAACCGCATCGTCGCCTTTGCCGACCTGAGCGGGATGGCCCTGTCGCCGCAGCTGGCTGACGTGGCCCTGGCAGACCTGCTGCCACAGCGAGGCGATGTCAAGCCGGCAACGGTGGTGGATGTGGTTGCCAAGACCTTCAACCTTTCAGTGGCGCGGCTGCTCTCGCCGGAACGGTCGCACGATGTGGCACTCCCTCGCCAGATCGCCATGTACCTGATGCGGGAGACGAACATTTCCCTGCCGCAGATCGGTCAGGCGTTGGGAGGCCGTGACCATACCACGGTCATGTATGCGTGCGAGAAGGTGGCGGACCTACTGGAGCGGGACGATCGCCTGCGCAGGCAGGTGGTGCAGATACGACAGCAATTGTATGCCTAGATCATCTTGATAGACACATCCCGAGGAAAATCGCCCTCGGGATTACTTTTTCCATCAGTTATCCTGAACCGAAATTTGAAATCCGGTAAAATAATGGTTCCCATTCACAATGGGAATAAAATCGCAGTGGGTTCGGTTTTGCTGCCTTGCTACGAAGGCTGCTTTATGCTAGACTTTATTATGTTTATGGAGAAGCAGATATGGCAGAGAAAATCCTCATCATAGACGACGATATTGATACACTGAAGCTGGTGGGGCTGATGCTTCAGAAACAAGGGTACCTGATCGTGGCTGCCAATAATGGCCCGCAAGGGTTGGAGCAAGCCGAACGCGAAACCCCGGACTTGATCCTGCTGGATGTGATGATGCCGGAAATGGATGGTTACGAAGTCGCCAAGCGCCTGCGTGCCAACCCTCTGACGACCAATACTCCCATTCTCATGTTCACGGCTAAAACGCAGTTGGATGATAAAGTGACAGGCTTCGAGGCCGGGGCAGATGACTACCTGACCAAGCCAACCCATCCCTCTGAATTGAACGCGCACGTAAAAGCCTTGCTTGCCCGGACAACCAAATCGAAGGGCGTCACCTCACCACTCCCGAATGAAAAACCTGCCATGAAGATCGGGATATTAAGCCCGCGAGGCGGGCAGGGTGTCTCCACCGTGGCGGTGAACCTGGGTGACGCGCTACGGATCGCCACCGAAACCGAGGTGATCGTAGCGGAATTACGGCCCGGCATGGGCAGCATTGGGCCGGATATGGGCGAAGCGGATCCGAAGGCACTGAGAGAGATCCTTACTGCCAGCGTTGGCGACATGACCCGCCAAAAGGTCAAAGATCTGCTTTTCACCCATCCGAACGGTTTGCGAATTTTGTTTGGCACCACGCGACCAAAGGATGCCGCCTTGCTGAATTCGATCGCTCAGATGGACGCGCTGGTCAACCGGCTGAGTTATCTGACCCCTTACCTGGTCCTGGACCTGGGTGCCGGGCTGACCTCGATCACGCAGAAGATGGTAACCCTGTGCAACCTGCTCATTGTCATAGCGGAACCGGTCGGGAATGCAGTGGCTCAATCGAAGAAGCTAATCGATGATCTGGTAGAAATGGGGATCAAGAAACAATCCGTCAAGGTTGTGGTGGTGAACCGAATCCGGTCGGATACACAACTCACCCTGGCGCAACTGGAAAAAGAACTAGGACAAGCCCCGTTAGTGGCGATCACTCCCACGCCGGAACTGCTCTACATGTCTGTGCGCGGGAAGACTACCGCCATTGCGGCCCGCCCGGACAGCCTGACGGCACAGCAATTTACCCGCCTGGCTACCTCGGTCCTCGAACTCGAAAAGCAGAAATGAAGGCAACGGATAAACGATTGGAGGGGTACCGCCGGCTGATCGACATTGCCCGGGACCTTGCCTCGACCCTGGACCTGGATATTTTGCTGAACCGCATCATCTGTGCGGCGGTCGATCTCACGGAGGCTGCGGCAGCTTCGATCTTGTTATATGATGATGCGGCCCGGCAGCTGCATTTCCAGGTGGCGACCAACCTGGACCTGCAAACGATGCGCGGCCTGGTCGTCCCGCTGGAGGGGAGCATTGCCGGCTGGATCGTCACCAACCGGAAACCTGTCCGCATCGATAACGCCCACGAAGATCCCCGCTATTTTGAAAAGATCGAACAGGTGACGCGTTACCCCACTGAATGCATGCTGGGACTGCCGCTCATTACCAAAGATAAGGTGGTGGGTGTCCTGGAAGTGATCAACAAGCACGAGGGCAACTTCACCGACTCGGATGAAGATATATTACAAGTGCTGAGCGCGCAAGCGGCAGTGGCGATCGAGAATGCGCGTTTGTTCCAACAATCCGACCTCATCGCCGAATTCGTGCATGAACTGCGGACGCCGCTGGCGTCCATCGGGACGGCTACCTACCTGCTTCTGCGCCCGGAAATATCACAAGATCAGCGCGTCTCGATGATCCAGAATATCCACAACGAGACCCTGCGGCTTAGTTCGCTGACCTCTTCATTTCTCGACCTGGCCCGGCTGGAATCAGGGCGGGTCCAATTCCACCTTTCAAAGTTCGATTTGCAGCCCATGGTGGTCGAATGCCTCCAGATCATGCAGGCCAAAGCAGATGAAACCCACCTGCGGCTGCAAAATAAGATCCCGGTCGATTTCCCCGAGGTCGAGGCCGACAAGGATAAGATGAAGCAGGTGATGCTCAACCTGCTGAGCAATGCCATTAAATATAATTGTCCCAACGGATTGGTGGAAGTCACGGCTCAGTGCAACAAGGAAGAGTGGATGGTAAGCGTGCGCGACACCGGTTCTGGAATACCTGCCAAGGCGCTGCCGCATCTCTTCCAGAAGTTTTACCGGGTGCAGGCCTCCGAGGGAAAAGTGGCGGGGACGGGTTTGGGATTGTCGATCTGCAGGCAGATCGTGGCTGGTCATGGGGGAAGTATCGAAGTCAAGTCAAAACTGGGCAAGGGCACGGCTTTCACCATTCATCTCCCCCGCCAGGCAAATAAAGACCGAGTGAAATAGATTCCCTGCAGTGAATAAAGATCAGGTCCTGGTTAATCCCAGGACCTGTTCGCTACCTTGCGCCTTTGCGACCGAATTGTCGCTCGAGCATATCCACCGAGAGATGGATCATGGTCGGCCTGCCGTGCGGGCAGGTGCGGGGCGAGGCGCAGGCTTCCAGGTCAGCCAGCAGGCTGCGTTGTTCTTCGTTGGAGAGAACCTGCCCGGCTTTGACTGCCAGACGCTTGCACACGCGTCCGGCGATGCGGGCTTCCAATTCATTTTGAAGGGGGGACTCGTCCTCTTCGAAATCCTCCACCAGGGCATGCAGCGAAGCGGCAGGGTCGGAGGCGGCGAAGAGCGCCGGCACGGCCCGCACCTGGAAGGCGGTCGAGCCGAACGGTTCGACATCAAAACCAAAATGAAGCAACACAGGCAGTTGCTCTGCCAGTAATTGTGCGGCAGGCCGCGGCAGTTCCACCACGACAGGCGCGAGCAGGGATTGGGAGGGGATGCGCTTTTGCTCATGCTGGGCCATCAGTTTTTCGAACAAGACCCTTTCGTGAGCGGCGTGCTGGTCGATCAAATAGAGTCCGTCGGGACCTTCGGCGACGATGTAGGTAGCGCCGATCTGACCGATCAGGCGAAGCAGCGGTACACGGTCGAAGGCCAGGGAGGGCGTCCCTGTTGCGGATGCCACCGCCGTTTGATCCATACCGGGTCCGTTCGCGGGTGTTTGTTCATCGTGGGCCAGGAACCAGGCCGGGTCAACCTCGCCTGGGCGGCCTGCCTGAGCGGATGGGTCGGCAGAGTTGCCCCACAGATTTTGTGGAGCCATTTGTGGGACGGGGGCGTAAGCCAGCAGCGCCCGCCGGACGGCTCTCTGAACGAAACTGAAGGCTCTATCGGGGCTGCGGAAACGCACCTCGGTTTTGGCAGGGTGGACATTCACATCCACTTCTTCGGGCGGGACCTGGATCAGGATGGCGGCGATGGGATAACGACCCACCATTAACAGGGTGTGGTAAGCCTGCAGCAGAGCGGAAGTCAGAGGAGTATCCTGTACCCAGCGCCCATTGACGAAGAAGGTGATCTCCTTGCGATTGGAGCGGGTCAGTGAGGTGGGACTGATGAAGCCGCTTAACTGAAAGCCGTCTTCTTCCGCCACCACATCCAGCATTTGGCGGGCCAGGTCCACCCCATATAGGGACGCCAGAATGGCGCGCTGGTCGCCGTCACCGGCAGTCTGCAGGGAGACGGCGTCATTTTCGCTCAGCTTGAAGCGCACAGAAGGATAGACGAGGGCATAACGGGTGATTAGAGCGTCGATGGCTCGGCGCTCGGTAAGGTCTTGTTTTAAGAATTTCAGGCGGGCGGGAACGTTGTAAAAAAGGTCTTCCACAGTGACCACGGTGCCGATGGGCGCGCCGACCGTTTCCAGTTTCCCGATGGCGCCGCCTTCCACGCGCAAACGGGCTCCGGATGGAGTATCGGTCGTGCGGGATGTGATGGTCAGGCGGGAGACCGAGCCGATGGATGCCAGGGCTTCGCCGCGAAAACCGAGTGTGGCAATGCGGAAGAGGTCGTCTGCGTGGGAAAGCTTGGAGGTAGCGTGGCGTTCCACCGCGAGGGCCAACTCCTCCGCAGGGATGCCGCTGCCGTCATCCGCCACCCGGATCAGGGTCCGCCCGGCGGAGGCGATGTCAACCGTGATCGCACGCGCACCGGCATCAATGGCGTTTTCCACCAACTCTTTCACCACCGAAGCCGGTCGTTCGACCACTTCTCCGGCGGCGATCTGGGAAGCCACTGCGGGAGGTAACACTCGAATGGACATGCATGTATTATATTCCGTTTATAATACCTGCATGCATTTCAGTACATTCTTCTTCGATCTTGACGATACTCTCTATCCCCCAGCCGCCGGATTATGGGAGCAGATTGGCGGGCGGATCAACCTGTATATGGTGGAGAAAATGGGTTTTTCTCCCGACAACGTTGGTGTAGAGCGAGAGAAGTATTTCCGCACCTATGGGACAACCCTGCGCGGCCTGCAAGCCACTCACCAGGTCGATATGGATGAATACCTGGCCTTTGTCCACGATGTCCCGTTGAGGGAGTACATCCGCCCAAACCCCGGACTGCGAAAGGCCATTGAAAGCATCCCGGCGAGGAAATTCATTTTCACCAATGCCGACGCCAACCATGCCCGCCGGGTCATCGAGGTGGTGGGGTTGGAAGGCTTATTCGACGGGATCATCGATGTGCATGCCATCGCTCCATATTGCAAGCCCATGCGCGAATCCTTTGAATTGGCGCTGGAAAAAGCCGGCAGCCCCGCTGCGAACACCTGCGTGCTGCTGGACGACCAAAGCCGGATCACCCGGGCAGGCCGGATGGCGGGCATGTATACGGTATTGGTGGGGAAGGATCAGGCAGGCGAAGATGCCGATGCGGCCTTGCCAGACCTGGCAGACTTAAAAAGTCTCTTCAACGGTCAATCGTAGATATCAATGTTCTCTGATAACGGAGCGGATATGTTTTATTGGGTTAGGGGAGCTTCCGTGCACCATCCCAGGGATTAATGGTTTTCTTACGATGTTTTGTTAGAATTTCATCTATTGTTAATGCGTCCATGATAAATTTGACGCTATCCGTATGGAGGTTTCCGTTATGAATAAATCGTTGCGAATAGTTCTGGTCGTCTTTGTGGCGCTGGTGCTGATTGCATGCTCATTTGCGGGTGGGCTGGTTTCAGGGCGTTTCATTCCTGGTTTGCGACCAGTTTTGACGGATACTGGATCGACTGGCGATCCGGCGAATCGGGGTGGAACACCGGCAGAACTGCAATCATTGTTCACTCCTTTCTGGGAAGCCTGGGACATCGTCCATCAACAATTTGTCAACCAGCCGGTCGATGATACCAAGTTGATGGAAGGGGCCATCAATGGGATGATGCAATCGCTGGGTGATACTCATTCCACCTACATGAGCCCGCAAGAATACCGGGATGCGACCACCCAACTACAAGGATCCTATGCAGGGATCGGCGCCTATGTGGATACGAATGGAGCCTTGTTGACCATCACCAAGCCGATGCCGGATTCACCGGCAGAGAAAGCCGGCTTGCAGGCTGGCGACCAGGTCATTGCGGTGGATGGGGAGGATGTAACTTCCTTGCTTCCTGAAGCGGTACGGCAAAAGGTATTAGGCCCAGCCGGGTCGAAAGTGACCTTGACCGTCCAGCGCGAGGGCGAAACCGATCCGATCGATTTTGAGATCACCCGGGCGACCATCGTTGTTCCAAGCGTGATCAGTAAAATGCTCGAAGGTGATATTGCTTATATCCAGATCACCACTTTTGGCGATAATACCGCCAGCGATCTGCATGAACAATTGGGCGATCTGCTCAAGAACAATCCGAAAGGTCTGATCCTGGACCTGCGGGATAATGGCGGCGGCTACCTGGATACAGCCATTTCGGTCGCGTCTGAATTCATCTCCAGCGGGGTGATCGTGACCGAGCAGATGGGTGATGGATCAAAGACGGATTATGACGCAATCTCGGGCGGACTGGCTACCGATAATTCTTTGCCAATGATCGTGCTGGTGAATGAATATTCAGCTTCCGCCTCCGAAATCGTGGCAGGCGCTGTGCAGGATGTGGGCCGGGCAAAACTGGTTGGCGTGACTACATACGGGAAAGGTTCCGTTCAGAATTGGAACCCGCTTTCGAATGATCAGGGGGCGGTGAGGGTCACCATAGCAAAATGGCTGACCCCCAGCGGGCGGGGTATCGATACGACTGGGTTAATCCCCGATGTCGAAGTAACCATGACCAACGATGACATTACGGCAGGTCTTGATCCACAGTTGGACGCGGCCGTGGAACAATTGCTCACTCCTCAATGACGTATTATGGGTGGAAGGAATAACAGGAAAGAGGTGAAGTATGTTTATGTATGATCCAACCTATTTGTTGTGTATGGCACCGGCCTTTTTGCTGATGGTCATCACATCCTGGTATGTCAAATCATCTTTTAGCAAATGGAGCAAGGTGCCGGCGCGCAGCGGCATGACCGGATCGGACGCGGTACAGCGATTGATTTCCCGTGCCGGACTGTACGGTCTGCAAATACGGCAGATCGCAGGCAATCTGACCGATAATTACGACCCGCGGTCCAAGGTGCTCAACTTATCGCAGGGCGTATCCGGTCAAGCCTCGGTGGCTTCGCTGGCTGTGGCCGCGCATGAGTTGGGTCATGCCCAGCAGGATGCGCAGGGTTATTTTCCCCTGAAGATAAGATCAGCCCTGGTCCCGATGGTCAATATCGGGTCTACCCTTGGCTGGATCTTCATCATCGGCGGGATGTTGTTGAGTTATGCCGGGTATGCGCTGGGCGTGGATATTGCCTGGCTGGGCGTGATTATCTTCGCTGGAGGCGCGCTCTTTGCCCTGGCGACCCTGCCGGTCGAACTGAACGCTTCGGCGAGGGCACGGGTGCTGCTGGCAGAATCAGGCATCATCTCCGGCGAGGATGAGCAGCGCGGCGTCAGGACGGTATTGAATGCAGCCGCGTTTACGTATGTGGCCGCCCTAGTTTCGGCGGTGCTGCAATTGCTGTATTATGTTTTGCTGGTCGGCAGGATGGGCCGCCGGCGCTGAGATTACATTCATTCACAAATTCATTCCTCCCACAGGCTGGTTTTCCTGTGGGAGGTTTCGTTTTGAAAATCCAGTATAATCCGCCCATGCGGAAAATCATCATAACCGTCGTCCTTTTCCTTGCAGTCGCTTTTGTCATCTTCCGTATCTCAGAATTAGAAAAAATAATCGAGACCCTTCAAAGGAGCAATTATCGTTTCCTGGTGGCTGCCCTGGTAATGGAAGTGATCTGGCTATTTAATTCGGCTACCGATTACGGTTCCTTGTATCGGGTGGTTGGGTTAAAGAAAAGACTTATCACCTGGTCCTGGTAGCGACGGCGGCAAATTTTGTCAATGTAGTAGCGCCAAGTGTAGGCATTGGGGGAATGGCTGTTTTTCTGGATGATGCGGCTCGCCGCAATCACTCGGTCGGGAAGGTGACCGTCGTGGGGGTTCTTTATATCCTCTTCGATTACCTGGCATTCCTGGGCGTACTGGCGCTTGGGTTCATCGTTTTGATCCGCCGAAACAACCTGAATGTGGGCGAGATCACCGCAGCCGATCGTCCTATTGGCGATCGCCTGCGCGGTGGCATTTCTGTTATACCTGGGGAGTAAATCCGCAGACCGACTCGGGCGGGCGCTGGCATGGATTGCACGCCTCATCAATCGCCTGCTGAGGCCCATCCTCCACCGTGAGTATTTGGATGAAAAGAAAACGCAATTCTTTGCCTGGGAAGTTTCTGAGGGAATCTCGATGCTGCGGGGAAAACGCAAGGATCTGGTGTGGCCTTTATTGTACGCGTTGAATAATTTTGTCCTGCTCATTTGCGTGCTGGCGTTTACTTTCCTGGCCCTGGGCACACCCTTCACCATAGGGACGCTGGTGGGCGGATTTGCCATTGGTTACCTGTTTTTGATCGTTTCCCCCACTCCTTCAGGATTGGGCGTGGTGGAAGGGGCCATGACGATCGCCTTAAATTCTTTGCGGGTGGAATGGGCTGCTGCGGCTCTTATTACCCTGACATATCGATTGATCACTTTCTGGTTCCCGCTGGTCGTTGGCGCGGTGGCATTTCGCATGCTGGGCGGGAGATCCCGCAGGGTGGCGACGCAATAATTTTTCATAGGTGGCCTCAAAGCCCGGGGAGGTTGGATATGTTCGAGTTGCCTGAAGTTCTCACTCTCGCTAAGCAATTGAATCAAACGGTCCAGGGGAAGGTTGTTTCGGCAGGCAATTTGGGGAACTCGCCCCATAAATTCGTCTGGTACAACCGCAAGCCGGACGAATTTTCCCAATTAACACAGGGTAAAAAGGTGGGCCATGCCTCTGTCAAGGGGCGCTGGTTGTTCCTTCCGCTCGAACCGGGGTATATTTTCGTACTGGGGGAGTGCGGCGGAAAAGTGTTGTTCCACCCGGACGCCAACAGCCTGCCTGTAAAATACCATTTATTCATCGGCTTCGAGGATGGCTCGGCCCTGACGATCACGACCCAAATGTGGGGAGCGATGGAGTTGTACGAGGCGGGTCAAGAACAGGCCCGGCAGTATATCCATAACATGCGCCCAACTCCGGTGGAGAAAGAATTCACCCTGGCTTATTTCAATGGATTGATCGATGAACTGCTGCAAGGAGAGAAGCGCAGCGTGAAGAGTTTGCTGACGCAGGATCAACTGATCCCGGGGCTGGGGAATGCCATTGCGCAGGACATCATGTTCCAGGCGGGTTTGCATCCCAAACATGCGCTGATGGATCTGGATAAGGCTTGCCGGGAACGGTTGTTCAAGGCTATCACCGCCATGGTCCAGGATGTGACCGACAAAGGCGGGCGGTACGACGAAACGGACCTGTTCGGCAAGCCGGGCGGCTATCAACGCCTGATGGACAGTAAGTCCGCCGGTCAGCCATGCCCGGTCTGCGGCACAACCATTCAGAAGATGCCATACCTGGGCGGGGCTTGTTATTTTTGTCCCATGTGCCAGGTCTGATGGTTTGGAGTGGAGACGCATAGCCGCACCCTGCCTCCATACTCCCCAGATTTCCAATACTATCTTCTTGACCAGGGGCGAAACTATACTTTAGGTGAATTGGATTCCTGTCTATATAACCTATAGTGATGGTGACTACCTGCTCAAGGAGGAGCACCATCATGAAACGATACCTTTCTTTCTTTTTGTTGATCAGCCTCTTCGTGGCTTTATTGGCGGGATGCGCTCCTGCAGCCACCCAGGCGCCGACCGTGACCCCGGTTCCGCCGACGGCGACGCCCGTTCCGGCCAGCCCGACCCCATCCGCTCAAGATGCACTGTCGAAATTGCACTGGTTTGGCACCTCGGCCATCCTGTATAACGGATCGAAGGTCATTTATTTCGACCCGGTCACCCTGGAAGGCAACCTGCCCAAAGCCGACATCATTCTGATCACCCACGCTCACTCCGACCACTGGTCGCCGGTTGACCTGGCGAAAGTAATCGGTCCCAATACGACCCTTATCGTCGCCACAAATGTTACAGCCGCTTATGAAGCCTCCAAGGCGGAGCTGGGTATCCCCGCGACCTCCTCAATGAGACCGAGAAGATCGATGTGGATGGTGTCACTATCGAAGCGGTACCCGCATTCGATACCACCTTTCATCCTGCCGGATACGGTGGGGTAGGGTTCCTCGTGACGGTGGATGGGCTGGTGCTTTACCATGCCGGCGGCACGGCCGCTTATCCTGAAATGGCCAATCTCGATTGTGACATCGCCTTCCTGCCTCTTTATGCCAAAGCCCAGGCTGAAGCAATGGCATCCATCCTGCCCGCCAAATTGATCATCTTTGAGCATACATCCTATTATGCGGCTATGGCGGTTGCGGACCTATTCGGCAAATCCATGGGTGACGCTAAAAGTTTTGCAGCGTTGGAAGCCGGCCCCCTAAATCCTTGACATACATCCTCCTCATTAATGCAAACAGGGACGGGCGACGAGGCCTGTCCCTGTTTGTTTAATTTCGATGCTTTGCGGAGTTTCATTCGTAGCGGAGAGCCTCGACCACTTGCAGCCGGGAGGCCTGGCGGGTGGGGATGATCGCCGCCAGGGCGCCGAAGATCAGGCCGATGGCGATGGCAGCCAGGATGCCGGAAATCGGGAAGGCATACTCCATGGAGAATATGCTCCCAAGTGCCTGGACGATAACGTATCCAAGATATAGGCCGCTGAGGAGGCCGAACGAAGTACCCACGGCCGCCAACAGAAGAGCTTCGGCGGTGATCATGCGGCTCACCTGTTTGCGGGTGGCGCCTACGGCGCGGAGCATGCCGATCTCGCGGGTTCTCTCGATGACGCTAATGGCAAGGGTGTTGAGCATAGCAATTAAAGAGGGCAGAGCCAGGAAGGCCAGCATGAAGTACATGCCCGCGAACATCACTTTCACCAGTTTCAGCATCTGCTCGATGTAGGCTATACCAGGTACCACGTTGAACTGCGGGTAATCAGCCGCCACGGCCTTGATCTGTGTATCGACCATGTCCATGGTTACACCGGGCTTGAGGTTCATCTGGATGAAGATGTCTTCTGTTTTGCCAAAATCGGCAGCCAGGTTGGCCTGGGAAATGTAGGCAGAGGTGATCTTGGCATTCAACAAATCGTTGCCGATGGCGACAACCTTGTATTCCTGCACGCCGTTCGGCGTAACCAATTGAAGGATATCGCCCATCTTGACCGGGATGGCAGTGGTGAATGAGCCGTTGACGATGATATTGCGCCCGTTTGCCAGGTCAGTGTAGGCGGAATCATTTCCTTGCTTGAAATCCAAGCCGCTGACACGGGGGTAAGTTTCCGGGTTGATGCCCAACAGTGACACGGCCTGGCTTCCGACCATACTGTTGGCGAAACGGAGGGTGCTGATATCACCGACACCATCAATAGCCTGCAATCGTTGGGTAAATTCCGGTCCGGCGCCGATGTCACTGTTCCAGACGCTAACGGAAGGAGGCATGAACAGATAATCGCTGCCCAGACTCTGCGTGGACTACCGAGTCCATCATGCCGGTCAGGCTGGAAGTCATGCCACCGAGAGCAACGATGATGGCAATGCCAATCATGCTGGCGCTGGCGGTGATGACCACCCGGGCGGGTTGTCGAGTGAGGTTCCCCTGGGCCAGTTCGCCGGTCCCTTCCCGGGCATATAACCAGGCTGTCAATTTTCCGAAGACGAAGGCGATAGGTCGGAGCAGGCCGGGGGCGACCATGATCAAAGCGACCAGGAAGAGCAAGCCTCCCAGTCCCACGAAGGCCATATTCCCTGAGATCAAGGCGATTATCGACAAGCCGATCATCACCATCCCAATAATGAAGCTGGTGCCGGTGCGCCGCTTATATTCCACTTCGGCAACCGTAGGGCGCAGGGCATCCATTGGAGTGATGCGGGCGGCATTCCTGGCAGGCAGGATGCCTGCCAGCACGGTGATGCCGACGCCAAGGACGACTGAGGTGATCACCAGGGAGGGGGAGACGACCGGTTTGCCCATGGATATATGGAGAAAGGAACTAAGAGGCACTTCGGCCGGCTTTCACGATCAGAGCGCCGAGGAGATAACCCAGTACAAGTCCGATGCCTGAACCGATGACTCCCTGCATAATGCCTTCGATCAGGATCATGCCGGTGATGGTGCTGCGTTTGGCGCCAAGGGCGCGCAACATGCCGATATCGCGCCGCCGCTCTGCTACGACCGTGCGGAAAGTGTTGAAGATGATAAATCCGCCCATGAAGAGCGCCAGGATGCCGAACATGTTCATGGCTTGCTGCCCCATTTTGATGCTGGCGAACATATCCGAGCCGGCTGAAAGCGCGCCGACTTGATAATTACTGCCAAGGGCAGATTCGACGCGGGCAACAGTGGCATCTCTTTTGGCTTGTTCTGTGGATGTGAGGGCAATGTCAATGGTATTGATCTGCCCGGCTTGACCGGTGAGGAACTGCGCCTGTGAGAGCGGTACCAATACTTCTTCGTTGCCGGGGGCTCCCCGCGGCGGCAGGATGCCGACCACAGTGAGGGTGGCATCACCGTTGACGGACGGAATGGAAATGGTCTCGCCGATGCTCACGCCGTAGGCATCTGCCAGGGTCTGGCTGATGACGGTTGAGTTGGTATCGCCGGATTGAAGGAAACGCCCGCCTGATTGGATCAGGTATACGCGCAGGCTCTGGGCTGCCTCAGGATCGACCCCGATAAGGGTAATAGTGGAGATCTGATCGGGTCGGGTCGGGTCATTATCGACCAGGTCGGCGGGGAGGTTGATGGTGCGGTTCAGCGAAGGCGCGTAGGCGCGCACGCCCTCGATTCCCTCGAGTTGATCGATAACCGAGACGGAGAATGGACCGCTGGTTTTATGGGTGATGGTAACGTCCACAACCCCGCCGGCAGCGAGTGCATTGGCCTGGAAGGCGGCCAGCATGGTCGGCAGGATAATATTCATCCCGAAGATGACCAATACGCCGAAAATGACAGCCAGGGTGGTCAGGAAAGTGCGAAGTTTGCGCCCGGAAAGATAACGCCAGGCAAGTTTCAGTTGTAGGTTCATTGGTTGCTCCTTAGGAAAGAGAAGTTTTGTCACGTATAGGGAAGGATCCTTTATGGACCGTTGCCTAATCTCCTATTTCCTTCATTCTGTCCGCGATGGTTTCGGCGGAACTGTGCGTCTCCAGGTTGGCCTCATCGACAACACGACCATCTTTGAGGAAGACGATCCGATCGGCATATGCGGCGATGCGAGGGTCGTGCGTCACCATGACAACGGTGCGGCCATATTCTTTGGTCACCTGCCGAAGGAGACCGGCGATCTCATCACCGGAGCGGGTGTCCAGGTTGCCAGTGGGTTCATCGGCCAGGATGAGGGCCGGTTCGGCGACCAGGGCGCGCGCCACTGCCACACGCTGCTGCTGCCCACCTGACAATTGATCGGGGCGGCTGAGGAGGCGGTCCCCCAGCCCGAAGCGCTCCAGCCATGTGCCAGCGCGCTTTTTTGCGTCGACAGGTTTGATGCCGTCCAGGGTCACCGGCAGGGAGGCGTTTTCGAGGGCGTTCAACACCGGAATGAGATTGAAGAACTGGAAGATGAAGCCCATTTTTCGGCGGCGCAGGCGGGTCAGGTCGTCGTCTTTCATGTTGGCGATAGAGGTGCCATCGATGCTGACGCTGCCTTCGCTGGGACGGTCGAGACCACCGAGCAAATGCAGCAGGGTGGACTTGCCACAACCGCTGGGACCCATGACGGCGACGAATTCGCCTTCTCTGACCTGGAAGTTGACGTGATCGAGAGCAGTCACGGCGGCTTCGCCGGAACCATAGATCTTGGTCAGGTTTTCAGTTTGAATGAGAGACATTGTAAACTCCTTGGATAGAAGATTTATGATTGATGATTGCGATTTCTATTTTGTTTGGTCTGCTTTACGCCACCAGGCGAAGGTTAACGCTGTCCCAATGACACAGGTCAAACCTACAACAAGATAGCTATGGAACTCGACCGGCTCGGTGCTCGGTCCGCTTATACTGGTTAGCAACCCTGGGACAGCCCAAGGGAACCAGTCGCCCCAACCCAGCACACTTATGACCTGGGCAAGGGCCATGGTTAAGAAGGCCCAACCCATTGGAGGCAAGTAGCCGCGCCCGACACTGGAGAAGAACGCCACGAATGGCATTAGCAAAATGGTTAGAAAAGCCGCCAGCATGAGGGAGAGGAAGGATTTCCACGCCAACCCGAAAGACCAACCCGGTATGTTGACCAGTGCTCCGATACCCAGCGCTACAATGAATATAAGGAGCGTCAGACCCATGATCCACAACGCCGCCACTGCAAATTTCGCCGAAACGATGACGCCTCGCCGGGTGGGCAGAGCCAGCAAATCCTTGACAGTGTGGTCGGTGAACTCGCGCCCGAAAAGCCAGGCTGTGATAATCGCGAATAGGATCGCCCCGGCGATGGCTACACCCATAGTCAGGATTCCGAAGAAAGTGGGCCAATCAGCCACTCCGGCAGTCAGTTGGGCTTTGACGCTAATCAATCCCATAGACTTGGCCCGCTGGGGATCTTTCATGATGAACATAAACAGACCGCTGATGGTGGGCATGATCATATAACCCGCTGCTGTCAACAGTGTAATTTTTGAGCGGCGTGCTTTAAGCGCCTCTGTCCAAAATGCAGCAAGAAAAGCATTCATATTATTTCTCCTGTTAATCGCAGGAAATATTGCTCAAGGTCTTCCTGTTTCACCACTAACCGGGTTGGAGGCACTTGTGCATTGACCAGAAGTGTAGCGATTTCGTCAGGGGCAGCGATGGCGCGCACTTCGTTCAAGAAAATCGCATCCTCTTTCACTTTCGGGGCGAATCCTGCGACGGTCAGGGCGTTGCAGGCAGCCTCGAGGTGATTCACTTTGATCTCCAGGCGCTGTGCCCGGATATCCTCCAACTGTTTTGCTTCGAGTTCCTCTATCAACCGTCCTCGATGGATGATGCCGATACGTGTGGCCAGGCGGTCCACCTCTGTCAAAATGTGGCTGGACATGAATACGGTCACACCCTTTTTTCGGGAGAGGCTTTCCAGGAGTTCCCGGATCTCTACTACACCGGCGGGGTCCAGACCGTTGGCGGGCTCGTCGAGAAGGAGCAGTTCGGGCTCATGTAAAAGGGCTCGTGCCAGTCCCAGGCGTTGGAAGTTGCCTAATGAAAGGTGACCGGCTTTTCGGTTCGCATATGGTTCGAGCCCTAGACGTTCGATGACAGACGAGACGGCGGAGCGGTCTGGCATTCCATTCAAGCGGCGGGCCACCTCCAGGTTCTCGCGGACGGTCAACTCCGGGTATGCGGAAGGTGTCTCGACCAGGTGTCCGACCTGCCCCCACGGACCACCTCCATTTGGACCAACGGCCTGCTCAAGTACTTTGACCGATCCTGTGCTTGGACGGACCATGCCCAGCAGGAGACGGATGGTAGTGGTTTTCCCTGCCCCGTTTAGTCCAAGGAAACCATAGATCTCTCCTGGCTTAACACGCAGGTTCACAGATTTCGACGGCGTGTACCGGACCATAAAATTTTGATAACCCATTGGTTTCGATGGCAAATTTCATACTGTACCTTTTTCTTTCTTTGGTCTGCCTCGTGGACGGATTTCGGGTTTCCGGAAGGATTGGCGCTTGACCTCTTCCAATCTCTGTTCGGTGATGTCCAGCCAGCGCAGGTCGGCTTCAAGGTGCATGATGGATTTATCCAGCAAGAGGATCTGTGCCATTTCTGTATGCGGATCGTATGTATCTCGTTGGTTGGTGGCGGCGTGTAAATCCTTATACAGGTGAGCCCGCTGGGTTTGGATGAGACTGGCCGGGTCCGCTTCGCCGCAGACCAGGCAGACAATATGATTGAATAAAATCCATCAGATTACCTCTTCCAGTTCCTTGGGCAACGGTTTGTCCTCGATCCAAGTCTGCACGGTGCGGGTGAAAAGTTTAGGTGCAGACAAATTCCAGTTGTGTTCCTCACTGAGAGATAATTTCCCAGTATGGTGGACCAGGCAGCCTTTAGCTCCAGGAATCGCCGCAGCTACGTCTTTGATCGACTCGCGCATCACTTTGTATTCCTTCTTACCGCCAACTACGAGTGTAGGTGAGGTGACTTTTTCTAGTCCACCAGGCAGGCGGTATTTCTGGTTTTCGACCAGGATATTCGCAAAGGCGTTGGACGTGAGCGATTTGTAGGTTTCGCGCATTTCGGGCATGAAGCGATCAGGGATGCCGTACGAATGCATATTCAGGCGCACCCACCACTCATATTTATTCAGAGGCTCAATGGATCGGTAGGCGGCTGCCCAAAATTTGGGACCGAACCAATTGATGCCGGGCATTTGCCTTACCAGGGCGCTGCTGATGATGGCATGGTCCACCAACTCGGGGGCGCTAGCTAGCAGGGTTAAGGCGATCTGAGCGCCTTCGGAGAGGCCCACCAAGTGAGCTTTGCCTCCATGAGCTTGTGTGCGGATAAGTTCCTCCACGCAAGCCACGCTCCCGGCAATGGTGAACGGCTTGATATGAGCGCTGCGGCCGTGTTCGGGCAAATCAGGGGCCAGGAGATGGTAGGTTTCTTTGAGCCCCTCAAATTGTGGCTGCCACATCCAGCCGCCGCCGCCCCCGCCATGCAGAAAGACAATGGTGGGCCCGGAAGGATTTCCTGCTGAATAGATATTTAACATGATCGTTCCTCCTTACTTTTCTTTTTCTTCATTGGATTGTTCGAGACCTTTGCGCGGCCGGCCGCGTGGACGGATTTCGGGTTCCCGGAAAGGTTGGCGCTTGACCTCTTCCAATCTCTGCTCGGTGATATCCAGCCAGCGCAGGTCGGCTTCAAGGTGCATGATGGATTTATCCAGTAAGAGGATCTGTGCCATTTCCGTATGTGGATCGTATGTATCCCGTTGGTTGGTGGCGGCGTGTAAATCCTGGTACAGGTGAGCCCGCTGGGTTTGGATGAGACGGGCCGGGTCCGCTTCGCCGCAGACCAGGCCGACCATGAGTTTTATGAAGAACTCATCCCGCTGGTGCTCGGGCGTAATCCCTTCGGCGAACCATTCCTGCAGGGCGATCTTGCCCGGAGAGGTGATGGCATACACACGGCGGGAGGGTTCCTTGCCTTCGCCCAGGTCCGATTCGCAGCGGACCAGGCCGGCCTGTTCCAACCGTTCGAGGGTGGTGTAGATCTGGGCAGGTTTGACTTCCCAATTTACATCGCCGCCCACCACCGCCGTAAAGGCGGCTCGGAGATCGTACCCGTGACGGGGGCGTTGTGCCAGGAGACCTAAGATCGCATGTCGGACAGACATAATTCCTTTCCCGGGAATAATAGTAAACAGGTTACTAATTAGCAACAGCGCAAAATAATAAACGAGTTACTATTATTTGTCAAGGGTTTGATGGGTATAATTAACTCATGTCCCTGAACGCTTTGATGGAATCCTGGCAGCGAGATCAAATGACAGGGCCGAACTTTGCTGTCTGGAAAACCTGGCCTCGTCGCCCGGCAGACCTCCGTCCGTTCCCGCCGGACCTGCCTCCAGTGTTGGCACAAATGCTGCAAAAGAGCGGGGTATCCAGCCTGTACAGTCACCAGGTGGAAGCCTGGGATTTTTCAAGGGCGGGTAAAAACCTCGTCCTGGCAACCGGGACTGCCAGCGGGAAGACGCTCGGCTACAACCTGCCTGTGCTGGCAGCATTGGTGGAGGATCCGCAAGCGCGGGCCTTGTATCTATATCCCACCAAGGCGCTGACGCAAGACCAGCTCTCCACCCTAGCGGGTCTGGACCTGGAAGGGATGCAACCCGCTCCCAAAATGGCGATCTATGACGGGGATACACCGCAGGCTCACCGTTCGTCCATCCGCAAGAACGCCAATATCGTATTTACCAACCCGGATATGCTGCACACGGGTATTTTGCCGCACCACACTAACTGGGCGGAATTCTTCCGCAACCTCAAATTCGTCATCATCGACGAAATGCACACTTATAGAGGCGTGTTCGGGTCGCATGTGGCCAATGTGATCCGGCGGTTGAACCGGCTGGCGAAATATTATGGGGCAAAGCCTCAGTTCATCCTCACCTCCGCCACCATCGGAAACCCGCAGGAACTAGCGGAAAAATTTATCGAAGCACCGGTGGCGCTGGTGGAGAAAGATGGGTCTAGCCGGGGGCCGCGTTATTTCCTGGTCTACAATCCGCCGGTGATCGACGAGGCGCTGGGACTAAGGAAGAGTTCCCTGCTTGAGAGTGTCCGCCTGGCGGACGACCTGCTGGATGAAGGCGTGCAAACGGTGCTCTTTGCCCGCAGCCGCCGCTCGGTGGAGATCCTGTTGAAATATTTGCAGGAGGACCAGCACAAGTCCGGCGGGAATCAAAATCTGTCGAGTGGAGAAACTCATCCCGGCGAATCCTTGAGAGGCTACCGCAGCGGCTATCTGCCTAGTCAACGACGGGAGATCGAAAAAGGCTTGCGGGATGGATCGGTGCGGGCGGTCGTGGCAACCAACGCCCTCGAACTGGGGATCGATATCGGCGGGTTGGGTGCATCGCTGCTGGTGGGGTATCCCGGCACGATCGCGAGCACATGGCAGCAGGCGGGTCGGGCAGGGCGAGGCGAAGAGCCGGCCCTGGCGGTGTTGGTGGCTTCTGCCAGCCCGCTGGACCAGTTCCTGGCGCATCATCCGGATTATCTATTTGGCCGTTCCCCCGAGCATGCACTGATCAACCCGGACCACCTGTTGATTTTGTTGAACCATCTCCGCTGCGCCATGTTCGAATTGCCTTTCCACACGGGCGAGGGATTTGGTTCGTTAGCCGCCGAGACGGTGCAAGAATATCTCGATTTCCTGGTGAGCAGCCAGGAGGCTCACCTCTCCCAGGATAAATATTTTTGGATGGCAGATTCTTACCCGGCGGCGGGGCTATCCCTGCGCTCCGCTTCGCCGGAGAATGTGGTTTTGCAGGTGGAAGACGGCAGCAACCCGTGGACCCTGGGCGAGGTGGACATGGCCTCGGCCCCCTGGATGGTCCACCCGAAGGCTGTCTATCTGCATGAAGGACAGCAGTTTTTTGTGCAGGACCTAAGTTTTGAAAAACAGCTGGCCACCCTCATCCCGGTCTCGCTGGACTATTACACCGAGCCGCAGCGGCAGACCGAGATCAAGATCCTGAACGAAGCCGATAAGGTCGAAGTGGCGGGAGGGCACAAGGGTTGGGGCGAGATCCAGGTGACCCTGCAGGTGGCCGGGTTCAAGAAACTGCGCTGGTTCACCCGGGAGAACCTGGGCATGGAACCATTGGACTTGCCGCCGACGGAATTCCAGACAACCGGTTACTGGCTGGCGATCTCGGATGAAACCGTCAGTGTGCTCAGCAAGGATGGGTTGTGGTCCAATGCTCCCAACGATTACGGCCCCGAGTGGCCGAAGCTGCGTGAACGCGTCCGCACCCGAGACGGATTCCGCTGCCAGGTCTGCGGGCGGCCAGAGGCGGGCAAGCAGCACGACGTTCACCATAAGATCCCCTTCCGCACCTTCCGGGATGAGCAGGGCCGCATCCTGCGGGAGCAGGCCAACCGGATGGAAAACCTGGTGACGCTGTGCCCGGAATGCCATCACCAGGCGGAGCAAAACGTGCGCGTGCGTTCGGGACTGGCCGGGTTGGGCAGCGTGCTGGGTCAACTGGCGCCGCTGTTCCTCATGTGCGACCCGGGCGACCTGGGTCTGCATACCGACCCTTCCCCGGCGACGCTTGGCAGCCCGGGGGTGGTCATCTACGATGACATGCCCGCCGGGATCGGCTTCAGTCAGAAACTCTTCGAAATGCACGGCGAGTTGATGAAGCGGGCATTGGAATTGGTGCTGGAATGTGAATGCGAGGATGGCTGCCCTTCCTGCGTGGGGCCGGCGGGTGAAAATGGGGTGGGGGGAAAGACCGAGACGCTGGCTATCTTGAAAGAATTAGTAAAAAAGTAAAGCAGCCTTTAGCAAAATCATTGGACAAAATACCACCTCACTACCACCGCAAGGGTGATGACAACCCGACGAATTTCTGCCATACTATGATTGTGCTGAGTCGGTCAACTCCTGGTCAACTGACCAGTTAAATACTCCCCTTGCGATGGAGGAGAGGTATGTGGGATTGTTATATAGTTGTCAGTAGAGAATGATTCAAGAGGGGATGTTTGGTTATTTAGTCAACAAAAAAGGGGCAGAAAAATTTCATAGTATGTGCAATCTTTCTGAATAAAGAATTTTCTGGAAGCGGGAGGAACCCACAAATGACAAAAAAACGTAACGTTATGAGCCGCCGCGATTTTCTGCGCATGTCCATGATCGGCGCGGGCACGCTGGCGGGCAGCCGCTTGATCAGCGCCTGCAGCCCTAAACCGGTCAGCCCGACCGGCGTGACCACCCAACCGGCAACGGCAACATCCGTACCTACGGACGTTCCGGTTGCTAGCCTCACCCCGGCGGACATCATCAAAATCTACCCGGCAGCCCCCAGCAAAGTCGTCAGGACCCATCACAGCGGTGTGTGGGCGGATAAGACGCTGGTACCGGATGTCCTGCGGCAAATGTTGGATGTCTCCATCACTAAATTGACCGGTGTGGAGGATGCGCGCGCTGCCTGGGCGGCGCTCTTCAAGCCGGGTGAGCGGATCGCAATCAAGGTCAACGCCTTCAGCAACAGCATTATTTGGACGCATGCAGCGCTGGTGATGGAAGTCACCAAGTGTCTGCAAGAAGCGGGCATTGCGGCAGAACAGATCACCATCTATGATTACCGCACCAGTGAACTGACGCGGGCCGGCTTCTACGGTCAATGACACTGGCACAGGCGTTGCCTGTGTGGGCATGGACAGCAATTTTGCCGCCGATGAAACCGAGGTCTTGTCCAAACGGATCAACCTGGCCAATATCCTGAAGGACTGCGATGCTCTGATCAACATCCCCGTGTTGAAATCACACATGCTTTCAGGTATCAGTTTTGCCATGAAGAACCATTATGGCTCGATCTTTTATCCCGATGCATTACATAGCCGGGAAATGCGTGAAATTGCCGCCTTGAATGCCATCCCGGAGATCAAAGATCGCACACGTCTCATCATTGGCGATGCGCTGGCAGCCAACCTGCGCTATGCCAATTCGTTTCCCTACTGGCAGGAGGATTGGATCGGTGATTCCATCTTTATGAGTTTCGATCCGGTGGCGCACGATACCCTTGGGTTGGAATTGCTCAAGACCGAATTGGAGAAAGACGGCGGCAATGCCGCCGGTCTGGTAGCGATGGCAACTCCTTCACTTGGATACGCGGCGGAGTTGGGGTTGGGGACTGGTCAGATGGAGAATATTGAGTTCATCGAACAAAGCCTGGCTTGATGCCTGGTTGATGAAAGTTGTATTTATGTGGTAAAAATCGGGTATCCCTTTATCGGAGAAGAATATGAACTCATCTTAGCCGACGTGAATTCCTGAAACTTGGCGGGGTCGCAGCTGCCGGGTTGGTGCTGCTGGAAACAGGCTGCACAGGTCCACAAGCGAGCGGGCTGGTGGCGACGAAGGTCCCCAGCCTGGCCCCGACCGGAAACCAGGCCTATCTTTCCGCCGCCCATGGAGCCGACCCGGCCGCCATTGTTAAAGCAGCCCTGTCTTCGCTCGGAGGCATCGAGCGCTTTGTCAAGCAGGGGCAGGATGTAATCATAAAGCCCAACATCTGTGTGGACTATCATCCGCCTGAATATGCAGCCACGACCAACCCGGTGGTAGTTGCCACGCTGGTGGCACTTTGCATTGGAGCCGGAGCCAAGCGTGTGCGGGTGATGGACTCGCCCTTTGCGGGGATTTCCCCCGGTTCGGCTTACAGCGCCAGCGGGATCGATACGGCGGTCGCTGAAGCGGGCGGCGAGATGGAAGTGATGAGCCCGATCAAATTCGCCAAGTTCGAGATCCCCGAAGGAAAATCCATCACCTCGTGGGAGGTCTATCGGGATGTGCTGGAGACGGATGTATTGATCGATGTGCCCATCGCCAAGCACCATTCGCTGGCGCGGTTGACCCTGGGCGGCAAGAACCTGCTGGGCGTTGTGGCCGACCCTAACCGCATCCACAGCAGCCTGGGGCAGCGGGTGGCTGACCTGGTCAGCCTCATCCGCCCGAACCTGACTGTGGTGGACGCCTACCGCATCCTGATGGACCATGGACCTACGGGCGGGAGTTTGAATGATGTCAAAGAGGCTCATACGGTCATTGCCAGCCACGATATTATCGCAGCGGACGCGTACGGGGCGACGCTTTTCGGCCTGACCGGTAACGATGTCCCCTTCATCAAAAAGGGGGCCGAGATGGGGTTAGGTACACTCGACCTGTCTTCGGTGAAAGTGGAAGAGATCAATGTCTGAGTTTAAACATTCTCTGCAAAGACAGTCCCGCGCTGCGTTCATGTTGCAGGTGAGGATAATTGTGTTGATGCTGTTGGCGGCCTTATCCGCCTGCGTCCAGCCGCCCACCCAGCCTGTTTCTGCTCCTGTCGACCTTAAGACTGTCTTCCCAATGGACAACGGCGTGGCGGGTTGGACGATCTCTCAAGTAGTGGAAACGTACAACCGGGATAACCTATATAACCTGGTCGATGGGCAGGCCGATTCGTTCTTTGTCTATGGGTTCGAAGAGACAGCCACCCAGCGTTACCAGAATAGCGACGGAGTCCACCTGAATGCAGAGGTGTGGAGATTAGCCACCCCTGCCGACGCTTTTGGGCTGTTCACAGCGGGTCAGGCGGGGGTGCCGGCGCAGATCGGCAACGAGGGCGATGCGGACCCGGGCCGCAGGCTGGCTTTCTGGCAGGACCGCTACTTCGTCAGCCTGAATGCCGACGCAGACGTGGCGGATTCCACTCTGGTGGCGTTCGGGCAGGCCATTGCCGGCAAGATCCCTACCGGCGGGGACCGCCCTGGCATCATGGACAGGCTGCCTCAATCCGGGCTGGTAGAACGCGGCTATATCTTTTTCCATGAAGAGATGTCGGTGCAAATGGAGGTGTGGCTGGGAGGCGAGAACCTGCTCGGCCTCAGCCAGGAGACGAACGGTGTGGTTGGACGATATACCATGAATGACGAGACCGTCCGATTGATGCTGATCGAATACCCCTCCGCTGGACAGGCCGCGAAGGGGTTGAAAGTCCTGCGTGACGGAGATCTCTCCGACCTGCTAGCCGCGGAGAGCAGGGGCAACATCCTGGGGGCTGTCTTCGGGAAGATCGCGGCAGGGCCAGCTCAAACGCTGCTTCAAGAAGCCCTCAAATGAAAACGAACTGGAAACTTTGGCGCAAGGTCCGCCAATTCTCCCAAATCCTTTTCTTTGTGCTGTTCATCGTCTTGCTGTTTACCGGCCTGCAGCGCAAGACGGTTTTTCCGCTGGCGGATTTTTTCTTCCGCATCAATCCACTCTCCGCGCTGACTGCCATGCTGGCGGGCAGGGAATGGATCCCCCGACTTGGGTGGGCGCTGATCGTAGTCGGACTGACGGTCCTGCTCGGGCGGGTGTGGTGCGGCTGGATCTGTCCGACTGGGACGTTGTTGGAATGGGTCACCTTCAAGAAAGCCGACGCCCGTGCCAGGAAACTATCCCCGCGCTGGCGCACGGTGAAATATGGTTTGCTGGTAGTCATTCTGGTGGCGGCAGCCTTCGGGAACCTGACCCTGCTGGTGCTGGAGCCGTTAGCCTTGCTCACCCGCACGATGACCACTGCGGCGATCCCGGCGGTGATTTATGGGTTCAACGCCACGGAGGAAGCGCTTTACGCATTCAGTTTCATGCGGCCTGCCATCAGCTGGCTGGAATCGGTCTTGCGAGGGCCGATCCTGCCGGTGGTGCAGCCAGTCTTTGCTTCGTCTCTCCTGATCGGCTCATTGTTCCTTGTCATCCTGGCGCTCAACCTGCTGGCTGACCGTTTCTGGTGCCGCTACCTCTGCCCGCTGGGAGGATTGCTGGGCCTGCTGTCAAAGGTCTCGATCCTGCGTCCCATCATCGGTCAGTCTTGCAACGGCTGCACCCGCTGCGCCTTGATGTGTTCCCCCGGGGCGATCCGGACTCTGCCGGCCACTGCCGAAGCCTCCCGTGAAGTGGAAATCATGCCGTCGGAGTGCACGGTCTGCCTGGATTGCCTGGTGAACTGTCAAAAAGAAGGCCTGGGGATTGGACCGGTAATAAAACCGGCCCCGGCGCAGGAGTTTGATCTTTCCCGGCGGCAGTTCATGCAGTCCATCCTGGTGGGGGCGGCCGCGACCGTTCTGCTGCGGACCGATCTACGCCTGCGAACTAAAAATTCCCGCCTTATCCGTCCGCCGGGTGTGGAAGATGAAGAAGTATTCCTCTCCAAGTGCCTGCGCTGCAGCGAATGTATGAAGGTGTGCCCCACGACGGGTCTGCAACCGTTGGAAAATGAAACCGGCACCGAAGGTTTGTGGACGCCCACGCTGATGCCGCGGGTGGGCCATTGCGACTACGGCTGCAATGCCTGCGGGCAGGTCTGTCCATCGGGCGCCATCCCGTTGTTAACGCTGGAAGAGAAACGTACAGCCATCATAGGGACGGCCCTGGTCAACCGCAACCGCTGCCTGCCGTGGGTGAGTTCCACTCCCTGTATTGTCTGTGAGGAGATGTGCCCCACCCCGGAGAAATCCATCCGCCTGGAGGAAGTGACCGTAACGGATACTTATGGAGAAAGCGTGACCCTGCAAAGGCCGGTGGTGTTGCAGGATCTGTGCATTGGTTGCGGAATATGCGAAAACCACTGTCCATTGGAAGGGGATGCGGCTATCCAGGTTTTCAATTTGCAAGTCCTGAATCAGCAACATTCTCCGTGATATGATAAATGCTTCCTTTGTAGGCGCAATCAATTCTTGCGCCGGTAGTTTATTGATGCTCGTAGTTGATTATGGGGATAACGTTCTATCCAACCTTGCCTGGTTGAACCTCGATGTGCTTTTGCTGATTGTTTGCCTCGATATTGACTATAGTAGGAATGAAGAAGGCGATCAGTGTCATTAGAATGCAGGCGACGCCACCAAACAGGTACCAGGTGCGAACCCCCAGCCAATCGGATATAGGCCCGGCGATCAATAGACTGAGTGGCATCATAGCAGTGGCGCCCGCGCCGATCAGAGAGAAGACCCGTCCCTGCATATCGTGGGCAATGGATGATTGAAAGATGGCGCTGAGAGGCCCGTTGGCAAACACCTGCGAAA
Organism: uncultured Chloroflexia bacterium; assembly: GCA_963847105.1. Lineage (GTDB taxonomy): Bacteria > Chloroflexota > Anaerolineae > Anaerolineales > Villigracilaceae > UBA877. Next base: position 1,024,867 of record CAWJYP010000001.1, on the reverse strand, counting down.
AACCAACGATGAACGTGGTCGCCAGCAGAAGCCAGAATGTATTGGCGGGAGCCAGCCCGGTCAGGAATACGCCCAGGCCGATGCCGATGATGCCTGCGAAGGATGTGATGATGCGGCGTTTGAATCCGCCCCACGTGCTGAGGAGCAGGCCTGCCAGGATGACGCCGATCCCAAAGACGGATTCTACCCAGGCCAGTTCCTGCGCACCGCCGTTGAAGGCTTTCTTTACCAGCAATGGCAAGAGGGATGAACTGGGGCTGAGGAGGAAATTCAATGCCATTGCTAACAGGATCAACCCGAACAGCCCCGGCCATTTGACCACATAAACAAAGCCTTCCTTCAAGTCATGCCAATAGGATGTTTTTTGCATGGACCCATTGGCCTGGGCTACCTGGCGCGGCGGCTGAGGAATGGAAACAATCAACAATGGGATGACCGCCAGTGCAGCCGTGCCAATATCGATCGCCAGGACCTGCCCGGTCGGCATGAGGCTGAGCAGCAGGGCTCCCAGGGGAGGTGCGAAGATGCCGACAACTCCCTGAAGGGTCTGGTTCATTCCCGCCACGCGGGCCAGGTGCTTATCCGGCACCATCAGGGAAGTGGAGGCTGTCATAGCGGGGTGGTGGAACGCTCCACCCAGGGAGCGGATCAGCAGGATGATATAGATGTGCCAGACCTGTACGCTTTCGGTGAAGAAAAGATAGATTAGTACGCCGGTCGCCACTGCGATGGACGCATCGGCGATGATCATGATGAGTCGGCGATTCCAACGGTCCACCAACGTGCCCACGAAGGGTCCCAGGAGGATTTGCGGCAACAAGGCCACCAGGGTGGCGGTGGCAAGGACGGTTGCCGAACCGGTCTCCTGGGTGAGCCACCAGACTAGTGCGAATTGGACCAGGGAGGAGCCGACCAATGAGAAGGCCTGTCCGATCCAGATGAGGAAGAACCTGGCGGCCCAATTTGCGGGAACGGATGGATTCGAGGGGGATGTAGAATTGTCCAAGGGAACTCCAATACTGATTTGGGATTATTTTATTCGGTCGGCCAATTTTGCCTTTACGGCCTGGCTGGCCTGGAAGATGCCGCGCACCTGCACCAACTCGATCGCATCATCGGCGAGTTCAGGTGAAATATTGGAACTCAGGTTGAGCATTCCTATGATATTGATGGCGAGTTTCTTGCCGCTTTTTATTACCTTTTCCAATTCGGCGCGGTCATAGATCAACATGCCGATGACGAAAGCATGGCGGGTGACGGATTGCTGGATTTCCAGCTGGTGCTTGTCCAGACCGTTGCGAATGGCAGTGCGGATAAAATCCGTCCGGTTGGAATACAGGCCTTCCTGAACCAACAGGTCGACTTTGCCGAGGTCGACCGCACTCATATTGATGGTGATCTTTTCGGTTTCGGGCATTTTTTTGCTCCAACCATCCATGTGGATGGTCTATGGATGGTATCTTGAGCATTATACGTAAAATGATGGTCTTGTCAAGATGGAAAGCGTACCTTGTCTTAAGGATATTTGTCGTGTATGATTTTATTGAATCGCTGTATACTAAAAAAATTATGGGTAAACAGGCTTCGCTCAATTCGGAATCCCACCGTCACGAAATCCTGTCCAGCGGCCACGTAGTCGCGGAACCAACCCGCTGCGTTCAATGCGGGATTTGTTCGTTTAATTGCCCCATTGGCATCGACGTACGCAGGCATGCCTGGATGGGGATCAGGATCGAGGATTCGTATTGCCTGTCGTGCGGAGAGTGTGTGGAACGCTGCCCGCGCGGGGACTCTACGCTTCGAGCGGACGAATTTATTCACCACACGGGGGGAAGCATGACCCGCCATGTAATCATTGGGATGGGTGTGGCCGGTATCTCCGCTGCGTTGACGCTGCGGGAGATTGACCAGGCTGCTGAAATCGTCATGGTGACGGATGATCCTTTCCTATATTATTCGCGTCCAGGCCTGGCTTATTACCTGAATGATGAGATCCAGGAAAAACAATTGTACCCATTCGATAAGCAGGATTGGAAAAAGATCAATCTGCGCGTCGCGAAGGGCCGCGCCTTGACCATTAATTCGGGCAGCCATACTTTGGAAATGAAGAATTATCCCTCGCTCAGGTATGACCGATTACTGCTGGCGACCGGGGCTGCTTCGGTGCCGCTAAATTTACCCGGCGAGAACTTGCAAGGGGTCATTAAGCTGGATGATTTTGAAGATGTACACAAGATCATCGCATTGACGCGCCATGCCAGGACTGCTGTGGTGATTGGCGGAGGAGTCATTTCCCTAGAGATGGTGGAGGGGTTGGTCTGTCGGGGAGTGAAGGTGCATTATTTCCTCCGCGGCGACAGGTATTGGACAAATGTTTTGGATGAGCAAGAATCCCGCATCATTGAAAATCGCCTGGCGCAGGATGGCGTGATCCTGCACTACCGCACCGAGGCTGCCGAGATCCTGGGTCGTAAGGGCAAGGTCGCGGCTGTGAGAACTCTAAAAGGTGAGATAATTAAATGCGACCTGGTGGCTACCTGCATCGGGGTCAAGGCACGGACGGAATTGGCTCGCTCTGCCGGTTTGGCGACGGAGCGGGGTATCCTGGCGAATGAATATTTGCAAACCACCGACCCGGATATTTTTGCAGCCGGGGATGCAGCCCAGATATTTGATCCTCAAAGCGGCCATTCGGTGGTGGAGAATCTATGGGCACCCGGGCGAACACAGGGCCGGATCGCCGGAATGAATATGGCTGGTCATATACAGGTCTACAATCGCAAGGTGGCGTTGAACGTGCTCAGGCTCGCCGGGGTCAAACTGACTATTATCGGTTCCGTTGGCAGCGGCAAGGATGATGACATTGTCAGCGTGGCACGAGGGTCCAGTGAGACCTGGCTGCAAATGCCAAACACCATCGCGACTGAGTGCGGTGACGAAATAAACAATATTCGCTTGATGATTGGCGAGAAAACTCTGATGGGCGGGGTTGTCATGGGCGATCAAAAATTGTCCATCCCGCTGCAGGAACTGGTATCGGAACAGGTTGACATTACCCCCATTCGCTCTAAATTATTACAGTCGGAGGAGATGATGGGTGAAGTGATTATGGACTTCTGGACTCATCAAAGGGCAAAGGCTTGACCGACATGCGACCGGGCATCCTATCCTTGAGAAGAAGAAACCATGCAGCCCTCAGGGGCAATAAAGAAATGTGGCTGGCTTTGTTTGCCATCCTGATCATCACGTGTGTATATATGTTCGTTCTAATCTGGTTCCGGGCCATCCCGGCTGCCGGGGGATTTTTTGGTCACATGATCGGAGTGATCGGTTTCCTGCTAATGCTCTTCACCGAAACGCTTTATTCATTTCGCAAGCGCACTAACAGGGCTCGCTGGGGGTCGATGGCGAGCTGGCTGCAGTTCCATATTTTCACTGGAATAGTGGGGCCATATATGGTGCTTCTCCACACATCCTGGAAATTCAACGGTCTGGCCGGGGCAACCACCCTGCTGACCATCCTGATCGTATTGAGTGGGTTTATCGGTCGATATATCTATACGCGCATTCCGCGTACGATGGATGGAAACGAAATTTCAACCCCTGAAGGCGATGGACAGGCCGCTGCGCTGGCGCGCACGCGTAGATTTTTTGCCATATGGCATGCCGTCCACGTACCGATAGGAATGGCGCTCTTCACCGCCGCTTTCATCCATATCGGCGCGGCGCTCTATTACGCCACGCTGTTGAAGTAATCCCGTAACCCTGGGACACAGACAGCTCCTCCCGTTTTATTGGTAAACGACCGGGAAGCAGCCTCGTTTGCCGTCTGGTTGTGGTTCTGAGGTGAGATGAAGAAGAAGCGGTTCGGATTTCTGACATCTTCGGGAACCCTTACAGCCATCATGACCATTGTCATTGTGGTAATTGTTGGATTCCGGTTTGGGGGTATCCTCTTCAATCCGGGACCGCTCAACGCTATCAGCGGACCCCGGCTGGGCGGGGTGACCTCGCATGCCGAACTCGCCAACCAGTGCGATCGCTGCCACACTCCTTTTTGGGGTACAACACGCATGGAAGATCGCTGCGTGGTCTGCCATACGGAGATCACCGCACAATGGAACGACCCTTCCAGATTACACGGGAATTTGCGCCTGAATAACCCGAACATGACCTGCCGCAATTGCCATCCGGATCACCGGGGCGCCAACGCATCCCTGACAGACCTGGGCCTGGTAAATGTCTCCCACGAAGTTTTTAGGTATTCCTTGCAAGCCCATCAGACGCGCACGGACGGGAAAGCATTTGCGTGTGTGGATTGCCATACTGACGGTTTCACCAATTTTAATCAAATGGTCTGTTTCACCTGTCACCAACAATACCAGACTGATTTTACCGAAACGCATCGACAGGATTTTGGGGATGATTGCCTGACTTGCCATGACGGCGTCGACACTTACGGGCAATCCTTCAACCATAGCCTTGTGGTTTTCACACTGACCGGAAAACATGTCCAGGCGACCTGCGGGGATTGCCATGCCGGCGCCCGTACGATCTCTGACCTGAAGGCCACTCCCCAGGATTGTATTTCCTGCCATGCCGAAGACGATGCCCACGAAGGTATATTGGGACCGGATTGCAAAACCTGTCATACGGCGGATGGATGGAGCCCATCTACCTTCGATCATAATACCGCCGCCTTTACACTAACCGGTGCACACGCCAGTGTGAACTGCAGTGATTGCCATGCCGATAAAAAATTCAAGGGGACGCCTACGGATTGTTATGCCTGCCACGCACAGGATGATGCTCATCAGGGGGCATTAGGCACACTCTGCTCCACCTGCCACAATACAGAAGCGTGGATCCCGGCCTTTTTCGATCACAACTTGTCGAGTTTCAAACTGATTGGCAAACATGCGAGCGTTCAGTGCTCCAGTTGCCATGTCAACAATGTCTTTACAGGCACGCCGAGCGATTGTTTCGCCTGTCATGCCCAGGATGACAAGCATGCAGGTCGCTTCGGATTGAATTGTGGCAATTGTCATACCGCCAATGGCTGGCTACCTGCCAGTTTTGACCACAACCTGGCAAGTTTTAAGTTGACGGGAAAACATATAGATGTGGCTTGTACGGATTGCCATATCAATGATGTCTACCAGGGCACGCCCTCGACTTGTTTTGGGTGCCATGCCGGGGATGATCCCCATAGCGGCCAATTTGGGGCAAATTGCGGCAACTGCCATTCCACCAACGCCTGGAAACCGGCCTCTTTCAACCATGATGTTTTCCCTCTCACCAATGGGCATGCAAACCTGTCATGCGACAGTTGTCATGGTGGAGGTGTTTTCACGGGTCTATCGAGCAGCTGCGCTTCCTGTCATTCCAACCCGGCCTTCCACGCGGATCTGTTCGGAGGACTGTCCTGCAACCAATGCCACAGTACCAGTTCATGGACTCCTGCCAGTTACAACCTTTCGCATCCCGGCGGCTGTGACGGGAATTGCATCAACCATGAAAACGCTTCATGCCGCGATTGTCATACCTCCAATTTAAGCAACGCCACCTGTACCAAATGCCATGATAGCAACAATCCGGGTGATGGTGGCGGCGATGATGATTAACAACCCAGCCTCCCGTTAAGGGGAAAATTAGTGAGGTCATCACCAACCATCCGGGATACAGGAATCCCGGATGGGCAGAGTTGTCTATACCATTTTCTGCAAGCCGAAGTAAAATAGAACTGCTGGAAAATCCCGTCTGCAGGAAAAACCGATGCCGGACTTTGAGACATATCTTTCCCCTTTTACCTGGCGATATGGGACGCCCGCCATGCGCCAACTATGGAGCGAGACGAACAAACGCCTTTTATGGAGACAGGTGTGGGTAGCTCTGGCAGAGGTCCAGGCTGAATTTGGGCTGGTCACACTGGTCCAGGCGACGGACCTGCGGGCGCACATGACCGAGGTCGACCTGCCGCGTGCCCTGGAAATCGAAAACGAGATCCAGCATGACCTGATGGCGGAGGTGAGACTGTTTGCCTCCCAGTGCGCCGAAGGGGGCGGCATCATCCACCTGGGGGCCACTTCCATGGATATCGAGGACAATGCCGATGCGCTGCGTCTGCGGACGGCGGCAAACCTGCTGGGCGAAAGCCTGAAAATCGTCCTAAGTGGACTGGCGGTTCTCATCGAAAAATGGGCCAATGTTCCCGTGATGGCGTTCACGCACCTGCAGCCGGCGGAACCTTCCACCCTGGGGTACCGCCTGGCTTTCTACGGCCAGGACTTGCTGGAAGATTACATGGCTTTGCAAAGTCTGAGTCTGGGAGATAAAAGGGAAAGGTTTCAAGGGGGCAGTGGGTACCAGCGCCGCATATGCGGAGCTGCTCGGGAAGGAAAATCTGCCGGCATTCGAGCAGAAACTCTCCGAAAAACTGGACCTGCCCTTCTTCGCTATCACCACACAGGTGTACCCGCGCAAACAGGACTATACGTTTATCAGCGTGCTGGCAGGGTTGGGGGCATCGCTGTATAAGATCGCCTTTGACTTGCGGTTGCTGCAATCGCCGCCGCTGGGCGAATTGAGTGAGCCCTTTGGCGAGAAACAGGTGGGTTCTTCGGCCATGCCGTTCAAACGCAATCCCATCCGGGCGGAGAAGGTGAATTCACTGGCGCGCTATTTGGCAAGCCTGCCACATATCGCCTGGGACAATGCTGCTCATTCGCTGCTGGAACGGACACTGGACGATTCGGCCAACCGGCGCATCGTATTGCCGGAGGCTTGCCTGGCTGCCGATGAGATCCTGCGGACAATGAACGGTATCTTATCCAAGTTGAAAGTGGATGAGAATGCGATTGCTCGCAACATGTCCATCTACGGGCCGTTCGCAGCCACCGAACGAGTATTGATGCGGCTGGTGAAAGCCGGAGCGGACCGGCAAAGCATGCATGAGAGCGTACGCGTCCATGCGATGCAGGCATGGGAAGCTCTCCGGCAGGGACAAGAGAATCCACTGGTGACGTTGTTATGCCAGGATGAAGAAATGGCTCGCTACCTGGGAGAAGAGGAGATCCGCCAACTGATGGACGTGCGCTCGCACACGGGGGACGCGCCGGAACGGGCGCTGGCGATGGCCAAGACCATCCGGGATGCGATTGGTGGTTAAACAAAAAGAGCGGTCCGGCTGGACCGCTCTTTTATATGTATATATGTATATGGGCTTTTAATGGGCGGGTTTCGTTTTTGACTTCGCCGAGGGATCGAAAAAATCCATGTCCGCCGAACCAAACAGGAGTGGCGCGAGACTGAGCAGGGCGAATAAGACCGTCAAAATGAAGATGACTGTAACAGCAAATGGGGACATGGCTCTCTCCTTTCTATGAATGAAACCTATCCTATATTCTTATACGTCTTCCGAGTAAAAAAGTTCCAATCTATAAACTAGAACACCAGTACAGCGAAAATGGTGCATTACAGAATCTAAACAAAAAGCGCACTGATGGGTGCGCTCCTCTTGTTTTCACCATCCCAACGGGACGGCAGGGTTCAGTCTCAATAATCCATTGCCGCGAACATTTCATCGTTGGAGGAGAATTTAAATTCCTCCACACCGAGTTCTTGCGCCCGGGCTTTTTCGGCTGCTTCCAATTTGATCAGATGATTTTTATCGATCACCCGCTCATGGGTTTCGAGCAGGCGCTGCTGGAATTTTTCGATCACGTTATCGAGGTCGGGCATGGGGGGTTGTGTACCCAGATAGGCCAGGATGGCCTCGGCGGCGCGTTCGCCATCGCGGTGGGCCACGCCGACCAATCCCACGCTGGCCTGCCGTGCCCAACCTGCCAGGAATACCCGCTCGATGGGTAGGTCAACATCGGGGTTGAACGCTTCGTATGAGACACCCGCAACGGGGAAGCGAGGTTGCGGTGCCGCCACGTAGGCATCATTAAAGATGGGTACGCAGAAATCCCGATCCACGGTATCACCGATGGCAAAGATGATCGTATCGGCGTCGATCTGGCGGGTATCACCGGTCCCGCGGGCTTTGACGTTGCCATCAACAGCAAGCAGGTTGTTATTTTCCACTTTCAGCGCGTTCACCCCATTCATCCAATCGCCCAAAACACGGACAGGGGAAGCCAGGAATTCGAAGCGGAAACGTGTCTTGGAAACGGGTGGAAGCACCTTGGGGAGTGCATTCAAAAAGGATGTCTTTACGAGGGCAGGGTCCTGCCCGATGGCCTGCATGCAAGGTGCTACCCGTTCGAATTCCGCGTCCAGGGCGGGCAGGTCCAGGTTGGCGCCGACGTTCTCCATTTCCACGCGGGTGAACTTGACCTCGGCGGGGCCGCGCCTGACCACGGCGATCACTTCTTCCACTTTGCGGTCGCGGATGAGGTAATGGGCAATGTCCATCATGACATTGCCCGCGCCCACCACAACGACCTTTTTTCCGAGGAGATATTTTTTCTCGCTAAAAGGGGGAAGCAGGTTGTAATGATAGACGATATTCTTGGCGTGGTAAACACCGGGCAGGTTTTCGCCGGGCAAGCGCAGCCATTTTGTCCCCTGCGCGCCGGTGGTGACCAGGATGGCCTGGAAACCCGACTCGAGCAGGTCTTCCAGGACGATATTCCCTCCGCAACAAACGGTCACGTTGCCGTAATAATCAATTTGAGGCGATGTCAGGATCTGCCTGAACTGCTGGCGTAGGCCGTTTTTCATTTTCAGCTTATCGGGAAAAATCCCATATTCGGCCAACCCACCCGGTTTGACGTCACGATTAAAAAGCACGACCCGAGCGCCTCCGTCGGCTAATTTCCTGGCTGCATACAAGCCTGCGGGGCCGGCGCCTACAATGGCTACCATGTATTTTGGTTCTCCCATCCACTTTCTCCTCTACGATAAAGATGATGCGACGTGTATTATAGCCGTTGAAAAGGTGAAGGACAAGGAGAATACCTTCCCTGGAACAACGCACTGCCTCACAGAATTGTTTTGGGAAATTTCCATCTGCCTATTGAAACTCTATGCTATAGTTAATTAGCATGAAGGACATGCCTATACCATGGGGCAGTTTTATATTGCCTGAGTTGGAAAGCAAATTCTTTATCGAAGTAAGGAGACTAGATATGAAACTCCCAGGTCTACCTGAAGAAAAAATCGAGTCTGAGCCGGAAGGGTCACCGCAAGCCCCACCCTCGGGCCCTCTCGTTCACCATACCGTTGTGGAGCACCATCCGGGTGATCTGTTCAAGAAAATCTTTTCGGTATTCAAGACCAAGCCGGCGGCGACCTCACCAATGTCCAATGGCGTGCACACGACCCCGCGGCGCAGTTCGGGCCAGGGCATCCCGCGTCGACCCGGCCTGGGCCTGCGACCGAAGAATCCCGAGCCCGACCTGAGATTGCGCGCCTTCACCGCCCCAGAGATGGATGATCTGCCTGTGAAAAAGTCGCCGAAATTGAACTTGAGGCCCACCCGTGAAAAGACCCGCCGGGCTTTTTGGGATGTGGCGGCCGTATTGTCGTTGGTGGTCAATGCCATCCTGGTGGGTGTGTTGCTGGTGATGGGTGGGCAGATCAAGAACCTCAAGACCACCATGAATGATCTGCTGGGAGGTCTTTACGGGAATTTTGTGGAAATGGACAATGCCAGCATTACCACAACCATCCCGGTGGAAGCGCAGATACCGATCGTTTTCAATCTGCCTATCCAGCAAAACACGACCGTCACCCTGACCTCTGCGGTTCCCATTGCCGGAGCGCGGGTGGTGATCAATTCGGGCGGGTTGAGCATCAATGCGCCTGCCAATGTGACATTGCCGGAGGGTACATCGCTGCCGATCGCGCTCAATATGGATATACCGGTCCAGTTGACCGTGCCGATCAGCCTGCAGGTGCCTGTGAATATCCCCATGGCTCAAACAACCCTGCACGGACCATTTACAGGCTTACAAGACACAGTCAGGCCGTTATATTGCACCCTTAATAAGAACGCCCAATATCCGCAAGGTGTATATATTTGCGCGGAACATGACCTGGCTCCCACTGGGACTCCATGACAAAAACGTACCGCGAATATACACTCGATAACGGGTTGAAGGTTCTTTTAAAAGAGATCCACACGGCGCCGTTGATCAGTTCATGGATGTGGTACCGGGTGGGTTCGAAGGATGAGCCGACCGGTCACACGGGTATCTCGCACTGGTGCGAGCACATGCAGTTCAAGGGGACGCCGCAGTTCCCCGCCAGTTTGCTCGATAAAGCCGTTTCGCGGGATGGGGGTATGTGGAATGCCTTTACGTTTTTTGACTGGACCACCTACCTGGAAACCATGCCAGCAGATAAAATCGACCTGAGCCTGCGGCTTGAAGCTGACCGGATGGTGAACAGCACGTTCGACGAAAAAGAAGTCGCCTCAGAGCGGACGGTTGTCATTTCCGAGCGGGAGGGCAACGAGAATGAGCCGCTCTTCCTGCTGGGTGAGGCCATCCAGCACGCGGCCTACAGGGTGCACCCTTATCATCACGAGATCATTGGCGACCTGGCGGATCTTAATTCAATAAGCCGGGACGACCTCTACGACCATTACCGCACCTATTACGTGCCCAATAATGCCGTGCTGGGCGTGGCGGGTGATTTCACCACGAAGGAAATGCTTCAGCGGATCAACGAGTTGTTCGCGCCCATCCCGGCAGGTTCGGTCCCGCCCCGGTTGGCACGACCTGAACCAGTCGCCCAGGGAGAGCACCGCCTGACAGTGGAAGGGCCGGGGGAAACTACTTTCATTCAAATCTCATACCATGCTCCGGCTGCCAACGAGATGGATTTCTTCCCCATGACCGTACTGGACAGTCTGCTGGCTGGTCCGAGCAGCCTCAATATTTTTGGCGGCGGCGGTATCTCCAATAAGACCTCCCGGCTATACCGGGCGCTGGTGGAAAAGGAACTGGGTGTTTCCGTCAGCGGCGGCCTGATCGCAACGATGGACCCCTTCCTATATACCGTCACAATCACTGTCCATCCGCAGCGGAAGCCGGAGGAAGTGCTGGTTGCTTTGGATAATGAGATCAAGCGGATCCAGGATGAACTAGTCAGCGTAGCGGAGATCACTCGGGCGATCAAACAAGCCAGGGCGCTCTTCGCTTACAACAGTGAAAATATCACCAGCCAGGCTTCGTGGCTGGGTCATGCGGAAATGTTCGCCAACTATGAATGGTTCCTGACATATTTGGACAACCTGGCAAAAGTTACTCCCGAAGGGGTCCAAATGGCGGCGCAGAAATATCTGCGGGTGCAAAACCGCGTGGTCGGGACCTATGTCCCGACGGGGGGGAGGGAGAACCAATGAAAAGCCTCCCGCCTGCCAATGGTATCAAGACCAGGTCGCTGCCCGGACCGGACGACGTTACCCGCATCAACTTGCCCAACGGGATCACCGTGTTGGTACGGGCGAATTTCAACAGCCCATCGGTGGTCCTGGGTGGTTATCTTCCCTGCGGGAGTCTGTTCGACACGGATGAGAAATTGGGATTGGCTGATTTCACTTCCATGTCTTTGCTGCGGGGAACGGAGCAAAGGGACTTCCAGCAGATCTTCGATGCTCTCGAATCCGTGGGGGCGAACATTTCTTTTGGTGTGGGAGCGCATACTGCCGGTTTTACCGGACGTTCCCTGGCCGAAGATTTGCCGCTGCTGATGGCCCTCCTGAGCGAGTCCTTGCGCACACCGATCTTCCCGCTTGAACAGATCGAACGCCTGCGGGCTCAGTTCCTGACCGGGCTGGCGCTGCGGGCGCAGGACACGGCGGAAATGGCCTCCATTACTTTTGACCAGATCATTTTTGCGGGGCATCCCTATGCACGCCCCGATGAAGGCTGGCCCGAGACCATCCGTGCCATCAGTCGGGAGGATATCCTCCAGTTCCACCGGCAGACCTATGGGCCGCGCGGAATGGTAATCGCACTGGTGGGGGCGGTGGAACCGCAAGAAGCGGTCGAGCAGGTCACGAAAGCGCTGGGCGATTGGACGAACCCGACCCAGCCGGAACCTCCCTCTTTGCCGACGCTGAAACCGCTGAAGAAAAGTGCCACCCGTAAGGTTAAGATACCGGGAAAATCGCAGGCCGATCTGGTCATCGGGGCTTACGGCCCTTACCGCAAAGACGCCGAATTCATGGCAGCTTCCCTGGCAAATTCCATCCTGGGCCAGTTTGGGCTGGGAGGGCGCATCGCCGAGGTGGTGCGGGAAAAATCGGGCCTGGCCTATTACACGTCATCCTCGCTGAACGCCGGCATCGGTCCGGGTTCGTGGGATGTCAGCGCGGGAGTCAATCCCGCCAATGTTCAAAAGGCACGTGATCTGATCTTAAACGAGATCAGCCGGTTCATCGAAAAAGGAGTTACCGCTGAGGAACTTGCAGACAGCCAATCCAATTTTATCGGCAGATTGCCTCTATCGCTTGAGTCCAATGGGGGAGTGGTGAATGCATTGTTGAATATCGAACGGTATGGCCTGGGATGGGATTATTACCGCTCTTACCCGGAGAGGGTGAGGGCGGTCACGACTGAACAGGTCCACGCAACTGCTTCAAAATACTTGCAGCCTGAAAAGCTTGCCATTGTTGTCGCGGGATCTTAATTTCTTACAGGTCCAGTCAGTATGATCTTAAAGACAGGTGTCGATATCATCGAAATCTCTCGCATAAAGGCTGCGCTGGAACGGCATGGGCAGCGGTTCCTGGAGCGTGTCTTCACACCGCTGGAGATCTTCGAATGTAAAAATCGCCCGGAAGCCCTGGCGATCCGTTTTGCAGCGAAGGAAGCCACCAGCAAAGCGTTGGGGACCGGTATCGGCCCGATCAGTTGGCGGGAGGTGGAGACACTGCACAAATGGAGTGGGGAACCCTACCTGGTCCTGCACGGAAAGGCGGAGGAGATCGCCCAGGCAACCGGGTTAACGACCTGGTCGGTCAGCCTGAGTCACAGCCGCGATAATGCCATTGCGGTGGTGGTGGCTGCGGGGGACTAGGATCATCCTGCCCCTCAAAATAATGAACACGTCTCCACGGCTGTCGCGTGGAGACGTTGCAAGATGGCAGAATTCCCCCGTCGGTCAATCGACAGTCTATTGGTTTTTCTCTTCGGTCCCGATCCATAAGTGACCGGGCAGGATGGCGCGGTTAGGGCGGACGGCAACTCTACCGGCCTGCACATCGTCCATGGCTTTTTGCTGTGGCGCTGCCAGCATGGAAGGATGGACCATGCACAGGTTGGCTGCCAGTCCATATTTTTGGTGGTAATAATCAGCGGCGCGTGAGACCTTGGCTGTCAGGGCCGTGCGGGGATCGTTGTCAAACCACAACATACCTACGTTCATTTCAATACTCCTTATACTTGCGGGGGAAGAAGGAATTTAAGCCAGCCTTCAGGCTGGGCCAAACCGAATTGGATGCCGGGGATCAAGTTGCCCAGGTCCACCGACGGGTCGTACAATAATTCTCTTGCCGTTTTGGAATTCTTCACCCGGCTGAGGATGCGGGTGGAAAAATATCTCGTCCATGCATGGATGTTTCGCAGCCGGGCTGGATTGGCGGTCACAATCGGCCAGATGTGCCTTTCAGGCCCATTGGCCAGCAGCCAGCGCAGGCATTGGAGAGATTGCGTCCCCCCTTCGGCCAACAGGTCGAGACCGTCCACGAGCAGCAAGACCACCTGGCGCGTTTCCGGAAGGGCTTCGGCCCAATTGACCAACTGGATCAGGAAATCCTGCGCAAAGGGGTGATAGGCCGGCCAAACACCCAGGCTGTGCGGCAGACCTTCGAAATCGATCCATTCCTCGGGGAAAGGTGTGACGACGCCGAACTGGATTTCCCCCGGTTCGGGTAAAGCCGATGCAATGGCGATATGTTTGAGGAAGGCTGTTTTACCTGTCCCGCCATCACCGGCTACAAGGAGCGGACCGGCATCAGCGTTGTACAGGTCAAGCAGGATGGGCTGGCCTTCTTCCGCCAATCCCAGGAGGAGCGAGCCTTCAGGGGAGAGAGACATTTGCTCAAAAGGCTGATGCTCAATGATCTCCATATTGGAGGGAGATATGGCATCAATTCCAGGATTAAGTTCTGCCTGGATCTCTTTGAAGGCACGCAGTCCGATTATAAATTGGTCAAGAGTGGACATGGCTTCACCCTTTCGATTGAAGAGAACAAGTGTTCTAATATTAGCACTTATGTTCTACATAGTCAAGGGTTTTTAGTATTATACGGAGACCTGTTCCCGGATACCTCGGTCGAACCGATTTTATTGGAAACACTGATCTTATTAGATTCGAATAATTGGGATCATTGAGAATTAAATAAACTGGGCGCTCTCAACTAATCGTTGTGGCCGGCTGAGATTGCAATGAAAATTGTATAGATTTAACCCTTGACACAGAACGTATGTTCGGGTAATATGACCATTAGCACAAATGAGCGAGCCCAAGAAAGGAAGGTGCTAATGGTACGAACAAGTAAAGGTTTAACGCCACGACATCAAAAGATCCTTGAATATCTGGGCGACCGGGCCAGCAAAGGCTATCCACCCTCCATTCGGGAAATTGGTGAAGCCACCGATATTTCTTCCACTTCCGTGGTGACATATTATTTGAAGCAATTGGAAGAGTGGGGCTACATCGAACGGGACGCCAAATTCTCGCGGGCTCTGCGTTTGAGCGGCAGGACCGTCCAAAACGTGATCAGAGTCCCTATCCTGGGTCCGATCGCTGCCGGTATGCCCATCCAGGTCACTGCCAGCGAGACCTATATTGGCGATGAAATCGACGGGGTGGATATTGCCCGCAGCGTGCTGCCTTCCAACGAGAAAGGCGCCGACCTCTTTGCGCTCAAAGTACAGGGCGAATTGATGATCGATGCCATGGTCAACGATGGCGATATCGTCATCATGAAGCGCACCGCCCAGGCCAGCAATGGAGAAATGGTTGCCATCTGGCTCCCGGCCCGGGACGAAACGACCCTCAAGTATTTTTATAAAGAGAAAGAAAATTATCGGCTTCAACCTGCCAACCCGACCATGAAGCCGATCATGATCAGCAAGAATGAACCCCTTGAGATCAAAGGGAAGGTGGTCATGGTCATCCGCAGTATGGGAAATCTGGTTGCCTGAAAGAAAATTGCCAATCATCAAAAACAGCCTCTGTATCTACAGAGGCTGTTTGTTATTAACGCTTATTTCTTTATTACTTGGTCTCTTCGGGGAGAGGGCGTTTCATATCCAGTACCTGGATGCCGTTACGGATCTGGGTCAGAAGCACTTCGACTTCGTGTTCAAGGTTCGCCAGGGATTCGCGGGCATACTGATCTGCACCGGATTTGACATTTTCGGCTTCCATGCGAGCCTGTTCGACGATCTGGTCAGCCCGGCGTTTGGCATCCGTGACGAGCAATTCCTTTTCGACCAATCCGTCTGCTTTCTCACGGGCCAGTTGAAGTGTGCGGTTGGCTTCTTCCTGCGCCTGGGCCATGACCCGGTCTTTTTTGGTAAAGACTTCCTGCGCCTTTTTTACTTCTTCAGGGACGGAAATGCGCATCTGGTCGATGATATCCAGGAATTTGTCTTCATCCACGATGACATTGCGGGTCAACGGAATGGGGCGGCTGTTGTTGAAAAGTTCTTCGAGGCGGTCAACTAAGTGAAGAATGTCCATCGGCTCCTCCGCTTGAAAAGACGGATATACATTAATAATTATACTTTAATACCAAAAGGGCGCACCTGTTGATCGCTCAGGTTTTCAACCTTTTTTTTAACGGCGGTTTGGACGTGTGGCGGCACCATGCTGGATACATCTCCGCCCAGCGAGGCGATTTCACGGACTGTGCTGGAGGATAGGAATGTGTGATCTTCATCGGTGATGAAGGCCACGCTTTCGATATCCGGCGCCAGCCGGTGGTTTGCCAGGGCCATGCGGAATTCGAATTCGAAATCTGAGAAGACCCGCAGGCCGCGCACGATCACTTGAGCGTCATTGCTGCGGCAAAAATCCACCGTGAGGCCACTGTAACCCATCACGCGGACTTTGGGATTATCCTTGAAAGTTTCGGTGACCAGCGAAATGCGTTCTTCGGGGGAAAACATCAACGATTTGAGCGGTCTATCGTAGACGGCGATAATGAGCTCGTCGAAGAGACGGGCTGCGCGAGTGGCGATATCAATATGACCATAATGGATGGGATCGAATGTACCCGGAAATATGGCTCGAGCCATTAACTCACATCTCCTTTGCCAACACCCCAGAAACGTCCCAGGGCTTCAGCCAGCAGGCTGTTCTCGGGATCTTTCAGATCGGGGTCGCGGCTGAAAAGCGCCTGGGCCTGGGTGCGGGCTTTTTCTATCAATTGGATATCGCTAAGGGTAGCCATCTTCAGGGAGGTGGCATAGCCGGCCTGGCGAGTCCCCAAAAATTCACCGGGGCCGCGTTGCTGTAGGTCGCGTTCGGCCAGGACGAAACCGTCATTACTTTCCTGCATTGCCAGTAAGCGCTCATTTTCGGATGCGTCTTCATGGTCGGGGATCAGCAGGCAGTAAGACTGGGCGTCGCCGCGACCGACCCGGCCGCGCAATTGGTGCAACTGTGCCAGACCGAAATGATTAGCGCCTTCCACCAGCATGACGGTGGCGTTAGGCACATCCACGCCCACCTCCACCACGGTGGTGGAGACCAGCAGGTCATATTTCCGGTCACGGAACGCCAGCATGACCGCATCTTTTTCGTCGGGTTTCATGCGCCCATGCAGCAGGCCCAATTTCAGGTGGGGGAAGATCTCTTTTTGCAGGCGCTCATGTTCCTGGGTGGCGGCGAGGAGTTCACTATTCTCGCTCTCCTCGACCAACGGATAGATGATGAAACCCTGGTGTCCTTCTTCCACCTGACCTTTGACGAGGCTATAAGCGCGTTCCCGCTCCTGGGGGGTGAGGACATGCGTCTCGATAACTTGCCGACCGGGGGGCATCTCGTCCATGACGGATAGGTCGAGATCGCCGTAAACGGTCAGGGCAAGCGAGCGGGGGATGGGTGTGGCGGTCATGACCAGCAAATGCGGATTGGTCCCCTTGGACCGGAGAGCGGCTCGCTGTTCCACCCCGAAGCGGTGTTGCTCGTCGATGGTGACGAACTGCAGGTCGGCAAACTTGACCGGCTCTTCTAGCACGGCATGGGTCCCGATGATGATTTTGATCTCTCCGTTGGCGAGGCCGGCGCGGACATCTTCCTTCTCTCTTTCGGGGGTATCCCCTACCAACAGGCGGATCTGGCTGGAAGTGAGAGGGCCATTCTCAGAGGCCAGCAAGTTCAGGAAATTGCGGTAATGCTGCTCGGCCAGGATGGAGGTAGGGGCCATGATGGCTGCCTGCGAGCCGGCCTGGTTGACCATGGCGGCGGCGAGGGCGGCGACGACAGTCTTGCCGGAGCCTACGTCGCCCTGGAGCAGGCGATTCATGGGGCAACCCGCCTTTAAGTCCAGGCGGATATCGTTGATGGACTTTTTCTGCGCCTCGGTGAGAGCAAAAGGCAGTTGGGAGAGGCGTGTTTCCATCCAGTCCTCTTCCACTTCGAAGATGCGTCCGGGGACCTTTTGCCAGTCCCGCCGCTGGCGCATGACGCCGGTTTGGAGGAAGAATATCTCATCGAAGGCCAGGCGTTGGCGGGCGGCCTGTAATTTGCTGTTGGAGTCGGGAAAGTGAACCTGCAAGAGGGCATTGCCCAGGTCGGGCACGTCGGCGGCCTGGCGGATGGTGGCCGGTAAATGGTCGGTCAACTTGGGGGCCCAATAGGTGATCACCTGGAACATCAATTTGCGCAGCCACTTCTGGGTGACGTTGGCGGTGAGCTGGTAAATGGGGACGATGCGGTTGGTGTGCAGGTTCTCCACTTCCACCGGCTCCCAATCGGGGCTGGACATGACCAGCCGGCCCAGGTATTGGTCGACCCGACCGGAGACGGAGATGGCATCGCCCACGTGGATGCGGTTGGTCAGCCAGGGCTGGTTGAACCAGGTGAGACGCAGCCCGGCGGTGCCGTCGTTGATAACGGCTTCGATGATGGATTTCTTACCACCGCGTATAGGGCGGCTTTCAATGACGGTGACGGTGCCGATGACGGTGACCTGCTGGCCGTAGAACACGTCCCGAATGGGCTTGAGCTGGCTATAGTCATCGTAGCGGCGGGGGAAGTTGTAGAGCATATCGCCCAGATTGTTCAATCCAAGGCGCGAAAGCATTAAGGCATTTTTTGGGCCAACACCCGCAAGGACGGTCAGGGAGGCGTTCAGGGCGATCGGGCGTTTGCTGGTGACACCGCCGGGTCTTGAATCAGCCCGGCCCGGACCTTTCGGACCGTTTTGAACGGGGCCATTCATCGGAGGCCGAGAGGTCTGAACGGCTGAGGCTGGCTTCGTAAAATCAGCCCGTGGGATCAGATCGGAAGGTTTGGGAGTGGCTGACTGCGGGGTGGATTGTGGAGGGGCTGCTTCACCGTCAGGATCTACATTCACCGGGTGATTTTCAGGTAAAGGCGGCGGTACGACTGCAGCAACCACGCGGGGAGGGTGGCTCTGGGGCGGAGGACTGACCTGTTTTTGAACCACCGCGGCAGGTACTTTTTCCTGGATCAGACGCCACAGAGCTTTCAATGAACCTTCCCGCTCAGTGGCTGTCTGATCGCCATAGGCCCGAAGCGTGGAAGCGGTGCTCTGGATCACTTCCTCGGGCAAAGCGTCAATGCGGGCTTCGCCTTCCCAAAAATTCAAGATATTTGCCAGGCCGCCGATGACAGCGTTATTGGTATAACCGTTTTCGCGCTCCAGGCGGCAGAATTTACGCAGTTTTTCCAATGAGGATTGCATGAAGGTATTTTACCCCATAAATTTCCAGGGAGATGCGGAGGGGCCTTGTAAACGAGGCCGGCCTACCGTTCGTGTAATTTAATCGAAAAAGATTTACGATGAATTTCACAAGGACCTGTTTTTACGAGAGCCAGGCGGTGTAAACGGGTGCCATAGCCCTTGTGACGGGCAAAGTTGTAAGCAGGATATTTACTCTCCATATCACACATATATCCATCACGAGCGGTCTTGGCGAGGACCGAAGCGGCGGCGACGCTGAGCGAGAGCCGATCCCCTTTGATCAAGGCGGTTTGAGGCAGGTCGATTTCGGGGAAGATCAGGTAATCTGTCAGGAGATAATTTGGCTGCAGCGATGCCGTGGAAAACATCAGCGCGCCCAGGGCGCGCGTGGCTGCCAGTTTGGTGGCAGGAAGAATCCCGAGGCTGTCGATCTCCTCTGCCGAGGCAAAGCCGATCCCATAGGCCAGGGCGAATGATTCGATGATGGGCGCCCAGGCAGAACGCGCCAACGGGGTCATCAGTTTGGAATCGCGTACGCCGGAGAGGATCTGCAGGGCGTGTGGATCGGGCGGCAGGATGACGGCCGCGGCGCAGACGGGTCCGGCCCAGGCGCCGCGGCCAGCTTCGTCGATTCCGGCGACATGGGTGAAGCCTTCGTCCCATAGTTTTTCTTCATAAACAAGACTGGGAGCGTTAGTCCGAGGCAGCGATTGAGCGTTTTTTGATCTAGTGAGGATCATACAGACCCAGGCGGGCATTACGGCGGATGGCAAGCAGGTCCATGAACATGCGGCCGGAATCACGCAAGACTTTGATCCGGCTGCCGGAATTGAAATACCAGGGTATGCCGATCTCGACGATGCTGTAACCCCGACGGCGGGCGATGGCAAGTAATTCGACATCGAAAGACCAGCCCGTCAGGGTCTGGTAGCGGAAGATGTCATCTGCCACTGAGGCGGTAAAGCATTTGAACCCGCATTGAGTATCCTGCAGGCCTGGCAGGACGAGCACGCGGATGAGGAAATTGAACACACGCCCAGTCAGATGGCGGTAATTTGGTTCATTGTAGCGAATGGCCCCACCGATCTCACGGGAGGCGATGGCAATATCGGCATTACAGGCGGGCGGCAGGAAGTGTTCCAATTGCTCGATCGGCATGGAAAAATCGGTATCGGCGATGAACCGGTATTGACCGGTGGCGGTCAAGACACCCGTGCGAACCGCCCGACCTTTGCCGGGCAGGTCTTCGTGGAGGACGTGCAGGTTGGGGTAATTCTCGGCATATTTCAGGGCAACTTCCAGGGTGCGGTCATGGCTGCCGTTCTCGACCACCACCACTTCAAACGAATAATTTTGTTTCTGCAGATACGCAAAGGCCTGCCCCAGGGCAGGGGGCAGGCGTTCTTCTTCGTTATGAGCAGGGATGATCAGTGAAAGGAAAGGCGGATTTAAGGAAGCAGGCTTTATAAGAAGAGATCCCTCGTAACGAGGTATGCAAAAACTGCAATGATCAGGCACCAGAAGATGAACATGATGATGAGTAATAGCATTTGTTTGCGACTCACTCCGGGGCGGCGACGAGCGTGTGGCGAAGCCGGAAGCGCTTCCTCCGGAACTATCTCCTGTTCGGGTTGAAGCAGCGAGCCTGATTGAATATTCTCGGAGCCGGGCATGGCGAAGGCGGGGACGTAAGGATCCTGGTCCGCTTCTTCTTCAGCGGGGGCAGGTTGCTCGGCGGGTGCTTCTTCTGCCGCCTTGACTGCAGCGGGAGATTGCGGGTTGAGGATGCGTTTGACAATATGATGGACGTCTTCAGGGGTGAGGACGATGCGGGTCTGGGCAATGGATACGGCAAAGCGCTCCAGTGCATCCCGCATGACCACGCGAATGATGGGACGCAGGCTGTCAACCGTGACTGCCGGGTCGGCGCAAAGCAGGACCGCCTCGACAGAAGTGAGGTCATTGTAGCCCTGGCGCTGCAGGAAGACCTGGATGGCACGGGCCATTTTTTCGGTGCGGACAAGAAGATTGGGGTTTTCGGGTTTATAGGTGCTGCCAACGACCGTGCCCCACTGGTCGCCTTTGGCACGGAACATGCCCAGGAGTGGCGTGGTAGCCATGACGAATACGCCGGTTGGTCCGACGAGGATAAAGGGGAAGCGGGCTTCCAATCCGGGTGGGACGACATTGCGGAGAAGAGTGTAATTCTTGTCGAGGATCTTTTCAAAGGTAGCCATGATGGATTTTTGGGCTTCCAACTCTTTGAACCAGCCCGCACCGAATTTCATGGTAGCCTTGGCGCGATCCATGAAACTGATCTCGCCGTTCTCGTTGAAATATGGAGTCTGGTCAATGAGCTTCATAAGAATCCTCCAGACGATACGATCAAGAAATCATTAGAATTCAGCAACGCCGGGCAATCGTTCAGGCGAACCTGCGTTGTCGGCGGCGATGATGTGGTCATCCTTGTAGTGAACAGCCGGGCCGGTCTCGAAGACGCTGCCCAGGTAAGTTTTTCGTACTCCGGTGGCGAATTTTTTACCCTGTTTAAGCCGTTCGACCAGGTCCTGGCGGTTGAGCAGGATGTGATCGGACCAAACCAATCCACGGCGTTCGTATACGCGGACAACTTCGATCTTCCCGGCGGGGTTATAGCGGACGGCTTCAATGACGCCATCGAGTGTTAAGCGTGCCATGTTGATTTTCCCTTTCAAGATTATTTTAGCATAACCTGCCTAATCATACACGCATAAAGGCTGCCGCCGAGAGCAATCATGTCTCGGCGGCGAGTTGGGGTGGGCGGATTCGAACCGCCGACCACCGCGTCCCAAACGCGGTGCGCTGGCCAGCTGCGCTACACCCCGGAGCAGGGTGAGTATAATGCTTACCATGCGAGCCCGTCAAGCGGCTGGTGCAAGTGGATTACAGAGTGCTGCGTTAATTGCCGAATCCAGCTTCGGCGAATGACGGGTTCCATGAGTAAGTCGAATTAAGATATCCATGCAGGAAGCAGTATAATCTTTGGGATATTCAACCTCCAGTCAACCTTGTGGATGGGAACACGGGCCGGGAAGGCCAGTCAGAGGGAGAGACTCTATGAACATTCTAGTTACCGGGGGAGCAGGCTATATCGGTTCAGCGACAGCAGATGCGCTGCTTAAGGCAGGTCATGCCGTGACGGTCTATGATGCGCTCATTACAGGTCACCGGCAAGCGGTGCCGGAGGAAGCCACCTTCATCCAGGCTGACCTTAGGGACGAAACCCCCTTGAAACAAGCCCTCATCCAAGGTCACTTCGAGGCGGTGCTGCACTTTGCCGCTTTCATTGAAGCGGGCGAATTGATGAAGTGCCCGGGGAAATTCTTTAAGAACAATCTTGCCAATTCTCTCCAATTGATCGAAGCAGTCGTACAGGCTGGAGTGAAGCGATTTGTGCTTTCTTCCACGGCAGCGGTATACGCTTCAAGCGATGCGCCCTTGAGTGAAGAATCTGCCTTGGAACCGGCTAACGCGTATGGCTTCACGAAACTGGCCATTGAACAGGCCCTGGAATGGTACCGCCGCATCCACGGTCTGCATTATGCGGCGTTGCGTTATTTCAATGCCTGCGGTGCGCTACCCGGGCGGGGTGAGGATCACCAACCCGAGTCGCATCTTATCCCGCGGGTCCTGAGCGTGGCGCTGGGAAAATTGGATGCAATCCATATCTTTGGGAATGACTATCCCACACCGGATGGCACCTGCATTCGCGACTATATCCATATTGCCGACCTGGTCTCGGCGCACCTGCTGGCGCTGGAAGCGTTGGGCCAGCGGGACCGTCTGGTCTACAACCTGGGTAACGGCAGCGGCTACTCGAACTTGCAGGTGGTCGAAACTGCCCGACGTGTGACCGGGCAGCCCATCCCACTCGTACAGGCGCCCAGGCGGGAGGGCGATGCGCCTAGACTGGTGGCGACCTCACTCAAGATCCGGCAAGAGCTGGGTTGGACGCCGCAACATCCCGACCTGACCGATATCATTGCCAGCGTGTGGGAATGGCACCATTCCCATCCGGAGGGTTATCCCAAATGACTTTCATCGTTGTCTTGATCGGATGGATATTCTCGTTGTGCCTGCATGAATTCTCGCACGCGCTGGTAGCCTATTGGGGCGGCGATACCAGTGTACGCGAGAAAGGGTACCTGACCTTCAACCCGTTGAAGTACACCCATCCTGTGTATTCCCTGCTGATGCCGTTGATCTTCCTGCTGCTGGGTGGGATCGGGCTGCCGGGTGGGGCGGTGTACATCGAGAAGTGGCGGCTGCGCAGCAAAGCCTGGGAGAGCGCTGTCTCACTGGCGGGACCGGCTTCGAACCTGTTCCTGGCGCTGGTCCTGGCGGTGGTGATGCAGTTGGCGCCGGTGACCAACAGTGGCATCTGGCCGGGGCTGGCTTTCCTGGCGCTGCTGCAAGTGACGGCGCTGGTGCTAAACCTGGTGCCACTGCCGCCGCTGGATGGGTATGGGATCTATGCCCCTTACCTGCCGGCGGCTCGTGCGGGAGAAGTTGAACCAGGCGGGTAACATCTTGATCTTGATGTTCTTCTTTGTCCTCTGGTATGTCCCCTTCATCTCAGACCTTTTTTGGACGCTGGTATTCCGCCTGGTGAATTTCCTGGGGATACCGCTGGCGCTGGCGGGGCAGGGGTTGGCGTTGTTCCAGTTTTGGCGATAGGTTGGGATGTTTCGTTTCCATCATGAGGCAGGAGTTGATCCTGCCTCATGATTATTAAGGAGAGGTGTCTGCTTTAAAGATACCGGGCAAAATTCAATTTTGCCCTAGATGTTTCCAGCGGGATATCATCCCGCTCCACCAAACTACTTCACCAGCGTGACCTGACCGAAGGTGGTGGGGTCGGCGTAGGTGCGGATGGAGGAGGTGGACAGCATGGATTTTTGGCCCATGCTGATGTCGTCGGCGTCGCTCAGGCTGACGTTCATGCCGAAGATGCCTCTTTCTTCCAGGGGGATCTTCTTCAACAAATCAACAGGGAAGAATATCTCCAGGATATAGCCGTTGTCGGTCTGGACCTGGGCCTGCTGCACGTCGAATTTCATGGCCGCGTCGGAGCCATTGAACCAGGCGTAAGTGAGGGGAGCCACACCGGCGAAATCACCTACGGAAACGCCGATCTGGTAATCGTCGCTGTTCATGGATCTGCGGTCGCGGTCTCTTTCGAGTTCCGTGTCGAACTGGAATTCCACGTAGTCGCCATGCCAGAGATTTTCGTTGTCAGAGGTCTGGATGTGGAAATCGTCCACCACCTTGACGGCGAAGTAAAGGCCTTCGGGGGTCCAGCCGGCCCAAACATCACCGGAGAGATCCTCCGGTCCGACCCAACTGCTGGAGGAGAGTTTGTAGGCAAGTTGGGCGGCATCGTTGAGGACGAAGGTGGGGTCGCCGGTCCAATCGTCCAGGTTGCCATCGACGGTGATGCCGCTGACGGAAAGGATCTGGGCCTGGAAAGCGCGAGGGATGATGACTGCATTGGGATCGCGGGTGGGGGCTGGTGTGAGGGATGCCGCCGGCTTTGAAGCCCGCCTGGATGGCATCAAGCATGTCTTCGTTACCCTGGCTCAATTCCCAGATCATTATGCCGGCGAGGTTTTTATCCTGGGCGTAACCGGCCTTGGCGGCAATGGATTGAGGGTCGTCGTAGCTGACGAAGCGGGCGGTGTTGATGTTATACAACCAGGGTACCTGCGATTCCGATTCCCAACCGCGCTTGTAGGTGGGCAGGTAATCGGTGAGGACCTCGGTGTAGATGACCGAGCCTACTTCGTATTTGCCTTTGGCAGCGCCTTCGCTCAATTGAAAGAGGCCGTCGTTGGTATATCCAACGCTTTGGTAGACGTGACCGTAGAACGGCACACCCATGACCAGTTGATCCGCCAGGATACCCGATTCGAGATAGTCTGTGACGGCCGCATCGACATTGAGGGAGGCATCGCCGGGGTCGTCAGCGGACTGGTAGAGGGGGGCGTTGAAGTTGGTGATCTTGTCCCAGGTGCCATGCAGGTCGTAGGTCATGAGGTTGATCCAGTCCAGGTACTGGATGATGTCGGGGCGCTCATAGCGCTGATCAGAGCCCGGGCCGCCTGGTACGGCGACGGTCAACAGGTACTGCCGGTCGGTGGAGGTTTCGAGGGCGTCCAGTTGCTGCCGGAATTCTGCCAGCAGCAGGGTGAAGTTGTGCTTATCCTCGGGGATGCCATTGGGGACCTTGCCGCCCGTGACGGGAAACTCCCAGTCCAGGTCAATGCCGTCGAAGGAGTCTTTGTAGGTCTTCAGATACAGGTCGATGCAGGAACTTGCGAAGGCTTTGCGGGAGGCATCGGTGAGGGCAGCATTGGAGAAATTCTCGGACCATTCGTAGCCGCCAACGGAGATGAAGACTTTGATGTGGGGATATTTGGCCCGCAATTGCGCCAACTGGTTGAAGTTGCCACGCACCGCGCCGGAGTCGCCGGAATCATCCCGCCCGCTGACACTCTCAGAGGCTGAGAAGAATCGCTCGACATCGGCAACCGGGTCACCCAGGATGCATTTCCCTTCGGGTGAGACGTTCGAAAAAGCGTAGTTGATGTGGGTGATCTTAGCGGCAGGGATGCTGGAGACGAAGTAGTTCCGCTCAGCCGCAGCCCAGGAGGCGTAGTAGCCGATGACGTGTTTGCCGGGCATCAGGGTGGTGGGTAAAGTAGCGGGGCGGCAGGGGCGCAGGAGCCGAGGACGAAGGCTGCTACCAGGAGGAAGGAGAGTAAACCGGTCTTGCGCATGGGAAGGATCCTTTCGGGAAAGATGGTGGGATTTTGGAAGCGTATTCTAATAAATGCACGCCCTGATAACGCTAGGGCAGGCGGATTATGCGAAAAATCGGATTTTCACGGATAAAGAATTATTGAAAACGATACAACCCTAAAAATATTCCAATAGAGTAAAGGGTTCTCTGCAAAGGTCACATCCTTATTTACAATGCAACAAGGCTCTTTTGCAAGTTTCTTTCAACACATTAATAAGTCGTATTTTAATCCTATTATTGTCGAAAAGCGGACTTAATGCAAATTAAAATTTTCCAGAAGAACGATTGGTCGTTGAAAGTCAAAGATCAAAAGTCAAGAAGGAGATGAACGGATTCTAACACGGCTCTTATTGACGCTGGTTTTAAGGCATGATATGATTTTATGATGTATGTTAGCACTCTCAGGGCGAGAGTGCTAACACTCTCAATAGGAGAGTGCTAGAAGAATGTCAGGCGACAATGAATGAACTGACTGAGCGACAACGATTGCTGCTGGCACTGGTCGTGCGGGATTATACCGAAACCGCCCAACCGGTGGGTTCGGCGCGGCTGGTGGAGCATTACAAGGTCAACCTGTCTTCGGCGACGGTGCGGAACGAAATGGCGGCGCTGACCGAGATGGGTTACCTGCGCCAACCGCATACCTCCGCAGGGCGGGTGCCGACCGAGGAAGGCTACCGTTATTTTGTGACCCGCATGGTCTACCAGGCGGACCTGCCCGAGCCGGCGCGGGACACTATCTCGCACCAGTTCTATCAGGCTCGCCAGGATGTGGAGCAGTGGATGCCGCTGGCAGCCTCGATCCTGGCGCACCATTCACGAGCGGCTTCCATCGTCACGGCGCCGCA
This sequence comes from uncultured Chloroflexia bacterium, assembly GCA_963847105.1. Taxonomy (GTDB): domain Bacteria; phylum Chloroflexota; class Anaerolineae; order Anaerolineales; family Villigracilaceae; genus UBA877. Next base: position 998,277 of record CAWJYP010000001.1, on the reverse strand, counting down.
TTCGGAACGGTCGCATTACAAACACGTCGAACTGATCGCCACGCAGGGACGGCAGGTGCTGATGGTGCTGGTGATGACGGGTGGGGAGGTCAGCCAGCAAATCCTGACACTGGCGGAGCCGGTGACGCAGGAACGTCTCTCCGGAGCGGCCTCGCGCTTGAACACGGTCTGCATGGGCAAGACCACCGAAGAGATCGCGGCCATGCCGCCGAGGTCCGAGGCGCTGGAGAAGGATATCCTTACGCTGGTACTACAGGACATGACCCGCAGTGAAGCAGCGCGTGTCCGGCGAGATCTATCTGGACGGGCTGACCAATGTGCTCTCGGAACCGGAGTTCCTCGAATCCGACGACGCCCGCCGGGCTGTTCATCTTTTTGAAGAGCGTTCGCTGCTGCAGGACCTGCTGGCCCGCACCACCAACAATGCCACCATCGGCGGGGTGCAGGTGGTGATCGGCGGGGAAGGCGAGTGGGAAGAATTGAAGCAATGTTCGGTGGTGATGGCGCGTTACGGCATTCCCGGATTGGTAACGGGCACGCTGGGCGTTTTTGGCCCGATGCGGATGCCGTACGCGCGCACTATCCCGACGGTCCGCTTTATGGCCGATCTGTTGAGCGGCCTGGTATCTGAAAACATGGTAGGAGAAAATGATGAGCAATAAAAAAACACGAACACAACAAGATGAAAACAATAGTCCTGAAGGGACACAAGAGGAAATCCTGGCAGGGATGAATGGCGAGGCGGAAAACTCCGCGCTGGTGGAAGAACTGGAAACCAGCCTGGCCAAGGCACAATCCCAGGCGGATGAATATAAAGACGGCTGGCAGCGGGCCGTGGCGGATTTCCAGAACTATAAGCGGCGGGTGGATGCCGAGAAGGCCGATACATACCAGACCGCCGTTGGGAATATCATGAAAACTTACCTGCCGGTGATGGACGACCTGGAAAGGGCCCTGGAGGCCCGCCCGGAGAACCTTCCGTGGGCAGACGGGATCGAGTTGATCTGCCGTAAATTGCATTCCATCCTCGAAGCCGAGGGGCTCAAAAAGATCGTGACTGACGGTCAGATGTTCGACCCGAATTTCCACGAGGCGATTTCGCAGGAAGACTCAACGGAGCATGAAAGCGGGCAGATCATCGCGGTGATCCGCAACGGGTACATGCTGGGGGATAAAGTGATCCGCCCGGCGATGGTGAGGGTGGCGAAGTAAGTAGCATGTGTCAAGTGCCACGTATCATGTTAAAACGTGGAACGGTGAGACGAACAATACTTGAATAAAGGAACGTTTTGGAGAACTCATGGCAAAAATCATAGGAATCGATCTGGGCACGACCAACTCCGTGGGGGCGGTGATGATGGGGGCCGAACCAGTGGTAATCTCCTCCTCCGAGGGAGAACGGCTGGTGCCTTCGGTGGTGGCGATCAACAAGAACCACGAACGACTGGTGGGGCGGGTGGCGCGCAACCAGGCTATCGTCAATTCGCAGAATACCATTTTCTCGATCAAACGGTTCATGGGCCGCAAGTACGAAGATGCAGAAGTGCAGCGGACCCTGCCGCGCGTCCCATATACGGCGCTCCCGGCTGAGAACGGCGATGTGCGCGTGAAAATGGACGACAAGGAATATTCCCCGCCAGAGATCTCGGCGATGATATTGGCGAAGATCAAGCGGGACGCGGAAGCCTACCTGGGCGAGACCGTCACGCAGGCCGTCATCACGGTGCCGGCTTACTTCAACGACGCCCAGCGCAACGCCACCAAAGACGCCGGCAAGATTGCCGGACTGGATGTGCTGCGCATTATCAACGAGCCGACGGCATCTTCGCTGGCGTACGGGTTGGACAAGAAGACCAACGAGATAATCGCCGTCTATGACCTGGGCGGCGGCACGTTCGACATTTCCATCCTCGACGTGGGCGAAGGCGTTTTCCAGGTGAGGTCGACCAACGGCAATACCTTCCTGGGCGGCGACGACTTCGACCAGCGTGTGATCGATTATTTCATCGATGAATTCAAGAAAGAAAGCGGGATCGACCTGCGCAACGACCGGCAGGCCATCCAGCGATTGCGCGAAGCCGCCGAGAAAGCCAAGATCGAACTCTCGACCATGATGCAGACCGAGATCAATCTGCCCTACCTGACGGCAGATGCTTCCGGGCCGCGGCACCTGGTCATGACGATGACGCGGGCCAAATTGGAACAACTCACCATGGACCTGATCGAGGGGACGCTCGTCCCGCTCAAGCAGGCGCTGGCTGATGCCGGTCTGACGGCGGGCCAGATCAACGAGGTGGTGATGGTGGGTGGAATGACGCGCATGCCGGCAGTGCAGGAGGCGGTGCGCAAGTTCTTCGGCAAGGAACCGCACAAGGGCGTCAATCCGGATGAGGTGGTAGCCATCGGCGCGGCCATCCAGGCGGGTGTGCTGGGCGGCGAGGTGAAGGACATCCTGCTGCTCGACGTGACGCCGCTGACCCTGTCCATCGAAACGCTGGGCAGCGTGGCGACGCCGCAGATCGAGCGCAACACGACCATCCCGACCCGCAAGAGCCAGGTCTTTTCGACGGCCAGCGACGGGCAAACGCAGGTGGAGATCCACGTGCTGCAGGGCGAGCGGCCCATGGCGATCGATAACAAGAGCCTGGGCAAATTCATCCTGGACGGCATCCCGCCGGCGCCGCGCGGCATCCCGCAGATCGAAGTGACTTTCGACATCGACGTCAACGGCATCCTGAAGGTGACGGCGCAGGACAAGGCCTCGGGCCGCAGCCAGAATATCACCATCACGGCCTCGTCGGGTCTGTCGAAGGACGAAGTGGAGAAAATGCGCAAGGAAGCCGAAGCGCACGCGAGCGAAGACAAGCGCAAGCGCGACCTGATCGATGCACGCAACGCGGCGGACAACTCCATCTACGGGGCTGAAAAGGTGCTGACCGACCTGGGTGAGAAGGTCCCGGCGGAGATTGAAGACGGAAGTGCAGGCGGCGATAGAGGAAGTGCGCAAAGCGAAGGACAGTGAAGACGAAGCCCGCCATCCGCAAAAGCGTGGATGCGCTCAGCCAGGCTGTCCAGAAGATCGGCGCGGCGGCGTATGCACAGCCGGAAACGCCACCAGAAGCGGAGAAAGGCGGAGCCCGAGGCGGAAGAAGCCGGATGGGCCGGAAGTAGTCGAGGGTGAGGCGAAGGACGTGTAGCGCATTGGCGGGTTGGCACGTTTACACGTAGGAACGTTTTCACGTTGGAATGTTGGAATGTGTCAACCTGATTCTCTTTTCCGAGTGGAAAAAGAATAATGGTTAGGAAAAAATAATGGCCATCCAATTCAAAGGACAGGTTTCTCGGAAAGATATAGAAAAAGGCATCCTCAAATCTTGGCTAAAGCCTCGTAAAGTGATGAAGACCTTGTTGATAATATTTAATTCCTATCGCCATCGTGGTTTTCTTGGGTATTTTTTCCTTTGAACCAATATCATGGCAAAAGATTTATTCCTATACCTTTGTTTTGATATTTTCTCTTCCTGTCGGGTTCATGTGGTATGCAAAATCTATCGTTGATTACGTTACAGAAGGTGTTAGCTTATATTCTCATCCCATTTACGGATCAATAAATGAAGATGGAATAACTGTAGAAAATCGTTATATGAAGACTTTCACTTCTTGGATTGCATTTGAGAATTTTCTTATTTATGAAAACCTCGTGCTGCTTTCCCTAGGCAATGATCATAATCTGTATTTTCCTGAGAAATTATTTGAAAGCGATCAGGATTGGATTGATTTTCAAGAAAAAGTGATAGAGAAAATACCCGATCCGAGACTTGAGAAATTAGGATTATCCGCACAAAAATGAGTAACCGCGATTATTACGAGATATTAGGGATCCCCAGGAGCGCGTCGGTGGACGACATCAAGACGGCCTTCCGCAAACTGGCGCGCCAGTACCACCCGGATGTGAGCCAGGAGCCAGACGCAGAAGAGAAGTTCAAAGAGATCAACGAGGCCTACGGAGTCCTGTCGGACCCGCAGAAGCGGGCCCGCTATGACCAGTACGGACGGGCGGGGCTGGGCGAGATGGGCGGCATGCCCGATTACGCCAACATGGATTTCAGCGACATCTTCGAAGAGATCCTGGGCGGTTTTGGCTTCGGGGGCGGCGGGGGTCGCAACGCCCGCAGGCCGCACCGGGGACGTGACCTGCAGGTGCAGGTGAACCTCACCTTCGAGGAAGCCGTCTTCGGGGTGGAGAAAACGGTCGAGGTGACCCGTAACGAAGCCTGCAGCACCTGTCACGGGAGCGGGGCCGAACCGGGCAGCAACCCGCAGCGCTGTGCTACCTGTGGAGGCCGTGGGGAGGTCAGACAGGTGCGTCAGACCATCTTTGGGTCGATGATGCAGTCGGGCCCGTGCCCGACGTGTGGAGGGCGTGGGGAGGTCATTACGACCCCCTGTCACACCTGTCGCGGGCAGGGGTTGGAAAGGAAATTGGTCAAGAAGGTTATCACCATCCCGGCAGGCGTGGACAACGGCACGCAGATCCGCCTGGCGGGTGAGGGCGAGCCGGGTGCATTCGGCGGGCCGCAGGGCAGCCTGTACCTGTTGCTGGCGGTCAAGGCACACGAGTTCTTCCAGCGGCGGGAAAGCACCATCCTGCTCAACCTGGACATCAATGTGGCCCAGGCCGTCCTGGGGGCAGACATAGAAGTGCCGACGGTGGACGGGCAGGAAAAACTGAAAATCCCGGCGGGTACGCAGCCGGGCAAGGTCTTTACGATAAAGGCCCGCGGCGTACCCTACCTGCGCAAATCCGGGCGGGGCGACCAGCTGGTGATTGTCAACGTGGAGATCCCGCACAAACTTACCAAGGAACAGCGCCAGATCTTCGAACAGTTGGCACCGACCCTGGGAACGACGGTCAAGCCGCAAGAGAAGGGTTTCCTGGATTGGTTGAATGAAACGTTGGGCGGTTAAACAGCAAGGCGGGTCCATCGAGGCGGAGCGGATCAAGTGCGTGGTCTTCGACTTCGGCTTTACCCTTTCCCCCGACCATTATTTCAAGATCGCTCCGGCGGGATTTCCGCAGTGGCATGAGGTCATCCAGGAACATATATTCCGGGATGAGAGTTTGACCATCCCGTGGATGAAGGGGGAATTGACCAGCCGGGACATCGCCGGGGTCATTGGACGGCACATACCGATGAATGTGGATACCATTCTGGCGACGATGGAAAAAGGCTGCGAACATCTCAGCCTCAACCTGGCCGTGTGGAATTTTGCGGTGATGCAAAAGATAGAGGGCAGGAAGGTCGCCCTGGTCACCGCCAACATGGATGTGTTCACCAAAGTGGTGGCGCCTGCGCACAAATTGGACCGTTATTTCGATGTCATCGTCAACAGCGCGGATGAGCATGAGATCCGCAAGGAATTTCTTTGGCCTCTGGCCTTCGAGAGACTGGGTGAGGGGATTGGCTTCGCCAACAGCCTGCTGATCGAGGACGGCGAGAGCGAGCCGGAGCGGTTCCGCAAACTGGGGGGATATGCGTATCAATATTCAGGCGAGAAGGATTTTTCGAAGTGGGTCCATTCGATAGATTGGAGCAACAAATTCCATGGATAGCTGGCTGGAAGTCTCGTTAACGGTCAACGGCGAGTTGGCGGAGGCGGTGGCGGATGTGCTGGCGCGCTTCGCACCCAACGGCGTGATGACAGAGCAGTCGGTCCGCTTTACCGGCGACGAGGACGAAGGCACGCCCAGCGGTCCCATCGTGGTGCGGGCCTATCTGCCGGTAGACGACAAGATGGAAGAACGCCGCCAAAAAATGGAAGAGGCATTATTTTATTTGAGCATGATCCAGCCCCTGCCTGCGCCCACATTCACGCCCATCGCTGACCAGAACTGGATGGAAGCCTGGAAGGAACACTACAAGCCAATCCCCATAGGCAAGCGGCTCATCATTGTGCCGGTATGGCTCGAGTTGCCGGAAGCGGAGCGGATCCCCATCCGCATCGACCCGGGCATGGCGTTCGGGACGGGCACTCACCCGACCACGCAGTTATGCCTGGAGTTGATCGAGGAGCAGTATCCGGCTGAAGGTGAAGGACCCCGGTCCGTCATCGATGTGGGCTGCGGCTCGGGGATATTGTCGATCGCGGCGCTGAAAGTGGGGGCGGAGTCTGCGCTGGGGGTGGATATCGACCCGGCCTCGGTGAAGGCCAGCCGGGAAAATGCGCAGGCCAACGGCATCGCCGGATGAACAATTCACCATCGGGCTGGGGTCGGTCGACGAGGTGCGGGAGGGCTGCTTCCCGGTCCGGCAGGCGCCGCTGGTGGTGGCGAATATCCTGGCGCCGGTGATCATCCGTCTGTTCGAGGGCGGGCTGGGCGAGCTGGTCAGCCCGGGCGGAAGGCTGATCCTTTCGGGGATCCTACGGGAGCAGGCCGGGGACGTGATCGCAGCGGCAGAGGCGGAGGGATTGAAGGTGATCGAAACCCGTCCGATGGAGGATTGGGTGGCGATTTTGTGCGGGAAGTGAATGGAAATATCAGGTAATCAGTTATCAGTAATCGGGTAATTGAGAGGCAAATAAAAGACATTAAGAACTCCAACGGGGGAGTTTTTTTGTGCTATGATTCAGGTACGATGGATGCAAGAAGGCGCCTGTTTTCTTACCTGCTGATCAACATATTTGTATCCGCGGCTGTGACGGGGTCGATCATTTTTTTCTATGACCGGGCCCAGCGCGCCGATTGCGTCCCGACCCTGCCGGCCGGCTCCTTCACCCCTTCGAGCAGCGATATCAATGTCGCCATCGCGGGAGTCATCGGCACAGGCACCCTGGCGGATGAGCGGGTGTTGATCCAGAATAACGGCACCGAGAAGCTCGACCTGACCGGCTGGTACCTGGAAGATAATAAAGGCATCATCTACACATTCCCGCAGACGCCGAAGTTGACGCTCTTCCCCGGCGGAACGGTGCAGGTGCACACGAAGGCCGGGACCGACAGCCTGCCTGACCTGTACTGGGGCCAAGCCGAGCCGGTATGGAACTCAGGTGAACTGGCGGCCCTGTATGATCAACAGAATATTGCCCGGGCGTTCTACCGGATACCGATGATTCGATCCTTCGTCTGCGGGGCTGACGCCCCTGCCGCTCAGGACCAATTAAAAATTCCTTTTCGTAACCGAGCCGTGATATGACCCAAGCCCTCTATAATAAATGGCGTCCGCAAAAATGGGACGAAGTCATCGGACAACAGCACGTAGTCCAGACGCTGCGCAATGCCGTCAGCGGTGACCGCGTGGCGCACGCCTACCTGTTCGCCGGTCCGCGCGGGACGGGCAAGACCACGGCCGCCCGCTTGCTGGCCAAGGCGGTCAATTGCCTGGAGACCGACCCGGTCAAGCGACCGTGCAACGAGTGCGCTCACTGCAAGGCCGTCAACGAGGGCCGCTTCCTCGACCTGATCGAGATCGACGCGGCTTCCAATACGTCGGTGGAGGATGTGCGCGACCTGCGGGACAAGATCAACTTCAGCCCCAACCAGGGCACCTACAAGGTCTACATCATCGACGAAGTCCACATGCTGTCCACGGCGGCGTTCAACGCCCTGCTGAAGACACTGGAAGAACCGCCCGCCCACGCCATTTTCATCCTGGCGACGACGGAGATGCACAAGATCCCCGCGACGGTGCTCAGCCGCTGCCAGCGGCATGAGTTCAGGCGGGTGCCGGTGGACGATATCGTCGGCCAGTTGAAGCACATCGCCGAGACCGAGAAGTTGACCGTCGAGGCGGAAGCGCTGACGCTGATCGCCCGCCAGTCTGCCGGGGGGATGCGGGATGCGATCTCGCTGCTGGACCAGATGGCCTCGACCGGCAAGGAGATCACGCTGGGCCTGACCCAGACGGTGCTGGGCACGGCGACGAGTCAGACCGTGCTGGCGCTGGTGGATGCACTGCAAAATAAGGAACCGGCAGACGGGATGAATGCCATCCATGCCAGCCTGGACGCGGGGACGGATGCGCGTTTGCTGGCGCGACAGGTGGTGGATTACCTGCGGGCGGTGCTGCTGATCCAGATGGGCAATATCTCGCAGGTGGACCTGGCGGCGGAGACACGGTCACGGGCGAGCGTGCATGCCCGGGCCATCCCGCAGTTGGAAGTCCTGCGGATGATCAAGGCCTTCAACCTGGCCGCGACAGACCTGCGCGGCGGCTGGCAGCCTTCGCTGCCGCTTGGAAATGGCCCTGGCTGAAATGATGGGAGTGCCTGAAACTCCGCATATGTTGTACCAATCGGCGGCCACAACGGTGAAGAAAGCCGTTGAAGAAATCAAGCCGCCGGTAGAGAAAAAAGTCGCAGCGGAAACCAGCACCCCTCCAGCGACGAAACCGGAAAAACAAGCGGAGAAACAGGTCCCGGTCCAGAAGAGCGAAGAGAAACCTACATCCAAGCCTGCAGCGGGATCCAAGTCAACGGTCACGCTGGACCAGGTGGTCAAAGCCTGGCGGGAGATCCGCGCCATTATCAAACCGCAGAGCCGATCGCTGGATGGGCTGTTGAATTCGTGCAAGCTGCTGGAAGTAAAGAACGATGTGCTGATCGTGGGATTCCAGAGCGAGATCCTGCGCTCAAAAGCGGATACGCCCGAGCAATTGGCGATCACCTGCAAGGCGATCCAGCAGGTGGTGGGGGCGGAACTGGGGGTGCGCTGCGTCGTCTCAAATTTTAAGGGCGCCACCCCGCCGGACATCAAAGCCGACGGAATGGTGGCGGCGGCGCTCAAGCACGGCGGAGAGATCGTGGAGTAAGAAAAGAGATCAGTGAATAGTGAAGAGACATTAGACATTAGTGAATAGAGATCAAAGAACGGTAAGAACAAGATAGGAGATCATTATGGCAAAAGGATTTAACCGTCCCGGAGGCGGTGGCGGCGGGCAGGCAGGGATGATGCAGCAACTGCAGAAATTGCAGGAGCAGATGGCGCAGGCGCAGGAAAAATTGGCCATCGAGACGGTCACGGCGACGGCAGGCGGGGGCGCCATCACCATCACGATGACCGGCGACCAGCAGTGCAAGTCCGTCGTGATCGATCCGGCCCTGTTGAAGGATGCCGACGCGGAGATGCTGCAAGACCTGCTGCTGACGGCGGTCAACCTGGCACTGGAGAAGAGCCGCGAACTGCAGCAACAGATGATGGGTCCGCTGGCGGGCGGGCTGCCGTTCTAATAAACGTGTCACATGCCAGGTTTTCCGATATCATGATTAATGGGAATATATTCGTAGGTTCGACCAATCGCGCAGGAGGTACGAATGGGAATTCAGGGTGGCTTTGGAATGCCTGAACTCATCATCATCATAATCATGATGATCATTTGTGCCGTTCCGACGCTGGTCAATATCAGCATCGGGATTCTGCTGGCAGTATTATTTACAAGGAACAAGAACAAGCGATAACGATTATGTTACCTGATCCGATACAGAACCTTGTCTATGCGCTTGAACGTTTGCCGGGCATCGGGCCGAAGACGGCCTCGCGATTGGCCTTCTATTTGCTGCGCGCGCCGGAGGAAATCTCGGGGAAGCTGGCCGAGGCGTTGACCGACCTGAAGGACAAGATCGCGTTCTGCCAGGATTGTTTCAACATCACCGCGGCGGGGCGCGAGCGCTGCGAGATCTGCGACAGCAGTCAGCGTGACGGGGGCGTCATCTGTGTGGTGGAAGAGCCACTGGATGTGCTGGCGTTGGAACGGATCGGGGCCTTCAAAGGGAAGTATCACGTGCTGCAGGGGGTGATGTCGCCGATCGAGGGGATCGGGCCGGACGATTTGAAGATCAAGCCGCTGCTGACACGGGTCCAGCAGGGACAGGTGAAGGAAGTGATCCTGGCGACGAATCCGTCGATGGAGGGGGAGGCGACGGCGCAGTACCTGCACCCACGCCTGTTAGCGCTGGGAGTGAAGGTGACGCGGCTGGCGCGGGGTCTGCCGGTGGGCGGCGACCTGGAATATGCTGACCAGAATACCCTGCTGAGGGCGCTGACGGGGCGGCAGGAGATGGATTAAGGAGCGAAAGGTTGTAAGACAACCTTAAAGAATTCAAATTGGTCTCGAAATTCCTTGACAAGGGGGAGGGAATGCGTATAATAGGCAAGCACATTAAGACCCACCGAGATCTCGTCCGCAAGGACAGATCGTTTACAACGGAATAGCGTCTTACGTCAGAGACACAAGGGAAGAGCAACGTAGTCTGACGAGCCGATGTTGAAATGAAGCGCATCGGCAATTTTGTCTCTGTGGCCTTGACAGCCATGGACGACGCGGGTAGAATTCCGCCCGCTAAGTTCACAGAACCTTAACAACTGAAAAGTGATAGGAAGTAAGCCTGTCGTTCTATCCGTAACTTACACCTCGTAAGAGGTGAAATTTTTGCGGAGAGTTTGATCCTGGCTCAGGATGAACGCTGGCGGCGTGCTTAATACATGCAAGTCGAACGAAGAGTTTTTGTAGCAATACAGGAACTTCTTAGTGGCGAACGGGTGCGTAACGCGTTGGTGACCTGCCCCAAAGTGTGGGATAACAGTTCGAAAGGACTGCTAATACCGCATGTGGTGCTCCGGGTTTAGAAGCCGGATGACTAAAGCAGTAATGCGCTTTGGGAGGGACCTGCGTCCCATCAGCTAGTTGGTGAGGTAACGGCCCACCAAGGCTACGACGGGTAGGGGACCTGAGAGGGTGGTCCCCCACACTGGCACTGAAACACGGGCCAGACACCTACGGGTGGCAGCAGTAGGGAATATTGGGCAATGGGCGAAAGCCTGACCCAGCAACGCCGCGTGTACGATGAAGGTCTTCGGATCGTAAAGTACTTTTCTGAGAGATGAGAAAGGACAGTATCTCAGGAATAAGTCTCGGCTAACTACGTGCCAGCAGCCGCGGTAAAACGTAGGAGGCAAGCGTTATCCGGATTTACTGGGCGTAAAGCGCGTGCAGGTGGTTCGGTAAGTTGGATGTGAAAGCTCCTGGCTCAACTGGGAGAGGTCGTTCAAAACTACCGGACTTGAGAGCAGTAGAGGAAGGTGGAATTCCCGGTGTAGTGGTGAAATGCGTAGATATCGGGAGGAACACCAGTGGCGAAAGCGGCCTTCTGGACTGTTTCTGACACTCAGACGCGAAAGCTAGGGTAGCAAACGGGATTAGAGACCCCGGTAGTCCTAGCTGTAAACGATGTGAACTTGGCGTCGGCGGGTTCAAAGCCGTCGGTGCCGAAGCTAACGCGATAAGTTCACCGCCTGGGGACTACGGCCGCAAGGTTAAAACTCAAAGGAATTGACGGGTCCCCGCACAAGCAGCGGAGCGTGTGGTTTAATTCGATGTTACACGAAGAACCTTACCCAGGTTTGACATGTAAGTGGTAGGGAAGCGAAAGCAGACCGACCCTTCGGGGAGCCTACACAGGTGTTGCATGGCTGTCGTCAGCTCGTGTCGTGAGATGTTCGGTTAAGTCCGCCAACGAGCGCAACCCTCGCCGTATGTTACAAGTGTCATACGGGACCGCCGGTATCAAGCCGGAGGAAGGTGGGGATGACGTCAAGTCAGCATGGCCTTTATATCTGGGGCTACACACACGCTACAATGGCCGGTACAATGGGTCGCTAAGCCGCGAGGTAGAGCCAATCCCCAAAGCCGGCCTCAGTTCAGATCACAGGCTGCAACCCGCCTGTGTGAAGTTGGAGTTGCTAGTAAACGCGCGTCAGCTATAGTGCGTTGAATACGTTCCCGGGGATTGTACACACCGCCCGTCACGTCATGGGAGCTGGCAACACCTGAAGCCAGTAGCCTAACCGCAAGGAGGGCGCTGTCGAGGGTGGGGTCGGTGACTGGGACGAAGTCGTAACAAGGTAGGTGTACCGGAAGGTGCGCCTGGATCACCTCCTTTCTAGAGTACTGAGCAAAGGTCTCACGCGATCTGCGCTCGAAAAAATCTTTCACCCGCGGTGGGTGGAAGTCGATAAGTAAGCTTCCTATCACTTCTCAGTTGTTAAGGCCTGGACCTGAGCGGGCCTGTAGCTCAGATGGTTAGAGCACAGTCCTGATAAGACTGGGGTCACTGGTTCGAGTCCAGTCAGGCCCACCTGGTAATTTCAGGATTGCTCGGGGATGTAGCTCAGCGGGAGAGCAGCGCCTTTGCAAGGCGAAGGCCACGGGTTCGAATCCCGTCATCTCCACTGGGCTGCTTGAAAGAAAGGAAAACGAAAAGTTTGAAGTATACGGACGTGGCAAGAAAATAAATTAGGATGAGCTCAGTACGCTTGGGAATTAATGCGACCCGGCGATGAGCCGGGTCGTCTTGTCGAAAGAAATAAGTTGAAAGCCGATGCGTGTGGTTGACAGAAGTGTGGAGCACACGGATCGCCGGTCAACGGAGAAATTAAGAGCCGGAACAGGCGACGGCCAGGATAGGCCGATCAGAACCTTGACAACCGAAAGACAATGATTTTTTTGTAGGCTGAACAGTATTAATTTCTCCGCATCACGTGGAGAAGCTACTAAGAGCTTACGGTGGATGCCTTGGCGCCAAGTGCCGATGAAGGACGTGGGACACTGCGATAAGCTCCGGTTAGCCGTGAACAGGCGTTTGACCCGGAGATTTCCGAATGGGGAAACCCACTGCAGCGAACCTGCAGTATCTCTCTATTGAATACATAGATTGAGAGAAGGGCACCCGGGGAACTGAAACATCTAAGTACCCGGAGGAAAAGAGATCATTTCCCTAGTAGTGGCGAGCGAACGGGAATTAGCCCAAACCGCCCGTGCTTGCACGGACGGGGTTGTAGGGTCTGGCATATGGAAGTTACAAATCAGTCTGTTAGCAGAATGGTGTGGGAAAGCCAACCAAAGAGGGTAACAGTCCCGTATGTGAAAATAGACTGACTTCCGCTGGATACCTGAGTACTGCCGGGCACGCTAATCCGGCAGGAATCTGGGGAGTCCACTCTCCAAGGCTAAATACACTTGGCGACCGATAGTGAACAAGTACCGTGAGGGAAAGGTGAAAAGTCCCCCTGTTAGGGGAGTGAAATAGAACCTGAAACCGTAAGCTTACAAGCAGTCGGAGGGCTAATGGCGTGTCGGTGCTCCGGGGAAACCCGGGTGCGCGGCGCTATGCCTGACGGCGTGCCTCTTGGAGAATGAGCATGCGAGTTAATCTCAGCGGCAAGGTTAAGAGAGTAACACCCGGAGCCGTAGCGAAAGCGAGTCTGAATAAGGCGTATAGTCGTTGGGATTAGACCCGAAACCGGGTGAGCTACCCATGGCCAAGGTGAAGCGAGTCTAAACGCTCGTGGAGGCCTGAACCTACTAATGTTGCAAAATTAGGGGATGAGCTGTGGGTAGAGGTGATATGCCAAACGAACTCGGATATAGCTGGTTCTCCCCGAAATAGCTTTAGGGCTAGCGTTATGTATTTAGTATCGGAGGTAGAGCACTGGATGAGCTAGGGGGCTTACTGCTTACCGAACTCAACCAAACTCCGAATGCCGATACTCCAGAACATAGCAGTCGGACTCCGGGAGATGAGTTTCGGGGTCGAAAGGGAAACAGCCCAGACCATCGGCTAAGGTCCCCAAATCCAAGCTAAGTGGGAAACGAGGTGGGGTTACTTGAACAACCAGGAGGTTGGCTTAGAAGCAGCCACCCTTTAAAGAGTGCGTAATAGCTCACTGGTCCAGTGACCTTGCGCGGAAAACTTAACGGGGCTAAGCTTGGTACCGAAGCCATGGATTTTGTCGCAAGACAGAATGGTAGGGGAGCGTTCCGCCAGCAGTGAAGGTCGACCGTAAGGACGGCTGGAGCGGGCGGAAGTGAGAATGCATGCATGAGTAGCGTACAAACACGTGAGAACCGTGTTCGCCGTAAATCTAAGGTTTCCGACGCCAGGTCATTCCGCGTCGGGTTAGTCGGGTCCTTAGCCGAGGCCGAAAGGCGTAGGTGATGGACATCCGGTCAACATTCCGGAACCATCTGAATGGAGCGATGAGGGGACGCAACGAGGTAGGCCAGCCAGCGATTGGTTGTGCTGGTGTGATCCATCTAGGCGTTGAGACTTGTAGGAAAATCCGCAAGTTGAGCTGAGGTGAGAACGTGCCCCTGAGGCTTAAGTGGTTGAGCCTTGTTGCCGAGAAAAGCCTCTAAGCTGTGAGATTCAGATGCCCGTACCGCAATCCGACACCGGTAGATGGGTAGAGTATACCAAGGCGAACGGGAGAACCCTCGTTAAGGAACTAGGCAATTTAACCCCGTAACTTCGGGATAAGGGGTGCCCACTGGCGTGTTAAAGCGCTGGTGGGTCGCAGTGAAATGGTTCTAGTGACTGGTTAACAAAACCACAGGTCTCTGCAAAGCTGTAAAGCGATGTATAGGGGCTGACGTGTGCCCAGTGCCGGAAGGTTAAAGGGAGAGGTTAGACGCAAGTCGAAGCTTTGAACTGAAGCCCCGGTGAACGGCGGCCGTAACTATAACGGTCCTAAGGTAGCGAAATTCCTTGTCGGGTAAGTTCCGACCCGCACGAACCGCGTAACAACTAGAATAGTGTCTCAACGAGGGACCCGGTGAAATTGAAATGGCTGTGAAGATGCGGCCTACCCGCAGTAGGACAAAAAGACCCCGTGGAGCTTTACTGTATCTTGGCATTGAGTTTGGGTGTGATCTGTGTAGCATAGGTGGGAGGCTTTGAAGCTGGAGCGCTAGCTTCGGTGGAGCCACCGGTGAAATACCACCCTGATTACATTTAGACCCTAACCCCGCACCGTCATCCGGGCGGGGGACCGTGCCAGGTGGGCAGTTTGACTGGGGCGGTCGCCTCCTAAAAAGTAACGGAGGCGCCCAAAGGTTCCCTCAGGGTGAATGGAAACCACCCAAAGAGTGTAAAGGCATAAGGGAGCTTGACTGCAAGACCAACGCGTCGAGCAGAGACGAAAGTCGGGCTTAGTGATCCCACGGATCCATGTGGAAGGGCCGTGGCTACCGGATAAAAGCTACCCCGGGGATAACAGGCTGGTGAAGTCCAAGAGTCCATATCGACGACTTCGCTCGGCACCTCGATGTCGGCTCATCGCATCCTGGGGCTGGATAAGGTCCCAAGGGTCGGGCTGTTCGCCCGTTAAAGCGGTACGCGAGCTGGGTTCAGACCGTCGTGAGACAGGTCGGTCTCTATCCACTGTGGGCGTAAGGGATTTGAAGGGAGCTGCTCCTAGTACGAGAGGACCGGAGTGGACAGACCTCTGGTGTGCCAGTTGTCGTGCCAACGGCATTGCTGGGTAGCTATGTCTGGCAAAGATAACCGCTGAAAGCATCTAAGTGGGAAACTTGCCCTAAGATAAGATCCCTGTATTCCGCAAGGAGTAAGACCGCAGATAGACTATCTGCTTAATAGGCGGTATGTGTAAGCACAGTAATGTGTTGAGCTAAACCGTACTAATGGTCGAGGGCTTATTTGCGTGGTGCGGAGAACTTAGTACTGTTCATACAAAAAAATCATATATCTTTCGGTACGACTTGGAAATAAGTCTCTTTGGTGATTTGAGCGACGAGGGTACACCCGGTCCCATCCCGAACCCGGAAGTTAAGCTCGTCAGCGCCGATGGTACTTGGTGGGTAACTGCCTGGGAGAGTAGGTCATCGCCAAAGGGACTTTTTTTATTCCTAATCCTTCCCAGTGCTTTCGTACTGGGGTATAATCAATTGGTTCACAGACCAGCGTCTTAACGATTGCCGTTTTGCAGGTAAAGATCGACAACCAGGCAGTCAAGGAGAGTGGCTAGCGTAAATTCGTAATCCTCCATTTTTATGTGGTTTTCGGGTTCTACGCGTGCTCGGCTGGGTCTGTGATTAGCCGAGTTTTTATTTTGTGTATCCTCCAACGGGAGGAGGTGATTGAGTTGACAGTCGTAAATTTACGAAGCAGCGAGTTGCAAGATTCCCTGCTCAAGCGCTTCCGCAAGAAGGTCGTCAAGAGCGGCATTCTTAGCACCGTCCGACGCAAGCGCTGGTTTGTCTCCAAAAGTGAACAGCGCCGCATGGAGAAGAAGAAGGCCATCCGTCGGATCAAGAGGCGCTCGTTTAAAGATTTTGAATAGTTCCTTCACGGAACTGGAGGTTGTTTATGGCTAAAGAGGATAAGATTCAGGTGGAGGGGCTGGTTATTGAGGCATTGCCCGGAACACAATTCCGTGTGCGTCTCGATAACGGACATGAGATTTTGACCTATCTGGCCGGCAAGATGCGCAAGTATTACATCCGTATCCTGTTGGGAGATCGCGTCAAAGTGGAAATGTCGCCTTACGACCTGACCCGCGGGCGGATCACGTTCCGCCAACGCAAATCCGATCCAGTTCCTACGGAAGAATAAACCTGGTTCTGATCAATTGATAAAACACGCCTCTGCGCACTATTGCAGAGGCGTTGCCTTTAATTGACCTTGGTAGGTAGAAGAAAGCAAAGGGCGGACACAAGGTCCGCCCCTACAAGGCAGGTTATATTTGACAAGCGAGATTATTTGCTGTCAGGGCAGGTACTTGAACGAGTTGAGCGTCTTCATATAATTCGCCCGCTCGAAAGCAGCCGGTTCTTTGACGGATTTCTGGCTGAGGCTGCCTCGCATCTGCTTGATGGATTCATATTCGTGCTCGGTCATCCATTCTTCGATGCCGGTTAATATTTCAGGGATACGGCCAATGCCCTTTTGGAGGAGTTCGGAGGTGGTCATGGCGACGCTGGCACCGGCCATAACGGCTTTTAGAACATCCTCGGAGGTATGAATGCCGCTTGTGAGGGCAAAATCGGCCTGGACGCGGCCATAGAGGATGGCGATCCAGCGCAGGGGCAGGCGCATTTCGGAGGTGTTGCTCAGCACCAGGTTGGGTACGATCTCCAGGGATTCCAGGTCGATGTCGGGCTGGTAGAAGCGGTTGAAGAGCACCAGGCCTTTAGCGCCGGCATCAGCCAGGCGGCGGGTGATGTTGGGGATGGCAGTAAAGAAGGGGCTGAGTTTGACCGCTACGGGGATCTTGATGCTTTTGCAAACATCCTGCACCAGGTTGACATAGTTGTCTTCCAGTTCGCTGGCTGTGATATTGGGGTCGGTGGGGAGGTAGTACAGGTTGAGTTCGAGCGCATCCGCGCCGGCATCCTGGATCTTGCGGGCATACTTGAGCCACCCGCCGGTGGAGACGCCGTTCAGGCTGCCAATAACCGGGATATTCACGGCCTGCTTGGTCTTGCGGACGGCTTCGACGTACGTGTCGGGCGTAAGGGTGAAATTGCCTTCCACGGGATAATAGCTGGCGACCTCGCGAGAGAAATCTGTCCCGCCCGAGAGGTAATGGTCCAGTTCCAGGCTCTCGTGGATGATCTGTTCTTCAAAGAGAGAGTACATGACAACGGCGGCAATCCCGGCTTGTTCGAGTTTCTTCACCGTTTCGACTCTGGTGGAAAGGGGCTGGGCGGCTGAAGCTACGAGGGGGTTTTTGAGTTTCAAGCCCATATACGTGGTGGTCAGGTCTGGCATTGTTTTCTCCTTATTAATTTAACACTATAAGTCATTAGATGCCAATCATAATCCAAAGTGACGGATATAAAAAGAGGGACAGGCAAATACCTGTCCCTCAAACTTGGTGGACTGACTTACTTGTTCTCCGGGTTGTCAGAGTAGTGCATGGCGGCCATCTGGGAGTAGAAGTTCCAGCGGGCCTTGGCATCCTGGCGGGAGAGCTTGAGCAGCGCTTCGGCGCGGGTCTCGTCGCTCTGGACCAGCATGCGGAAACGGGTCTCATTGTACATGTACTGGTCCACCGGGATGGTGGGTTCCTTGTAGTCGATCAGCAAGGGGTTCTTGCCTTCGTTGGCCAGGCGGGGATCGTAGCGATAGAGCGGCCACAGACCGCACTGGACGGCCAACTTCTGCTGGTCGAGGCCCTTGGCCATATCAATGCCGTGAGAAATACAGTGACTGTAGGCAATAATAATGGAAGGACCGTCATAGGACTCGGCTTCGATGAAGGATTTGAGCGTGTGCTGATCGCTGAAGCCCATCGCCACACGGGCGACATAGACGTAACCGTAGGCGATAGCCATCAGGCCGAGGTCTTTCTTGGAAAGACCCTTGCCCTGGGCAGCGAAGCGAGCCACGGCGCCGCGGGGGGTGGACTTGGAGGCCTGACCACCGGTGTTGGAATACACTTCGGTGTCGAGGACGAGCAGGTTGACGTTGCGCCCGGTGGAAAGGACGTGGTCGAGACCGCCGTAACCGATGTCATAGGCCCAGCCGTCACCACCGACGATCCAGACGGATTTCTTGACCAGGGCGTCGGCAACTGCGGCCAGGTTCTTGGCTTGCGGATTCTTGGATTTGGCCAGTTTCTGCTTGAGGGCGTCGACACGCTCACGCTGTTGCTTGATGCCCAGATCGGTGGTCTGATCGGCTTTGATGATGGCGTCGACCAGGTCGGAGCCGAGTTCCGCCGAAAAGGTTGGCAGGATGTCGTGGGCGTATTCGATCTGTTTGTCGAGGGTCAGGCGGAAGCCCAGGCCGAATTCGGCGTTGTCTTCGAAGAGCGAGTTGGACCAGGCCGGTCCGCGCCCGTCGTTGTTGGTGGTGTAGGGCGTGGTGGGCAGATTGCCGCCGTAGATGGAGGAACAGCCGGTGGCATTGGAGATGATGGCCCGGTCGCCGAAGAGCTGCGACATCAGCTTGACGTAAGGCGTCTCACCGCAGCCGGCGCAGGCGCCGGAGAACTCGAACAGGGGTTGGAGCAACTGTGAGTTCTTGATGGTGCCGACGTTGAAGGTTGTGCGGTCTGCTTCGGGCAGGGTGAGGAAGAATTCCCAATTGGCGGCTTCGGTCTCGCGCAGGGGCACTTGCTCGGCCATATTGATGGCTTTGCGGGCCGGGTTGGTCTTGTCCTTGGCGGGGCAGGCTTCTATGCAAAGGGCACAGCCGGTGCAATCTTCCGGGGCCACCTGGACGTTGTAAGCCATGCCGGGGAATTCCTTGAATTTCGATTCCATCGACTTGAAGGTGGCGGGGGCATTCTCGAGGTACTTCTTGTCGAAAACCTTGTGGCGAATGACTGCATGCGGGCAGACGAAGACGCATTTGCCGCACTGGATGCACAGGTCCGATTCCCAGACGGGGATCTCCAGGGCGATGTTGCGCTTTTCCCACTTGGTGGTGCCGAGAGGGAAGGTACCGTCCACGGGCATGGCCGAAACCGGGACAGAGTCGCCTTCGAAGGCAATCATCGGGCCGAGCACGTCGCGCACGAAAGCGGGTGCTTCGGCAGGTACGGGTGCACGGCGGGTGAAGGTGCTGGTGACTTTGGCAGGAACTTTGACTTCATGCAGGTTCGCCAGGGTATGGATCCACGGCGGCGAAGTTCTTCTGCACGACGGCCTCACCACGCTTGCCGTAGGTCTTCTGGATGGCTTTCTTGATCTGCTTGATGGCTTCGTCGCGTGGCAGGATGCCGGAGATGGCGAAGAAGCAGGTCTGCATGATGGTGTTGACGCGAGATGCCCATGCCGGTCTTTTCGGCGACGTCGTAGGCGTTGATGGTGTAGAACTTGAGTTTCTTTTCGATGATATCTTTCTGGACTTCCTGCGGCAACTTATCCCAGACATCCTCGGGACCATAGATGCTGTTCACCAGGAAGACCGCCCCGGGCTGAGCGTACTTGGTGAAATCGAAGCGCTCGAGGAAGTTGAACTGGTGGCAGGCGACGAAATTGGCTGTGTTGACGGTGATGAGATAGGGCGCCTGGATGGGCTTGGGGCCGAAGCGCAGGTGCGAGACCGTCAGGGTGCCGGCTTTCTTGGAGTCGTAATAGAAGTAGCCCTGGGCATTGTTCTCGGTCTCTTCGCCGATGATCTTGATGGAATTCTTGTTGGCGCCGACGGTACCGTCCGAGCCAAGGCCGAAGAACAAGCAGCGGACCGTCTCGGGATATTCGACCGAGAAGTTGGGATCGTAGTCGAGGCTGGTGTAGGTCACATCTTCGTTGATGCCAACGACGAAATGGTTCTTGGGTTCGGCTTTCTTGAGTTCGTCAAAGACCGCCTTGACCATGGCGGGGGTGAATTCCTTGGAAGAGAGACCAAACCGACCGCCGATAACCTTAATGTCGGTGCGACCGGCTTCGAAGAGGGCGCTGGAGATATCCAGATACAGCGGGTCCCCAGCAGCGCCAGGTTCCTTGGTACGGTCGAGCACGGCGATGGTTTTGACGGTCTTGGGCAGAGATTTGAAGAAGGCATCCGTATCGATGGGCCGATAAAGACGCACACGGACGACACCGACCTTCTCACCCTGGGCAGCCAGGTAGCGGGCGGTGGCTTCGGCAGTTTCGCCGCCGGAGGCCATCAACACGATAACACGTTCCGCATCGGGAGCGCCGAAGTAATCGAACAGGTGATAAGCCCGACCGGTCAGTTTGGCGAACTTGTCCATGACCTTTTGAACGATGCCGGGGACCCTGGTATAGAAGGGGTTGATGGTTTCACGCGCCTGGAAGAAAACATCCGGATTCTGGGCGGAACCGCGCAGGACAGGATGTTCGGGCGAGAGGGCGCGAGCCCGGTGGGCGCGGACCAGATCGTCGTCAATCATGGTGCGCAGGTCGTCGTCAGTGAGTTGTTCAATCTTGGCGACTTCGTGGGATGTGCGGAAGCCGTCGAAGAAGTGCAGGAAGGGCACGCGTGATTTCAAGCGTAGCGGCCTGGGCGATGAGGGCAAAATCATGGGCTTCCTGGACGGAGCCGGAAGCCAGCATGCCCCAACCGGTCTGGCGGCAGGCCATTACATCGGAGTGGTCGCCGAAGATCGACAGGGCGTGGGTGGCCACGGAGCGAGCCGAAACATGGAAGACGGTGCTGGTGAGTTCGCCGGCGATCTTGTACATGTTCGGGATCATCAGCAGCAGGCCCTGGCTGGCCGTGAAGGTGGTGGTCAGCGCGCCGGTCTGCAATGCGCCGTGAACGGCGCCGGATGCGCCACCCTCGGACTGCATTTCGACTACCAGCGGGACGGTGCCCCAGATGTTCTTGCGCTTTACCGCCGACCAATCATCGGCGAATTCGCCCATGTTGGAGGAGGGGGTAATGGGGTAGATGGCGCAAATTTCGTTGGTGCGATGGGCTACCGAAGCGGTGGCTTCATTCCCATCAATCGTAACCATTTTTCTTTCCATGCTGCTTAGCTCCTTCGAAAAGTATACAGAGAGACTCTGTGCAAATCTGATACGTCAACCTACAAGTTTAGCCCCCCGATTTTACCAGCGATAGTTATAAATTGCACAAATTAATCAGCGACTTGTCACCAATATTCTATGGTAAGGCTTGTCCGAAAATGACAACTTGAAGGGCAGAATTAGCCCTTTTCCAGGCGGTTTTTGAGAAGAAGCAGGGCTGCCAGCGATTTGGCATCAGGAATCTCGCCATTGCCTGCCAATGTCAGCGCTTCGGAGAGAGGCACAGGAATGACCGAAATGTCTTCGTCGGCGTCTGCCTCCAGTGGATCGGGAACCAGGCTAGTGGCGAGGTACACATTCATGTACTCGGTGGAATAGCCCGGGGCCAGGAAAAAGCCACCCAGGTGCTCCATTGTTTCGGCGCGCATGCCGGTCTCTTCACGGACCTCGCGGTGGGCGGATGTGAGCGGGTCTTCGTTCTGGTTGAGCATGCCTGCCGGCAGTTCCAGCAGGTCCAATCCAGCCGGGTGACGGTATTGGCGGACAAAGAGCAAATTCCCGGCTGCATCCATCGGAATGATGATGACCGAGCCGTCATGTTCGACAACATCCAGGCGGGTCTGGCGGCCATCCGGCAGCCGCACGGTGTCTACCCGGATGGTGAAGACCCGCCCGGTGTAGACGATCTCAGATTTCAGTCGCTCATAGGACATGTTCGCTCTCCAAAATAACGCCCAGGCGAGGAAAAACCGCCTGGGCGTTAATGATGAACGGGGAAGTTCTAAGGGATCAGGAGAGATTGACCAGTAGTCAAAGGAGAAGTAAGGGCCAGGCCGTTGGCGGCTGCGATGGCGGTTGGATCAAGATCGCCGAAATAGCAGGCCACTTTGAAGATGGTATCGTCCAACTGGACCGTGTAAGTGGTGGGATGAGCACGGAGAGCGCGGGTGCCGGGGAATGAACCGGTGGAGGGGATGGTCAATTGTAAGCCCGGCTGCAAGAGTTGATTGTTCGTAAGACCGTTCATGGATAACAATTGGGCCGGGTCCACGTCGAAGCGGCGGGCAATACAATAAGGGAATTCGCCCTTTTGGAGAGTGTAGGTCGCCGGTCGCCCGGGAGTGGAGGTGGGCACTGAAATGACTGCAGGGGTATTAATGGTACCGGGGGCTGCGCCGGTGGGAGGCACCAGGGTCTGATTTTCGGGGGTGATGGTTGGGGTTTGTGTGAAACCTTGCGCTTCGGCTGTCTGCAGGTATGCAGCGGTGGTAGTGCCCCATACTTCGACCAGGCTGATACCGGTCGGCAAGGAGGTCGAACCAGCTTCCGTAGGGGTGGCTTGCGGCGCATTGGATGCGGAAAGCGTACAAGCAGTGATGAAAAGAGTGGCTGCCAGCGCCAGCACGATCAAAACAATTACTTTTTTGGACATGTTCTCCTCCTGAATATTATCGGCGTAAAGAGTTTCACGCTAATGGACATTACCGCCCTTGCGAAGGATATGGGGATAAGGACACGGATCTTGTCGATATTGGCACAAAAAAAGTAGCCTTCGCAAGGCAATCAGTTGTTACGAGATGATACTAGCACAACCTTTCTGATGCGTCAAGCAATGTAGATGAAGAAGATGATGTTTATTTTTCCAGCCAGATGGTGACGGGTCCATCATTTTCGATCTCAACGAGCATGTGAGCGCCAAAGACGCCTGTCTGTGTGGGAATGCCTTGCAGACGCAGGAGTTCTGCGAATTTTTCAACCAGAGGCGCGGCCAATCCGGGTGCAGCCGCATCGGTGAAGGATGGGCGGCGGCCTTTGCGCGTGTCGGCGTAAAGGGTGAACTGCGAAACGACGATGGCCTCTCCGCCCGTGTCCAGAATGGATAGATTGAACTTGCCATCGGCGTCTTCGAAGATGCGCAGGGAGGCGATCTTGGAGGCCAGGAATTCGGCTTCCGCCTCCCCATCGTTAGCGCCAATGCCTAGCAGGATGACCAGCCCCGCGCCAATGTCGGCGACGGTGCGGTCATCCACGATCACTTTTCCACTTTTCACTCTTTGAAGGAGAGCACGCATAGGTTTATCCGGAATTATTTCTTCGGCAATTTTCGCACCAGCCCGACCACTTCGCCGGGTTCGGCGTGGCGGCCCGTCTCGAGCTTGGAGTAGATCAGGCGATCATCCACGCTGACCTCGAAGCGGCCTCCCAGGGCAGGGACGAGGAGGATGCTCTCGATCTGCGGTTCGAAATTCTTGAGCAGGTCGTTTACCAGGCTCACGGCCCGGTCGGTGTAGTGTCAAGCCGTGCAGTATTCGATACGGATCTTCATGCGGGCCTCTTATACAGGATATATAAAAATTATACATCCTCCGGGCGCAGCGGTGGGCTTTTTCAAAAAGTATACGGTTTTGATATGTAAGGCCCTTTGACGCAGGCCATCCTTACATGTATAATCCTTTTATACATTATCCCAATCGGGACATCTGAGGCCCAGCATGGCACTGCGCGGTAACCTGCGCGATTTCACCATAACCCAATTACTGAACCTGATCAACCTGGCCAGCAAGACCGGGACTCTTGTCGTTGAAGGACCTTCCGAAGCGGCCCAGATAGCCTTTCGGGATGGCAAACTGGCCTACGCTCAGATCGGGCGTGAAGATGGGGGATTGGCGGCGGTCCTGTATAAGGCCAAGAAATTGTCAGCGGTTCAGTATAAATCCATCCAGCAACGGGGGGCACAGATTTCGGATAAGGAATTAGGCCTGCTGCTGATCAATGCGGGGTATCTGACCCAGGAAGACATCCTTACCAACCTCCAACAACATTTCACCGATATCATCCAGCGGCTGTTCACGTGGGTGGAGGGGGTTTTTCATTTCGAGAATGACATTCTCCCGCCCAACGACCGCATCAGCGTCAGGCTCGACCTGGAGAACCTGATCATCGAAGGTTCCCGCCAAAT
Organism: uncultured Chloroflexia bacterium; assembly: GCA_963847105.1. GTDB lineage: Bacteria > Chloroflexota > Anaerolineae > Anaerolineales > Villigracilaceae > UBA877. The sequence continues at coordinate 974,076 of CAWJYP010000001.1, read as the reverse complement.
GCGCGAATGGGAGCAGTTGCAGGATGAAATCCCCAGCCTGGATATGGCCCTCAAGTTCACGGACCGTCCCGGCACCAATATGCGCAACGTCAACCTCAGCGTCGAGGAATGGCGGGTCGTTTCCTATATTAACCCCCGCAACACCATGCGGCAAATTTCAAGCGCGACCAAGATGAACGAGCTGGAAATCCGGCGGATCGTCTATGCGCTCATCCAGGCCGGGCTGGTAGAAGTAACCCGTCTGGAGGGATCGGCCCCGCCGGCGCCTTCAGTGAGGGTATTCCCCACAGATAATAAAGAAGAACAGAAATCATTGGTGAACAGGCTGATCAACCGGATCCGTTCCCTTTAATCCTATTTGAGGATCGTCCTTATGCAAACTGTCAAAATGGTCGTCACAGGTCCCTTCAGCGCCGGTAAGACTGAGTTCATCCGCTCCGTCAGCGAGATCGACGTTGTCTCGACTGAGCGGAAGATCTCTGCCGCACAAGAAAAAGCTGTGAAGGAATCCACCACTGTGGCGATGGATTTCGGGCGCATCACCGTCGACGATGACCTGGTGCTTTATCTTTTCGGCACGCCCGGACAGAGACGATTTGACTTTATGTGGGAGATCCTTTCGGAAGGTATGCTGGGGTTCGTGGTGATGGTAGACAGCACTCGCCCGGAGACCTTCCGCGAAGCCCGCTCGATCCTCGAAACCTTCCGCGCGTATGCGCCAACGCCTTATGTTGTCGCGGCCAACAAACAGGATATTAATGAGGCGTGGGAAGTGGATGATATGCGCCATGCCCTCCGCCTGGATTCAAAGGTGAAGCTCCTACCCTGCACAGCCACCGACCGGGACTCGGTCAAAGGGATCCTGCTGGAATTGCTGTACGCCATCCTGAATGAAATGGAGAATGGAGAGAAGTAGACTCTCCATTTTATTGTAACAGCCGTGTCCTCGATAACAACCGACCAGGGAATTGTCCATTATGAAGTCTATGGGCGGGGAAGGCCGGTCATTCTATTGCATGGCTGGCTAGGTTCATGGGGACTATGGCAGGAAACAATGGCATACCTGGGGTCCCGCTACCGCACGTATGCCCTGGATTTTTGGGGGTTCGGTGAATCGGGCAAGAAGCGGGAAAGTTACGCCGTCCAGGATTTTGTCAGCCTGGTGGACCAATTCATGGATGCGCTGGGGATCGTCCGGGCGCCGCTGGTGGGGCACAGCATGGGCGGGACGGTTAGCCTGTCGGTGGCGATCCAATATCCACAGAGGGTGAGCAAAGTAGTGGTGGTGGGGTCGCCCATCGTGGGGTCTTCCCTGGCGCTGCCATTGAAATTAGCCGGCCTTCGACCGATCGCGGTCGTTCTTTTCAACTTGATGGGAGCATTTCGGATGGCAATGCGGGTGGCCAGCCCTTATATTTGCCGGGACCCGCGCTTCCCCAAGATGATGGATAACGATCTTTCTCGTACTACCGTGGAATCTTTCCTGTTAAGTATTGCCTCACTGCACCGGACCGACCTGCGCCCCATGCTGCCGCAAATCATGATCCCCTCAATGGGCATGTACGGCCATAAGGATATCATTGTCGACCCGGACCAATGGCAGCCGATGCAGGAGGGAATCCCGCACAGCCGTATCGAAAGGTTTTCGGATGCGGGGCACTTCATCATGCTGGATGATGCCACTCCCTTCATGAGCAAACTAAAAGATTTCCTGGACGAGGAATAAACAATTACATGACTTCTGAAAAAACGTATTATTACCCCAACCGCATGGGGCGGATCATGCTCCAGGCGATGGAAGAAATTCTGGGTCACAGCGGGGTTAATGCGGTTCTTAAACTGGCCGATCTCCCGGACTATATCAATAATTATCCGCCTTACAACCACGACCTGAGCTTCTCCTTCGACCATATCAGCCGGCTGCAGAAGGGTCTCGAAGCCGCCTATGGACCTCGCAGCGGCCGCGGCCTGGCGCTGCGGATGGGGCGGGCCAGTTTCAAATATGGTTTGCGCGAGTTCGGTCCCGAACTGGGCCTGACCGACCTGGCCTTTCGCCTGTTGCCCTTGCCTGGGAAGATCAAAACAGGCAGCGAGGCTCTGGCGGCCCTGTTCAACCATTTCACTGACCAGCGTGTGCGTCTGGAGCGGGACGAAAAGTTTATCTACTGGCATATCGAACGCTGCCCCTTGTGTTGGGAGAGAATCTCAGCCAGTACGGTTGGAAAGATGGAAGCAGATGGACCATGCTGTCACCTGGCGGTCGGCCTGCTGCAGGAAGCACTCTATTGGATCAGCGCAGGCAGGTATTTTGAAGTGCACGAAGAGAAGTGCATTGCCTGTGGCGACGATGCCTGTACGATCCTTATCGACCAAACACCTATGAGTTAATCCAATGCTCAAAGTCATCCTGAAAAATCCACGTTTTATCCCACCTTTCAATGAGGCGGCGCGCGATCTGCGCATCCAGAACAAGCCTCTGTGGCTGAACCAACGCGACATGCTGGCTCCATATGTAGACCGGGAGGTGGAACTCGCACCGGGTGAGCGCTTCCCCATCTCGCGGGATGCCATGATCGTTTACCGTGACAATCTGTTCTTCGACGAGGGGTACATTACCGAGTTCATGCGGCAGGCCAAAAAACGCAACCGGGCCGTGCGGGCGGCCTTCTCGCTCGACGACGGGGCTTTCCGCGAGCATGCCCTGCCACTGTCTGTCTCCTATACGCCGGCGGGGAACCTCTACTATGCTGACCTGTGGTATTACCCCCACGGTCCGCAGGCCGACGTGGCGCCGCTGGTCATCGATATGCAATCGCGTGAGATCGGCTATTACCACGTGCCGACGTACATGGCCTCGGAGACCGGCGACCTGTGTTACCAGGTCCCGCTGCGGTCCATGCTTGCCATCGATTGCTGGACGCATATTTTCATCGCTGATGGAGTGTTTGGTCTATTTTCCCGAGGGGCGCGCTTCGAAGACCGCCTGGATAAAGACCTGGGATTCAAGGTCAAAGTGCTGTCCAAGGCTATTTTCGAGGGCAAGCAATTGCTCGAATGCTCGGAACTCGTCCGCATCGGCAAGAACTGCGTCATCGACCCGTCTGCGGTCATCCACGGTCCCACCACGATCGGGGATAATGTGACCATCAACGCGGGGGCGGTGATCGAGAATTGCATCATCGGCAGCAATGTGAATATTTCGCAGGATTGTCAACTGATGCTCTGCGTCATCGGCGATGGCACATTCCTGCCATTTCGAGCGTCCCTCTTCATGACTACGATCATGGAGAACGGCATGGTTGCCCAGAATACCTGTTTGCAGATGTGCGTGATCGGTCGGAATACATTCATTGGGGCGGGCAATACATTCACCGATTACAACCTCGTCTCCGCGCCGATCAAGGCGATGGACGGGGAAGATAAGTTGACATTTGCCAACCGCCCGGTGTTAGGTGGCTGTGTGGGGCATAACTGCCGTATCGGCGCCGGCATGGTCATATTCCCGGCCCGCACGATCGAGTCGGATGTGGTGTTGTTTGGTTCGAAGGATCGCCGCGTCATCGACCGGGATATCAAGTATGAAGACAGCGATCATCATAAACTAAAGGATTCCTCCTTGCATTTGCGCAGGTACCCGCGCAGAGGCGAAGTGGAACAAACGTCCTGGTAGATGATGGACACATTCGCCTTCATCATCCATCCGATTGATCCCAAACGGGATGTCAGTCGAAAATATCCATTCTTGGGGCGCGTCCTCTCAGAACGGCAAATCGATTTTTTCTCCACCTTCTTTCCCCCCGTCTATATCTCCGAAATCGAAGGCATCAGGTCTCAAGCCACCGGTAAAGAGATCAAAGGCTGGTTCATCGCCTGTCCTTATACACCCAGGCGGATGATGGAGTTGCCAGAAAAGACAGTTTATCGTAAGATTATTGAGACAGGTCATTTTGCAGAGAAACTTGGAGCGCAATTACTGGGCCTGGGAGCTTACACATCGGTGATCGGTGACGCCGGGATCACGATCGCCAAGGCGTTGGAAATCCCGGTGACCACTGGCGACTCTTACACGGTTTCCATCGCCGTCCAGGCCATGCGGGAGGCGGCAGACCTGATGGACATCCCCCTGCAGCAGGCAACTGCGGCTGTAGTGGGCGCGACCGGTTCAATCGGGCGTGTATGCGCCGAGCTCTTGGCCGAGGATGTGGCCGAATTGATCCTGGTAGGCCGGCGGCAAGACGCCCTGGAGGAACTGAAAGCAAATCTGCAGGGTTCTGCGAAAGCAGAGGTACGCATCAGTACAAAAATGGCCGACATCGCCGCGGCTCAATTGATCTTAACGGTAACCAGCGCCATCGATGATGTCGTCCAGCCGGAACATCTACGAACCGGCAGTGTGATATGCGATGTAGCCCGCCCTCGTGACGTTTCTGCAATGGTGGCGGCATCGAGAAATGATATATTAGTGATTGACGGTGGCATGGTAGACGTGCCGGGACCCGTTGATTTTCATTTTAACTTTGGTTTTCCGGCTGGAAAGGCTTATGCCTGCATGGCTGAAACCATGACCCTGGCATTGGAAGGCCGGTTCGAGGATTATACGCTCGGAAAAGAATTATCCCGCCAACGGGTGGATGAAATTACCACCCTGGCAAAAAAGCACGGCTTTCGATTGAGCGGATTCCGCTCCTTCGAACGGGCAGTGACCGAAGAGCAGATCGATATCGTACGGCGACAGGCGCATTTGTCGCGTAATTGAGGAGGAGCTATGGGAAAATCACGCCTTTTGGTTGTCGAAGATGATAACGATATCTCCAACATGCTGAAGATCTATTTTGGCAGCCTCGGGTATGACGTGGATGTGGCCCCGCGTGGATCCGAGGCGCTGGAGAAAACGCACACAGTTCTGCCTCATTTAATTGTTCTGGACATCATGCTTCCAGACATCGACGGGTATGAGGTGTGCCGGCGTTTGCGCCAGAGTACGCGCACCAGTCATATCCCGGTCATATTCCTGACCCAGAAGGACGAGCGCAGTGACAAGCTGCAGGGTTTGGAATTAGGAGCGGATGATTACATTACCAAGCCCTTCGACATTGAGGAGCTCAAATTGCGCGTGCAGGGGGCCATCCGCCGGTCGGAGCGGGAGGCGCTGACGGACCCGCGTTCGGGTCTGCCTGCCGGCCGGTTAATCGAAGAACAACTGCGCAGCACCATCCGCAAGACCGGCTGGGCTTATATGGACATCCGCATCAATTATTTCGACCAGTTCAAGGATGTGTATGGTTTTGTGGCGGCGGACGACGTTTTGCGCTTTGCGGCCATGTTGATGAGCGAAGTGGTGGATGAGTTGGGCTCGCCCAATGATTTCATCGGCCATGCCGGTGGCGATAACTTTGTTGTCATTGGCAACGACGAAACTTGCGAAAAGATCAAGGTGCGCTTGAAGGCGCGCTTCGCCGAGGAAGTGCAATCCCATTACAACTTCATGGACCGTCAGCAAGGGTTCATCATGGCTGCGAATGCAGAAGGACAAATGGAGAAAACGCCTTTGATGACCTTTTCCATCGGCATCGTGACGCCGAAGCAGCAGTCATTTGCGGATATTCGCGAGATCACCGAACTGGCTGCCGATGTGCGCCGGCAAGACTCCACGCTGGCGGCGCCTAAAGGATAACGTACTCCCGCTATGCCATTGGATCCGGTTTCCCTGGGAATACCTTTACTCCTGACCGGGCTTATCTTTATCGTGCTGGTCATGGTATTGCCGCGCCTGATCTCAAAGACGCATCCCAGGCGGGCATTGGCGCCGGTATCAATGGATCCAACGGAACCATCGAATCATGATCACGGTGTCGTGATCGTGCAGTCGGGCGGGCGAGTGGATTACATCAATGCAACAGCCCGTGCCTGGCTGGACCTGAAAGAGGGGGAGCAACCCAACCTGGAAGTGTTGTCCAGAAGGATTCGCCCGAGCGACGATTTTCTCAAACTCTGCGCAGGTGAAGGGCAAGTCCGCTTTTCGGTAAATGGACGGCCGACAGATGCCGTTTCCTACCGGGTGCCGGGACTGTCCGCCTCATTACTGATCTCCATGCGCCGCCCCGAAGGGGTCCTGGCAGATGGCGGGGCTACAGCTGATCTATCCAATTCGGCCTTGAAGATCTTGACTGACCTGGGCCGGTCGGTGGCTGCCAGCCCGGACCTTCCTTCGACCATCCAGGCGATCCTGGAAAACCTGGAGCGGTTGATCCCAGCCGACCTGCTGGAGATAAAGATATGGAAGAACGAAACCCAGACGCTTGTCCCTTATCGTATTGGCTCAACAGGCGGCAGCGAACAAAAGCTGGAAATGGGTCTTCCACAGCCGGTGGCAGGGTATACATCCTTCCTGGTCGAGAACCACGAGACATTATTTATCCCCGATACGCAGCAGAACAAAGAAATACTGGCTGCCAATAGTGAACAGGCCTCTTTACGTTCTTATATCGGCCTGCCTTTGCTGGCGGGGAATGATCTGGTGGGAACCCTGGAAGTAGGCTTGACCAGTGAAGAAACCTTCAAGCAGGATAACCTTGAGATCCTGCAATTGATCGTGGGACAGGCGACCGCCGCCATCCGCAACGCCTCCATGCTGGAAGCGGAACAAAGACGCTCGGCAGAATTAAGCGGGCTGGCAAACCTGGCCCAGGCGCTTGGGTCGACACGCGACGCCCATGACCTGTTTTCCCGCCTGGTACAGAGCCTGACGCCTCTCTTCGACGTGGAGATATTGGGTTTCCTGGTTTTCAATGAGGGCCGCCGCTCCCTGGAGGCGCAGGTGCCCTTTGTGGGCATGCCGGCCCAGGTGGTGGACCTTTACCATGTGCCGCTGGCTTCGGGGAGTGTGGCGGAAGGAAAATTCCTCAAACAGGAAGTGCTGGTAACCCGCAACGCCATGGAAGATGATTCATGGAATGAACTGGGTTTCCAAGATTATGCCCGGGCGGCCTCGTGGCGTGACACGGCACTGATCCCGCTTATCTCATCCGGACGGCCGTTGGGATATTTACAAGTTTCCAACCACCGCAGAACCGAGATGATCTTCACGCAAGACGAACTGCGTCTGCTCAATATCGTTGCCAACCAGGTAGCCCCCATCATTGACAACCTCACCCTGGTGATACAGGCCCGCCAACGAGCCCTGCGCTCCGAAGCGCTGCGAAGGATCGCCAGCCTGACGGTCTCATCCGCCACGACCGATGAGGTGCTGCGTTACACAGTGCAGGAACTGGCCCGATTGCTGCAAGCCGATGTGGCGGCCATCTTCCTGTTGGACGAGACCCGCGGCGTATTGAAATTGCATATTGAGTCCATCTTTGGCCTGCAGGCTAAATCCATGAGCCCGCTATCCGACCTGGTGGTGAGCGAGCCGCAATTCCATTTCACCGTCACCGGCAGCGCCAGACCTTTCTTGTCAGGGCATATCTCGCAGGACGAGCGCCTGCTCGAAGCCTATAAGACCATCTTTACCGGTCTGGGGGTGGAATCGGCCATGGCGGTCCCGCTGGTGGTGCGCGAGCACGGTCTGGGCGAATTGATACTCGCCAGCAAGAAAGTGGAATTCTTCAACAATTATGATATGCAGGTGGTCTCCACGGCCTCGGGTCAACTGGCGGCAGTGGTGGAAGGCGCATCGCTGAGCACTCGCACAGATGAGAGCCTGCGCCAGCGGGTGGACCAGTTGACCGCCATGACCCGCATCAACCGTGAATTGAATACTTCGGTTGAATGGAAATATCTGCTCCAGGTGGTATATGACGAAAGCCTGCGCATCTCCCATGCAACTTGTGGCAGCGTACTCCTGCTCAAAGCCGATGGTACGGAGGGGGAATGGCTCACGCTCCACAGCCTGGGCGAGGAACCTACCGAAGAGTTGAGTCCGCTTGAAATGGCGGCGGCTCGTCAAATGGAAACCGTCCTGGTGGCGGATTTCGCCAAGAGCGAATATAAACCTCCTCATGCGGGAATATGTTCCTCCATGATTGTGCCCATTTCCTACCAGAAGAAATTGGCCGGTTTGATCCATTTACATTCGGAAATCCCCGGGCATTTTGATCAGGGTACCCAGGAAGTGATCCAGACACTGGGCGTTCAGGCCGCCATTGCACTGGAGAATACCCAACGCTTCCAGGAGCAGATCTCGCGCAGCGAAAGCCTTAACCGGCGGGCCGATATGCTCTCGAACCTGTTCGAGGCAGCATCGGCATTGACGGTCGACCAACCGGTGGAGAAATCTCTCGAAACCCTGGCGCACACGCTGCAGGAATCAACTCCCTTCCAGGTCGTGACCATCAGCCTGGTCAACCCGGAAACGAACCTGCAGAGTCACGTGGCGGGGGCGGGTCTGCCTCCGGACATGTTGAACTCGCTCAAGGAACAATCGACTGCGTGGGAATTCATCGCCCCGGCTCTGCTGCCTGAATATCAGGTAGGCAAAGGCTTCATCGTCCCGCGCGAGCAAAGCCCGGTGGCAGTCGGGGATGGTCAAAATCCAGCCGTTGCAGTTGATACGGAAAACCCCAGCCTGGATGCATGGCATGAGCAGGATGTGCTGCTCTATCCCCTCTACGACGAACAGGGCATCCCCCTGGGCCTGGTCAGCCTGGAAACGCCGCGGGATGGCAAAGTGCCCGACCAGACCATGTTGGAAACCATCGAAATCTTTACGGTGCAGATTGCCCGTTTGATCCAGGGAACGAGGCAGCTTTCCACCTATCGGACGCAGGTCGAGACACTCTCCACCAGTCTGGACCGCAGCCAGCAGCTGCTCACGGTCAGCCAGAGTCACCTGCCGACGCTGCTGCACAAAGACCTGGAGCAGATGATCTCCATCCGCAACCTGGAGCAGAGCGCCCGCCGCATCCGGGCCGGGTTGGAGATCACCGAGATGGTCAACCGGCAAGTGGATGGACCATCTGCGTTGCAGGCCCTTGGTAGCGAAATATTGACCCGCCTGGACATGAGCGCCTCCATCGTGGCGGAAAATACGTTTGAGGGGCCGCGCCTGCTGCACATGCTGGGGACCATCCCTCGCGGCACCAACCCGGAAGCGTTATTCGGTCAACGCAACCCGCTGCGTACTTGCCTGCAGAACGGTGAAGCCATCCTGGTGATGAACCTGGAGCAGAATGAGGTCTGGCGTGATACACCGCTTTTGACCAGCCTGCACGCGAAGGGCTTTATCTGCCTGCCCATCTTTATCGACGATAAGCCGAGCGCAGGGGTGCTGGCCATCAGTCCCGAGCCGATGCCGCCGCTCACAGAAGAAGATGAACGGACCTACATGCAGATCTCGCATCAGGTCTCCATTATCCTGCAAAACCTGAGCCTGCTGACCGAGACGCGCCATCGCCTGCGCGAAGTGAACCTGCTGCTCGACTTCAGCCGTCAACTGAGCGGTTTGGATCCCAACAGCATCGTAAAGTCCTTGCTCGAGAGTGCCCTGCGTGTAGTCACGACGGCTCACGCCGGGGTGGTCTTCCTGCATAGTGAGAAGGATGATTGCCTGCTCACCCGTGCAGCTTCCGGCTATGCCAATGCCGACAGCCTGATGGAAATTGTTTATCACCCGGGCGAAGCGCTGCCGGGGCGGGTATTTGCAGAGAAGAAACCGCGGCGGGTGGACGAGGTCAACTTTGCCAGGGATTACAGCCTGCCGGCAGAGTATTTGCTGCGCTATCGTGAAGCCACGGCAGGTCGCCTGCCTGTCTCGAGCATGCTCATCCCCATCCAGACGGCGGGCAAGGCTTTGGGCCTTTTGCTGCTGGACAACTTCAATACCCCTTCGGCATTCAGCGGCGACGATGAAGCGCTGCTGCTTTCGCTGACCCAGCAGGTGGCTCTCTCGCTGGAAAATGTGCGGCTGGTACAGGCTTCGCAGGAACGGGCGCTGCAATTGCAGGCTCTCACCGTGGTATCAGCGGATATGACCTCCAGCCTCAAGTCGAGCGACCTGGTGGCAGGGCTGCTGGATGGACTGCACGAAGTATTACCTTACGACACGGCCATCCTATGGCTGCGCGAAGGTGAGCGCATGACCATCACGGCGGCGCGCGGCTTTTCGGACAATGAACAACGGGTAGGTCTGACTGTTACCATCACCAACTCGGCCTTGCTGACGGAAATGAACCGCACCTCCCAGGGCATTGTGGTGGGGGATGTGCGGGCAGATGCGCGCTTCCCCTCGCTGGTGGAGGCAGAGCGGCTCTCCTGGTTGGGCATCCCACTCGTCTCGAAGGGCGAGGTGGGCGGAGTGATCGCCCTGGAGAAGACCGAGGCCAACTACTTCTCCTTCGAGATGGTCCAGTTGGTGACGACTTTTGCCAGCCAGGCCGCGGTTGCGTTGGAAAATGCCCGTCTCTATGAGGAGAGTCTGCGCCGTGCTGCCGAACTGGACGAACGTTCGCAACGCCTGGCGCTGTTGAACCGCCTTTCCTCCGACCTGAGCGGCGCCCTCAACGATGAACAGGTGCTGCGCTTGACGGCTCAGGAACTCCAGCGGGCGTTATCTTCCACGAAAGTTTCCATGGTAACCTTCGATAGGTTTGGAGCGCCGCAGTTGCGGGTAGTCGTTCCCGAAGACTCGAAAACCCGGCCGCGAGGGCTGACGAACGCTCCTATTTTCGAGCGCCTGCGAGAGTCGTTGGGAGTGTTCACCACTGACCAGGCGGAAAGCGAAGCCGACCTGCATCCGTTGAAACCACTCCTGCGGAATACTCGCTCCCTGTTGATCCTGCCTCTGGCGAGCGGTCAAAGCCTGCGGGCATTGGCCTTCGTCCATATGGATACGGCTTATCATTTCTCCGCCTCGGATATCGACCTGGCCCGCATCATCTCCAACCAGGCTGCCACGGCGCTGGAAAGCGCCCGCCTCTACCAAGCTACCGTCTCCCGTGCGGAACAATTGACTGCCCTGAACCGGGCTTCTTATGAAATAGGTCTTAGCCTGGATGCCGAGGAGATTTATGCAGCCATCCAGCGCGCGGCGGGGCAATTGATGGCGGCCGAGTCGTTCGTGATCTCCCTGGTGGATGAAGAGAAAAACGACATCGAAGGAGTCTACCTGCTCGATCCGAACGGGCGGGCTCCCAACCAACGCTTGCCGCGCGGAGATGGTATCAGCGGGCGGGTGATCGAGTCGGGTCAGCCGTTGTTGATCGCGGATGCAGGTGAGGTGGATGAACTGGGTGGAAAAACCTATGGATTGGGGCAGCCACGCTCGATCGTAGCAGTCCCAATCACCATGGGCGGCAAGGTCATTGGTATGCTCTCCGCCCAGAGTTACGAACCCAATGTCTACACCGAGGATGAACAACAGATCCTCAGCACACTGGCCAACCAGGCTGCCGTCGCCATCCAGAACGGTCGGCTCTTTGCCGAAACCCGCCGCCTGGCAGACGAACTGGAACAGCGCGTTATCGAGCGGACAGCCGAACTGGCCCGCGAACAGCGCAACACCGAAACCTTACTGCGCATCCTGACGGAAGCCTCCTCCACCCTTGACCTTGACCGGGCCCTCAACCGGACGCTGGCGCTGCTCAATGACGCCATTGGGGCCGAGCAAGGCAGTATTTTGATGGTGAATCCGGAAGACAACACGATCAACTACCGGGCTGGCTATGGTTACCTCACCCCGGCAATGACCGAAGGAGCCCGCCCGACCGCTCTCAAGGTGGGCGAAGGGCTGGCCGGTTGGGTGATCAAGCATCGCGAAGGCTTGCGGGTCGATGACGTCCGTGAGGATAAACGCTGGGTGAATGCGGGAATTACTTCGCCGATCCACCGGAGTGTCATCGCTGCGCCGCTGATCGTCGGCGAAGAGGCCATCGGCGCGATCATGGTGTTCCATCGCCAGACCGGTTATTTCACCCCCGATCATATGAACCTGGTACAGGCTATCGGGACCCAGTGCGCCGTGGCGATCAATAACGCCCAGTTATACCTGCTCATCCGTGACCAGGCCGAACGGTTGGGGTCGATGCTGCGCAGCCAGCAAGTGGAAGCCAGCCGCCAGCAAGCCATCCTGGAAGCCGTTGCAGACGGTGTGCTGGTGACCGACCCGAACAACATCATCACCTTCCTCAATACCTCTTCCGAACGCATCATGGGCCTGGAAGGCAGGCAAGTGGAAGGGCGAATCACTGGAGAGTTTCGTGGGGCTCTTCGGAAAGGCAGCCACTTCCTGGATGAAAACCATTCACGACTGGTCGGATGACCCCTCCACGCATCAAGCCGGCGACACGTATGCCGAGCAGCTCACGCTGGAGAACGGTCATGTGGTGCTGGTCCACCTGGCGCCGGTCATCTGGCGGAATGAATTCCTGGGCACCGTCTCCATTTTCCGGGATATCACCCACGAGGTGGAAGTGGACCGGCTGAAATCGGAGTTCGTCGCCACGGTCAGCCATGAACTGCGCACACCCATGACCTCCATCAAAGGTTATGTGGATATCCTTCTGATGGGAGCGGCAGGGGCGTTGAACGAAAACCAGACCCACTTCCTGGATATCGTCCGCTCCAATACCGACCGGTTGAGCGTCCTGGTCAACGACCTGCTCGACATATCGAGGATCGAAGCCGGACGGGTTTCGCTCACCCTGCAGGCGATCAATTTACGAGAAGTAGCCGATGATGTAGTGGCAGACATCCTGCGGCGTTCGCAGGAGGAAAATAAACCCATGAGCATCAGCTTCGAGACCGCCGACGACCTCCCCCAGGTCACCGGCGACCTGGAGCGGGTACGGCAGATCCTCGGCAACCTGGTGGACAATGCCTATCACTATACTCCCCAGGATGGGGAGATCACGGTGAATATGAAAGTGGTGGATAATGAATTTGTCCAGGTAGACGTGCACGACACTGGCATCGGCATCGATTCGGTCGATGCAGACCGTATATTCGAGCGTTTCTTCAGGGGTGAACATCCCCTGGTCTTGGCTACGCCGGGCACCGGCCTTGGCCTGGCAATTGTGAAACAATTGGTAACCATGCATAAAGGGCGCATCTGGATGAAAAGTAAAGGGATAGTCGGTGAAGGCAGTACCTTCTCCTTTACTTTGCCCATTTATCGGGCGGAGGAGTAACGATTATGACAAAAATATTGATAGCAGAAGACGAGCGTGACATTCGGGACCTGATCACCTTTACCCTTGGTTTCGCAGGGTACGAGGTGGTGGCGGCCTCCAATGGAGAGGAAGCGGTGACCCTGGCGCGCCAGGAGATCCCCGACCTGATCCTGATGGATGTACGCATGCCGCGCATGACCGGTTATGAAGCCTGCACGGTCATGAAAGCCGACGACAGGCTTAAGGACATCCCGGTGATCTTCCTCTCTGCGAAGGGGCAGGACTCCGAGATCCAGGCAGGTATTACAGCCGGGGCAGTGGAATATTTGTTGAAACCATTTGCGCCGGATCAACTAACCACCCGCATTCAGGCGGTACTGGCAAAACACGGGAAATAATCTCTGAGAGTGTATGAGCGCGATTATCCTTGACGAAAAGATCGTGCATTACGAGGTGCTCGGACGAGGCCGTCCGATCATCTTCCTGCACGGCTGGGTGGGCTCCTGGCGATACTGGGTGCCTGCCATGCAGACCGCAGCCATGTCTTTTCGCGCCTACGGGCTCGACCTGTGGGGCTTTGGCGATACGGCCCACGATCCGAGTTGCTATTCATTGGATAAACAAGTTAAACTTGCTCAGCCTTTTCATGGATGATCTGGGAATTGGGAAAGTTGCGCTGGTAGGCCACGGCCTGGGGGCGCTGGCCGCCATCCTGTTCGCTCAAAAATTCCCCGTCATGGTGGACCGGGTAATGACAGTGGGTGTGCCGCTGGAAGCCAGTTGTGTGGCTCCCCGGCTGCGCTCGCCCGCCTCGGCGGTGGACCTGGCCGATTGGCTGCTGGGAAAAAATCCCTTGACCGAACCGGCCCGCACCGACGCTCCCAAAGCAGATCCGCAGGCGATAACAGCCTCATTCCAGGGGTTGGATACCAACAATTTCCTGACCATGATGGACGGCATGATGACTCCCTGCCTGATGGTCCATGGGCAGAATGACCCGGCCGTGCGCATGACCGATGAAGCACGCCTGCAGGCCATGTCGGTTCGAACGCACCAGATCGTCCTGGAAGAATCGGGTCACTTCCCCATGCTGGATGAAAATATCCGCTTCAACCGCCTGATGACAGATTTCCTGGCGCTGGTGTCGGGCGACAGTCCGCGCGAATTGCTGCTGAAGGAAGAATGGAAACGGCGGGTGCGGTAGCACTGGAACTATATAACGAAGTAAAGTACTTCCGGCACAAGGGCTTGTCACCTTCCCGAGTACATAGTAAACTACAGCCTATGAATATTTGCGTTATGGCCATGTCCCGCTTTCAGGCGCAGTTCAGAGCCAGATGAACTGCGGGACGGTTATGCCGCCTGAACCTGCTGCTGGCGAGAGCCGGCAGTTTTGTTTGTAACGAAAAAATGAGTTGAGCAATCGCTATTATTATCGAAGGAGCCTTGTATGTCTGAGAACATCCTCATTGCCATCGCCTGGCCTTACGCCAATTCCGAGATCCACGTGGGCAATATCACCGGGTCGCACCTGCCCGGCGACATCGTCGCCCGCTACCACCGCCTGAAAGGCGATAAAGTGTTGATGGTCTCCGGCACCGATTCACACGGCACACCGGTAACCATCGCAGCCGATAAAGAAGGCAAGCCGGTTGAGGAAGTCTACAAGAAATTCCACAATGGGTTCATCGACCTGTTCCAGGGGATGGGCATCACCTACGACCTTTTTACCACCACCCACACCGAGAACCATTTCAAGGTATCCCAATCCATTTTCCTGGCGCTGCAAAAGAACGGCTTCCTGTATACGCAAAAATCCATGCAATGGTATTCGCCGTCGGCAGACAAGTTCCTGCCGGACCGTTACGTGGAAGGTACCTGCTACATATGCGGCTTCGAGGGCGCCCGCTCGGACCAGTGCGACCGCTGCGGCAATGTGCTGGAGCCTGAAAAACTGATCAACCCGCGCAGCAAGGTTGACGGGTCGACGCCGGAGCTGCGCGAGACCGAGCATTTCTATATGGACCTGTCCAAGCAGGAACCGGATGTAGTGGAATTCCTGCGCCAGCGCTCAGGCTACATGCGCGATACCGTCCTGGGCGAATCCCTGCGCAAGATCGAGGCGGAAGGGTTGAAGGCCCGCCCGATCACACGTGACCTGGATTGGGGCATTCCCGTGCCGGTGGAGGGTTGGGACGGTAAACGCCTGTACGTCTGGTTCGAGGCGGTCATAGGCTACCTCTCCGCGGCGGTCGAGTGGGCGCGGGTGAGTGGAAATGCCGAGGCCTGGAAGGATTGGTGGACAAACCAGGCGGCCAGGGCCTTCTATTTCATCGGCAAGGACAATATCTTCTTTCATACTGCCATGTGGCCGGCTGAGTTGATGGGCGCGGGCGAGCAGTTCCTGCAGATCTTCTCGGAAGAGCAGGGAAAGTTGACCCTGCCCTATGATGTGCCCGCCAACCAGTTCATGAACCTGGAAGGCCAGAAGATCTCCGGCTCGCGGAATTGGGCCGTGTGGGGCACGGGATGCCCTCACACGCTACGACCCGGACGCGTTGCGCTATTACCTGACCATCAACATGCCCGAGAATCACGATTCCGACTGGGATTGGGCCGAATTCGTCGCCAAGAACAATAACGAATTGGTAGCCACGTGGGGCAACCTGGCCAACCGTGTGCTCTCTTTTTGCTATAAAAACTGGGATGGCCGTGTGCCGGATATCAACCCGGCAGAACTTCGTCCGGCTGACCTGGAACTGCTGGCTACAGTGGAGGCCGGTTTCCAATCCGTGGGGAAGGAGTTGGAAGCGGTTCACCTGCGGGCGGCTTTGCAGGAAGCCATCCGGTTGGCGAGCGAAGTGAATAAATATTTGGACACCTCCGCACCCTGGTTCGCCATCAAGACAGACAAGGATGCCGCCGCGAAAAGTATCTACACTGCCCTCAAAGCGATCGACTTGCTCAAGGTCATGCTGGCGCCATTCCTGCCCTTCAGTTGCCAGAAACTGCATGAGATTTTCGGCTATGAAACCGCTTTGTTCGGTGAGCAATATCTTGAAACGGTGAAGGACAGCCTTGGCGAGCACGAGGTGCTGCGCTACCGCGCCGCCAAAGAAATGCCCATCTCGGCCTGGAAGCCGAGCGAAATAAAGCCCGGCGCAAAATTAAACCAGCCCGCGCCTTTGTTCAAGAAATTGGATGAGAGTATCATCGAAGAAGAACGGGCACGGCTGGGAAAATAACTTATCAAGAGGGCGACCTATTGGTCGCCCTTGAATTTTAATCCATCCTCACACCGTACCCATCAATGTCCGCCCGCCGGCATGTCAGGCGCTTGTTGCCGCCCGCTCCATTTGCCGGGCCAGCCGGGCATGAACATGATCAGGATCAACGTGCTGCAGGTTGGGTATCTATACTATCATTAGACCATTTGGATAATCTGTTGGAAGATACCCGTGCTATACTTTTCATATCCTTCCGTATAGAGCAGGGTAAATCACATGAAAAAGCCATCAAAATCCTCGCCACTAAACCGTCGGCAGTTTTTAGAGATGGTCGGTCTCTCCGGCCTGTCAGGCTTCCTGGCCGCCTGCGGGCTTCTGCAGCAGTTGCCTCCGACGTCCACCCCAACGATTCCAGCTACATCGACTGCACCGGCCTCTCAGACCATCGAGTCCACTATTCCGCTTGAACCCACATCTGCTGCAAGCCCGGCAGCCGTGCAGGATTTCAAAGCCCGGGTAGCAATCAGTCAGGCGGAGGATTATGATCCTGCCAATCTACATGACAGGTTGGAGAAGATGCTGGCGGATCTCGGCGGGCTGGCCGACCTGGTCAGACCGGGCGCGCATGTGGGCGTCAAGGTCAACCTGACCGGCGGCACCTTTTGGGATGCCGATCTCCCGCTGCCGGCTACAGAATACTTCGCAACCCATCCGGCCCTGGTGGGCGAGTTGGTCAAACTCCTTTTCGCCGCCGGAGCGGGGAAAGTAAGCATCATGGACGGCCTGGGGGATGAGAATAACTTCTCCGCCTGGGGATATACAGAAATGGCCCGTTCCGTCGGCGCTGACCTGGTGAACCTGTGCAAACCGGATCCTTACCCGGATTTCAAAATATTCCCTGTAGGCCCGAAATTCAACATCTATGAAGCGTTCTACTTAAACCCCATTCTGAAAGATATCGATGTCTTTATCTCGGTGGCGAAGATGAAGGTCCACTACACCGCCGGCGTGACCCTTTCCATGAAGAACCTGTTTGGCATCGCCCCGATCCGTTATTACAAACGCAATGCGGAGGATACCAATCGATCGGCCTTCCATGATGATTTGGAAATCATCGACCGGCGCGTGCCGCGCGTCATTGTAGATCTGAACATGGCCCGCCCGATCGACCTGGCCATCATCGACGGCATCATGACCTGTGAAAACGGGGCTGGCCCATGGGATCCGGGTCTTTCGCCCGTGCGGCCGGGCTTGCTGGTGGCCAGCCGGGACCCCCTGGCTGCGGATGCGGTTGCGACCGCCTTGATGGGTTTCGATCCGAATGGCGCGGCGGGGACCACTCCCTACACCCACGGAGATAACCACCTCGCCCTGGCTTATCAGGCCGGGCTGGGGACGATTGACCTGGCGGAAATTGGCATCTTTGGTCCGCCGATCGAGCAGGTGCGTTTCCCCTTCAAGCCCGCAGGTTAAGATAAATCCCCTCCTTTTCAAAAGGAGGGGATTTGATGAGTGTGCGAAATTAACTACTAGAATTCAATTTGCTCCTACCATTCGGAGTAGTTGGTTGCATCCTGCAGCAGTTCCATGAATTCGTAGACGCTCTCGTCCTCCGACAGGCGGTTACTGACACGGTCGGCTTGCTCCAAAACACTGCCGAGAGAGTATTCCTGCGCCCAGTAACTGTCACGAAGTACCTCGGCGTATTGAGCCACGATGACGGTCCACTGGAAGTGCGGGTCGGCTTTGCTGAAACTGGAGCCGATCTCCTCGCTGTAGAAATCCTGCGAGATCTCCTGGCTGTGCTTCGAATTGGGGTTCTTCCAGCGCAGATAGACGGTGGCGATCTTCCCTTCGGCGTCATCATTCAATTTGATCTCATACAGGGCGGTCACGCTCAGACCTGCGCCGATCTCACCGGCGTCGACACGGTCATTGCGGAAATCTTCGTCGGCGATATCCCGGTTCTCGAAGCCGACCAGGCGGTAGCGCGAGACCACTTCGGGGTTGAATTCCACCTGCACCTTGGCATCCATGGCGATCACCTGCAGGGTGCTGGTGAGGTTCTCGACGAAAATACGGCGGGCTTCTTCGATGTCGTCAACGTAGGCATAGAACCCATTGCCGTTGTCGGCCAATTGTTCCAGCAGCACGTCGTTGTAATTGTCCATGCCAAAGCCGACCGTGGTGAGGGTGATCTTCCTGCCGGCATAGCGTTTGACCTCATCCCAGATGGAACCCGCGTCGGTCTGGCCGAAATTGGCTACACCGTCGGAGCACAGGATGACCCGGTTGATGCCATCGTGATCAAAGGCCTCTTCGGCCATCTGGTAGCCCAGCCGCAGACCGGCTTCGGCATTGGTCACGCCGCCCGGTTCGAGCCGCTCGATGGCTCGCAGGATCTTGTCGTCACGGGAGGCGGAAGTTGGTTCAAGGACGACTGCGGCATCGGTCCCATAGACGACGATGCTGACCTTGTCGTCACGGTTCAACTGCTTGACCAG
This sequence comes from uncultured Chloroflexia bacterium, assembly GCA_963847105.1. Taxonomy (GTDB): domain Bacteria; phylum Chloroflexota; class Anaerolineae; order Anaerolineales; family Villigracilaceae; genus UBA877. The sequence continues at coordinate 955,242 of CAWJYP010000001.1, read as the reverse complement.
CAGTTTCAGCGAGCGTTTGACCAGTCCCAGGCGGTTGTCCATGTTCATGGAGCCGGATACATCGATGACGAAGGTGAGGGAGACAGGCTTGCGCATTTCCGGCGGGACGGCGTATCCCTGAATGCCGATGCGCATCATTCTATAGTCCTCGTTCTCGGCGAAGGGAGAGGGAGCGGCATCGACATGGATGCCGAAAGCCTCATCTTCCGGCGGGTAGGGATATCCCTGGTCGAAGTAATTCACGTATTCTTCCACCCGCACCGAATCTTCCGGCGGCAGGGAGCCCTCATCGATGTAGCTGCGCATGATGGTGTAGGAACCCGTATCCACATCCAGGCCGAAGGTGGACTGTGGATCATCCTCGGTGTCGATGCGCGGGTTGACCCCGTAATCCTGGAAAAAGGTGTCGTAATATTTCTGATTGTTGGGATTATTGGGGTGGTTGGAAGGCGGCACCTCAAAGGAACCGGACATGGTGGGAGCGGGCATGGCCTGACCCGGCGCCATCATCGGCGCTTGCGTGGCGGCGGGAAGGGGGTAATTGCCCGAATTTGATTTACGGGGGCTCCGGTGGCGCTCTGATCTGTATATGGCTGAGGTGCCTTGCGGGGTACGCTGGTGGTTGCCGCCGGAGCACATGCTGAAGTGATCAGCATGAGGAACACGAGGACACAAAAGGCGATTCGTTTGGTTGACATTTTCTCCTCCAAGAGAAAATATGCGATTGTCGAATGATTGGGGGGATGAAGGGCGTTGTATTTTTTCCCGCTGACCTCCTTTTCCTTCACAGGAAACCTGTGGCCTTCCACGAGCGTGATATTCCTGACTGAAACCGATTACATTGCTAAGACGTACACCACCGGGGGAAAGTTCCGCAAAGTATAAAAAACCTGCGGCTTCCCGTTTTCTTGGGGATGCGCAGGTTTCAATTGTATTGATTAGGATGGGGATTAAACAGGCTCGTCGACTGTTACTATCGCCGGCAGGAATTGGAGCAGTTCCTGCATGACCTTGCGGGTGTTCTCGTGGAATATCTCGATGTTTCCGTAAGCCTCACCGCCGGCAGGACTGACCAGGTCGGTTACGCCCCGCAGGATGAGACAGCGGGTATGGTTCTTTTTCGCCACCCAGGCAATAGCGCCCGACTCCCAATCGGCTGCGACTGCGCCATATTTTTCCACCAGCCGGGCGATGTCACCGGCGAGGATATCCCGGTCGGCGGAGAGCAGCAGCCCGCGTACCAGCGGAGATGTGACGCATTTCCGCAAAGCGATCTCATCCAACCAACTGAGGTCCAGGTCGGTGGCGTAGTGGGCGATGGCCTCGTCCGGGTCGCTCATTTGCTCGATGATGTCGTAGAGCAGCGTCCTTTCGACGAGGATGATCGCGCCGCGCTCGATCCGCCCGGCGAAGCCGCCGCAGGTGCCCAGGTTGACCAGCAGGTCCGGCTTCCAGCGGTCGATGGCGTATTGGGTTGTGGCGGCAGCGGAGATCTTGCCCCAGCCGCCGTGGAAGAAGCGGGTCACGCAGGCAGGTGAGGTTCCTTCGACAGGCCAGGTGAACGTTTCACCCAGGGGAGTTGTTTCGATGCCCGAAGGAATAAGGATCTTTTTTAACGCGTGCCACTCGGAGTTGGCGGATATGAGGGTAACGGTTTCCATCAGATTATGTGTTTGGGAGAAGATGAAATATATTGATCTTAGGATGTTTCGAGGGAGCGCTGCCCCTGCAGGTAATCCAAAACCATGCGCAGGGCCGCTTCTGCACCGGCAGCCCGCACTTCCTGGCGGTCGCCGGGGAACAGGAAATTGCAGGCCCATTTGCCATCTTTGGCAGCCAGGCCCACCCAGGCGGTGCCGACGGGTTTATTGGGCAGCCCTCCGCCGGGTCCGGCAATGCCGCTCACGCTGACGGCAATATCCGCCTGCAGCCTGGCGCGTGCGCCGACTGCCATTTCGAGGACGATCTCGCGGCTGACCGCGCCATATTTTTTTAGCGTATCCCACGAGACCCCCAACAGGGCCACTTTGGCCTCATACGCATAGGCGTTGACCCCGCCGATGTAATAGTCCGACGAACCGGCGATGGAGGTGATGCGGTAACCGATCAGCCCGCCGGTAAAGGACTCGGCAGTGGCGAGTTTCAAGCCTTGCTGCCGTAACAGGTCACCGATGTGAGTTTCGAGGGATTGTTCCATGGGTCTCCAATTGGAGGCCATTATACTGCTCCTTGCAAAAGAATTTTTCCAGTCCGGCGAGCCTCAGGGCGAGACCAGGGTTGAATTCATCTCCGGGATGACATTGCCTAAGCCGGAGCCCAGCAACACATCTATGCCGACGATCACGAAAGTAACGATGCCGACCAACAGGGTGATGGAACAGAGAACAATGCCGGCGATTGCGATCCATTTTTTGGAGGACTTCAATCCCAGGATCCCCAGGATCAGCCCGGTGGGACTGACGAGAAGGCCGAGCATATTAAAGAACGGGATCCAGGCCAGGCAAAGGCCGAGGGTTCCAATCATCCCGAGGATCAGTGATGCAATAGCCAGTCTTTTCCGGTTTCTTATCGCCGGTATGGGTTGGTCGGGCATGGAGTCCATGATTTTTCTCCTGCTGAAAGTGGGATGATTTAGCCATTTATATCATGGTATCCTAAATTGGAAGATAAAAGACTCCCGCAGCATTGCTGCGGGAGTTTTTTGGAAAACGAAATGATGCCGGATCGTTTCTGTGACTTAGGGCGCAATCATGCTGGAATTGATCTCGGTAAAGACGTTGCCGATGGCAGGTCCCAGCAGCATGAGACCGCCAATCACTACAACGGTAACGATACCGATCAACAAGGAAATTCCAGAAATAACGATGCCGGCAATGGCTATGCCTTTAAGGGAAGATTTCAATCCCATGATGCCCAGGACAAGGCCAATGACACTGCCGATGAGACCGACCACCCCGACGACGGGGAACCAAACCAGACAAAGACTTAAGATCCCGAGGACCAATGAGGCGATGGCCAGGCCTTTCCGGTCGTTCACCAGCGGCATGGGTTGGGCGGGCGGGACGGGTGGAACGGGTATGGATTTCATGATTCTTCTCCTCCTGAAAGTGTGATTATTTTCCCAGTTATATCACAATATGATAGTAGCAATATGGGGATAAAAAAACTCCCGCAAATAAGATTGCGGGAGTAGGGAAAACAAAACGGCGATTAATAACCTGGTAGTGAGGACTGCATCTGTTGCAGTTGTTCCAGGATGGGACCGGAACTGAATCCGATGATGGCAAAGACGATTGACATCAGGATGCCGATTACAGCCAGGACGATGCCGATGATGGCCATGACCCGACCGGAGGATTTCATCCCTAGAACTCCCAGGATCAGACCGATGATGCCGAGAGGGGCGCTGCAGTACCAAAAAAGGGAGCTGCAGAAGGAAAGGATGCCGAGCACGAGTGACGCAATGGCCAGGCCCTTCTTGTCACCGGGAACGGGTTGAGCGGGCATTACGGGTGGATAGGATTGAACGGGTCCAGATTCCATAAATTCTTAGCCTCCTGTTGGTTGAATAGATAACCATTTATATCATATTACATGGTTTTAATTAAGACGAACTAATCATATCACGGGGAAGGTAATAACAGAACTCGTTGGATATGGGCCATATCTCCTAGGTTCTTCTGGATCGATCCGCTTAGCGGATCTTTCCAAAGTCGTGGATGAACTTCATTTTTTGTCTATTGACATTTAGAAAATCCGTTCTATAATGAGTGTAGCGCGTGAAGGCCATCACCCATCTTCACGCGCTCACCATAAACCATGAACCGTCCAACAATTCTCTGGCGAGGGTTGTTCCGCAGAACAACCTCCACTGAGTAAGGTTCCTTCTATCTACATCAGTTGTTCCTCGTTGTTCCTCTTTTTTTCGAGGAACAACCCCTTGATTATCTGTTTCGTGTTTACTATCCGCTGTTGTCTTGGCTCTATTCTCTTGACTTTTCGCAGTAAAATTATCTCATATGGTTATCACTGACCACCTCCAGGGTATCCTGAATACCCTGCCGCCGAAACCCGGCTGCTACCTGATGAAGAATGCCGACGGGACGATCATCTACGTCGGCAAAGCCATCAGTTTGAAGAGCCGCGTCCGCTCGTATTTCCACGCGGATAACAGTCACGACCAAAAAACCCGCCGGCTGGTGCGCGAGATCGCCCACATCGAGTGGATCGTGGTCGGGTCTGAGCTCGAGGCGCTCATCCTCGAGATGAACCTGATCAAGAAACACCGCCCGCGCTACAACATCCGCCTGAAGGACGACAAGCGCTACCCGTATATCAAGATCCACTGGGCCGACCCGTTCCCCAAGGTGACCGTCACCCGCCTGATGCAGGAGGATGGCGCCCACTACTTCGGCCCGTACACCTCCGCCTGGGCCGTCTACCAGACCCTGGACGTGCTCCGGCGGGTTTTCCCCTACCTCACCTGTGACCGCATCATCACCGGCAACGATGCCCGCGCCTGTCTCTATTACGACATCAAGCTGTGCCTGGCTCCGTGCATCGGGGCGGTGAACCAGGCCCAGTACCGTCAGATGATCGCCGACCTGCAGGAATTCCTTAGCGGGCATTCCGAGCCGATCATGGAGCGAGTCCAAAACGAGATGGAAACCGCCTCCAATGAAATGCGCTTCGAGAAGGCCGCCGCCCTGCGCGACCGGCTGCGGGCCATGCAGTCGATCGTGGAACGACAGAAGGTCGTCTTTGCGTCCGATTACAAAGATTCGGATGTGATCGCCATGGCCCGCTCGGACAACGAAGCCTGCGTGCAGATCTTCTTCATCCGCGGCGGCAAACTGATCGGGCGGGAATACTTCGTGTTGGAAGGTGCAGAAGACTCCGGCGACGCTGAGGTGATCTCGCAGTTCCTGACCCAGTTCTACACCGAAGCCGCCACCATCCCTCAGCAGGTCATGCTGCCGCAGGAGATCGAGGAGGCCCAGATTATCGGGCAGTGGCTGCGCTCACGGCGCGGCGGCGAGAAGGTCGAAATTTCGGTGCCTCATTCCGGTCAGCGGCGCGAGCTGGTCAAGATGGCGGCGGAGAATGCCGCCGAAACCCTGCAGGCGCTGCGGACCCAGTGGCAGGCGGATTCGCACAAGCAGGAGCAGGCCTTGGCGGACCTCCAGTCGGCCTTTCAGTTGCCCGCTCCTCCCAACCGGGTCGAATGCTACGACATTTCGCACACCCAGGGGGTCGCCACCGTGGGCAGCATGGTCGTCTTTACCCAGGGCGTGGCGGATAAAAAACTTTACCGGCGTTTCAATGTCGAATCCACTTCCATCGGCGCGCCGGATGATTTTGCCAGCATGGAAGAGGTGCTCACCCGCCGCTTCAAGCGCTGGCAGGTCTCGCAGGAAAAAGAGGCCGCCCCCGGCTCCAAACCTGACCCGTCTTTCTCCTTCCTGCCGGATCTGTTGATCGTCGATGGAGGCAAGGGACAATTATCGCGGGCAGTGATTGTCCTGGAAAAATTCGACCTTTTTGGCAAGGTGCCGGTGGTGGGTCTGGCGAAAGGGCATGAGGAGATCTTCTTCCCCAACAAGCCCGATTCGCTGTTGCTGCCGCGCCATTCGCAGGGACTCTACCTGGTCCAGCGTATCCGTGACGAGGCTCACCGCTTTGCCATCACGGCCCATCGCGCCCGCCGGACCAAACAGGGCATGGCTTCGGCTTTGGATATCCTGCCCGGCATTGGCCCAATCAAACGAAAAGCCCTCTTGAAACATTTCGGTTCTGTAGATAAGATTAGAGAGGCAACAGTGGTAGAATTGACCGCTGTGCCTGGAATCAATGAGGCATTGGCCCAGAGTATCAAGGCGCATCTCGAATGAAAACAGTGTGGGTTGTTGACGATGACGAAGAAATGGTTATGGCAGTGCAATTGATGCTGAAATTGCTCGATTGCGAAACGCGCTCGTTTTTTTCGCCAAAACCAGCCGCCCGCGCCCTCCTCGAAGGGGAGGCTATCGACCTGCTCGTGCTCGACATCAACATGGGCGAAGTCAGCGGGATCGACTTCCTTGAATTCCTGCGGCGGCGACCGGAATGGAAAGACCTGCCGGTAGTGATGCTCTCTACCGAAGCCTCGGATATTATGATCGATCAAGCCCTGGCGCTGGGAGCAGATGCGTACGTGACCAAGCCGGTGGCGATCGACGAATTGGAAAAAGCCATGAACACGGCCTTTTTTGCACACGGAATAAGGAACTGAGAAATGTCCAAAGCAAAACCTGGAAAGAAGACGAGCGGCCAGACACGGTTATATCGAGTTATGTTCATTATCCTCTCGGTGATCGTGGTCTTATCATTTGTCCTTTCATTGGTCCGATAGAAGCAACCAGGCGGAAACGAATCCGAATACTACTTGTCATTTCCCCCTGAACAGGGGATTTTTTTGGGAAAAGGCTTACCATGCTGGAAAAACTTGCCGGAATTGAAAAAAGATACGAAGAGATCAACCAACTCCTCCTGGAAGTCGGCGACGATTATCAACGGGCGGCGGAGTTGAACAAGGAACGCATCGACCTCGAATCCCTTGTGCAGAAATCCAAGGAATACCGGCGGGATATGGGCCGCCTGCAAGAAGCCCGGACCGTCTTTGAAACCGAACAGGATCCGGAAATGCAGCAACTGGCGCAGTCGGAGATAGCCGACCTGGAACCGCGTCTGGGTGTGCTCGAAAAAGAACTGAAACTGATGTTGGTCCCCAAAGATCCCCGAGATGATAAGAATGTGTTTGTGGAGATCCGCGCCGGGACCGGCGGGGAGGAGGCGGCCATTTTCGCAGCCGATCTGTATCGCATGTACAACCGTTATGCCGAACAGCACAACTGGAAAGTGGACCTGATGGACTCCAATGCCATCGGCATCGGCGGTTTCAAGGAGGTCGTCTTCCAGGTAAAAGGGAAAGGCGCTTATTCCAAACTGAAATATGAATCCGGCGTCCACCGGGTCCAGCGTGTGCCCGCCACCGAATCCTCGGGCCGCATCCATACGTCCACCGCCACCGTGGCGGTCATGGCGGAGGTGGAGGAAGTGGACGTGGAAATCCCCGAATTGGACATGAAGATCGATGTGTTTCGCTCTTCCGGGGCGGGCGGGCAGAACGTGCAGAAGAACGCCACTGCCATCCGCATCACCCACGTGCCTACGGGAATGGTTGTAGCGGTGCAGGATGAGCGTTCACAGTTGCAGAACAAACTACGGGCCATGTCCATCCTGCGCGCCCGTTTGTATGAGATCGAGCAGGAAAAACGCCGCTCCTCCGAAGAGGCCGACCGCCGCTCCCAGGTGGGCACAGGCGAACGTTCCGAAAAGATCCGCACGTACAACTATCCACAGAACCGCGTGACCGATCACCGCATCAACCTGTCCATTTACAACCTGCAAGCGGTGATGCAAGGGGCGATCGACGAGTTCATCGATGAACTTTCCAGCCGGGATGAAGCCGAACGGCTGTCTGCCAGCGGACCGGAATCCGATGACGAATAGGACCGACCGGAAGACCGTCGAGACCGTCCTGGATGATCTAACTGTGCGGCTCGAAAAGACGAGCGACACGCCCGGCCTGGATGCCCAGGTTGTTTTGGCGCACCTGCTGGAGAAACCCCGTTCGTGGGTGATGGCGCATCCGGAGGTAGGTCTTAGCGGTGAGAGAGTCAATACTCTGGAGAACATGGTTGCTCGTCTGGAAAGCAAGGAACCGCTCCCTTACGTGTTAGGCCAGTGGGAATTCTTTGGCCTGGATTTCGAAGTCTCGGCGGAAGTGCTCATCCCGCGGCCGGAAACGGAACTGCTGGTGGAACGAGCCATTTCCTGGCTGCAGGCGCATCTGGATTGCGATCAGGCGGCAGACATCGGCACCGGTTCCGGCTGCATTGGCATCACCCTGGCAAAACATGTGTCCTCCCTGTATGTGACCGCCACGGATATCTCTGCAGCTGCGCTAGAAATTGCCCGGCGTAATGCTGCCATGCATGGGGTGGTAAAGCAAATTGATTTCATCCAACAGGACCTCTTCCCGCAGGAAGGGGAGTACGACTTGATCGTGAGCAACCTGCCTTATATTCCGACGAAGAAACTTCGCCGGCTGCCTGTCTATGGGCGTGAGCCCGAAGTGGCTCTGGATGGCGGTCCGGACGGACTGGACCTGGTCAGGCGGCTGCTGGCACAGGCGCCCGAGCGCTTGCGAAAGGGAGGTTTGCTTCTGATGGAGATCGAGGCCAGTTGTGGGCCGGCGGTGATTTCACTGGCTTGCGATATTTTTCGGGATGTCGAGATCCACATGCACAAGGATCTGGCTGGTCGTGACCGTTTGTTGGAGATCCAGGCTTAGTTAACGGATATGGAAACGAAGGTGCTGCCGGTATCGACGGAAGCGTTCCTCCTGGCGAGGGACATGCTTGGGCAGGGGGAATTGGTAGCTTTTCCCACGGACACGGTGTATGGGTTGGGAGCGCTTGTATTCGACGGTAAGGCGGTCGAACGTATATATTCTGCCAAAGACCGCCCGGCTGAAAAGGCCATCCCTGTGTTGATAGCAGATCTGTCTGATCTCGAAAAAGTGTCCCAGGATGTGCCGGAGATGGCGAAAAGGTTAGCTGCCCGCTACTGGCCCGGTCCGTTAACATTGGTGGTGCCGAAAAAACCACAACTGCCCGAGTTCGTCTCTGCCGGACCGACGGTGGGGGTGCGTGTGCCAGATCACCCGGCCGCGCGCGAACTGCTGCGGTTGACCGGTCCGCTGGCGGTGACCTCGGCCAATATTTCGGGGCAGAGCAATCCAACCACCACCGGGGAAGTCCTGGCACAATTGGGTGGGAGGATCGCATTGATCCTTGATGGCGGCACGACTCCGGGCGGAATGCCTTCGACCGTGGCGGATTGTACCGGTGCAGAAGCCCGCATCTTGAGAGAAGGGCCGATCAGCAAATCTGACATTATCTCTCTCTTAAGTGGATAATTCTCATCTTCTTTTAAACATTCCGTAAGGTTGCTCTTATCTTCATGCATATAATAACCATTGTATTCTCCTCCTTACACAAACCCCGCCGAGACTTGGGCCAGTCCCGGCGGGGTTTGCCTTTAAGGCGGAGAAATTTTCTTATTATTGCAGGGGCCACGTAGGAAGAACATCGATATCGAGATTGTCCAGATGCCCAAGGGCGAAACGGTAATAGCCGGCGGAAGCGATCATGGCGGCGTTATCGGTGCAGTAGCGCAGCGGTGGGATGTGGATCTTGAATTCGGTCTGAGCCAGGAAAGCCTCCCGTAGGGCGGTGTTGGCTGACACGCCTCCACCCACGACGATCTCTTTAACGCCAAACTCTCGCGCTGCCAGGATGGTCTTGTTGAACAATACATCCACGGCGGCCGCTTGAAAACTGGCAGCCATGTCTTTTAGGGGGATGGGCCGGCCTTCGCTCTGCAATCGTTTCACTTCCCGCAATACGGATGTTTTCAGACCACTGAACGAAAAATTCCAACTCCCTTCCAGCCACGCCCGCGGGAATTTGAAGGCGCGCGGATTGCCTTCCAGGGCAGTCTCCTGGATGGAGGGGCCGCCCGGATAGGGGAGTTCCAGCAGGCGGGCGACTTTATCGAACGCCTCACCGGCGGCGTCATCGACCGTAGCGCCGAGGCGCTTATAGTCGAGATGTGAATTCATCAGGTTCAATTCGGTATGCCCGCCCGAGACGAGCAAGGCCATCAAGGGGAACTGCGGCGGGTCCGCTGGAGCGTCCACGCCCTCATGCACCCAGGCAGAGTAGATGTGACCTTCGAGATGATTCACGCCAATCAACGGCAAACCTGACCCCAGCGCCAGACCTTTGGCGGCGTTGAGGCCTACGATCAGCGACCCGGCCAGACCGGGTCCGCGGGTGGCGGCGATGGCATCCATATCCTGGATGGTCATGTGGGCTTTGGTGAGGGTTTGCTCGATCACCGGCAGGATCGACAGGACGTGCTGGCGGGATGCTACTTCGGGGAAAACCCCGCCGTAGCGGGCATGCATGTCCATTTGCGAGGCGACGGTGGAGGCGATGAGGGCGCGCCCGTTTTCGAGCACGGCTGCGGCGGTCTCGTCGCAGGAGGTCTCGATGGCAAGGATGCGGGCGGGCTTTAACTCTGTCATCGGGATGATTATAGCGTCATCTGCGCGGACGTCAACCGCGCATAAATCATTTTTCCTGCCAGTGTTTCATCGGCAAAACGAAGTCGTAAGGATATTCCGCCAGGATCTCGGTTTTGCCGTTGGGGCGGACCCATAGTGTGTCTTCGATGCGGACGCCCATGCCCCGGTCGGGGTAGTACAAGCCGGGTTCGCAGGTCACCACCACACCGGGCTTGAGCAGGTTATTGTCGTCGGCGGTCAACCCGCTCCACGGACGCTCATGGATGTTCAGGCCCACTCCGTGCCCCAGCGAGTGGACGTACCCCTCAGTGGGAGCAGGTGTGCTCAAGGGGGTTTTATGGCCATTCTTCTCGTACTCTTCGCAGACCATGCGTTGATAATCCTTGAAGGGGGTGTTGAGATCGAAATTTTCCATGACCTTGTTAAAGACGGTTTTCACTTCGTCATATAGCGCTTGCGCTTCCGGGGTGGCATAACCCAGGCTCCATGTGCGGGTGAAGTCGTAGAAGTAACCGCTGCCGGCTTCGCAGGGGTAAATGTCAAAGACGATGGTGCGGCCCAGCTGCAGCAAGTCCGAGGGGGTGCCGATGGAATGGGGTACGCCCGCGTCCGCGCCGATCGCGAAGATGCAGCCCTCGGGGTTCTCAGCGCCTAACTCTGCCAGCCACAGGTCGATGCGTGATTTGACATCGGCGATGGTGAGGGGCGAACCATCCTCCTTCAGCAGAACCTCGTCCGCGCGGACCTGGCAACCGGTCAAATAGTCGGCCACCCGCCCGACGACCGTGGTGGTGATGCGGCCCATCTTGCGGATGTGTTCCACTTCGCCCTCATCCTTGGTTTCCATGGCTTGCATGAAGAGGGAATTGTCACGAGTCTCGCCCACCAGTTGCAGATCTGGCATTAGGCGGAGCAGGGTGGAGAAGACGGCAAAAGCCGAGCCAATCTCTGTGTGACCGTAGAGGCCTACGCGGGCTTTGCTCAGACCCTGGTCTGTAAACATGCGCTGGTAGCGCAGCGCCGAAGCCAGGACGGTATCACCCTGGGCTTCCTTGAGCAGTTCATCATAATTGTAGGTGCTGTAGGATACGCACTGTAAACCCGATTTGGCCGCTTCGGCCCGTTCCATATCCTGATGGTACAGGATGGCCGGTTGGCCAACCTTTTTGATCAGTGTCGCCGCGGAGACGTGACCTCCGCCGGTGAGGTAGTACATAGGCGGGTTGTGGGTGGCGTTGCCGGTGACTAGGATGGCATCCAGGTTCCTGGAGCGCATGAGACTGTCGAGGTCGGATTTCATTTTGACTCCCAAATTATGGAATGCAAAAAAAGAAGATCTTAATACCCATCCGTAAATTTACCACGACGGACACTACGGACACGACGGAAAAGAAATACCAAAACCGATCTGATGGGGTTGAAGACGATCTGCGGCGATGGACGCGCAGGCTTTATATTTGACCGACGATCTGCATCACCTGGCTGCGGGTCAGCTTGGGTTGACCGTTTTCGATGGCTTGCAGGGTGGCTTCGGCCAGCGCCAGGGGGATTTCCACCATTTGCTTGAAGGTGCGCTGCTGGATGGCTTGCAGGCTGGTTTTGGCTTTCCCAAGGTTGCTGCGGGCGTAGGCGAACATATCCTTATCGGTCCAACCGGCGGGGTAGAAATTTACGCCTCGCCCGGCGTCTTCACTGCGGTTTCGCAAGATGTTGACGGACTGCAGGCCACGCCCAAAATGGATGGCGGCCAGCCGGTCCACCTGGGTGCCGTCGAACCAGGCCCAGATATCACAGATGAGTAGGCCGACCGCGCCGGCGACGCTGAAGGTGTAACTGTTCAGGTCCGCTTCGGACTGGATGGTCCAATCGTTTTCCACCCAGTAAGCCATCCGGTCTGCCATGGCGATGGTGGCATCCCAGACGCGCGGGACAATGGGGTCGGGCGCGTGCGAAAGCCAGTCGCCGATGCGGAGAGTCACCTCCGGAAGGGTTGACCGGTAAGGAGCGAAGACCTCTTCCAGGACCGGATTGCCGGAGGCCTCGGAGGCAGCCAGTTGCGCCTGCAAAGCCCAGCTGAGCCGGTGGAGTAGGGCGGCTTTGGCCTTTTTATCCAATGTGGGATGGTCTTCGATTTCATCGATGGCGCGCATGCACAGATAGGCAGAACCGATGGTCTCCTGCAACTTTACTGGCAGCCGGGTAATAGGAATGAAAAAAGTCCGGCTGGTTTCTTTGAGCACACGAAGGATTTCTGAATGACGAGTCATAATGGATTGAACCGGCAGAGGATAAGGGCCACTGTTCTTAACCCCGTTTCACCGCAAAAGTTCGCCCTTTCTCTTTAATGGCGTTCATGAGACCCACCAGCAGTGCCCCGTCCTGTTCGGGGAGGACCGTGCGGGGATCCAGCAATATCCGATCATTTTCAATGCGGGCAATGATGGGAGGCTGCTGGCGCTGTAGTTTTTCCTGGAATTTGCTCGGTGATTTCACCGTCAGCGCGAGCAGGAAGGTCGGCATGGACTCGCCCGGCAGGCTGCCTCCGCCGACGGTCGACTCGCCTGCCACCACCTCGCCCTCGCCGATCTGCTCGGCCCATAATTGCGCCGTCTGGCGTATCTGCTCAGGCGTGAGGGCCATCATACGCCAGATGGGTATTGCCCGTTCGGCGTCGTTTTTCAGGTAATGCAGCAGCGTCGCAGACAAGGCCGCCAGGCAAAGTTTGTCGGCCCGAAGTGCCCGCGCCAGCGGATGCTTCTTGACCTTTTCGATGAGGGCGGTTTTCCCGATGATGATCCCCGATTGTGGACCGCCCAGCAATTTATCACCGGAGAAGCAGACCAGGTCCGAGCCGGCCTTCAAGGATTCCTGTACGGTAGGTTCGTGAGTCAGACCGTAGCGTTCCGTCGGCAATAACGCGCCGGAGCCCAGGTCGTCGATGCAAAGGGCGTTGTGGGAATGGGCCAGCGGGACGATATCCTTCCACTCCGGTTCTTCGGTGAAGCCGATCATTTTGAAGTTGGAACGATGTGCATGCAGTACCAGCGTGGATGGCTCCAGCAGAGCCTGTTCGTAGTCTTCCAGGCGGACCTTGTTGGTGGCACCGATCTCGATCAGTTTTGCGCCGGATTGCTGCATGACATCCGGCAGACGAAACCCGCCGCCGATCTCAACCAGTTGGGAACGGGCGATAATGACGCGTTTGTGAGATGCCAGCGCGGAGAGCACCAACAGGATGGCGGCGGCATTGTTGTTGACTACCATGGCGGCTTCCGCGTGGGTGATTTGCCGCAAAAGGGTCTCGGCATGGCTGAGCCTGGAGCCGCGCTTGCCGGTGGAGAGATCATATTCGAGGTTGGAATAAGCCCGTGAGACGGCTTCCATCGCAGTCATGGTAGAGGCAGAAAGCGGCGCCCGACCCAAATTGGTATGCAGTATCACCCCGGTGGCGTTGATAACGGAGACCAGCCGGGGGGTGGTCCAATCCCGCAGAAGTGAGCCGGCATTGTCCAACAGGATTTCCCGGTCGGGCAGGGTGGTAGTCTCGCCGGATCGGGTGGCGCGTTTGCGCACATCCTCCAGGACCGCCCGGATGGCATCCAGGGTCAACGGGCGACCGTAGCCGGCGATAAGCTCCGCCGCCTGTTGGGTTTGAAGCAGTTGTTCGACAGAAGGAAGACCGTGCAGTTTCATTCTATAGTCGTTGAAGGTTTTTCCACAGGAGGAGTTTCTTCAGGGATAGGCTTGGGCTGCCAGCGGGCTTTTTCGCGCATGCGGATCAGGTATTCGATGGCTACCAGACCCACCGCCAGCCCCAGGCTGCTCCAGATGGTAACGAGGCGGACCTGCTGAAGCCAGACCATCACAGCCCCATACACTCCCACCCACAGGGCCTGCCGGACGATGACGCCGGGACCGGCGGGAGGCGTGGAGGGGAAACGCAGATTGAGGAACCACGTGACCAGCAGCCCCGCGCTGGTCAGGCCGAGCGTGCCCCCAAAGAACAGCAGCCAGCGCGCCCACAGGGTGGGCGTGAGGGCGAATACGGCAAAGGCGGCTACACCCCAACCCAGCACGAACAAGGTGATGGCAGAGGCAAGGTACGGGCGGAAGGAGGTATTTGGAGAGGTTTCCATTAATTGAATTATATCTTAAAGGCTCTTATCCCTTTTATAAATCCATAACAATAATTGGAAGATATCCTGATTATTGTGATGAAAAACTATAGTCCTGCAGGTTGACAATACCTAACGACCTATGATAAAGTTGGGCCGTTCGAAAAAATTCTGAGGAAAGGAGCACACACAGTTTTATGTTAAATATGGCATCGGTGGTTGTTCTGTGTGTGCGCCTGTGAAGCGTTTGTAGTCAGGTATTTCCTGCTTAAGTAAACGGTCACGGGCGCACGTATACCCGTGGCTTTTTTATTTAATTCTGGCTGACGGTCTGCTATTACGCGGTTTTCCGCAGTGACACACAGGCTCCACCAGGTTCGATCTTACCGGCCACGGGACTCATCCTGTGGCCGGTTTTGTTTTACGCAAGGAAATACTAATGAATACTAGCAGTAACAGTTCTTACGACCAGGGTGTCGTAGTCAAAAAGAATATCGGCAGCTATCACGTCCGCACAAACGGCACGGTGATCCAATGCGCCTTGTCCACGCGCTTACGCAAGGAGTTGATCTTCTCGTCGGATAATCTCAACTCCACTCATCGGGCCGTGAAGGGGGTGAAAGAGCTGGACAAGGTGGATCCCATCGCCATCGGCGATCTGGTCCGTTTCACCGACGGGGCCGACGGGGCGGGCATGATCGTGGAAGTGCTGCCGCGTCGAAACCGCCTGGCTCGGCAGGACCCGGCTCCGGGGACGCATAAATTCGAGCAGGTGATCGTGGCAAATGTGGACTATGTCATCCCGGTCTTTGCGGCGGCCAACCCCACTCCCAAATGGGGCCTGCTCGACCGTTACCTCATCTCGGCAGAATCACTCGACCTGACGGCCCTGATCGTGATCACGAAAATGGACCTGGTCCGGGACGCGAATGGTCTCGCGGATGAAGAGGTCGAGAAGGTGATCGAAGAATATCGCCGCATCGGCTATCCCGTTGTCACCACCAGTTCCGTCAGCGGGGAAGGATTGGAGAGATTGCGCGGGATGTTAAAGGGCAATCTGTCAGCATTTGTGGGCAAATCGGGGGTCGGCAAAACCGCTCTACTGAATGCGCTTGAGCCGGGTTTGGCCTTGCGGGTGGGAGCGGTGGGAGATGGCAAGATGGGCAAAGGCCGCCACACCACAACCAGCCCGGAGATGGTCTCCCTGGGTTCCGGCGGGCATATCATCGACACGCCTGGGGTGCGGGAATTTGGTCTCTCCAGCGTGGATGGGGCCGACCTGGCGATGTTCTTCCCGGAAATGCGCCCGCTCGTTGGCCAATGTAAATTCGGCATGGGCTGCCGGCACGACGAAGAGCCCGGGTGCGCCATCCGTAAAGCGGTGGTCGCCGGCAAGATCAGCCCGCAGCGCTACCAGAGTTATTTGGTTTTCAAGAAGGATTTGGAAAGATGAGCACTTACTACGATTATCCCAGCGAAGAAAGGTCGCGAGGGTACAGAACCAGCCGCCGCTCAAAGCGGAACGGCAGGAACGAAACGGAAGATGGCTTTCAATGTAAGCATTGCCATAACTTCGTTTCTTCGCTGAATCTTTTGAGCGGTGTTCAAAATCGCAACCATTGCCCTTACTGCCTGTGGTCGCGTCACGTGGACCTGTTCGCGGCAGGTGACAGGCTTTCGGCTTGCAAAGCGCCGATGAGACCTCTTGGCCTGACGATTAAGTCTACCCATAAGAAATATGGGCCGCGCAACGGCGAATTGATGTTGATCCATTTGTGCACGGATTGTGGACAATTTTCCATCAATCGCATTGCTGCAGATGACAACGCCGAGACGCTGATGGAATTGTTCGAAAATTCGCATCAACTGGAGGCCCCATTGGTGGATCGCCTCCGGCAGGAAGGCATTTGCTTGCTGGATGCAGCGTCAAGGCCAATGGTCCTTTCACAGTTATTCGGTGAAAGTGACAATGACCTGGCAGAAAGTTTGTTTTTGAGAAAAGAGGAAATGATGCCGGTTCCCTGTGAATGTTGAGTTCGGATCGAATAGGAAGCAGAAGTCCCCGGGAAACCGGGGACTGTAATTATTAGTCGAGATGCTGCTGGTATTTTTCGGCGAATAAGGCTGGCTGACCGCCGGTATGCCAGAAGAGCACGGTCTCACTCTTTTTGAAGAAGCCTTTGCGGATGAGATCAATCAGTCCAGCGACGGCGCGGCCGGTATAGACCGGATCGAGCAGCAGGCCTTCGTATTTCGCAAAAAGAGAAATGGCCTCCTGTTCGGCCTGGGTAAGGATGCCGTAACCGGGGGCGGCGTAGTCGTCGTTGACCAGGATATCCTGCGGTGAAAATTCCAAGGGAGGTCCCAGACGCTCGCTGGCCTGCGAGGCCAGTCTGGCGACGCGCTCCTGCAGGTCCTGCTGCGGCTCATCCACGCTGATGCCGAGCAATTTCCCAGTGAAGCCGAACGCACGCGCGCCCAGGACAAGCCCCGCCTGTGTGCCGCCGGAGGAGGAGGCGAATACGATCCAATCGACGGGCGTGTTTTGGGCTAGCAAATTCTTCCATCGCCACTGCATAGCCAATCACCCCGGTGGGGCTGGAGCCGCCATACGGGACGAGATACGGTTTTTTCCCCTCGGATGCGGCTTTCTCGAAGGTTGCTTGCAGGGTCGCATCCCGAAAGGCTTTGCTTGTCCAAACGATCTCCGCGCCAAAGAGGTGGTCCAGCAGCAGGTTGGCGCTGATGCGCGCCGGCGGTTCGCCTGCAAGGACAAGGATACATTCGAAGCCAAACCTGGCCGCGGCTGCGGCGGTCTGGCGGCAGTGGTTGGACTGCATGGCCCCGGCGGTGATGAGCGTGTCCGCCCCCTGGCTCTGCGCCTCCGCTAGTAGGAATTCCAATTTGCGGGTCTTGTTGCCGCCAAACGCCAATCCGGTCTGGTCGTCTCGCTTGACCAACAAGCGTGGCCCTGCCAGGGCTGCGGACACCCTTGGCAGAGTTTCGATGGGGGTAGGCAAATGAGCGAATTTCAGGCGGGGGATCATTATTATCTTTCAGAACTATCCAGAGCGAGTGTCATGCTCCCAGGCTTTGACGGGTGCGGGCCTTGCCGCGCGAGCGCATCACGTCCATGAGGCGGGGCAGGGTTTGCGTGTAAAGTTTATACAGGAGAGGGTTGGATGTAAAGTCCCAGGCTCCTATGGTGCGGGAAACATATCCGCCCAGGCCTTCCTTGAAGCGAAATACATTCCACAAACCGTCTGACTCCACGAATTCATCCGGCGCGCCCCACAGGTTGTATATCTTGCACCCCAGCGACCTGGCCCGCCGGATGGCTTCCCACTGGAGCAGGTAGTTGGGCATCTTTTCCCGGTGTTCATCACGGGACATGCCGAAAAGGTAAATGGCCTGCCCGCCAAAATAGAACATGGAAATGGCTGCAACAGGCCTGCCTTCCACCTCGGCAATGAGCGGTTCCGAAAATGGCGAGGAGAGGGATTGGCCTAGTTCGGAGGACCGGTCAAACAACCTCCAGACCGTCTGGTAGTAATCCTTCCCACGGATGAGGAAGCCATCCCGAACGGAGGTCTCGGCGTACATCTGGTAGAGCAGGGGGATGTCCGCCACGGTCCCGCGCCGCACCTGCAGGCCTTTCTTCTGGGCCAGGCGGATGTTGTAGCGGGTTTTCTGCTTCATGCGGGCGAGCAGTTCATCTTCCGTATGGTCCAGGTCGATCAAGACCGTATTGCGGAACTGGATCTGGTCTTGCGAGAACACCCAGCCGCGCTGATGCAGATTCTCCCGCAAGGCCTGCCCGGCAGGGTCTTCCACGGCTTCCGACGAGCAGGGCACGCCTGTACCTAATACAACATCGGGATCCATTTTCAGGAAGATAGCCCCCTGCCGGCGGGCGAAGGCCTGCAGGTCATTCAACACCCGCTCCTGCAGGGGGACGTTTGTCCAGTCCAGGCTGGGCCCTTTGGGGATGTACAGAACGTTCAGCCTGGCGGCAAAACCACCGATGGTGAGCGTTCGCTTGAGCACCATAGCAGCCGCCACCGGCTGATCCGGCGATGCGGTCGGTGGATCCGTACCAGACAAACGGCAGAGCTTTCCACCCATAACGCGCCTTGACCTGCGACCACTCCCATGTCTGCAGGAGGTGCGGCATGGGCAGGGCAGCGATCAGCTTGTTCCAGGTTTGAGGCGAACCGGTGAAGGCTTGCATTGTTTTATAAGGGGAAAAAATCAGTCTGAACCCGAGCCGCCGAAGCGCCAGATATAGAGCTTGTACAGCAGGGGATTATAGACCCGGTCCATGGTGGGGATGGCGTGTTTGATGGAACCGCCAAAGCCACGCTTGAAGCGATAGACGCCCCACAGGCCATCTTCGCGGGCTTCGGCCTCGTCCACTTCCACGCTGGCGGCCTCGTCGGGGATGCCCCACATATCGTATTCGGTACAGCCTCTGCGATGCGCCCAACAAATGGCTTCCCACTGGAGTGGATAGGTGGGCTTGCGGTTACGTTCAATGTCCGCCGAAGCGCCGTAAAAGTAATACGCGCTTTTTCCAAAGGCAAAGACCATCACGGCGGCAAGAGTTTGTCCCTGGTAGTCTGCCACAAATAACTCGCACATGCCTTGCGGATGGAACAGCTCATAGGCCCGGCGATAATATTCCCGCGAGTGCACGTGGAATTCTTCGCGCTGACTTGTGGCGCCCATGACGGTATAGAAATTGTCGATATCATCTGAAGGATGAACGACAATATCCTTCCGACAAGCCAGGCGGATGTTGTAGCGGGTCTTCGGCTTCATGCAATTAAAGATCTCGTCCTGGCTGCCGTGCAGGTCTACCACCAGGGTGCTGTGCGGTTGGATATGTTGGGGACTGGGAACGAAGAACTGCGGATCAAGGATCACCGGTTGAGTTTCTTCCTCCCAACCGGCAGGTTCGACCTTGAGGAACACTGCCCGGCGCTGGCGGCAGACTCGATCTACTGCTGTCCAGAATACAGGCCCGGGGTTGGATGCGGTAACCGGTCCTTTGGGGAGGTAAGCGAAAGTAAAGCCAAGCGGGAGGCGGCGGAACAGGATCTGTGCACCTGCACCTTCTTCAACCAGATGGACGGCTTCCCAACCAAAGGCAGACTTTAATTCTCCCCACTCCGCAGACTGCAGCAGGTGGGCATCCTCATAATCGGCAAGAAACGAGTTCCATTCGGCGCGGCTGATCTCGGGCATATCCTTTACACCAAAGAAGTCAAGTCGGCCGGTTGGGCTGCCTGCACGGTGCCGTCGGGGATGGAGTCATCCAGCAGGCGGAGAATGGCGCTGGCTTGACCTTCGCGGGCCAGCATATGCAGGTCCTTGACGATATTCTCCAGATCGGGAGGAATGATGGCTTCTTCCGCCTCGGCCCGGAATATTTCGGGATGGGCGGTTTTCTGGAATTCCATCCCGTCGCCCCACAGGTCTTCGCTCAATTTCTCGCCCGGGCGGATGCCGGTGAAGGAGATCTCGATATCTTTGCCGGGTTCGAGACCCGAGAGCCGGATGAGGTCCTCGGCCAGGTCGAGGATGCGCACTTCCCGGCCCATGTTGAGCATGAACACTTCACCGCCCTGTCCCATCGAAGCCGCCTGCAGCACCAGGTGGACGGCTTCGGGGATGGTCATGAAATAGCGTTTCATGTCCGGGTGCGTGATGGTGATGGGGCCGCCATGTGCAATTTGTCTTTTGAAGAGGGGTACCACGCTGCCGCGGCTTCCCAGCACGTTGCCGAAGCGGACGACCGAATAGGCTTTGCCGGTTCGACGGGCGGCTTCCAGCACAACCATCTCGGCCAGACGCTTGGTAGCGCCCATTACGCTGGCAGGGCGGATGGCTTTGTCGGTCGAGATCAGCACCAGGCGATCAGTACCTGCCTCACCTGCAACCTGGACCAGGTTCTGCGTGCCAATGATGTTGTTGGTAATGGCGTCTTCGATATTCCCCTCCATCAAGGGGACATGTTTGTGGGCAGCCGCATGGAAGACCACCTGTGGCCGGAATTCGTCAAAGATGTTTTTCAGACGCGACTCGTCGCGGATATCGGCGATGACTGGGCTGACTTGCAGGAGAGGAAAGTCTTCCCGCAATTCCAGGGTGGCTTCGAAAATACTGTTCTCCCCATGACCAAGCAGGATGAGCAGCTGCGGGCCCCATCTGAGCGACCTGGTGGCAGATCTCGCGACCGATGGAGCCGCCTCCTCCCGTGATCAGCACGCGTTTGCCGGTGAGAGCCGCGCCGATCAACTCGTTCTGTATCTGGGCGGGTTCCCGCCGCAACAGGTCGGCGATATCCACTTCGCGCAGGCGGTTGACGCTGACCTTGCCGCCGATCAGTTCATACAGCCCCGGCATGGTGCGGAAGGGCACACCTTTCAACCGGCAAATATCTGTAACAAGGCGGACGACTTTACCGCCTGCGCTGGGGATAGAGATGATAACCTCGTCCACCGGTCGGGTCTCGATGGCCCGGCGCAAGTCGGTCAACGTCCCGATCACGCGCACGCCGTGGATCTGGTGCTTTTGTTTATTCTCATCGTCATCCAGGAAACCGATAGGTTTCATCCCCAACTGTGGATTCTTCTGCATCTCCCGCACCACCAGGGCGCCCGCATCCCCAGCACCGATTACGAGGACATTATGGGTTTTCCTTGCCAGCGGTTTCTTATTGGCTGATCGGTTATCTGCGATCATGCGGATGGAGAAACGGAATCCGCCAATCCCGACCAGCGAAAGCAACCAGTCGATAGGGAGCAGCAAGCGGGGAAAGTTGAGCACATTGGTGGAGAGGAGGAACATCATCACAGTAGAAAAGACGACCGAAGCAGCAGTGACGGCGGTGCTGATGAGCCGTAGTTCTTTCACGCTGGCATAGGCCCACAAACGGCGGTAAAGACCGAAGAGGGAATAGATCAGCGGCTTGATCAACAGGCTGATCAGGATGGTCCATAAAGCGGCGGAAAAATAAGCGGGGAAGTTGTTGTCCAGGCGCAGAGCATATGCTCCCAGGACAGCCAACGCAGTGATGAGGATATCGGCCATTAAATAATAGCCGTTGCGGATTTGAGAGCGTGATCTCTCGCTCATTTAGATTTCATCCATTCTATTGTTTCTTTGAGGCCTGCCGACATAGGCGTTTCTGCCCGGAACCCCAGACCTGCCAGCGCTTTTTGAGGGTTGCCGACGGAGCGATAAATGTCCCCGGGGCGAGGGGCTTCGAAGCGGACCTGCGGCTGGCGTGACGATACCTCGCTCAATTCTTCCAATAAGTCCATCAGGTTCGTTTCGTGACCACTGCAAACGTTATAGGCTTCACCTGCGGCGGTGGAATGAGCCGCCATGATGTTGGCGCGGACAACATCTTTCACAAAGACGAAATCCCGGCTTTGCTTACCATCACCATAGATGGATATTGGTTCGCCTGCGAGTAGACGGCGGGCAAAAATCGGAATGGCAGCCGCATAGTCCGAGTCGGGGCGTTGGCGGGGACCATAGACATTGAAATAGCGCAGGGCTACTACCGGCAGGTTAAAGACCTGCGTGTACAGGCGCGCATAGAGCTCGTTGACCTCTTTGGAGAGGGCGTAAGGCGATAATGGTTGCAAGGAGGTGGCTTCATCGGTGGGGAATTTATTTGTATTCCCGTAGACGGCCGTGCTGGAGGAAATTACCACTTTCTGTACGCCGGCCCGGCGGGAGGCTTCGAGAAGTGTCACGGTGCCGGTCACGTTGATGTCGAAGCAGTCCTGCGGATCAGACATGGATTGGGGCACAGAGACAAAGGCCGCCAGATGGAAAACCAGGTCCATGCCTTGAACGGCTGCGTTGACTTCAACCGGATTCCGCAGGTCACCTTTCAGGATCTCCAGTGCGCCAGCATTGGAACCGTCTTTCTTGAGTGTTTCAAAATGAAGGTTTTCGTGCCGGCCCGAGGAGAAGTTGTCCAGCACCCGCACCGATGCGCCGCTTCGCAGGAGTTCTTCGACGATGTGGGAGCCGATGAAACCGGCCCCGCCTGTGACCAGGATGCGTGTCATGCTATCTCCCTCGGAATCCAAATACCTGCCCAACCGTTCGCAGGATAATGGAAAAATCCATCAGCAGGTTGCGACTTTTGATGTAATACAAATCGTATTCCAATTTGGTGCTGTTTTCTAGCAGGGTGGCGGAATAGCCGTAATTGACCTGGGCCCAGCCGGTGATGCCGGGCTTTACAAGCAGCCTTGCCCGGTAGAAGGGGATGCCTTTCTGATATTCATCCACCAGTTCCGGGCGCTCTGCGCGTGGACCGATAACGCTCATTTCACCACGCAAGACGTTCCAGGTTTGTGGCAGTTCATCGATGTGGGTGCGACGTAACAACTTTCCGACCCGGGTGACGCGCGGATCGTGCTCCTCGGCAGGCCGCGCCTGACCGTCTTTCTCGGCATCCTGGCGCATGGTGCGGAACTTCAAAATTGTGTATGGCTTTCCGCCTTTACCGGACCTGATCTGTCTGTATAAAACGGGAAAACCGCTGTCGAGAATGATGGCAATCGAGATGAAGGGAAACATGATGAGATATGCTACCAATCCGATAGCCGAAATCACAATATCTATCGTGCGCTTGGTGATCTCATAAAAGCCGTTGACGCGGGCTTCGTTGATAAAAGAGCGGACCAGCCATTCAGATTCGAGGTGAAGGATGGGGACCCGCCGCAAAAGTTCTTCATACATGAGCGGCATGGGGATCACTTCCACACCGCGTTCCTCGGCATCGAGGAGACATTGGAAGGTTGCACTGGTCATTTTGCCGGTGATGGCGACAACCAGGTCAGAGACGCACTCTTTTTCGATCACGCCGGGTAGACAATCGCTTCTGGCGAGGACCGGGTAACCATCTATGTCAGTGCCCACCTTGCCGGGATCATCGTCGATAAAACCGATCAAAGTAAATGGGTGTGGTTTGATATCTTGGAATACCTCAATAAAGGCTTTCCCAGCCTGACCTGCCCCAATGACGAGCACACGCCTTAAGAAAGCCTGGGCAGTGAAGATGCGAATATATACCCAGCGCCATAGAAAGGTCAATATGCCGGCAAATACCAGGAATACACCCACACCCCAGCGAGGCAGTGATCCTTTGGGGGCGAGTAAATAGAGCAAAGAATAGGCGATCAGACCAATCAGGGTAGCCAGGATGATCCCCACGGCGGTTTTACGGAGGCTTTTGGCCCGGTGGGGATCATACATTTCACCGAGAAAGACGATCCAGACCAGCGGCAGGAAATAGAACCACAGGTTGGGATTGACGCGCTCGCTAAAAAATGTGAGCACCCATTGGTCACGCAAACTCCAAATGAACAAAGCGATCGCCAGAGCGATATAGGCGACAATCAAGTCGCAAATCAACAGGATGGTACGGTGATCCCGCGGGCGAATACGCCAGCCGGTGGGCTTGGGTTGCGTTGAAGAGGACATTATTTCACCTTCGGGTCCCTTTCGAAAATTGTCTTTTTAATCATACTCCATAAAAAGCCGGACCCCCAGGTGATATGCATGGTGGCTATAGCCAGAGGCAGGCCGATGAGCAAATAGGCCTTTTTTTGAAGGCGCGCAGCTTGCAGCGCAGCGGCGCATAATACCAGCATGTATATCAGGCATTCGGCTGCAAAAAGAATGCCAAGAATGGGCGAAAAAAATGCCAGGATAACCCCGGCGATCAAACTGAGAACAAAGAGGGGTGGAAGCCCCTGTCTCCAGCGCAGGGTTTCGGGATAGCGCTGGAGCATACGCCATTTCCAGAAGCCATAACGGGCGTATTGTTTCGCCAGGGCCGGCAGGTTTGCGCGGGCGATATATATCGAGCGGATGGCCGGGTTGAGCCAGATGCGTCCACCGGATTTGCGTATGCGCGCGTTGAATTCATAATCTTCGTTGGTGAGCAGGGTCTCGTCGAAGAAACCCACCAATGCCAGCAATTCACGTTTGAATGAGCCGAACGGAACGGTATCGACTTCGGCAGCCTTTTCGGCCCGGCGGTAAAGGGCATCGCCCACCCCCAGCGGATGGCTGGCAGCGACTGCGATCGAGCGGGCTATCCAGGTATCCGCTCCGGGTTGGATCTCCCACACGCCGCCGACATTTTCGCCCAGACCCGCTTGCAGGTCGGCCACGCAGCGCTCGATATAATCTTTGTGCGGCATGGAATGTGCATCCAGCCGGACGAGGATCTCGCCTTGCGCTTCTGCAAGAGCACAGTTCAATGCCGCCGGTATGTTCCGGCGGGGATTTTCAATGACGGCAATGTGCAGGTCGGGATGAGCGTTGATGAAATCGGCGATTCGCAGGCGCGTTGCATCGGTGGACAGGCCGTCCGCAATGACCACTTCCAGGTCGAGGCGCGGGTAGGTCTGAACGTATATGGCATCAAGAAGTTTGGTAATGGTTTCTTGCTCGTTGTAGCAAGGAATGATAATGGAAACTGAAGGCATGGTGATTTCTTAAGAGGTCCTCTCAGGCTTCCTTACTTTTATGCTTCGATGAAATTTCAGATGTCTCTGGCGGGGCAAGCGGGAGCGTTACAGTAAAGGTACTGCCAGACCCCTCGTCTTCACTCAGGATAGATTTCCATACGGATTGAACACCTATTTTACCACCATGCGCCTGTACTATTTCCTGGACGATGGCCAACCCCAGACCGGTCCCGTGTTTTTCGCCGCCGGGACGGGACGGATCGGCCTGGTAGAAGCGTTCAAAGATGTGCGGCAGGGCCTGCGGGTCAATGCCACTACCGGAGTTTGCCACCTCCACCTGCAATTGGGAACCCACCCGGACTGCCCGGATATCGATGCGGCCTCCGGCGGGGGTATTCTTGAGAGCATTATCGACCAGGTTGGTGAATACCTGTGCCAGCCGGTCACCGTCGCCCAGTACCGAAACGGACGGGATGGTGCTAACATGGATGACAACTCCGGTTGCCTGAGCTTGGGGGGTGAATTTCCTGGCGATAGTGGCTAACAGAGCGGGCATGTCGACCGGGGCATGTTGAAAGTCGATGGTACCTGCGTCCAGGCGGGCCAGGTCGAGCAAGTCCAGCACCATGCGATGCATTCGTCCGGCTTCATCATGGATGATCTGGGCTGCCTGACGACGGGCAGTGGGCGATTTGGCGGTGCCGTCCAGCAGGGCCTGTGCGAATCCCTGCACGGAGGTCAGTGGTGTTTTCAGTTCATGGCTGACATTGGCAACGAAATCGCGCTGCGACCTTTGCGAGGCGAGCATGCGCGTGTTCATGTCATTGAAGGCGCGGGTCAGTTCCTGCACTTCCTTCGGCCCATCGGTTCGCACAGGGGTGACCGGTGAAGGTATGCTGCGGAAGGCGACGACCAGTCGTTGAAGCGGGCCGCCGATCCAGCGGGATAGCGCGTAGGCGAGTACCATGGAAATGAGCAGTGCCGCCGATGCTGCGGCTGTAATAGGAAAGATCAACTCATCCGATAGGATGGTCAGGATGGGAACGGTGGGGCGAGGCACGGTCACCAGCAGCCAGCGGCCGTTATTGAGATGTTGGATGATGTATAACCAGGGATCGCCACTTTGGTCCCGCAGAATGGAGAAATTCCTGAAGCGAGGCAGGGCCGGGATCTTGACGACGCTTTTTAACTCTGCCCGTGAATTTACCAACACCTGCCGCCGAGGGCTGAAGACGATAATGCGGGCATCGTATTCGTGGTCGACTTTTTCCAGTTGCGCTTGAAGCCGGACTGTATTGGGGTTGGAAAGGTTGACTTCATCCTGTCGCAGAAGGGCGGCAACCTCCAATAAGCGGGCGCTGGCCTGCCTGTACGTGGATGGGTTCTGAATGATGTAGATCAATAATATCAATGCCACGATGGCAAGCGCGGCAAATGTGACCAGGATGTAACTCCACCATAAACGCGACCGGATGGAAGTAGACATTAGCCCACCAATTTATATCCTACACCGGTGACGGTTTCGATATTCACGGAGGAGCCGGCCAGTCTCTTCCGCAAATGGGCAATGTGGACATCGACGGTACGGGTTTGGCCGAAAAAATCGAATCCCCAGGCCTGTTGGAGCAACTGCTCACGGGAAAAAACGCGCCCGGGTTGGCCTGCCAGCACATACAACACTTCAAACTCCTGGGTTCTCAGGTCGAGAAGCCTGTCTGCCAGATGCACCTCCCGGCGGTCCGGGTCGATCAGCAGATCGCCCAGCCGCAGCGGACCGGGGACGGTCTGGAGGCTGCGTTCGCTCCGCCTCAAGATGGCTTTCACCCGCGCCACCAATTCACGCGGGTTGAATGGTTTGGTCAGGTAATCATCCGCGCCCAACTCGAGGCCGATGATCTTGTCGATGTCTTCGTCTCGCGCAGTCAGCATGATGATGGCGACTTTATTGTCGGTGCTGCGCAAGCGGCGGCAGACCTCGAACCCATCCAGACCGGGCAGCATCACGTCCAGGACTACCAGCCGGGGATGCAGATGTTCGACCGCCGCCAGTGCAGCCAAACCATCCGAAGTCGACTCGACCCGGTAATTCTCCCGTTCCAGGTACAGGCGGGCCAGTTGGACGATGGAGGGTTCGTCATCCACCAGCAGGATCAGGTCGGCGGTCATTTTACCAGGGCGACCACTTCGATCTCGACGGCGCCGTTCTTCGGCAGAGCCGCCACCTGGACCGTGCTGCGGGCAGGCGGGTTTGAGGAGAAGAACTCGGCATAGACGGCATTCATTTTGGGGAAATCGGCCATGTCGCGCAGGAAGACGATTGTCTTCAGGGCTGCATCCAGGTCTGAGCCCGAGTCCTGCAGGACATGGCGGAGGTTGGTCAGGGCCTGGCGGGTTTCGGCTTCAATGCCGCCGGGGACGAGTTCACCCGTGGCGGGGTCGAGCCCCAGTTGCCCGGAGGTGAAGACCATGTTGCCGGTACGGATGGCAACAGAATAGGGGCCAAGGGCTTTGGGGGCTTTCTGACTGACGATGACTTTTCTGTCCATGTGTACCTCACCGAGAGAGTTTCCGGTCTGCATCTATGTAACATCACTACCGGTTACCTGGATTCTACTGCAAAAGAGAGACACAGCGGTGAACTGTGTCTCTCAAGTCGAAACAGGGACAGTTACGGAGCAGGATTTTGCACAGGCGGGTGGGCTTGTCGAAAGTCCCGCAGGGCTTCATGCAGCGCCTGCGCGGTGCCGTCCATGGCAGTGCGGCTATCTTTCATGACCTGCGCAAGTGCTTTGACCGTCTCTATTGCCTGGGTCCGATCGACCACCCGGCCGTTTGCACTGAAACCGGCGTGACTGGCAATGATGGCTGCACCCTTGTCGTGGGCATTCTGTGCGTCCGGGATGGCGGTGGTGAAGTCATCCAGGGCAACCTGGACGGCGGAAGTGTCCCAGCCTTTTTCCTCGGCCCGGTCGATCAGGTTGTTGATCCGCTGGATGAAATTATCCGCCTCATCCAGCAGACGCTCCTGGCGCTGGTAGACTTGCTGCTGGCGATGCCAGGCCTGTTCAAGGCGGAAGTTGACGGGTCCACTGGCTGTCGGAGCGGGTTCTTCATTCAGTCCGGCGGCGGATGCATCTGCAAGCGGGAAGGCAGCCATTACAACCACGAGTACCAGAAAAACGAGAGCGAATTTCTTGAACAACTGAGTTATTTTCTTCATCTTGTCATCTCCTTTTGAATGGTTATCTGCATTGTAGGATAGGCGGGTAACCGCAGTATGACAAGGTTGTAAAAACCGTGTAAAATGGTTTTAGGGGTTTGCTTGACAATCTTCCTCTCTCCGTGTAAAATCCCTCCGCTCTAATGAAGGAAGACAGCAGGCCGAGATAGCTCAGCTGGTAGAGCACGCGACTGAAAATTGCGGTGTCGCCGGTTCGATCCCGGCTCTCGGCACTCGGCCTGAACATGGGGCCAAATGCGGGCGTAGTACAGTGGTAGTACGTCTCCTTGCCAAGGAGAAGGTCGTGGGTTCGAATCCCATCGCCCGCTCAGATGATTGAGGATTGAGATTGATGAAGGCAAACTATTTGCACTGGGGCGTCAATCATCAATCCTCGATTTGTTAGTAGTGATCAATCGGCGTCGTGGCCAAGCGGTAAGGCAAGGGTCTGCAAAACCCTGATCATGGGTTCAAATCCCATCGACGCCTCTATATAAAGACGGGCATTCCCGTCTTTTATTTTTTAATGAATGGCTTAGGGGATGAAAATACCAGGATCCCGGCGGTTAGGAAGGCAGCTGAAAGGATATTCATACCGCTCAACAGCAGGCGGGTCTCGAGGGTAGCCAGGGGCAGATTAAATGAACCGCCGAATGATAGGATCAGGGCGGTGACCATAACCGAAATGAACACGATCACCGGCTTTCGTACCAGGCGGATCAACAATCCAAAGAACAGGGTCGCCAGCAATCCACAGACGAGGATGACGATGGCGATCAGTGTTGCCGGCATGGGAACGAGGTCGGTCCCGCTGGCATCGAGTGGCAGCAGGTATTTTTCCCCGAACGCTTTTGAAATTAAAAGTAGAGGAGATCAGCCGCGATGGCGATCATCGTGGCGAGGGGTCCTGCCCAGAGCAGCCGACGAAGGGAATAGGAGAGCATCGGTTAGATATTGCGGTTGACGATGTAACTGGATAGATCTTCCAGGGCCTGCCGTTCTAGACCGGCGGGCATCTTTTTTAGGATTTCCAGCGAACTGTCGATGAACCCCTGGGCTTCTTCCATGGAGCGGACGGTGGCGTTGCTGGCGCGGATTGATTGGACCAGCCTCTCCATGCGTTCCTGTTCAGTGTAGCAGCCTCCGGTAAGACAGAGCACATCCGGATCATGTGGATGGGCTTCGGCGTAATAGATGGCCGGCAGGGTCACCAGGCCCTGCAGCAGGTCCGAACCGACCGGCTTGCCGACCGTTTCCTGTTCGCCGGTGAAGTCAAGGATGTCGTCCACGATCTGGAAGGCCATGCCCAGGTTATAGCCGTACTGACGCATCAATTCGATCACGCCGTCGTTCACCGGGCTGACCATGGCGGCGGCGCGGGAGGCCATCTCGAAGAGGGAGGCGGTCTTGGCGTAAATGCGCTTGTAATAATTCTCGCGGCTGATGATCCCGTGGGAGGCGAACAACTGGGTCACCTCTCCATTGACGATGATGGCGAGAGTCTCGGCAAAGAGCTTCATCAGCGGCAGCGTGTCTGTCTCGGCGGCGAGTTTGGCAGCGCGGGCGAACATGTAATCGCCGGTCAGGATGGTGGCGGCGGGGGACCAGCGGGCATTCAACGTGGGCATGCCGCGGCGGAGCAGGGCTCCGTCGATCAGGTCGTCGTGGACCAGGGTGGCGGTGTGGAGCATTTCCACCGCCCCGGCCATGCAGATGAGTTTTTCGTGCGGAGCGCCGAGCATCTGCCCCGTCAGCAGGCCGACGGTGGGACGGATGCGCTTCCCGCCCGAAGAGAGCAGGTGCTCTAGGGCGACGCGCAGATCCGCCTGGGCAGGTTCTGCCTGAGCATGCAGGAGCGCTTCCACTTCCTGTAGGTCGGTCTGGACGGGGGCAAAAAAAGATATGGTATTCAAGCCGATTAGGTCCAATTGAACAGCCGCAGGGCGTTCTCACTGGTTGCCCTGGCTGCTGCTTCTGGCGGGCAAGAGTGTAGTAATCCAATTTTATCAGCAATCAGACTCACAAAAGCAGGTTCGTTACGTTTGCCTCGATGCGGATGCGGAGCCTGGAAAGGCGCATCGGTCTCGGTGAGCAGCCTGTTCAACGGCAGGGAGGCGATCAGATGCTGGCGGGGAAGGGTTTTTTCGTACGTGACCGGGCCGCTCACACCGATAAAAAAACCCAGGTCAATGGCTTCTCGCGCCGTGGCGAGATCGCCGGCGAAGGAATGCAGGACACCCGGCCGCTCTGCCAGCGGATTTCCTTCTGCTTTCAGGTCGCTAACCCACCCACGAAGAATGGTGACGAGATCGGTCGAGCAAGGCCCGCTGAGTGAGTCGCCTTTCTCGCGAAAGTGAATAATTACCGGCAGCCTCAACTCTGCTGCCAGGGCTAGCTGTTCCAGCAGGACCTTCTTTTGCAAATCGTGAGGCGATGTGTTCCAGTAGTAATCCAGGCCAATCTCACCGATGGCAACGATCTTCGATGATCCTGAAGCGGCTGTCGCCAGTCTGCGCAGTTCTTCGGCGGTGTCGACTGTCCAGGTGAGGGCCTCGGTCGGGTGGACTCCGACGGCGGCGTAAAGGACGGGATGTGATACGGCCAATGTCACCACAGAGCGGCTGGAGGTCAACGTGAGTGCCGGGATGAGGATGCGCCCGACCCCGGCCTGAATGGCGCGGCTGAGTACGGCCTCACGGTCTGGGTCGAATTTTTCCAGGTCCAAATGACAGTGGGTATCAGTGAGCACGTTTGCAATTCGAGCGCGTGATAACGCCCCAATGGTTCATCGGGAGATTCAGGCTGGCTGACAGAGTAACCGTCAATATCTATTTCAGACCGGCGACCTTCAAGCCGTCCTGCAGGATCGCCTGGACTTTATCTGCATGGAGGGTCTCGCATGTAGACGCGGATGATGGGCTCGGTGCCGGAAAAGCGGATCAGCATCCAGCCGCCATCTTCGAGTTTGAACTGGAACCCGTCGATGGTGACCAGTCCGGTGACCTTCAGCCCGCCGATGGTCTTGCGGGTTGGCTGCCAGGATCATCTTCTTGCGGTCTTCGTGGCTGCCGCTGAAAGGCCGGTCGATGCGGTCATAGTAATATTCGCCGCCCACTTTTTCGAAGAGGAGTTTGAGCAGTTCGGTGGGTTTCTTGCCGAGGCGCACCATGAAGTCGAGCATGTACAGGCCGGCCAGGATGCCGTCCCGTTCGGGGACGTTGCCGCGGAAGGCATAACCGCCGGATTCTTCGCCGCCGATCAGGGCGTCGGTCTCGAGTCATCTTGGGGGCCACATACTTGAAGCCCACGCCGGTTTCGTAGACGGGCACGTCATAGATCTGCCCGAGCTTGTTGAGCATGGTGGTGGTGGAAAGGGTCTTGACGATGGCACCGCGTTTGCCGCGCACTTCGAGCATGTAATAGGCCAGCAGGCCGAAGACGCGCAACTGGTTGATGAAGCCGCCTTTTTCATCGCCGATGCCGCAGCGGTCGGCATCCCCGTCGGTGATGAGCAGGACGTCGGCGTGGTTATCGACGGTGGCCTTCAAGCCCACATCGATGTTGGGCGGGATGGGCTCGGGGCGCTTCATCTCGGGGAAGATCGGGTTGCGGGTGTTGTGGATCTCGATCACCCTGGTCTTGCCGCCTGCCAGCAAGCGCGGGAAATATCCCGCCCCGTTGCCCCACATGCTGTCCACCATGACGGTCAGTCCGGCATCTTTGAGTGGGCTGCAGGTCGATCAAACCGTCGCGAGTGAGGTGCTCGATGTACGGGGTGGCGGCATCGAACTTGACGATCTCACCGGCAGCCTCGGCCTGTGCGTAAGGCTTGCGCTTGACGTCATTTAGATCGTCGGGGATGGAAGCCTCGATCCGTTTCAGACCTTCCGGGTCGATGGCGCCGCCGGTGTCGTTGCGGACCTTGAAACCGTTGTCGGTGCCGGGGTTGTGCGAAGCGGTGATGTTGACTGCCCCGGCTGCCTTCATGTTGACAACAGCATAAGCGATGACCGGGGTGGGGGTGGCCCCATCGGTGAGGTGGACTTTGAAGCCGTTGCCAGCCAGAACTTCCGCAACGGCGGCGGCGAAATGCTCGCTGCTGAAGCGCTTATCGTGCCCGACCACCAGCCATTTACCCTGATTGCCTTGCTCCAGCATGTAATTGGCGAAGCCTTGCGCGCAGCGGCGGACATTGTCGAAGGTGTAATCTTCGGCGATCACGCCACGCCAGCCGTCTGTTCCAAATTTTATTTGAAAAGCCATGTTAAATCTCCCGAATTAGGATAATGATAGGCGTATTATACTCGCAGAGACAGCCAGTAGTACATTTAGCCGGGATAATATGAAGCGTAATGCTTCATCAGATCACAGGAAGATGTACATCAAAAATTCACAAGAGGGTGCTATTATCCCCTCCGTAGACAACAGAAAGATGCAATACCTCTTCTCTCCTCCAGACGGCCCGGACAATGCTCCGGGCCGTC
Organism: uncultured Chloroflexia bacterium; assembly: GCA_963847105.1. Taxonomy (GTDB): domain Bacteria; phylum Chloroflexota; class Anaerolineae; order Anaerolineales; family Villigracilaceae; genus UBA877. The sequence continues at coordinate 922,720 of CAWJYP010000001.1, read as the reverse complement.
GAGGGGTATATCGGGAAATGAAATGAGGTATAAATACTCGAATACTGATTATTTGCGGGATGGAGGTTCTATGCAAAAAGCATTTGTCGTCACTGGAGCAACCGCCGGCATCGGACTGGCGGCAGCGGAACAACTGGCTCAAATGGGAGCCCTGGTGATCGGTGTGGGGCGCTCGGCGGAGCGGTGCGAGGCTGAGGCACGCCGGCTTCAATCCGTCTATCCGCAGGCAGAGGTGCTGTACGTGGTGGCAGATCTCTCGTTACAAAGCCGGGTCCGCGAACTGGCAAAGAAGGTGGGCGAAGAGTTGGGGAAACGGAATCTCCCTGGCCTGGATGGGCTGATCAACAACGCGGGTCTGTTCACCTGGCAGCGCAGGGTGACCGCAGAAGACTTCGAGACGCAGTGGGCGGTCAACCACCTGGCGCCTTTCCTGCTTACCCACGAACTGCTGCCGTTGCTGGAAGCAGCGGAGCAGGGCAGGGTGGTGACGGTCAGTTCGGGCTCGCATTACAACACCCGCCTGCGCTGGAATGACCTGCAATTGGAACACGGCTACAATGGCCTGCGGATGTACAAGCAAACCAAACTCTGCAACGTCTATTTCACGGCAGAACTGCGCCGCAGGCTCGCCCAAATGAGCCGCGTCCGGGCATTCGCAGCGGACCCGGGCCTGGTGCAGACTCACATCGGCGAGAAGGCCACCCCTGCCCTTGCCAGATGGTTCTGGGCCAACTGGAGCAGACGCGGTATCTCACCGGCAGAATTGGCGCGAGGGGTGGTCTTCCTGGCGACGGAAGCGTCAATCAACGACAGGCTGGAAGTGTATTGGAAGCATAGCCAGCCGCAGCCGCCCAATCCAGTGGCGCTGGAGGCGGAGGCGGGGAAAAGGTTGTGGGAGATTTCGGCGAAGATGTGCGGGGTGGATTAGGGGATTTTGGTGCGGGCCAGACGGACACGTATGCCGCCGTTCACGAATCCCAGGGATGTATCCAGGTCGAAGTGGAGCTGGCCCAGCAGGACCGGGTCGCTGCACAGGACTGCCAGGTCCCAGCCGGGGCAAGAGCGGCGCAGCACATTGCCGAACTGGGCGTAGAGGTCGCGCAGGTCTTTACCGGCGCTGAGACGTGTCCCATAGGGAGGATTGGTGACAACCCAGCCGGGTCCGGGAGGGGGATCGATGGAAGAAACCGCCTGGCATTTGAACTCGATCAAATTGGCTACACCGGCGCGCTCGGCGTTGGCTATGGCAATTTTGATGGCTCCGGCATCCCGGTCAGAGGCGAAGATGGGGACATTTGCCTCCGTAACGGGCTTGAAGGAGGCCAACACGGCAGGTTCTATCAATGATTGCCACACAGTCGCATCGTAATTGGGCCAGTCCATGAAGGCAAAGCGGCGCTGCAGGCCAGGGGGAATTCCCTGTGCGAGCAGGGCGGCCTCGATGGGCAGCGTGCCGGAGCCGCAGAAGGGGTCCAGGAAGGGGGAAGTCTTGTCCCAGCCGGCCGCCAGGATCAGCGCAGCCGCCAGGGTTTCACGCAGAGGCGCTTTGGCAACGGCCTGACGATAGCCGCGTTTATGGAGCAAAACGCCGGAAGAATCCACGCTGACGGTGCATTTATCCTCTGCCAGGCGCACCACGATCAACTGTGCGGGGGGATCGTCGTCGTCGATTTCGGAGGCTTTCAGGTTAGGAGATGGCTGACCCAGCCGATCGGCGAGGGCCCTGGCGACGGAGCGGGCGACTGCACCGGAGTGGTACAGTTTGGATCGATGGCAGGTGACCCGCAGGGCGACCGGCTGACCGGGGCGAAGATAGCGTTCCCACGGCAGGCGGGAAGCGCGCTTCTCCAGCTCGGGGAAGGAAGTGGCGTAGAAGAAATTCCCCAGGCGGGCCAGGATGCGGCTGGCGGTGCGGAGATGCAGGTTGGCGCGGTAAAGGTCCGGCGGGGCGCCCTTGAAGGTCACGCCACCGGGTTCGGGGAGCGGGTCCAGGCCCAGCTGCTGCAGTTCAGCGGCGGCGAAGGGTTCGAGACCGGGGGAGGTTACGGCGAAATATGAGTCCAAAAAAGCCTACTTTTACCGAGAAAACGACTGACACGAGTGACTATTGTGACTGGTCGAACAGTATGATTCCGGCGTCATTACGATGGGGTGTCACGTGCGCTTTTTCGCGCTCATAGCTGGAACTTTGGTGCAAGCGGCGGCGAGAGAAATTTGAGGGTGACGCTAATTTAAAACATGACGCGTGATCTCATGAATATTCCAATGGAGATTTGCGGGTGAGGATGTCTTTCTGCTTCTCCTTGCGGCGGGGGTCTTTTTCCACCAGGATGGGCCGGTTGGTGAAGGGGTCTTTTTCGGTGTAGTACATCAGGGTCGCATAGGTGGAAGGCGTGGGGGTGAAGATCTGCACCTGCTCGGGGTTGACGTGCAATTCCTGGCGGGCAAAGTCTTTCAGGTTCAACATATCCTGCACGGTGCAACCGGGATGCGCGGCGATGAAATAATAGGTCAGGAATTGCGGCTTGCCGGCCTGACGGCTGAGACTGTCGAACTGAGTCTTGAAGTCCAGCAGGCTGCGCGGGCCGGGTTTCCCCATCAGGTCGAGGACTTTCTTCTCGGTATGTTCGGGGGCCACCTTCAACTGGCCGGAGACATGGTGATCGACGATCTCGCGCAGGTATTCCTTCCCGCAGATGGCGTCGGCCAGGACCATGTCGTAGCGGATGCCGGAGGCGACGAAGATCTTCTTGACACCGGGCAGGCTGCGCAGTTTCTTGAGCAGTTCCACCTGCGGGCGGTGATCCACTTCCAGCAGCGGACAGATCTGGGGGAAGAGGCAGGATTTGGCCGGGCAGGCGCCGGTGCGGAGTTTCTTGTCGCACTCGAAGCCATACATGTTGGCGGTGGGACCGCCCACATCCTGAATATAGCCCTTGAATTGGGGATGCTCGATCAGGATGGCGGCTTCGTCGAGGATGGATGCGGCGCTGCGCCAACGGACGGTGCGGCCCTCGTGGACGGCGATGGCGCAAAAACTGCACTCGCCATAGCAGCCGCGATGGGTGGAGATGGAGAAGCGGATGGTTTCGAGGGCGCGCACGGGTCCCTGCGCTTCATAATATGGATGCTGGGCGCGCTCGTAATCCAAGGCGTAGACGGCATCCAGTTCCTTCTGGGTCTCGAAGGGAGCGGGCGGGTTCTGGACCAGGTAGCGCTCGGCGTGTTGTTGATAGAGTCCCTTGGCGCTGACGGGGTCGTTGTTCTTGTAGAAGGTGTGGAACATGCTGATGAAGGCGTCTTTATCTTTCGCCACCACTTCGTAGGCAGGCAGTTCCAGGTATCCGGCGGGGGGCTGTTTGGCGATGTAGCAAAGTCCGCGCAGCGCGCCCGGGTCGGTGCCGTCACGCAGCGCCGCGGCCAGGTCCAGGACGGAGCCTTCGGCCATGCCATAGAGGAGATAGTCGGCTTTGGCATCAAAGAGGATGGAGCGGCGGACGGAGTTATCCCAAAAATCAAAATGGGCTATCCGGCGCAGGCTGGCCTCGATGCCGCCCAGGACGATGGGGCGGGCGGTCTGACCGGGGTGCAATCTCTTGGAGTAGCGGCGAATGATGTTGGCGTAGACCATGGAAGCCCGGTCGGGACGGCGGGTGTTCTCGCCGCCGGGGGTGTAGTCGTCGGAGCGGCGGGGCTTTTTGAGGGCGGTGTAGTTCGCCACCATCGAGTCGACGCTGCCGGCGGTGACGCCCCAGAAGAGGCGCGGCTCACCCAGGCGGCTGATATCCGTGTCTTCGGCCGGGTCGGGTTGGGCGATCACGCCGACGCGGTAGCCGGCATTGAGGAGGACTTTGCCGATGACGGCAGTACCGATAAAGGGGCTGTCGATGTAGGAATCGCCGCTGACGAGGATGACATCGAGCGCATCCCAGCCGAGACGATTTACTTCTTCTAAGGTTGTTGGAAGGAACATAGGGAGGATTATAGTTGAAAATAAAATTGTCCGGGCAGGTAACCCGGCGGCACCCGGAGACACCATCTTACCGCTGCTTCCTTTCGGACCTGACGGGATTCGAAAGGCTCCGCCGCGCCGGACCCATCCGGACGGGGAGAGGATACCCGAATACGGGGTGGATGTCAACGGCGAGGCCGGGAATCTGAGTTCATCCCCCGAATGTGTTTGTTAAGAGTTGAAGTACGATTTGGAATGATTTTTTCAAATAACGGATGGAATTAGGCCCATCGCCCTTCTGCTATCCCAACCCTTTCAGGGTCGGGACAGGCTGCTGCTGGGTGCAGGCCCCTTCCCCTACCCCTTCCCCGAAAATGTTAGCTTTTTTCCGGCTTGTTGATTACGGGGAAGGGATTTAATATCGAAAAAGGTGGATGAGCGAGAGAACATCGCTCACTCCACCTTTTTTCGGCTACCGTGCGCAAAAAAATCGTCGAGCAAATCGACAGGAAGGGAATAGTATTCCTGTGATGACCTTCCTCCAGATGGCTTGGCACTTCTGCGGGATGCAGGCGCCACTTCGTGGTGCAGGCAAAATGTCCGATTGTTTTTTCGTATGCTGTGGTGAAATGACGTTTCTTGCAAGAAATGTTTGAACTTAATCCGAATTTGAGATCCAGTGGATTGACAATACGGTATGAACTATATACACTGAACTTGCGTTTTGGAGGAAAACCAGAAATAACAGACCATTTCGATGGAGGAAAGAGAGGGTTCAATGATTGAGGTCATCAAAAAGGTCAAGCAAAAGTACGTAATAAAGCGAATTGTCCTTCTTATCATCTGTTTAACCGGATCAGGTGGATGTTCAATTGCGCCTACTGCTACCCAGTTATCTACTGCAACACCTACTGCTGCACAGTTATCTACTGCAACACCTGCTGTCACAAATATGGCTACTGCGATGGCAACACTTCCATGCGAATGGACTATTCCTTCCTGGGAAGGATTAGTCCTCCTGACTCCATATCCAGAGGATGCCGTTGTTATGAATAATGTTGGCACAATCTGTTTCTATTTCCTGTCTTGGCCAGTTGTACAGGTACAAGTCGGCGTCGGGAATTCTCATTGCTTCTCCTCGTCTTGTTCAAGGGTATATGAACGCACTGGTGATATGAAAATCAACCAGGAAGATACACACTTATCCAATTTTCTTCCCGGTTCATAGCAAGAGATGAAATTTTAAATGGCTGCGAGTGTACAGCGGATTGCGGTGGAGCCGGCTCTTTACGATATGAAATAAGTTCAATCCCTGAAGGCACATATACTATAAAACTAGGCGATACGGAAATCGGCCAAATTCAATTTCCACCCGGCAAACCGCATGTTTGTGTGGGGAATAAATAATTAGTTGGAAGGCCTGGAAATCACACTGGGCCAATTTGCCGGTTAGTTGCGTTTCTGCGAGGTGGGTGCGCCACCCCGTACCCATTCTGGGCACTTTGGTGCAGGCAAAATGTCCGATCTTTTGTCCCGACATCAAAGATGACTGAAATTCGGAGGCGAGTTCGGACAAACCATTTCCAATGAGGTGATGGCGACCAATAAAGTGTATCCGTTCTTATTCAGGGCATCCCAGACCGGATCGGGTTCTTTCAACCTCACCCCCATGCCCCTCTCCCGAATTTTGAGTTTTTCCAAGGCTGGGAGTCAGCGGGAGAGGGGGTTTATTAGCGTCAAAATGAGTATGTGAGCGGGAAGAACGCCGCTCACATACTCATTTTGCCGATGGCTTGCATAAAAGTCCGATTATTTTTTCGTATGCTGCGGTGAAATGACGTTTCTTGCAAGAAAAGTCCGAAAATATGTCCGAAATTCAGGGGGTTATTCACCTTCGCAGGGCTTTCTCAAAATCGAGAAGTCTTTGGGATTTTGACCCATCCCACTTCGTGGGACAAGATCCCCCAACCTCCCCATGACTGGGGACAGGCTCTTCCCCCGAACTTTCGCAACATTTCCAGATAGAATTTATATTGCACAGTGACATGGTAAACACCTGTACGGAGAGATGGTAAACAGGTGTACGGGGACATGGTAAACACATTGCCTTTGGGAGTGTAATGCCCAAGTTTGCTGATCTGCATATATACTTGGATAAGGTCTTCCCGTTTTATAGGATATGGAGGCGATAAATCATGAATATAGCTTTCGAATCGAATCTGTTAGTGCCACCTATTGCCGAGGCCATCTCGCTTCTTACAGATAAGGCTCAAATTTGCGTAGATGATATTCGATATGATAAGGAAAAAGCGACAGTAAAAATTGTTCTAAATAAAAGAGAGATTACAGGATTTAAGAAGTCGCTCTTTGGAATAACACAACCGCTATATGGTTCTGATGTCACTAAATCCATTCTGACGATCAAACAGGTAGAGGATGTGATTATTAACGTCGACGAAATTCTACGAAAAGAACTGCATTCGCGTTTCACAGCATTGTTCGGCTTAAGGTGGAAGATAAAGAAATATATCTTGGTTCTGCAGAAGAGAAACAAGGAAATCTTCTTTGTGAAATCTTTATCAAGGTAAAAGGAATCAACATTGAAATCAGGGATGAAACGTGAAGGAAAACGACAGGAAATACAAGTAATGGGAATATGATCCCTGCGAATTTCTCATCATCAATGGATTATTACATTTATTACCATTTGCAATTGGTTCTTAACAATCTATGTCCGTTCCGGTGAACTGATTAAGGAGTAATAATTAATGAAGACCGATAATTTAACTACAAGAATGAGAAAGATATCTTTGATACTCATAGGTCTGGTTATACTCACGATCATTGCATCGATGGTTTATCTCTGGATCGTACTTCCTAAAGATATACTTACGAAAAACTTATCAATGGAGGAAGCACAGGATTTAGTTTCATTTCCTTTATGTATACCGACCTATCTTCCAGCTAATGCGGGTGGTGATCCTCAAATAATTTATCAAGCTGATGCGGCAAACGTTCCCGAAGAAACATTCATTCGGTTGCGCTATGACTACAACGACACGAAGAAAAAAGACTTTCGAAATTTACCAAAGATATACGAACTCTTCAGAATTACCAAATAATTACCCGAACCAAGAATCAGTAAACGACAGGGCCAAAATCCTATTACTCAGGTGGATGGAAGCTCCAGGCTATTTATCGATATCAGAAACTGAAGATGCAATAAAACTCGTGTCGATCGAAGCAGAATCAATTCAAATTGAGCAAACCGTCTCATGGTTATTCGAGATTGTGTATCCAGAAAAATATCATTCAACAATGTCGCATTGGATTAGAAATCACATTGAATACCGAATTTACTCATATCTATCAATGACGGAAACAAGAAGAATTACTGAAACTATGTTTAAATGCTCGATCCCATAAGCCCAGGAAAGATAGGATGTAAGGTAGCAGGGATTGAGCTGCCTGCCCCGCGTACTTGGCAGGGTAGATATGAGGGAGATTGCTTCACCGCCTTCAGCGGTTCGCAATGACAGGAGGGCGGGTGGCATGGGGGAGATTGCTTCACCGCCTTCGGCGGTTCGCAATGACAGGAGGGGGGTGGCGTGGGGGAGATTGCTTCACCGCCTTCGGCGGTTCGCAATGACAGGGGGGCGGGTGACGTGGGGAGATTGCTTCACCGCCTTCGGCGGTTCGCAATGACAAGTGCGATAGCCTTGGATTGTGATACTTTTCATATAGTATTCCGTTCCATATAATGCTAAAATTCACATGGTCTTTTTTTCATTTGCTGACACCCAGGGCGAGTATTGGAGGGTCGGCGAGTAATCCTTTTTTGATCGTGAATTCATCTTTATATTAGTGGGAGATGCAGATGCGAAAAATTTCCGGTATATCCAGAGGGGCGATGCAGTCATTCCTGCTGCGATTGGGCTTGTGTGTCTTCCTGCTCGGAGTGGGGTTGGGCCAGGCGCAGCCAACCCGGGCGCAGGCGGGAGAACCGCAGCTCATTCTAACCAAATCCGTGGAAGGGGATATCACCGAGGCGGAAGTCGGTGACATCATCCGCTACCGCATCCGCTTTGAGTGCAGCAGCCTGACGGGTCCGTGCGGGCCGATGGAGATCACGGACGTGCTCCCGGCGGGGTTGAATTACCTGCCGGAGCCGGCTTCGTCTGTCCCGGCCGGATTCACCATCACCGAGGGCCCTACCGGCACCATCACCATTACGAAGGATGATAACAACCTGATCGATGGGACGCAGTTCGATGCAGTCATTGCCGTAACGGTGGATTATGACCTGCGACCCCTGCCTGCCACCATCATCAACACGGTCACCGGGCGGATCAACCCGACCGGCGTGGCCTGGGAAGAAGCCGTCCCGGCGAGCGCGCCTCCAATCACTATCGGCGAGGCGAGCCCCTATTGGGAAATGACCAAAACGCTATCAAGCCCGCGCATCAATCCCACGGTGGATACCAACGTAACCTATCAACTGCAGTTGTGCCCGCTCACGCCTCCGCCGGGTGAAGGCAACGTGCCTCTGCGGGACATCGTCTTCACCGATACCCTGCCAGCCGGGGCTACATTCATCTCAGCCAGTAATGGCGGAGCGCTGAACCCCACCGACCCCGGCGAGGTAATATGGCCGGCTTACCCGGGTCCGCTTTACCCGCCCAACTGCCTGACCCGCTATGTGACCATTTTCTACGATAGCGCCACTTTCACGGTGGGTGACAACGTCACCAATACCGCCAGCGCGGACGGAGTGTACGACGATCCGGATGATACGCCTATCGGTCCCATCGGGATCGATACGGACCCGATCGATCATCCCATCATTGACATCAGCGAAGTGCCCTTTTACGCCAAGGCCGACGAAGGCGATCCGGTTGGAATCACGGGGACAGCCCGCTTTATCCTCATGCTGGATACCACCGGGACGAATTACCCTTCCAATAATTTAATACTGATCGAAAACGTGCCTCCCGAACTACAGGTGACCAGCGTCACCAGCGGCGGCTGGAGCGCCGACTTTGATTTCGTGCGGGAGTACGTCGAGTATTCGACCAATGGGGGCAGCAGTTACACGGCATTCCCGGGCCAGCCTGTCGGCTACGATGACGACATCATGTATGACGCGCCTGCCACCAATATCACCAACGTGCGCTACCGCTTCGAATACGATCCGGACGGTACTGCACCCTACGTTTATTCACAGCCGGGTTTGCCGTATACATGGGAATTTATTTTCAGCCCGGAGATACGGGTGACCCCGCGGGCAGTGGCGACCACTGCCGACGCGCCCTGCGGCGCGGTGCTGCCGGTGGCTGTGGCAGGCAGCACGTATACCAACTGCGTGCAGGTGAGCCGGACCGATCATCTTGGGGCAGATGTTTTGGATCCCTGCGCCACGGAAGACATGACGGTGGAAGGGTCGATCGTGAGCGTGCGGGCTTCCAAGAATGAAACCCCCGGAACCATGTGGGACGACCTGAGCGATCCGCAAATCCTCTCATTCACCGCCGATGGGAGCATATTGCCCGGCGATACGGTCCGCTACACGCTAACGGTCGAATTGACCGAGCGTTCGTCGACGGATTTGATCAACCCGACCATCCGCGATACCCTGCCGCCAGCGACTGATTTCATCTTTGTACGCAATGGGACGGCGCAACTGGATGGGGTAGACCTGGTCGATCAGCCTACATTCACCCGGGTCGGTCAGGTGTTGACGTGGAAGTGGAGTAACCCCAGCCCGGCCCTGACGGTCACACCGCAGACGTACGACAGCCGTTTCCTGACGGTCGAATTCTTCGGCTATGTTCCGCGCGGCCAATCGCCAGGATCCTATACAAATACCATGTATGTGGTCACCGATTCTACCGAAGTATTGTGCGAAATCCCCTCGCAGGTGGTGGATGGCGGAGATGTGGATGGTGATGGGAACATCACCGAAAATGCCTGCCAGTATCCGGATGTGTATGTGGTGGAACGGTCGGCTGCGCTGCGGGGTGAAAAATGGATCCGCAGCAACGATGCTGCCAATAACGTGGTAGTGGTTGCAGCGACATTCCTGCCCAGCGGCTCCTGCCCCAATGGCGGGACCGTTGGCCTGCCTTTGGGCGGAGCCAACGCCTTCACCCGCTATCCCTGCATTGCCCAGGCCTTCCCGGTGGGGGGATTGACGCCGGGTCAATTCGTCCCGCCGCCCGCCGATACGACGGTGGACGATTTCGAATACAACCTGCGCATCTTCAACGATGGCAATGTGCCCATGCTCAGTTATTTCCTCTACGATATCCTCCCTTATGTGGGAGATACCGGTTCGGGAGGAACCCTGTTATACGAGCGCGCGCCAGTCAGAATTCCAACCGGTCCTGCGGGGAGCGATCGAATTCATCAGCGGGCCGTTGGGCATGGATGGCGACGATTTCACCATCGAATACAACAACACGACCAATCCCTGCCGTCCGGAAGTGTTCGACCAACCTTCGGGGCAGCCTGTCCCGGCCGGCTGCGACGATACCTGGACCCCGGCATGGTCAACTTCGGCGAGGTCGTACCGGATCGTCCTGAAACCGGGTTCATTCATCAATCCGGCCTCGACCTCAGCGGAAGTGCGCTTCGGCGTGCCGATGAACCTTCCTGCGGCTGCAAATCCACACGAGATCGCCTGGAACTCATTCTCCCACGTGGGTTCGTATGATAAAAATCCGGCCTCGCCGCCGGTGATGGTGCAAGACCTGCTGGCCTCTGAACCGCGCAAAGTGGGGATCACCCTGCCTGAGGTGATGAGCGTGGGCAACCGCGTCTGGCGTGACGCGGATAACAGCGGCACGATCAACGCGGCGGACGATTCCGCCCCTGGAATTGCCAACGTCACCGTCAACCTGTACCGGGATGCGGATAATGACGGCGTTCCGGATGGCCCGCCCATCGCCACGACCCTGACAGACAGCGGCGGCTATTACCTTTTCAGCAATATTCCACATGACACGGTAGACAATAACAACAACCGCTATATTATCGGCATCCCGGCGAGCAACTTCCTGCCAGGCGGGCCGCTGGAAAGCCTGCGCAGCAGCACCGGCATCCCGGCTGTACCTGCCTATACCAATCCGCCGAGCGGGAACGGCGACAGGAATGACAACGGCATCGACCCGGTCATTCCGGCAAACGAAGTCTTCAGCGCCGGGTTCATCTTGACGCCGGGAAGCCAGCCAATTAATGAGACTGACCTTTCGGCAAACGACCGCGACGGTGCAGCGGGTGCGCGGCGCGGCGTCAACGGTGAGGCAGACAACGCCAGCGACCTGACTATCGATTTTGGTTTCTTCGGCGGCCTGGATATTCCATTCAGCCTTGGCAACCACGTCTGGATGGATAACGGACAAACCGCGCCGGGCGTATTCAATCCTGCCCAGCGGAATGACGGCATCCGGCAGGCCACGGAACCGCCTGTGGCAGGGGTCGCCGTCCGCCTGTACCGGGATGGCAATGCCAACGGCATCCCTGAGGGAGCCGAAAGGATCCGTACCGATATCACCGACACGAACGGATTCTATCTGTTCGATAACCTGGATCCGGGTCCCTATTTCATCGAGATCCCTGCAACCGAATTTGCAGCCGGCAGACCGCTGGCGGGTTGGTACAGCAGCCAGCCCACCGGCACCGAAACGACGGGGGTGAATGGCGGCACAACCACGGCGGATATCGATAACGATGATAACGGCATCAATGGGGAGGCCCCGGAAGCGAGTGGAATTTTCAGCGGCGTGGTCGTGCTGACGCGCGGTGTACCCGAGCCCACGGGCGAGGCGTATCTGAGCAATGAAGCCGACCCGGGCGCGCCAGCCAATGCGGGCTACGATCCCACCGGTTGGGACGGCCCTGAATCACGCGGCCGCTTTGGAGAGACAGACGATACCAGCAACCTGACCATCGACTTTGGCTTTATCCCGCCGATGAGCCTGGGCAACCGGGTCTGGCTGGATGATGGGGCGGGCACGCTCCCGGTCGGCGCGGGTTACAACAACGGCCTCCAGGATGGAACGGAAGCAGGGATTGCAGGAGTGCGGGTGGAGTTGTGGCGGGATACCGATGCAAGTCCCGGTTTACAGATCGCCAGCGACACGCTTATCCGCTTCACCAACACGGACGCAGACGGCTATTACCTGTTCGAGCGTTTGCAGCCGGGCTCCAATTATTATATGCACATCCCGTTGTGGAATTTTTCGGCTGCCGGCAGGCCTATATGGAAATACCTGAGCAGCACCGATGCAACCCCACCGGCGGATAACGCCGAAGACATGGACGATAACGGCATCGACAGCGCCACTCCTGATACCACCGGCATCACCAGCCAACGGATCGACATGACCTATTTGAGCGAGCCGCTGACGCCGACCGATGAAACGGATATCAGTGGAAGCGCTGCTTATGGGCCGGGAAATCGTGGAAATCACGGTCAGACCGACGACGATAGCAACCTGACAATGGACTTTGGCTTTTTCCCGCTGTTCTCACTGGGAAACCGGGTCTGGTTCGATACGGATAACGACGGCTTCATCAATGGCGCCGAGGTCGGCGTCAATGGGGTCAACGTGAAGCTATATGAGTCGGATGGCACCACCGAGATCCCGTTGGGCCGGACGGGGTGCTGGGTACGGCGGATGATCTGACGGGTGATGTAACCACTGCAAACGGCGGCTATTACCTGTTCAACAACCTGACGGAGGGTGAGTATGTAGTCAGTATACCCGCCAGCAATTTTGCTCCCGGCGGTAAACTCAACGGATACTGGTCTTCGGGCATCTCCATGACCAGCACAGGCGCCATCGTGGAGGCTGCGGCAGCGATCGCCGACAGCGACGATGATTTTGACGACAATGGCACCCTCACCAGCGGGCGCGTTATTTCGTCCGTGGTCACGCTTGGTCCTGCTGTGACAACTGAACCCACCGGTGAACTTGACCTGGATGGGACGCTGCCAGGCAACCAGCAAGGTCAAGCGGATGCACAGGCCAACATGACGGTGGATTTTGGGTTCTACCGTGTGGAGATCGGCAACCTGGTCTTCCTAGATGCCAACCGCAACGGCTATTATGACGGCGCGCCGGAAGCCGGTATTTCAGGCGCAGTTGTCCGACTGTATCTGTCGGATGGCTTGGAGGTGCCGGTCGGGTTGGACGGTATCCTCGGTACGGTGGGTGACGGCCCCGGTGGGATGTTGACCGATGGCAGCGGAACCTATATCTTCAGCGGGCTGCCGGAGGGACAGTACATCGTCAAAACCGATTCTCCGGTCGGCCTGACCAGCACCATCGATACCTATGATGGTGACGATACCTTTTCTCCCGCAGCCAATACGGATAATAATGACAATGGGGTGGGGGTTGGGTTCAATGTTGTCACGAGCAATACGCTGAATATGGTGGCTGGTTCAACCGGCAACCATAATAATAATCTCATCACCCAGGCGACCGGCACCACCCGCGATATCACCCTAGACTTTGGATTCGTCGGCATGGTGGCATTGGGCAACCGGATCTGGTTGGATGACGGCGCGGGCGGAGGCATATCCAATAACGGCATTGTGGATGGCGGCGAAACAAGCGTGGCCTCCGTGACGGTGCGATTGTATACATCCACCGGCACGTTCGTGATCGGCACGGCGACGAATGCCAGTGGATTTTATCAATTCGACAACCTGATCCCGGGAACATATTATGTTTTCATTGCACCCACCGAATTCCAGCCGGGAGGACGACTGGAAAGTTACTATTCCTCCCTCGGCCATGGAACCGACGAGATCCTGGATGAGAACGCCGATGAAAACGGCATTGACGATGATAATGCGGCCACAAACGGCATCCGCAGCATCGATTACAACTTGATCCCCTCCACCGAAATTTCCGGAGAGGACCAGTCGGATTACACCGGTACGCTGTCGGATAACAGTGTTAACTTCACGGCTGACTTTGGCTTCACCCAAAAGTATTCGATAGGAAACCGGGTGTGGTTCGACACGAATAACGACAACGATATGGACGCCAGCGAGGTTGGGATCGATGGGATCACGGTCAACCTGTACGCAGCCGCCGACCTGACCACTTCCCTGGCTACGACAAACACCACGGATGGAGGCTACTATTTGTTCGATGGGCTCTATCCGGGAAGTTACGTGGTCGGAATACCGGTTTCAAACTTCAACGCAGGCGGAAGCCTGGAAGGGTATTGGTCCTCGGGCACACGGCGGACCCTGGCGGGCGTGTTGAGTGACGTTGCAACGGCCCTGGCGGATTCTGATGATGATATCGACGATAACGGCATGCTTCAAAGCGCCGGTCCAATGAGCGGAGGCGTGATTTCCTCCACCATCACCCTTGGACCGAGCGGGGATACCGAACCTACGGGCGAAACCGATCTGCAGGCCGTGATTGGGTATGGCGAGCAGACCGATGGCCGCGCCAACATGACGATTGATTTCGGTTTCTATACCATGAGCCTGGGCAACCTGGTCTGGGGCGATACCGACAAAAACGGCGCCTTCAACGGTGCGGAAATCGGCCTGGGAAATTTGCCGGTCGAGTTGTGGTCGGGGGATGGATCCACCCATATCGACATGATGGTCGTCAATACCAATGCCAGCGGCAATTACCTCTTCACAGGATTGGCGGAGGGTGATTACATTGTGCGAGTGATCGCACCGGCGAATATGGCCAGCAGTATTGATAGTTACTCTGCGGCGGATTCAATCTATCCCACCTCCAATATCGACAATAACGACAATGGCCTCGGCACGGGTAACGGTACTGTAAGCTCGAGCCCGGTCACACTGACGCCGGGCCAGGTGCAGAATTTCAACCTGGTGGATGATCTCGACGGATCCACCTTTAATCCCACCATGGACTTCGGGTTTATCCCGCTGTTCTCCCTGGGCAACCGGGTCTGGTACGATACCGATAACAGCGGCGCGATAGACGGCAGTGAAGTCGGCATCGAGGGGGTGCGAGTGGATCTCTATGCAGCCGCTGACCTGACCACCATCCTGGCGACACAGACCACTGCCAATGGCGGCTATTACCTGTTCAATGACCTGACCGCCGGAGATTATGTGGTCTCGGTGGCGGCGAGTAATTTCAGCGGCAGCCTGACCGGCTACTGGTCGTCGGGGACCTACAGGACAATCAGCGGCAGCCTTGACGAAACAGCTACGACCGCCGCCAATTCCGATATCGATGTGGATGACAATGGCAGGCTGCAAACAAGCGGCGCTTTGAATGGCGCGGTTGTTTCTTCGGTGGTCACGCTTGGTCCTGCTGTGACATCTGAACCCACCGGTGAACTTGACCTGGATGGGACGCTGCCGGGGAACCGGCAGGGTCAGCCGGATGCACAGGCGAACATGACGGTGGATTTCGGCTTCTACACCATGCGCCTGGGTAACGTGGTCTGGAATGACATGGATAATTCGGGCCTGTTGGATGGCGCGGAGACAGGTATCGTTGGTGTAACGGTGGAACTACGCACCGGTGACAACCTTGCCCTCCTGCTGACCACTACCACCGATGCAAGCGGAGTTCTATACTATCGCAGGCTTGCCTGCGGGTGACTATGTCGTGCGGTTACCGGCTGACAACTTCAACCCCGGCGGGATCTTGCGGGATTACCGTTCCAGCACCGGGCCGCTACCAGCCCTTGCCTATGAACCTGCTCCGGATAGCGATACGGTTACCGTAAACTCTGATGATAACGGGTCCGAAGCCGGCGGAATTTTGGGTTTGGGTGGATATATTCAAACCCTGCCGGTCACGCTGACGCCAGGGGCGGAAGAGTTTTTCGACGATGCCACCGGCAGGACGGATGAATTGCGGGTGGACCTGGGTGTGAATAACAGCCCGCAGATCGACCTGACGGTCACGAAGACGGACAACCAGGCTTATTACGTGGCCGGGATGACTTTGAACTACGTCATCACCGTCACCAATCGCGGGCCGGCGGATGCGAACGGCATGACCGTTACCGATACGCGCCCGGCACAATTTAACTCGTGGACGTGGACCTGCGCAGCCGCAACTCCGGCCGGGTATCACTGTACCGGCGATGCTTCCAACCCGGTCACCTTTACCGATTCACTTGACCTGCCGCAGCTGGCGAGCGTGACTTATCAACGTCAGCGTGCAGGTGGCGGCAACGGCCAGCGGGACGCTCACCAATACCGTCACGGTTGTCCCGCCGACCGGCATGACCGATATAACTCCCGGTGATAACACCGCTTCGGACAGCGACGAACCGGCCAGCCTGACGGTTGTCAAAGATGACGGTGTGGAAATCGTCAGCCCGGATTTTGTCACAACATACAGCATCGTAGTGACCAACACGGGCCCAACGGCCCTGACGAACATTGCGCTGGTGGATACCATGCCAATTGCCGGAATGACGTTTGTTTCGGCCAGCGGCGGCGGGACTTACAACAGCGGCACCAACCAGATCACCTGGCCGCTCTTCGACCTGGAGGCGGGCGCGTCGACCAGTTTCACGGTCCAACTACGGGTGGCCGACCGGGCCAGCCTGGGAAGCACCGCCTCGTTCCTGAATATTGTCAACGCCCATGATGACGGTGCGCATACCGGCGGGACGCCGGTCAGCGCTTCTGATGACGATACCGATTTGATCGATGCCACCCTGGTGAAAAGCCTGAGCGGGCATAGTCTGGCAGACACAGCCAACCCGCAGGCAGCCATCGGGGAGATCCTCACCTATGATGTGACCTTCAATGTGCCGCCGGGAACGATGGGCGGTTTGACCATGACGGATAGCCTGGATGCAGGCCTGGCCTTCGTGGAGTGCAGCGAGATCACCGCCTCCGCAACAACCTGGCTGGCGTGGCGCGACCCGGCAGGTCCGGCCCCGGCCTCCAACGACTTCAGCCCCATCTGCACGTCCGCGAGCGTTTCCACCGTGGGGGACCCGGCGAATCCGATCAACCTGGGGAGGCAGGTGGTCTTCAATTTCCATGATGTGATCAACACGGATACGGCGGCTCATTCGATGACGGTGCGATATCAAGTGGTGGTTTTGGATGTCATCGAGAACCAGAACGGCCAGCACTCTGAACAACAGGGTCCAGTTGGGCTGGGACGGAGGCGGACTCGCCACCGAATCTCCCACGCCGCTGCAATTGGTGGAGCCGCGGCTGACACTGGAAAAGACCGCCAGCGTCAATTCAGCGTTGCCGGGAACGGTGATCACCTTCACCTTGCGAGTGGCTTATGAATTCCCCTATAGTACAGCGGATGCGTACGATGTGCTGCTCAGCGATACCCTGCCGGTTGGCTTGACGTACGTGCCCGGGTCTCTTGTTGCCGTTAGCGGCATTGCCCCCAACAGCGCCATCATCACCCCGCCTGCAGCGACAGCGCCGCCAGCGCTGGATGACACGGCTGCGCCGACCCTGCTCGTCCGCTGGGACCTGTTCCCGCGCTCGCCGGTTCCGGCCGAATCGGTCATCCAGTTCCAGGCGAGGATGGGCAACCTGGGGCCGGGCGAGTCGGTCACCAATACCGCGGCGGTGGAATGGACCAGCCTGCCCGGCAACCCCGGCATCGAATTCGGCTCACAACCCGACCGCCACAGAGCGACACTACGACCCCAATAATGCGGTCGATACGTACGGGGTGGGCGACAGTGTTTCCGTCTCGGTGCCGGCCCTGCCGGTGACGGGGTTTGCGCCCAACATGACGACAAGCCTGCCGATACAACCGGCGGCGATGACATACCAGTCTCTCGGCGGCCTGTGGCTGGAGATCCCCAACCTGGGCGTGAAGACCCCCATCGTGGGTGTGCCTGCGACTGCCTCCGGCTGGGAATTGGCCTGGCTGGGCGACCAAACAGGATACCTGGAAGGGACAGCCTACCCAACCTGGTCTGGGAACACGGGCCTGACCGGGCACGTGTATCTCCCCAACGGCAACCCCGGTCCGTTCGTCGACCTGCATACGCTCATGTGGGGCCAGCAGATCATCGTCCACATGGGTGGGCAGGAATATGTCTACGAGGTCCGCTCGGTCCGACGGGTTCTGCCGGACGACATCTCGGTGCTAGGTCATGCGACCGGTCCCACCCTGACGCTGATCACCTGCCAGGGATATGATGAAGAAGGCAATGTTTACCGCTATCGAATCGCGGTGAAAGCGGTGCTGATGAGCATCCAGCCTGAATAAGCAGTAATTTCAGGAAAGCGATGGATCAATGGAACTCCCGCAGGATTGCAAATCTGCGGGAGTTTGGCTTGTTGTATGAAGTGCGGCCCGAAAATCCATACAGAATTTAGACAACTTTGCATTGATATTGTGATTTTTGTAACATGGCATTCCAACATTAAGGTTGATAGAATAGTAAGGAAACTGTAAGGTTTATGGGTTTTGGGATCGGGATAAGAAGCCGCAATAGATTGCGGTAAACACCATTAAAATTTTTCCTCCACAACATGGTTGGGCCGGCGGTTGAATTTTAAAAGTTGACAGCGGAAGAACTTTTTATTCCTACATTTTTGTCCTTCCAAGGAGGAGGAAAATCATGGCAGATCGCCGATCTTTGAGCGGTAGACGTTCTTTATTATCTTTTTTCATGATGGTCAGCCTGTTGGTGACATTGCTGGGGATACCAACCAATGCGGCTGCCGATGTAAGCCTTACCCTTGAGCCCATCACGTGGAATGTAGTCGGGTTGGATTCCAATGATCCCATGGCCGGACCGTATAATTTCCCCGTGGGTGTGCGGGTGACAAACGAGGGCAGCACAACTGCCACGGATGTCACGGCGACATTCAATTGGACCGATGCGAATGATCCCTACGATGGGAATGCTTACATCAACCTGCGCGATGAACCGGTCGATTCACTTCAAACCATCACCATACCCGAATTGCCGGCAGGGGAGCATGCGGATTTTTATTTCGAGGTCAGTATTGAACGTATTGCGGCTTCATACGATAAAACGCGGGGGTATTTTATTGAGGTGACCGCCTGGATGGGGCGACCCCGGTCAGTGTGACAACACCGCAGCCGCGTGAAATCTACGTGGAACACCTGATCAGCCAGAGCCGCAACGAAACGACCAATATATTATTGGATGGTTCCATCATTCCTGCGGGTGGAACCATGGCGCTGGTGGTGGGAAACACGTACACCATCCAACTGGTGGGCAAAACCGCCACGCAGGGTTACAACCAGATCGAGACCTTCATCAATTTCCCCAATACCATCTTCCAGGTGATATCGGTTGACACAAGTTATACAGCCGATACTTCCACTCCGCCAACGGGATATGTTCCGAACCCCAATGACAGGTTGTATGGTAATGCATGTCTGTGGGAAAACAATCCCGACAGCCTGAACTACCGCTCCTGCACCGGCATCGACGGTAAAGCCGGTGGGGACATTGTTGTCACTTATGTGATCAAAATTATCGGCGGAGCCGGCAGCCAGGAAACATTGAGCAGCCTGATCTACGATTTTTCGGGCAGCAGTTATCACTACAATTCCGATTATTCCGTCGGCGGGCGAATTGCCGCAATCGTCGACCCGGCCACTGTGACCATCGATAAAGCCTTCAATCCCGATCCCGCTTCGGTGGGAGCAGCCACCAACCTGACCTTCACGATCACCAATCCCAACGCAGCGCCGATGAGCGGGCTCAACTTCACGGATTCCTTCCCGGCTCCCCTGGGGAATCAGATGGTGACCGCCTCGAACGCATATACAACCAGCGGCTGCGGCACGCCTACTTTGCGGGCGCCCATCGGGTCGGGGTCTTTCAGCGCGAACGCGGCCTCCATCTCGGTCTCAGACGTGACCGTGGCTGCCCTCAGCACTTGTACGATCAATATCAAGGTCAGTGGCCCGGCAGCGACCACCTATGCAAATACGACCACCAATTTATTTGTCGGCACGATAGATACGGGCGATGACGCCAATGACGACCTGACAGTTACCACTGCCCCGCCGCTTCCCACCTGTTACCCCGGCTTGACCCTGGCGGAATGGAATTTTGACACTTCCACCCTCCTGACCGCACCGGAATGGTCCACCAACAATGTGGGCGCATCCACTGCCGCAGGGGTTGGCACGGGCGCAACCTATTCGTTTTCAACGAATCCGGCGAACGGGGTCCAATCATGGAGCGCTTACGGGTACGGGGGCGCGATCAATACCGCCAATTACATGCAGTTCACGGTCAACACGATGAATTTCTCGCAGGTGCAATTGAGTTTTGCGGCCCGGCGGAAAAACCAGGGGCCTCAAAATTATGCACTGCAATACAGCACGGATGGCGGGGCATCCTTTTCAAATTATGGGACAGGCTATACCCTGCCGACACAGAACGAATGGGCCACCTTTAGCCCGAGTTTTGACACGTTGACGAACCCCACCGGCGATACCATCTTTCGGATCATTCCTTATAACGCGGGTTCACCCAACTCCAACGGCGGCGAAGGATACATCGATGATGTGATCTTCAGGGGCTGCGGACAGCCATTCCCGCCGTCGATCACGAAATCTTTTCTCAGCGATCCGGTTGCCGTGAACGGCACTTCTGCCCTTCAATTCACCTTGACGAACCCCAATACAATCACGGGCATGACGAACGTCAGCGTGACGGACACTTTACCGGCGGGGCTTGAACTCTCAGCCGCGCCAACTTTCGTATCCGGAGCAGGCTGCGGCGGCACGCCCACTTTCACCCCCGTGCTGGCGGCGGGAGGCAAGGTGCTCAATCTTTCAGGGGTGAATCTTGCCGCGGGCGGTTCTTGTGTGTTGACCGTGAACTATGTCAAGGCAACTACTGCCGGGCCGCACATGAACGTGACGGGGTTTGTTTCGGGGACTTTGTCGAATGGCGAAACCGTCACCAATACCGGTCCGACAGGTTCGGCCACCGACAGTTTGACAGCCATTAATCCGCCCGTGATCGCCAAGCAATTCGCTCCGAACCCGATCCTGGTCAATGGGGTCTCCTCGTTGACTTTCACGATCACCAACCCCAATGTCGACATGCCTCTCACGGGGGTTGCCTTCACAGATCTTCTACCCGCTGGCCTGACGCAGACCGGTACGTTGCTTTCGCCTCAATGCGGCCTCGCTTCGACCGTCACTGTGACAGACGTGGGCGGCCGGGATCAGATCGAATTGACGGGCGGAAATCTCGCTGCCGGCGGCTCTTGCACGGTGGTGGTGGATGTGACTGCCAGCAGTGCGGGGATTTATCCCAACACCAGCGGGAATGTATCCGCTGATATCGTCGGAGATGGCAATACCGCTGCAGACACGCTCGAAGTCACGGTTGTCCACCCGGGGATAACTTTGCTGAAACAGGTCTCCACCAGCGCCACCGGTCCGTGGAGGACTTTCATCGGTGTGCCTGTTGGGACGCCCATCTATTATCAATTCACCGTGGAAAACACGGGTGATGTGCCCCTGACCGATGTCACGGTGACCGACGCGGGGCTGACGGATCCACCCATCAGCCTGGATTTAAGCGCATGTCATTGGGATAACCTGGCCTTATATGAAACCGTTAATTGCGTGGTAGGACCGACCCCGGCAGAGGAGGGAGATATCCCGAACACTGCCACCGTTACGTCCACTTATGATTCCACCCATCACCCCACGGATGACTCGACCACGCATTATGCCACCACCGAGCCTGACGCTGGACAAGCGTGTGGGAGAGGCTTCCTTTAGCGCGGCGGGTGATGTCCTCCATTACTTTTTCGATGTG
The DNA here is from genome assembly GCA_963847105.1 of uncultured Chloroflexia bacterium. Classification (GTDB taxonomy): domain Bacteria; phylum Chloroflexota; class Anaerolineae; order Anaerolineales; family Villigracilaceae; genus UBA877. Next base: position 900,978 of record CAWJYP010000001.1, on the reverse strand, counting down.
ACCAACAACGGCGATGCGCCCCTGGTCGGCCCCGTCACGATTGATGATGACATGGCCATCGACGAGCACTGCGATGATGTCGAAACCGTCGGCGATGGAGATGCCTTCCTTGAACCGGGAGAGATCATCACCTGTACGGCCACCTATACCATTACTGCCGGGGATATGACTAATGGGTCGGTGACGAATATCGCTTCGGCCCATGCAGGCGGCACAGCGGGGGTCACCTCGAATACCGATACCGAGACGGTCACCTTGTTCCTGCCGGACTTGCAAGTATTGAAATCGAATAACACCGGTGATAATGGGGCCATCGGAGTGGATTTTGTTTGGTCGATCAGAGTCACAAACACCGGTCCCCTGGCGGCAACGTTTCATTCTACCGAATTGATCCTGCGTGATCCACTGCCAGTGAGCGGGGTCACATACGATGGCCTTTCTGTGGCGGTGAGTAACGTCACCAATATCACCAATCCTGCCAATATCAATTGTTCGATCGATGGCAGTTCGGTGCTGACCTGCGCTGCCAACGGCGCGGACGTGACGATCGGCGCGACCACGGGGGCGTTCACAGTTTCCTTCACGGTCACGCCTACCGCGGCGGGCACCCTCTCGAACACTGCCACGGTCGATCCATCCAGCCTGGTGCCTGAAATCGATGAGGATAACAACCTCTACACGGACGATGTGGAAGTGATCGAACCGCCTGCCATCATCAAGTTATTTGGAGCGCCTTCGATCCCGCTCAATGGGGTGACGACGCTTGGTTTCACCATTACCAACCCAAACACGGTCGGCGTCCTGACGGGCGTATCCTTCACGGACAGTCTGCCGGCTGGCCTGGTGGTGGCGACACCCAACGGTCTGAGCGGAGGCTGCGGCGGGGGGACGATCACCGCCGACCCCGGTGCGGGGACCGTGAGCCTGAGCGGGGCGACAATGCTACCCAGCACCACCTGCAATTTCACCGTCGACGTGGTTGGGACAACCATTGGCACCAAAAATAATAGTGTCACGGTCAGTTCCACCAATGGCGGCAGCGGAAATACTTCCACCGATTCTCTTGACGTGCTGGCGGCTGACCTGTCCATCAGCAAGGATGACGGCACAACCATTTATTCCCCCGGCGGGAGCGTCACCTATACGGTCATCGTCAGGAACTTGAGCGGTTTGACGGCTGACGGTGCCATTGTCAGCGATGCCATGCCTGCCAATGTATTGAATTGGACCTGGGATTGCACCGACAAATCCGGCGGAGCCAGCGGCTGTAGCGCGGCTGCGAACGGAACGAATGACTTTACCGACACGGTCAACCTGCCGGTGGGCGGCAGCATCGAATATACGGTCACAGCCTATATTGTCGCGGGTCCAACAGGTGACCTTGAGAATACCGCCTCGGTGGCGGTCCCGGCGGGTTTCCTGGATACCGACACGGGGAACAATTCGGCCACGGATAACGATACCCTGGCGGCTACGGCTACCTTTACGCCGACCGAGACCCCTACCGAGACGCCAACATACACTCCCACCTACACGTCGACATTTACCGAGACGTTAACTTCCACGCCGACCGAGACGTATACGCCGACGTCGACGGATATTCCGACGGAGACGCCGACCCATACGGAAACAAACACGCCTTTTGTGATGGACACGCCGACCTACACGCCGACCCGCACCGAGACGTTGACCCCGACCAATACTGAAACCAACACGCCCACGGTAACGGAGACGCCAACCTACACACCGACGCACACAGAGACGTTGACCCCGACCAATACGGAAACCAACACGCCCACTGTGACGGAAACGCCGACCTATACACCGACGCACACGGAGACGTTGACCCCGACCCATACAGAGACAAATACGCCCACTGTGACGGAAACGCCGACCTTCACGCCGACACACACGGAGACGTTCACTCCAACATTTACGGAAACGTACACATCCACGGCGACGGAGACGGCGACCAATACACCGACCTTTACTGCCACCTCAACTGCTACGGCTACCGCCACCTCCACTGCCACGGCTACCGCGACCTTCACGCCGACAAATACGCCCTGGCTGGAAGCCGATCTGATGGTGGAGAAGTCCAACAGCGAGAGCGAACTCTATACCGGTGGAACAACCATCTACACTGTCAGAGTGACCAATAAAGGCCCCAGCCCTGTCACCGGGGCGATGCTGAGCGACGTGCCTGTCAGCGGATTGGTCAAGATGACCGTGGCTTGCTCCGCCACGCCCGGGCAGTGCCTCACCCCGCCATCTGTAACCGAACTGGAAAGCGGCGGCTTCGCTTTGCCCGCACTGACATTGGGCCAATATTATGAGATCACCATATCCGCCACCGTGACTGCCACAAGCGGTACGGTGACCAACCGGGCCACAGTATCGGCCCCGGCTGGGATCACCGACCCAACCCCGATTGATAATGTAGATGTGGAAGGCGACCCGGTGGAAACCGGCGCTGACCTGGACGTGACCAAGAGCGACGGAGTCGACTCCATCAACGCAGGTGAACCAACGATGTACCGCCTGCGTGTGACCAACCTCGGTCCCGCCAGCGTTACCGGGGCCATCCTGCGGGATGCAGCGGTGGTAGGGTTGACGAAAACGGTGGTAACCTGTTCCACCACGCCGGGACAGTGCCTCACCGCCCCGACCATAACACAACTGGAAGGTGGAGGCGTTTCCTTGCCGGCCCTGAATCCGGGCCAGTATTATGAAATTGCCGTCACCGCCATAGTAACTGCCACAAACGGGAATGTGGTCAACGGAGCGGTTGTGACCATGCCGCCGGGAATTACCGACCCCACGCCCGCAAACAATAGCGACCAGGATACCAACTCCGTCGAGCAAGGCGACCCTGCCATCATTCCAGAGACCGGTTTCGCTCCCGGCAGGCTCAGGGCGGTCCCGCTCCAGCCGGCGCTGTTGACCTATGCGACGATGGATTCCATCTGGATGGAGATACCGGCGCTGGGAGCGCAGCTGACGATCGTCGGTGTGCCGCAGTATGCCGGTGAATGGGATGTGAGTTGGCTGGGGCTGCAGGCAGGCTGGTTGAACGGAACCGCCTATCCGACCAGCACGGGCAACTCGGTCATCACCGGGCATGTATATCTGCCCAGTGGAAAAGCCGGGCCGTTCGTGTACCTGCGTACCCTCAAATGGGGCGACCAGGTCATCATTCACTCGCCGGATGGACAGCGATATATCTACGAGGTCCGCCAGGTGAAACGGGTGGTGCCCACGGACGTGAGCATCTTTGGCCATGAGGAGCGCTCGTGGCTTACCCTGGTAACCTGCCAGGGTTACAACGAGGCCGATGATACGTACAAGTATCGTATCGTCGTGCGGGCGGTGCTCATGTCCGTCAAGCCGGATTTTGCCCGAGTCCCCCGCTAGATTGCCAGATAAGCCCAATTAAAATCGGAGACCATTTTTATGGTCTCCGATTTTCTTAACGAAAGTTCAGGATTCTCAATCTCCCCTGTTATTTTTTGGGCCGGAGATGTTCGGTAGTGAATTCATCATCCCGTTGATCAATTGTTGTTTTTCCGCTTCGGTCAGGCGGGCGGAAGGGTGGGTAATCAGATAGAGAGGCGGAGGCATTTCCCCTTCCTGGATGACTTCGATGATCTCTTCGATACCATCGTCGGGGAAGCGGCCTTCGGAGAAGTTCATCTTGTCGCGGCCTTCCATGACGTCATAATAGATGAGCCACGAAACCGGAGCGACGTATGAATACCAGGGCCAGACGATTTCATTGCTATGACAATCATAGCAGGCGTCTCGGACCAGTACCTCGGTTTCAGGCGTATCCCAATTTATGTTTTGTGTCACGGGGGGATTATTGCCTCGGCCCGGCAAGGGGATCAACTGGATCAATAGTGCGCCGATGATGAATACAGCCATGATCACGATCAATATTTTCCATTTCATAGTATCCTCCTCGATTGGATAAGTATTATTGATTTTATCTGTAAACGGGATTCCTGAACTGGAACTTCTGACAATAGTTCGGACAATTCAATTTGAGGTTATCGATGGTGTGCTAATATGGCTGGTTTTCATCGGTTTGTTCGTTTTATGAAAAAGATAAAAGAATCGACCCCTCCCCTGCCTCCCCATGACTGGGGACAGGCTCTTCCCGAAAAATGTAGCCTTTTTTCCGGCTAGTGATTACGGGAAGGGGTTTAATATCGAAAAAACGATGGATGAGCGACGTTCTTCGCTCATCCATCGTTTTTTCGTATGCTGTGGTGAAATAACACTTCTTGTAAACGATGTCACGAAGATCAGCTGAACAGCTTGACCGGAAACCGACAATTATCTATACTGATATTGAGGAATGGCTATGAGCGAACCCTATCGTGCGAACACATTAATGAAGTCGGATGAGCGCTTCCCAAAATTGAAGGCATATCTCATTAATACGGTCTCACCCGATCTTCAGAACCAATCCAACCAAAAACAACCGGGTCGGGAGGCAATCGGCGCATTGCTGCTGAAGGCCTACAACCGCACCTCGGCAGATCTGCAGCCGGAGATACGCGACCACATCATCGGGTCAGCCCTGGCGGACCTGGTCGGTTACGGTCCGCTCGAACTGCTGCTGCAGGACAAAGAAATCAGCGAGATCATGGTCAACGGGGCCAGGAACATTTTCGTCGAGCGGAATGGGGAGGTGCTCGAGACGGACGTTCAATTCGATAACGACGACCACCTGCTCAGGATCATCGACCGGATCATCAGCCCGCTGGGGCGGCGCGTGGAGGCGGATAACCCCACCGCCGATGCCCGCCTGCCGGATGGTTCGCGGGTGAACGTGGTGATCCCGCCGGTGGCTGTGGATGGGCCGCATCTGACCATCCGCAAATTCCTGCAAACCAAGATGACCATGGACGACCTGGTTGCCATGGACGCGCTGACCCCCTATATGGCCAAATTCCTGGAGGCCTGCGTGGGAACAAGGTTGAACATCCTTGTCACCGGCAATACCAGTTCGGGGAAGACCACCGTACTGAATGCCCTTTCCGGCTACATTCCCGAAAAAGAGCGCATCGTCACTATTGAAGATGCAGTGGAATTACAACTGAAACAGCGCCATGTGGTCAGGCTGGAGACGAAACTGCCCAACGTGGATGGCAGCGGAGCAGTCAACGTGCGCGACCTGGTCCATAACGCGCTGCGCATGCGACCAGACCGGATCATCGTGGGAGAAGTGCGAGGCGGGGAGGCGATGGATATGCTCCAGGCTATGAATACGGGTCATACCGGCTCGCTGACCACCCTGCATGCCAATTCACCCCGTGATGCGGTGTCACGGCTGGAGACGATGGCGATGATGGCCGGTCTGGATATGCCCTTGCTGGCTGTCCGCAAACAGATCGCCGCGGCCATCGACCTGGTCGTCCACCTGGCCCGTCTGGGAGATGGAACGCGAAAAATGACCCACATCACCGAATTGCCGGGGATGGAGGGGGATGTCATCACGTTGACGGATATCTTCAAGTTCGAACAGTCCGGTGTGACGCCGGAGGGCAAGATCAACGGTCAATTGCGCGCCACCAACATGCGCCCATTGTTCAGTCCGCGTCTGGAAGCCGCCGGGTACAAGTTGGGCGGTGAGATTTTTGGGGCGGGGTTATAGGCTCTCATGTTGTTGAATACCCCGGTCACAAATTGGGCTTTCCGGCGAGTAAACTAACCGTTGGACATGAATTCGGACAAATCTTTTGAATGAGTTGATAGCGGCCATAAAGAATTATTCCATTACTTATTCTAGACCTCTCAGAACTAGGTCCAGGTTCTTTCAACCCCACCCCCATGCCCCTTCCCCGAGCATTTGTAGACTTCTTTCCGGGCCAAATCGACTCCGGGGAGGGGGTTTATATTCCGAAAAAGGGAAGCGAGCGAAAAGAACATTCGCTCGCTTCCCTTTTTCGGCTTACGTGCGCAAAGAAATATTCAGGCAAATAGTCTGAAAGGGAACAAGTATGACCTTGTCTCAAATTTGATTAGTTTTTCGGAAGTTTTAGCCAAAACTCGGAGTAAAAAGCAGCAATTTGTGATTGTTAAGGGTATAATTTCATGACCACCCGATCAGCAGCGACCTTCTGCCCGGCGGGTCTTTCAAGAACAGGTTTGTGACGGACTAATTCTTTCGGAGGCCAAATGGAAATTACGTCCCAGCGGTTCAAGCATTGCGATTTGCTAAACGTTAAAGGAAAAGTGGATAGCAATACCGCGCCTGAGTTGACCAAGGCGATCGAAGAATTGAACAACGACGGGCGGTACAAGATCGTCCTTGACCTGACCGACCTCGAATACATGTCCAGCGCGGGTTTCCGGGCTATCCTGGTGGGGCAGCGCAACTGCAAGCGCTTCAACCGCGGCGAGATCGTGCTGGCGTGCGTGCCGAAGAGGATCATGGATGCGCTGGAATTGACCGGATTTACCCCGCTATTCAAAATTTGCGATGACATCACTACTGCGGTTGGATATTTTTAGCACATTATTGTTGTTATCAACCGGTTCGGTTAAAGGCTGCTTTGTATAAAAGTCATTCAAGTTCGGAGACCGCCGGGCCAGGTGGTCTCCATCTTTTTTACGAGGTTGGGCAAGCATGGACTCATGGAAATAGCCTTTCAGGCAGGCCGGGTTGACAGACATCACCATCCTGAAAGGTTCTGTTTCGCCTCATTCCCGTTTCGGATAATCATCAACTAAAAAAATGCGCACCGCCATTTTCCCCGCCAGGTTCGACCAATTGGACGCCATCCGCAGTTTCGCTGCCCAGGCAGCCCGGGACGCGGGGATGGACGATTCGCAGATCTATGCCGTAGAACTGGCGATGGATGAAGCCTGCACGAACATCATCGAACATGCTTATAAGGGGAAAGATGGCGAAGATATCGAATGCACCTGTGATACGGACAAGGCGACTCTTACCATTGTCATTCGGGACCACGGGAAACCCTTCGACCCATCTTCCGTTTCCGAACCGGACCTGGAATCGGACCTGGAGACCCGCCAGATCGGCGGTCTGGGCATCTACCTGATCAAGAACCTGATGGACGAGGTCAAATTCGAGCCGATGGGGGAATCCGGCAATGTGCTGACGATGGTCAAGCGACATAAGGCCAAGACGGTCAAGGGCCCGTCCAATTCGCGGGGTTTTCACTGGCGTGAGATCGTGCAGGCGGGCGAAGAGATCATGCGGTTGGAATCGTTACCCCGGCGGCGCGACCTCATCATTGAAACAATCACCAAACTGCTGGGCGGGAAAGTGGAACTGTGGCTGGATGAGTGTCTCTTCCGCCTGCCGGGACTAACCCAGGAGCCTTCATCTTCTTCGGAGCCTTCGAGCGAGTCGATGCTGCGGGTATATAAAATGGGGACGCCCGTTATTCCGAGCGGCAAGAAGACCAGCCTGACCTATCCGCTGAAGAATGGGGGCGAGGTCATGGGGGTGGTGGAGGTGAGCCGGCCGGACGATCCTTTCCGAAGGAAAGAGATCGAGATCCTTGAAGCGCTGGCGGGTCACATCTCGCTGGCGTTGGTGGCATCCCACCGGTCGATGATAGAGCAGTGGCGGATAGAACAACTCACACTGGTGCGGCGGGTAAGCGCCCAGATCGCCAATGTGCTGGATATGAACGAACTTACCCGCCGGGTCACCAAGTTGATCCAGCGGACGTTCAGTTATTACTATGTGGCCGTATTTACCTACCAGGCCGGCGAGGAGTACCTGGATTTCAGTTCGAGCGCGGGCCAGGCGCGCGGCAAGGGCAAACCCCTGAAGGTCCGCCTGGGCGAGGGTCTGATCGGGTCTGTCGCTGAAACCGGCAAGGAAGTGATCACGAACGATGTGCGGACGGAGCCGCGTTTCCGCTTCGTGGATGTCCTTTCGGAGACGCAGTCGGAAGCCGTCTTGCCCTTGAAGATCGAGGACCAGACCCTGGGGATATTGGATATCCAATCCAACGTACGCGGGGCCTTCCACCCGAACGACCTGCTGGTGCTGCGAGCCCTGGCGGATACGATTTCCATCGCCATCAACGGGGCCCGCCTCTTCGGCGAACTGCAAACCCGGGCGGAGCACCTTGGCATGGTGGCGGAGGTGAGCAAGGATGTCACCTCCACCCTCGACCTGGACGAATTGCTCAGGAATGTTGCCAACCTCATCCAGGAACGGCTCGGGTTTCCATACGTCCATCTTTTCAGCGTGCATCCCAACCGGGGACAGGTGGTTTATGAGGCCGGCAGCGGCGCCATCAGCGCTTCGCTGAAGGGATATATCTATAATCTGGATGACGAAAAGAGCATCGTCGCGTGGGTGGCGCGCAGTGGTTCGACCTTGCTGGCAAATGATGTCTCCAAGGAACCACTCTATCAACCTTCCCCATTCCCTCCAGAAGATACCCGCTCGGAAATGACCCTCCCGCTTATCTTCAACAAAAAAGTGGTCGGCGTGCTGGACCTGCAAAGCGACCGGCTGAATGCCTTCAGCGGAGAGGACCGCTTCCTGTGCGAGGCGCTGGCGGACAATGTTGCCGCCGCCATCCACAATGCGAACCTGTACCAGACGGAGCGCTGGCGGCGACAGGTAGCCGACAGCCTGCGCGAAGTGACCGGGTCGATCTCTGCCGACGGCGGCGTGGACGACGTGCTCGAGCGGGTGCTGAACGAACTGGAACGCAACCTTCCCTGTGATGTGGCGGCGGTGTGGCTGCTGGATGGGGATGAGTTATATCTGGCCCAAATCCATGGCGGAGACCGGCTTGAAGTGGGCGCCGCCTTGCAGAGGTGGCCGGAGTCGGTGTATTTACTGACCGCTTCGCTGCAATCGGATCAACCGGTGGTGCGCAAGCCGGAAGACCCCATCGGACCTTCCGGGCTGGCGGGGGGCTTTTCTGCCGACTATTCGTCCATTGCGGCGGCGCTGCGTGCAGGCGACCGCCCGCTGGGGGTGATCACCCTGTCTCATCATTCGTCGGGGCGCTACGGTCACGAGGCGCAGGCCATCACTGCCACCTTCGCCAATTACGCCGCCGTTGCCATCGAAAATGCCCGCCTGTATGATTCGGCCCAGGAACAGGCCTATGCCTCCGCAGCCTTGTTGCAGGTGGCGCAGGCGGTAGCCAACTCCAACAACCTGGAGGAGACGATCGGCACGGTCGTACGCATCACTCCCATCCTGGTGGGCGTCAAAGCCTGCGTAATCTACCTGTGGGAAAACGAGGTATTCCATCCCACCCAGGCATACGGATTTGCCGATGAAGTGGAAGAATTCTTCACCAGGCAGCATTTCAAAAAGGGAGATTTTCCACTGCTGGATACGGTGCGGGAGGACGCACGCATGGTGGTAGGGATCCTGGACCCCTCTTGCCCGACCGATTGCATGGACCCTGAACTGGCCCTAACGGAGGAGGAGACCTTCTACGCCCTGCAGACCGGCGATCACCTGCTGATCGGTTTCCCCCTGATGATCCGCAACGATCTCTATGGCGTGATGGTGGTGGAAGAAGACGCAGATACACGCCGCTTCCGCCAGAAGCGGGTGGAAATCGTCAATAGCATTGCCCAGCAGGTGGCGCTTAGTATTCAGAACGAGAACCTGCAGCGCGAAACGGTCAACCGGGAACGGCTGGAGCATGAAATCTCCCTGGCCAGGCAGATACAGAGAACCTTCCTGCCGGACACCCTGCCTGAAATCCCCGGTTGGGAACTGGCTGCCACCTGGCTGACGGCGCGGCAGGTGGGCGGGGATTTCTATGACGTGATCGAACTGCCGGGCAGTAAGTTGGGCTTGTTCATTGCGGATGTGTCGGATAAAGGCATCCCGGCAGCCATCTTCATGGCGGTGACGCGGACGCTGGTGCGGGCAGTGGTCTATAACACGCCTTCTCCGGCGGAGACTATGCGCCGGGTCAACGCCTTGATCATCCCGGACAATAAAGAGAGCATGTTCGTGACTGCATTCTATGGCGTCCTGTCTTTGGATAGTGGTGAATTCACCTATGCCAATGCGGGGCATAACCCGCCGGTGTGGATGAAAGGCAAGCATCGAGCCTTCGAAGCGCTGGAACGCACGGGCGCGGCGCTGGGGATCATCGAAGAGTTGGAGATGGAAGAGCGGACCATCAAGTTGGAGATCGAGGATTTTGTCTTGCTATATACGGATGGACTCACGGAGGCATTCTCGCCTGAGGATGACCTGTACGGGGAGGCGCGCTTGCGCAAGGTGCTCAAGAAAATGGCCGCGACGAGTTCCAAGGGGATGTTGAGCAAGGTCGAAGCTTCGGTAAATCTCTTTATGGGCAACCTGGCGGCTGCGGATGACCTGACGATGCTGGCAGTGAAGCGGGTGGAGTAGACGGATCCATCCCGTTTTTTGGCTGATCCAGCGGATGGGTCCCTCACAGCACAAGGTCTTCTCTTTAAATTGAGACGCGAGTTCGGACACTTGTTTCCAATGGCGCAATGCAATGATTTCTTGTGAAAACAGGGTGGCTTTGAATTTATTCGAGGTTGTTATCACAGGTTCCAGAGGAACCGGCCCCATCCCTTTAATCCCTTCCCCGAGCAAGGGGTGACATCTTTCCTAAGCCATCCTGACTACGGGGAAGGGAGTTAGTACCGTCAAAATTGGGTTGAGTGTGTCAAAGAACGCCACACTCAACCCAATTTTGCCGATAGCGTGCGCCCCTGCGGGGTGCAAGCAAAATGCCCTGCGCACCTCACTTTTTGCTGTACTTCTGGACGAAGTAATGGAGCCAAACGACAAAAAAATCCTTTGAGAAAGCCGTAATGGGCAGCCGGGGCAGGGGAGCAGCCCTTTTAACCCTCATGGTATAATTAATCCATTCATTTTCCATCAGGAGCAAAGCAATTTGGCTTTCAATCCCATCAATTGGCTGCTGGGCCTCTTTTCTCTGGATATAGGCATTGACCTTGGCACCGCCAATACTCTTGTCCACGTCCGGGGTAAGGGCATCGTCATCAATGAACCTTCGTGGGTAGCCCTGGATAAGCGCAGCCGCAAACCTCTCTCGATCGGTCTGGAAGCCAAAGAGATGCTGGGTCGGACGGCGGGCAATGTCCTGGTCCTGCGGCCTCTCCGTGACGGCGTCATCTCGGAATTCGAGATCACCGAAGCGATGCTCGAGTATTTCATCGGCAAGGTCCATGAGCAAAGCGTGGTGCCGCTGCCGCGCCCGCGTGTGGTGATCGGAATCCCTTCAGGTGTGACCGAAGTTGAGAAACGAGCCGTGTACGATGCCGCCATGTCTGCGGGAGCGCGGGAGACCTTTTTAATCGAGGAGCCCACGGCGGCGGCGCTGGGTGCGGGTCTGCCCATCAACGAGTCGCGCGGATCCATGATCGTCGATATTGGCGGCGGGACCACCGAAGTGGCGGTCCTGTCGATGGGAGGGGTGGTGGTTTCCCGTTCCCTGCGGGTGGCGGGCGATGAAATGGATCAGGATATCGTCCAGTACATCCGCAACAAATATAACGTCCTTATTGGCGAGGGCATTGCCGAACAGATCAAGTGGAACATTGGCTCGGCCTTCCCTCTGCCCGTGGAAAAAATGGCCGAAGCGCGCGGCCGCAACCTGGTGACCGGGCTGCCGGAGTCCATCGAGATCTCCTCGGTGGAAGTGCGTGAAGCCCTTCTTTATCGGTACAGGTGATCGTGGAGACCATAAAAGACGCACTCGACGAAGTGCCTCCCGAGATCGTCTCGGACCTGATGGATATCGGCATCTGCCTGGCGGGCGGCGGGGCGCTCTTGCAAGGGCTGGCCGAACGTCTGTCAGATGAATTGAATTTGCGCGTGTGGGTCGCTGAAGACCCGCTGACCTGTGTTGTCCGTGGAACCGGCGTGGTGTTGGATGATTTTGCAGACAAGAGCCGGTACCTGGTGGGGTTGGAGCGCGGCAGCACGCGTCATTCTTAACCGCGTGACCGCGTCATTCCGGCGCGGTTTTGCCAATCAATCATGAAATCTAATTTCCCCCGTTCCCTTCAAACAGCCGTGGTTGCCCTGGTAGCCATCGGCTTGATCGCGCTGGCCCTGGGCGGGTATTTTAGCCCGGTCAACAACTGGGTCAGCCGCCTGGTCGTCAGCGCGCAGACGTGGGTCTCCAGCCGTTACCTGGCCGTGGTGGACTTCCTGACCGTCCCGCGGGATGTGGCGTCGCTGCGCCAGCGGAACACCGAATTGGAAGGGGAGGTTGCCCGACTGCAGACGCAGGTGATCGAACTGCAGCAGCAGGTGACCGAAACGAACATCCTCTCGGCATTGGTGGACTTTGCCCGCGCCAATCCGCAATACTCCTATCGGGCTGCGGCGGTCATCGGCCGCGACCCCAGCCCGTTCCTGCGCTATGTCATCATCAACATCGGGTCGAATGAGGGCGTTCTGCCGGGCATGCCGGTGGTGACCGACAAGGGTCTGGTCGGCCGCGTGGATGCGGTGGTGGCCGAAGCCGCCCGGGTCCAACTGGTGACGGATGCCGGTTCGGCGGTGAATGTGCGCATGCAGACCTCCAATGTGGAAGCCATGCTGCTCGGGTCCATCACCGGCGACCTGACGCTGGACATGATCCCGCAGGATGCCAGTATGCAGGTGGGCGACGTTGTGCTGACTTCGGGCCTGGGCGGCGTTTACCCGCCCAACCTGCTGGTGGGCCAGGTGGTCAGCACCCGTAAATTGGAATCGGAACTTTTCCAGCAGGCCTCCATCCAGCCGAATGTGGAATTCAACCGGCTTCAGTTCATCCTCATCATCACGAATTTCAAGCCGGTGGATATCAGCCCTCTGCTCGAGGTTCCCGGACCTTAGCATGCGCCGATCATTGCTGGCAGTTCTCCCGGTACTTGGATTGACGGTCATACTCCAAACAGCCATCGTCAGCCGGATGGTGTTGTTAAGCGGCAACGCCGACCTGATCCTGCTGGTGCTGGCAGCCTGGGCGCTGCAGGAACGCACGCGCGGGTCCTGGATATGGGGCGTGTGTGCAAGCCTTTTGGTCGGGTTGGTTTCGGGGATTCCCTGGTATATTTACCTGGCGGCCTACCTGATGGTGGTGGGAGCGGCACGTTTATTGATCCACCGCATCTGGCAGGCGCCGCTGCTGGCCATGTTTGCGGTAACTTTTACAGGTACACTGGCATTGCTTATGCTCACATACTTCCAACGCTTATTCACAGGCGTGACCCTTTCTCCGGGTGACGTGCTGCTGCAAATCCTGCTGCCCAGCCTCCTGCTGAACCTGCTCCTGGCGATCCCCGTTCATGCACTGATCAAGGACCTGGCCAACCGCATGTACCCGGCGGAGGTGATCGCATGACCACGTCAGGGCGTCCCGTCCATTTCCAAAACTGGCGTTTCCTGGTCGTGTATGGGCTGGCAGGCGTGGTGGGGCTGATATTCGTCATACGGCTGGTGAGTTTGCAGATCATCGGGAAGACGGACTATATCCTGCAGGCCGAGGAAAACCGGACCCAATTGATCAGCGTGCCGCCTGCGCGCGGCGCCATCTATGACCGCAATGGCATCACCCTGGCTCGTAATATTGCTTCATATAATATTGTCGTTACTCCCGCATTCCTGCCGGATGACGATGGGGATGTGCAGCGGATCTATCGCGAACTGTCCTTGTTGACGGGAGTACCGGTCAATCAGGGAACCGTGGAAGATGCCAAATTGATCGCTCCGTGCATCACCGGCCCGGGGATCACCCAATTTGTCGACCTACAACGGTCCAACGCGCCCTTCGACGCGGTCAAGATCCAGTGCAATGCCAGCGAAAAGATAGCCATGATGGTAAGGGAGCACAGCGGTGATTGGCCGGGCGTGAGCGTGGACATCGAGCCGGTGCGCGATTACCCAACCGGTTCTTTGACCTCCAACCTGGTCGGTTTCCTGGGGCCGATCTGGGCCTCGCTGGAAGAGGATTATCGCGCTCTCGGCTTCCTGCCCAACCGGGATAAGATCGGCTACGCCGGGGTGGAAAACTCGTTGAATGATGTCCTGATCGGGAAACCGGGCAGCCGCACCGTGGAGGTGGATGTGGCCGGGCAGGAACTGCGCAACTTACAGCCGCCCGTAGCCGCCACGCCGGGAAATAATGTCATCCTGACCATCGATACGCGTTTGCAGGAGGCGACCGAAGCCATCCTCAAACGGGATATGGATTATTGGAATAACGTTTATAACGGGTATGACCGTGTCACCAGCGGCGCGGCCATTGTCATGAATCCCAAGACAGGCGAGATCCTGGCGATGGTGCAAACGCCATCGTATGAGAACAACCGCCTTTCCCGTATCATCCCGGCCTATTATTACAACCAGTTGGAAAACGATCCGCGCCATCCGCTGCTGAACATGGCTGTCTCAACGGAATATCCGCCCGGCTCGACCTTCAAACTAGCCACGGCCCTGGGCGCTTTGAACGAGGGAGTAGTCACTCCTGCCAGCATCATCGACGCCCCGGCCATGATCACCCTGCAGAACACATTTTCCCCCACCGATCCGGGCAGCACCCAGACGTATTACGACTGGACCTATACCTTTTATGGCGAGACCAGCGGATTGGGACAACTGCCCTTCCTGAAATGCATTGCCTTATCCAGCGATGTGTGTTTCTATAAGGTCGGCGGCGGTTTTGAGAATGAAGTTACGCAGGGTCTGGGGATCGACCGGCTGCTCCAGTATGCGCAGGCAATCGGTTACAACCGTCCAAGCGGCATCGAATTGCCGGGTGAGATCTCGGGGTTGATCCCGACCAGGTCGTGGAAGCGGATCAATAAAGGCGAGAACTGGTCGACGGGTGACACGTACCTTGCCAGCGTGGGCCAGGGATATGTGCTGGCGACCCCGCTGCAGGTGCTGCTCTCCGCTGCCACGATCGCCAATGACGGCAAACTGATGCAGCCGACCCTGGTGCATGATATTGTGGACGCGGGCGGGAATATCATCCAGCCTTTCACGCCGCGCCTGCGGTGGGATGTGACCACCGATCCGTTGATCCAGGATTACGATTGCGAAGAGGGGGAGTGTATATTAACTGGTGAAATGAAGACCATCAGCCCGGAGGCGGTGGAACAGGTGAAGCAGGGCATGCGCATGGCTGCGACCGATTCGCGTGGAACGCTGAACCGTGATTTTTCGTTCCTAAATTACCCCATTGCGGTGGCGGGGAAAACCGGTACGGCCGAATACTGCGATGCCGTAGCCAGAGTGAAGGGAACCTGCATCCCCGGCGAGTGGCCGGCCCATGCGTGGACCATTGCCTTCGCGCCCTACGACGATCCGGAAATTGCCGTGGTGGTCTTCTACTATAATGCGGGCGAGGGCGGGAGCGTGGCTGCCCCTTCGCTCAAGGCTATCATGGATGCTTATTTTGCATTGAAGGCGGTGGATACGGCTCTTGCGTCGCCGGGCCAGCCGTAAGCCATCAGGCATAATAAACTTAGTAAATCACGAATTTGGTGTCATTGCGAAGTGGTGTACTTCCGCTGAAGCAATCTCCCGCTAAAAATAGTCGTAACTCGCCAGAAAATCAGGAGATTGCTTCCCCGCTGCGGGGCAGGCTGCTTCGCTCGCAATGACATCGGAAACCTGTGATTATCTGAAATTAGTATCCCGCAGATTTGTGCCTGCGGGATACTTTTTATTTCCGATAGGGATTTTCTTCGGGATAACTGCATAGGAGCGTATCAGGGTATTCGACCCCGCAGAAATAGGGGCAGAGGGATATATTCTTGATGGCGCAGCGATGCATGCCGGTGCCGTCGGCCACGTTCCAGGGGCAGGGGGACTGCTCCCACGCAATTTGACCGGCGGGGGTGGCCAGGTCAATATCCATGTTGGCGCCGGTGTATTTATTCATTGCAGCCTCACCAGGACCTTGCCGTCTTTCCATAATTCCTCCAGCTTATAGTAGTGGCGCAGTTCATCATCAAAGAGGTGTACGACGATATCGCCGTAATCCACCACCAGCCAGCCTGAATCAGGACTCCCGGAAATGTGACCTTTTCTCTTATGAGCGAGGCGGGTCTTTTCGACGACGCCATCGGCCAGGGCGTTGAGCATGCGGCTGGATGTGGCGGTACAGATAACAAAATAATCCGTAAAGGCCGCCATTTCTTTGATATCCAGCAAAAGGATATCTTCCGCTTTTTTATCTTCCAGTGCGTCAATAATAGTGCGTGCGAGTTCCAGTGTATCCAGGAGTCACCTCTTTCGAAAAACGGCGAGCGGATGCCCGCGGGAGAAAAGGAATGCCAGGGTCAGGTTCTCATTGGCAATGTATATAAATGTGTGTACACCGATCCGCCGGGACGCAGATCAGACTTGAAAATGTGGACGGCCTCTACATGCACATTGCCGAGGTCGCCGATGTGGGTCGAATCCACGGCAGTGTGGATCTTTTGCAGGTCGGCTGCGGTGGCATGCTGGCCCACCCGTCCGACGGTCAGGTGCGGAGAGAAGGGGCGGTATTCCGACGGGTAGCCGAGTTGAGCCGAGGCCGCATCGATGCCGCGCTGGAGGTTCAATAACAGCGGCGGCGCTTCCAGGCCGATCCAGATCACGCGTGCCCGCCGTGAAGTAGGGAACGCGCCCAGGCTTTGGACCGTCATGGAAAAACTGCCGTGGGCGCAGGCTTCCATTTTCAACAGGGCGGCCACCTTTTCCAGGTTGGAAGGGGAAACGTCGCCGAGGAATTTCAAGGTGAGATGGACGTTTTGCGGCGCAACCCAGCGGATCAGCGGGGGAGGCAAGGTCTTTTGCAATGGAGCCAGGCTGCGGGATATGGCCTGCTGGACTTCGCCCGGGATCTCCACGGCGATAAACGACCGGAGCATGGTGGGCTGCATTATACGCCGGAAACCTTCCACAGTCCCGGTTTGGGGAGCGGGTTTCGGACCACTCTGGTAACCATTGGAATAAAATAGCACAGGATGAGTGAAATAGCAAGGGGATTTTCGCGGAGGTTCGGACGCGAATTCGGACAATTCTTTCAAGATGACAGGATTTCTGTAAAAAGGTTCGAGCCAGATATTTTTTGCGACGATTGAGGCTGCCCAAGCGTAGGTGAGAACCGCAGACCCCATCCCCGACCCTTCCCCGAGCCAGGTGTGATATCTTTCCCGGACCATCTTGACGACGGGGAAGGGAGTTTCATATTGAAAAAACGATGGATGAGCGAGAGAACACTCGCTCATCCATCGTTTTTTCGTATACTGTGGTGAAATTACAATTCTTGCAAGAAATGTCCGAACTACTGTCTGAACCTCAGAATTATGGTTTGAGGCGTTTATAATCGGCGGGAGTATCCAGGTCTTGCAGGACGCTGTGATCAGCCGACACGTATTCCACCTGGGAGGCGTGGGCGCTGAGGAACTGGCGTGAGGTGGCGGAGGCTGGCAGGGACAATATCTCCGACCAGAGTGACCGGTCCACCAGCCAGGGATGGCCGCGCTGGTTGTTGAAACTGGGGACGACCAGGGGCGAGCGGGTTTGTTCGTACGCGCTCAGGATGGCACGGATCGTTTTTTCCTGCACCTGGGGTTGGTCGCCCAGCCCGATGATGGCTGCCTCGACGTTGGCTGGAAGGGCTTGCAGACCTGCCTGGATGGAACTGATCATGCCGGAGGTGGCGAAATTTGGATTGAATACCGCTTGCAGGGGATAGCGGTCTTTCAACCCTTCCAACAGCGACTCGACCTGCTCCCGGGCTCCGCCGGTGACGACCAGGATTTCCCCTTTAAGAGAGTCCGCCTCGGTTTTGTGCGGGAGGGCAGCCGCGAAGGTGGCGATCACCTGCTCCAGGACGGTCCGCTGACCCCACGGCAGGAGCAGTTTGGGCTGGCCCATCCGGCGGGATTCACCAGCCGCCAGGATGACGACGGAAACGACGGGCGGCATGGACATCTACTTCAGCCCCTCCAGTTTTTTCAGATCCGCGGGGGTGTCGATATCCACCAATAGGGATCCGTCCTGCCAGGGCAGGTAGGCGGGAGGAAATTGCGGGAAGATCGCCCGTCCGCCGACATCACCGGAGAGGGACATCAAAGCCGGGAAGGTCAGCCGGTCGAAGAGGACCGGGTTGGCGCGCTGGCCGCCTACCTGTGGAGCGATCACTGGCGAGAGGGATTGTTGGTGCTTGTCCATCAGGGCATGGATGACTGCGGGGGTCACCTGCGGCTGGTCTGCCAGCAGGAAGAGGCAAGCGGCGATATTCCGGGGAAGGGCTTGCAAACCGATTCGGATGGAAGAACTCTGACCGCTTTGCCAGTCGTCATTGCGGGCGATGTGGACGTTCAGGCCAGCCAGGGCAGCCTCGATGGGGGCGGCGTTGGCGCCCGTCACCACCACGACGGGGGAAAGTCCGGCGGCAAGGGCTGTGCGGGCCACGCGGCGGACGAACGGTTCGCCCTGATAATCCAGCAGTTGTTTGGGAGCGCCGAAGCGGCTGGCTTCGCCTGCGGCGAGGATGATCCCGGCGACGGGTTCCACCACCCGGCGGATCAGGGGCTCAGGTTGGAGGGAGGCGATCAAGGCTGCGTCAAAAGGCGGGACGAGTTTATCTGCCAGCCATTGAGCGGAAGTCTGTGCTTCGGTTGAATTGGCCTGGGTCAGCAGGGCGAGGCGGCGGGCGTGGGAGGGGATGTTCTTGAGTTCCACCGGATGGGTGGGTGAGCACCCGCAGGAGTGAGGCGGGGGTGATCTCTGCGCCAAGGGGTAATTCGCTCAGGCGGGAAAATATCTCCGGACGGTGGACGTGTTCGTCGTTCAACGGTTTTCCCAGCCCGGAAAGACCCGCCACTACTATGACCGTGTCGACGAAGGCGGGAATGGGCGGCTCATGCTCTGCGGGGGCTTTGAGGGGATGGCGGCGAGAGCCGTCGGCTTCGATGAGCAGGGGGAGGTCGTGGTAGCCGCAAATTGCGTGTAGCCAATCAAGAGTAACGGAATCCAATCCCAAAGTACGGTCGGATTCAATCGGCCCGGTCACCAGCATGACGCCGCGCAGGTGGTCTTCCAGATGGCGCGAGCGCCTCGGGAGTAGTGCCCGACCAGTGAGAATCGGCCAGTTTGATCTGGTCCACGTGCAGGTGCGAGGAGGCGGTGACAATGACCGGCAGATTGGTTTCTCCGCTAAGTTCCCGCGCCAATTGGAACATGGCGGTGGATTTTCCTCCCGCTCCGACGAAGGCGACCCCAGCGGAGGCCTGTCGCAGACCGCCAAGTGGAATGGAGGCATGAAAGTCGGGGGGAGGATTTAGGCGGAGAGCCTGAGAAAGGTTCATTGTGGAGGCGATGTCAGTCCCACAGGATCTTGCGCAGGTCGCTTCTTGAAAGGATGGCCTCCAGGACGCCGCCGCCGATGGCGAGGGTTTTGTCGGAGACCAGCAGGGTCAGGCGCGGGTCATCGCGCGGGTCCACGTCGCCGATCTTCACGCCCGTGGCGACGGTGAGGCCGGGGTGCAGCAGTCCGCGCAGGACGCCCGCGAACGGTGAAAGGACGGGCTGCCCGTTCACCTCGGCGATGAGTTGGCCCGCCTCAAGATGCTGTCCGATCCCGGCATGGGCCACCAACTCCCCATCCGCAGGGGCGCGCAGGACCCGCTGCGGGTCGCCTTCGGGCTGGCCCGTGTCTGCATCCGGCCCACCCTGCCAGTAGACGCGCCCGAGGGTATGGCTGCGACGGGTCTCGACGGCGACCTGGCAGTTCTGCCCGGCGATGAAGCCCGGTCCGAGGCCGATGTAGAGATGGGGAGAATAGCCGATGGGTTCGGGCGGCTGCTTGGTCATGCGCCCATCGACGATGACGGCGGCATGGAGAAGTTGGGCGGAAACGCAGGCAGGGTCCACCAGGACGGGGATCTGCTGTTTGGAGAGCACGTTGATGATCTGGAATGTGTCGGTGGGGTCCTTGACCAGGCGGCCGGTCAATCCCTCGAGGGTGACCTGGGAGGCGTAAACGGCCTCGGCAAAGGCGACCGTGCGGCGGACTGCCATGGGCTGGGGCAATTCGGTGATGACGAGACGCAACCCGGCACGGATGAGGCGGACGGCCACCCCTGAAGCCAGGTCGCCGCCGCCGCGAATGAGCACTATGGATGCCATGGGGATATTAAACCACAGAATGAGCAAGCAAAGAACGCCTGCTCATCCATATTTCAGGTAGTAATAACGGCTTTGGCCGATACTCTTATAAACATAAAATATCCCGATATTAATAAATCAGGATATTTTGGTAAAAGAACAGATACTGGACACCCAACCCCCTTTTTCCCCCTTCCCGAACAAATACCGCGAAATCAAAGTCCGACGGGAAGGGGGATTATTTCGAAAACTTGAGAGTGCGGAAAGCAAAAAACGCTTTCCGCACTCTCAGTTTTCGATGGCTGATGATTTTAGCGCATTGCCAGAATGAAATGACACTCGAAATCAACAATCGACAAGAAGAGTTTTCATTTTGGGGTTAATCATGTACAAGATTTCTGAAAGTGACGACTGACCTGAAACAACATCCTGCTGAAGAGCGCAGGACAGGCAGGGCAGGGTCGTCACTACAAGATTTCTAGCGGGATCTGGCGGGGATGGCGGCCTTCGAACTGGGTCAGGTGGGTGAATCCGGCGGCGCGGATGGCCTCGATGGCTTGGTCAAGATGCAGGGCCAGGTGGTCCACGCGTGGGCGTCTGAGCCGAGGGTGAGGCGTTCGCCGCCCATGTCGTGGTACCAGCGCAGGATGAGCGGGTCGGGCATGATGTTCTGGGTGGGTTTGCGCAGGCCGGCCACGTTGACGTCCAGAGCCAGGCCGCGCTCGATGACGATCTTCAGGATGGAGCGGATGGCCCCCTCGTAACGCGGCAGGTCGTAACCGACCATTGGTTTGGCCGTGCGGGCGGGGATATCGAAATGGGCGATGATATCAAAATCGGCGGAGCGGACCATCTTTTCCATTTCGGCAAAATAGGGGATATAGATCTCGTCGGCAGTGTGTTGGGCGAAATATTTCTCGTCGAACATCATGTGCGGGCCGACGAAATGGACCGAACCGAGGACATAGTCGAAGGGCAGGGTGGCCAGCATTTCAGCCGTTTCCTGCGGATAGAGATGCGGTTCGGCGATCTCGATGCCGGCGCGGATGGTCAGGCGGCCTTTGAAGAGGCTGCGCAGGCGCTCGAGTTCATCCCACCAGGGGAGCGGTTTGAAGAAGCGGGTGACGTCTTCGTAGGGGCCTACGTCCCAATGCTCGCTGAAGCCGATCTCGGGCAGACCGATCTCAACGGCCCGCAGGCAATGCGCCTCGAGGGTGACGGGACTGTCGGGAGAAAAGGTGGAATGGACGTGATAGTCGAGTGGGATCATGCGAGGCCAATTCTTCCCGCGGACAGGGATATATGAAGTTTTTAATCGCAGATGAAGCCTACGAAAGGGGTTCTTTGCCGGGCACTGCCAGTTGACGTTCCTGCATCACCCGCCCGAAGGCGTGGATGGCAAGATAGACAAAAAGAAATAGAGCCGTGAACAGGAGGGTGAAGGTGTACACGCGCATATTTGCAAACGGATGCCGCAGCCAGCTCCATACGTCATAGGCGATGGGCAAAGGGTCCTGCAGCAGGTCCCAACTGTTCCAGCGGTTGAAGCGGCCCAGGAAAATGCCGATGCTGCTGAGGATGGTCACGCCAATCGCAAAGATCCAGCCGGTCGAGCGGCCGAAGGCGCGGGTAACGATCTCCTGCATAAAATAGAGTGAAACCACACCGAGCAGCAAACCCGTCCAGGCAAACCAGATGAGCATGAGCACATCGTACCAGATGGGCGCATTGCCGGTGTTTTCGCCGAGGTGCTGGAAATCGGTCAGGATGTAGGGGGCGTTGGGAAAGAAGACCAGCCAGATGATGGCGCAGACGGGCACGACCAGATAGAGCAATTTGCGCGACCAGGAGATCACGTAGGCGATGGCGGCAAAAACGAAGGGGATCCACGCCAGGAACAGATTCCAGATAAGCGCGGAATAGTCATCCGAGCGGCTGTAGGCCATGCGCGCCCGCGCCAGCAGGACCGAGACGATGGAGGCGGTGAACAGGAGCCCAAAGACCACCAGTTTGTATTTGTGGCGGGAGAATATTTGCCGCATCAGATCTTGCCCAGGCTGCGCAGGACGCGCTCGGGGGTCAGCGGGAACTCGTCGATCCACACGCCGGTGGCGTCATGGACGGCGGCGGCGATGGCGGGAGCGACCGGCAGGAGCGGCAGTTCACCCACACCGCGGGCCCCGAAGGGTCCGTTCGGCTCGGCGATCTCCAGGATGACCGATTCGACCGCCTCGGGAATATCCAGGATGGTGGGGATGAGGTAGGTGCTGAGTTGGTCGGTCAGGATGCGGCCTTTGCGGGAGATGAGGTTCTCCGTCAGCACGTAGCCCTGAGCCTGCACCACCGCCCCTTCGATCTGACCCTGCACCAGGGCCGGGTTGATGGCCTGGCCCACGTCGTCGGCCGAGACGACGCCGCAGCACCTTGATAAAGCCGGTCTCCATGTCCACTTCCACTTCGACGGCCTGGGCCACGTAGGCGTAGGAGAGGTTGGGCATGGCGTAGCCGGTCTCCTTGTCGAAGGGGGTGGTTTTGGGAGCCAGGTAGGTGTGCTCGGCGATGGCCGGGCGTTCCTCGGCATTCCATTTTTCCAGGGCCAACTCGGCCGCGCCCTTGATGGCCGAGCCGGACATGAAGGTCATGCGGGAGGCGGAGGCGCTGCCGGGGTTGCCCATGTTGAGCGTGTCGGAGGTGACCATGGACACGATCTCGAACGGCACGCCCAGCGCGCCGGCGGCCATCTGGGCCATGACCGTATGCGTGCCCTGACCGACCTCCGCGCCGGCGTGCCAGACGACCACGTGCTCGATCTCGGCCGTGCCGTGGATCTCCACCCGCGCCCACGAGTTCTCCTGGTAGCCGAAACTGAAGCCGACGTTCTTGAAGCCGCAGGCAAAGCCGAGACCGCGTTTGACGGTTGGGCGAGGCTGGTATTGGCGCGTTTGGGTGACTTCCAACCGGCGGCGGTCTTCCTCCAGCCGGACTTGCGGGCGGCGGCTTCGATGCACTCGACGATGCTGACGCGGCCCGGCGAGGGCGTGCCCACGTTGAGGGTATCGCCCTGGCGCAGGGCGTTGCGGTGGCGGAACTCGACCGGGTCGAGGCCGAGTTTTTCGGCCAGTTTGTCCATTTGCAATTTCGGCCATCCACAATGCCTGCGGAGCGCCGAAGCCGCGGAAGGCGGCGGTGGGGACGTTGTTGGTGTAGACCCCCAGCACGTCTTCGCGCACGTTGGGGATGAAATACGGTCCGGTGGCGGTGATGGTGCAGTTGCCGAGCACCTTGTTGGAGGTGTACATGTACGCGCCGGCGTCGGCGATGACGGTGGTCTCGGCGGCGAGCAGTTTGCCGTCCTTGCTGGCGGCCCATTTGGTCTTGAGGGTCATCGGGTGGCGCTTGCCGTGACCGATGATGGATTCCTGGCGGCTCCAGATGATCTTGACCGGGCGGTTGAGTTTCAAGGCAGCCAGCGCCAGCACGATCTGGACGGACATATCTTCCCGCCCGCCGAAGGCGCCGCCGATGGCCGGGTAGATGACGCGCACCTGCTCTTTCGGCAGACCCAGGGCGTGGGCGATGGCCTCCTGGTCGGTGTGGGTCCACTGACCGCCGCACTCGACGGTGAGGCGGCCTTCTTCGTCCACATAGGCCAGACCGGCCTCCGGCTGGAGGTAGGCGTGTTCCTGGTAGGGGGTGCGGTATTCGCCTTCGACGATCACATCGGCCCGGGCGAAGGCGGCTTCCACGTCACCCTTGCGGATCTTGTCCCATACGCAGATGTTCGAGTTCGCCGATCTCGGGGTGGACACGCGGCGCGCCCGGCTGCATGGCCTCGGCGGCGTCGTAGACGGCGGGCAGGTCTTCGTATTCGACCCGGATGAGGTCGCGCGCTTTGGCGGCGATGCCTTCGGTTTCGGCGACGATGACGGCGACCTTATCGCCTTCGCAGCGGACAATGTCGGGGGCGGGTGGCTGATTTGAGCCATTCGAGCCGGCTTTTTTGGCATGCGGAACCGGTCCGCACAGGACGGGCTGGTCCTTCCACTGCAGGCCGAACTCGTTGACGGGCACATCCACGGCGGTGAAGACGGCCACCACGCCGGGCAGGGCCAGGGCGGCGGAAGTGTCGATGCTGAGCACGCGCGCATGCGGACGCCCGGCGAAGAGGGTTTTCATGTGCAGCATGCCGGGGCGGGTCAGGTCGCCGGAATAGAGGGCCTGACCGGTGGCCTTGTCACGGGCATCGATGCGGGGGACGGATTGACCGATTGCGTTTGGCATAGGCGTAAATTGTAATCCAGTTTGGGGAGGAGTGAACAGTGAACAGTGAAATAGGATTGAAGGATGGAGTTAGAAGACAATCAAGGTGATGGTGTGGTAGTAGGGATTATGAAGGAGCGTGCATTGATGTCGTAATATTGTGTTTGACCCGGAAGAATATCATTGAAGGTATTCTCATCCCATTGATCGATCACAAGAATATCGTCGGCCGACCACAGTGAAGGTATACGTTTCTCCGATGTGTTTGAGATAATCGCCGTGAGATTTTGGTTTTCAACAGAAAAAATATAAAGGGTGTATTTTTGGTCTATGAAATTGCCAATCTCTTCCCACTTTGCAGCAGTGAAAGCAAAGGATAATCCATCAGGTGCCCAGGCCACTGCACCCCACTCGGAAAATCCTTGAAGGAAGAGAGAATATTGTTCGCCTGTTTTCAGATCAAATATATTCAAGGAAGAATCGGGATATGAATAAGATGGATAGGCCACCCTCCTGTCGGTGGGTGAAAAAGAATAAAAATAACGGTCGAGTTGGTTAGCATGAATAACTTCAGCCCAATTGCCTGACTGAAGGTCCAATTTGTAAAGAGAACCATCGTAATAAAAGCTTACCACGGTTGGTAGTGATTCCCAACCAGTAATGTTAGTGCTGAAATATAAGGTGTGAAGATCGTTCGACCAATGTAAGGGAAAAACACGATACGCATTACCACTTGGATATTCATCACCGAAGATATCACGAAAGGTGATGGTCTTTCTGAACGATCCAGCCATATTCACCACACTCAGTTCTGAGCTAACAACGTCACATTCTTCCGCCAGCCAATTGCCGTCAGCGGAGATCATCGTCATCCAAATATAGTTATGCTTACAATTCTCTGGAAAGTGAGCAGCCTGGGTATACAAGGCTGCCGAGGTTGGTTCCAGGGTGGGATATATCAATTCTCGTGTGGGAGTTGGTGTGGAGAGTGTTTTGGTCGGAGATGGGCGAAGTGTTATTGTTGATGTAGTAATAGCGGCAGTAGCCGTCGGGGGTGGTGGCACGGGTTGATCGCAGGCAGAGAAGGAATATAAGTCCCAAAAGCGAAAAAGCAATAGTGACCGATCTAGTTTTCATTTCGTTAAGGTGTAGGAGGAATAGGTTCTGAAGAAACCTGGAGGGTATTCAAATCCAAATAAATTGTTTCAAAATCGTCTGATGACCGAAATGGAATTGCCTTCAAGACGAGTACATTATTTTGTTCCTGGAGTTCCAGTCGGAAAAATGATCTTCTCTGATCTTTCAAAAGTATAAATTCGCGTAATTTTTTGCGTTCCCATATCGATCATATAAATCGTATAGGTATGCGGATCTTCTGAAAGATAGAGCACCACTCCGCGTTCTGCAGAAAAGTAAGCTTTTGTCCCATCCTCCGACCATAGGACATATCCAGCAGTAAGATAATCGTTCAAGGTATATAGTACGGAATCCCCCGTTTTCAAATCTAGAACTGACACGTCAACCGTGCGAGAATCGCCGTAAGAGGTATGTGTAAGTAAATAAATTAATCGCCGGCCGGTAGGGGAAAAGGAAAATACATTTGCTCTGGGTGCGATTTCTTCCCATGCACCTGTTTCTATATCCATCCTAAAGAGATTGTCCGGCACCTGATCAATCTCATAAAAATGAACCGATACAATGCCCGGCTCAACGCAATGGAATAAGTGAAAATAGATGTATCTACTATCGTTCGACCACCAGATTGGGTCGGATTCACAATAGGCGCTGCTAAAATACTCAACTGTCATCAAGATGTACATTAAACAATATTTCCCAATATTTACCATTATTACGGTTGCTTGTATAAAATCTGTCATTCGGACACGCCCCCGCTAACCATTCACCATCCGGGGAGATCAAATTGGAGTAATTACCACAGGGGACTTCCGATACAACTTCCAGGAAAGGGAGCCACAACTGTTTGTTGTATTGATTCCGTTGATGTATATCTGGCAGCGTTCGTTTGATCGAAGTGAAATAGAGAACGCATTCATGGTTTGTTCATATGGAAACACTGATAGTGTACGATCAGGAGAAGGAGTCTTCGTATAAGTAGGTGTGAAATGAATTGGAAGGTTTGAATGTTGATGAGGACTGTCGTTTGGGAAGGGGTGGAAGTGTTCATTGCCCTTGCTGCAGGACGCAAACAATAACACCATCGCTAAACAGGTAAAAATCACCCTGCGGCTGAAATGGATCGCCACGGCAGTTTTTCATAGCCTTCCCTTCCCACCCATAAAAAAGATAGTCCCTAGCGCTTGGACCTCTTGGGAGTACCCGGAGGAGGCGGCGCATCCATGGAGGAATAACGGGGCGGGCCAATGACCTGGAAGATCATGGTATAGGCCAGCGAGGAGAGGGCGGTCATCAGGACCAGGATGACAAAGAAAGAGGTCAATTTCAGATACAGGTCATTGATGCCGCCGAGGAAAAAGGCAATGTTGCGGATGACGGGGGTGGTGAGAGCCCACGGTGGAAATTGGGCATACCCCCGCAGTTCCTCCGGCACAATGCCGGAGCCGATCAACGGCTGCAAGGTCACCATCATCAGGGCATAGGCCATGATTGGAACGATGATGATCAGGAGACAACCAATGCCGCGCCAGATGGGGTTCTGTTCTGGTTTGGGGATGGGTTTGCGTTGGTATTTTGCGTATTTTGCCATATTCGAGTCCCTTTCCCGTCGAAAAATATCCTGCGACAGCGGATCTGTCCAGGGTCAGGCCGCGGCGGCGTCTTCGATGGCCTGGACGATCTTGTAATAGCCGGTGCAGCGGCACAGGTTGCCGGTGAGTGCCTGCCCGATCTCATCCCGGGAGGGATGCGGGCGCTCTTCCAGCAGCATGGCGGCGGACATGATGAAGCCGGGGGTGCAGTAACCGCATTGGACGGCCCCATCGGCCACAAAGGCAGCCTGGACCGGATGGAGAACCTCAGCCTGCTCCTCGCTGGAGGGCGTGGAGAGACCTTCGATGGTGACGATCTCAGCCCCGTCGGCGCGGCCCGCCGGGACCAGGCACGACATGACCGCCTTGCCGTCCAGGAAGACCGTGCAGGCGCCGCATTCACCCTCGGCGCAGCCTTCCTTCGTGCCGATCAGCCCGGCCTCTTCCCGCAGCAGGCGCAGGAGCGATTTTTCGAAGCCGCTCGTGAAGGTGCAGGGCTTGCCGTTGATGGTCGTGTGGATCGGTCGGGCCGGACCGTACAATCGTGAGGGTGGCTCCGGCGTCGTCTTCTGGACCGAGGCGGGTGCTTCGCCCCACAGCAGGACCGGGTCGGCGGGGACCTGTGACTGTTCGGTCCCGTCACGCAGGGTGCGCAGCATCCGGGATACCAGCACCTTGACCATGGCCTGGCGGTAGGCGGCCGAGCCGCGGATGTCGTCGATGGGGCGGGCAGCCGTGGCAGCCAGTTCGGCCGCCTGGGAAATGACCTCTTCGGTCAATTCCCGCCCGGTCAGGTAGGCTTCGGCTTCGGGGGCATGGATGATGACCGGCGGCGACGGCTCCGAGGGTGAGCGAGGCCGAGCGCACATGGGCGGAGTCCAGGTCGAGCAGGATGGCGGTGTTGACCAGGCTGATGGCCTGGGCGCGGCGGAGTCCCAGTTTGAGGAAACCGCCGTGCTGGGAGGTTTTCATGGCAGGGAAGGAAATCTCCAGCAGCATCTCGTCTGGCTGCATGACCGTCCGGCGGACGCCGGTGTAGAAATCCGGCAGGGGGACCTGGCGGGCGCCGCGCGTGGAGGCCAGGGTGACGTGCGCTCCCAGGGCCATCAGCGGGGTGATGGTGTCGTTGGCGGGGCTGGCGGTGATGACGTTGCCGGCGATGGTGGCGCGGTTGCGGATCTGAGGAGCGCCCACCTGCCAGGCGGCGCTGACGAGCGGGAAGGCCCGCTGCCGCAGAAGGAGGGAGGCGACGGCGTCGTTGTGAGTGACCAGCGCGCCGATGTGAATGACATCGTCCTCGTCCAGGCTGATGCGGTCCAGGCCGGGCAGGCGGGTGATGTCGATGACGGTATGGACGCCCTGACGGAGTTTGCGTTCGAGTTCAAGCATCAGGTCGGTGCCCCCGGCGATCAGGCGGGCCTGTTCACGTTTTTCGGCCAGCAGTTGCAGGGTCTCATCGACCGAGGCGGGTTGGTAGTATTCGTTCCACATGGGTTTATTTAACCACAAAGTAGCCCAAGACGCCAATTGACCTCCGTCCGAAGTTCAGACATGAGTTTGGACAAATCATTTTGATGCTATCGATGATGGACAAACATGGTTGGATTTGATCAGTTGGCTCATTTTCGAATAATGGTGAGAGGAATCGGCCCCATACCCATAACTGGGCACAGGTCCCCGGCCCCATCCCCTACCCCTTCCCCGATTAATTGCGGGCTTCTTTCCGGCTAAAGTCGATTTCGGGGAAGGGGTTATCTATCGAAAAAACGAATCATGAGCGATGTTCTCTCGCTCATGATTCGTTTTTTCGTATGCTGTGGTGAACTGACGTTTCTTGCAAAAAATGTCCGAAGTTATGGCCGTAAATCAGGCCCCGGCTGAGGTTAAGAGAAAACCCCCTTCCCTGCCATCAGGACATTAAAAGTGCAGGGCGAAACCCAATTCCAGTTGATTACTCAGGCGTGTTTTCGGTTCAGGGAGCGGCACCACGAGAGCGGGTGGCTTAGGTTTTCTGTCTACAAAGATCGAGCCTATGGTCGCAGCCAGGCCAATGAATCCAAGGATGGCAGCCTGTATCACCATCGGTGTAGTCCCGGCGCGGCCGATGGAGTTCATCAGGCTATGGGCAAATTCGGCCAGACTGGCCGGCAGCATGGCCGGGAAACGAGGCAGAACCAAATTAACCCAGGCCAGGTTCAGCAAGGGCAGGATGGACAGGCCTATTACAGCCACAACCAGCCCGGTAATCAAAAATGGGATACCCCACCAACGCAGCCAACTTTTTAGTGACCGGATGACCAGCAGGCTCACCAACATCAACAGGATGATCGGAATGAGGGGGGTGAACCGGATGGCTACCCGGACCTTGTTCAAGGTTTCGAGCGGATCGTTCCCAGGCGATGCTTCACCTGTTGCAACCAGGTCGGAGGCAGGCTTGATAATGACTACATCGTCAGGGATTTGGGCGGAGGCGGAAGCCAACTTTGAGGTCAATTGATCTGTCAGTAAAGCCAGGTCTTGCGGCGGCGGGTTGCACACCACAGCCTCCTCGCTTTCACTGGCAGCCTCTGCATGGATTTGAGCCAGTTGCTCCTCCGTGCAGGGCGGTTGAGCTTTTAGCAGGAGTTGGACCAGGTCTGCGCCTGGCTGGCCGATCAGGTGCGCTTTCACCACTGCCAATGAAAGGCGGGCAGTATCCGTCTCCCCGTTGACTGTGGCAAAGACCTGATCGAGCATACCCTCCACCATCGTCCTGGACTCGTCCGGTGGGAGCAGGAGGGTGATCAATGCCTGCCAATCCCTGGTGCTGAGATTGTTGATGAAATCCACACCACTACCGCCGGACTCATCCTGGGCGTTATCGGTTGACTCGCTGCTTCCAAATTGGTCCAGGCAGTGTTGGGAACCTGCCAGTTCCGATTCGGTGGCGTTGCGCTGCCCGCTCCCGATGGCCTCGTAATTCGATTCGCCCAGTACACCGGTCAAGCAAGCCTGTAATTCGGGCGATGCCCCGTCGATGGCGCATCCGAGCGGGTTTGTCTTGCAAGGATTGGCGATGAATGCTTTTACCGAATCCATCCCTTCCCCCACAATATCCGGCAGCCTTTGATAGACTCCATTCTCCTGCAGGACGTGTTTGTACGTCCCGGCGTCGAACAATGTGTGTTCAACGGTGAAGATCGACAGGATGGGAATGCTTGTCAGCACGAACAAGGCTGCCAGGATGACTGCGAGGGTTTTGACGATAAACCTGAATATTGCAACCAGGGCTTTAGACATGTTTTCTCTCCTGGGTGATACCTTTCAAGCACTATGATGCAGGGATTGATTATCGGGACTTCGGATCCGTTGGGACCAAATCAACGGGCACAGCGGAACCCAATGTATTCAGATTGATCGGCGGGGTTGTGGCCTGTGCGGAATGCAGCTCTGACGTAATCTGCGACATTAAACCACGAACCGCCCCGTATCACTCTAAGTGTACCTGTCTCAAGTCCCACTGGATTATCATGCGGTTCCACCATATAGTTCGGACCGTACCAATCTGCCACCCATTCATACACGTTGCCGCCCATATCCAAAACCCCGTACGGGCTGGCGCCCTGGGGATACTTCCCCACAGCGGTGGTATCACCGGTACAATAATCGGCTAAGCCTCCGCCAAAGTTCAGCAGGTTACAGGTCGGAGCGGCATTCCCCCACGGGTATTTTCGTCTATCGGTGCCTCTTGCCGCCACTTCCCATTCCGCCTCGGTCGGCAGTCGCCTGCCAGCGAAGGCGCAGTAAGTTTGGGCCTCATCCCATGTCACATACATGACTGGAAATTGGTCAAATTCTTCTACGCCAAAATAGTTACGCCTTGTAAACGAAAGGTCCAGGATCTTTTCGGGACAGACCCCTGCATCCACACACAGGGCGTACATCGCATTGGTTACTTCGGTTTTGTCGATCCAGTAATCGGTCAAATTCACTTTGTGCTGTGGTTTCTCACCGACCCAGGCGGGGAAATCTGAATCCAGTGAACCGATCAGATACTGGTCCCGGGGAATATGGATCAGCACCATGCCATCCAGCGGGGATACCCAGGTGGCTTTCGGCTCGGCGTCAGTCGGCGGCATTGGCGGAATCGGGGTCGGGCTTGGGGTCGCGGTTGGGCTTGGGGTCGAAGTGTGCGTAATCGTAGCCGTAAAGGTGGCTGTGGGAGTTTGGGTCGGTTTCCCTATCATCGCCACTGTGCCCAACCCGGCGGCAAGGAGGCGAGGTGGGATACTCCTGCAGACCGAAGAACGCAAACAGGATGCACAGGATGGAAAGGATGAGCAGAGGAATAGTGGGAAACCATAGGCCCGGGCTTTCCCTCTCTTTTCGACTGTGGACTTGTCTCTTTAGGAAGTTCCTGGTTCATATTTCCCTCCACGGTTGGTGGGCAACCTTACTATGTGCTTGTGGTCTAACAACGGAAACTCCATGTGTATCAATTAACCCCACTTGACGATCATCGTTGTTTGCGATTAAAGCACTTGGTCAATCGCCTGAACTACCCGACCGGTTCAAGCGACTGACCAAGAATTCAGCGCCATTTATCATTTTCGATGTTCAATTTCTTTTTCTCGACTGGCGTACATTTACCTGCTTATAGATGTGACCCAGTCGCACGCCTCATTAAACCACTGAAAAGAGGTAACGGAAAATAAATTATGAAGCGGCGCCGCTGCCGGTGATGACCTGGTAACGCTTGTCGTAGGTCTCGACGGCCTGTTTGGCCAGGGTGTTGACATTGCGGATGGCAGCCTTGAGACCGTCACCGCCGATGGCGGTTTCGACATTGTCCAACCCGTTGGAGACCTGGCTGGCCAGTTCGAAGAAGGCGGAGTCGAAGGTGTAGATCTGGGCCAACTCGGCTTCGTTGACCTTGACCGCGTCGAAGAAACCGGAATAGCCGTAGGAGGCATTCTTGATCCGGTCGGCGAAGGTGCGTAATTTCAGGGCGACGCGTTCCATATCGTCGATGAAGTCGATCTGGTCGGCATCGGCCAGGTCTTTCTGAATGTCGGAGACGCGGCCAACCAGTTCTGTGTACTTCAGGGCTACCTGATCGCGCAGGAGTTTGTCGGAAGCGCGCCGGTTGGAGCGTTCGATGTAGCCTTTAAAGCCGGGTACATTGGAAAGTAGTTTTTTGATGAAATCCTGATCACCTTTGACGGTTTCAAAAAGATCACTCATGGTTCCTCCTCAAAAAGTAGCTGGCGGGTAATTTTCTTACTAGATTATACTGCCAGATTGCCTTACAGGCGTTCAAATATAAATACGATTTTTTGGCGGGAAAGTTGTATTTTTCGAAAATGGGATGTAAGTTCGGCCAATCCAAATTGATGTTGCGGCTGGTATTCAAATTGGCTGGTCATCATCGGTTTATCCGTTTTATGAAGAGATGAGAAGAACCGACCCCATCCCCATATCCCTTCCCCGAGCCAGATGAGATATCTTTTCCGAGCCATCGAGATTACGGGGAAGGGGTTTTATATCGAAAAAGCGATGGATGAGCGATGTTCTCTCGCTCATCCATCGCTTTTTCGTATGCTGTGGTGAAATGACGTTTTTTGCAATACATGCCTAGCGTTGCGTTCAAACATCAGGTATTTTATTACAAATCCAGGAGGAGGAAAGGTCTAGACTTGGTATAATGGGGCGGATATGCAGGCCTTCGGCGCAGGAACGCAGTCTGCGTGAAAATATGAATCTTCGAGGAGTGAAATATGATCGTTACTACCAAGCAATTGTTTCAAGCGGCGTACGGCAAGTATGCCATCGGAGCCTATAACATCAACAACCTGGAGCAGACCATGGGCCTGTTCAAGGGCAACATGGACAGCCAGGCTCCCTTTATCATCCAGATCAGCAAGGGTGCGCGTTCCTTCACGCACAAGACCATGCTCGAAGGTCTCATCCGCGCGGCCGACCAGGTCTTCCCGGATGCCATTTTTGCGGTCCACCTGGACCACGGCGACGAGGCCACCTGCTACGACTGCATCGAAAGCGGATTCTATTCCTCCGTCATGATCGATGCCAGCGGCGAATCCCTGGAGGGCAATATCGCCACGACCAAGCGTGTGGTCGACGCCGCCCATGCCAAGGGGATCGTGGTCGAAGCGGAATTGGGTCAATTGGGCGGGGTGGAAGAACACGTGAGCGTGAGCGAAGCCAACGCCAAACTGACCGACCCCGAACAGGCCAAGGAATTTGTCGAACGCTCCGGCTGCGACTCGCTGGCATGCGCCATCGGCACCAGCCACGGGGCCTTCAAATTCTCCGGCTCACAGGGCCTGCACTTCGAAGTCCTGGAAGAGATCCAGAAGCGCCTGCCCGGCTTCCCCCTGGTGATGCACGGTTCCTCCTCCGTGCCGCAGGAAGAAGTGGCCCGCATCAATGCGGCCGGCGGCAGCATGAAGGGCGCCAAGGGCGTCAATGAAGAAGAGTTCAAGCGAGCGGCGGAGTTGGGTGTGACCAAGGTCAACATCGACACCGACGGCCGGCTGGTATGGACGCGCGTCCACCGCGAATTCTTCCGCGACTTCCCCGAGAAGTTCGACCTGCGCGACCCGGGCAAGGTCTTCATGGCCGAGTATGCCAAGTTCATTGCCCACAAGAACGAGAAACTGGGCAGCGCCGGTCACCTGGAAGAACTGCGCAACCTGCTCAAACTGGGAGTGTAGATTAAGTGTCAGGTAAGAAGTGTCAAGTGCCACGTATCACGTGTCATGTGATCAGGGAAACCTGATTGCCTGATTACCTGGTCGCGTAAAAAAATATGCCTGTCTCCGAACAGGGTGTGACGCTCGACCGGTATATGCTCATCCCGCGTGTGTTGATCTTCATCACACGCGGGAGTTTTGTTTTGCTATTGAAGGGGGCCGCCACCAAGCGCATCTGGGCCAACAAGTACAACGGGGTGGGAGGCCACGTGGAGGCGGGGGAGGATATCCTCACGGCGGCGCGGCGGGAACTGCTGGAAGAGACGGGGTTTTCGGCGGAGGCCGTGCCCGACCTGCGTCTGTGCGGGACCGTGCTGGTGGACACCGAGACCAACCCCGGCATCGGCATGTATATCTTCACGGGTGAGTGCCGGGAGGGTCAGCCGAAAAACTCGCCCGAAGGAACGCTGGAGTGGGTCACGCTGGAGGCAGTCTCGACCCTGGCGGCGGTGGAAGATGTGCCGGTCTTGCTGGGGCGACTGCGGCGGATGAAACCGGGCGAGCCGCCTTTCTCGGCAAGGTCGTTTTATCGGGGGGATAAGTTGGTAATGGAGTTTGCTGAATAGCCGATATCATTTAGGGTAGCAGAGGGGAAAACGGTCAGCAGAAATCTCAACGATAAACAGCGGGGAAGTAAATCTGATACCAATCGCCGGAGGCGGGGCAAGTTCCACTGGAGACGGACAAAGTATACGTTGAGCAGATGGAAGTGAATACGATCTCATTGACGACAACAGAAAAAAACTGACCAGGTGGGACATTAAATGAATAGGAGGTAGAAACCTCCGGACTATTTCCTATATCCGCCAGATAGCCGATACATGGATTGGTCGGATCAAAGGTACCCAGGTAGGCTGTGGAATGTAAAATGGTTGATGGATAACAGCTGCCAGGATTGAGCGTTACCGTGACGCACTGGGAAAAGGCAGAATTGTTAATGAACTGATGTAAGTCGTAGTGGCTCGGAGTATCACCCAATGAGCCTGGACAATGATTGTTAACGCCGCATGCGCCTGCTGGATTGGTACGGGCCAGGCGCCAGGGTTCTACCAAATCGGAGGAGGACATCTCATCGTTGATGACGCTCATTGTAGGACAAAGAGGCGTGGCGCCAATGGTGAGACTTCCCTGGAGCCAGCAGGCCAGCGGGGTCGCGCTGGCGGCAGGAACAACCAGTGCCAATCCCAGGAGCACGAAGGCAGATACAACACCAACGAGAATTCTTCGGCGCAGCGCGCCGCTACTGTTTAAGCTTTGTTTGTTTGCTGTAAAGAGATCACTCATTATCCCTCCTGATATGCTGGCGAATATTATTCTTGAATTGATTATACAGTCAAGTTACCGTGCCGACATCTAAAGGAAGTATTCTTAAAAAGGGAAAAATTATTATGCCTGCCGCTCCTCTAATAGGGGCGGCAGGCAGTTTTCATTTTGGGGAATACATCCTAATCGGGATAGGCTCAAGGCGTGGCGGGGACGCCGTTCCAGCCGGCGAGGCGGGCCATCAGCCACCAGAATCCCTGGCCTTTGAGTTTGCAGTTGAATAGGTGGGAATGTTGGCAAGAATCCGGCAGGGTGGCGCATTGATCGGGGTGAGCCGTGCACCAGGTGCTGCACCATTCGCAGGCGTCAGAACCATTGGGGAAATAGGTCCCATCGGGGTTGTAACTCTCGATATCGGCGAAATCGAAGAGGATCTTATTGTTGGCCCGCGCATAGGCGCGGATCTGGTTGTTGCGCAGGTAGAGATTCCCGGTTGGGCCGCCTCCATCCAGGTGACCGGTCATATAGACGAATTTAACATTGGGGTAATCGCGTTCAAGCCCGCTCATCAGGTTCAGGTACGTGTCGATATCCGACGCGAGAGGAGTCGATGCTTGCCCGCACCATGACCACATGACAATATTGCGGTTATTGCCGGGGGTATTCAGGTATGTGCGAGTTCTGCTTTCCCAGGTGGTTCGGTCAGGATTGCCCAGATCGCCGGAAGGAGTGTAGTCGGCCACCGAGAGGATAGTTCGGTACGACGCTGCCGTTGGTGGTGAACGCGTAGAGTGGAATTCTGGTCACTCCCAGTAACCTGCCCCCGAGATCAACTGGCTGCCGTGGGAGGTGTGCCCATAACTGGCCCGCAGCATGTTCTTGGCCAGGGTGATGTACTCGGTCGGGATCAGGTTGATGTTGACGGTGGTGTGGTCGATGATAATGGCTCCGGACTGGCGCATCACCACCGGCAGGAAGATCGTCGTCCCACCCGCGCCCAGCGGCACAGTTATCATCGTTGCCGCCGGCGGTTTGAAGGTCAGCGCGGCGGTGAACAGACAGGCCAGCGCTACCCAGGATGATCCACTTTCCAGGTTGATGTTTCATGGTGCCTCTCCTCCGTTGTTATTCTGATTCAGGCTGTTTGGGCGGCTTGCCCTCCTGCCACACATTCAGCCAGACCGTAAATGTGCTGCCCTCCCCCGGCGTGCTGACCACTTCCAGACGGCCTTTGTGCTGGTCGATCACCTGGCGGGTGATGGCCAGACCCAGCCCCAGACCTTCGAATAACTGATCCCCGCTCTTATCCACATGGTAGAACCGTTCGAAGATATGCGGCAATGTCTCCGGCTTGATGCCGATGCCGTGATCGGTGAACACCACTGCCGCCTGACCGTCTTGCTGGTACAGTTTCACCTCGACCGTGCCGCCCTCGTGGCTGAACTTGATGGCGTTGTCCAGCAGGGCCGTCAGGGCGCGCTCCAGGCTTAGCCGGTCGCCGGCTACGCGCGGCAACGGAAGCACCGGATCAATATTGAGAGAAATCTGGCGGGATTTTCGTCTTTCCTCATAGTTTCCGGCAGCAGCATAGATGAGATCCAGCAGGTCCACCGCTTCGAACTGTTCCAGGATCAACTCCATCTCCTGGATGAAGAGCATGTCGTTGACCAGCCCGGTGATCTGCTGGACGTTGCGCGAGACCGTCCCCATGACGGCGGGGACCATTTCAGACGGCACCGCCCCTTTTTGGAGCATCTGTAAATATCCGCCCGCAGCCATCAGCGGCGTGCGCAACTGGTGGGAGATGTTGGTGATGAAATCCTTGCGGGCCAATTCCTGCTCGGCCAGTTTCTGGTAGGCCTCGGCAAGTTCCCCGGCGCGGATACGCAGGTCGCCGATGGCCATCTCGTCATTTTCACGCAGGCGGCGGCTGATCTCGCGCACCATCGCCATGGAGACGCTGCTGCTGTTCTTCAAGACCCGGTCGAAGGATTCTTTGTCTATCTCGAGGGCGATCAGGGGCGTCAGTGCCCGGACAGTGGCGCCACGCGGACCGTTGTGGATGAGGGCCATTTCCCCAAAGAATTCGCCGGCGGTGAGGGTTTTGAGGAAGCGTTTTTCGGTGTGGTTGATCACCTTGGTGACCTCCACCTGGCCTTCGAGGATCAGGTAAAAGATGTTCTCGATGGCGTTTTCGTGGCAGAGCACCGTCCCCGGTTCATAGTGCATCAGTTTGCTGCTGGAGATCAACTCGGATACTTCCGCCGGTTTGATGCCGGGGAAGGCATGGGGAATGATCTTGGCGGGGGTGCGGCTGCTGGTCATGAAGGCTCGATGGGGAGGGGGTTATTCGATCTTGTAGCCGATCTTGCGCAGGAAACCCTTGCGCCAGGCAACATCTTCCGCCCCTTCGACACCTTTGGGCGAGTCCCCGTCGATGACGCCGAGGATGCCGCGGCCGGAGCCGTTGCCGGCCAGGATCACCTCGGTCGGGTTGGCGGTGGCGCAGAAGATGTGGCAAACTTCGCTCAGGTTCTTGATGGAATTCAGACGTTGATGGGGAAGTAGCCATCGGCGAGGAAAATAATGAATGAGTGCCCGGCGCCGATGGCGAGGGAATTCTTGCGGGCCAGTTCGAGCATGGCTTCGTCCGTGCCGCTGCAGCGCACCAGGCACTTACCGGATGCCTCCGAGAAGGCCACGCCAAACTTGATGCCGGGGACGGCGCTGACGAGGGCCTCATGGATGTCTTCGACGGTCTTGATGAAGTGGGATTGGCCCAGGATGAAGTTGATCTCTTCGGGTTTTTCGATCTTGACGGTGAGCAGGTCCATAGCGCCTCCAAAAATTATTCCATTGTAATTATGATACATCAAGAAGTGAAAAAGGCAATGTTATTTCTATATTAAATTAGGGTGTTCTTAAAGTCCTGAATTTCAACCCCACCCCCATAACTGGGGGCGAGACCCCTGACCCCGCCCCACTCTTGGGGCGGGGAAAATAAGACGAAAATCCTATTTTCGTCAATAATTCCCTTCCTTGGGGAAGAGCAATACAGGGGATGAGGTAAAACACGATGACTTTTAGAACACCGTGTATATTAAATAGGGATTCAAAATTGTTTTTCCCACGGCTCCGGCGGGCCTTCCACCAACTCGAATACAGGATGCAAGCGGGGAAAGGTCACAGCGCGGCACTGCTCCAGCCGGAGCGGGTCACGGCGGGCGAGTTTTTGCTGCAGGTGTTCCCACTCGAACAGAACCTGACCGCGGGTGACGGGGATCCTGTCAATCGGTCTGCATGGGCCGATCTTGGACGCGTCAAAATGATAGCCGCGCCGCTGAGCCTCGGCAGCGAGACCGGTCAGGTAAGAGGCCAAGGCGGCCAGCGGGTTGGGGGAGGAGCGGAAGCGGGTCAACTGCGGATGGTGACGGTAGCCCTTTGTCTGGCCGAGGAGGACTTTTTGGGCCAACAGGCTTTCACGCCAGCAGGCCAGCAAGCCCTGGCGGTCCAGATAAACGGGGTCGAGCGACCACAGGCGCACTATTTCATCTCGTAAAAGACCAGCAGGGTGCTGCCGTATTTGCGCTGATCGAACTCTTCCAGGTTGGCCAATTCGAGGTGGCGGTATTCGCGCGGATGGATCTGGACGATGACCCAGGCGCCTTCGCTGTTCAGCCAGGCGGGGTTGGCATCCAGCGCCAGCAGCGCCTTCGACCACATTTCCTTGTACTGCGGCGGGGCGATATAGACATAGTCGAAGGGACGGTCTGCCGGGGCCTCCAGCATGGCAAAGGCATCCCCCCGCCGGATCTCGGCCAGTTCGGTCAGACCGGTGATGCGAGGTTGGCCTTGATGGTCTCGATGGGCAGGCGGTTCAGTTCGGAGAAGCGCACGAAGGCGGCCCCGCGGCTGAGCGCTTCGATCCCGATGGCACCGGTGCCGCCGAAGAGGTCCCACCAGGTGGACTCCTGCACATCCCCGGCGATGATGTTGAAGAGGGCCTGTTTGACCATGTCGGTGACCGGGCGGGTGGTATCGCCGGGCACGTCCTTTAATTTGCGGCCTTTGGCGGAACCTGAAACGACGTGCAACGGGCTCATTGGCTTACCTCCACGCTTTGGCGGGCGCTGAGAATATTGCCGTGCGGCGCGATGACCGGCACGACGCAGCCGGTGCCCAGCAGCAGTCGCCGTCCGTTCGTCTGGGCCAGGGCATCGGCGGCTTCTTTCTCGACCTGGCGACTGTCAGCGTACACGATGGTATGCTGGCTGATGCCGCCGCACAGGACCGCGGGGGTATCGCTCGCCAGGGCCTCCTTCAAGGAGGGCGGGGTTTCCCGGTCGTGCCAGTTGACGATCAGCGGCGACCTGACGAGGGAGGTGAATTGCGGGACGAGGTCGAAGTAGACGTTCAGGCCGTGCAGGTGGAGCAGGTTGCACCACAGTCCGGCGGCGGCGGGCAATATTTGCCGGTCGAAGGCCAGGCCGAAGGTCTCATATTCGAGGCGGGTCAGCAGACCGGCCTGGGCGTGCTGGACGGCGTAAAAGACCCCGTCGATGCCGGTCTCGAGGCAGGCCTCGACGAAGCGGGTCGTGGTTTTGGCGATGGTCTCCAGACCTTTCAGCACCGCCTCGGGGTACATGCGCAGGTGGGCGATAAGGACATCCCCGCCGGCGAGATTTTTGGCCTGCGCCAGCGGATTGAAAATCGTCTGCAGGAGGGGAGTCTCGGGGGCGAGTTCCTGCCGGATCATGCGCAGGCAGTCCAATTGGGCGGAAAGATGGGGAGCCTTGCGCGGGTCCAGCAGGGGCAGGCGTTCCCAATCCTGTGGGGATTGGACAACCCGCCGGATATAGCGGCGTGTACCTTCGGTGTGGCCTTCCCACGACATCCTCTGCGCCCCAGTCCTTGATGCTGAAGGAGGAAGCCGGGGTGACCTTGACCAGGTCGAAGTCGTAGTGGCGCTGGAAGTCGAGCGTGGCCCGGGCGAGGGATCCAGCGGACTGGTCGTCCACGGGGAAATGCCGCCACAGCGCCACGGGAGCCCGGTCGAGGGAGGGGTCATTAGCCAGGCAGGCTTGCATACGTTCACGATGGGAAAGAGGTTTCATGTCGGATTGCCTTCGAAAATTATTCGCGTAGTCATTCGCGCAAAGATCCCCGCAGACCGGCCTGCATCTCTGCTGAAAGGCCCGGCAGAATCCGCCGGATGGTGCGGACCAGCACCAAAGACGGCTCATCCCGGAGAATGTCCCGCAGGTAGGCGAGGGTCTCGGTAAATGAAACCTTCTCCAGGGCAGCCAGGCAGGCCTGCAAGTCCAACTGGGTGATCGGACCGGCGGTCTTGACGGCCGGTTGAAGGATGCGAAAGGCCGCCGGCAGGTTCTCGAACTGCGGATCTTGCAGGAGCGGGATGAGCGCCTGCATACCCCACACCTGCCAGGATGGGCGCGGCGAGGCCAGCCAGCTTTCCAGGATGATGAAGAACGTATCCGGGTTTTCACGGCGCAAGCGCGTCAGCGCGTCGCCCA
The DNA here is from genome assembly GCA_963847105.1 of uncultured Chloroflexia bacterium. Classification (GTDB taxonomy): domain Bacteria; phylum Chloroflexota; class Anaerolineae; order Anaerolineales; family Villigracilaceae; genus UBA877. The sequence goes on along the minus strand of CAWJYP010000001.1, from coordinate 860,306 downwards.
GCAGGGCCGAGCGGATCTCACGGTCGGTGGAACGGGCCAGCCAATCCGGCAGGCGGGTGAGGGCGGGAATGGCAGGCGTGGAGGGGATGCTGCCCAGCAACCCGGCTGCAAGCAGGCGGGATTCCAGGCTGCCGGCATCCCACAGATTTTTCGTCAATGCCACCGCCTCCGCCGGATGGGATTCAGCCAGAGGGATCAACTCGTTCAATATCTGGCGCATGACCGGGCGGGGAGTGTGATACGTGGGGACGGCGTAACGCTGGACCGTCTGGGTGATGCGATACGTGCGGTTGGTGTAATAGTCCAGCATCTCGTTCAATGAGGAGATGAATGCCTCCGGTTGAGCGAACTTGTCGGCCAGCCGGGCGGCCTGGGTTTTGAGGCGGGCAAGATCAATGGCAGGCATAAGGTTCCAGCAAGGGGATGTCAGCCTTTATATTCCACCGGAACGAGGCGGTCAGCCATACCGTCGAAGAGCGATTGCAAGATCGCTTGCGTTTTCGGGACGGTTTCTTCCAGTGGAAGAATGGTTTTTTCCTCGGCGTGGCGGAGTTTGCACTCGACCCCGCCCTGGCCGAGAGCCCGTTCGCTGACGGTCAGGCGCAGCGGCAGGCCGATCAGGTCGGCGTCGTTGAACTTGACGCCGGGGCTTTCTTCGCGGTCGTCATAGAGCACTTCCACGCCGGCAGCCTGCAGGTCGGCGTACAGTTTGTTGGCGGTCTCTTCGGCCTGGGGGGTGTTCTTGCCGCGCAGGAGCACCAGATGGACCTGGTAAGGGGCCACCGTCACCGGCCAGACGCAGGCCGTGCTCATCGTGATATTCCTCGGCGATGCAGGCGAGCAGGCGGCCAACGCCGATGCCGTAGGAACCCATCACCACCGGCTTGGATTGGCCGTCCGGTCGAGGTAGGTGCAGCCGAGCGAATCCGAGTAGCGCGTGCCCAGTTGGAAGATGTTGCCGACCTCCACGCCGCGTGCGTCCCGCAGGGGCTTGCCGCAGTTGGGACAGGCGTGGCCTGCCTCGGCGGCGGCAATGTCGGTGACGATATCGGCGGCGTAATCGCGCGGAGTATTGGTATTGAGCAGGTGGTAATCGGTCTCGTTGGCCCCGGCGACCAGGTTGGGCGAGGTTGGGATGGAATCATCGATGACGACGATCACCGGCAAGGTACCGGGTGCTTGCCTGCTGGATACCCAGCGGGGAGGCGAAGCCGGGGACGGCACCGACTAGCGCGGATCTCGTCTTCGGTGGCGGGGCGCAGGTCACGGGCAGCGACGGCATTGGCCAGCTTGGTCTCGTTCAACTCCATGTCGCCGCGGATGACGGCGAAGATGAACTTTTCGGTCAGTTTTTCCCCGTGCGGGAATCGTGCGCCATGAAGAAGACGGCTTTGGCGGTTTTGGATTTGGGAACACCCAGGAAATTCGCCAGGTCTTCGATGGACTTGCAGGCCGGGGTATGGACCTTTTCGACGGCTTGCGGTTCTTCGACGGCGGCGGCGGGCTTGGCGAAGCGGGCCACCTGGCGGTTGGCGCTGTAGCCGCAGCTGTCGCACAGGATGAGCGTGTCCTCGCCGATGGGGTTGAGGTACATGTATTCGTGGGCCAGCTTGCCGCCCATCATGCCCGAATCGGAGCTGACCGCCACCACTTCCAGCCCGCAGCGATGGAAGATGTTGAAATAGGCCTGGTAGTGGGCGCGGTATTGTTTTTCCAGCCCGTCCCAATCGGCATCCAGGCTGTAGCTGTCTTTCATGGTGAATTCCCGCACGCGGATCAACCCGGCGCGCGGGCGGGGTTCGTCGCGGAACTTGGTCTGGAGGTGATAGATCAGGCGGGGCAGGTGTTTGTAGGACTGCACCTCCCGCCGGACCAGGTCGGCCACCACTTCTTCGTGGGTCATGGCCAGGACCATGTCGCGCTCGTTCCGGTCCTTGAAGCGGGCCATCTCGGCGCCGATCTGGTACCAGCGCCCGGTCTCCTTCCACAGGTCGGCCGGTTGGACGACCGGCATGGTGATCTCCTGCCCGCCGATCTTGTCCATCTCATCGCGCAGGATGTCTTCGATCTTTGCCATCGAGCGGGTGGCCAGGTGGAGGTAGGAAAAGATGCCCGCGCCCAGCGGGCGGATGAAAGCCGGCCCGCATGAGCAGGCTGTGGCTGGCGACCTCCGCCTCGGCGGGGGCGTCGCGCAGGGTTTGGCCGAAAAGTTGGACTTAATTTCATATTGAATTCCTATACTCTTAAGTGTTACGTGACACTTGACACTGGAACACTTGGCACCCTAATATGCTTTGGCAAAATAGACTTTGTGGGTGGCATCCTGGCCGCAGACGATGCACTTGCCATGACCGGCTTCCTGGTCGAGCGGGATGCAGCGGGTGGTGGCTTTGGTTTCTTCCTTGACCTTGGCCTCGCATTCCGGCGACTCGCACCACCAGGAATAGGCCCAGCCGTTCTGGACGACCTCGGTCAGTTCGGCGTAGTCCTTCGGCTCGAAGATGTGGGCATCCCGGAAGGCGGTGGCGCGCTCCAGCAGGGATTTCTGGATGTCTGTCAGCAGGTCCGTCACTGCGGCGGCCAGACCGGCCTGCGGGACGAAGGACTTGCCTTCGCGCCCGGGCTTGTCGCGGCGGGCCAGGGCGACGGTGCCTTTTTCCACATCCTTGGGACCGATCTCGATCCGCAGCGGCACGCCGCGCATCTCCCAGTCGTTGAACTTGAAGCCGGGGGTGACCTCGGTGCGGTCGTCCACCTTGACGCGGATGCCGGCGGCTTTCAGTTCGGCCTGGACGCGCTCGACGGTCTCCATCACGGCGGCGGTCTCGGCATCGGATTTGAAGATCGGGACGATGACAGCCTGGATGGGCGCCAGCCGGGGCGGCAGGATCAGCCCCTGGTCGTCGCCGTGGGTCATGATGATGGCGCCGATGAAGCGGGTGCTGAAGACCCCAGGAGGTGGTCCAGCAATACTGCAGGGTGTTGTTCTCATCCAGGAACTGGATATCGAAGGCTTTGGCGAAGTTCTGGCCGAGGAAGTGGGATGTGCCGGACTGCAGGGCGCGCGTGTCGCCCATCATGGCCTCGATGGTGGTGGACATGTTGGCCCCGGCGAATTTCTCTGGTCTGGATTTGACGCCCTGGATGACCGGCACGGCGCCTTCGTTGATGGCGAAATCGGCATAGACGTCCAGCATGCGCAGGGTTTCTTCGCGGGCTTCCTGCTTCGGTGGCGTGGGCGGTGTGGCCTTCCTGCCAGTAGAACTCCAGCGTGCGCAGGAACAGCCGGGTGCGCAGTTCCCAGCGCACCACGTTGCCCCACTGGTTGATCAGCACCGGCAGGTCGCGGTAGGACTTGATCCACTTGGAATACATGTAGCCGATGATGGTCTCGGAGGTGGGGCGCACGACCAGCGGCTCTTCCAGTTTTTCGCCGCCGCCGATGGTGACCACCGCCAGCTCGGGCGAGAAGCCTTCCACGTGTTCCTTTTCCTTTTCGAGGAAGGACATGGGGATGAAGAGCGGGAAGGCGGCGTTGACGTGGCCGGTCTCCTTGAAGCGCCTGTCCAGCGCCTGCTGGATGTTTTCCCACAGCGCCCAGCCGTAAGGGCGGACGACCATGCAGCCGCGCACCGGGGCGTAATCGGCCAGTTCGGCGCGCAGGACGATCTGGTTGTACCATTCGGAGAAATCATCATTGCGGGGGGTGAGTTTTTCGTCGGACATGTTTTACTCCATTCTTCAATGAGTTATTTCCAATGGATATGCGGGGATCCCCAGGATAATCTTCTTCAGCAGTGATGCTGTTCGACGCCATAATACCTGGCGGCGCAGATGTTTACCCAGTTGTAGGGGACGTCGCCTATTTCGGTGATCCCAAAAATACTATCAAAGGCGGACGGTGATATCCACTTGACCCGCCGATTTTGAATCCAGGATCAACTGGTGGCGGTTATCCCAGGCGGCGGCGCTGCGCCGTAAAGTGGCATTTTATCGTACACAGCGTGGTAACATCGTTCCCAGATAAACCGCCAGTAAGACTGCCAGCGCGAGGATAGCGGCATTGGCAACCTTCACTGGGTATGTTTCGACTGCAGTGACCAAGAAACCGGGCGGAAAGCCAGCCGGCGGCGCACAATCCAAAGACCAGGCTGCAGCTGGCGGTCGTTTACGCTGCTCGATCACCCGGATAACTATTCGTGAGAGGACGCGCGAATAGCGCCGCACACCAGAGAAAAACCATCGCGAGTGTGCAGCAATCTTGAGCAGCCACCTCTTCCAGTTACCCGTTTCCCCGCCATTCGAGTGCGCTCCCAGCCAAAAGCCCATCAATATACAAAACCAACGCAATATTAAATTTCAACGAGCGCTTTATGAAAAGAAGGCATACGAAAGGGAATCCGAGATGGTGTCGATGAACCCTTGTGTTGATAAATGCCACCCGGTGAATTGGTCTGTTTACGAGCATGATCCCATGCACCAAGTAGCAGCCATCGATACCATCACGCCACCTGGCTTTCATAAACAAATCATTTCGTTAAAATAGCAAAGCAATAATATACAGACCCAAAGTGTCATTTGCCAGGCGGTGCTAGTCTCAGAAAACCCGCCTGCCAGTAATTCAGGAAGCCAGTTCCAATCTCAACGCAGTGAACTTGCCTCTGAGTAAATTAAGAATTCGACCCAGATCAGCGAGAATCACGATCGCGTAGTGTACGTATTTATGGAGCCAGCCAAAATAAGATCTGGTATATGTTGGGAGTAAGATGAAGTGAAAAAACTATCATCAATGCGCTGTGAGCGAGATCAGGATTTGCTTCTGTTACGCAATAACAAATAATTACAATTCACTCCAGCAGCCGCACAGCAGCCAGACCATCCGGTGCAAACTTTCCCCTGCCAGTTCTGCCAGTCCGTTACAGTCAGTGAATACCTGTTCTAGTTGTATTCCTCACCAAATAAGATTTTACCTGCATCCAGAATTATCTACCTTTATTTGTACCCTTAACAATAATCTTCCTGCATAACAGTAATGCCTTTAACCATAATAAACCAAAAATGCAATAATGCTCCAAATATGATTTTCTAATTAAAAATTTTCCACCTTTTCCACTTATTCTTCCCAAATCCATTTTACCTCTTTATTGGAGCAACACTCCGCTGGCGTTCGGGAACGCTCTCGTCCATGGGCGAAGAATATGGCCTCCATGACGGCCTTCCACCCGGCGCCGATCAGGATGAGCGGTTTGCGGGGCATGGAATCAACGATCATCAGGTTCCAGGTGAGAGCGATCTCGGTCAGGGTGCCGGGACCGCCGGGCAGGGCCAGGGCGGCGTCACAGGCGTGGACGAGTTCGTTCAAGCGTTCCTGCATGGTGACGAAATGACGTTCCTCTTTCACCCAGCGATTGGCCTTGACCTGCCGCCAGCGTTCGATCTCGTCACAGGTCACGCCGATGACGTGCCCGCCGGCTTCGCTGGCGCCTTTGGAGACGGCCTCCATCGTGCCGACGTACCCGCCGGTCAGGACGGCGCAGCCGGCCAGGGCAAGCAAGCGCCCCAGTTCGCAGGCGTCAGATATAGGCCGGGGAGCCGGGTTGGGGTTGGGAACTGCCGAAGACGGTTACATTCATAAATGATCCGAAATTAGTCAAGGTCAAAAGTCAAATGTCAGGCGGACACTACGACTTGTTCCTATCCCATTGGCGGGTGGCGTTGGCGGCGAGTTTGGTCAAGACAGCCTGTTCCAGGTCAATCCCGCAGACGGACGCAAGTTGGAGCAGATACAAGGTCACATCCGCCAGTTCGCCGGAGAGGGCGTCTTTGTCCTTCACCTGCTCCTGCCACTGGAAGTGTTCCAGGATCTCGGCGGCTTCGATGAGAGTGATGCAGCCAGGTTGCGCGGCGTCTGCGGGCGCTTGCTCCCGGCTTCGTACCAGCCCTTGGAGCGCACGAATTCGTGCATGCGTTCGGTCAACTGTTGGATGTCCATGATCTTGCCTCTACGCGCCGTTCATCGGCTGACAAACAAAAACGGCTCGCAAGGTCTGGGAGCCGCTGATCGACATGGAGAACCGAACCTGGCCAGACCGGGTGGATTTCAAGGAGCAGGGGCCGGGAGCGGGTTCAGTTTCATGGCGCAAATTATACCTGATTACTCTTGATGTGGGAGAAGAAGTGGCCGCAAAATCACCACCTGCCGCTTGCCCACCTGGATCTTTTCCAGGCGCTGATAGCCCTCATGGGCGACCTTCTGCTGCCTGTCTGAGGCCACGGCCACGATGCTGTGGGGTGAAAGGACCTTCAGCAATGCCTCCAGCATGGCATGGGCCGGGTTGGGTGTGGGAGCCTCCTGCCAGTCCGAATGCAGGCCATAGGGGATGTCGGTAAAGACGATATCGATATCCATTCCTTCCAGCCCTGCCTGCAGACCGGCTGCATCGGTGGCATTGGAGCGGAACACGCGCGTCCGCATGGGCCGGATGTTGGTCAGGCACTGGATGTGTTCCTGCATGGTGTGAATGCTTGTGAGTGCATCCTTGTGGGAGGTCTTGCCATACAGGTGGATCATGGCGGAGATCTCGCGGGCCCGCCGTTCCATCCCCGCCGGGGTAAGCAGGCCCAGGTTGCGCTCGGCCAGTTGGACGGCCTTGTCGTCGATGTCGGAACAGATGACCTGGTTGACCGAGTTCCAGTGCAGGTAGGCGATGATGCTCAGGTGGTAGGCTGCCCCGCAGCAGGGTCGAAAAGGGTGCAGGGAACATCGCCTTTGCCGCGGTGGATCAGGCAGCGCTGGAAGATCTCGCTGGCCAGGCGGATGGGAAAGGCCGGATGTCCCGGCAGGCTGTAAAAAACATTCCCGCTGGCAAGATCGGCGTAATTGGAGTGTTCCCTGGCGAATTTATATTCCATGAAGGAATCCATTCGGCCTGTACGAAGACTCTTTTCCCGAGAGTCAGTTTATATGGCTGCGATGTACAAAGGATTGTCAAGAGGGTGATTTCACTTGCGATTTCTTCTACAATAAGTAGTATAGCACAAGCGAAAAGCACAAAAGTAAAAACCGTGTACAATATTCTCATGCCGTCGATATCTCCCCATGATCGCATCGGACCCGAGGAAATGGTCTCCAGGCTGAAAAAAACCCTGTCCAGAGACACATCTGAGGCTGCTCCACCTCGTCGCAGAGGCGGCGGTGGAACGCGGCCTGCCGCTCTATATCATCGGCGGTTTCGTGCGGGACCTGTTCCTGGGGCATGCCAGCCTGGACTTCGACCTGGTCACGGAGGGGGATGCAGTGGCCTTTGCCCGCCACGTCTGCCGAAAATATGGCGGGAAGATCACCGTGCACAGCCAGTTCGGGACCGCCAGTTGGTACCCCGACCTGGATAAACTGACCATCTTGAAGGGGGAATCACTCAAAAACGTGAAATTGGAACCGCTGGATTTCGTCACAGCCCGTTCCGAGACCTACCCGCATCCCGGGCGCCCTGCCGGAAGTGAAACCCGGCAGCCTGTCGGACGATCTGCAGCGGCGGGATTTCATCATCAACACAATGGCGTTGCGGCTGGATGGGGAACATTTCGGGGAACTCTATGATCCCCTGGGCGGCCTGAAAGATATTGAGAACAAACAGGTGCGGGTATTGCATCCCGAGTTCTACCTGGACGATCCCACCCGCATCCTGCGGGCCGTCCGCTACGAACAGCGCTATGGTTTCGAGATCGCGCCGGCGGACCTGCAAATGATCGCAGAAGCGAAAAGCAGGCTGGGCAGCCTCTCGGGTGAGCGGCTGCGTCACGAACTCGACCTGATCCTGGCAGAGAAAAAATCCGCCGCCATGATGGACCGTCTGGCTGCGCTGGATATTGTGGGCCTCATCCATCCTTTGTTGAAATGGGATGAATCCATTTCCACATTGCTGCATGGACTGGATAAACCCGAGCCGGATTTTTCCGCCGACATTCCCGACCTGCTGCATATCTCCCGGCGGGTTGGGTTGAGTTATCTGCTCTGGCTGGGGCGGCTTGCCTCCGCAGCCATCCAGGAACTGGCTCACCGGCTGGATTTCTCCGCCAGACTGAGAGATGCGTTACTGGACCTCACTTCGCTCTATGCTGACCTGCCCGGTCTGGCTTCCGCCCGGCCCAGCCAGGTGGTGGCCCGCTTGGAGGGTCTCCCATTATTGGCAGTCTATGCTGCCTGGCTGATGCAGATGACCCGAACACGCCGGTTTTGGAAAACTACCTGGTCCGCTGGCGGCATATCCACCCGAAAACTACCGGAGACGACCTGGTCAAGCGCGGCCTTGCCACCGGTCCGGTGTATCGGGAGATCCTGTCGGCTCTACGGTCGGCCTGGTTGAATGGGGATTTGAATTCCGAGGCTGAGGAAATGAGTCTGCTGGAAAAGTTGATCAAAGACTATAGGAACGAATAATATTTCTTTGTGACCTTTGTGCCTTAATTTGATCAATTTATTTTTTCTGAACTTCTTCCAATAAAGCCGCCCCATGCAATCCCTGCTCCCGGGCGGCTTCCCCTTTTCAATCAGAAACCACAATCGCATGATCTCATCGCCCGCTTTGAAACCACCCCACATAGCCGGATTGAGGTCCGGGGGTTGCATCGGCGGGGAACTGGTCGAGCACGTTCAGGATCTCTTCGAGAGATTGGCCCAATGTCTCCAGATCAGTCAGGCTGCGCACTTCCATGTCGATCAAGAAATCCGTTTCCAGGGCGGCAAAGTAAACCACTTTATTGGTCTGCGAGTTGTAGCAATTCTCCCCATAAGCCTCGGCAACGGCGGTGATACCCTTGAGCCCGGCTGTCTCCATCGCAGCCTGGACCTCGGCGGAGAGCTCCGGCAGGGATTGGGTGGCCCAGTTGAAATAGCATTGCTCGTAGGAGGGAGTTCTCGCTGGTGGGAGTGGTGGTCGGTGTGGGGGTAGCAGTGGAAGTACCTGCCGGGATAATGGTGATGGACTGGCGGGGCAGATTACAGCCAGCCAGGCAGATCAACAAAATGAAGAAGAATAATTTCCGCATTGGATTTTTTGGAATTAGTAAGCCATGGCAGGGGTTATTCTGCTGAAGGATTGTGTACCCGATCAGGATTTATTGATATCGGAAAAGAAGGCTTTTGCCTTGGGGTATTTCTCGCCGGTGGCGATCAGCCAGGCGCGGATGATCTGTCCATACATGCGCAACCGCCACAGGTAGCCATTCAAAGCGCCGCGTTCGGTGCGGAATTCGCTGGAGGGATGCCAGACACCTTTGAGCAAAATGATGCGCTTGCGATAATTCTGTTGGGCGGCAGCCACCGTCAGAGCCACTTCGAAACCGTACCCGGCGGCGGCCTCCTGGGAGATGTATTTTAGCAATTCGGCTCGCAAGGCTCGTTGACCTGTCAGGAAGGGGGTCAGCCAATGGGAAATGTCCGTAATGAAATGACCGCCGCGAAAAAGCCCCATGGTCATATCCGCCCGGTTCTCCAGGATAGGAGCGAGCAATTCCTCGATGTGCGTCGGGTTAAGGTTCTTCAGGTCAGCATCCAGCAGCAGCAGGATTGGAGCCGTGGTGGCGGACCAGCCGCTGAAGATGGCCTGTCCCTTGCCTTTATTCTTTTCGTGCTGGATAATTTTGATGCGCTTATCCTCTACAGCCGCCTGGCGGAGGATCTCGACAGTCTTGTCTGTGGAGCCATCATCGACCAGGATTATTTCATCTACAATGGGGGTGGTTTTGCAAGACTTTCAGAACGCCGGCAACATTTAGCGCCTCATTGTAGGTGGGAACGATGGCGGCGATGGCCTTTTTACACGGCTGGGTAGGGTTATCAGGCATGGCAAAATCCCTTATCTTGTCCGAGTATACCACCCGAAAGTGGCGGAAAAGATTGCAAAGAACAAGGCTGGAGTTCATTATATTGATACGATTTCAAGACCATGAGGTTTCATACCCTCAAATACCTGATTTTGGGGCATTACTTCCCCTACGAAACTTTTTATTTGAGTATAATTCGCCCATTCAATTGGAAAGAAAATGCTTTTGGAGAGATGATGACTAAGAAACCCACGGGTGCGGAAATCCGCCAGACTTTTATTGATTTCTTCGTAGAACACAAACATACATTTGTCCCATCGGCCTCGTTGGTGCCGGGCGGGGATTCCACCCTGCTGTTCACCAATGCAGGCATGGTGCAGTTCAAGGATGTTTTCCTCGGGACGGACAAGCGGCCCTACACGCGCGCAGTCGATTCGCAGAAGTGCTGCGCGTGGCCGGCAAGCACAACGACCTGGACGAGGTCGGCCGCGACGACACCCATCACACGTTTTTCGAGATGCTGGGCAACTGGTCCTTTGGCGATTATTACAAAAAGGAAGCCATCGCCTGGGCCTGGCAGCTGCTGACGGACGTGTGGGGTCTGCCCAAGGACCGTCTGTACGCCACCTGTTTCAAGGACGACAAGGGCAACATCCCCACCGACGACGAAGCCGCCGATATCTGGAAACAGCAGCCGGGCATGCCGCATGACACATCCTCTTCTTCGGGCGCAAGGAAAATTTCTGGGAAATGGCCGAGACGGGTCCGTGCGGACCGTGTTCGGAGATCCATATTGACCGGGGCGAGGAATTCGACAACCTGCGCGGTCAACCCCATCAATGCGGGGTCAACGGCGAATGCACCCGCTACCTGGAATTGTGGAATAATGTCTTCATCCAATACAACCGGCTGGACAAGGATACGCTGGAACCCCTGCCGGCCAAGCACGTGGACACGGGCATGGGCTTCGAGCGGATCGTCTCCGTCCTGCAGGGAGTCGACTCGAATTACAAGACCGACCTGTTCAAGGGCGCCTGGATGCGCTGCGCTCACTGACCGGGGACACGGTCGAGAAAATGTACGCCAACTTCACCCCCTACCGGGTCATCGCCGACCATGCCCGGGCGGCGGCCTTCCTGATCGCCGACGGGGTCGTCCCCGGCAACGTGGGGCGGAACTACGTCTGCCGCATGATCATCCGGCGGGCGGCCCGTTTTGGCACCAAGATCAGCCTGCACGAGCCCTTCCTGGCCAGGGCAGCCGAAGCCATCATCGCGGCGTACGAAGATTTCTATCCCGAATTGTCGAAGAGCCGCGAGACCATCCTGGACAACCTGACCCGCGAAGAGGTCCGCTTTGCCCGCACGGTGGAATCCGGTACGGCCTATTTGCAGGGAATGTTGGATGAATTGAAAAAGTCGGAAAAAAAGTCCTGGACGGGCAGAAGGCCTTCGACCTGTATGCCACCTACGGTCTGCCGTTGGAGATCGCCCGTGACATTGCCCGCGAGCAGGGATTGGATGTGGATGAAGCCGGGTTCAAAGCGCCATGGATGAACACCGCCTCGCCTCCGGCGGCGGCAAGGCCATGGGCAAGATGGGCGGGGAAGATGCCGAGTTCTATGCCGCCATCCTGAAGGACCTGCAAAAGACCGGCATGCTCAGCCGGGAGGGCGTGGAATATAACCCCTACGAATGGCTGCAGGTGGATGGGCCGGTGCTGGCCCTGGTCGCCAACGGAGAGAATCTGTCCGACGTCAGCGTGGGGGATAAGGTGGAGGTCCTGCTGCCGAAGACGGGTTTCTACGTGGAAGCCGGCGGGCAGGTATCCGACACGGGCATTATCCGCTCGCTCAACCGCTCCACCGTTGCTGATGACAAAGGCGAGGCGGCCTGGGAGATCGAGATCAGCGGCTTGCGCCGCCCGTCGGCAGGCGTGATCGTCCATGTGGGCGAAGTCGTCTTCGGGCATCCCAAAGTGGGCGACGCCGCCGTGGCGGAAGTGGACGCAGCCCGCCGGCATGATATCCGCCGCAACCATACCGCCACGCATCTTTTGCATGCCGCCCTCCACCAGGTGCTGGGCGAAAATGCCCGCCAGGCCGGTTCACTGGTCGCACCCGACCGTTTCCGCTTTGACTTCAACCACCCCGAGGGCATGACTCCCGCCCAGGTGGAACAGGTGGAGAAACTGGTCAACGAGGCGGTGGCAGCCGACTATATGGTCCAGGCGGTCAGCAAATCCCGCCAGCAGGCGGTGGCCGAAGGCGCCATGGCGCTGTTCGGCGAGAAATACGGAGAGGTGGTCCGCACCATCACCATCTCGGACCCGCACGGCTCCCCGCAAGGTCAGCCCTACTCGTACGAATTGTGCGGCGGAACGCACCTTGAGCGGACCTCGGATGTGGGCGCATTCCTGATCGTCTCAGAAGGCTCGGCGGCGGCAGGGGTGCGGCGCATCGAAGGCGTCACCGGACGGGGCGCGTATGAACTGGTCGCCCGGCGCTTCAAACTGCTCAAGCAAGCCGCGGCAGTGTTGAAATCTGCGGTGGATGAAGTCCCGCAGAAAGCCGAAGCGGTGCAGGACGAGTTGGCGCAGGCAAAAAAGCAAGTGGCCGCCCTGCGGACCGACCTGGCGCTCTCGACCTTCAACTTCAAACTGGACAATGTCGAAGTCATCGCGGATATGAACCTGCTGGCAATGGAATTGCCCAACGCCGATAAAGATACCCTCGCAAAACTGGCGGACCGCTTCCGGGAGAAATACCCTGAAAAAGGGATTTGTGTCATCGCGACGGTCAACGAGGGCCAGATCATTGTGATGGCTGCCGTGACGCAGGACCTGGTCAAACAGGGTTTCAAGGCCGGCGACCTGGTCGGTCACGTCTCCCGCCAGTTGGGCGCAGGCGGAGGCGGCGCGCCGCACCTGGCCTTTGGCGGCGGCAAGGAACCGGAAAAGATCCCGGCAGCAATTGCCAGTGTCAAAAAATGGGTGGAAGAAAAAGCGAAATAGATCCAAGCCCCGGCGGAAATCGTCGGGGCTTTATTTTTCACCGCCGCATCTTCATCGCATGAAAGTGTTTTAATCAATAAAGGAGGAGAAGACGATGAATACGCTATTATTCTTTATTTTCGCGGGTTTTCTGGCTGGTTCCATCCCTTTTTCCGTCATCCTTGGCAAGATCTTCGCAAAAAAAGATATCCGCACGGTCGGGGACGGTAATCCCGGCGGCACCAACGCGCTCAAAGCCGGCGGGCTGAAGGTCGGCGTCCCGGCCATCCTGTTGGATATCGCCAAGGGTTTTCTCCCAGTTTACCTGGCTCAGCGGGCCGGTCTGAGCGGGTGGAGTCTCCTGCCCGTGTGCATGGCGCCCATCCTCGGGCACGCCTTCAGCCCCTTCCTGCGCTTCCACGGCGGCAAAGCCCTGGGGGCTACCGGCGGTGCATGGGTGGGCCTGGTGGGTTTGTGGGCCTTCCCGATCTATGCAACCATCGCGCTGCCGCTCACCCTTGTGCAAAGTGAAGACGCCTGGTCTGCCAATGGGGGCATGCTGGCGCTGCTGGGATATGCGGTCCTCTACGGGGAACCCTGGATGGTCGCCTTTGCCGCCGTCAATGCCTTCCTCATCGCCTGGACTCACCGGCACGCGCTGGCTCATCCGCCGCAGATGCGCGAGTGGGTCAGCCACGTGTTCCAGCGGAGGCATGCATGATACAGGACCTTCCCACCCATGCCCTGCTCATCCTGTTCTTCCTGATCTTCGGCCTGGTGACCGTGCTGGTCAATTATTTCACCGTCCGCCGCTTCGACCAGTATCCACCTGCCAAAAACTTTCCCTCCGTCTCGGTGCTGGTACCGGCCCGCAATGAAGCCTGCAACATCGAAGCCTGCCTGACCTCGCTCCTGGCGCAGGATTACCCGCAGTTCGAAGTCATCGTCCTGGATGACCAGTCCACCGACGAAACGCCCCAGATCGTCGCGCGCCTGAAACGCGCCGATGGCAGGTTGAAAGTAATCACCGGGTCGCCCCGCCCGGAAGGCTGGCTGGGGAAACACTGGGCCTGTCAGCAGTTGGCGCAGGCCTCCACGGGCGAGTTGATCCTGTTTTGCGACGCGGATACGCGCCACACACCCAATATGCTGCGCGACAGCGTCTCAGCCCTCATCGCCGAAAAAGCCGACCTGGTGACGGCCTTCCCCCGGAGGAAGTGGTCACATGGGACGAGAAATTGCTGGTGCCGGTGATCGGCTGGGGCATCTTTACGTTTATCCCCATCCGGCTGGTCCAAAAAATGCGCCTGCAGGCGCTCTCCATCACCATCGGTCAGTTCATGCTGTTCCGGCGGCTGGCGTATGATGCCATCGGCGGCTACGAAGCCGTCCGCAGTGAGATCGTCGACGACGTCTGGCTGGGACGCCACATCATCGCTCACGGCCTGGAATGGCGCTTCCTGGATGGGACCCGCCATGTCTCCTGCCGCATGTACCGGAGTTTTTGGGAGGCGGTGGGCGGCTTCAGCAAGAGCCTCTTCGCCGTCTTCGACTTTCGCATCCTGCCCTATTTCCTCGGCTGGCTGCTGGTAGGGGTGGCTTTCATCGAGCCGGTGGTGGCGCTGATCTCCTCTGGGTCCGTCATCCGCTGACGTCCATCCCGCTGGACTATGCGGTTGCCTCGGTAGTGGTTTCCATCCTACTCTATATGGTCGCCTACCGGCGATTTAGGTTCCCGGCTTATCTGGTTTTCTACTATCCACTCAGCCTGGCGCTTTTTATCATGGTAGCCCTGCGCTCGTTCTTCCAGACCGCCCGCGGCACCGCCACCTGGAAAGACCGCCTGCTCGACCGGGTGGCCATACGCTGGCTGTAATGTAAAAACCTGCCATTTTCTCCTCCGTTCCTAGAAGGCCCGGTGAAATCCCACCCGGGCCTTCCACGTTATAATAAAAATGACCGCGCGCTCGACCAGGCGGCTATGCGGTGGTTGTAGTACAATCTTCGATATGAAGAAAACGATGCGGGGAAGTTTTTTACCTACTTTATTTCGTCCTGATAATTTAATTTATCAGCCTGTTCTTCGAGTTCTATTCAGACCCAATCCGCCACCCCTTTTGTTGTCATCCAGGGAAATACTCCTATGGCAACATTGACTCGGACGGCAACGTGGAACGCTCCTCCCTACAAGAACTCTATCCCCGACACATCCACCTTAAAGCTGACTGGACTTCACTGCCTACCTTCTCCACTGGTCTGATGGAAGGACAACTTACTAAATGCTCCAAGGATCATTGGATTGTCAACTGCCATGTTTTGCGGATCATACCAAAGGTGACAACCGAAGAAGAAGCAAAACACATACTGTTCCAGGTGGTCAAGTTCACTGGGAACAGGAAATTAATAATTGTAGTCAAAATGTCTGCAGTACATTTGAGTGGATCCGATAAAATTTTATCGCCATAACTCTATGGATCTATGGAGTTGGTTTGGAAGTGGGGGAGATGGCCGGATAATTGAAATATATATGGATGGTTACCCTCCTTCTCCAATCCTTCGCCTAGACCAGATATTGACTGTTTATGGTATCCCGACAAAGGTTTTTATTGAAAAATACCCAGAAATGTATGAAGGACCGAGCGTTTATATCACTTTAGCATATCCCAATCATCAATTTATTATTAATTATCGTTGCAGGGAATTTTTACCTTGCGCGACGGAATTGGAGTAGCTGAAGCTTGTATCCAACAAAATCTGACTGTGTTTAATAATTGACGCTAGCGATGAAGAATGGACAAATGATTTCATCCGCAACAATGTGCATTATTCGGCTCCCTTATCTGTAGATCAATTCGTACCGCTCGAAGAGGCAACCGGGAGTAGTATTCAAGAATTTTATGAAGAATTCATGACTATAACAGGAGATGAGTGTATTCAGGTGCCATTTGACATGTGAACCTATTCTATATGAAGTAATTATTTTGGGGAGTGAACAGGAGAAAGAATTATCTAAAAATACCCATGAAGAGAATAACAGCAATATCGCTTTGGTTTGACAGTTATAATAATGAGACCATGAAAACGCAAGTCATCCAACTGGACACACACGACGATGTGATCTCCATCCGGGATAAGATGTCCTGGAGCAAGAGCGAACGCATCCTGCTGGTGCTGCCGCGTGGTGCCGCCATCCTTACGTGTCCGCTGGATATGCAATTGCTTCAACGGCATGCGGTCCGGTTGGGGGCGCAGGTGGCTCTGGTGACGAAGTCCTCCAGCGTGCGGGAGAATGCCCAGAAATTCGGCATCCCGGTCTTCCGGGTTGTGAAGACTGCCCAAAGGAAGGTGTGGGAATTTTTGCCGAGGTCCAGCGGCCCGCCCGCCGGACCGCCCCGGTGGACCTGCGCGGGCCGCGCCGCGAGATCTTCCCCGTCGAGAAACCCTGGCGAACCATCCCGCAGGTGCGGATCGCCTTTTTCAGCATGGCGATCCTGGCGGTGGTCATCCTGCTGCTGCTGTTCTTCCCCTCCGCCACCATCCGCCTGGCTCCGCAAACCCGCCTGCAGGAATTGGCCCTTTCCATCAATGCCAGCCCGACCATTACCAGCGTCAACCTGACCGGCAGCATCCCCGCCCGACCTGATCTCCACGGTGGTGGAGAAAAAGAAATCGGTCGATGTGACCGGGTCGATCCAGGCCCGGACACCCGGTACTGCCGGGAAAGTGCTGTTCCGCAATTTGACCAACGAGACCATCGGTATCCCGGCTCGGGACCATCATCCGGACCGGCGGCAACCCGTCTGTCCGCTTCGTCACCACCATCGACCTGGTTCTGGCCGGACCGGCGGGCAAGACGGTGGAGGTCCCTGTGCGGGCGCTGGAAGCGGGCTCGAAAGGCAACCTTGATGCCGACGCATTGGTCGCCATCGAAGGCGACCTGGGCGCCAGCCTGGCGGTGACCAACCCGGCTCCCATCGGCGGGGGCACGGATATTCGAAAACCCGCCCCGTCGGATTTGGACCGCCGGAATGTGTACCAATCCCTCCAGCGTGAGATCCTTGACGGATTGCGGCTCGACCTTGCAAGACGAACTTGAAGGATACGACCTGGCCTTCCCCGATACGCTGGAAATCTCGCAGGTCATCTCCGAAACGTATTTCCCCGCTCCCAACCAGGCCGGTGACAGCCTCACGCTGACCCTGAATGTCCAATGCCAGATCCAGTACGCCGCCGAGGCCGGATATGTACGGTTTGTTGAACATGGTGATGGACTTGAATATCCCCGCCGGCTTCGAAGCCGGGCCGGAAAGCGAGATCGCCGCAGTGGCGGGGATCCCCGTCCACGGATGCGGATGGCAGCACGCATTGGGAAGTGAACGCTCAACGGACCTTGCGGGTGATACTGGATGAACAGGCGGCGGTACGGTTGGCGCAAGGGCGAGCGCGTGGACAAGCCGCCCGGAGTATCTTCACGGCGATGGAGTTGGAAAGCCTGCCTGAGATAAGCACCAATCCTGGCTGGTGGCCGTGGGTGCCGCTCTTCCCCTTCCGCATTTCCATCGAGGTGGGCGGCTAACCAGGATCCTCGGCGTAGACCCCGGCTCCAAACGGATCGGCATGGCGATCAGCGATCTCACCGGCACGATCGCCAACCCGCTCACTGTCCTCAATCACATCTCCCGGCTGGTGGATGCCGCCGGTGTGGCGGAGGTGGCGTGTGCCAACAACGCCGGACTGATCGTCATCGGGCAGTCTTTCGATGAGGGACAGGTCAGCCTTCCTTTGAAGGACGCAGGTCGGCCCGTTTCGCCGAGGCCCTCAAAACCCAGACGACCATCCCGCTGGTGATGTGGACGAATTCCTCAGCACCAGCGACGCCCGCTCGGCCCGCCTGCAGATGGGCGCATCCCGCAAGAACCGCTCCGGTCACCTGGGACGACCTGGCAGCCACCACGTCCTGCTGCAATCCTATCTGGACTTACAATCACGTTCCCTCCCAGGAAAATCACACCTCATGAATAGACGAAGATCGCGGCGTAACTCCTTCCTGACCTTGTCTCTGCTGGCTGTCGGTTTGATCGGCCTCAGTATGATCGCCGCAGCGGTGTACATCCCCTCCATCAGCCGGCAGATATTTTGGGCTTCCGGCGGATTCGCTCAACGGGTGGCAGCGGTTCAGTTACGGTCTGCGGCTGGGCCTGTTCGAAAACGACATGACCCGCCCGCTCGACCCGGCGCGGCGGCGAGGAGAATTCATCATCCAGCCGGATGAAAGCGTCACCTCCTCATCTCCACGCGATTGGAGGAGGCCGGCCTCGATCCGCAGCGGCGAGACGTTCCGCATCTACCTCATCTGGACGGGCCTGGATACCATCATCAGGAGCGGCGTCTACCGAACTCAGCCCGGCCCAAAGCGGGCAGGAGATCGCCGAAGCGCTCAAAACCTCCACACCGCAGGTCACCTTGACGGTCTTCCCCGGCTGGCGCATGGAAGAGATCGCCGCCTCCATCCCCACTTCCGGGCTGGCATTTACGCCGGAGGCATTCCTGGCGGCGGCAGGCACGCCGGCTCAGCAACCCCACCTTCGTCCCTGCCGGCGCGAACGTGGAGGGATTCCCCTTTCGCCGGGCGTGTATACGCTCGAACGGACGCACTACCGCCGACCAGTTGGTGTATCTGCTGGTGCAAAACTTCTTTCCTATCGCCTGACCCCCGAAATGCAAGCCGGTTTCACCAGTCACGGGCTGAGCATTCACCAGGCCGTTACGCTGGCATCCATCATCCAGCGGGAGGCGATGATCGAATCAGAAATGCCCATGATCGCCTCGGTGCTGTACAACCGCATGGCCATCGACATGCCCCTGCAGACCGACCCGACGGTCCAGTATGCGCTGGGTTATATTACGCCGTCCCAGTCCCACCTGGTGGACCAGCCCGTTATCCGCAACAGGACCCTGTCGATCGATTCCCCTTACAACACCTATCATCATCCCGGCCTGCCGCCCGGGCCGATCTCTAACCCCGGTCTGGCGGCGCTGGCAGCCGTGGCTGCTCCGGCGGAGAGCAATTACTTCTACTTCCAGGCGCGCTGCGACGGCTCCGGCCTGCACAACTTTGCCGAAACCCTCGAAGAACACGCGCAAAACAACTGTCCCTAGGTTAGTGCGAAAAATCGAACTGCCAGTCACGTCGAATGAGAATTGGAAGCCGCGCGGCCGTGACAGACTTTATGTTCCTTATCGGCGGAATTTGTTCCAGCCTGTGCAGCCCTCTCGTTGATGAAGACGGAGGCGAGCCACATCACCAGTCCTAAAAATGCCAACACTCCTCCCGTCCAGTAGACGGCGGAGAGGAAGTTTTGAAACACCACCCGGATCAAGTCATGCACCGCATTGACCAGATCCGGGGAGGCGGTGGCGGGCAGGCGAGGAGTCAGCCTGGTCGACCAGCCCCATTCAAATATGGGTGGAAGGATGACTGTGGCAACGAGCGTCAGCAGCCCGGCGGAGAAGGCCGGGATGCCCCACCAGCGCAGCAGGTCCCGCACCGTCCGCACCGCCAGCAGGCTGATCAAGACCAGGAAGAACAGGGGCAGCAGCGGGCTCAGGCGGAAGAGCAGCAGTCCCAGCCGCATACCGCCGGCAGGCCCCTGCCCGAAGGGGCCAAAGTCGGTCGGGTTTGGCCCGGCGGGGAGGCTGACGGTATCTGAATCGGGGATCAGCGGAACAAGGATATTGATCTGGAACTGGACGAGGGGGGAGAGCAACTCCAGCAGGTCGTCCGACGGGCGGCACAGGACCAGGTCGCCTTCACCGGTGAAGGTAACCACCACAATTTGCTGCAGTTGTTCGAAGGTGCAGACCGGCTGCGAGCGGATCATCTGCAGGGCGGCTTCCAGGCCTTCCGGTCCGGCCAGTCGCTGTTTGAAGGGGATCCAATCGATGCGGATGGCGTCCTGCTGCCCGTTGATGTACGCAAAGATCTGGTCGAGCAGGTCTTCGGTCTGGAGGCGGACCGCCTCCGCAGGCAGCAAAAGGGTTACGCCTTTTTCCATCTCCTCGGTGGCGGCGGACTTGAAGAGGCCGGGCACTTTATCGGAGGATTTCCCTGAATAGAGCAGCCTGACCATTTGATCCGCCACGATGGCGGGCAAACGGTCGTAGAAGCGCTCTTCCAGCAGGGCTTTTTTATAGGTGCTTGAGACTAACAGGGTGCGGTCGAAGTTGACCCACACTAGCGAGGCGGCTGTGGAAAGGGTGAACGCCAGCGCGCAAATAATGGAAAGGATCTTATACACCCCATTGGAGGATCTACCCATGAGGTATTAACCGGCCTCTGCCAGTTCCACATAATCCGTCGTGACGGTCTTGTCGAGCGAGCCTCCCATCAGCAGGATCAATTCGGAGGCAAGCGAGGCCTTTTCTTCGGCGTCGGTGCGGCTCCAGGTGCGGCTCTTGATCTCGAGATAATGTCCCAGTTTGGGGTTTTCCACTTTGTCGAGGTTGATGAAAAACTCCTCGCCTTTATAGCGTATCAGCCAGCGCAGGCGGTCTTTATCGATGGGGATCTCAGTGACCGGTTTGAAGTATTCCCGGTAGAAGCGCAGGCTGTTGCTGGCGGGGGCAAAGTAGCGGATGCGGGACAGCAGTACATCGTTGTCGAATTCGCCCTCGCGTGACGGTCCGATGAGGGTCAGGCGGCCGCGCACGCCGGTGATCTCGCCTTTTTCATCGATGATCTCGTCCTCGCGATAGCGCAGCCAGCCCTGCTTGGGATCGCCAAAGGTGAAGTAGACATCATGCTGGTGGTAATGTCTCCGCCGCAGGATGGTCACTTCGGGACTGTCAAAGGCTGCCGAAGCCCGGGCCACTTCGGCGGGCTTCAACTTGACCTTCACCTGCACCTCAAAGGACTCCTCTTCCGCAGAGCCACCCAGCGCCACCAACTTGGAGTAGACCGATTGTTCGCGGGCCATCAGGAAGGTATCGATCCGGGCGGCATATTCCTGGGCGGCCCGGCGGATCTCATTCTCGTCGAGGGTGAGCAACTGCCGGTCCTGCATCAGCCACTTGCCGTTCACCATCACATCGGTCACGTCGGAGGCCTTGCCGGCATAGACCAATTGGGCGTATATATTGTCGGGTTCGCGGCGGAAGCGGGGGGAATTGTGCAGCGTAGACACATCCACCAGGATCAGGTCGGCCCGCTTGCCGGCTTCGAGTGAGCCGGTCATGGTGACCCAGATGCAGGGCGCGTGCGCCCAGGCGGGTGGCCATGGTCAGGGCGGTGGCGGCAGGCACGGAGGTGGGGTCGTTGCTGACGCATTTCGCCACAAAGGCCGCCAGGCGGACCTCCTCGAACATATCCAGGTCGTTGTTCGACGCCGGGCCCGTCGGTGCCGATGCCCACGTTCAGGCCCACATCCAGCATCTTCTGGACCGGGGCGAAACCGGAGGCCAGTTTCAGGTTGGAGGAGGGGT
Source organism: uncultured Chloroflexia bacterium (assembly GCA_963847105.1). GTDB lineage: Bacteria > Chloroflexota > Anaerolineae > Anaerolineales > Villigracilaceae > UBA877. Next base: position 839,009 of record CAWJYP010000001.1, on the reverse strand, counting down.
TGTGGGCCACGCCTGCCCCGGCGTGGAGCAGCGTGCGCATCTCGCCCTCGTCGATATGGACACAGTGCGCTGCCAGGACCTTCGCATCGAACAGGCCCTGCTTTTTCACGTAGGGGACGACCGGCATGCCGTTTTCCCGGCGCATGTTTTCCACTTCCAAGGCCGTCTCGGAGAGATGGGTGTGCAGGGGCACATCGAATTCGGCTGCCAGGCGGGCGGTATCCCGCAGGATCTCGGGGGTGCAGGTGTAGGGAGCGTGCGGCGCCACCGAGGGGGTGATGAGGGGATGGTCCTTCCAGCGCTCGATGAACTCGCGCGCGGCCGCGAGCGAGTCTTCGTAGGAGCCGGCATCGGGCGTGGGGAATTTCATCACCGTCTGGCTGCAGACCGCCCGCAGACCCGCCTCGGCAGTGGCTTTGGCGATGTCTTCCTCGAAGTAATACATGTCGGCGAAGCAGGTCACCCCGCTGCGGATCAACTCGGCGCAGGCCAATTGGGTTCCCAACCGGACGAAATCCGGCGAGACGAACTCGCGCTCCACCGGCATCATGTAACCCATCAGCCACACATCCAGGCGCAGGTCGTCCGCCAGGCCGCGCAGGAGGGTCATGGGGACGTGCGTGTGGGCGTTGACCAGGCCGGGCATGAGCACCTTGCCGCCGCAATCGACCGTCCGGGCAGGGGTGAAGGCGTTCTTGATCTCCGCTTCAGGCCCAACCGCGACGATCTTGTCGCCGCTGACGGCCACCGCGCCGGGTTCGTAAAAGTGCATGGCTTCGTCCATGGTGAGGACGAGGGCATTTACGAGCAACAGGTCAACCGCTTTTGCCATTCGAACTCCTTTCGGTCAATTGTACTGCTTGCGCCGATACTCGTTAATTTTCAGCCGGGGCTTCCCAACTCAGGAAAATTTGCAAGATCCTCAAATTCATCTCGAAATCGGTATGGGAGTGGTCAGTCAATTCCACGTCCACCGAGGGGATGCCCAGCTCGGCGGTCCAATCCACCAGGCCGCCGGTGTATTCACAGCCTGTGTCGATGGGCGGATATTTATAAGTGCTCACGGCCGCGATGACCTGGGCCAGTTGTTTGGAGGCTTCCGTGGACGGCACGCCTCCGGGGAAGATGCCCAATGCGGCGCTGTGATAATTGATGATGGCGGTGAAATTGTGCGCCTCAACGAAAGCCATCAACGCTTTGGTCTCCGGCTCGGAGGCGGGGGCGTTCCCGCCGGTGACATAGGTTTGCGTCCAGCAGCCGAGGCGATCCCAATCCCTCTTCCAGCCGTCGGGCCAGTTGCGGTTCAGGTCCACCCCGTTGGCATTGGCCCGGCCCAGGTAACTGTGCGAGCGGGCCTCGCCATCGGGGTTGAGCATATGCAGGAAATACAGGGTCACCTCCGGCGGGATGATCTCGGGATGATCGTGGAGGTGAGCCATCAATTCGTCCACCAGTTGGATGGTGTTGTATTCGCCGCCGCCGTGGATGCCGGCGATGATCAGCCGCTCCACCGGACCCGTGCCAAAGCGGTAGACCTCCAGCGGCCGTTTCTCGACCGATTCTCCGATCGAGAATGGGCCTTCGCTGAAAGGCACCGGCGTGTCGGTGAGGGTGGGAGTGCGGCTGGGGGTGAACGTGCGGGTCGGTCGGAGGGTGTTCGTCGGGGTTAAGGTGAATGTAGGCGTGAATGTGAGCGTTGGAGCCAGGGTGAATGTGTTGGCGATGGTAGGGGTGGGGCTGATGATCAGGCCGCGCAGGGCCGGGGTTTTCCAAACCAGCAGACCCAAAACTGCCATACCCACGATGATATTGACGGCCCACAGACCGGCGACAAGACGACTGTATTTCCTGGAAGGGGCAGCCGGTCTGCTCATGGATTATCCGATCCTCATGGCCGAGCGCCGCAGCCAGTCCAGGGAATTGTTGACGGCCCAGCGGGCGGCGTTCTTGGGATGGCCGCCATAGGTGAGACTGCGGGTTTCCTTCCCCGCCGGAGTGATGAGTACCATATCGATGGCCTGGCCTGCAGAGGAGACGAGCAGGCTCACTGCCAGGACTGCGGTTGCGCCCGCCGCCAGCATGGTCTTTTCCGCCAGTTCGTCAAGCCGACCGGGCGGGACCTCCATTTGTTCAGCCGGGCGGAAATTTGGATGGGCGACCGCCTTGAGCCGCAGCGATAGCGCGCCTTCCAGGCCGCTTTCGAGGACGGTCAGGGTCCAGCCTTGCTGCGCGGCTGCTTCCAATGCCACGGCTTCGAGGGTATCGTCATCGCTCCCATAAATATTGTCACCCAGCCGTGAGCGCAGGTCGGCTTCCACCTTCGCGATCATCCCGTCCGCTTCGGGTTCGGTGGCAGCCTTGGCGGCGATGCGGATATCGACTATGCCCGAATGAGCCGTCAGCCCCACGGTGGGGTTCACCAGCGTTTCCAGGTCTTCGATCTTGTCATCGATCATGCCTTCGCCCAGCCCGCTGACATGAAGTGTCCGCACTTTGATGATCTCATTCAAGTCATAGCGTTTTTGCAGGTAGGGGATGACCGCATCATTGAGGAGGGTTTCCATTTCGCGGGGCACGCCCGGCAGGGTGATGATGGTGCCGCCGCGCACTTCGGTGCCGTTGGGGGACGTCCCGGGCGGGACCTCCACGATGAAAGCCGGAGCCGTGCCGACCGGGTTTTCGATGACAATGGCCCCACTGGGAATAAATGCCTGCCGCTTCTGGTTTTCGGTGGGGGTGCGGCCATACGCCCCGATGCGGGCGACGATCTGCTCCCATAGTTCGGGATGGAATTCCAACTCGCTGCCGACGGCGTTGGCGATGGCCTGGCGGGTGGGATCGTCCACGGTGGGGCCGAGGCCGCCGGTGGTGATGACGATATCGGTGCGGCTGAGCGCATCCCGCACGGATTGGGCAATGCGGGCGGCGTTATCCCCGATGGTGTGCGTCCGGAACAGGTCCACGCCCAGGCCGCGCAGGGTGCGGGCGATGAAGCGGGTGTTCGTGTCGGCCGTCTCACCCAGCAGCAATTCGGTGCCGATGGCGATTATCTCTGCGGATGGCATAGACCGATTATATGCGGAAAACAAGGTCGGAGAGGGATAAAAAAACAGGCCGCCAATTTGACGGCCTGTGGAAACTTGGGCGAAACAGCAAACCGAAAGCGGCCTTACTCCACTCCCAGGTAGGCTTTCTGGACCATTTCATTGTTCTTCAGGTTAGCCGCCGAGTCCTGCAAAACGATCTGCCCGGTCTGGATGACATAGCCGCGATGGGCGATGGAGAGGGCCATCAGGGCGTTCTGTTCGACCAGCAGGATGGTGGTGCCTTTCTTGTTGATGGCGGAAATGACATTGAAGATGGCTTCCACCAGCACCGGCGCCAGGCCCATAGACGGCTCATCCATCAGGAGCAAGGTCGGACGGGCCATCAGCGCCCGCCCGGTGGCGAGCATTTGCTGCTCACCGCCAGAGAGAGTGCCGGCCACCTGCCGGTTGCGTTCTTTCAGGCGGGGGAAAATGTGGAAGACATAATCGAGGTCTTCCTGGATCCCCAGGCGATCCCGGCGGCGGTACGAGCCCAAATCCAGGTTTTCGGCAACGGTCAGGCGGGCGAAGATGCCGCGTCCTTCCGGGACCATGGCGACGCCCTTGTCCACCACCTGGTGGGCCTTCAATGGAGCGAGATCCTCGCCGTTCAGACAGATGCTGCCCTGGCGCGGCTTCTGCAAGCCGCAGATGGAGCGCAAGGTGGTGGTCTTGCCGGCGCCGTTCGAGCCGATCAAGGTGACGATCTCACCCTGTTCCACCACCAGCGAGATGCCTTTGAGGGCATGGATGTTTCCATAATAGGTATGGATGTCTTTCACGTCAAGCATTGGCATAATTTCCTCGCGATCAGGCGGCTTTGGGCGTCTCGTTGTTCAAACCCGAGGCAGCACCACTTCCGAGATAGGCTTCAATAACACGGGGGTTCCCCTGGATTTCCAGGGGCGTTCCCTCGGCGATCTTGGCGCCATAATCCAGCACGGCGATCTGTTCGCTGATGCCCATGACCACGCGCATATCATGCTCGATCAGCAAGATGGTGATGTTGAGTTCATCCCTCAAGCGGCGGATGAAGTGCATCATGTCGGTGCTTTCATGGGGGTTCATGCCCGCCGTCGGTTCATCCAGCAGCAGCAGGCGCGGCTTGCTTCCCAGGGCGCGGGCAATCTCCAGGCGGCGCTGCGCGCCGTAGGGCAGGTTGCGAGCCAGTTGGTCGCCCAGACCGGCCAGACCGACAAAGTTGAGCAGTTCGATTGCCCGGTCCACCGCCGCCGCTTCTTCACGCTTGGCCCGGGGGGTATGCAGGATCGCATCCACCCAGGTGGCATGCAGTTGGGTATGCTGGCCGATGAGGATATTCTCGATGGCGCTCATATTGGTGAACAGGCGGATGTTCTGATAGGTGCGGGAAATGCCCCGGTAGGTGACCTGGTCGGGGGTGAGCCCAACCAGTGACTTCCCATAGAAGAGCACTTCACCGTTTTCAGGCTCATAGAAGCCGGTGATGCAATTGTAGAAGGTGGTTTTCCCGGCGCCGTTGGGACCGATGACGCTGAAGATGGTCCCTTCCTGGATGACCAGGTCGACCAAATCAACGGCGGTGAGACCGCCAAATTGCTTGGTAAGCGAGCGGGTTTCGAGTGCGACGGTCATCCGCCCCTCCCTTCTTCGGGGGTCTCGACCACCCCGGCATCTTTGCTGACTTCCATTTTCCTGCGGGAAGAGGGGATCAGCCCGGCGGGCCGCCAGATCATCATCACGACCAGCAGGGCGCCGAAGACCAGCACCCGGTAATCCTGCAACTGTCGCAGGACTTCCGGCAAGCCTTTGAGCACGAGCGCTCCGGCAATGACACCGGGAATGTTACCCATTCCACCGACGATCACCAGGGCGACGACATTGATGGAAACCATCAGGGTGAAATCCTCCGGGCCGGTGAACTGGTTGCGGGAGGCAAACAATGCGCCTCCGAGACCGGCAAAGGCCGCGCCGATGGCAAAGGCCAGCAGTTTTGTGCTGAGGGTGTTGATGCCCATGGCCCGCGAGACGGTTTCGTCCTCGCGCATGGCTTCCCAGGCCCGGCCTACCCGCGAATGCTGCAAACGGTTGGTGACGAAAATGATCAACAGGGCCGCCAGGAAGATGATGTACACAAAGGCGATGCCGCTGTTGACATTGGCGCCAAAGAACGTGGGTCCGCTGATGCTCGGAACCCCCTTGGGTCCGCCGGTGAAGGGGGTGAGGTCATCGCTCGTGCTGAGGATGCGGATGATCTCGCCGAAGCCGAGTGTGACGATAGCCAGGTAGTCGCCGCGCATGCGCAGGACCGGCGCGCCCAGCAGCAAGCCGGTCAGCGCTGCCAGGACAACAGCGATGGGCAGGACCCACCAGAAATTCCATCATGATGTGATGAGGCGTGGGCGCGGTCAGCAAGGCCATGGTATAGGCGCCAATGGCAAAGAAGGCCACGTAACCCAGGTCCAGCAAGCCGGCCAGGCCAACGACGATGTTCAGTCCCAGGCCCAGCAGCACGTAAATGCCCACCGTACCGATGGTGAAGTTCCAGTACTGGCCCGCGATCAATGGGATCAGGAAGAACAAGACCAGTAATGCACCGTATACCAGCAAGCGGGTGACCCGGTTGCCCCGGAATGATTTCATGAGCGGGGTCTGGCTGAATTTTTCTCCCCATCTACTCCGGGTGGCAGGCCCAGCGGGTTCTCCAACTGCCCCGGCCGATGCCGCGGGCGATCACTCCGCCCAGCAAGACCGCCAGGGTCAACAAAACGAAATGAAGAATAGCGCCGACAATGGGTGTATTCCCCGCCAGGAACAACTTGACATCCGCCGGCAGGACCGACGAAAGATAGCGGGAGATACGCACGCCGTTCTCGTTGAGGGTGCCCACCATGATTGCCAGGAGTGCCACCATCAAACCGTGGACCAAACCGGCGACAAGACCGCCCAGCAAGGCTGCGGCCCAGGGATCTTCCTCCTGGTTCTTCTCTTTACGCGCCCCCGCCGCGCCGGCAAATAGTCCCACCAGCATGACGAAGAGAATCATGTTCCATGTCTGGATAGTCAGCCCGAGAAAAGGATCCCCGTTCTTATTCCCGAGGATGCCTCCCAACAGGTCTGCCCCGGTGGTGATAAAGCCGATCAGGAACAGGAAGATCGTGATGATGCCGAATATGATGCCGGTAGTGACGGCGTGTCGAAGTTGCTTTTTCATCACACTTTCTCCTCAGTAAGGACTTCGCCGACAATACCCGTTGGGCGGAAGATGAGCACCAGCACCAGGATGCCAAAAGCGATCACATCCTTCAACTGGAAACTGATGCCCAGAATGCCCGGGCCGAGCGCTTCCACCAGGCCCAGGAAGAGGCCGCCCAGCATGGCCCCCGGGAACGCTGCCGATGCCGCCCAGGACCGCGGCGGTGAAGGCTTTGATGCCCGGGATGAACCCGACGAAGTGGTAGACAAGGCCAAGGTGAATGCCCCACATCACACCGGCGGCACCTGCGAGGGCTCCGCTGATGATGAAGGTGCGGCTGATGACTCCATCCACATTGATGCCCATCAGGGCCGCCACCTGCTTGTTTTCTGCCACCGCCCGCATGGAACGACCCAGGCGGGTGCGCATGACCAGCATATACAGGCCCAGCATCAACAGGAGTGAGATGGCGATGGTCAACACGCCGGTGTAGGGCAGGATGACTGTGTTCCCGCCGATGGCGAGGTCCCAGCCTTCGCCGCGGGTCAGGACGAGCGGATTGGCATAATCCCGCCGCTGCGAGCCGAAGAGCAGTTGGGCGGCATTCTCCAAAAAGATCGAAGCGCCGATGGCCGAGATCAACGGGATCAATCTGGGAGCCCCGCGCAGCGGCCGGTAGGCGATCTTTTCAAGGAAGTATCCGGACAGGGCTGAGACGAAAGCGCCAACCAGAAACGTAATGATCACCGAAGGGACCGGATAGGCGTTCAGGAATGTCAAGGCCGGGTCGGCGGCAGTGGGAGCCGGGATGGCTTTCAGGGCCTCGAATGTAAAATACCCGGCGAAGGCGCCTACCATCATGACATCACCATGAGCAAAATTGATCATACGCAGGATGCCGTAGACCAGGGTGTAGCCGATGGCAATCAGGGCATAGACGCTGCCGAGGATCAGTCCGGCGATAATAAAGCGCGCCCAGGTATCGGCTCCATAGGTGACATTGCCGATGAAGACAACATACAAGCGCCACAAAAGATAGCCAACAAATATAATTCCTATGATCGTCTGAACGATCTTATAGGTGGTGACCCGGTGGGCGGGCGATTTGGTTTTGGGCATTGCCCTTCTCCTCGATATCGAGATGATCGAGCCGTCGTGGGGATAGTCAAGACATACTATTGAATTAGTAGTTCAATTATAAGGGAAAAAGAAATACCAATTGAGTCAAAAATGGCGGGGCAAGCGAGGCCTGCCCCGCCAACTGTTCAGTTAGAGAACACGGGCGTGGGAGAAAACCTCCACACGATTAAGGAGCGGGAACCCACTTGCCACCCTGGTTCACATTGAAGACAGGGCCGGAGGCCGAGCATTCGCCGGTGGCGTCGCAGGAAATCGTACCAGAGAGACCCTGGTAATCAGTTGGTTCCACGGACAGCGGCAACGAGGGCAGCGCGGGGGATGTACAGCTTGCCACCGCTCTCGACGGCAACACTCTTGATGGCCTGGATCAGGACGGCCGCTGAATCATAGGCAGTCCAGGAATACGGTGAGAGTTTGCCGGCGGGCTGAGCATAAGCAGCCAGATAAGCGGCATCGTAGGCGAGCTTGGCAGGCGTGTCCAGCGGGATGAGGGAGGTTGAATAAGCACCCTCGCCGTTGGCGCCGGTGCGATCGAGGAAGTCCTGACCGAAGGTACCATCATCACCGAAGAAGGTCACGCCATCGAGGCCGGCTTGTTTCATCTGGTTGACGATGACGACGCCTTCAGCGGTGTATCCACCGTAGAAGATCGCCTGGGGAGCATTGGAGGCGATGTCAGCCAGAACCGCGCTGTAGTCAGATTCGCCGGGGGTGATGGCCTGGAAGGCAACCACGGTTCCACCGAGGGCGGTGAATTCATCATTGACGACCTGGGCAATGCCCTGGCCATAGGCCTGACCGTCATGCATATGGCGAGCTTGGTGACCTGCAGTTTATTGAAGAGGTACTCGGCGGCGAACTTACCCTGGGCAGCGTCGGTGAAGACACAGCGGTTGAACACCTTGGAGCCGGTGGTGGTCAGGGGCGGGTTGGTGGCGGAGGGGGACATCATGGGGATGTTGGCTGCTTCGTAAATGGGCATGGCAGCTGCAGTGGCGCCGGAGAAAATATGGCCGGCGATGGCAACGATCTGCGGGTCCGCAACGAACTTGTTGGCGACGGAAGCGCCGCCTTCAGCGGTACCGCCATCATCCTGGGCATCCAGTTCGAACTTGAAGCCTTTAAACTCACCGGCATCGGTGATGGCGATCTTGGCAGCCTGGGAAATGTCCTGCCCAAAAGAGGCATTATCGCCGGTCATGGGAGCGCCCATGCCGATCTTAATGGTCTGGCCGGCATTGATGACGGCGCAACCGCCTGCATCGGTGGTGCATACGTCGGGGGCTTTGCCGCCGCCGCCGCAGGAAGCCAGAAGCATGCTGGCGACCATGACGAAGGAAATAACAATGTATAGGCGTTTCATCAAAAATCTCCTCTCGAGAGTTGGCGAAAAATTGAATAGGTGAACGTACTGGTGATTAAGCGATCAGATGTCAACTTGGTTCGGGACACCTCCTGAGAAAGAAATTTTGCCCTTTGGTTATATTGCGGGAAGTATTAAAATTCGCTGTATTAAATGGGGGATTATTATACAAAATCTCCCATCGGTCAAGGTCTTCCATTCCTGTATGGTTTATTGGGACGGATCGGGTTTCATCCTCTGGCTGTACAAGAGCGTTTCGCGAATGCGCAAATCGGTATTGCGGATCTTCATGGCCAGGTCGGCAGCCAGGTTGTACATCAATCGGTACCCCAACTGCGGATACGTTTCACACAGCAGAATGAGTTTATTCCTCGAGATGACCAGCAGGCGGGTATCTTTCATCGCCGCCCGGACCGTGGCGGAGCGCAGACCTTCATCCACCAGGGCGATCTCACCGAAGGACTGGCCTCTGCGCAGGGTGGCAATGGTGACCCTGCCGGCGTGCACCTCCGGTCCACCGACGACGGATGGGTCGATCAGGATCTCCACTTCGCCGTGGTAGATAATGTACAGTTCATTGGTTCCGGAGCCTTCATGAACAATGTCCATCCCCATGGCATAGACCTTTTCCTCGCAAAGGCCAGCCACCATTTCCAATTGCGCAGGGGAAAATTGATAAAAAATATCCGCCTGTTTCAAGAAATTGGTCAGATCGCTCATGCAATCCTCCGGAAAACGACTGAAATCAGTGTAGCATAAACACAGGGGCGATGCAACAGGTTCTCCTGATATATAGGGCTTTCTCAAAGTCGAAAAGCCTTCTGGAAAACACCCATCCCACTTCGTGGGACAAGATCCCCCGACCTCCCCATAACTGGGGACAGGCTCCTTCCCAAACGGGAAGGGGGTCTAAGATGCAAAAAGTGGGGTGCTTGGGCAAAGAACGCCCTGCACGCCCCACTTTTTGCTGTACATCCAGACGAAGTAACGAAGCCAAATGACAAAAAATGTGCTTTGAGAAAGCCGTACCGGATTTCATGATTTTATTAAGAAGAGAAATAGTAAAGGAAAACGGGTTGAGCGTTACTGCCTCAACCCGTTGCTTGACTTTCCTACCTCATTGAATTCTTAAAAATTCAATTAATGGGGAAAGACGAAATCCAGCCAGGTATCCGGGTTGACCTGCACACCGTTCACCCACACCTCCCAGTGCAGGTGCGGCCCGGTCACCCGACCGGTCGCGCCGATCATGCCGATCAACTGACCCGCGCTGACAAAGTCGCCGACTTCCACGTAGAGCTCCTCCTGGTGGAAGATGCCGCTGAAAATTCCCTGCCCGTGGTCGATGATGGTGACATTTCCACGGACCGTCTTCAAACCGGTGAAGACGATTGTCCCGTCTGCGGGGGCGTAAATATCGCGCGGGTGGCTTTCCGAGCAGACGCCAAAATCGAGACCGGTATGGAAGGAACTATATGCGCCTGCATTGAACGTGCGCCGGTTGCCGTAGCGTGAAAGCAGGCAGAACTGGCTGTCCACCGGGAAGACGAACTGCCCCTGCCAGTATCTCTGCGGTGTGCGATTCGAGACGACCGAAAGCAGCCATTCGGTCTCCGGCTCCGTGATGGCCGGATCGATGGTATCGGGTTCCACGCCGTTGATGACCTCGGTCAGGAAGTCACCCGGCCGCACCAGTACAGGCTGCTCGAAGGAGCGGGTCGACCCATCCGGCAGGGTGGCGTCGAGACGCAAGGGATATAAACCGGGTTCGAGCAAGGAGTGGATGCCCTGTAAGGCCACCTGGGTCAGGTCCGGGTTTTCCGCATCGGGAGACGCCTGGTAAAAGTACAGGGGATATTCTCCCAGGGTCCCGCCCAGCGTGACCGCCTCGGTCGTGACCACCTTGACCTGCACGGTCGCACCCTGTATCAGCGGCAACGGATCCACCTGCGCCGAGGCGAAGGGAGCCGGCAGGCCGGAAGCGGAATCCGCCACGCCTTCGGAGGGAAGGTAGAGCGTGTCGGTGGGGAGGGCCGCGACCGGTCCGGAGAGACCGTTCACCTTTGCCAGCGTCCACGGGTCGGTCTGGCCTTTCACGGCCAATTCCAGCAGGGTTTCACCGGCGTTGAGACTGGCCCGCGTCGTCAAAGGCTCGCGCTGATCTTGCTGGATGAGCACCAACTGGTAACCGACGTACAGTTCCGCCGGGCTGATAACGTGGTTCAACTTCCGCAGCAGGAGCGGGTCCATCCCGTACTGGCGACTGAGGCTCTTGAGCGATTTCACCGAACGGCACCGGCTCTGTCACCAGGATGCCGCTCAGGCCGAGATCGTCCAGGCCGGGGATGACCAGCCGGTCGCCCACAAAAACATCCTGGGTGGTCATGTTGTTTGCGGCCACCATGTCATCCAGACTGACGCCGAAACGGGCGGCTATATCCCACAGGCTGTCACCTTCCTGGACGATATAAACCAGTCCGGTCGCCGGAGTGTCCGTCTGTGCGGAGACGGGCGCCGCGGCAGTGAATAGGAGGATGAGCAGGAGGAAGAGAGAAAGGCGTTTATTCATTAATAAACTCAATATTGTCGCCCACCCGGAACTCATTCAACCGGGATGGATGGATCTCCAGGGTAAATCGGGCTGCCTGACGGGGCAGGTAAGCCGGTCGCCACGCCGCGCCAGGACGGTATCCACGACGACATTATCGGAATTGATCCAGATCACCGCCAGGTCCATGAACACGAAGAGCATATGAATGGAAGTGTCCATGCGGCTGTCACGCTTTTCGACCAGCAGCAGGCCTTTGTCCGTATCCAGGTTGGAGCGGAACATCAGCCCGCGCAGTCGGCAAAAGAAGCTGTCACAATAGGGAACGTGCAGCGGGGCAGGCAGGGGCAGATCTTTGTTTTCGATGCGGATGGTTTTCATGGGGGAATGGAGAACGGGGCGTTTAAGCGCCCCGATTGCCCTATATTGTTCAATTGGGTTGTGGCTCGTAATGGATCAGGCCGGTTTCTGCCTGTTGAGCACATTGTCGACGCTGTTCAATAATTCCTGCGGGCTGAACGGTTTGGCGATATAGTCATCCACCTTGGCAATGTGCAGACCGAGGACTTTGTCGATGCTTTGCGCCTTGGCGGTGACCACGATCACGGGGATGTTCTTGGTGGTTTCATCGGCTTTCATCTGCTGATAGACTTCCCACCCGTCCATATCCGGCATCATCAGGTCCAGCAGGATGAGATCGGGATGTTCATTGCGAATGGCTTCGAGACCTTCTTTGCCGCCATTGGCGCCAAGAACGTTGAAGCCCCGTCTGGTAAGGATCAGACGGATCAGGTCGATCATTTCTTCTTCATCTTCAATACAGAGGATCAGTTTCTTATTTTCAGAATCCATGGCCATCCACCTGAACGTAATAAGTTTACCACAATCCGGTTTTGACTTACATCCTGGAGGCAAATCACGCGGGAATTGCAATAATTTAACAATGTTTCGCCTTCATATCTTCCCGAATTCAGGGTGTTCTGAAAAGTCGCGCATCACCCTGGACCGCACGCTCAGGTTGTTTTGGGAGGATGCTTCTTCGGTTTCCTCCACGGGTTCGAAGGTTTTTGATTGTAATTTTCTGTGCGTGTTTTAGTGCTATCATTACTCACAGAGACGTTTTCTTGCTCCCCTTTGGTACTCGCGAACCAGGTTGTACTAGATTGCGTCTCGTCTTTAATCCCTCGCTTATTTTCCAAGCATAATTCTGGATCAAAGAATTGTTCTGGGTGGTTCTTATAAGAACCGCGAAAGGAGGTGAAAGAGGAGGAAAATCAACGGATTGGATCTACTGGTTCTTTATTGAGAAAAGGAGCTACCATGTTAATTATTCGTATCCGCATGAATCGACTATTTAGTCTCTTATTGGCCGGGTTCCTTGTACTGGCTCTCGGCTCTGAATGGGGGGTGATCCCGGTGAGCGCGGCGCCAAAGACCATGCCATTGCAGCAAGCCGTGCCCGGCGGGCCCAGTTACTTGATGATACCGGCCATTGCTTTTCAGCCCGAGAAACCAACAGACGCTTATACTATATTTTGGGGTGAATTATCGGTGCCTCAAAGTTCACCAAACGCGTTTACCTATTTTTACGCACCTGTGAACTTACCCCAGGGAGCGCATTTAACCGGGTTAACCATGTATTATCGGGATAGTAATGCCGATGCCTACACACTTGGCGTGGATTTTTATCGCAAGCTGTTACCAAGCAGCAGCTCAGGCGAATTAGTGGGGTTGAGTATATATTCAAACTTGACTGGTCTCTCACAGTATCAGAGTGACACCACACCTGAACCCACCCGTGCAGTCATTGATAACAGCCAGTATGCCTACTGGCTTTCGTTATATATTTATGCGTCTCCCGTCTACCTGCAACTACAGGCGGTGCGGGTGGATTATACGTTCGGCACGAACTTTCCGCTCATTAACCGGTAGACAGCCTACCGAACTACACCTTCTTAGTGACAGGGCTGGCGATGACGGATGGGGTCGCCTATCCGTCTCTATATTATGTTGACTTGTTTATTAGAACATAAGTGCTATAATGATTGCATGAAGGTTTTTACTCCATCCCTGCTTGTCCAGCCCCTTAAGATCTCACGTTCCTCCACGTGCCAACGCGCCGACCTGTCAACATTTCAACGAAGATTGAATTGTTGCTCTTCGTTCCTCGCAACATCGAAATTAAGTGACTTTAAATTCCCTCCTTGCCCAACTATGATGAATTTATTAGAACTTTATATAATATATTCCACGCTCATCTGGCAGAGACGTATATAGGTTGGTATAATCCATCGGCAAGGACAGGAGGTCCATGTGAAATCACGTAATCAATCCTACATAATCTACCTGCTGCTGTTCATTGCGATAGTGGCCATGGTCTATTTCAATGTCCGGCACCAGCCCAACTCGCAGGGTCCCCTGACCATCAGTCAGGTGGCGCAGCAGATCCAGGCAGGCACCATTAGCCGGATCGTTGTCAGGGATGACAACAGCCTGCAGGTGGTCATCTTCAGGAACGGCAGCGCCGCCATCGAGCAGATCGCCCGCAAGGAACCCGAGACCACCCTCGTCTCGCAGTTGCTGGCGCTGGGTGTTTCGCCCGAAAAACTGGCGAAAGTGGCCATCGAAGTCAACTCCCCCCAGCCCGTGGGCAGGCATCCTGAATTTCCTTGGCAACATCATCCTGCCGGTGATCCTGCTCGGGGGCCTGTTCTGGTTCATTTTCCGCCAGGCGCAGGGCAGCAATAATGCTGCCATGGCCTTTGGAAAATCCAAGGCGCGCATGTTCAGCGGCGAACATCCCACCGTCACCTTCGAAGATGTAGCCGGGATCGACGAATCCAAGGATGAACTGAAGGAAGTAGTCGAGTTCCTGAAGGAACCGCAGAAATTCATCCAACTCGGGGCGCGCATCCCGAAGGGCGTGCTGCTGGTCGGCCCTCCCGGCACGGGCAAAACCCTGCTGGCCAAGGCAGTTTCCGGCGAAGCCGGCGTGCCCTTCTTCTCCATCTCCGGCTCCGAGTTCGTGGAAATGTTCGTCGGCGTGGGCGCCAGCCGTGTGCGTGACCTGTTCGACCAGGCCAAGCGCCATTCGCCCTGCATCGTCTTTGTGGATGAGATCGATGCGGTCGGACGCCAGCGCGGCGCCGGCCTGGGCGGCTCGCATGATGAACGCGAGCAGACCCTCAACCAGATGCTGGTCGAGATGGACGGCTTCGATACCGATACCAATGTGATCGTTGTGGCCGCCACCAACCGCCCCGACATCCTCGACCCGGCCCTGCTGCGCCCCGGTCGCTTTGACCGGCGCATCACCCTCGACCGGCCGGATATGCGCGGCCGCGAGGCCATCCTGCAAGGTGCATGCGCGCGGCAAGCCCTTCGAACCGACGGTGGACCTGGGCACCATTGCCCGCGGTACGCCGGGTTTCGTCGGCGCGGACCTGGAAAACCTGATCAACGAAGGCGCCATCCTGGCCGCCCGCCGCAACAAAAAGGCCATCGGCCAACCCGAATTGGAAGAAGCCATCGAGCGGGTGATCATGGGCCCCGAGCGCAAATCCCGCCTGATCAGCGACGAAGAAAAACGCATCATCGCCTATCACGAAGCCGGTCACGCAGTGGTGGTCAATGCCATCCCCGAAGCCGACCCGGTGCAGAAGATCACCATCGTGGGCCGCGGTCAGGCCGGCGGCGTGACCTGGTACCGCCCCGAAGATGACCGCACCCTCACCTCCCGCAAGAAAATGCATGGCGCAACTGGCCGGCTGCCTCGGCGGACGTGCTGCCGAAGAGATCGTCTTTGACGACATTACCTCCGGCGCTTCCAACGACCTTGAACAGGTCACGCGCATGGCCCGCGCGATGGTCACCCGCCTCGGCATGAGCAGCCAGACTGGGCTCGATGGTCTACGGCCAGAAGGAAGAACTCATCTTCCTGGGCCGTGAAATCTCCGAGCAGCGCGATTATTCCGAGGCCGTGGCCGAACAGATCGACACAGAGGTCCGCAAGCTGGTGGACGAGGCCTATAAATCAGGCACTGAAATCCTGAAAGAATATCGCGAAGAACTGGATGCGGTTGCCAACCGCTTGCTCGAAGTCGAAATCGCTATCGCGAGAAGAGTTCGAAAAGATCTTCCCGCCTCCCGTCCCCAAGAAGAGCGGCACGCCTCAAATCACAGAAGCCGCACCGGCGATAGTAAACATAATAACGAAGAGAGCCTCGAAAGAGGCTCTCTTACTTTTAAGTCACGAACGTTTTACCAATTCTCTCTTCAAAACTTTCCCCACGGCTGTTTTAGGCAGTTGGGTCAGGAATTCGAAGTGTGTGGGGATCTTGAAGGCCGCCAGGCTTATGCGGCACCAGGCCTGCAATTCCGAGCCGGTGACGTTCTCCCCGGGCTTCAACACCACCCAGGCCTTGACGGTCTCACCACGGTAATCATCCGGCACGCCCGCCACCGCCGCCTCCGCCACCTGCGGGTGGCTGGCCAGGACGGCCTCCACCTCGCCCGGCCATACTTCCATGCCGCCGGGTTTGATGAGGTCCTTCTTGCGGTCGACGATGTAAAAATACCCTTCCGCGTCCATGCGGGCAATGTCGCCCGTGAAGAGCCAGCCATCCCTCAAGGCGATGGCGGTTTCGGCGGGCATGTTGTGATAGCCCTGCATGACCTGCGGGCTTTTGATGACCAGTTCTCCCGCTTCGCCGACCGGCGCATCCGTCTGCCCGTCCTCCAGGCTGACGATGCGGGCATCCACATCCGGGAGCGGCAGGCCGATGGACCCGAAGCGGTTCTCGCCCTGGAGCGGGTTGCAGTGCGTGGCGGTGGGGGCTTCGGAGAGGCCATAGCCCTCAATGATGCGACCGCCGGTCAGGCTCTCGAAGCGCTCTTTGGTCTGCTGCCGCAGCGGCGCGGACCCGGAGATGCAGGCTTTGATGGAGGTCAGATCGGCCTCCCCGGCTTGCACGTCGGGATGGTTGTTGATGGCATTATAGAGGGTGGGCGCGGCGGGGAAGTAGGTCACGCGGTGATATTGGATGGCATGCAGCAAGTCGAGGATGTTGCGCGGGTCCGGCAGGATCACCAGCGTTGCCCGCATGGACATTCCCAGCAGCATCCCGCAGACCATCCCATAGATATGGTAAACGGGCAGGGCCAGCAGGAAGGTCTCTTTTTCTTCTTCCAGAGTGGACATCCATGCCTTGAACTGGAGCGCATTGGCGACCAGGTTGCGGTGCAAGGCTACCGCTCCTTTGGCGAGGCCGGTCGTCCCACCGGTATATTGAAGCAAGGCCACGTCCTCGGGACCCGTCTCGGTTTTAAACGAATAGGCGAGCGGATCATTCGCCTGTGAGGTTGCGTTGGACGATATAAGCGACTGAAAACTCAAGTCGCCTGCCTGTGGAACCACATCACCAGT
This sequence comes from uncultured Chloroflexia bacterium, assembly GCA_963847105.1. GTDB lineage: Bacteria > Chloroflexota > Anaerolineae > Anaerolineales > Villigracilaceae > UBA877. The sequence continues at coordinate 822,272 of CAWJYP010000001.1, read as the reverse complement.
GACGATGACACGGGAGATGCGGGTGGAGGGTTGGGCGGTCTTGATGCGTTCATACAAACCGGCAGCGACAATCATGGTCGTGATGCCGGCGTCATTGACCTGGTGGACGATCTCGGCGGGTGTGTAAAGCGGGTTGGTGGCGACCACCGCCGCGCCGGCTTTGAGGATGGCAAAGTAGGCCAGGACGAACTCCGGGCAGTTGGGCAGGAACAGGCCGACGCGTTCACCTTTGTGAATGCCCATCCCCCGCAGAGACAGGGCCAACCGGTCTGTGAGAGAGGCAACCTGTCCGTAGGTGAGCTGTTCATCTTTGAAAATAATGCAGGGATGGTCGGGGGAGAGGCGGGCCGCCTCATCGAGAAAATGGAAAAGCGGCACCGCCGGATAATTGAGGTGGGGCGGCACACCGGTATCGTAATGTGTTAACCAGGGTTGAGTCTCCATAATATTTTCACATCTGTAAAGAGCATTAATCCCTTCAGGGCAGGTTATTTACAAAATCGAGCAAGGCATTGAGGAATTGTTCCCGGTCATCGGAATAAAAAAGATTGGCGCCATGGATCCCGTTATTCGGGAAGAGCAGGAGTGTTTTCGGTTCGCCAGCCAGATTATAAGAATACTTTGTATCTTTGGCCCATGGATCCGTCTCGCCAGCGATAAATAACTTTGGGAAGGTCGCATCCGCCATGTTGCTGCCATAATTTGGACCGGCGATCAAAGCGATACCGACAATTTCCGGCTGTGGGGCGATGGTCCCGCAGGCAGTGACACCCAGACTGGCGCCGATGCATGCCACTCGTTCATAGCCGCTATTGCGTAATACATCCAAAATGACCAGGGCGGCCTGGGCGGCACCCGGATAATCAGGTTGAAGATAATTGAACGTGATGACTGTGAATTTCTGCTTATCCGCTGCCTGGACGAATGGTTCCCACTCCACCTCACCACCGGTAGACATGTTTGCCATGATAATGGCAGTCTCACCCTGTCCGGTAACGGTCCCGGCGAATTTTCGGGTTGGGTCGATTTCGAAGATGATCTTCCCTTCAGGAAGAGGAAAGATGGGAGTAGGGGAGGCGGTAATTGTCGGTTGAAGAGTCTCAGTGGGAATGGATGTTGGAGTAACAGTGGGGTCTAGCCTGAGGCCACTACAGCCGACAAGGAAGATCAAGGTGATAAAAATAATTTTGTTGAAAGGAGGAATGGGATGCATGGTCGCAGTATAGCGGAGGCGGGGATGGGAGTCAATTGAAAAAAGATCGCAGCAGGCCGGCCTGGTATTCCATGTCTGCCAGGTCAAAGCGCTGGTCGAGGAAGAGGGTGAGGATCTGTTGCGACATGCGCAGCGATTGTGGGATGTGGTTGAGGCGCGGATCGCTGGTGATGTCCCAATGCACCACCGGATAGACGTGGTTCTCGCGCAAGTAACCCAGCAGGGGGTCGCGTTTGCCGTCTTTGACATACACAGGAAATCCCAGCGGCGGTCCATTAGGGAAGACTTGCGGGAAAATAATGTCGATGCCGGGCAAGCCCGTAAGAAGGTCCAGCAGGCGGGCGTGGTTGGCCTTGCGGACTGATTCGATGGCAGCCCAGTCCAGACGCTCGGCCTGCGTCGCGTTCGTGCGGGTCGCCCAGAACGGTCAGATCCTGATAGTAGTACAACTCGGACTGGTCGAATAAGGGGTTCAACTCCTCGAAGGCATCGGCTTCCGTCTCCAGCAGACGGGCGAAGGTCCGGCGGAATTGGCGGATGACCGGCAGCCGCCGGTTAGGCAAGCCGCTGAATTTCTCCAGGCTGGCTGCCATATCCCTGTCGCTGAAAAAGAATGAGCCGTCCAGTGGGACCATTTTCCGCAGGCTGTTGAAGTGGATATGTCCTACAGCCGCCCGGTTGAGACCTGCCTGGGCATCGTCTTCGATGAGCAAGACGCCGCGAGCCTTTAGCCTGTTCAAAAACGACCAGTTCTTCGGCGGAAAAGCCATAGCCGAAATAGTTGACCACATAGACTACCTGAAATTTGGATGCTCTTTCCAGCAGATCGGCCAGGTCAATGTGGAAATCTTCACCGATCCGGTAAAACGTGTACTCGATGCCATAGCGGTCAAAGGCATCTGCCATGGTGGAGCAGATATAGGAAGGCAGGAGGATTTGGTGGATGCCCTTTGAAATGAGGTGATCGCAGATAACGCGCAATGCAGCCTCGCCGCCGTTGAGGAAGACCATCCCCTCGGTTGGAACGGTCACATGGTCGGTGTCAAAGGTTGGATCGTCCCAGAATTCTCCGCCGATAAATGCCGTCATTTTTCATCCGCAGTTATGGAAGTGGTTGATGCTGCCGAAGCACGTTCGCCTTTTTCCCCATTCAGCCAATTCAATACTCCCAGACCGGCGGCGCGACCGGAAGCGAAACAGGCGGTCAGCAGGTAGCCGCCGGTGGGGGCTTCCCAATCCAGCATCTCGCCGGCGCAGAAGGTGCCCGGCAATGTCTTTAGCATGAGTTGCTCATCCATCGCCTCGAAGGGGACGCCGCCGGCACTACTGATGGCTTCCTCGATCGGGCGGGCGGCGACCAGCGGGACGGGCAGGTCTTTGATGGCGGCGGCGAGACGTTCCGGTTCTTTGAAATCTTCTTTAGGGACAAATTCCCACAACAGGCCGGCCTTTACCCCTTTGAAGCCGATGGACCTTTCCAGGTGGGAGGCCATGGAGCGGGAGCCACGCGGGCGGGCCAGCCGTTCCACCAGGCGCTCATGGGTATAGCCGGGAGCCAGGTCGAGATGGAGGATGGCAATTCCGTGCGAGTCGATCTCGTCCCGCAGCAAGGCCGAACAGGCATAAATGAGGCTTCCCTCCACGCCGGTATCGGTGATGATGAACTCGCCCTGCTGGTGAAAGGTCCGCCCGCGTGAATCGGTGAAATTTGCCACCACGGCTTTGAGCGGGTGACCGGCAAAGCGGCTGCGGAAGTGGCTAGTCCATTTCACCTCGAAGCCACAATTGGAGGGCTTGAACGGTGTCACAGGGATATTGCGCTGGTTAAAGAATGAGACCCATTCCCCGGTGGAGCCGGTCACGGGCCAACTGGCGCCACCCAGCGCCAGGACGGCGGCGTGAGGACTGCAGGTGATCTTGCCCGCGGGGGTCTCAAAACCGAGCGCTCCCGTCTCATCCCAGCCGATCCATTTATGACGGAAGTGGAAGACGACCCCGGCACTTTTCAAGCGGGCCAGCCACAGGCGCAGCAGGGGAGTCGATTTCATCCCGACGGGGAAGACCCGCCCGGAAGTGCCGACAAAAGTTTCGATGCCGAGGCCTGCCGCCCATTGGCGAACATCCTCCGGACCGAAGGCTCGCAGAAGCGGCTCGATGTGCGGACGGTGGTCACCGTAGCGGGTGAGGAATTGATCGAGCGGTTCGGAGTGGGTCAGGTTCAACCCGCCTTTGCCAGCCACGAGGAACTTGCGCCCGGCTGAAGGCATGGCATCGTAGACATGCACGGAGATACCCGCCCCGGCCAATATTTCCGCAGCCATCAGCCCGGCTGGACCGGCGCCGATGATGGCGACCAAGGCGGGAGGATTCATTGGACCCCTTGAAGGGTGGATTGGATGAACTGGATGACTTCGTCGATTGGCGTGCTTGCATCGAACCAGTGGATGTGCGGGTCGTCAGGCTTGAACCAGTTGGCCTGGCGGCGGACGAAGACGCGCGTCAGCCGGCGCATCTGGACCCTGGCTTGCTCTTCGGTCATTTCTCCTCGCAGCACCGCCGCACATTCCCGGTAGCCGATGGAAACCATGCTGGGCAAGTCAATTGAAACACCGCTTTCCAGCAGATGGCGGACTTCATCCAGGAGGCCGTCGGCGAACATGGCCTCGATACGGGCATCGATGCGGGCATAGAGTTCTGGACGCGGCAGGTTGAAGCCGATCACTGAAAGCCGGTAAGGGCTTTCGGTCATGCGGCGCTGTTCGGAAAACCTGCGCCCACTGGTCAGGATCACTTCCAGCGCCCGCACGGTCCGACGGAGATTGCGCGCATCGATCGATCCGGCAGCAGCCGGGTCGAGGCCGGCCAGGCGTTGGTGCAGCCAATCCTTCCCGTGGGTTTCCGCCAACCGTTCGAGGATAGTCCGCAAGGGAGCCTGCGGGGCGGTCGCAGGGGGAGCCCAACCCTGGGTGACCGCCTGGATGTACTGTCCGCTGCCGCCGACAAGAAAGGGCAGCCTGCCCTTCGCATGGATGGCGGAATGGCCTGCGCAGCCGCCTGTTGAAAGACCGCCAGGCTCCAGGTCTCCTGCGGGTCGGCTACATCGATCAGGTGATGCGGTACACGGGCGCGCTGTTCGGCGGATGGTTTGGCGGTGCCGATATCCATGCCGCGATAAAAGAGGCGGGAATCCGCCGAGACGATCTCGCCGTTCAACCGCTCTGCCAGTTGGATGGCCAACTCGGTCTTGCCGACTGCGGTCGGCCCGACGATGACGATCAGGGGGTTGGCGGAGCCGGAAGCGGGTTCAGGCAATGACATTTTCAAAATGCTCGATCTGGACCTTTTTTCCCGGCTGGCCGATGATGGCAATGACATCGAACTGCCAGGATTCGGGGCTGTCGGGGTGAAGGTTGAAATAGGTTTCGGCGGCGAACATCAGAAAGGCTTGCTTGCGGCTGGAGACGGAATCTTCAGGGTTGGCAAAGGCGGAGGATTTGCGAGTCTTGACTTCGACAAAAATGGTCGAGCCTTCCTTCGATGCGACGATGTCGATCTCGCCATGAGCGGTGTGAACGTTGCGCTCCAGAATGGTGTAGCCGTGGGCCTGCAGATACTCTGCCGCCAACGTTTCCCCCCACTGCCCCAGGTCCTGGCGGGGAGTTTTCATGTGCGCAGCCTCTCGATCAGGCTGCGAAAACGCGCTCCCAGGGAATGCTTGCGGGGGGCGGCCTCATTGCAAAGGCGCTCATACAGCAAGTTCAACTGGCGGGTGGTGGTTTCGATGGCGTATTGTTTGGAGGCTTTGCGAGCGGCGGCACCCATTTGTGTCCGCAATTCCGGGTCGAGGCAAAGGCGGGTCATTTTGGCGGCGAAGGCAGCCTGGTCCGGGCGGGCCAGGAAACCGGTCTTCCCATCGATAACCGTATCTCCCACTCCCACCGAATGGAGTCCCACGACCGGCAGACTCGTGGCCATGGCTTCGACCACTGAAAGGGGGTGGACCTCCGTAACGGAGGCGGTGATAAATGCGTCGCACATGGCCAGGTGAGCCGGCATACGCTCGTAATCGATCATGCCGAGGAAGTGGATCCGTTCGGTGACGGCGCAAGCCTCCGCCATTTTTTTCAAGGCAGGTTCTTCGGGACCGCCTCCAATAATGAGGAGATGAACGTTGTCGATGGCATCGGCGACGCCAATGAACGCCTGCAACATAAAGTCCAGATTCTTCTCCGGGCCGAGGCGGCCGGCATAGACCAGCAGGATGTCATCTTCGGCAAAGCCAAACTCATCCCGGCAGGAGTCGCATACTTCCTGATAGCGCTCCAACTCGACGCCGTTGGGAACCACCTCGATGGCGCTGGTGACACCCAGCTCGCGCAACACTTTTGCCATTCCCTGCGAGGGGGAGATAACCCTGTCCATGGCGGTGCAGAACGGAGGCATATATGTTTGCAGGAATGTGGCGCTGATCTCTTCGGGGAGGATGGGCAGGTAGGCCTGCGCATAAAGATCGTAGCGGGTATGGTTGGTAAAGACGATGGGGATCTGCAGCGGTCGGCAGTAACGCAGAGCCAGGCGACCGCTAATGAAAGGGTGATGCACATGGATCAGGTCCATGGTCTGGACGAGGGCTTTGGCTTTGCGGCTGTAACGGAAGTTGAGCGAATAGCCGGTATCCACCAACGGTACACCGGGTGAGCGGATCACGTTGGTTTCGTCATCCGGATAATCCAGGTCGCCGAAGGTGAAGATGAAAACCTCGTGACCGGATTTCTCCAGGAAGCGTTTGTTCAGCGAGATGTAATTCGTTATCCCGCTCACGTGGGGCTTGTAAACATCGACCATCATTCCGATGCGCATCTTTTTACCTCAATCATGGCAATACCAAGAATTCGTAAGGCTATCCTAAGTCAAGCCAGAGGCCCTGTCAAGGTGGGGTATAATTGTAATGTTCAGGAAGTGTAATCATGGATTTACGCGCCCCGCGAGGGTAATCTTATACGAAGGCAGGCTATGGCAAGCGTCACTCTCACTTTGCCTCCGGACTACTGGCAGACATTTTCTCTCAGCAAGAAAGACCTGGAATTCATCAGCACCTATCTGTTCGAGAATGAAGTTCCCCTCACCGAGGCGGAACTAGTTCCGATTTTGATCGAAGAACGCATCCGTACTGAGAGCGAAGCCCTGGTCAACCAACAAAAATCCGTTGGGCGGATCTTTTTGCCCAAGGACCATTATAAAGCGGGAGAACGATTGGTTTTCCCTGCCCTGGAATGGAAGGTCGGCAAATTGACCGGCGTTCGCGCGGGGGTTAATCCATCCCTGGGCGAATTCGAAGTCATCGAGGTGGAATTCGATGGCGGAGTGAAGCGTCAATTCGCCGCCGGGATACAAGAGCATAAGTTGAACGAGCCGGTGCAGATCGCCGCGGATGACCAGTTACTCAATCCAACCAATGTCCTCAATGCCTACGGCCAGGAAATCCAGGCGAAATTGATCGAAGGGTTGAAAAAAGACCCGGACCTGGTGAGGGTGGCCATGCGTTGGTTCCCGCGGGCCCTGCTGGTGGATATCAACCTGGGACACCTGAATGTAGCCGAGGCAGTCCTTGATGAAGCGGGCGGCAAGCCGCTCTCCACGGCCGCGTTGATCGAACAGCTGGAACTTTCCGGCCACGACCATTCCCAACTGGTTGAATTTTCGTTGAACTACGCCCTCGAGCAGGATGGCCGCTTCGACGAGGTGGGACCGACGGGTGAAGTGCTGTGGTATTTGAAGCGGCTTGAGCCGATTGACGTTCAGCAGATCCCGGCCTCCCTGCGCTATACCGAGATCCCCTATGATCGGTCCGTCCTGACGCCGCAGATGCGGGCGCTCGAAGCTGGAACTCGATGATGAACTGGCAGAAGATGCTCGGCCGGCGGAAGAAATCGACGAGATCACCATCAGCCTGTCCTATCCACATTGGCGGGCCGGGACTTTGCCGGTATCTGCGCGGGTGTGCAGCCTGTTCCCTTCGGCGTATGAATCACCCCGGGTCCGCTTTACGCTGGTGGACGGTCAAACGAAGGAAGAGATCCCTGCCTGGGTGGCCCGACAGCATGGGTACGTGTACGGTCTGGCAGCGTATTACCAAAAATATGGGGTCATGCCCGGCAGCCTTATCACCATCAGCCGCGGGAAAACACCCGGAAAAGTCACCATTGCAGCCCGCACCCGCCGACCTACGCGCGATTGGGTCCGGACGGTGCTGGTTGGAAGCGATGGCGGGATTGTCTTTGCCATGTTGAAGCAAAACCTGACGACGGAGTTCAATGAACGGATGGTGATCGCCGTCCCGGATAAAGCCGGCGTGGACGAGGCCTGCAGCCAGGTCGCCAAGAAGCGCCTGTCGTTGGATCAACTTGTCGCGGATATGATGCGCGAATTGGTCAAATTGAACGTCCAGGGCCATGTGCATGCGCAGGAATTGTATTCAGCCTTGAACATCGTCCGCCGCTGTCCTCCCGGTCCATTGATGGCATTCCTGACCAATAATTCGAGCTATAAACATGTCGGCGACCTGCATTACCGCCTGGCGGAAGGGGAGGACAACGATGGTTGAAGTGAAAATGAGTCAGCCTGATTAAACCAACCATCAACACACCTTTCCATATGGATTTTGACTGGTGGCGTGCAACGGATAACAACTGGCATGTGGCTTTGCAAGGCTTGTTGTGCCCCGAGCACCAGGAGGCCTTTGTCGAATTTGCAGGAAGGCCAGATGATCGACTGGGTGGACCCGGAAACCGCCGAAGTACGGCAGCTGGACGGGCTTCAGAACATCATCATCAATCACTGCGCCAAAGCAGAAGGCTTTCTTGAATGAACACACGGCCATTGTGGAAGGCGTCTTCCGCCTGCTGCTGGCGAATGGGAACACCCCATGTCTGCCGAGGAACTGGGGAAAAAGCTGAACCGCCCGGCAGATACCATCCTGAAGACGATCGCCGGCGCGCGTGTGTATAAGAGGCTTAAGACCTTATAATCGCATGAGAATGATGCCCCTGTAGCTCAATCGGACAGAGCACCTGCCTTCTAAGCAGTAGGTTGTGGGTTCGATTCCCGCCAGGGGCGCTGACAAACCAACCCCACCCTTTTCCAGCAAAGGTGGAAGAGGAGGTAAGGTTCTTTTTGACAGGTACCCAAAGGAGGTAAACCATGACTCAAGAACGATGCGGGATATTTAAATTCAGAGGCAGGGACACTACCATCGTTGGCGCTGATCTGAAAGCCGGTGAACCCGCCCCTGAGTTTATCGTGCAGGACCAGGATTTTGGGGACTTCAAAGGGCTGGAGAAAACTCAAGGGAAGGTGCGCATCCTCCTGGCTCTGCCCTCATTGGATACGGATGTGTGCGACCGGGAAACGCGCCGGTTCAATAAAGAAGCGGCCTCCCTGGGCAAGGATATTGTCATCCTGGCGGTCAGCACCGATCTTCCATATACCCAGAAGCGCTGGTGCGGCGCGACCGGCGTGGACCAGGTGACGGTCCTCTCGGACCACATGAGCGGCGATTTTGGCAAGAAATATGGCTGCCTGATCAAGGAAGTAGGCGTCCTTCGCCGGGCGGTATTCGTGGTCGACCGCCAGGGGAAAATCACCTACGCAGCCTACATGCCTGCCCTGGGGGATGAACCGACCTACGCCGAAGTTCTGGCTGCTGCTCAAGCAGCGCTTTAGTTTTGGAGGTGCACATGCCTGCCCTTGATAAAAAATTTCAGGTGCCGATCGAATTTTCCGGTGATGCGTTCCATCGGCTGGCAGTTGAATGTCCATTCCTACGACTGGAGCCCTCCCACCGATGTCTACGAGACCGATGCCAGTATCGTGGTGCGGGTGGAAGCGGCCGGGATGCGCGAAACAGATTTCAACATTAATGTTGAGAACAACTTCCTGGTCATCAGCGGGGTGCGCAGCGAATCCCCCGAACGAAGGCTTTACCATCAAATGGAAATCCGCTTCGGCGAATTCAGCACCTCCATCGAACTTCCGACAGGCGTGGATGTGAGCCAAGGCCCAGGCCGAATATGAAGATGGTTTCCTGAGCGTTGTCCTGCCCAAGATCACACCTACGAACGTTCAAATCAAAGGTTAAACTCATACAATGTCTGCATCACGCTGGAATACCGGCCCGTTGGAAGTCTTCGACTGGCTGCAAGAATCAGATAACTCGCTGGAGGAATCTGTTCCTGCCCTCCATTTTCACGCGTCATCCAGAAGAAAGATGAGCCGGAAAACGAACCCATCGGCAACTACCGCTGCGGAGGAAGAGAACATCAAGTATCCGGATGTCCTGCCCATCCTGCCCCTGCGAGGGGTGGTGGTTTACCCGCAGACGGCCGTCCCGCTGACGATCGGTCAGCCGCGCTCGATCAAACTGGTGGATGATGTCTCTGCCACTCAGGCCAAACTGGTCGGCCTGGTGGCCGCCCGCAACCCGGAAATCGAAGAACCCGGCCCGGAGGACCTGTACCCGGTGGGCACCATCGCCACGGTCCACCGCCTGTTCCGCGCCCCGATAATACCATCCGCCTGCTGGTGCAGGGTCTGGTGCGCTTCCGGCTGGTGGAATTTGTGCAGACGGAACCCTATCTGACAGGCCCGCATCGAGATCAGTCCCCGAGATGATCGAAACCGGGCTGGAAATCGATGCGCTGGCACGCTCTGCCCGCGACCAATTCGAGCAGATCTCCACGCTCACCCCCTCCATCCCGCGCGAGCTGGTCGCCTCGATCACGACCATCGAAGACCCGCTCCAAACCGCCTATACGATCGCCAATTTCCAACGCATCGAACTGCAGGACGCCGCAAGCGATCCTTGAGATGGACTCCACCAAAGCCAAACTGGAAAAATTGGTGGACCTGCTGGTGCGCGAGGCCGAAGTGCTTTCCCTGGGCGCAAAGATCCAGAACGAGGCCCGCTCGGAGATCGAAAAGGTCCAGCGGGAATATTTCCTGCGCGAGCAGATGAAAGCCATCCAAAAGGAACTGGGCGAGAACGACGAACAGGCCGTTGAGGTGGAGGAATTCCGCAAGAAGATCGAGCGAAGCCAAAATGCCCGAGGAGGCCGAAAAGCAGGCCCGCCGGGAGTTGGATCGCCTCTCCCGCCTGCCCACCGCGGCGGCGGAGTATGGCGTCATCCGCACCTATCTGGATTGGCTGGTCTCGCTGCCGTGGACGAAAGAGACGAATGACAACCTGGATATCGCCCATGCCCGCAAGATACTGGACCAGGACCATTATGGGTTGCAGGATGTCAAGGAACGCATCCTTGAATTCCTGGCCATCCGCAAATTGCGCCTGGAGCGCAAGGACGAGGAAGCGGAGCCTTCCAAGGACCTCATCCGCCGGGACCGGGAAGGTGTGATCCTGTGCTTCATCGGGCCGCCCGGGGTGGGCAAGACCTCGCTGGGACAGTCCATCGCCCGGGCGATGGAGCGCAAGTTTCGTCCGCATCTCGCTGGGCGGCGTGCGCGACGAAGCCGAGATCCGCGGACACCGCCGCACCTATATCGGCGCCATGCCCGGACGCATCCTGCAGGCTCTGCGCAGGGTCGAATCGCACAACCCGGTCTTCATGCTGGACGAGGTGGACAAACTGACCATGGATTTCCACGGCGATCCGGCCTCGGCGCTGCTGGAAGTGCTTGACCCGGAACAAAACATCGAGTTCCGCGATAATTACCTGGAAGTGGCATACGACCTCTCACAGGTCTTCTTCATTACCACGGCGAATACCTATGAGACCATTCCCGCGCCCTTGCTGGACCGGATGGAGATCATCCAACTTTCCGGTTACACCGAGAGCGAAAAGATCGCCATCGCCAAAGGATACCTGATCCCCCGGCAGATCCGCGAGAATGGCCTGCGCCCGAACGAGGTCAGCCTGACCAAGGACGCGCTGCAGACCATCATCAACCAATACACGCGCGAATCCGGCGTCCGCAACCTGGAACGGCGGATCGGAGCCGTCTGCCGTAAGATCGGCACGCAGATCGCCGAAGGGAAAAAGCGAACCGCCCGAGATCACCCCCAAAGTGGTACGGGAATTGCTAGGTCATCCATTGTTCCTCGAAAACGAGGAGATAGACACGCGCACAGCCATTCCCGGGGTGGTGCCCGGCCTGGCCTGGACGCCTTTCGGAGGCGACATCCTCTTCATCGAATCCACCCGCATGCCGGGAAGCAAAGGCTTCCAGGTGACCGGTTCGGTTGGCAACGTGATGCAAGAGTTTGCCCGGGCGGCGCTTTCTTACGTGCGCTCGCATGCGGCGGAGATCGGCCTGCCGAAGGATTTCTTCGAGAAATCCGATATCCATCTGCATATCCCCGCAGGGGCGCAACCCAAAGACGGACCTTCCGCAGGCGTGACGATGGCAACCGCGCTGGTATCGCTCATTTCCGGCCGGCCGATCAAGAAAGGCGTAAGCATGACCGGCGAGATCACCCTGCGCGGGCAGGTCATGCCGGTGGGAGGCATCAAGGAAAAAATGCTGGCGGCCCATCGCGCCGGTTTGAAGACGATCATTCTGCCAAAACGGAATTCTCTGGATCTGGAAGATCTCCCGGAAGAGATCCGAAAGACCATGTCTTTTGTCTTTGTGGACTCCGTTAATGACGTCTTGAAGGCTGCATTCGAGAAACCGCTCAATGCCCAGAAAAAGACAGCCCGTGGGAGGAAAAATGAAAAAAGTTCTTCTGGCGGATGACGATTTCACCATGGTATCCCTGTTGAAGACGCTGCTTAATATGGAAGGCTATAAGGTGGCGACTTTGCTGGATAAACCCGGTGAGATCCTGGAAAACATCCGCAAGGCCAAACCGGATATCATCCTGCTGGATGTGTATCTGGGCGACCGCAATGGGCTGGACCTGGTGCAGCAGATCCGCAAGACAGCCGATCTAAAGAATATCCGTGTTGTGATGGTATCGGGAATGGATAAGACAGAGGAATGCCTGGCGGCGGGGGCAGATAAATTCCTGTTAAAACCATACATGCCCAACGAGCTTTTTGAGGTCCTGCGGGCTTAAGAAAGATTATTCGTGAAACCTGTGCGTCTGCGTGAATTTCGGTTCGATGAAGATTACCAGGCAGCGCGGCTTTTGTGGGAGAATGCCGGAGCGGGGATTCACGTGCGCAGGTCCGATGAACGTGACGAGATCCTTGAAGAAACTCCAACGTGACCCTGATCTCTTCCTGGTGGCCGAAGCCGACGGAAAGATCGTCGGCACGGTCATCGGAGGATTTGACGGGCGGCGGGGTCTCATCTATCACCTGGCTGTGGAAGCTGCCTATCGGAAACTTGGTACCGGATCGATGCTGATGGACGAGGTGGAGCGGCGGTTGAAGGCCAAAGGCTGCGTTAAGTGTTACCTGATGGTCACGGCAGATAACGAAAATGCCATTCATTTCTATGAGCAACGCGGCTGGGAATCGATGGAAGGGATCCTGACCTACGCCAAGGAATTTTAGGGCAAGTCATTAACTAGTGGATTGAAAAATCACCATGGAACTTCGTTTTGGCATCCTGACTTCTTCCGATCGAGCTGCCCGCGGGGAGCGCCCGGATCTCTCCGGGCCGGCGCTGGCTGAATCCATATCCGCCCAGGGCTGGAAGGTGGTCCGCACCATCGTGCTGCCGGATGATTTGGAAACCTTGAGGGAAACCCTCTCTGCCTGGGCTGATCAGGACGACCTGGATATCATCCTTACCACCGGCGGGACTGGTTTTGGCCCTCGGGACGTTACACCCGAAGCCACCCGGGCGGTCATCGACCGGGAAGCGCCGGGCCTGGCAGAAGTGATGCGGCAGGTGAGTCTCCAAGCACACCCCGCATGCCATGCTGTCACGCTCGGTAGCGGGGATGCGCGGTAAAGTGCTGATCATCAACCTGCCCGGCAGTCCCAGGGCAGCCGTGGAGAACTTCCAGGTGGTCAAGCCGGTGCTGGAGCATGCGGTTGAACTCCTGCGTGACCAGCCGGATGCCGAGAAGCACCATTAGCGCCCTTGCCACGTTCCATTATGTAGCAGTATAATCCCGCCCGTTTGCAGTTCGGATGTACCTATCTCCTACATCATCAAGGTGGGGAGGTAATAAAAAAGTGAGGCATAATCATGATCGACGTAAATGATCTTCGTAAAGGTGTGACCTTCGAACTCGAAGGAAATCTTTGGCGGGTATTGGAATATTCGCATCATAAACCCGGGCGAGGCAATGCCACCATCCGCATCAAGGCCCGCAACTTGCGCAGCGGTTCGACCCTTGAAAAAACTTTCATCTCCGGCAGCCAGGTCCAGGAAGCAAGGCTGGATTTCCATAGCGTCCAGTATATTTACAATGATGGCGATAATTACTATTTCATGGACCAGGAAACTTTCGAACAGCCCGGCATCCCCAAGCAGATCCTGGGCGATTCTGCCGGGTTCCTCACCGAGGGCATGGAATGTAAATTGACCTTCTATCAGGGCGAGCCGCTTGACGTGGAATTGCCCCTGAGTGTGGACCTGAAAGTGATCTATGCCGAAGTTTCAGTGCGCGGCGATACGGCCACGGGTGTGACCAAAAAGGTAAAGACTGAATCGGGCGTGGAAGTGCAGGTGCCCAATTTCGTCAAAGAGGGTGATACCATCCGGGTGGACACCCGCACCGGCGATTACCTGACGCGGGTGTAACTGCCCGTTGCCAACAATGTTGATCATGATGGCCCTGAGGAATTGAACCCTTGGGGCTATTGGTTTAAGTTACAATAGCTTGAATTTAATTCTGATTTGATCATGGTATCCAATGAAAACACCTGCCGGCATTGAATGTAAATATTTTTATGGGGATTATTATCGCGGCCGCAATACGGAAGAGTGCCGCCTGGTTGGACCCGGCTGGAGGCGTGACCTGTGCCGCACCTGCCCGGTACCGGGCATCGACCGGGCCAATGCCTGCGAGTACATGCGTTTGCGAGGCGAAGTGAACCGCCCCATCACTGCCGCCTTCCAACGGCGGGTCAAAGTGACGGTTTCATGCGATAAGACGAAACGGTCCGGGTTCGACGCCCATATCGGGTGCGGGGAGTGCCACCCGATCCCCTCTATTTTTGAAGTGAAGAAATAATCCTTTTCATTGCCGTGGCTTTTTACCTCCCTGTAGGCGCGGCCTGAGAGAGTCTTATGCCTATTACCCTCCTGTTCGACCTTGACGACACCCTGCTCGACACGAATATGGATGCGTTCATCCCAGCCTATTTCAAGGCTCTTTCCGGCGCGCTGGCGAATGTGGTCCCGCCTGAAGTGATGCTGCCGGCACTGATGGGAGGAACGAAGGCTATGATGGTCAACATGGACCCGGCTTTGCGCTTGCAAGAGGTTTTCGACGCTTACTTCTATCCCAAACTGGGCATGGAACGCGGCCCATTGCAGGGGCGGATAGACCAATTTTATGAAGATGTCTTTCCCCGGCTGGGCTCGCTTACTCATCCGCTACCGGAAGCCGTTCGATTGGTGGAATGGGCTTTCGAGGCCGGGCACCGGGTGGCGATCGCCACCAACCCTCTCTTTCCGCTCCGGGCAATCGAACATCGGTTGGAATGGGCGGGACTCTCGCCAAAAAAATATCCGTTCGCCTTGATCACCTCGTATGAAAATTTCCACTTCACCAAAGAAACGGTGGCGTATTATCCCGAGGTACTGGCACAAATGGGCTGGCCGGATGGACCGGTTGTAATGGTGGGGGACGATGTCGAACGGGAAGTCAAACCAACCCAGGCTGCCGGTCTGCCTGTCTACTGGGTAAGGAAGAACGGCGAATCATCTGACCACGTGGCTGTTCCGCAGGGACCGCTCGATTCCTTCCGGCCATGGCTGGAGAAAGCCGAGCCTAAAACGCTCCAACTTTCCCTTGATACTCCCCAGGCACTGCTGGCTTGCCTGCGCTCCACGCCGGCGGCGCTCCTGACGCTGACGAAAGGCCTCTCTCCGGAAACATGGAAGAAAGAACCTGCTGCAGGAGAATGGTCACTGACGGAGATCATCTGCCATCTGCGTGATGTGGAAAAAGAAGTCCATCTCCCCCGGCTGCGCAAGGTGCTCAGCGAGGAGAATCCCTTCCTGGCAGGGGAAGTGACCGATGTGTGGGTGAAGGAACGCGACTGCGCCAACCAGGACGGTCCGCAAGCGCTGACCGACTTCATCCACGCCCGCAAGGAAGTCATCGGCCTGCTGGTTGGGCTGCAAACCGAGTGGTTACGCCCGGCGCGCCATGCCATTTTTGGTCCGACCCATGTGCAGGAATTGATCGGTTTTGTGGCGGCCCATGACCGGGCTCATATCCAGCAAATTTGGAAAACAATCCGCACATGACAACCCTGCATTACCTCGACCCAAACCCTGCCGGCTCCCCGGCAGTCTTATTACTGCATGGGCTTGGGGCCGATGGCAGTTCGTGGATGCTGCAATTCCCGGAATTGACCGGGGCGGGTTTTCGTCCCATCGCCCCGGATGCAGCCGGTTTTGGCGGCTCGGCTTATGACAACCGCGGCTGGAGTTTCCGACGGTCGGCGGCTCAACTGGCGGATTTGGTGGAAGGTCTGTGCTGCGGTCCGGTTCACGTTGTGGGGCTCTCGATGGGAGGAGTGCTGGCTCAGCAGTTCGCGTTGGATTTTCCCCAACTTACTCGCAAACTGGTTCTGGTGACCACTTTTTCGGTCTTGCGACCCGATACCCTGAGCGGGTGGTTCTATTTCTTGCAGCGTTTCGCGGTCGTGAACACCCTGGGTTTGCCGGCCCAGGCTAAGATCGTCGCTCAACGGGTTTTTCCAGAGCCGCGTCATGCGCCTCTGCGTGAAATTCTGGTCAAAACGATCACTCAGGCAGATGCGCGCGCTTATCGCAAAGCCATGTTTGCCCTGGGAACATTCGATTCTCGCAGACGCCTGGGGGAGATAAAGAAGAGCACCCTGGTCATCACCGGAGAAGACGACACCACGGTCCGTCCTGCCCGGCAGAAGATGCTGGCAGACGGTATCAAGGGTGCAAGACAGATCACCATAGCCAATGCGGGGCATGCCGTCCCGGTCGACCAGGCGGAGGAATTCAACCGAACCCTGCTGGATTTCTTGAAGGAATAACAACGCCGGAAGTGCAAGTTGCTCTCCCGGCGGTTTTTTTGTGATCGTTATTAGACCTCAATGGATTGAGATAGTCAATGAAAAGTCGATCACCTGGCCTCCGTTGGGGACCACTTCGATCACATAATCCTGGGTGGAAGGCAATTTTCCCGTCCAGGTGATGGCGTTATCCGTAGGCGATAGCAGGACTTCCCCGAACGCCAGCCCAAAGATATCCATAGAAGCGGTGTTCGGAGGCGCAGTCAGTGTGACCGACATCGTCTGGTTGACCGCTCCCGTGACTGAATACGAAAACACATAGCCATTTTGGGTGGTGCCGCTGACGACAGTGGACGTGGTTCCCGCGACCAGGTTAATGCGGGCTGCCACTTTGACGGTAAGGGTGAAGGTTTGGGCATTCGCACCACCAATGACTTCGATGGTGTACTGCTGAGTCTTGGGTAGCAGCCACTGCCAGCGACTCCATTTCTGGGCAGGATCCAACAATACGCTCCCATTGGCATCATACACTGCCAGACTGGCATCGTTGTTTTGAGAATCGAGGATAAGGATCATGGCCTGGTCAGCCCCGGCATTGATGGAAAAAGGGAGGCTTTGTCCGGGTTGGATGGCACCCTGTACGACCGCGGCGGTGGTGCCGGGTGCAAAGGTAATATTTGAGGGTGGAACAGGCAGGGTTGCAGTCGGTTCAGGAGTTGGGCTTAAGGTTGCAGTTGGAATAACAGCGAGCGTTTCGGTGGCGGCGATCATGGGAGTGGGGCTGGCGGGAATTGATGTTGCCTGTGGCAGGTTGCAGCCTGCCAGCAGCATGGCGCTGAAGAGCATCAGGATGGATCGGATTAATTGCAGGATGCTTTGTGGGTTATTGGGGCGGACCATTCATTACCTCCTGATTGTTCCAATAATCCCTTCATCATAGCATAAGCAATCCCGAACGAAAGAAGGTTGGCGGGAGTTCTCACTTTTCTTTAAGAATAATTCACCAATTGCTGAACCCTTTTGATACGGCATTAATATCCAAAGCCAGTGCTATAATTTTGCGATATGAAATACGAAACCTTGTATGATCTGAAAATCCCAAAAATCGGTTTTGGGACCTGGAAGATTGGCGGCGAAGGTTATCCCGATTACACCGAAGATGAACAGTCCTTGGCTGCTTTGAGGTCTGCACTGGAGTTAGGCTATACCCATTTCGATACTGCCGAATATTATGGCGGGGGCCATGCCGAAGAACTACTTGGTCGTGCCATTCGTGAATTGGGTCTGGAGCGAGAAGGTCTCTTCATTACATCAAAAGTCAGCCCGGAGCACCTGGGTTACGAGGACGTCCTGCGTTCCTGTGAAAAAAGCCTGCAGCGTCTGGGCATGGACAGGCTGGACCTGTACCTGATCCACTGGCCCTCCCGCTCGATCAAATTGTCCGAGACATTTCGCGCACTCAATAAACTGGTAACAGATGGAAAAGTGCGATATTTGGGGGTTAGTAATTTCAATCTAAAATTGCTTAAAGACGCCATATCCCTGGCTGATTCGCCCATCCTGACCGATCAGGTATCCTATAGCCTGCCAGACCGAACCTGTGTGGAAAATGGTGTACTGGCTTATTGCCAGGAAAACGACATCCTTTTGACAGCCTATTCACCAGTCAAGAGGAGATTTGTCCATGGCAGTAAAACCCTGCAGGAACTTGCCAGAGAGAAGGGCGCCACTCGTGAGCAAGTCGCGTTGGCCTGGCTGATCCGGCAGCCGCGGTAATCACCATCCCCATGTCGTGCAACCGGGAGCACCAGGCAGAGAACCTGGAAGCCGTAGATATTAAATTATCCGAGTCAGAACTGGCTCGATTTGAACAATGACTGTTCGCATGTGAATGAAGGAAAACTCCGCTGATGAGCAGCGGAGTTTTATTTTCATTTGTCGAATTTCAACAATTCAAGGATGGTTCCAAGTTGTTCCGTGCTATCGACGTAGGCATATTGCCCGCCATCCCAGCCTCCCGTCTGGACCGTCCCCATGCCTTTCAAGGCCAGAAGTTCTTGCGCCGCGTCAATATCCTTCGTCTTGATGGCCAGGTGATGGACACCCTCCCCGTGAGTGTACAGGAACTCTTCCCATGTGCTGGGACCGCCAACCGGTTCGATCAACTCCATCTCGATGGAACCCAGATGGAAAAACGCGGCTTTGCCTTTGGCTGAAGATGGCTGCCCAAGATATTGGGTTTTGGCAAAGGGATCATCCGCAATAGGGACGATGGCCGGTGTGGGGATGCCAAATAGGTCGGCGTAATGATCGGCTGTTTTCGCCACATCCTTGACGATGATCCCGATCTGGACAACGGTATTGGAATTGAGTTTATCCATAGGCTCCTCTGATCAAGATAAGGTTGAGTGGATTATACTTCTGCTGATGAAAATAAAAAAGTTCCTGCGCTGGCTGCCGGCTGTGGTGATCATGGCGATCATCTTTTTCCTGTCGAGTACGCCGGGGACAGCGCTGCCACAGTTCGGTTGGTTGGACGTGGTCATAAAAAAAGCAGGCCATGTATGTGGATATGGCCTGCTTACTGTTGCATATTGGTACGCCCTGGGTTTCGAGAGGCGCCACTGGTGGCTAGCGATCCTGCTGGCATTCATCTATGCCATCACGGATGAGTTCCACCAATCTTTCGTTCCCGGTCGGAATGCCAGTGTGATCGATGTAGTTGCCTTTGACGGTGTCGGGGCGTCCATCGGGCTATTTTTGGCAAACCGCGGACAGGTTAAGCAACTGAGAAAAGAATGAAGCCTTTTCTTTAGTGGGTTTCGCGCATGTTGTAATCGGATTCGAGCAGCATGCTCAAGCCGACAGAGGCTGCCTGAAGGAGAGCAAAAATGCCGAGACCGGTCAGAAGCGGGTTGACCATGTTGGTAAAAATGAAGGTATAAAGCGAGGGTTCACGGACCAAGGTGGCGATGGCGATGCCCTGGGTAGCAAGCTGCGCCCGCAAGCCAATGATCTGGGTGATCACAGCGGCAACAAATCCCACCAGGACGACCCAGGAGAGGATGTTGGCCAGGTCGGAGACCATGCTAACCTTTTTGGGGACGAAATAGATGGGGTCTTTATCTTGCGTTGTATCGAGTTCGGTACTTTCCACAGTCATTTTGTTCTCCTTATGAATGGCTACTGCTTCCTGCAAGAATTTCTGTACTCCATCTAATCAGAACAGCTGCAGATCAGGGTAGCAAGGTTGGGGTATTTACGCAGTGCTGCGTAAGTTTAGCACAAATTAAATTCGGTGGGGGTTTTTGGGAATGCCATTAGCGATCACTCGAACTCGATCTCCAGTTCTTCGTCCTGGCCCCAGTCTTCCATTTTGTCGATCTCAATATCGGAGAATAACGCCTCCTGGCGGGCGGCGACCCGGTAGCGCTTGACCAGTTCGAGCAGGGCCAGGAAGGTGACGACGATATCCAGACGGGAGGGATTCTTGTCCAATAATCCGCTAAAGGTGGTGTGAGGGGATTTCCCCAGGCGAGCGGCGATCCAGGCGATCTTTTCACGGATGGACACCCGCGGCGCGGAAATGACAGTGCTGAGGGCCTGCTTATCGGCCTCCTCGGCGAAGACGCCTTCGGCGGCGGCGAGCAGGTCGCCCAGGCTGATATCCGAGAGGTCGAGGCGGCCTTCCACTTTGGGCGGCGCGGCGACACGCAGATAGGTGTGCAGGTGGTGGTCTTCCCGCTCATTCAACCAGCCGGACAGTTCCTTGAAGCGTTTGTAGATGCGCAACTGCCTTGCCAGGGCCTCACCCGCATCTTCCTCGCCGGCTTCACGGACGGGCGGACGGGGCAACAGGGCTTCGGATTTGATCTGCAACAAGCGGGCTGCCACGACCAGGAAGGCGGAGATCTCGTCGGCGGGGACCTGCATCTGGTGGATGTAGGCCAGATACTGGTCGGTCACGTTGGCGAGGGCGACGGCGGTGATGTCCAACTCGGCATGCTCGATCAACTGCAGCAGCAGGTCGAGAGGTCCCTCGTAGACGGGGATGGTGACGGTGTAACCGCCTGTTTGGTGTCCGGCGACATTCAGTTCCATGGCAGGGCGGATTATATCATCAGGATGTTGGCACGTTATCACGTTGGCACGTTAATGCGTCGAAGGTCAAAGGTCGAAGGGGGGATATTCGAGCATGGGGAACGAATAGTGCAAGGCGGAAGATAGAGAATGGAGAATGGTTAATGGATGGATGACGCAGGAGGAATTTAGGTCACTTAATTTGGGTTTCCGGAGGAACGAATAAAGAGAATTTTTGATTGATGATTGGATTGTAGATAACATTGAATTGATCCTGAGGAATAAAGAAGGAACAATTAAAATCCCAGGCCAATATTTGAAGGCGGAAACGTTGGAATGCGTGATGGAGGAGTCAAACGTCGGACGTCAAAGGTCGTGGGAATGAGGGATAAAATCAGAGTGAGCATATTATCATTGTAGTACAAATGTTCTAAAATACAAGCAATCAAAAAACCGGAAATTAGAGATTGCTTCAGTCGCTACCCCGCTGCGCGGGGCAGGTCGCTCCTTCGCAATGACATTCTCCGAAGATATTTTGAAGCCCTGCGATAGCCGAAGTCCACTCTTGACTGTGCCAGCAAGCACCATGATATATTGTGTTTTATCGGGCTTTTGCGTTAAGGAGGTGATAAATGAAGACCAAATGCCGGATTTTCACAATCCTGATGCTTTTTTCTCTTTCTGCCTGTGGAAACCCTTCTGAGTCTGCTGTTACTGCCACGTCTGTCATCCATGCACCAACGGCGGTAAGTTCAGCAGTTGCAGTGGCTAGCGGATTCACCGTTGAAGAACCTGCAGTTGGAAGCGTGCTAACGTTTTCGCAGCATGATGTAACGATCACAATTACCAAACTTACAACGTCGCCTACGCAAAGTAGGATAGACTTCATTGTAGAGATAGATCCAAAATGGGGGTTTACCTATGGTCGATATGATACTCCACCCCAAGGCGCGCGCGTCTATCAACTTCCGAACCTGGTTAATGAAAGCGGGCATGTTTACGAGCCGTTGCATTATCAAGGTGGGCCATCGAAATCTACGGTATGTCGATCTCAAAACAGGATTCGCCTATACTGCCGGTTCCTTATTTTTTGAACCGGTCAGTGGTTCGCGTTTGGAAATCACTATCCCTATTACTTTGCAGACAGTGCGGACGAGCCAACCGATCCTCATCACAGTACCTAATCCTGATGAAGATCAGTCACTCCAAATTGGGCAATCCTTGTCTTTTGGGGAAATAACGGCAATCATTAAATCGGTGGAATGGAAAAGCGAAGGCAATTTCGAGCTCAGAATCGATGGGAGTACACAAGAAGGCGACTTGAGCCCTGCCTGTTTGTATCTCTACCAGGATCCCCGGTTCCCTCCATCAGATTATCAAGGATGCTTTATTGACGACGCCTATCCGACAGACCTGACGCAGACAATAGCCTTCGATTCGCTACCCGATTTTTCCAACCCTATGGAGGTTGGAGCAGCAGTGGATGTCGTATTTCTCACGCCTTTCCGGTTTACATGGATCAGGCCGTAGGCTGGAGGGGCTGCCGGGGGGGTATAATGCCCGATTATGTCTATAAAGAAAGTAGTCGTGGCCATGTCCGGCGGAGTGGATTCCTCCGTCGCGGCGGCCTTGCTCAAGCAGCAGGGCTATGAGGTCATTGGCCTGACCCTGCGCCTATGGACCGATCCGGCCCGCCCGGCTGCCAGCGATTCCGTTGAGGCCGCTAAGGCTGCCGCCGATAACCTTTCCATTCCCCTGCACGTGGTGGACCTGCGGGATCTATTCCACCGGGAAATCGTCCAGTTCTTTTTGCACGAATACGGCCGCGGCGTGACGCCCAACCCGTGCGTGCGCTGCAACCGGCTGGTCAAGTGGGGCATTTTGCTGGAGCAGGCGATGGCTGTGGGAGGCGATTTTCTTGCCACCGGCCATTATGCGCGACTGCGAACTCTTGGACAATCGGTGAGCGG
This sequence comes from uncultured Chloroflexia bacterium, assembly GCA_963847105.1. GTDB lineage: Bacteria > Chloroflexota > Anaerolineae > Anaerolineales > Villigracilaceae > UBA877. The sequence continues at coordinate 799,869 of CAWJYP010000001.1, read as the reverse complement.
CAGTTGTGGCGGGCGGTGGACCAGTCGAAGGACCAGACCTATGTGCTGCATGTGTTGACGCAGGAGAAATTGGCGCGGGCGCTATTCCCAATCGGGGATTACCCAAAACCCGAGATCCGCAAGATGGCGCAGAGTTTGGGCTTGCCGGCGGCGGAGCGGACGGACAGCCAGGACCTGTGCTTCTTACAGGGCGAGGATTACCGCAGTTTCATCCGGCGCAACGCGCCAGAGACGGTCGAAGCGGGTCCGATCGTGAACCAGGCCGGGAAGCAATTGGGCGAGCACGAAGGGTTGGCTTACTACACCATCGGTCAACGCAAAGGACTGAACGTATCATCGCCAGTGCCGCTGTATGTGCTGCGGAAAGAGGCGGTGACTAATACGCTGGTGGTGGGGCTGGAAGGGGAACTGGGTTCGAGCAGGATGACCGTGGGAGAGATCAACTGGATCAGCGGGGAAGCGCCTTCAGGGGATTTCCAGGCCCAGGTTAAGACCCGGTACACCGCCAGGGTCGCGGCGGCGAGGATCGTCTTGTTGGAGGGGAAGCGGGCGGAGGTCACGTTTGACGAACCGCAGCGGGACATTACGGCGGGGCAGGCGGCGGTATTCTATGAAGGAGACCGTCTCCTGGGGGGTGGAGTGATCGCTGAACAGTCTGCGCATAGCCAGTTTATGATATAATGGATTTATCGATCCACCATGACACTACCGGCATTATTATTCGGCATCGTCCTTTCATCCGCTTACGGCACCGCTTTTCATTTTTGGAAAGGCGGCAGCATGAAGCGGTTGTTCTTATACGTCCTGCTGGCCTGGCTGGGGTTCTGGGGCGGCCATTTTGCAGGGGCGGCATTGGGTTGGGATTTCGCCGCCGTTGGTCCGATCAATACGGGCACGGCCACACTGGGGAGCGCGCTCTTCCTTTTTATCGGCGAGTGGCTAAGCCGTGTAGAAGTGACACAGAATAAGGCTCGAAGATAAAAAAATCCTCCCCGATGCGGGGAGGATTTTTTGGGTTCAATCGAGGGATTACAGGGGTTTTACATGAGCCGCTTGCAGGCCTTTGGGTCCCTGTTCGATTTCGAACTCGACCTGCTGGCCTTCCTGAAGGGTACGGAACCCATCAGATTCGATGGCGCTGTAGTGGACGAAAACGTCCGGGCCGCCCTCGCGTGCGAGAAAGCCGTAGCCCTTCGACGCATTGAACCATTTGACCGTTCCGGTCACACGCTCTGCCATGGTATTACTTCTCCTTACTTGAACAAAAAAAGAATATGATAAGGTGTTCGGTATTCGGCAGGGTCGAGGTGTTGCAACGACGTTTGTTCAAAAAAACGCCGACCCTTGTGGATTGCTCTTGGGCCGGCTCCCTATGATTCCAGCACGAACACTTACCACCTGCAAACACATTTTATATGCAGGTTTGTGATTCGTCAAGACTTTAAATTGGCTCGTTTCGTGTGGTCAGAAAGTAAAATTTCTCAACCACACCCCCATGCCGGGGATTTTCCCTGTCCCGCCCCGATCTTGATGCGAAAAAAAGACATGATTAATCCCGAAGCTCCTATTTCAGGCATTATTGTAAGAGAAGATAGATGTTGATGACCCATCCCCCCCGCCCCTTCCCGAATTTTTTCCGTCCGCATGACTAAATCATTCGGGAAGGGGAGAAAGATCCGGAAAAACAACCAGGAGCGGGAAGAACACCGCTCCTGGTTGTTTTTCCGGCATACTTGGTAGCCCACCGTTTCGTGATAAGATTAATTTCACTCAGGAGGATCCCATGACTTATCGAATCGAATCTTTCCTCTCGGCACGGCTGCATCTTTCCCCTCAATGCGCAGGGGATCGTATTTATTTCATCAGTAATATGTCGGGGAAACTCAGCCTGTACGGCATGTACTACGGTGGATCGGTCCCGGAACCGCTGCTGCCGCCTCACATCGCCATGCAGAACCCGGACCTGGTGGGGGGTTACTCGTTCTTTACCTTCCCACTGCTTGACCGCATCCTGGTGATGCTGGACCATGACGGGGACGAGAACTACCAGCCCATGCTGATCCCCATCGAGGGAGGCTTCCCTGAACCCGCCTTCGATAATTACTTCGAGAAGTACCGCGTCCACCTGGCGGAATGTGATATCGATAAGAACATCGTCTATATCAGCGCGGAGCGGCGCGATAAGGGTGTCAGCGAAACATATCGCGGCGATTTGCGCACCAACAAGGTGACCAAGTTAGCCGAGTCGGAGTGGGGAGCCTATCCCGGCGGGGCCAGTGAAGACCATACCCGTCTCTTCCTGGCGGATGGGTATACCGCGGGTGATACGGTCCTGTACGTGCTCGAAAAGGATAAAAAGAGCCTGCTCTACGGCAAGCCGCTGGAAGAGCGCAAGGAGGGGGAAGTGGTCCAGCCCAATGGATTAGGTGCGGTGGAATTCACCCCGACGGGTAAGGGCGCGCTGGTGACGAGCGCCGTCACCGACGACAAGTTCAGTTTCGGATACATCGACCTAGGCAAACCCGGCAAGATCGAGCCGGTCAAGGTCGATGGGACGGTCCATACAGGCATTGGCGAGCTGGCAGGTTTCCGACGCCTGAAAGGCAGCCATTATGCCGTCCAATACAATATCGATGGGTGTTCGTGGCTCTATGAAGGCATCTTCAACGAGGCCAAACGCAGCATGTCGCTGAAGCACGTCCTGGTCGGCGACGGCGACCTGGCGGGCGGAGTTCTTTACAATAATCACTACCATTATGACAAGACAGCGGATCGCTTCTCCTTTGCCTTCTCCACCGCCACCAGCCCCACGCAGATCTTCACGGTGGAGGGGAAGGACCGTGACGAGATCGTGCTGCATACAGACGAGCGCATCCTGGGCATCGCGGAAGGCCTGCTTTCAAAGGGCGAAGACGCCTCCTTCACCTCCCACGACGGGACGCGCATCTCGGCGCGGCTGTACCTGCCGGCGGAGGGGCTCGGATTCAAGGGGCCCAGGCCGGTAGTGTATTACATCCACGGCGGGCCGCAGAGCCAGGAACGACCTGACTTTGCCTGGTTCTCCATGCCGCTGATCCAATTCCTGGCGATGAAGGGTTTTGCCGTCTTCGTGCCGAATGTGCGCGGTTCAACCGGGTATGGCTTGAATTATATGAAACAGGTGGACCAGGATTGGGGCGGGCAGGACCGGCTCGACCACGTCCATGCCCTGACGAAGGTCCTGCCGAACGACAAGCGCCTAGACGTGAAGCGCGCGGCGGTGGTGGGTCGTTCCTACGGCGGATACATGACCCTGACCCTGGCGGGTCGTCACCCGGACCTGTGGGCGGCTGCCTGCGACATGTTCGGCCCTTACGACCTGTTGACCTTCTCGGAGCGTATCCCCGAAACGTGGAAGCCCTATTTCAAGATGGCCCTGGGCGACCCTGCTACGGCGGAAGGGCGAAAGTTCCTGACCGAACGCTCGCCGCGCACCTACCTGCAAGACCTGGCCTGCCCCATGTTGGTCATCCAGGGACGCAACGATCCCCGGGTGGTGGCGCGGGAATCGGAGGACCTGGTGGCAGACCTGAAGAAGAAGGGCAAGGACATCGACATCCTCGTCTTCGAGGACGAAGGGCACGACGTGCTCAAACATGCCAACCGGGTGACGTGCTACAACGCCATCACCGATTTTTTTATCGAGAAACTGAAACCCTAACCCATGCCCTGGAACCTTCAATCCTCCCATTCCGCCGCGGGTGACCTGGCCTTGCTCGTGGGTCTGCGCCATAAACACTTCATCTTCCCGCTCATCCCCGGAGGCACATTCCATACCCACCGGGGCATCCTCAACCATGACGAGTTGATCGGCAAGACGTGGGGCAGCCAGGTATTCAGCCACCAGGGCAGCCCGTTCTTCCTGCTACAGCCCTCCCTGGCGGACCTGTTGAAGGACCTCAAACGCAGCACACAGATCATGTATCCGAAAGACATTGGCTTTATCCTGAGCACCATGTCGGTGGGGCCGGGGCAGACCGTCATGGAAGCCGGGACAGGTTCCGGCTCGATGGCGGTGGCGCTGGCCTATGCGGTGGGTCCGCAAGGGAAGTTGATCACCTATGAAAGACGGGAGGAATTCCAGAACCTGGCTCGCAAGAACCTGGAGCGGCTGGGGCTGGCCGGGCGGGTGGAATTCAAGTTAGGGGATATTGCGGATGGATTTACCGAGACAGGTGTGGATGCCTTCTTCCTGGACGTCGCCAATCCGTGGGACTATATCGCGCAGGTGCGGCAGGCGCTCAAACCGGGCGGCTTTTTCTGCAACCTTGTCCCGACCATGAACCAGGTGGAAACACTACTGTACTCCCTGCGGCGGGAACATTTCGCCTTCATCGAAGTGTGCGAATTGCTGCTGCGTTATTACAAGCCTGAACCGTCACGCCTCCGCCCGACAGACCGGATGGTGGCCCACACCGGCTACCTGACCTTTGCCCGCCGGATCGAGCCGGCTGAGGACGAACGCGCCCGCGAACTGCTGGAAGAGCAGGGCGGGGTGGAAACGGGGAAAGACTTGCCTGCGCCAGAAGCCGGTCCGGAACCGACGAGCGAGTGAAATGCACACTAGTGGTAAAATTTTCCGCCAAATCAACTTTTCAAGGACAATATGAACTACGCTGAAACCATCGCTGCACAGATCCACGTCAAGGCCTCCCAGGTGGAGGCTTGCATCCGCCTGCTCGACGAAGGCAATACCGTTCCATTTATTTCACGGTACCGCAAGGAAATGACCGGCACGCTGGACGACGAACAGGTCCGCATTGTGGCCGACGAGGTGACGCGCCTGCGCGCCATCGACGAGCGGCGGGCGGCCATCCTCAACTCCATCGAGGAACAGGGCAAAATGACCGACGAGCTGCGGACGGCTATCCAGGCGGCGGGGACCATGACCGCGCTGGAAGACCTGTACGCGCCCTACAAACCCAAGCGCCGCACCCGCGCCATGGCGGCCCGGGAAAAAGGGTTGGAGGGACTGGCGGATCACATTCTCAAACAAAGCCTGACACAGCGCAGTTTGGAAGATATCGTCAAAGAGTCGTATTTGAACGAGCAGGTCGCCACGGTGGAAGAGGCGCTGCAGGGGGCGCGTGATATTGTCGCCGAGACCATCAGCGACGATGCGGCGGTACGGTCGGGGACGCGCGAGAAGGCGCTCAAATTTGCCCGGTTGACGGCGGTAAAGATCGAGGAGGCTGTCGACGAGAAGCGCATCTACGAATCCTATTATGCATTCGAGAACCGGGTCGACCGGCTGCAGCCGCACCAGGTGCTGGCGCTCAACCGGGGCGAGAAGGAAGGCGTCCTGCGGGTGCGGGTGCAGATCGAGGAGAACGACTGGCGCAGCGCCATTGCGACGGCTTACCAGGAAGACATCCTCTCACCCTTCTCAGACCAGATGAGCCTGGCCATCCAGGATGCGGCGGAGAGATTGCTACTGCCCGCCATTGAACGGGACGTGCGGCGGGAGTTGTCCGAGAAGGCTGATGGGCATGCCATCAACGTCTTCGCCACCAACCTGCGGGCCTTGCTGGGCCAGCCGCCACTGGCAGGCCAGACCGTGCTGGGCCTCGACCCGGGCTTCCGCACCGGCACGAAGGTGGCGGTGGTGGATCCGACCGGAAAACTGCTCGATACCGGCACGATTTATCCGCATGAACCGAAGAACGATTGGATCGGCGCGCTGACGACGCTGGAGGATATGATCAACCGCCATCACGTCACGCTGATCACCATCGGCAATGGGACGGCCTCGCGCGAGACCGAAAAATTGGTGGCCGAATTGACCCGCAACAAGTCCGAAACGACCAAGTATCTCATCGTCAATGAAGCGGGGGCATCGGTTTATTCTGCCAGCGCGCTGGCCCGGCAGGAATTCCCCGATATGGATGTTTCCATCCGCGGGGCGGTTTCCATCGCCCGGCGGGCGCAGGATCCCCTGGCGGAACTGGTGAAGATCGATCCAAAATCCATCGGGGTGGGGCTGTACCAGCACGACGTGGATCAAACCGCCCTGACGCATGCCCTGGATGGGGTGGTCGAGAGTGTGGTCAATAATGTCGGCGTGGATGTGAACACGGCCTCACCGGCCCTGCTGACGCATGTGGCAGGGGTGGGGCCCAAACTAGCGACCAGCATCGTTGCCCACCGTGACGCCAATGGCGCTTTCACCAGCCGGGCGGACCTGCGCAGCGTCAGCGGGCTGGGGCCAAAGGCCTTCGAGCAGGCGGCGGGATTCATGCGCATCCGGGCGGGAGCGAACCCGCTGGATGCATCCGCCATCCATCCGGAATCGTATCCCATTCGCCGAGGCGGTGCTGGAATGCGCTGGAATTTCTGCGTCCACACCTGTGGGGGAGCGGAAACCGGCCATCGATGAACTACTTAAGAAAACGCCGGTAGAGAAACTGGCCGTTCAACTTAATTGCGGCATCCCCACGTTGAAAGATATTCTCGAGCAATTAGTCCGCCCGGGGAGGGACCCGCGCAGCGACACGCCCGCGCCGATCCTGCGATCGGATGTGCTCAAGATGGAAGATCTGCAAGTAGGTATGTCGCCTGAAAGGCACCGTCCGGAATGTGGTCGATTTTGGGGCGTTTGTGGACATCGGCGTCAAGCAGGATGGTCTGCTGCACAAGTCGCAGATCCCCTATGGGACGGTGCTGAAAGTGGGCGACATCATTGACCTAGAGATATTGAAGATCGAATCCGAGCGCGGCCGGATTGGGTTGGGCTGGGTGAAGAAGAAATAGCCGATGCCGGCTTCCTGAGCCACTTACCCGATAAAATGGAAAGTCCGCCAGTCATTGGAGAGACCGGCGGACTTTTGGTTCGGAATTTGTGAAATACTCTGAGGCAAACTAGGAGGCGTTGAAGCGGCGAAGTTTTTTGAGTGAGGCCAGTTCGCTATCATACACACGCTTGATCCCGTCGCCAAGGGAGGCTTCGCACACGCGGATGTATGTTACCAGGCGGGCAAATCCTCCGGGTTCGACGGAGGCGGCCTGGTCGCTGCCCCACATGGCCCGGTCAAGGGTCAGGTGACGTTCCACCATGCAGGCGCCCAAGGCAATCGCCACCACCGGCGGGACCAGACCGACCTCGTGGCCCGAGTATCCAATGGGGCAGTCGAATTCCTTGCTGAGGGTCTGGATGGTACGCAAGTTCAATTCCGCAGGCTCGCATGGATAGGTGCTGGTGCAGTGGGTGATGAGAAGGTTGTCTGTGCCGATCACTTTGACAGCGGCACGGATCTGCTCGATGGTGGACATGCCCGTCGAGACGATCAGGGGGACTCCGGTCTGGCGGGAATGGCGCAGCAAAGCGTGGTCGGTGAGTGAGGCAGAGGGGATCTTGATCACTTCCGGCTTGAATGGCATCAGGAAATCCACCGAAGGCTCATCCCAAACAGAGGCGAACCAGCCGATCTTCTTTTCGCGGCAGTACCGGTCGATCTCCTCGAATTCCGCCTGCCCGAATTCCATCTTGTGGCGGTATTCCAGGTAGGTGATATAGCCCCAGGGGGTTTCGCGCATCTGGTCGCGCTGCTCTGGCGGGGTGCTGATCTCGGGCGTTCGTTTTTGGAATTTGACTGCGTCCACACCGGCATGGACCGCCTCATCGATCATTTGCTTGGCGATCTCAAGACTGCCATTGTGATTGATGCCGATCTCAGCGACGATATAAGTCGGGTGACCATCCCCGACCAGACGATTACCAATTTTTATTTCTGCCAACAAGGGCCTCCGTTAAATTGAATGGGTATAGACCTTTCCAAAGTACGCCAGTAATTGTAATTCATAAGCGGCGGGATATTGAAAACCAGATTTGTACTTTATAACGGTTCAGCATAATTGAAAAAGCGAAGCTCTGGAGTTTCAAACTATAGTGGGGTCGTGTGGGTCAGGAATGGATCTGCCAACCGCGGGGGAAGTGGTTTTTTAGCACACCCTGGACGCGCTTACCCCAACCGAGAGGCCAGCCGCCGGTCGTGACCAGCGTCCAGCCGGACGGGCCGGTGGAGGGGATGGTCTCGCCGCGCAGGTAGGCTTGCAGAGGGGAACTCTTGCCATTTTTGGAAGGTTCGGTCCATTCTTCACAGGGGAGGTCGAGGATATTGACTCCCTGATCGGGGCGGAGGTAGAGCGCAAGCGGATGGGCGGGTTCGAAGCGTTCCTTTTTGAATGTTCCAAGCCACACGCCCGGCACGGCCACGCGCAGACTGCCGAAGGTGGTCATTTCCGGGGGAACCAAATACAAGCGTTCGCCTCGCAGCCGCAGCCTGTCTTCCGGAAAATCAACGGCAAGGACGTCACGGGAGAAGGCTTGCCAAAGAGTTTTCTCGCTGCTGCTGATCTGTCCGAAGCGATCAGGTTGAGACTTGTTTGGCACATCCACGCGCACCTCGCCGCGGCGAAGCAGGCAGGCGAAATGGCCCTCGCCCAGGAGACGATGGGGGAAGAGCCGGACGGCTCCCTCCAACTGCAGGGGAGCGGAGTCAGAACCCAGCCACTGCGGTTGGCCGGATAAAAATCCATGCGAGAGAGGCAACGGCACGACCTCATATTCGGGGTTCTCCCGGAGCAGGTTGCCGATGACGCCTTCGTCCTCTTCCGGCGCAAAGGTGCAGGTGGAGTAGAGCAGGTGGCCGCCCGGGCGGACCAATTTGGCGGCCAGGTGGAGGATTTTTTGCTGACGCCAGGCACAGCCCTCCACCATTTCGGGAGACCAGTCCAGGCGGGCGCCGAAGTCCTTGCGGAACATGCCCTCGCCGGAACAGGGGGCATCCACCAGAACCCGGTCAAAGTAGGGGCCGAAGTGGTCGGCCAATCGTTCGGGAGTTCTCGTTGGTGACGACCACGTTCCCCGCGCCCCAGCGGTCCACGTTGACGACCAGGTGACCGAGACGGTTGTCTTTGATCTCATTGGCGACCAGCAGACCCTGACCTTGCATCAAGGCGGCCAGGTGGGTGGTCTTGCCACCGGGGGCGGCTGCCAGGTCTAGCACGCGCTCGCCCGGCTGAGGGGCCAGGAGTTCCGCCGGGGTCATGGCGGATGGGTCCTGCAAATAATACAATCCGGCCAGGTGATAGGGATGTTTGCCGAAGGAGAATTCGGCCTCCTGCAGATGGTACGCAGAGGAGCACCAGGGGACGGGTTCGCCGAGGGGATAAGGGGAAATGGAAGGGAAGCGGTCGGTGGGCAGTTTGAGCGTGTTGACCCGCAAGCCTTGCTGAGGCTGCTCCTGCAGGGATTCGACAAAAGCGGGGAATTCCGCGCCGAGGTAGCGGGACATACGTTCAAGGAACAGAGGGGGAAGCGGGCAGGGGTCGGCACGGGACGATTATAATAGGTATATGCAGAATCGAAGATCTCAACTGGATGGATGTGGAAAACTACCTCAAGCAGGATGACCGCCTGATCCTGGTCGTCGGCGCATGCGAGCAGCACGGCTACCTGAGCCTGCTGACCGATATCCGCATCCCGATGGCGCTGGCGGATTCCGTCTCGAAAGATACGGGTGTGTTGGTAGCGCCACCGCTCAACTTTGGCGCCAGCCCCTACTTCCTGGCCTACCCGGGCACGCTCAGCTTGCGCCTGTCAACTCTCATGGATGCGGTGGAAGATATCCTGCGGTCGGCATACAAGCAAGGCTTTCGGCGTTTCCTCATCCTGAACGGTCACGGGGGAAACAACGGGGTCAAGACGCGCCTGACTGAACTGGCCAACGAACTGAGGGGCGTAAAAATGCAGTGGTATGCCTGGTGGATGGCGCACAGTTTGGAAGAGATCGCCATGCGCCACGGCTATAAACCCACCCATGCGAACTGGCTGGAAGCCTTCCCTTTTACCATCGTCAGCGAACTGCCGGAGGAGGAGAAGATCCCCCCGACGGTCCCGGCGGATATCATGGATGCCGAGAAGACCAGGCAGGTCTATGGGGACGGGTCTTTTGGAGGGCCAGTACCGGGTCCCGCAGGCAGTGATGGATGAGATCTTCGAGGCGGCCCGGGCGGATATCCGGCGACTATTAGAGTTCGATTAGGAAAAGGAACGGTTTTTGGCATCACTTGACGTAATAAGGTCGAACACGTATAATCCATCCGTTGAGAGATAATTTGAAATCTGCTTATAACAGCGAGCGCTTGAAGCAAAGGCTTCGAAGCGCTTGCTTTTGCTTGTCTCTGATGTTGGCGGATAAGCTCCCGGACGTTTAGTTGAATACCTTCATTCGATGAGGAGACTGACCAGTGGAAACCAAAGGGATTAATTTCATTACGGATCAGTCTGGCCTCACCTGAGACGATCTTGTCATGGTCGTATGGTGAAGTCCTGAAACCAGAAACCATTAACTACCGCCGCCTGCGCCCGGAAAAAGATGGCCTGTTTTGCGAAGCCATCTTCGGCCCGACCCGCGACTGGCAGTGCTACTGCGGCAAATACAAGAACCCCCGCTATAAAGGCATCACCTGCGATAAGTGCGGTGTGGAAGTCACCCGCTCCTCTGTTCGCCGCGAGCGCATGGGCCATATCGGCCTGGCAACCCCCGTGGCACACATCTGGTATACCCGCCGCATCCCCTCCTATCTGGGCATGCTGCTCGACATCTCCCGGCGCAACCTGGACCGGGTGCTGTACTTTGCCCAGTACATCGTCACCTACGTGGACGAAGATGCCCGCCAGAAAGCCCTCAAGCGCCTTGAAGACGAGATCTCCGTCTCCGAACGCGAACAGGCAGCGGTGATCAATGCCAAGATCGCCGAGATCAAGACCTCCCGTGATAAGAAACTGGCCGAACTCATCAGAAGAAACGGACCGACCTGGAACATCAATATGATGAACAGATCGCCGTCAAACTGGAACCCATCATGCAGGAAGGCCAGCGGCTGGAGCGTTACCTGCAGGAGAACAAAGGCAAGGTCCTCAACGAGGCGGTCGTTTTTGGCAGCACCGGCACGGTCATCGCCGATGCCGGCGTCAAGGTTGGCCGCGTCACAACTCACCAAGGTGCAGAAATTCGTCCAGGAACGCTTGGAAGGCATCGAGAACGAACTGAAAGACGAGAAAGCAGCGCATCGTGGAAGAAGTCAAAATGGAAGTGCGCCAAGCTCAAGGCCGAAGCCGATGAGCAAATGACCGCCTTGCGCAGCCAGTTGGAAGATCAGACCTCCACCAACCACGACGCCAATGCCCGCCAGCGCGACGAACTGTTGGAGCTGCGCCCCTTCACCTTCCTGGGCGAGACCCGCTATCGCGAACTGAAACAACGCTGGGGCCAGGTCTTCCGCGCCGACATGGGCGCCGAGGCCTTCTATGATATTCTGCGGCGGCTCGACCTCGAAAAACTTTCCGAGGAACTGTGGAAAGAAGTCAAGACCACCAAGTCAAAACAGAAACGCAAGAAAGCCACCTCCCGCCTGAAGGTTGTGGAGGCGTTCCGCCGTTCCGATAACCGCCCTGAGTGGATGATCCTGACAGTCCTGCCGGTGATCCCGCCCGACCTGCGCCCGATGGTGCAGTTGGATGGCGGCCGTTTTGCCACCTCCGATCTGAACGATCTGTACCGGCGCGTGATCAACCGCAACAACCGCTTGAAGAGATTGCTCGAACTGGGCGCACCGGATGTTATCGTCCGCAATGAGAAACGCATGCTCCAGGAAGCAGTGGATTCGCTGATCGACAACTCGCAGCGCGGCAAGGCTCTTTCCCGCCGAGGCCGGCGTGAGTTGCGGTCCCTGAGCGACATGCTCAAAGGCAAGAAAGGCCGCTTCCGCCGCAACCTGCTGGGCAAGCGTGTGGACTATTCGGGCCGTTCGGTGATCGTGGTCGGCCCGCAGTTGAAGCTCTATCAGTGCGGTCTGCCCAAGGCCATGGCCCTGGAACTGTTCCGCCCGTTCGTCATCTCCCGGCTGGTTTCCCATAACTATGCCGCCAATGTGAAGGGCGCACGCCGGTTCATCGAACGGAACCGCCCCGAAGTATACGAAGCCCTGGAAGAAGTCATCAAGGACCGCCCGGTGCTGTTGAACCGTGCGCCCACCCTGCACCGTTTGGGTATCCAGGCATTTGAACCTGTCCTGATCGAAGGTTCGGCCATCCAGCTGCATCCGCTGGTTTGTACCGCCTTCAACGCCGACTTCGACGGCGACCAGATGGCTGTGCACGTGCCTCTGTCGGATAAGGCCGTCCAGGAAGCCCGCCGTTTGATGCTTTCCTCCAAGAACCTGCTGAAGCCTGCCGACGGTGAGCCGATCATCGCTCCCTCCAAGGATATGGTCCTGGGCGTCTTCTACATGACCATGATGCAGAACCGGGTCCATAAGGGTGATGGACGCGCCTTCTCGGATATTGATGAAGTCGATCTGGCATATCAGTTGGGCCAGGTGGACATCCACTCCAAGATCAAAGCGCGCATGATGACCTGGTACGACGATGAAGAAAACCGTCTGCCCGAAGCCGAGGTACGTCTGATCGAGACGACCGTCGGACGGGTACTGTTCAACCGCATCCTGCCCGAGAAGGTCCAGTTCGTCAACCGCCAGTTGGAAAAAGGCGGCGTGAAGGACCTCATCGCCGAAGTGTACGAGCTTTACGGCCAGGACGTGACCACCGAGACAGCCGACGCCATCAAGAGGATCGGCTTCGAGTATGCCATGCGTTCCGGCACCACCATCGCGGTCAGTGACATCACCATCCCGCCGGAAAAGGCCGAGATCATCGACCAGGCCCTGAAGGACGTGGAACTGGTCCAACGCGATTTCCGCCGTGGTCTGCTGACCGAGCAGGAACAGAACGAGCGCATTATCCAGACCTGGCAGGAGACCACCAACGATGTAGCCAAAGCGGTGAGAAGCTACCTGGACCCGGACGGCAACCTGGCCACCATGGCCAACTCCGGCGCCACCAAAGGCGGTTTCGGTCCAATCTCACAGTTGGCGGGTATGCGCGGACTGATGGCTGACCCATCCGGTCGCATCATCCCCATGCCCATCCGCTCGAACTTCCGTGAAGGTCTGACGGCGCAGGAATACTTCATCTCGACACACGGCGCCCGCAAGGGTCTGGCTGATACGGCTCTGCGTACAGCCGATGCCGGTTACCTGACCCGCCGCCTGGTGGATATTGCCCAGGACATCATCATCAACGAACACGACTGCGGCACGCATAACGGCATTCTGATCCGCCGGAAAGACGATGTGGCCGGACAATCCATGATGTCCCGTTTGTATGGGCGTCTGGTGGCCGAGCGTGTGCTCGATCCGAAAACCGGCGAAGTGCTGGCCGAAGCGGACGACAGCCTGGATCACGACCTCTCCCGCAAGATCGCGGTGGCCGAGGTTGAGGAAGTTAAAGTACGCTCAGCCCTGACCTGTGAACTGACCCACGGTATTTGCGCCAAGTGCTACGGCATTGACATGGCCCGCGGCACCATGGTGGAGATGGGCTCGGCTGTCGGTATTGTGGCGGCCCAATCCATCGGCGAGCCGGGTACACAGTTGACCCTGCGAACCTTCCATACCGGTGGTGTGGCGGCCGGCGGTGACATCACGACCGGTCTGCCCCGCGTGGAAGAACTCTTCGAAACCCGCAAGATGCCCAAAGGCGAGGCCGTTGTGGCCGAGATCAAGGGCACGGTCCGCATCATCCAGTCGGATAAGTACGCGGATATGCGCCTGGTACGTGTCGAAAACAGCGAAATGATCCATGACGAATTCGACATTCCAAAAGAATGGAAGATCCAGGTCAAAGAAGAGGACGAGATCAAAGCCGGCGATGTGATCGCCACGCTGGAAGACGCCGCCATTGCGGCGGAACACGGCGGAAAAGTCCGCGTAGAGAAGCGCAAGGTCTTTGTTTCACACGAACAACGTGACGAAGTGGAACATGAGATCCCAACCACTCTGCGTTTGCTCGTAAAAGACGGCGACCATGTGGACGAAGGCCAGCCCCTGACGGAAGGTTCGTTGAACCCGCACCGAGTTTTGCGTGTTCAGGGACGCGAAGCCTGCCAGATGTACCTCTTGAACGAGATCCAGAAAGTGTACCGTTCACAGGGCCAGAACATCCATGACAAGCACTTCGAAGTCATTATCCGCAAGATGATGAGCAAAGTGCAGGTCACCCGCCCGGGCGAGACCAAGTATCTGCCCGGTGATGCGGTCGAACGGTTGGAGATCCAGAAGGTCAATGAACAACTTCTGAGCGAAGGGAAAGTCCCCGCCAAGTTCCATGAACTTCTGCTTGGCGTGACCAAGGCTTCCTTGAGCACCGACTCCTTCCTCTCGGCTTCTTCCTTCCAGCATACTATCAAGGTGCTGGCAGGAGCCGCCATCGGTGGGACGACGGACCCGCTCTACGGTCTGAAGGAAAACGTCATCATTGGCAAGCTCATCCCTGCGGGGACGGGCTTTGTCCACGGACGTTTTGCCGCCACCGAAGAAGCGCTGAAACAGGCCGGTTCATCGCAATGGACGGAGATCCAGGACAGCGGATCGACGGACTAAAGCAACATCATGATAAGCAAAAATCGGGCAGCCAAACGGCTGCCCGATTTTTTTATCAAACGGAGTTTTTTTCAACAATTCAGAATTGAGGTATTGCCTCTGACAAGGAAAAATTGTATGATGGTATTGAATTTATCCGTCCAGGACAGGAGCGCCTATGTTATCTAAAAAGTTGATTCCCATTATTCTATCCGTTCTACTGGCTGGCCTTTCCGCCTGCACGCTGCCCACTCTTCCCACGACGGTGGTCACAAGCCCTCCTGCGGCGGATGGGACGGCTGCCATCCAAACGCAGGTAGCCCAGATCGTGGCCTCCACCCAGGTTGCGCAGACTGCCATCGCCGGTGCGATCGGCGGCACCCTGACGGCCCTGGCGCCGGTCCAGCCGCAAGACTCGCCTGTGCCCGATAATACCTTTACACCTACCCTTACGCTCGAGCCGACCTTCACGCCGACGTTCACGTATACCAGCACGTCCGCGGCGGCGCGGGTGAGTGTTTCCCTGGAAACCAATTGCCGCCGAGGGCCAGGTCTTACGTATGATATTTTGGGAGTATTGAAGGTGGGGGAGAGCGCCGAGATCGTTGGGCGCGATTTCGGGAACGGCAACTGGATCATCAAGCTGCCTTCCAACCCGACCATCATTTGCTGGATCTGGCGGAACTACGCCACCGTGACCGGAGATACAACGCCTGTGCCGGTATTCACGGCCCAGCCGACGGTCACCCCCTCAGCGGCCTTCTCGGTGGCTTATGTGGATATTACCGCCTGCGCGCCACAATACGCCTTCCATTTCCTCGTCAAGAATACCGGCAGCGTCAAGTGGGAATCGATCCGCATCGTGCTGACCAACACCGAAGACAGTACCACCACCGTACATGCGTTGGATAGTTTCCGCAGTTACGAGGGTTGCGTGGTAGAGAGCAACCTGCAAGACCTCGAGCCAGGGGAGAGCGGAAATGTCGCTAACATCAATCCGGGTCAACTGGCCTATAATCCCGCCACAGACCCGTTCTCTGCTGTTGTGACTGTCTGTAGCGAAAACGGTCAGGCAGGGACGTGCCTTTCGAAGACGATCACCTTTACACCGTAAGGCACAAGTAACGGGGGGCACAGGGGAATTTATTGCATTGACCCTTTCATCCTTGACGGGGCGCGTCTTTCCCTTTAAGATAGAACATATTTGCGAATGGATTCCACGAAGATGGCATCAGCAACGATTTGCATTCCTGCCCGGCAGGCAGGTACTGTACTGCTTCTTGTGATATGACCTGAAGCAGTACTCCGTAATTTGAGTGTGCCCAAATAGAAATTCGTGGATAAGGAGTATTTATGGAACTCGGCCTGGTCCGAAAAATCGATATCGACCAAGAGATGCAGGCGGCCTATCTGGATTACGCCATGTCAGTCATCGTGTCCCGGGCGCTCCCGGATGCACGGGACGGTCTGAAGCCGGTCCAGCGGCGCATCCTCTATGCCATGTACGATATGGGCATCCGCACCGACAGCCCATACCGGAAGTCGGCCCGCATCGTTGGCGAGGTGCTGGGAAAGTATCATCCCCACGGCGATCAATCCGTGTACGAAGCCATGGCCCGCATGGCGCAGGATTTCTCCATGCGAACCATGCTGGTGGATGGTCAGGGCAATTTCGGCTCGGTAGACGGGGATCCACCGGCGGCCATGCGTTATACCGAAGCCCGCCTGGCCGCGCCGGCGCTGGACCTGCTGGCAGATATTGCCAAAAACACTGTCGATTATTCCGACAATTTCGATGGCACATTGAAGGAACCGACCGTCCTGCCTGCCGCCATCCCCAACCTGCTGGTCAACGGGGCCACGGGTATTGCCGTGGGCATGGCAACGAACATCCCGCCGCATAACCTGGGGGAGGTAGTGGATGCGCTGGTTTACATGCTGGATAGATGGGATAAGCTTGACGACATCAACGTGGACGACCTGATGGAATTTGTCGAGGGACCGGATTTTCCCACCGGCGGCATCATCATCGAGCAAAAGGGGGAAGAAGGCATCGAGGCGGCTTACGGGAAGGGTCGCGGGAAAGTCACCATACAGGCGAGGGCGCACGTGGAGGAGATGGAACGGGGGAAGAGCCGCATCATCGTGACCGAACTGCCCTACCAGGTCAATAAGTCCAGCCTGATCGAGCGCATCGCCGAGCTGGTGCGGGACGGTCACCTGGAAGGCATCACTGACCTGCGGGACGAATTGGACCGCCAGGGTCTGCGCATCGTCATCGAACTGACCAAGAATGTAGCGCCTGAAAAGGTGCTGGCTGACCTGTATAAACGCACACCCATGCAGTCCACTTTCAGCATCAACCTGTTGGCGCTGGTGGATAATGAACCACGCCTGCTCAACCTGAAACAGGCGTTGCGGGTCTACCTGGACCACCGTTTGATCGTCATTAAGCGGCGGGCGGAATTCGACCTGGAGAAAGCCCGCGCCCGCGCCCATATCCTGGAAGGGTTGATGGTGGCTTTGAAGCACCTGGACGAGATCATCAGCCTGATCCGCAATTCCGCGGATGTGGATGCTGCCCGCGAACGGCTGATGAAACGCTATAAATTATCCGAACTGCAGGCCAATGCCATCCTGGAAATGCAATTGAGACGGCTGGCGGCGCTGGAACGCAAGAAGATCGAAACCGAATATAAAGAAACCCTTGGGTTCATCAAAGACCTGGAAGGGCTGCTCAAATCTCCCAAGCGCATGCGTGGGGTGGCTGCCGAGGAGTTAATGGGGGTGAAAGCCGCCTTCGGTGACCGCCGCCGGACGCAGATCGTCAGCCTGCGCAGCCGCAAGCATAAAGCGCCCCTGACGACGGCTGAACTGGTCAACAGCCAGGTGGTGTGGATCGGTATGACTGCGGATGGGATCGTTGCCCGCAGCCGTGATGACAAACCGCCGCGACTTTCCGGTTCGGAAGCACCTAAATTGCTGGTGAAAGCCAACGCGACGGATACGTTCTACATGGTCAACGAGCGAGGACTGTGCTCGGCGGTGGCGGTCCACACACTGCCCGAAGCCGAACGGCTGGCGGAAGGCAACCCTTTCAATAAGTTGTCACCACTGCAAGCGGATGATATGCCGGTGGCGGCGTTCAGCCTGCCCTCCCGCAGGTCGGACCTGCCCGCCGAGACGTATCTCATCACCACCACGCGCGGCGGGATGGTGAAGAAATCGGCTGTGAGCGAATTGCCGGGGCCGTCGGCGCAGACCTTCCGGCTGGTCAATGTCAACGATGGAGACAGGCTGGGGTGGGTTTGCCTGACAGACGGCAAGAAAGAGGTCCTGCTGGCGACATCACTGGGCATGGGAATCCGTTTTTCAGAGGAGGAAGTCCGCCCGATGGGGTTAGCTGCTGCGGGAGTCAATGCGGTCAAGTTGGGAGTGGGGGATGAGGTGGTGGGTATGCAGGTCCTGCCACAGGCGGGGGATGTCTTCCTGATCGCCACGGATGGGAAGGGTAAACGCGTGGAGGTGAAGGACTTGCCCGTGCAGGGTCGTTACGGAAAAGGCGTCATTCTGTGGGAACTGCCGCGAGGGGTGAAATTGGCGGGGCTGGGCATGGGCAAGCCCAATGCCATCGTCACATTGCACCTGCTCAAGGCTGCTGCCAAGCAGTCCCGCCTGGACGAAGCGCCTGTGCGCAAACGTTCGGCTTTACGAGGCGATGCGGTGGTGGACGTGAAAGCAGGGGATAGCGTCCTGGGCTTGACGGAAGGCTGGACGGTGGAGCGGTATGTGGCGATGAATTACAAAGAAGAACCCGCCCGGAAGAATGGCGCGAGTAGCAAGAAAACGGCCTCGAAAGCGGCTGCCCCACGAAAAGCAGCCACGGCCGCGAAGAAGTCTGCCCCGGCGAAGAAGGCGAAAGGAAAGAAAGCCCCCACCGGAAAGAAGAAACCCGTGGCAAAACGGACGAGGTCGAAGAAAAAATTGATCAGGTTCATGAGATAAAATGAGAGTTCCGCTGTAGGTTGAACTAACCTACAACGGAACTCTGTCATTATCATTAATATGAAGAGGACTACCCTTTATCGGTTGATGAATGTGTAATCCTGGATGATCTTGCCGTTCTTCAAAACCAGTGTGGTTTCCCCATTCATTGGACCGGCTTTCCAGGTGATGTAATGAACGTCCTTGTCCATCTGGGCATGGGTGAGGCTGAAGGCAATCCCATTGGGCAGATCCGTAAAAAGAGCAGCATAGGCAGCCCGAATGGCGGGTGTGCCATGCAGGGTTTCATCCACCCAGGTGCGCACGGCGGCGGGATCGTACAGGTCGATCATCCGGTCGGGATGGCGCGTGTTCAGGCTGGCGACGAATTCGATGGCGAAGGGGTCGGTGATGACGATGGGCAGGGGATCCGGATGGGAAGCGACCACGGTCATTTTGTCCGCCGGGGGGACGGGCCAGGAGAACTCAGCGATGGAGGTCCAGATGCGAGGCAGGTCCTGGCGGCATGCCTGCCAATGGTAGAAGTTGACCGCCGGCAGGCCGAGCATCTGGGCGGTGTCGAGGAATTCGCCGATGTCGGCGGGCTGGGGAGCCCAACCCGGCGCGGTAAACGCCGAGGCGGAAGGGATAAACGGACGCGGCATGCGGGAGGGCATCACATTGGCGTTTGGATTCGCGCAGCTGCTCGCCGGCATTGTGGTCCTGTTCCCAGAAGAGGCGGGGCATTTGGTAATCGCAGCCTAGCAGGAAGGCGGCCCAGGGAAATTCGGGATGGAAGTTGGGGAAACGGTAGGAATTGAGGGCAATGGGCAAATTCAGCGCGCCGCGTAGAGCGCCCATGAACTGAGCAACGATGGCCGTGCTGCCGGGCTTTTCGAATTCGGTGCCCGCCTCAATGACGTACCCGCTCAATTGCAGGGATTGGGCTCGTTGAATGGCAATGGTGGCTTCGGCAAGGGGGTTGTGCCCATAGACCTTGTGCCAGCCCCATACCGTCAGGCCGTTGAGCTGCAGGGCCTGGACGAAGGGCAAGGCAATGTCGCCGCCCTGGCTGTCAAGGTTATACGCTTCGAAGCCATCGGCGATTTTGATGAAGATATGCGCGAGCCCGGCTTCTTTGGCAGTGGTGACGAATGCAGCCGGGTCGCCGCCTTCGCAACCTGAGAGGTCGATGGTGAAAAAGCCTTTGCCAACAAGAGTCATGGAACCATCCAGTTTTTAGGCGAGGCTGCCGACCAGGCCCAGTTCGGGGGCAATGGCGCGCATTGCCAAGATGACATTGCCCACGTGTTCCCACAAGTCCAGGCCAAACTCGGCGGCGGCTTTCTCGATCTCGGCACGGTTGGCGCCGGCCGCGAAGGTCTTGTCTTTCCACTTCTTTTTCACGGAACTGGCTTCCAGGTCCAACAGCGAGCGGGAGGGACGGACGAGCGCAACAGCCGTCACCAAACCGGTGACCTCATCGCAGGCATAGAGGGCTTTTTCCATGCGAGTCTGGCGGGGAATGCCGGTATGGTCGGCGTGACTGAGGACGGCCCGGATGATCTCTTCCGGTACGCCGCGCTGGCGCAGGATGGGTTCGCCTGCCTGGGGATGTTCTGCGAGGGTAGGGTGGATCTCCCAGTCAAAGTCGTGCAGCAAGCCAGCCAAGGCCCACAGGTCTGCATCTTCACCGAATTTTGCGGCATAGAATCGCATGGCGGCTTCGACAGACAGCATGTGCTTGACGAGGTTTTCATTTTTGACGTATTCACGGACAAGTGCAAGGGCTTCATCTCTGGTCATGCAGGCCTCGATCTGATGTCAGGGGAAGATGGGTTCCCGATCACCCAGCACGGGCAGAGGACGGGAAACATGAATGTCCCACAGGGCGGCGGCGGTGGCAATCAATTCGCGCATATTCCAGTATAGCACGGATGATTTCCGATAGATGCGCATGTCGGAGGCCACACCGGATGCCTCGACGCCCAGACGGTTGCAAGTATAGATGGCGCGGGCCATGTGGAATGTTTGCGTCACCAGGATGGCTTTCTCCACGCCGAAGATGGCTTTGGCGCGGTAACAGGTGTCGTAGGTGCGCCGCCCGGCATAATCCCGGATGATGTCTTCGGAAGGCACGCCCAGTGACATGGCCAACTGGCGCATGGCTTCGGGTTCGTTGTAATCGATGAAGCGGTTATCCCCGCTGACAAGGAGTTTTTCCACCTTGCCGGCTTTATAGAGGTCGGCAGCCATGGTGACGCGGTCTGCCAGGACGGGGGTGGGATCGCCGTTGCGCCACAGGCCAGCCCCGAAGACGATGGCAACGCGTTGGACCGGCACATCGGCGATCGTGTAGATGCGGCCGCGCGAATACAAACCTGTCAGCAGGCGGGAGATACCCAGGACGAGCAGGCCGAGAATGAGTAGTCCGAGGATCAATTTCAGGAGCATGGAGAAGAGAATTTTAAGCATCCGCAGGATTTTACCATGCGAAGGAGTAGCGGATAACGCTCGAGGAACCCTGGAAGAACGCCGCAGACTCAGGTCAGCTTCTTGCGCACTTCGGCGCTGAGGAAATCCATCGCCCACACGACCGCGACGATGGCCCAGATGGCCGTACCGGCCTGATGGTAGTTCAGCAAGTTGATCTGCTGGCCCAGGTACAGGCCGATGCCGCCACCGCCGACGAAACCAATGATGGTGGAAATGCGAATGTTAATGTCCCAATGGTAAATGATGAAAGAGATGAAATTGGGGACGATCTGCGGGATGATGGCATAGACCACCACCTGCAGGCCGTTGGCGCCGGTAGCCTGCAAGGCTTCGATGGGACCGCTGTCGATGCCTTCGACGGCTTCGGAGAACAACTTCCCTAGCGAGGCGATGGTGACGACGGTGAGGGCCAGGAAACCCGGGAAAGTGCCGAAACTAAGCCAGAACCCGAAGATGGTCGCCATCACGAGCGGGTCGTAGGAGCGCAGTAGATTGAAGACCGAGCGGGATATGTAGTAGATGGCATTGCCGATCACACCGCGCTTGGTGATGTTGCGGGCGGCGAGAAAACTCAGCGGGGCGGCGATGATGGTGGCGAAGGTGGTGGAGAGCAGCGCCATGAAGAAGGTCACGAACATGGCTTCGAGGACATCCTTGGCGGCCTGGCTGGCTTTCAGGCCACCCACAGGCGTGAGCGTTTCCACCTCCAACTGAGCCGCAACGCCGTCCACTGCAGAAGCGATGGGACGCGATTCCACCTGGGCGGTGAAGTGACCCTTTGCATCCGTATCGGCCTGAACTGCCAGGAGGGTTCGTCCATCAGCCAGCCGCCAGCGGACGATCACCTCGGAAGCGGGAGTCAATTCGAAGCCTTCCAGGGTGAAAGTGATGCGCGGGTCAGCGCAGTTGATGCTGGGAACGAGCCGCGGCCCGCTGGAGGGGATGTCGGCTTCAGGGGCAGAGCCGCAGGGGATGGGGAAGGGTGTGGCGATCGTCTTGATGGTCTTCTCACGGGTAAAGACATCAGGGGTGAGGAAAGCCACCACGATATCTTTGCCGCTGGGAAGGTTGCGGACGAGTTTGCCAAAATCCACTTCGGTGACCCGCCAGGAGACGGCTATGGCTGCCACGATCAAAATAGCCAGGAGGATGTTACGGGTGATCTTTCCGGGAGAAAGGGGACTGTTCATGCTAAGCCAGCCTTTCCCGGATGCGGCTGCTGACATAATCCAGCAGGATGACTATGACGGCAATGGTGATGAAGAGGGCGCTGACGCCGCGGAAGTTATTGATACGGACGAGTTCGATCAGCAGAAAACCGATACCGCCTCCGCCGACAAAGCCGATGATGGTAGCCGAACGTACGTTGATATCCCAGCGGTAGATGGTAAAGGCCGTGAAGGGGGGAACCACCTGCGGGATGACTGCATAGCGGACGACCTGGGCCCAGTTGGCGCCGGTGGCGCGGACGGCTTCGATGGGACCGGGGTCGATGCCCTCGATCACCTCCGAGTACAGTTTTGCCAGCGCGGCCACCGAGTGGACTGCCAGGGCCAGTACCCCGGCAAAGGGTCCCAGGCCGACGATCACGACGAACACGATGGCGATGATGAGGGGTTCGATGGAACGCAGGATATTTAGCAGGGTACGAAAGACAATATAAATAGCGAACGTGATCGGATTACCGCCCATCAGGTTGCGGGCGGCCAGGAAGCTGATCGGTATGGCGAAAATGATCGAGAGGAGGGTGGCTATCAATCCCATGCCGATGGTTTGCAGGCCACCTTGCAGCACCCGCCCTCCCACGTATGAGAGTTCGATGCCTCCCAGAGGACGGAACTGTTCGATGACGACACGGTGCGGAGGCGAGAGGGTCAGGTCTGGCACGGCAATGGTGGCGGTGGTGGGGACCTTGACCAATGCCGTCAGATTGCCGTTCGCGTCCGTTTGAGCGGTCAACATGGAAGATTCGCCTGGACCAACCATTTTCGGCGAACCAGTGGGATCCTCCCAGAAGATGTTGACCTGGGCATCGGGCCAGAACCCGCTGGCGGTGACCGTGACGGTCTCGCCGAGGCTGGCGCAGATGGGAGTGATGGTCAACTTCTTCCCGTTCATCTCGTGCTCGCCGCTGGTAGTCTTATCGGGGAAACAGGGTACGAGCACCTCCACCCAGGCTTCGGTCGATTCGGTGCGGGCCTGGATGAAATCGGGACGGAGCATGGGGCGGGCGACGGCAATGGCCCGGTCGAGGCTGGCTTTGCTGAAATCGATCCCAACGGCGTTCCAGCCGATCCCGAGAGCGGCGGCCATGCCCAAGAGAACAGGGATCACAATTGCGAGACCGCGTTCCTGCGTGACCAGACGGACAGCGTCCCAGATATTCCAGATCCAGATGAGCAGGGGGAAGGCATACCAGAAAGGATTGCCATACCAGGCGATCATGCCGAGGGTCAGCAGGGTTCCTAACAGGATCGCCACACCGCGATAGCGCTGCCCGAAGACGAATTGACCCAGGCCAGGGATGATGGCCGAGAGAATACCTGCCAGAATGACGGAACCTTTCCTTTTCATTGCGCGGCTCTCATACGGTTGTCGCGCGAACTTCCTGCGCTTCCTCGCCGTAGATTTCCTTGAATTTGGCCCGGTCTATCTCTTTGGCTTCTCCTTCAAATACCTTCAATCCATCCTTCAGCGCCACCACCCGGGTGGCGTAACGATGGACCAGGTCGAGGAAGTGCAGCGAGCAAATGACGGTGATGCCTTCCTTGTTCAACTGTTCCAGGTATTGCAGGATCGAATGCGCCAGGACCGGGTCGAGGCTGGCGACGGGTTCGTCTGCAAGGAGTAATTTGGGTTCCTGCATGAGCGTACGGGCGATGCCGACCCGCTGCTGCTGCCCGCCGGAGAGGGCGTCAGCGCGGCTGTTAATCTTCTCGGAAATGCCGACGCGTGCCAGGGCGTCGATGGCGCGCTTTTTTCGGAGGCGGGCCAGAGGTTGAGCATACTGAGCCACGGGTTGGCATAGCCCAAACGGCCGGCCAGAACGTTCGTCAGCACGCTGGAGCGTTTGACCAGGTTGAACTGTTGGAAGACCATGCCGATGTGCTGGCGGATGCGGCGCAGTTCCAAGGGGGAGGCGGCAGTGATGTCGGTGCCATCCAGGAAGATCTTCCCTTCCGTCGGTTCGATCAACCGGTTGATGCAGCGAAGAAGGGTGGATTTGCCGGAACCGGAAAGTCCGATGACGACCATGAATTCGCCGTCGGGCACATCGAAACTTACGTTCTTCAGTGCCACTGTACCGTTTGGATATACTTTGGTCAGGTTTTCGATTTTCAGCATTGTTCATCTCGCTCAAAAAAAATAGGGAGGGCAATCGCCCTCCCTATTTTACAGTAAAAATCTATTTGTAGCTCAATGGATCGTACCCGGCTGCCTCAAGGTAAACACGGAAGTCATCGTAGAAGGTGTCGTCGGCAACTTTCAAACCGCCGATATCATAGCCACCAGCCTTGAGCAGAGCCCGGCCTTCTTCGCTCCCGGAGATCTCCTCGAAAGCAGCGGTGATCTTCTCGCGCACTTCGGCGGGCAGGTTGGCCGCGAAGGAGACGTTGTCGTTCGGCAGGATGGGATCAGAGACATAGATCACCTGGACGACATCGTTCACATCCGGGAAGTTCTTGGCGACAGCCGTGCGGGCGTCAATATAGGTGGCGCCGAAATCGCACAGTTCGCCTTTGGGGCTCAGGTAGACTGCGTTAATGACCTGCGGGTGACCCTGTGTAGCAACGGCTGTGCGGGTTGTGACGCCGGCTTTGCCGAGCACACCCATGGGGATCACGTAGCCGGAGGCCGACAGAGGATCGACCAGGCAAGGGCGTAATTTGTTGAATTGAGCCAGAGCCGTGGCAGCATCGGCGGTATTGGTGCCAGTGGCGGGGTCGTAGTAGGACTTGAACATGGGATTGCCATCCGCGTCGACGCGATTGGCATTAGCAACGATCTGGAAGCCGTAGTGGTCGGAACCACTGCGCAAGACGACCAAACCAACATCGGCATAGCCCTGGGCCTTGGCTTTCATGTAGGCAAGGATGGGCAGGAAGGCAACCTGGGCCTGTCCGGCGCCCAAGGCTTCGACCGTGGCGGCGTAGTTGGCCGGGATGATGACTTTGATCTCGTAGCCGGTCAGCTCGGTCAGTTTGGCGGCGATGGCTTCACCACCAGCTTGAAGTTCCTGGCTGGTAGCAGAGGGAGCCAGAGCCATGATGATGGGGTTGTCTGCGGTACCCATGGGAACTGCAGTCGGCTCAGCAGTGGGGGGTACATCAGTGGGAACAACGACGGGCGGTTTCGTGGCTGGTACGGTAGCGGGCGCGGTGGTGACAGCGGGTCCGCAGGCAGAGAGCAGCATTGCTGCCGCAGCCAGGATCGAAATGAAAATAAACGCTTTCTTCATACCTTTTCTCCTCTCGGAATGATGGAAATATGGATTGGGGGACTCCCCATGGACGGTTCGATAATATCTCGAAATCAGGAATAAGACAAGTGATACCTCTCTTAAAAGAGTATAATCTTGTCATGCAAACAAAAAAATCTTCGCGATCACTGGCGGCGATACTGATCGTCCTTCTCCTCGTAGTTATGATAGGGATCGTTTGGTTCGTCGCTTCGACCATCAATAAGAATTTCCTCAATACTCTCAATCCCCTGGAGCAAGCCAACCAGTCGTTGAGTACGCGTGTGGCCGATCTGCTCCATCCCACCCCAACGATCATTGCGGACCCCGTCACCATTATCAATGAAGTCCAGGCCCTCTCCCGGCTGGAAACGATCCGGTATTCGGTCGAGAAGGTCATCAAAGCGGAAATTAACCAGGGATCCCTGCGATTGCTGTTGGGGGATAAACTGCTTTTCGTTGCCCATGGATACGTCATTGCCGGGATCGATATGAGCAAAATGACCGAGGAAGATCTTTGGCTGGACGGTGGAGTGCTGAACGTGCGCCTGCCCGCTGCCGAGGTCCTGGTGGCGACGCTGGATAATGATAAATCCTATGTCTACGACAGGCAGACCGGCGTGCTAACGAGGCCCGATCCCAACCTTGAAACGGCAG
Source organism: uncultured Chloroflexia bacterium (assembly GCA_963847105.1). Classification (GTDB taxonomy): domain Bacteria; phylum Chloroflexota; class Anaerolineae; order Anaerolineales; family Villigracilaceae; genus UBA877. The sequence continues at coordinate 773,753 of CAWJYP010000001.1, read as the reverse complement.
CCCGAAAAGTGGCGGAGGATGCGATCCTCCAGGCGGCGTTGGATGACGGCATTCTGGATACTGCGGCTGCCAATGCCCAGTTGAGCCTGCGCTGGTTCTTCGAAGCACTTGGGTATAACCAGATCAATTTTGTTCCACTGGAACCATAATTAATTGCTTCCCCCGGAAAACCTTTCACATCACAAAGGTGTGAGAGGTTCTTTTGCGCGCCTGAATTTAACTTTCGCCGGGTTGCAGGGCGGGGTGAACGCCTTTGCGGACTTGTTCGGGGTGGGAATATTTCTGTTGCACCAGTTCGACGGCCCGCTCTTTTTCCATGCCCGTAAGCTCAGATGGCAGCATCTCCAGGTTGAACACGGAGGTGAACGCACCCACGAAAGCCCGGGCAGCTTCATCCCAACTCACCCGGCGGCCCAGGGCAGCCTCGACCGTGGTGGCGCGCTCAAGCAAACGCACGCCGGCCTGTTGGCGGGCGTTTTCATCAGGATATACCAACACCTCCAGGATTCGCCGCAGGTCACCGTATAAAGGAAAAGAACCATGCTGGAGCACGCCTTCTTTCCGTCGAGCCTGGGCCGAGCCGATCAGTTTGCGGCCCTCCACGGTGATCTCGAAGGCAGACGGAACCTCGAAACAGACCGGGTTGGAATTCTGCGAAGGCGTCCCGGCTGCGTGCGGTTGGACCTCCACCGGCAGCACCAGCAGGTGCAATGCTTCGACCAGGGCGCGGGCAATACGCTGATACGAACTTTAGCAACGATCCGGCTACACGCGGCTCTGTCAGCGGGGCGATGACGGAATAGGTCAACTCGTCCGTGTGCAGAACGGCGCGGCCGCCGGTGGGGCGGCGGACCAGTTCCCAGCCGCGGGCATGCAGACGGTCCAGGTCCACGTCGCTGAGGGGCTGGGCGTATCCAAGCGAGAGGCAGGGCGGGTCCCAGGCATAAAGGCGTAGAGTTGGGAGTGAATTCCCTCGCCCGACTTCCTCCAGAATGGTTTCATCGACGGCCATATTCCAGGCGCCGTGAGCGGGCGGGGTGATGAGTAATCGCCAGGTATCCTTGGTCATTGCTGAACCTATTTTTCAGAATCGTCGATGAAATCACGGGCAGCCTCAGCGGGAGGCAGGAGATCCTTGCCGGTCTGGTTCAAAAAGGCTTGCCGGTCGAGGACCCACAGATACAGGTCGCCTTCCGTTTTTCCGGGGAATCCTTTGAGGATGCCACTCTTGCGGATGATGCGCACGATGGGGTGGTAGACCTGGTCGTACCAATGAGCAACGGCTTCTTCTTCGGGTATGTCACGCTGGAGGTCGAGACCCATGAAATAACGGTGGACGGCGATGTGCTCCAGCATACGCTCGAAGCCATCGGGGATAGTCAGTTTAATGTGGGCGGAGGGGCGGATGTGGTCAAAACCGGTCCGCTCGAGGAAATCCACCTTTTCGCCCAGGATCTCCAGGTCTTCGGGCTTGAGGTCGGGGGTGATGTTGACCTTGGTCAGACATTCGCGTACGTCCGCGTCGATAAATAACTGGCCCTGTTCACGCGCCACCGAGACGCGATGGTGACCGTCGACAACAAAATAGACCTCACCAACCTTATAGAGAACCACCGGAGGCAGGTCGATCTCCTGGTAGAAGGCGCGGTCGATATTCTGCCAACGGTTCGCTTCGTTATCTTTTAGGGGGAGGAAAGTCCGATCGAATTGCTGGTAGCGGTTCAGGCTGCCGACGATCTTTTCCACCTCGACCGTGCGGATGCCCCTGTAGATGGGGCCGCCGATGCGAAGTTTCTCCTTGACCTCGTCATAGGACAATAGCGTGCCAGGTTGACGGGCAAGTACGTTGCGGAGGCGGTTCAGGAAGGCTTTGAAACGAGCGCGAGCAAAATCGGCTCTGACTTGTGCAGCGAGATTATCGAACAACGGGATCAGACCTCTATAACACGATAAGGATTGACATTAATGATGGCGGTTCTGCCCATCATGGTCACCGGGGCGACGACGTTGGACTTGTATGCCAGCGTATGCCCGTGGAGGAAAAACCGAGGCTGAAAGAAATGGATGAAATGTCTCAGCGCAGAAAAACCCGTGTGGGCCAGATCATCGTCATCATGGATATAACGGGGAGGGGAATGGGCTATGACTATGTCGAGCTTTCTGCCATTGCGGGCAAGGTTGAGGATCAACCGGGGTAGAAATGTGATGGTCCGGAAATACATTTGCGATTGGGTGTACTGGTTCTCGCAACAGGGTCGGTACTGCATGCTGCCACCAAAGCCGGCGATATTCAAGCCGTTGATATTCATTACCTGCCTGTCCATGTGCTCGCAGCCTTCGGCATAATTGGAGCGGATCCTTTCTTTATACTCCGGATCATGATTTCCCGGTACGTATAAGAGGGGAACATTCATGGCTGAGACCAGGAATTCCAGGTAATCATAAGGAAGATCGCCGCAGCCTAATATCAACTTCACATCGGGGAATCGTTCTGCGACGTTGCCCGTGTAAAGGCGGTCCACCACCATATCACTTACAGCCAGGATTTTCAAATGAACACTCCCTCAGTATTGTGCCCTAAACTATGAAAGCACGCAAGGCTAGATGGGTGCGTTTTCGCAATCAAAAGGGGGAATCATGCCGGTTTTATGACATTTTCCTGCCAGACGCTAAAGTGGGTTGCTATTCCTGGCAGGGATGGCTATAATTCATGTAACCTGTATGTTCTCAGGAGGAGAACCTGGAAACCCAGAGTGACGTCACGATTCCGGCTGGAGATGGGCCTGAAAGCGGCACCACCCAATTAATCCTGGAACGATTCTCGTCAATCGTTACGTCATTCAGGAGGTAATTGGAGTGGGGGGAATGGGTTCGGTTTACCGCGCCAGGGATCAGCATTTTCCCACCGTCGTAAAACTGGTGGCTGTCAAAGAGATGATCATCCGGACGCCGGATCCTTTGGTGCGTAAAACGATCGTGCAAAACTTTGAACGCGAAGCCAATATCCTGGCTACGCTCAACCATCCTTATATTCCACGTATCTATGATTATTTTACCGACGGCAACCGTTCTTACCTGACGATGGAATTCATCAATGGCAAGGACCTGGAAGCTGTGATCAGTGAAACGGCGGGCTTCCTCTCGGAGGAGCGTGTCTTGAAATGGGCCATCGAATTGTGCGAAGTGCTCCAATATCTACACGACCACAAGCCCGATCCGCTCATCTTCCGTGACATGAAACCATCCAATGTGATGGTCAATCTGCAGGACCATATTGTGCTGATCGATTTCGGCATTGCCAAGCCTTTCCAGGTGGGAGAAAAAGGGACGATGATCGGCACGGAGGGATATTCACCGCCGGAACAATACCGGGGTGAGGCGGGTCTCCTGGCAGATATCTATGCCATGGGGGCTACACTCCATCATGCTTTGACCCGGCGGGACCCGCGGCTGGAGCCGCCATTCTCCTTCGGCGAACGACCCATCCGCAAGATCAACCCGGCTGTTTCATTGGAACTTGAGGCGGTGGTCAACACAGCCTTGCAATACAACCCGGAAGACCGGTTTAAGAGCATCGAAGAGATGAAGGAAGCCTTGCTGGCTGCAGGCGGCCAGGCCGGAATTTTGAACCGGGTCGAAACCAAAGCACCGACTGCCCAGAGTCAAGGCGGGATCAAGCCGTTGTGGAGTTTTCAATGCGAGGATGAAGTGCGCGGAACTCCCATGTATTATGACGGCAGCATTTACCTGGGCGCATATGATCATAATCTTTACTGTCTCAATGCTGCCGATGGAGCAATGAAATGGAAGTTCGCCACCGATGGGGGAGTAGTGACCCGCCCGGCGGTATTCGAAGATAACATTTTCATCGGCTCCGAAGACCAACGCTTGCACGTGGTCAGCGCCCGCACGGGGAAAATCGTTTGGACCTATTACACCGACGGGCGAGTGCGTTCATCCCCCCGCATTGCCGAGGGACATGTTTTCATCGGCTCGGATGACCAGTATCTCCACGCGGTCAACCTTGCCTCCGGACGGGCAGCCTGGAAATTCGAGACGGCCGCGCCGATCCGCTCGACCCCCTTCGTGGCGCAGGAATATGTCTATGCGGGCTGCGAGAATGGAGATTTTTACTGCATCGATTTCCGGGGTCAATTAAAGTGGCACTTTAAAGGCAAAAATGGCTATAACGTCGAGTCCCTGGGTCGCCGACGGGGTTGCCTATTTTGCATCACTCGACAGCACCCTCTATGCTTTGGATGCCAAGGCGGGCTGGGTCATCTGGCGTTTCCGCCTGGGGAAAGGGACTGTTTCGTCTCCTTATGTGGCCGATGGAATGATATTTGTCGGGTCTGCGGATAACTACCTGTATGCGGTGGATATCCACACGTCCAAGGAGATCTGGAAGTTCAAGACCGAGCATCAGGTCAGCAGTTCGCCGACGATCTATAAAGATGCCATTTACTGCGGTTCGGCCGATGGGAATCTTTACTGCATCGATTACAAGAATGGGCGGCAGAGATGGAAGTTTGCCACAAACGGACCCATCACCGGCGCTCCGCTTGTATATAATGATATTGTCTATGTAGGCTCAAACGATAAATTTCTCTATGCCTTGCTTGCCTAAAGGGCCTATATCAAGGAGATTAATGTGAAGAAAAACTTCCTAAAGTGGTTACAAGGAAAAGATACCAAGCCCTTAAGCACTCCGGCCAATGTGAGCACGGCGCCTCTGACGGACGCCCAGAAGGATGACGCGCTCGCCCAGGTCATGCATATCGATCCTCCCCAAATCGTTTTTGGAGTTGGGCAATCCGTAGGCAAGCAGCGCGACCATAATGAAGATAGCATGTTCGCCATGTCGCTGGCGTTTGGGGGTGAAAACAGTGCGTCTCCCATGGGACTGTTCATCATTGCAGATGGAATGGGCGGTCACCAATATGGTGAAGTTGCCAGTTCCACTGCAATCAAGACCCTGGCAGGCAATCTGCTCAGGCATTTCCATCCTTTCCAGCCCAATCCCGACGAAAGTTCGGATGTTTCACTTCAGGAGTTAATGCGTTCGGCGATCAATGAAACTCAGCGAGCCGTGATGCAAGCCGCCCCCGGAAGCGGAACCACCCTGACGGCGGCATTGATCATTGGCACGCAGGTCACCATTGGACATGTGGGTGACAGCCGTGCCTACGTAGTCCGCGCCTATGGAGGCGGGGAGACGCTGACCCGCGACCACTCACTGGTCAAGCGGCTGGAGGAATTGGGCCAGATCTCTTCCGAAGAAGCAGCCATCCACCCACAGCGGAACGTTCTCTATCGCGCCATTGGTCAGGGCGAGATCCTCGAACCCGATATTTTCACCGCACCGTTCCCGCAGCCGGGATATTTGCTCCTTTGCAGTGACGGCTTGTGGAGTGTATTATCGGATACTAACCTGTACAACATTGCCCTCTCGGAGAAGAACCTTCAAATTGCCTGTAAAAAACTTGTCGAAGCCGCGAATGAAGCAGGTGGGCCGGATAATATCAGTGTGATCCTGATACAACAACCGACTTAATGGCTACGAAACCGGATTTCTATACCCTCCTTGGCCTCTCGCGCAACGCTTCATCCCAGGAAGTCCACAAGGCTTACCTGGAGGCGGCGCGGCGGCTCCACCCGGACAGGAATCTTTCCGCGGGGGAGACGGAGATGTTCCTGGAGACCCAGGCAGCGTATGAAGTCCTCTCCAATCCCAAGAAACGATCCAAATACGATGCTTCTCTTCCGCCGGAGCAGTTTTCGGATATCCTGTTGGACCAGAAGATCCAGTTCAGCCGCAGCAGTATTCTGCAGTTGGATGAACCTCAGATCATCTATTTATTATTGGAATTCTTTGCTCCTCCCGGTTTGAGGACGACCCGTGCGGCCCCGGCCTTGAACCTGTGCCTGCTACTCGACCGTTCCACCTCCATGCAGGGCCATAAGATGGATGTGGTCAAAGCAACCGCCATCCAGATCATGCGGAAAATGAAGCCGCAGGATATTTTTTCGGTGGTGGCATTCAGCGACCGGGCGGAGGTGATCATCCCCGCTACCCGCAGCATTGAGTTGACCAAACAGGAAGCCCGCATCCAAATGCTGCAGCCCGGCAGGCGGGACGGAAGTGTTCTCGGGTTTGGAATTGGGGTATAACGAGATCAACCATAATATTGCTCCCTCCCAGGTGAACCATATCATTTTACTGACCGATGGGCGGACCTATGGAGATGAAGGCAAGTGCATCAACCTGGCTCGGCGGGCAGCCGGTCACGGCATCGGCATCAGTGGATTGGGGATCGGCTCGGAATGGAACGATGATTTTCTTGACGAACTGGCGACCATTACGGGCGGCACCAGCATGTACGCCCCCCACCCGCAGGATATTCAGCACGCCTTGTTGGACCGCTTCAATCAGCTGGGCAAGGCGTATGCAGATGAAATCAAATTGGAGTTCACCCCGCAGAAGGGTGTTGAACTGCGATATGCCTTCCGCATCGAGCCGGAAGGGGGGCTGCTCTCGGTTGGAAGCCCGGTCATGTTGGGTCCGGTCATTGGGGATAAAAGTTTGAAGGTGATGCTCGAATTCATGGTGGCTCCCGAGGCTATCGACGATGGGACTGTCTGCGTCCTGGATGGAAAACTGGTGATCACCCTGGCTGGACAGCCCACACCGGTGAAGCCCATCCCTCTTCATCTGGTTAGACCGGTCCTGAGTGGGACCGACCCCCAGCCACCCCCCATAGAGATCGTGGAGGCATTGTCCAAACTCAAACTCTATCGAATGCAGGAGCAAGCCCGGCTGGAAGTCAGCGCGGGTAATTTTGATCAAGCAGTGGAGCAGTTATCCCGCCTTGCGACTCACCTACTGGCCCAGGGTGAGCGCGATCTGGCGAGGACCGTTCTGGTCGAGGCGGAAAATATACAAAAGGAAAAGTCGTTCTCTCAACAAGGTGGGAAAGAGATAAAATATGGCACGCGGGCACTTTTAATGCCAGGAAAGCGAATAGACCAACAATGATCATTTGTCCTAATTGTCAACATAAAGAAATGACCGGGGCGATTTATTGCAGCAAATGTGGCGCGCAATTGGTAGAACTCGCGTATGGTGACGCATAAGATCGGGGCGATTGAATTCCCGAAGGAGAAGGATATGCGGATGGAAACCATCCAACCACCGCCGCCGCAAGCCCTCCAATCGTGGATCTCGCTGCATCTGATCGAGAGCGGTCAAGTTCTGCCGCTGGCAGACCGGACCGAATTCTCTCTGGGTCGTTCTGCAGAGGGTCAACCCATCGTGCCGGACGTGGACCTTTCCCCCTATAACGCTTATGCCAACGGTGTCTCGCGTCTTCACGCAGCCATTAAATTGGTCAATAATCAGGTAATGGTAGTGGACCTGGGTTCATCCAATGGCACGTATTTGAACGGGGTCCGCCTTTCGCCGTATGTGGATACTCCTGTTGCCCACGGAGACCTGGTTTACCTGGGCAAACTGAAAATGCAGGTCCTGATCGATTAGAAAAGGGCAGGTCTATGGCATTCACCGTCATTGTTCACATCTCCAACGAAGACCCGATCGTGGGTGAACTGGATGAATTACCTGCCCCAGCAGATACGATCATATCGATCCTAAATCCACGCCGGCGGGATGGGAAAGATATCGCATATCTGTCAAACGATGTGGTCAAGGTAATATGGCCTGTTAGCCAGATCTCGTTCATCGAAGTGATGCCCAGTGAAGGGGAAGAAAAGATCATCGGTTTTGTGAGAGAATGAGCATGGCTGAAGATTTGAAACGACGCAAGATATTGATCGTTGATGACGAAGAACGGATGGTCCGCTTCATCCGCCTGAACCTTGAACATGATGGCTTCGTGGTTGCAGAAGCCTTTAATGGCAAACAAGCACTGCAACGCCTGCGCGACGCCAACCCGGATCTCATCCTGTTGGATGTGATGATGCCGGATTTGGATGGCTTCGAAGTATTGGAGATGGTACGAGAAATCAGCAACGTGCCCGTGATCATGCTGACGGCAAAAGGGGAGGAAGACGACCGGGTACGCGGGTTGGAAAAAGGCGCCGATGATTACATCACCAAACCGTTCAGCCCCGCGAGATGGTCAGCCGCATCAAGGCGGTCTTGCGCCGCACCGAAGGTGCCAGCGGGGGCATGCATGGGCTGATCGAGATCGACGAGAGGTTGAAGATCGATTTTGACCGCCGCGAGATCTGGCTGGAAGGGAAGATCGTCAAGCTGCGCCCGACCGAATATCGCCTGCTCTATCATCTGGTCCAGAATGCGGGCTGGGTAGTGTCGCACGATCAACTGCTTGCCAAGGTATGGGGATATGAGTACCGGGACGAGCCCCACTATGTGCGCTTGTACATTAACTATCTCCGCCAGAAATTGGAAAAAGATCCTGCCAACCCCAAATATATTCTGACGGAGCGGGGCGTCGGCTACCGCTTTGTGGATTACAAACGGGAAAAAGCCGAATAGATTTGGCTCTGCAATAATCGCTTTCCTCATACGATTTTCATACACAGGGTTTGCGATCTTCTAGACGCAGACCCTGTATCATTATGGTGGAATTCGCATCAAATTGTTGGAGATATTAACATGCCTGTTTACGAATATTCCTGTTCCACCTGTGGGAGACACTTTGAGAAAAATATCCGGATGAATGAAACGCCGGGCGATTTGGTCTGTCCGCGCGGGCATGCGACGGTCAAGCGGGTCTATTCTGCCACGCCGGTGATGTTCAGGGGCAGCGGTTTTTATGTCACCGACCACCGCTCCAAGAACAGCGGAGATGCGCACAAGGACTAAAGAATATTTGTCTTGACAGGTGCTATTGAGCATCTTATACTGTAACTTACAACTTAACGGAGAGCCCGTGTTCCGGGCTGAGAGGAAGGCCACCAGCCTTCGACCCGCATCACCTGATCCGGTCAATACCGGCGGAGGGACCATGCTCTACCATCAATCCATCCTCCCCGGCGAAGGATGGTTTTTTTATGTCCCGTGCAGTGATCTTCGTCAACGGTCAGATTCGCGATTTTGAGTACATTAAAGAATTTGCTCCAACCCGGCGACAGAATCATCGCGGCGGATGGAGGCGCGCGCCATGCCAGGGCGTTGGGCAAGATGCCTGCGGTGGTCATCGGTGATATGGATTCGCTGACGGAAGAAGAACTCACTCCCATGCGGGAAGCCGGCGTGAAGATGATCCAACATCCGCAGGATAAAAATGAGACCGATTTCGAACTGGCACTGGGTTACACAGCCGATGCAGGGTTTTCGGAAATCCTGATCGTGGGGGCATTGGGCGGGCGGCTGGACCAAACGTTGGGGAACCTTGCCTTATTGAGCCAAGCGGACCTGGCGGGGAGGCAGGTCTGGATGGAGGACGGGCAGGAAACGGTCCGGTTTGTGCGGGAGCGGGTGACATTTACCGGAAAACCGGGCGATATTGTTTCGCTGATCCCGTGGGGGAGTGAAGTCAGCGGAGTCACGACGGAGGGGCTGCGCTGGCCTTTGCGACAGGAAACGCTCCAACCCGAACGCACGCGTGGGATCAGCAACGAAATGGTTGGAGAGACAGCCTCGGTATCCATCGAAGCAGGTTTGCTCCTGCTCGTGCAACGTCACAACAGCAAGTAACCAAATTCTGGAGGTTAACAATGAAACGAATAATTATTGTGTTTATCATAGCCGCGTTCGCACTGGCGGGCTGCGGTCCGAAAGGGCCGACAACACTCACTGTAATGACTCACGATTCTTTCCAAATCAGTAAATCCGATCATTGCCGAGTTTGAAACGGCCAATAACGTCAAAGTGGCTTTCCTGAAATCCGGCGACACCGGCGCGGCCTCTGAACAAGGCCATCCTGACCCGCGATGCGCCGCTGGCGGATGTCTTCTACGGGGTCGATAACACATTCCTGTCGCGGGCTCTGACGGAGGATATTTATCGGCCATATAATTCGCCCATGCTGGAAGAGATCCCGGAAGAGTTCAAGTTGGATCCCCAGAACCGGGCCTTGCCGGTCGATTATGTAGATATGTGCATCAATTACGATAAGGGCTGGTTTGCTGCACGTGACCTGCCGGTGCCGGCCTCGCTGGAAGACCTGACCCGGCCCGAGTATAAAAACCTGCTGGTGGTCGAAAACCCTGCCACCTCCTCGCCGGGGTTGGCCTTCCTGCTGACGACCATCCAGCACTTTGGCGAGCAGGCGTACCTGAGCTATTGGGAGGCGCTGCGGGAGAACGGCGTGACCGTGGTGGATGGCTGGGAAACCGCCTACTACACCAATTTTAGCGGGTCGTCCGGACAGGGTCCGCAGCCGATGGTGGTCTCTTACGCATCCAGCCCGGCGGCGGAGGTGGTGTACGCCACCACACCGCTGAATGAATCACCCACAGGATCCATCCTGGCTGCGGGTACCTGTTTCCGGCAGGTCGAATTCGTCGGTATCCTAAAGGGGACGAAACATTTAGCCCTGTCGCAGAAATTTATTGATTTCATGCTCAGCCAGTCTTTCCAGGAAGATATGCCGCTGCAAATGTATGTGTACCCGGTCAACCCGGCAGCCAAGTTGCCTGATGTTTTCGTTAAACATGCACAGATGGCCGAACAGCCCGCCCAAATGGATCTGCAAGTCATCGCAGATAAGCGGGATCAATGGATCGCAGATTGGACCACGACGGTGCTGCATTGAGCGTTGTCGTCCTGGAGGGAGGCCGGCGGGGGCAGTGGAAAAGGCTGCTGCCCTGGCTGGCTCCCTCCATTTTCCTGGCGGTCTTCTTTTTCTACCCGCTCACGCGCATCCTGTGGACGGGGCTAAATCCTGCTGCCTTGCAGACGCTGCTGCCGCAAGACCTGCGGCTGGCGCTGGATTCTTTCCTTTTCACGATCTACCAGGCGGTCCTGTCGGTCATCCTGACCCTAGCGGTGGGCTTGCCGGCGGCTTTCCTATTCTCCCGTTACAACTTCCGAGGCCGTTCCTTCCTGCGTATCCTGACCGCCATTCCCTTCATGCTGCCGACAGTAGTAGTGGCTGCCGGATTTAATGCCTTCCTGGGGCCGCGGGGTTGGCTGGCGATGGTGTTGATGCGGCTATTCCAGACAGAATCGATGCCTATTCCGTTCATCGGCACACTGGGAGCCATCCTGCTGGCGCATGTTTTCTACAACACCACCATCGTCATCCGCCTGGTGGGGAACGCCTTATCGCACCTGGATCCACGGCTGGAGCAGACGGCGCGTACCCTGGGTGCAAATGGCTGGAAGGTCTTTTGGAAGGTAACATTGCCGCTGTTGCTCCCATCGATACTCTCGGCGAGTCTGCTGGTGTTCATTTTTGATTTCACTTCCTTCGGGGTTGTGCTCCTCTTAGGTGGTTCGCGTTTCTCCACCCTGGAAGTGGAGATCTATAAGCAGGCAGTGCATTTATTCCAGCTGCCGGTGGCGGGCCTGCTTTCGCTGATCCAGTTGGCCTGCACGCTGCTGTTTTCGGTCATCTACAGCCGCGTGGTTGTGCAGAACGTCACCCCCCTGGCGCCCAGATCGGCCCAGTCGAACCTGCGTCTGCCTCGACGGGGAGGGGAAAAACGGTTCGTGTGGCTCCTGTCCATCTTCATATTAATTGTGTTCCTGCTGCCGCTGGTGTCGCTGCCATTGCGGTCGGTGGCTCGCTTGGAAGCGGAGCGGGGAGTCCAGGGGCAGGTGCAGTATGGATTGACCGGAGATTACTACCAGGAATTGTTCGTGAACCGCAGTAATTCGATTTTTTATGTGCCACCTTTTGCGGCCATCCTTAATTCTTTGGGTTATGCGGCGTTGACGGTGGTGTTTTCCCTTTTGTTGGGATGGCCCGTCGCGGCGGCCCTGGCTCATCCGGGCCGGCTGGAGAGGGTGCTGGACCCGTTTTTGATGCTGCCATTAGGCGCGTCGGCGGTGACGCTGGGCCTGGGATTCATCATTTCCTTCAATAGACCTCCGCTGCTACTGGTGACCTCGCCACTGATCATCCCGCTGGCGCACACGCTGATCGCGCTGCCGTTTGTCATCCGCAGCCTGCAACCAGCGCTGGCCTCCATCCCGCAGGGGCTGCGGCAGGCGGCGGCCTCGCTGGGTGCCTCTCCCAGGCAGGTCTGGTTGGCGGTGGATTGGCCCATCGTTGCGCGGGCTACGTTGGCGGCGGCAGTTTTTGCATTCACCGTGTCGTTGGGCGAATTCGGAGCCAGCTCATTGGTGGTGCGGCCTGAATACCCCACCATCCCCATTGCGATCGCGCGGTTCCTGTCGAACCCGGGCGCGATGAACTACGGACAGGCGATGGCGATGGCAACCGTCTTGATGGTGCTGAGCGGGCTGGGTATTTTATTGATCGAGAAACTGCGTCTGCCAGGAACGGGAGAATTCTGATGCTTGGAGTACACGACTTGTGGAAAACCTATGAAGGGAAGCCGCTGTTGCGGGGCATTTTCTTTACCGTGGCGGCTCACGAGACGGTCTGTCTGTTGGGCGCCTCCGGCAGCGGCAAATCCACTTTGCTGCGGATCATTGCCGGGCTCGAAACTCCGGAGCGCGGCACTATCTGCTGGGAGGGGGAGGACCTGGCGGCGACACCGGCATACCAGCGCGGCTTTGGGCTGGTCTTTCAGGATTATGCCCTCTTCCCGCATTTGAACGTTACGGAGAATGTCGCCTTTGGCTTGAAGATCAACAAGTGGTCCCAGGAGGATATGGACTTGCGCATAGCCACTGTTCTGGAGACAGTGAAGATGAGCGGGTTCGAAAAACGCAAGGTGACCGATCTATCCGGCGGCGAGCAGCAAAGGGTGGCGTTGGCGCGTGCCCTGGCGCCCCAGCCGCGCATGCTGATGTTCGACGAACCTTTAGGCGCGCTTGATCGCAACCTGCGAGAAACGCTGATGCAGGAATTGCGGGATATCCTCCATTCCAGCGGAGTTCCAGCCATCTATGTGACCCACGACCAGGAAGAGGCCTTCACGGTGGCGGACCGGATCCTCATGCTGCACGATGGAGAGATCGTCCGCAGCGGGAAACCAGAGGAAGTCTGGAATCACCCCGGGTCAGCCTGGGCGGCGGGATTTCTGGATGCGGGGAACGTGGTCGAGGGAACCGTTCGGCGGCGAGGCGCGAGATTTGTAGTGGAGACAGAAGTGGGAGAGTTCCAGCAGATTTGTCAGCACACGCACATGGAGGGAGAGAAAATCCCAATGCTGATCCGTCGTGAGCACGCCAGCCTTTCAAGGGATGGCAGCATCCACGGGCAGGTGAAGGATGTGCTGTTCCTGCAGAACCGTTACAAGGTGAGCCTCACCAACGGACTGTATTTTTTCCTGGATGAAGCGCCGACCATCGGAGAGGATGTCAGGCTGACGGTACCGCAGGCGGATATGGAATGCCTGGTATGAGTCAGACGATCACGATCATAAAACGCAAGGCAAGCGGGGAAGAAGTCTGGCGGTATGAGGGGATCATCCTCAAACAGGAGGGCAACTCGATCATGGTGGAAGCCCGGTTCAGGTCGGCGGAACTACCTTTTATGGGAACGGTCTTTCGGAAGGGGGACCGCTTTGTCGAGACGTATTACACCGATCGCTGGTACAACATCTTCGAGATCCATGACCGGGTGGATGACAGGCTGAAAGGTTGGTATTGCAATATCGCCAGACCGGCGATTATGGAAAGCGAGGACATCCTCTCCTATGAAGACCTGGCGCTGGACCTGTGGGTCTCGCCGGAGGGTGGACAAACGGTCCTGGACGAAGATGAATTCCAGGCGCTCAACCTGGATCAGGAGACACAACTCCAGGCGATGAAAGCATTGGAAGAGTTACAGCGAAAATTTGAGCAGAAATGACAACCCGGCTTTTTGGAAAGCCGGGCTGCTGTTTTAAAACATTGGGGGAATTAAACCAGGAGGTGCTTGGACGAGACCCAGTTCATACAACAGTTCCGGGCCAAAGGCGATCGCCAAGCCAAGCAGCCCAAAGCATGCGCAACAAAGGACCACTGTCACTGCAACGATAATGATCCAGGGGTTGATCTTTTTAGAAGCAGGCAGAGGTATCGTGAACGGGTCCTGCATGGCCTAATAATTCGGGGTGGCGAGGAATGGGAAAATACTCACCCCGGCGATGGTAAAAAAGCCCAGGAAGGTCAATAGGACGAGACACAAAACGACGACGATCAATGCCAGCATGATATAACCCATGATGAGGCCGGCGGTGGCCATTCCGTTCCCGCCGACCGTGCCGGCGCTGGCCTTGATCTCTTTCTTGGCCATGTGGCCGGCGATGATGGCGGCAATGGGGCCGATGAGCGGCAGGATCTGCACGACACCGGCAATGCCGGCGATCAGGCTAATGATCGCGGCAGTGCTGGTGCGCTGCGCGGGCTGCAGGGGGGGTAAGGGTTGATTTATATTTTCTCCTTGAAATTTAGTATGTCGAAATATTATTCATGATTTCCGGAATGGGAATCAGGATCAATCCAAACAGCGGCAGGATGAATAGAATGCACAGCATGGAAACGGCGATAACGATGCCGATGAGCGAAAGCACACCCTGAAGGATAAAGTAAGTCTTCAGGCTGCCCATGGAACGCAGGAAGGCAAACCGGTCGCCGAACTGCCCGGCGGAATCAATGGACGAGCCAGCCTGGAACATCAGCACACCCATCCAGATAGGCAGCCAAGCAACAATGATGCCCACGATGGACAGGGCCTGGCCGACGCCGCCAATGATGGAGAGTATCCCCAGGAATTTGAGCCAGCCGCGGGCAGCATAGATGGGCATGCTCATTTCCTGGACCATGCGGTTTTCAGGCACACCAGGAGCGATGGGTGAAGAGATCGGATAAGCCATGATTTTCCTCCACAAAGAATGTTATGAAACGGCCTGGTGCTTGCGGGCTGAGCGCCGCCAAAACCACCAGATAATCAACGCTACTGACAGGACCACGAATACAACCACAAGAACGGGGATGAGAATGGAAAGGATGGAAACAACCGTAGCCACCACGTCCTCAGCGATGCTCACAGGCACATTCCCGGCGCCGGCGGTGGTGGCGGTCACGGCGGGTCGAATGGCGGCGGCCTTGACCGTGTGGACTCCGCCCGACACCAACAGACCGCATGCCAGGGCCAGGACAGGGTGGATACCCGTAATGGCATTGGCGCTGGCGGCGAAGACGATCGCTCCGGCGGCAGGCCGGAAGATGGTCTGGATGATGTCGTTGATGTGGTTGACGGCGGGGATCTTATCCGCCAACATTTCAACGATCAGCAACACGCTGACCAGGATCAGTATCCACGGGTTGGCCAGCAAGTCATAGGGCTCGGTTAATTTGATCAGATTGGTGTAATGGGCGATTACACCCACCACCAGCAACGGAATATACGCATTCAGACCCGCGCTGGCGGAAAGTCCGAAGGCTGAGAAGATCCCAAATAAAGCTTCCATAATTATCTCCTGAATAGTTAAAGGTTAAGGGGAATTGCACCCCATGTGCCGGTCAACCAGAACCGAAGCAGGTCTACTGCGAGGGTCTGCATGACGGCGACTGCGAAACCGGCCACCAGGGGCAGCCACAACTGCCTCAACCTGGTGAATTTATTATCCTGACCCATGATCATGACCCATACGATGGTGTAAACCATGGTCAGCAACACCCATACCCCGGCGGCGCTGAGGATCGCCAGAGGGTAGAGCACCAGCGGACTTTCGGTCAACACCAGCAGGTCCAAGATCAGTTGGAGGCCAAGCAATAGGCCGAACATCTTCCATCCTGTCACCGCGGATTGTTTATCATCCGCATCCTTCCAGACGCTCTGGTTGAAGGCCGGGAAAAGCATAACAGCGATTGCCAGTCCCATTCCGCTGCCGGTGAACAAGCGCAGGGTATTGCTGGGCGTATAAAGATTCGGCACCTGCGGTAGGAATTCCGGCCGAACCTGCTTCAACAAATATAGATACGAGTTGGCGCCGTCGATCCCAAAGGCCACAAAAAAAGCCACCAGCACGGCGATGATGCTCCAATGCGGAGTGCGGGTGCGTTTCCAACCGACGATCGATTGAAAGCACAATCCCACCATGGCGCCGATATACATCCCTGAACAGCGGACGCATAAAGGCAATTGATAACTGCCTATATGGAATGAGCGTTCAGAGATACGATGGCACACCGCGTAACCGATGGCATCGGTTTTCCCGAAAAAGCCTGCCGGTGCATTGACGAGCCAACCGAAAAAGACCAAAATTGCTGCCAGAACCACTAAATATTTCGACGCGGCTCCGATACGTTGGAGAGTATTGTTGGGCATGATGAATCTATTATAGGGTTTATAGGCATGAATGGCAAGCAATTCAATAAATATGTCCAACAGAACATACGAATTATGGTCAGAAGAGTTTCATCTGTTCAGGCGGCTCGATGGGGTCGGTGGCGAGGTTCTTTTCGAAGGCGGCGCGGGAGAGGCCGGAAATTTCCGCCAGGCGGCGCAGGTGGCGGAATTTGACGATGCGCCAATTGCGGGCCAACTCGGCCAGGGATGGGTCGCGGTTGAGTTTGTACGCCACCAGACCCGCCCGCCCGCCCGGCAGAACGATGAACCTGTTTGCCGCGGCAGAGATGTTATGACGGAGTAACCTGCCGGTAACCGCCGAGGCGATGAGATGGAAGGAGTGAGATGGCTGACCGTTCTCCAGCCAAAGAACCACCCTGTTGGGGGTACCTTCCCGTTGGACGGTATAGTCGAGCCGCTCGCCCAGGGTGACCAGGGATTGGGCGACAAATTCCAGGTCGGTGCGGCGGACCGTGGCGGAATCTTCGGGTCGCAGGCTCCATTTGCCATCGGCTTCAACGGCATAGGATGTGAGGACAGCGCGTAACAATCCCAAGGAAGGCGTAAGCAAGCCGGGGAAGGCGGAATTCAAATGACCTTCGATCTCACGATGGGAGCAGCCGGCATGTTTTTGCAACTGTTGGACCACCTCCACCTCCACCCGGTCGGGAAGGGATTCCACCTCTGCGTCCCAATTCGTGAGACCCCAATAGCCGCTTTCAGGGTTGGCGCTTTCGGCATGGTGGACAAACTCCGGTAAATCGAGTGCCGCCTGGATGGGGAGGACGGTCTGGTTGAGGGCCTCCTCGCCCAATGGCAAGGTGTGGTCAATCGCCATGGAGATAAGACCGGCAGTGTGAATGTAAAAATAGGATGCAGGTTCGCCGCGCTGCTGCAAAGCGGTCAAAATGGCGGCATGAACGCTGTCGGAATTGATGCCACTTTGTTCCTGGCGTTCGTGGCTGAAAGCGCGCCGGTACCAGACGACCTGGACCGAGTCGTGGCGGGTGCGCAGGGCCAATCCGTTCAGGTCAAAACCGGCGCTGGCAGCCGCCAGCATGACCGCCGAAAGAAAGGAGGGTTCCACTTCAGGGATGAGGGCGAAGAGGGGGGCATTCAGGGGAACTCGATCAGAGATGCTCTTGAGAGCGGCGGAGAGGGCGGATGTGTGCCAGCTCCAATCATAGCGGCGGCGGCGGATGACTGTCTTGAACTGGGCGGCGGATTCCCTGCCCCACAGCCAGCCTGCCCATAAGGCGGAAAGGGTCCAGAAGGCCTGGTTGGGGCGAGGCAGGGCAGTGACGACCGCCCCCAGCGGCAGATCTTTGAGTTGAGGCGCCAGGTCGCGCACTGGGCCTTCGAAGAGACACAGCCCGCCAGCCTCCCCGGGCAGGTCGGGCCAGTTGACCACCTGGATGGGTTTTTCCTCCACCGACCACAGTTCCACGGCCCCTTCGAGGGCCAGCCAGATATTTTTCTCCAAGAATCTCGTCGGGATGGTCAGTTGTTTCGGGCGGGGACGTTCGCCGGGATGTGGCCAGAGTGAGCTGCCTTCATCGCAGGCAGTCAGGACCAGCGCAAGCAGTGCCCGCCGGCGCTCCGGGGAAAGAATCAGACTGTCCAGTTTGTTGATGATCGTAATGAGGGCATAGACAGCCCGGGGCAGATAGCATTCCAGGGCTTCTTCCGTGTGAGCCCGGTCGGGGTCTTGTGGGGCAGCCACACGCTCGAGGGCGCGTGAACGATGTAAACTATCGGTGGCGGCATGACCGGCGGCGCGTTTTTATCCAGCCTCGGTGGCGGGATATTCGCCGCTGTCGCCGCAGTGACAGTGATACAGTCGGCCCACCAGTTCTCCGCTGGCACGGTCCCAGATGAACGCGTCTGCCGGGACTTGCTGTTGGCAGCGAGCACAATCCGTCAGATAGAGCGATTGCAGATGAGTCTCGAGGCGTTCATCGCCTTTGCGGGCGGCTGCCAGTTCAGCCAGGGCAGCGCGCAGGTCGGTGGGGGAAGGCGGATGGGCAGCCATCTCGAGCAGGAAATGGATGATTGGGTTGTTCACTGCGACCAGCACGCAGTAATTCGAACGGGCCATTTCAACGGCCAAGCGTGGGGAAGCGCCGAACGGGTCCAGGACCCAACTGGCCTGTTTAAAGTCGTCCAGGGGAGCATGTTTTGCCAGGAATGCCGCGGCCACACCGGTGGGGATTGGAGGAAGATATCGCCCCAGCGGGATGTTTTTTTCTGTTTCATCACCCGGAATATAGCTGAATCCGTCCATCTACTGTAAGTATAACGATTAAGGGGAATATTGCAATATTGGGGATGACGTGGGACAGGGGGAACATACTTTTTTATTAGGTCAAGTTACGGTCCCCCGCTGATATTTCAAGGCTATAATAATAGGATAGTGATAAATACCACGAGCCACGCTAGTGGTCTGCAAAAGTGTTGCAATTTCGCGGTAATTTTCACTTATCAGACACAATTATGCTATTATAAAAACGCATGAATACCACTGCTGAGCAAATCCTGTTAGTTGAAAACGATCCAGAGATCAAAGATTTGATTGGTCATCAGGCTCTGGAGCCTCTTGGATACCAGGTACAAATAGCAGGGGATGTCAATTCAGCCATCACCCAGGCAGCGCAATCAGCACCTGACCTGGTCATTGCAGACTTGAACCTGCCCGGCTTGAGCGGCAAAGACCTGCTGGTGGCGTTGAATTCTCAGGGGCTGCAGGTCCCGGTGATCGTCATTGCGGGGCATGGGCAGGAGAACAATGTCATCCAGGCTTTTCGCCTAGGCGCTACCGATTACCTGATCTGGCCGGCACGCGAACCCGAAGTGATCTCTGCGGTGGAGCGCGTCCTCAGGCAAGTGCGGGAACAGCGGTCACGCCAGCGGCTGGACCAGCAGTTGAATGAAACTAATCAGGAACTACAGCGGCGGGTGCGAGAATTTAACCACCATCTTTGCCATTGGCAAGGCGGTTATATCCATCACAGACCAGCGGGTACTCTTTACCAAGATCGTCGAGGGGATGGTCTACGTCGCCGAAGCAGATTTTGGCTGGTTATTGATCCGGGATGAAACTTCGCGAACCTTCATCCTTAAATCCCATTCCAACTTGCCGGAAGCGTGGGCGAAAAAAATGGGTCATGCCCTGGACGACGGGATCAGTTCACTGGTGGCGCTTTCAGGTGAGACGCTGGTGATCCATGGCGACCCATTGAAAAAATTCAAGGTGGCTGCACTTGGGCAGTCGGCGATCGTGATCCCGATCAAGATCAAGCAGGAAGTCATTGGGCTGCTGGTGGCTGTCCGCAAAGCCAACCAACCCTTTGAAAGCACCATGCAATCCCTGCTGGGCGCGTTGGCTGATTATGCTTCGATCTCGCTGGTCAATGCACGCCTGTTCCGAGCCCTGCAAGAAAGCCTCGATTCAGTGCAGGCAAGTGAGAAAAAGAAGGACGAACAATTACTTCTCTTACAGCGTGAATTGCAGCCTTTGCTTCAGGGAGCCAGTTATCCCATTGATTTACTCCTTACTGGTAAAATGGAAAAGTTAACCTCCGAGCAAAGCCAGGCGATCGAGACTGCCCAAAATTCCTTACAACGTGCCTTGCTGATGCTGGCCGCCAGCCGGCAGCCTCAGCCGGATACGAATCAACAAACTGATGATGGTTAATCTATGCCAAAAAATGACCTGGTTTTA
Source organism: uncultured Chloroflexia bacterium (assembly GCA_963847105.1). Lineage (GTDB taxonomy): Bacteria > Chloroflexota > Anaerolineae > Anaerolineales > Villigracilaceae > UBA877. The sequence goes on along the minus strand of CAWJYP010000001.1, from coordinate 753,632 downwards.
TTAGCAATTGACGACGCAGAGATCCTGCAATTATTTCAGCGGGCGCTGGCAGCGGGAACGTATGGCGCAGCCGTAGCGCGCGACCGCGCCGCACTGGATAAAGCCTTACAGGAATCCTCGCCTGCCCTGGTGATCATCAGTCAAATGTTCGATAAAACGGATGAATTGGATATCGCGGCTCATCTGTTGGAGCGTTTCCCGACCCTGCCGATTGTGCTGTTCTTCCAGCAGGATTCGCCGGAAGCCTTGAAAAGAGCCATGAAAGTGGGCGTGAGCGATTGTCTTTTTGCGCCGCTGCGCATCGATGATATTACCCACTCGGTGGAAAACAGCATCAAGCACGCCAACAGGATCGGTGACTGGACCCGGCGGGAAGTGAAACGCAACACTGCCAGTCTGACTATGCGCGTGAACGAACTGCAGAAATTCGATACCATCGTGGATCATATCGACGATGGGGTTATTATTCTGGATAGCAACAAGACCATTCTCCTGGTCAACCCGGCAGCCCGGCGGGCTTTTGGGTTGTGGCTGGATGACAATGTGACCGGCAAGCCGGTCGAGGAAGTGCTGCCGCACCCGGACCTGAAATCGCTCCTCAACGAGGGGTTGGACAATCCCTTGCCGCATCACGAGATCGTCTTTGACGACGGGCGGGTACTCTCGGCTCAAAATACCGTCATCCCCTCCATCGGCATTGCCATCACCATGCAAGACATTACCTATTTGAAGCAGATAGACCGGTTGAAAAACGAGTTCGTTCACACGGTCTCCCACGACCTGCGCTCCCCCTTGACCGCCATCCTCGGTTACGTGGACCTGTTGGAGCGCGTCGGACCGGTCAATGAACAGCAGCGGGAGTTCATCCACCGGGTCCAGAACAGCGTGGAAAGCATCACCGCCCTGGTAAACGACCTGCTGGAGCTGGGAAGGATCGAGGCGGGCTTCGATGCACAGAAGGAAGTGGTGCCTCTCGAAGGGATCATCCGCTATACCCTGGAAACTCTCGGCTCACAGATTGCCGATAAGCACCTGAACCTGCATCTCAACCTGCCGGTGGACATCCCCGAAATGCGCGGGAATCCCATCCGCTTGCGGCAGATGTTGGATAACATGATCGGGAACGCGATCAAGTACACACCTGAAGATGGAGATATTACCATCGAGGTGGAGGTTCAGAGCGAACAGGTCATCATCCGCATATCGGATAACGGGCCTGGCATTCCCCCATCGGACCAAAGCCATATCTTCGAGAAGTTCTATCGCGCCAGCAACGTGCCCAAAGGCGTGGGGGGGTCGGGGTTGGGACTGGCGATCGTGAAATCCATTGTGGACAGCCACCACGGGCGCATCTGGGTTAAATCACTGCTGGGGAAAGGCTCCACGTTCACGGTGGTGCTGCCGCTGAAGCAACAAGAGATCAGCAAATTAAATTAGGTCAATTCTCGTCTTGCATGGAAGAGGAGATGTAAGGCAACAGGGACCGCCGTGATGGCGGTCTTTGTCATTTAAGTATGAACCGTGCGGCCAATGAGGGGATTAAAACAGCCTCCGCAGAGTGGAGCTTCTCTGCGGAGGCATTCGCCAAAGGAGGAGACAGAGATGAACATATTGGAGGTGTCCTACACCCGTCTCCAAGGATGATGATATCTGATATGGCAGTTGTATGACAGGGTGAAAAGTCATACAGAATTCGTGATTAACTTCACAATACGGACGGAATATACTGGTTTAATCCCCAAAAATCCATGTCCTGTGAGCTTATCGCTTATTTTTGGAGAAACTGGCCAGCAGATCGGATTGAGGCTGCTCGCCCTTCCGCCGCGTGGATTCGAGCCATGCGCCGCGAAAACTTTCCATTTCAGAGCTTAATTCCATCCAGCGGGAGACCAGCAGAGCCAGCCTGGGTGACCTATCTGGAAAGAAGTAGGGTGAAAGGAATAACCCTAATTCCCGGCGAGGCAGAGGCCAACCGGTCATTTCCAGGACGATGGCTGTGTTGGAGGCCAAAGGTCGCAGCAGCTTGCGGCGCGTCCCTTTATAATTTGCCGGCGGGAACAGGCTGCCCATTTCCGCGCTGGTGGATTGGCGGATGCGCCGGTAGGAAATGTTCATTTTCAGGAAGGGGGTGACGAGCCGCAAATACGATCCAAAGGGCTGGACATAGGCACTCTTGCGGACGGTGATCAGAAAGAATGCCATCACCATCGAAAAAACCCCGGCCCCGGTTATCCCCAATAAGGCGGTCGGCGAAAGTAAAGACAGTTTGAATTGAGGCAGGAATTTGGGCAAGAAGAAAAATGCAGCCGCGACCGACAGCAGGATGATGCCGATGGCGAGGATAGATTTCCACCAACGGTTGAGCATGTAAGAATAAAGGATGAGGTGATATCGATGTCCGCCGCGGGCCATGGGACTAGACTTCTTCAGATGGCAATACTGGACCGGCAGAGGGCGGCAGTGAGCCGCTCCCGGTCAACTGTTCGCTCAAACGGGAAAGGGAATGCTCAAGTTTTTCACCGCGCAGGCTGAAGGTGACGTCGCCGCGCGTCCGCTCGATGATGGCGCGGATGACGTCGGTCTGGCGGCGCAAGCCGTTGGTGATGGCGTCGGGATAGTCCATGGTCACCAGGATGGAAAATATGTCATCCATGTGGCCGAGCAGGCGTTCGGCTTCGGCGGAGTTATCCTGGCGAAGCATATCCAGGCAGCGGCGGCGCATCTCGCCCACCGATTCGGCCAGGCCGTTCAAATAGGTATGCGGAGGCAGGTCAAGTTCTGCGGGGGTGGGCAGCGGTTCGTGGCGGATGAGGGCGCAAGTGATGCGGGCTTCGGCGAATTCCTTGAGGGAATCCTGGGTATAGCCGGCGAAAAAGAGGGCCGGGAAATCGACCAGGCCGGTGCGTAGATTGGTGGCGAGCTGGCGGGCTTCATCCAGGTGGGCCTGCATGACCTCGGTCTCGTCCCGGTGGACGGCGCGGATGGAGAGTGCGCAGGCGCGGGTGAGAGCGCGCGCCTGGGTGAGTGCCTGGTCGCGGGCGGAGGTCTGGGCGTCGAAGGAGGCGCGGATCAGGTCGGCAATGTGTTCAAGTTTTTCCATGGGGGTTAAATCCTGTCATCCAGGGGAAGCGGCGCGATGGACCTCTTCCTCCAAAGGTTCTTATTCGGGCTGGGGTGGGTCTTGCGGCGGATCAGTCGGGTGGGGCGGTTTGAAAAGGGAATCTGCCAGCGAAGAGCCGCCACCGGGAATGTTGATCTTCCCGAAGGTGGTCTCATAGCGGGCGAGGTTGTCATTGAGCGCCTGGGCGAATAACTTCAAGGCGATCGGAGAGACAACCACCCGGGCGGTGACGATGGCCTTGGCGTCGCCGGGGAGGAAGCGGGCAAAATCCATCACGAATTCTGCCGGAGCGTGGGCAATGCGAGCCAGGTTGGCATAGGCAGGCTGCAATTCAGCCGGGATCTCAATGGGGATCGAGGCAGGTGGTTTTTGGGAGGGGACGGTCATCATTTCCTCATCAATGGCAGGGGCGGCCTGGGTAGCCGCCCCTGCACGATTTCATTTAGAAGGGGATGTCGCCTTCATCTCCGACGGGGGCCATGCCCTCATCCGTGACGGGAGCGGCACCGCCGCCCATGCCACCGGATTCATTTTCGCCGCGTGAGCTTAGGAAGCGCACGGTCTGGGCGTTGACCTCGAAGGAGGCCCGATTCGAACCGTCCTGTCCACTCCAGATGCGCGGACCGCCGGTAGCAGGATCGGCGGTGAGCCGTCCTTCCACCAGTACCTTGGAGCCTTTCTTGAGATACTGGTTGCAGATTTCGGCCATTTTGCCCCAGACAGACACACGGAACCACATCGTTTCTTTTACGGTTTCGCCGTTATTGTTCGTATACTGGCGGTTGGTGGCAACTGAAAAGGATGTGACAGCCTGACCGGAAGGCGTATAACGCATTTCAGGGTCACGACCGAGGTTGCCGGCTAAGATGATGGTTTGAAACATGGGGGGAACTCCTCTCTTGAACAGGTACCGTCGCTCTGCGACGGTGTAAATGTAATGGATATATTTTACATCATTTCCCACATAATCAAAGGTATTTCCATTTCCGGTTTGGTCAAACCGCCATGATGACCGCGGAATTTCTGCTCGTATTTATCTTTTTCAAACCACCAGACCGACTTGCCCAGGTAGGGCAGGATGACCAGGTCGCCGGCCCGCTCGAGGAACGCCGGTGTGATGACCGGACCGAAAAACCCTTCCGCCACCAGGTCAGCCACCTTGCGGACCTCGGCTTTTCCCTCCAGCCGGGAGGCGAGGAAGGCCTGGGCTTCATCGATCAGGCCATAATTAATATAGAGGAAGAAGTCCCTGGCTGAACCAGCCGGAACAATGAGCTTTTGCTGCTTATCCATGCGCAGGAACCGTTCGATCCCCTCGAAACGCTTATTTCGGTTGAGATAAATGGTGGTTTGCGGGTCGGTCTCGCAGTGACCGTGATCGGCGGTCAGGAGGAAGAGACATTTCTTCTGGCTGCCTGACATGGCTTTCAAGAAGATGTGCTCCATCGTCAGCAGAAAGACCTGGATCTCGGCTTCGGTCTGCGGCGACTGCGGTCCATATTCATGGCTGACGGCGTCGATTTTTTCGTAGTACATGAAGTAATACGATGGAGAAGTGGATGCAGCCACCAACTGTGAAAGGGTCACCAGCGCTTCGGGGAAGGTTTTATAGCCGCGGGCGGTCGCACCGGAGAAAAGGATGTTTGAATAAGATGAGGGGGTGTACTCGCGATGCTGAAGGATAGTGGAGGGAATCCCCTGTTTCTTCAACCCGTGATAGAACGAGTTGGATGGCAAAAAGGCGGCGGGTTTGAAGCCATCCTTTCTGAGCGTATCCCGTTCGGCGGTGCCGCCATAGGAGAAAAGCAACGGCGCAATAATGGCTTCCAGTTTGGGATCGTAATAGATCCATTCGAAAACACCATGTTCTCCCACGGGCAGGCCGCTGTGAATGGTGGTGAGGTGCGCCGCGGTGGTGGAGGGGAATTGGGAGGTCAGTTTTGTGGCAGTGCCCGCATGGGTAACGAATCGCAGGAAGGGATTTTCCTGGAATTTGTCGAAGAACCGCCAGCCAAAGCCGTCGACCAATAACAGGACCACCGCATCATATTTCCCGGATGTGAGGGTGGTGACGAGGTGAGCCGGAATCCCGGCAAAGCCGCCTTCATCGTATCGGGGCATTACAAAATCTATGTGCATAACCTGCCATCCTTGCTTAAAGCGTTGGCGTATAATATCACGAAGTTAGTCGTTAATGGTTGTTGCGGGAATGTTCCCGGGTTTTTTAGACATGATCGGGTTACTGAGGTTCGAAAAATGCCATCCGCCCTGACAGAGGAATTCATCACGGAGTGCTTACAGAGATCCTACCGGCCCGGTACGATCGCCTCTGCCGATGCCGGGATGGAAACCTTCGAGAATGTGAAGTTGAAATGCGCGGCTGTGCTCATACCCCTGGCGATGTGGAATGATGAGTGGCAGGTAATCTATACCCGCCGGACCGAAACAGTGGAACATCATAAGGGACAAGTGTCCTTCCCCGGCGGCGGCTGTGATGTCCATGAGACTTCTGCAGAAGAGACGGCCCTACGCGAAGCCGAAGAAGAGATAGGGTTGAAGCCGGCAGACGTGCGTCTGCTGGGACGGTTGAACGACGTCCTGACGATCACCGGCTACAGGGTCACGCCGGTGGTGGGGGTGATCAGTTGGCCCTTCCAAATGCGGCTGGAGCCGGCGGAAGTTGGGCGAGTCTTCATCATGCCATTATTATGGCTGGCGAATCAGGAAAACTGGGAAGAGAAACCGTTCGCACCGATGGGCTTGCCCAGGCCGATCCCGGTGATCCACTATCATCTATACGATGGTGAGGTTTTATGGGGCGCCACTGCCCGCATCACCCATAATTTCCTTAACGTGTTAGGCTACCTGTAGAATAAAAAAAAGACGGACTAAGAAAGTCCGTCTTTTCATTTGCATGGAGGGGGAGATTACTTCTTCTCCGCTTCGCCTTCCTCTTCTTCCTTCTTGCCCTTCTCGATCACCTCGGGTTCGGCAGCGCCTTCGACAATTACTGCTTCCGGAGTGACGACTTCCTCGACCTCTTCCTTGGCCGGGGCAGTGGCCAGGACGATCATCTCATCGGGGGTATTCATGATGGTGACTTTGTCGGAGAGGACGATGTCGCGCACATGGATGCCATCGCCAATCTTGACTGAGGGAGCCGATGTCCACGACCACGTTTTCCGGCAGGTCCTGGGGGAACGCTTCCACTTCGAGTTCGGTGAGGCCGTTGATGAGCATGGCATTGAAATCCTTGACGGCGGGTGAATTGCCGGTCAGGTCGATGGCCACGTTGGCACGGATCTTCTCAGTCAGCGAAACGACCTGAAAATCGACGTGGATCAGGTTGCGGCGGATGTAGTTCATCTGCTTTTCACGGACGAGGGAGGGATATTCCTTGCCATCCACATCGATGGTGATCAGGCTGGAAGAACTGAGCTTGGTCAGCAGACGGGTGGCTTCACGGACATCCATGGAAACGATGATCGGTTCCACATTGTGACCGTAAAGCACCGCCGGCAGTTGACCGGTGCGACGGATGGGCGCGTACATGCCGTCCGGTGGACGTGCGGGGTGTAGCCTTTAAAACAACTTTCTCCATACCATACCTTCCTCGAGCGCCTCTCACCCTTCTTGCTGGAGGGTTACCTTCGCTCTGTTGAGTTTTTCCCGGCCTATGCCGGAAGCCGCATGATTATAACCGCCCCGCTTTGAATTGGCAAGAAAGAATTCAACGAGACCGGGAAAATGTGAAATCTGCATGAGAGATGGGAAGGCCAACTTGACAAAGGCCGGAAGAATGATGTAGAATTCACTCCATATCCCCCCCCAGGGGGTAGGGTAGAGGTTGAGTATGAAAAATGATGATTCATTGAGACGTTTGAAAATTATCGAAGGCCACTTGCACGGCGTCATCCGCATGATGGATGAGGACGCCTATTGCATCGATGTGATCCGCCAGATCCAGGCGGTACAGGCTGCGTTAAGCAAGGTCAGCGCGGGGATCCTCGAAGGTCACCTGAACTCATGCGTCACCACTGCCATCCGCGGTGAGGATGCTACCGAAAGGGAACGGGTTCTAAAAGAGATCACCGATGTATTTGGTACTGCAACGAAGGTATAAATTAGCCTAATTTTGAGATTTTCATTTAATATCCATCCAGCCTAAATAATCATTGATTAAAGGAGAATAGACATGAAAAGCGTAACATATTCAGTCCCCAACATTTCCTGTGGACACTGTGTCCACACCATCCAGGTGGAAGTTGCCGAATTAAATGGCGTCAAATCCGTGTCGGCGGACGCTTCCACGAAGATGGTCGAGGTAGTTTTCGACGAACCCGCTACGGAAGATCAGATCAAGACACTCCTGGCAGAGATCGATTATCCCGTTGCTGTCTAACTTAATCCAAGCACCGTGAAGTAAGGGGCGCAGGAAAACTGCGCCCACATTTTTAATGGATAGAGGTAGATCATGTCTGAAAGCAAGAGCCTGACGCTCCCCATTACCGGTATGACTTGCGCCAACTGTGTTGCAACGGTGGAACGCAACTTAAAAAAACAAGAGGGGGTTGAATCCGCTGCGGTGAATCTCGCTTCAGAAAGAGCCAGCGTTACTTTTGATCCGGCCAGGGTGCACCTGCCGGACCTGATCGCGCGGGTGGAGCGGGGTGGGTATGGTGTAGCCACCGGTGAAGCCGACCTGACCATCAAACGCCTCGAAGATGACAATGACGCCCGCCGTCTTCAAAAAGCTCTGGCGAACCTGGAAGGCGTACTGGATGCGTCCGTCAATCTTGCCACCGGGAAGGCGCTGGTCAAGTATGTGCCGACGGTGGTGAGCCAGTCCGAGATCCGAGCGGCGGTAAGCAAAGCCGGTCTGGAGGCGATGGAATTGGGCGGCGATGCGGAGGATGCCGAAGCAAAGGCTCGCGAGATGGAGATCGCCAACCAAAAGCGGCTGCTGATCGTCAGCCTGGCGTTCACCATTCCGCTGTTCATCTTTTCGATGCTGCGGGATCTTGAGATTCTGGGTATGTGGGCGCGTGAGCCGTGGGTGAATGTGCTTATGTGGGTCATTGCCACACCGGTGCAGTTCTACGGCGGCTGGCAGTATTACGTCGGTGCATACAAGTCCTTGCGGGGTGGGTCTGCCAACATGGATGTATTGATCGCCATGGGATCGTCGGTGGCGTATTTCTACTCGATCTTTGTCACCGTCGGAGTCCTGTCGGGACATGTCTACTTTGAGACGGCTGCGGTGATCATTACCCTGATCCGGTTGGGAAAGTTCCTGGAGGCGCGCGCCAAGGGCCGCACCAGTGAAGCCATCAAGAAACTGATGGGCTTGAGGGCCAAGACTGCCCATGTGAACCGGGACGGCATCGAAATGGATGTGCCCACTGATGATGTGCAGGTAGGCGACCTGGTCCTGGTCCGACCGGGCGAGACCGTGCCGGTCGATGGCGTGGTGGTGGAAGGCCATTCGAATATTGACGAATCCATGCTGACAGGTGAGTCGCTGCCGGTGGAGAAGGGTCCCGGGGACCCGATCATCGGCGCGACGCTAAACAAATTAGGCGCGCTCAAGTTCGAGGCTACCAAGGTGGGCAAGGAAACCGCCCTGGCGCAGATCATCCGCCTGGTGGAAAATGCCCAGGGGAGCAAAGCGCCCATCCAAAAACTGGCCGATCAAGTATCGGAGATATTCGTCCCTATCGTGATCGTGCTGGCGGCGCTGACGTTCGTGGGCTGGTATTTCTTCGGGAATGCCGGTACGACCATGACGATGGGTGGCGAGATCAGCCCCTTCACGCGGGCATTGATCAACATGGTGGCGGTGCTGGTGATCGCCTGCCCATGCGCCATGGGGCTGGCAACTCCTACGGCGGTGATGGTGGGGACCGGCAAGGGTGCGGAGGCGGGCATCCTTTTCCGCAACAGCGAAGCGCTGGAACGGGCCGGCAAGGTCTCGGTGGTGGTGCTGGATAAGACCGGTACGATCACGAAGGGACAGCCGGCGGTGACCGACATCAAAACGCTCGATCACGGACAGTGGAATGAAAGTGAATTGTTGCGAATGGCGGCCTCTGTGGAGAAAGGGTCAGAGCATCCCCTGGGCGAAGCCATTTGGGCAGAAGCAACCACGCGCGGGCTGAACCTGGTTGAACCGAACGGATTCAAGGCTGAGGCAGGCGCGGGCGTGGAGGCGGATGTGGAGGGTCACGCGGTGGCCGTGGGCAACCTGCGCATGATGGACAGCCACAAATACCAGCTGAACGGCCTGAAAGGCGAAGTCGAAAAACTGCAGGCCGAAGCCAAGACGGCCATGCTCGTGTCGGTGGACGGGCATGTGCGCGGCATCATCGCGGTGGCGGATACGATCAAGGAGGGCTCCCGCGAAGCCATTGCCGAACTGCGGCAGATGGGCCTGAAGGTGGTTATGGTCACCGGCGATAACCGCGCCACTGCCGAGGCGATTGGCCGGGAGGCCGGGGTGGATATCGTGCTGGCAGAAGTGCGCCCGGATGGAAAGGCTGAAGAGATCAAGAAGCTGCAGTCCGAAGGTGCACACACCACATCGAAAGGCAAACGGGTCAACGCCACTGTCGTAGCCATGGTCGGCGACGGCATCAACGATGCCCCCGCCCTGGCCCAGGCAGACGTGGGAATGGCGATTGGCAGCGGCACCGATGTTGCCATGGCGACCGCCCCGGTCACGCTCATCAGCGGGGACCTGCGCGGGGTGGCCCGGACAATCCTGCTCTCACGCAAGACGCTCGGCACGATCAAACAAAACCTGTTCTGGGCGTTCTTCTACAATGTCATCCTGATCCCGGCAGCGGCGTTGGGTTTCCTCAACCCCATGCTGGCAGCAGGAGCCATGGCATTCAGCAGCGTATTCGTTGTTACGAACAGTCTGCGGCTGCGAAAGAGCCGTCTCTCTTAAGGTCCCGAAAAATGAATCAACTAATCGTCGCATTCGTCACCGGCCTGACAACGGGCGGACTAAGCTGCCTGGCGGTCCAGGGTGGGCTGCTGGCTAGTTCGCTGGGGCACCAGCTGGAGCAGGATATGCTCAACCAGCCCTCAACCAAAAAGAAAAGGCACGGACACAGGGAACGCCAGCCCCAGGTCCAGGCTCAAACGGCCATGCCGATCCTGCTTTTCCTGGGAGCGAAACTGGCGGCTTATACCCTTTTAGGATTGTTGCTGGGATGGCTGGGGCAGACGTTAACGCTGAACCCGGTTACGCGCGCCATCTTGCTCATCGCCATTGGGATTTTCATGGTCGGCAATGCGCTGCGGATGTTCAATGTCCATCCGATCTTCCGCTACTTCGTAGTCGAGCCGCCCAAGTTCATCACCCGCTACATCCGCCGGACCGCGAAAAACGGAACCGAATATCTGACCCCGCTCTTCCTGGGCGCGCTGACCGTTTTCATCCCCTGCGGGGTGACGCAGGCGATGATGGCAGTGGCCCTCGCTACCGGCAGCCCGCTGCAAGGGGCGGCGCTCATGTTCGCCTTCGTCCTGGGGACCAGCCCGGTCTTTTTTGTGGTGGCATATCTCGCTACCAAACTGGGCAGTCGTCTGGAAGGTTTCTTCATGAGATTTGTCGCCATCGTGCTGCTGGTCCTGGGATTGGTCTCGATGAATAGCGGTCTTAACCTGATCGGATCGCCGTTATCTTTCCAGAACATCACCCAGTCGCTGTTCTCGCCGCCTGCGCCAGTCGATACTGTGGTCAACACGACCCCCAGCACGACCATCACATTGACGGCTCACAACAGCGGCTATTCTCCACAGCGACTTTACGCCAAGGCTGGCGAGGCCATCCTGCTCAATATAGTCACGAAGAACACGTTCTCGTGCTCGCGCGACCTGGTCATCCCGGCTCTCGGTCTGGAGACACTCCTGCCTCAAACAGGTACTGTGCCAATCAACATCCCAGCCCAGGCGGCCGGGACGGTGATGCGGTTCTCGTGCTCAATGGGCATGTATACCGGCGAAATAGTCTTTGGTCAGTGATAGGTGATGGAATTATGGTGAAGAAAACTTTTCGTGTCGATGGAATGCACTGCTCCAACTGCCCCATGGAAGTGGAAGCCATTGAAGACGACCTGCCCGGGATCAAGAAGGTCTCGGCCAGTTACCAGAAAGGGCAGATGGTGGTCGAATTCGATGAGACGAAAGTTAGCGAGGCGCAGATCATGGCGGCGGTCGAACGGCGCGGTTACCGCGCGTCGGCCATTTGATGGTTCACTTGATGTAGGCTTACATTACAGGTAAGTAAATCAAACCAATTATTGTAGTGAAGGGATAAAATATGGAACGTGATCCAGTATGTGGAATGACGGTAGACCCCAAAACGGCTGCCGGTTGTTCAGATTACAACGGCAAGACCTATTATTTCTGCTCGCCGGGTTGCATGAAGGATTTCGATAAAAATCCGGCGATGTATGTGAACAAAGTCGATCATGATGAAGGCGATATGAGGAAAACCGAATAAAGCCGTGTTGGAGCGGAAACCAAAATCCCCACTCAATGATAAGTGGGGATTTTGGTTTCCCAGAGGGACGGTTTTCTAAAATTGAATCTCTGCGGCAGGCAATAATTCGATGCCTGTCTGACCCAGTTTTTCATTCCATTCATCGATCAATTCGGCAGCCTTGGCGCTGTAATTGCTGTGGGAATCTTTCGCCAGGGTGACGCGGTAGCCCAGTTCCTTTGCACCCAGACAGCCATTCTTGACGCAGCCATGCGTCACCATACCGGATATGACCACCCTGGTGACGCCTAATGCCTTCAAGCGTTGGTCCAGGTCGGTCTCTTCGAAGGAGTTGCTTTTTTGCTTGTAGAGAAAGCAATCCCCATCGACGGGATGCAGGCGCGGATGTAATTGCCAACCTTTGCTCCCATGAGTCAAGTCTCTTGCGTCTTCATGTTGAACGTAAAAAACGGGCACACCGGCAGCATGGGCTTTGCCAACCAGGGCATTGATGTTGTCCAGCAGTTGGTCGGCTTGATGGATGGGATGGCTCTTTTCGAACAGGCTCTGCTGCACATCGATCACCAGCAAGGCGGTATCTTTTGATGGTTGTCATTATGATTCCTCCAAAAGGGAAAATGCAGTTTACTTCCAGGCTTGCAGGTTGAAAAGGGTGCCGTAAGCGAAGGCCAGATTCCCCAGGACAAGGAGGCTCTCCTCAGCGGGGAGGGAATTGGCTGAGATGGTGACCGTGCGCTGATCCGAGAAATAGCCCTTCCAGCGTTCCGTGGCGATCTTGATGGTGGCCTGATCGTCGTGGGTGGGGACGACCAGACGGGGCTTGACCTGATCCATCAGGTTGAAACCCTTCAGGTTGTCGGCGTTCATGGTGCTGAAGGAATTGGAGAATTGGGTCAGGGCCACATCGACTTTTCCGAGGGCAGCCAACTGGTCGTCCGTCAGGGCATCCTGACCGATATCACCGAAATGGGCAATGCGCAGACCGGCTACGTCGATGATGTATATGTAATTGGAAGCACCCTCAGCCTGGATGGGATTGTTGTAGTTGTGAGCCGCGGCGATGCCTGTAATGGTCACATCGTCGAGTTCGATCTTGCCCTCGCTGGTGAAGAGCTGCTGACCGGGGAAATTTGCCTGGAAAGACGGATAATAATGGTCGTCGTGAGTATGGGTGGTCAGCAGGATGTCATCTGAGGTAGGTTCCCGGGTCAAGAGGCTCACATTGTACACATCGATATAAATATGCCGTCCGGCGGGCGTGACCAACTCGAACTGGGCCATATCCCCGAACGTCAGACTGATGGATGGAGCCGCGGTCGGCGCAGCGGTGGGAATAGCCGTCGGCGGGAGTGTGGCGGTCGGGGCGGGGATGGCGGGTTTGGCGCAAGCGGCCAGGGACAAAAGCAGGATGATGAGAAGAAGATTGAAGGATTTCATGAGTTTCTCCATTCACTAAGGTTTCATCCATTATATGGTCTTCCACCCTGAGATGACTTAGCCATGTGACCAGTTTATATATTAAGGCAAAGGTTAATTTCAAAACCTATCCGAACATTGTGCAAGCAGGACTCACTGCCTGAACGCTTGCAGCGTCTCCAAATATTCATCCGGGCGGCCGATGTCGTAGCGGGTGCCGTCGATGATCAGGCCCATGAAGCCGTCCTCCTGCCGCAGCCGGTCGAGGACGGAGGTGAGTTGGAACTCGCCATGCTCGCGGACGTTATTGTCGATGTGCTCCTGCAGGTAGGTGAAGACCTGGGGTTTGAGGATGTACTGGCCAAAGAGGGTCAGGTATTCCCATTCCTTCAAGGATGCCACCCGCAGGTTGGTGCGGGCGTAATCGGGGGTGGGCTTTTCGGCGAACTCGGTGATGTTGAGCAGGCGTTCCGGCTCCAGCCAGACGCCCGTCACCGCGCCGAAACTGCCGATCTGCGCCTCCGGCGTGCGCCGCAGCCCCACCAGGCTCTGACCGTGATGCTGATAGGCTTCCAACAGCTGACGAGCACAGGAGGCTTCGCCATCGGACCGGTAGATGTGGTCGCCCAGCATGAGCAGGAATGGCTCATCGCCCAACGGCCTCGCGGGCGCAATAGACGGCGTGACCGAACCCCTCCTGGGTGTTTTGGATGGCAAAGGTCACATGGCGTCCGATCTCCAGCAGCCGGCGTGAATATTCCTGGAATTGAGGCGGCAGTTTGTTGTAGTTCTCGATGGAGATCTGCTCATTAAAGAGCGATTGGAAATCATCCAGGTCATGCTTCTGGACGATGATGATGACTTCCTCGATGCCGGCATCCAGGGCTTCCTCGACGATGACCAGGATGGCCGGCTTGGCGATGCCGTCGCGGTCGATGATGGGGAACAATTCTTTCTTGGTGGCTTTGGTGGCGGGAAACAGGCGTGTTCCGAATCCGGCCGCCGGGATGACCGCCTTGCGAACCTTCTGCTGGGGGGTGATGGTCATGCGCAGGGCAGGCATGTGCAGGTCGCGGTCGAGGATGTTGATGACTTCCTGCTGGTCGGCGGCGGTGGGACAGATGAACTGAGCCGTCCCGTCACCCTGCGAGCCGACGCCCTTGCCGCCGAGGATATGCGGTTTGAGCGGCGGATACTCGAGGACGCGATGGAGCACCGGCGAGGTCAGTTCTTCGGGGCAGGCGGGGGCAGCGTATTTATCGAAATTGGCCTGGGCCTCGGTCATGAGGGCACCCAGGCGAGGCGCATCCGAATCACGCAGGGCATCGATGGCCTGGTGGACGAGGCGTTTGTTGACCGGTCCGAGCAGCTCCTGCACGCCGCGCTCGATCTCATTTTCGGCGAAGGGGTAGCAGCGGTTCAGCCGGTTGAGGATCTCCATGGTGTCTTTTTGCGCCTGCAGGTCGACGATGACGAAGTAGAGCGGCTGGTGGACCTGCAGTTCGGTCGTCTCGAGCCGGTCGCCGTCGAAGGTCATCAGGACGGGGCGGTTGCCGAAGGCGCAGCCCTGGTCCATCCGCCCGCAGCGGGAGGGGGTGGTGATCTCGCCCAGGTAGGCCAGTTCCATCTCGCCGCGGGTGGTCATCTTGAGATCATAGACGCGGTTGAAAGCGCGGGCGGCCATCACGCAGATGGCGGCGCTGGAGGAAAGTCCCTTCTTGATGGGCAGGTCGGTTTTGTAGTTGTCGATGATCAGGCCGCGCACGTGGTAATTGGTCAGCACCTGATAGGCCACCCCGGCGATATAACTCCAGTAGCCGCCTTTTTGGGCCTCATCCAGCAGGGCCTTCAGTTCCATTGGGATCTCGTAAGGGCCGATCTTTTTCCCGTCAGGAGTGGTGGAGGTGAGCACCAGGGAGGTGGGGTGCGGGGAAACCTCGGCATAGATACCCTGGTCGGTGCCGGCGATGAGGGTGTAGCCTTTCTCGATCTGAGCGTTGATGCGGCGGTATCCCCCGGCCCAATCAGAGTGTTCGCCTACCAGACAAATGCGCCCCGGAACGAAGATCTTCATACTATTCCCAGTTAACCTGGGGAGAGCGGTAGAAGTTTATTCCCCGGGCGGTCATGCGCGGCCCGTGGGCAGCCAGTCGCAGGCGGTAATCGTCCCACCGGCGGTCTTTGAGCGGGGTCCAGCCGATCTCGGCGCAGCCGGGCAGGCGCGGGAAGATCATGTAGTCCAGGTCGGCGATGGAGGCGGTAGTCTCACTCCACAACGGCGCCTCGACTCCCAGAATTGAGTCGGGGGAGACGTCCTCCAGGATGGTGGAGGGGTCCCACTCGTAGGCATGCCGGACCTCGATATATTCTTTAGTCCAGTCCTGGCCCAGCACAGTGGAGGCGTCGTATTTTATATCCAAGTAGATGTTCGAAGCCGGCGACATGATGAATTTGCGACCCTGTTTTGCGCCTTTTTTGGCCCATTCGCGGTTCCACCAGAACTGCACGATCGTATCGGGCAGGAGTTCGGCCTTGGCGACTTCCTCCCAGCCGATGCATATTTTTCCATGGGCGGCAACAATGTCTTGGACGCGCTTGACGAAGTAGATGTAGTCGGCATCGGGAGTTGAGTGGGCTTCGTCACCGCCGATGTGAATGTACGGCGCGGGGGTGAGAGCCGCTACTTCGCCAATGACATCATCCAGGAATTTGTAGGTGACCTCATTGTAGATGTCGAAGGAGCTGAAGCCCACTTCGGTTTTTGTGTACAGTTCCGGGGCAAGACCGGATTTATTCAATTCGGGGTAAGAGGCCAGGGCGGCATTGGTGTGGCCGGGCATGTCGATCTCGGGGACGATGGTTATGAAGCGTTGACTGGCGTATTCGACAATATCCCGATATTCTTCCTGGGTGTAGAAACCACCCGGGTCGTGGTTGACCGAGTATTTACCGCCGTGTTCGGTCAGGTTGGGCCAGGATTTGATCATCAGCCGCCAACCCTGGTCGTCGGTGAGATGGAGGTGGAGGACATTGATTTTATAGACTGCCAACTGGTCGATGAAGCGTTTGACCTCACCGGGAGTGAAAAAGTGACGGCTAACATCCAACATGGCGCCGCGCCAGGGATAGCGAGGCCAGTCGTGGATGGTGACGGCTTCGATATCCCATGGGCCGGGCTGGGGGGATGTCATGGCAATGGAGGCAGGGAGTAGTTGCAGGAAGGTCTGGATACCGTGAAACAGACCGGCGGGTCGCAGGGCGGTGAGAGTCACACCTTCAGGCTTGACCCGCAAATCGTAGCCTTCCTCGCCCAGGTCAAGGTCCGAGATGGCTAGCGCCAGCGAAATGCTACCTGTGCGTGGATTCGTGCCGGTCTCAACCACGGGCAGCGGAAAACCAGTCGCAGACTTCAAACTGTCGGCCAGCATCTGTCCGACGAGGCGGACCTCGGCTGAGCCAGGTTGAACGGAGATGGCGGAGGTATTGGCAAGGGTAAATGTCCCCATTTCAGGGTTGATATGAACGGGAAGCGGGATTATTTTCTGCATATGTATAAGTCCTTGGGAGGCTGAAATTTGGCTTAATCATACTCTATCTTTTTGAAAAGAACGATGGGTGAAGGAAAAGGTGTATACTTTCGCCTTAAATGTTGAAACGAGGTATGGAATGAAGAAAGGTATCATTTTTGCGCTGGGGGCTTATCTAACCTGGGGAGTATTCCCCATTTACTGGAAATGGCTGCATACGGTGCCGGCGATCCAGTTGATCGGCCATCGCATCATCTGGTCTTTTGTGCTGTTGACCCTGATCATCTTTGCCACCCGCCAATGGAAACTTTTCGGGGCGGCGATTTCCCGGCCGAAGGTGGTGTTGATCTACCTGGCTTCCGGCATTTTGTTGACGATCAACTGGCTGACCTATGTGTGGGCAGTCAATGCCGGGTTCATTGTCGAAACCAGCCTGGGCTATTTCATCAACCCGCTTTTCAGTGTGCTGCTTGGAGTCGTTTTCCTGCGTGAACGCCTGCGACCCGCCCAATATGCGCTCATTGGAATGGCAGCTGTCGGTGTGATCTATGTGGCAGTGTCATACGGGCAATTCCCCTGGATAGCCCTGACACTGGCAGTCTCCTTTGGCCTGTATGGATTGGTGAAGAAAACCGCTCCTCTGGGTTCGTTGCACGGTTTGACGCTGGAGACGGGACTTCTTTTCATTCCGGCAGCGGCGTTCCTGTTCTTCATGGACCGGTCAGGCGAGGGAGCATTCCTGCACACCGGCTTACTGCAGTCCGTCTTGATGGCAGGGGCAGGGGTGGTGACGACCATTCCCTTGCTGTTATTCGCTTCAGCGGTGCAGCGCATACCCCTGGCAATGGTGGGGGTGTTGCAATATATCACACCGACGATGCAATTCCTGTTGGGGGTGCTGGTGTACCGGGAGGTATTCAACCGGTCGCACCTGATCGGTTTTTGCATTGTGTGGGCGGCCTTGATCCTCTTCTGGGGAGAGGGGATGTGGGCGAGACGGAAGAGGTTAAAGTCGGCTCAGGAGTTTGAGGGGATCGAGGTGGTCGAGACACCGTAAAAGAAACAGCCTGAAAGGTGAACCCTTCGGGCTGTTTTATAAGCGGGTACGCACTAGTAGTTAGTTGTCGCTACGGACATGGCCGGAACCGGCGATGCTGGTGTTGACGGAGGGAGTGCCGCTGTAGGTCACATCACCGCTGCCGAGGATGGTCACGTAGAGCGTGTTCGCCACGGAGACCCGGCTGTTACCCGAACCGGTCACATTGATGGTAGCAGATTCGCTGGTCAATTCGGCGGCGCGGTAGTCACCGGAACCAACGATCTTGGCATTCTGGTCATTCACCTCACCGGCGACAGTGATATTGCCCGAACCGGCGATGGTGGAAGTGATCTTTTCGGCCTTCACGTTGGCCAGGGTGACATTGCCGGAGCCGGAGAGGTTGATCTCGACCGAGGTCGCGACGAGATTGTCGTTGGTGATGTTTCCTGAACCAAGCAGGGAGGCCTTGAAATTGGTGGTCTCGATGTTACCGGTGTAGATGTTGCCGGAGCCAGCCAATGTGACCACATTGACATTGGGGGTGGAGACGTAGAACTTGACTCCACGGGTTGGGAAAATGCTTATCCCAAGGTATTGATTCTTCACGCCGATGGTCAACGTGTCGCCGACGACGGAAGTTTCGAAATAGGAGATGAGATTGTCTTCCGCTTCGATGCGGACGGAGGTCTCATCGGCCTGGGTGATGATGACGTCGCCGATGCCGGACAACTTGATGTTGGAGAAGGTGTCGACGGTGCGGGTTTCGGTAACGACCTTGCCGGAACCTTGCACGATCTGCAGACCGCAGCCGGAGACGATCAGGGCTGCCAGCAGAATGACGGTGGACAGAGTAAGACGCTTGTTCATTTCATTTTTCCTTTTCTTTTTTCATCCCCGCCCCTCCCCGCATGGAGAGGGGCGTTTCTTTCGTGAAGAAGGGAATGTGTTGATGAGTTTTGAATGGTTACGTTCTTTATACGTTCGTTGAAAATTATCGTTGCGTATGAGTTGGTTTTGACTAGGCGGCAGGGTCTTCGGCAGGAGTTTGAGTAGGTGCTTCAACGGCGGGCTTGCGCAAGGCCAGGAAGACCAGCAGGACACCCAATCCCAGAACTATCGCAGGACCGATCAGCCGGGTAATCCACAGGGAGGTGACCAGCAGGGAAGACATGCCTGCGAAGGCCAGACCGGCGAGACCGCACAGGATGATGCCGGCCAACTTGACGCCCTCGATCTTCTTGGTCATGCCGATGATGAGCAGGGGCAGGCCGATGGCAAAGGGTTCCACGGTCCAAAGGACGGCCCAGGAGCTCCACCAGCCCGTCAGGGCGCAGAACTGCAGCACCAGGCCGGTGAGACCGATGATGGAGGCCGGGATGCCCAGCCAGGGCACCTTCAGGAAGATCGCCATCAGCAGGAAACCAACTCCCACGCTGATCACTTCGAGGGGCCAACCGTAAGCCCAGATGGACCAGTTGCCGCTGACGCTGGCGAGGAACAGGAGCACGCCGGTGGTGAGGGTGGGCAGGCCGGGGATGAACAATCCGCTCAAGCCGCGTTGCCCGGGGAAGAGGAAAGGCGGCAGGCAGAAGAGCAGGCCGGCGCCTATCACGATGATCGGCCAAGCACGGAAACCAAGCAGGAAACCGATGCCATTGGCCCGGATGAGCAGGTTGGCGGCCAGAGCCAGCATACCCAACACGATCAGGGTCAATCCGACGAGAAGAGAAGCTTTCTTTTGCATTTGAACCTCCTTTGGTTCAGATCACTGCGACGATACTGTCGCTTTAAGATTACGGCACGATGGCCGGGGTGATAAAGGCCGCGTTGAACACACCTGGCGGCCTGCACTTTATTGCCAGTTCAGAACTAAAGCCTAATGATTATGGTTATGGATTACTATCGAACAAGGATCCCGACGAGTAAGGATAAGGCTATCAAGATGATTGATACGGCTACCATGGCGATGCCAATGCGGCGGGCCAGCCAACGGCCTTCCTGTCCCTGGCGATTCACGACGATGGGGGCCACAATCGACAGGGCGACCAGCAGGGGTTCCAACGGCCACAGGTAGGTCCACTGGCTCCACCACCCGGTAAGGGCGAAGTAGGAGAAGATCAGGCCGTTCCCGAAAAGAATTCCGGCGGGGATGAGCAGCCAGGGAGTTGCCAGGGCTGCCATCAGCGAAGCAAGGAACGCACCTACGGCTACGATCTCCAGGGGCCAGCAGTGAGCGAACACTTTCCAGCCAAAAATTCCACTCAGCCACAACATGGCGATATTCAGCAACACGATCCCACCGAGCGAATAGAGAACTGCAGCGGGCACATGCTTGGGGTTGACCACGCCGATGCGAGCCGGTTTGGTGAACATGGTCTTGACCTTGTCGGTGATGCCCGTCAGGCCGGGAGCATGCTTTTTCCCGAAGGTGATGTCGGTATCGCCGGAAGCGAAGCCGGGGTCGGGGATCTGCTGGCGGGCTGAGCCGGAGAATACGGCTACCGAACCCGTGCGGGTCGCAGGACTTATCCCCTGTGGCACCACGATGGAGGCGGGTACTTCGATGCCGGCTTCCCGGGCGGCTGCGTTCAAGGCCTCGGACATCTCTACGGCGCTCTGGTAGCGATCTTCAGGGCGTTTGGCGAGGGATTTGAGCGCAATCCGTTCAAAGGCTTCGGGAAGGGTTGGGTCGTTTTTTCGGGGCAGCGGCAGCGGGTCATTGACGTGTTTCATCAGGATGGCCAGTGGCGTGTCGGCATCGAAGGGAACGGCTCCGGTGAGAGTTTCGTAATATGCGATGCCGAGGGAATAAATGTCGCTGGCGACGTCGCAGTGACCTTCCAGGCCTTGTTCGGGGGCCATGTAGCTCAGCGTACCCATGAGGGCACCGGAGATGGTGTATTGGGTCCCACCAACGATCTGGGCAATGCCGAAGTCAGTGAGGACGGCTTGTCCGGAGCGGGTGAGCATGATGTTGGCCGGCTTCAGGTCGCGGTGGATGATGCCTTCACCATGTGCATAGGCCAGGCCGGCGAGCACATCGTTGAATATACGGACGGTTTCTCCGAGGGGGAGTCGTTCGCCGCGAACGCGCAGGTTGTTAAGGTACGCCTTGAGAGTGTCGCCTTCGAGCAGTTCCATGACCATGTAGTAGAGGTCATCCTGCTTGTCGAAGTCGAAAATCTGGACTATGTTCGGATGGCGCAGGGCTGCAACAGCGCGGGCTTCCCGGCGGAAACGGGCCAGGAACTCTTCCTCTTCCACCAGGTCGGAGCGGAGCACTTTGACCGCCACATAGCGATCGAGTTGGGGATGGTAGGCTTTGAAGACCTGCGCCATCCCGCCGCGTCCCAGCGGTTCGAGGATGCGGTACTTTCCAAGGGTCTGACCTTCGAGTAATACGGGGGCCATTTGCGGCTTCTTCCTGGGGGTGAATGTAATTTTTGCAGTCATAAGATTTCATCCGATGCCCAGATGATACCTGAGACTGCCAAATTCAACCTATCCGTTGGCTAACAGAGAACTATAGAAGTACGATGAAGCGGCTGCCAATTTACCAGCCAAATTTACCCATTAACAACCGTGTATTAGCAGGATAATCTTAAAAGATGGAGGTTGGGTTACGACCGAGCCCGCCTTACGTACTAAATAAACGGGCGATATGCAGGATGCGGTTGTTTTCTGGAGTGGCATCCGATTTTACGAACGGACTTCGCAGGACGATCCCATTCAGCGACTTGCAACTGCACAGGGCTGCGTAGGCTAGTTGATAATCGAGTGTACTTTCGCCAGGATCGACGATGACATTGTTGAAACAGGAACCCTGACTTTTATCCACCGAGACGGCCCAGGCCAGGCGAAGCGGATATTGGGTGTATTCCCCGATGACCTCTTTTTCGATCTTGCCGGAAGCCGGGTTAAAAGTATAACCGTATGCCTGCCAGTTCTCCCGCTCTACCCGCAGGATGAAGGGAGAACCCTCATAATCGATCCTAACCTGCAAGGAGGATTCGCTAACGCTGGTCACTTTTCCTATCGTTCCCCTGACCCACCTCTTGGTCCGATCATTGCTGAGGAACATCACCTGCGCGCCACGCCGGAACACCAACTCCTGCTCGACCGGAAAGCCGCGTTCGTAAAACTTATCTTCCACTTCGGCGAATTGAACGCATTCAGGCATAGGCAGTTTTTTAAGCTGCTCGTTGTTGATGTGGGCGGCTTCTGCGTCAGTGGTGGTAAGGGTCACAAAAACCTCATCCGTAGGTGCAGCAAAGCCGGGGATGTGTTTGCTTTTCAAGAATTGCTGCTGGGCTTCGGAGAGCGAATTCGTTTTGAGGGAGTTCAACAGCAGGATCAATTCTTCACTGCGGTGGTAATAGTCGTGCTGAAGTTCGATTAAGTGGATCGGAAGGTTTTCGAATACATGGGCGTCGAAGAAATAATTGCTGCGATACCCCTCGATGGGGGGAGCAGCCAAATCTGCTTCGGGACTGGCCTGGGCAGGGCGGAACAGGTCACCGAACAGGATGAGACGGGTGCCGCCAAAGGGTCTTTCGGCATATCGGCCATTTCGCCGCATGAAGGTGTCCATGGCATCGATGAGACCCGCGCTGACATTGGAAACCTCATATATCACCAGTGTATCAATATGCCGATACATTTCACGTTTGGCCGGGTCGGCTATCTCTTGAACATCCTTTTCCTCAATGGGTCCTTCCGGGAAACCGAAAAATGCGCGGATGGGAGACCCCTGGATGTATATGGCTCCGATCTCGGTGGGGGAAAGGACAACCGTATTCGTATCGGATGATTTGATGAAATAATCCAGCAGTGTATTTTTGCGTGTGCCGGCTTTGCCGGTAATGAAGATGCAGGGGGAACTGCTCTGCATCTTTTCAAATGCCATGCACAGTGAAGGATCACCCAGGTCAGGCGCGTGGAGAATGTTGCCGTTATATTGGGCGGGGTCCAGAACCACGATCTGCGGGACGGGAAGGGCGGGGAGAGGCGCGGTTTCTATTTTCTTTACAGGTTCAGGTGCAGAAGAATCAGGGACGACTGCAGGAGTGTTCGCCGGCGCTTCCGTTTGCGGGGTAACTTCAACCGGCGGTATGCTTTCGGCTACGGGGACTTCTTCCACTAATTCACTGACCTGCGGTTCGATCTCTGCGGTTTGATCAGGTGGAGCTGCTGCCTCGGTGTGGGTCTCATCCGGTGAGATATCTGCGACAGGCTCCTCCATGAGGTCATCTTCGGTTGGGATTTTATCTGGTTGTACGTCCTGCCCATGTTCGGCCAGGAGGTCAGCTTCGAATGGGCTAACTTCCGGCTGTGTAACCTCGACAGGCTCTATTAGAAGATCAGCATCGAGTAGGATAACCTCCGGTTGTAGATCCTCAACAGGCTCCGCCGGAAGATCAGGATCAAGTGGGAGAACTTCCGGTTGTAAATCCTCAACTGGCTCCGCCGGAAGATCGGCATCGAGGGTGATAACATCCGGTTGTATATCCTCAACAGGTTCTACTGGAAGGTCGGAAACAGGTGGGATAGCTTCCGGCTGGATATCCTCCGTAGGCTCCAGCGGGTTAACGGCCTGCGGTTCTACCTCTGCTGCTTGTTCAAGTGGAGTTGCTGTCTGTTTAACTGGCAAATCTGACGGTTCCGCCGTTTGAGAAGGAGCAGCCTCTGGGATTGGATTGGCATTAGCCGGTTCGGTATCGATCCTGATTTTCTTTTCAACATTGGCAGTCCAGATGGATTGTTCTTCGCTGGTGAATATGTCGTCTTTCCCATCATCCTTCGCAGCAGGTTGTTCTATCTCGAGATGCGGTTGGCTGGGTATTTCTTCCACGGGTGCTTCCACGGCATCCTCGGGAGATTCGGCAGCCGGTTCTTCTCCAAACAAACGTTGGATAACATTGGCATTCTCATCTTGCACCCGCTCCACCGGAGGTTCGAGATTGATTGGCGTGGAGAAAGGAGCCGTCTTTTCGATAGGAGCGGCTTCATCTTCTACGGGCGCAGCCTCTGCCGCCGGCTCGTCAGGCGGAGTTTGGACCGGAATAATAAGAACAGGCGATTCTTCTTCCTCGGTGGCTGCTTTTTGCAATTCTTCCAATCCTGCCAGAAGATCGACCTCGGGAGGAATTACCTCCTGTGGTACAGCCTCGGCTGGCTCTTCCGTGAGGCCACCTTCGGTCGGGAAAACTTCCGGCTGGATATCCGCTACAGTCTCCACAGGGAGGTCAGCATTGAGTGGGATACCTTCCGGTGGGACTTCCACTACAGGCTCCACTGGTAGGTCAAATTCAAGCGGGATAACATCCGGCTGTACAACCTCGACAGGCTCTACTGGGAGGCCAGCTTCGAGTGGGATAACCTCCAGTTGTATTTCCTCAACCAACTCAACCGGGAGATCAGCATCCACTGGGATAATTTCCGGCGGCGTGGCCTCTACAGGCCCTTCCGGAAGTTCAGCTTCGAGTGGGATTACTTCCGGATGAACATCCTCTACAGGAAGGTCAGCTTCGAATAAGATTTCCTCAGGCGGTATTTCCTCGATAGGTTCTGACGGAAGGTCAGAATCGAATGGGATTTCTTCGGAAGGTATATCTTCGACAGTTTCTGTAAGGAGATCGGTTTCGACCGGGATTTCTTCTGGTGAAATATCCTCGACAGGCTCTGACGGGAGGTCAGCCACGGACGGGATCGCTTCTGGTTGTAACTCCTGCCCAGGTTCGACCAGGAGATCGGCTTCTGTGGAGACAGCCTCCACTGGCTCGCTCTCAACTGGTTCCGCTTCAGGTTGCCCGGCTGGGAGAATTGATTCTTCCAAAGAGGGGGTTTCTACGGCCATAAACTCTGCGGGAGTAGGCGCGGTTAACCAGTCTGGGAGATCTCCCTCGGGTTCGGGCTCAACTGGCGGTTGGCTCGCTTGGGTGACAGGATGTGCCGAGGTTTCACCACCCAATAAGTGGTGAATGTCTGCCCGGCTTCGAGCGGGTTTGGGCAAGGCCAGGTCCACCGCGCCGGCTGGAGGAGCAGCCGGTTCTTCACTTTCTGCGGGGATCCAGATATTTGGCTCCGTTTGGGCGGGCAGGGATGATGCTGGTTCCAATTCCTGTGGCTCGCCTCCCTGGATGCCAGTTGTAGGCTGGGGACGAATTTCTACAGTCTCTGTGCTGGTCGATTGAGGTGCCTGAGAGATGGATGAGGAAAGGTTCAGGCTCTTCCAAAAAGAAAGGAATTCATTTCCATCGTACAGAAATACTCGCTTCTTTTTGGCTATGTGGCGGGCTTTTTCCGCAACTTCGCCCAGGGAGATAATGGCACCCTCGGAATACTTTTCCTTTTTCATCAAGGAGAGGAAATTGCCGACCACATCCTTATCCACTAAATTCAGGCTGATATGGCATTCGGCCAGGCTTCTCCGGTTATCTTTGGTAGTGATGGAAACATATAGATGACGCCTGCCCGGGAGCCTAAGCGGCTGGACATCACAACCCAGCGCTTTGTATAGCGCCATGACCATCTCCTGAAACTTGATCGGAGAGAGGTTTAAGAGATCTTCAAAGTTATTAAAGCATCCATTTTATTTTTGCTTCTAATTTAAATAAAATCAGGATTTACTAAATATTAGCATAAATCCTGTAAATGGGAACGATAAATTCGTTGCCTAATATGTAAGGATTAGCAGGTTCCTCCCTTAGTCACGCCACCATGAGCTTGTATCCCAACCCGCGCACGGTGAAGAGCAATTGCGGGTTGGCCGGGTCCACTTCGATGCGGGTGCGCAGGCGGCGGACGAGGTTTTCGATCTGATAGTCGAAGATCCCGCCAGCCTCATATTCGGGCCAAACAGCATGGCCGATGTCGTCCTTGGAACACACTTGGCTGCGGCGATCATATAAGAAGGCCAGCAGCAGGTATTCTTTGGGAGAAAGTGAAACGGCTTTTCGGTTGACCCGCACCACCCCTGCGGCCGCGTCCACTTCCAGGTCGGGAATAGGGCTTTCACGGGTGGTGGTATCGGGGTCGTGGAAGACGAAGGTGACATCGCCTACTTTGAGGATATCACCATCCAGCAGGTTCAGACTACCGATGACGCGTTCGTCGTTGAGGTAGGTTCCATTGGTAGAACCCAGGTCGTCTACGAACCAGCGGCGTCCATCCCGGCGGATGCGAGTATGCTCACGGGAAACGCTCTTGCTGGTGATGACCACGTCGCATTCGATGGCGCGGCCAATGGTGGCGCTTTGGGAAGGCAGGTGGTGTTCATGACCGTTTGGGTCGGTTAGGAATGGGCCGGGTTTATCCAGGGACATATTTCCCTCGTGATTATTGACTAGATTGTAATAACATTTTCTTGTTCATTATACCCGCGAGGATTATAATTGCCGCTTAATATTCCAAATTTTGCAAACCGGGGACCGGCGGACAGGGTTAAATCAGGTGGGGTAGTCCTATTTATTCCTATCATCGCGGCGATTCCCCATAATTCTATTTTTATGCCCAGGAGGCAGCAATGGCAAAGAAGAAACCAGGAGTAATAGGAATTCTCACCGGCGGTGGAGATGTGCCCGGTCTGAACCCGGCCATCCGTGCGGTGACCGTCCGCGCGATCCGCGAAGGCTACCAGGTGATCGGCCTGAAGCGCGGCTGGGGTGGGATTGTGGACATTGTCCGGGATAAAAATGCGGATAACAGCAACAACTATCAGCTCCTTACCGAAGAGGTGGTCAACCGGGCGGGCCGGACAGGCGGCACGTTCCTGCACACCTCCCGCACGAACGCCACCCGGGTCAAGAAAGAAGTTGTCCCGGCGCATTTGCAGGATAAGTACCACGAAGAGCGCAATGACCTGACCGAGGAAGTACTGAAGAACCTCGATTTTCTCGGCATCGATTACCTCATCCCCATCGGCGGTGACGATACCCTCAGTTATGGCGTCCGCTTGTATCAGGAAGGCTTCAAGGTCATCGCCATCCCGAAGACGATGGACAACGATGTTCCGGGCACCGATTACTGCATTGGCTTTAGCACCTGTGTTACCCGCACTATTTCATTGATCAACAATCTGCGTACCATTGCCGGTTCGCACGAACGCCTGATGATCCTGGAAGTATTCGGTCGCTATGCCGGTTTCACCGCCATGCTCCCGACCATGGCAGGCGCGGCCCACCGCTGCGTTATCCCGGAATGGAAGTTCAACATCAACCACCTGACCGAGCTGCTGGTGGCGGACCGGAATAAGAATCCCAGCAAATATGCCATCGTATTGGTCTCGGAAGGAGCCAAATTCGAGGGCGGGGAAATGGTCTTCAAGGAAGGCGAGAAGGATGCCTTCGGCCATGCCAAGTTGGGCGGCATCGGCGATATGGTTTCGGCGGAGATCCAGAACCAGAGCCCGCAGTTCAACAATGGCGTGACCATCAACGTGATCAACCAGAACCTGGGCTACATGGTCCGCGGCGGCGACCCGGATGCGGTCGATTCGATCGTGCCGATGGCCTTTGGCAACCTGGCGCTGGACCTGCTCTTGAAGGGCATCCATGGACGGTTGGTGGTGCTTAAGAACGGCCGCTACGACAACGTCCCGCTGGATGTGGTGACCGGGTCGAAGAAGGTGGTGGATGTGGAGAAGTTCTACAACACCGAGCGCTATCGCCCGAACTATGAAAGTTTCGAAATGAAGCCGATGTTCATCATGACGAGCGAAGGCTAAGAAAAGATATTAATGACACCCGGTGAAATCAGCCGGGTGTCTTCTTTTTAAGCCAACATTCAAAATATGAGGGTTCTTCTGCTCTAGCGGATATTCATCGCCGCGATGATCAACGGTACGGAACAACCGGCGATGCAGGCGAGCAGCACGATGGTGGTGGCGATGATGGCAGTGATGGCGATGGCTCGGTCGCTTTTTTTCTGTACGGGGGGAGTAGGTACTTCGTTCATATAGGCCTCCTGTTGGGTTTGAATTCAATTTTTTTCATGACGCTATTTTAATATACGTTTTCGAACGTGTTTTGGTAGTAAACAGGGCCAGACAATCATGTGATCGGGCTGTCTGTCGATTGTACAGTTAACAACCCTGTCAATCAGCAATGATCTGACTTATCTATTGTGGTAGCAGACATTTCTGTTAGTGAAAATCACCACAATCGGGGGTATAAAAAGAGAGTTCGCAAGCCATGGTCATTGTGCACCATGGCTTTTGATTCTCCCTATCAAACCATATCCATAAGATCGTAAGCCCCTTGTGGGCATTTTCAATGAAGGAGTATAAATTGCGTAAATTCTTAATTACGTTCCTTGCTGTACTACTCGTACTGCTTTCCTGGTCGCCCAATTCGACCTCTGCCGCGACGGCATTCCCCACCAAAGCGGTCGTCGATTCTTTCGACCGCAGCAACGGTTCCATCGGCGCCCAGTGGTCCATCGATCAAACTGGTTTTTCCATCAGTGATAACCAGTTGAAGGTGGTTTCAGAAGGCATGATCCTGTGGAATTCCGCCTCCTACGGAGCAGACCAGGAAGCGTATGTCACCTTTATGAAAATCAACGCTTCTTCATCCAACATGGACCTGCTGCTGAAGTCCCAAGGTTCTTCGGAAAAGACGAGTATGCTGGAAGTGACATACAAGCCATCGAAAAAGATCATCCAGGTGCTCTCGTATACCACTGCGAACGGTTATGTTCAATACGGGGCCAATATTCCAGCCACTTTCGTGAACGGCGATCAATTGGGAGTGAGGGCGGCTGCCGACGGACAGGTGTATGTGTATAAGAATGGTGTCCAGTTGGCCACCCGCAATGCGGCCGCCTGGAAGGATTCCACCAAGGGCGGGTATATAGGTCTCCTGGCATGGGGCGGGGCTGGCTCTATTTTTGACAACTTCGGTGGCGGTACTACGGCTGCTTCTTCACCCTCAACACCAGCCGCGACGGGGACGGCTGCGAATACGCCCAGACCCACAGCGACCCGCACAGCCACGGTTATCACCACCCCCACTGCAACACGGACCGCTACCGCGGTTAACACCACCATGCCGACGGCAACGAAAACAAATACGCCGGTGCCTGCCGCGACATCTACTACCAAGCCGGCTGCGACGAATACAGCACTACCCACTTTCACTCGCACGAACGCGCCTACTGCCACTCGGACGTTGGTACCGACACTGACCAGCACTTCCGTTTCAGGGACGAGACCTTTGAAATACTACATGGCCGACCGGGTGGTCAACAATGCCGATTTCGCCCAACTGGCAGCCTGGGGCATCAACACCGCCATGGTCGACTTCGACGTGAACGGCAGCGCCAACACCTGGCGAGGCGTCTTCACCGCCGCGGCACAGTACAACATCAACATCGTCATCTGGCCGTCTGACTGGAACAACCCCCGCCCCAACTGTGACTGGGAATCCCCCTTCCCCGTCAGCGCGGGCGGCGACATCACCAAAGTCAAGCCGCTGCTGGATGTGGCCAGCCAGTACTCCAACTTCATCGGCATCATCAACGGGCACGAGTCCTTCTGGACCTGCACCAACATGACCTTCGATGAGATGGCCGGGCTGAAGACACAACTCAAAGCCTATGCCCTCTCCAAGGGCCGTTCGATCAAGGTGTGGAACTACATCAACGCCCTGTACGACAACTCCATGTTCCCCAACAACCAGATCGAGCGGGTCATGGACGTGGCCATCATCTGGAAGCACTGCGCCGGCAATGCCGAAGGGAGCTGCAATACCCCCAGCAACGGCTATTGGGGCGATGCCATGTCGATGATCAAGGGTGACCGGGCCAGGCTGACTTCCCTTGGATTGGATGGCAAAGTGGAACTGGTTTTCGTGATGCAGACGTTCACGGCCGGAGGCTACACCACCAAATTCACCCTGTCGCAGTTGCAGACCTATAGTTGTGCCTTCCTCAACACGCAGGCGCTGGATGGGTTCGGCTACTACACCTGGGATGCAGGCTGGTGGGCTGACCTGCAAGGCTGGAGCGATCTCCAACCGGCAGTCCCTTACATCAACAATACCTGCACGCCGTAACAAGATCAAATAAGAAAACTCCCGGAGAATTGAAATCTCCGGGAGTTTTTTGGGTTCAATGAATATCAGCCGCGAGCAGCGGCGAGTTCCACCTGGGTGTAGCGCAGGCGCTCGAGCACCGCGATGGCAACGTTGCGGAATAGGATGCAGGAAAGATTGCCGTCTTTTTCGATCAGGTTGCGCAGAGCCACGCCATCTATCTCGATGACCTTGACCGGCATGGTGGCTTTGGCAGTGGCGGTGTAACGGTAAGGTTCGATCAACGAGGAGACGCCATAAGGCTCACCCGGGGCAATGGAGCCCACCAGGGCGTTGGATATGGCCCCTTCGCCGCCGCCACTGTAGATCAGGTCGATGTCACCTTCGATTAGCATGGCCAGGCAGGTGGCGGTGGTATTCTCCTTGACCAGCAGGGCGCCTTTGGGATAGGATCTTTCCTGGGCGATCATGGCGATGGCCTGGAGCTGCTCATCATTGAGCAAAGCAAAGAATGGATAACGGCGTAACAGTTCAGGGGATACCATGTCTTTCTCTCCTTATATCCTAATGATCGAGCAATTCCAGGACTTCCTTGACAGCCTGGGGAACGGCTCCGGCGACCGGCGGAGATAGTTCCTGCGAAAAATCATATACGTTTTCGGCCTCGATGGCAATGATGGTCACATTGTCGTCTTCGGGCAGGTCAATCTTCAAACTGCGGCCCACGTTGAGGGCGTTGCGCAGTGAAGTGTCGTGGGCCGAGGCGGAGTGCCCGGCGGTCAGGTCGGGTATCTCGCTCAAGTTGAAGCGGCTGACGGTCCCGACCGGTTTTTGCCCGGTGAACATCGAATCAATCAGGATGACCCTTTTTACACCGGTGAGGCGTTCCATCAGGCTCAATCCGCCCAATGAGGCAAAATCGACCTCGACCTGATCGGTCTCACTTGTTGAAGTAGGCGGGAGGTGTTTCGCAACTTCTTCCGCCACCACCCAACCGACGCCGTCGTCGCCGAGAATGGGGTTGCCTAGACCGATGATAAGTGTCTTCATATTGAAAGGTTCAATGATAGAAAACCGGAAGGTTGAAAAATGACGCTTCAACCTTCCGAGTTTTATCTATTCGCAGAACTGCCGTAGAACCTTGAACGGATCGCCGTTGGCATCGCGCACGGTCACTTCCAGGGGCATCTGGCCCGGCAGGGAGTGGGTGGCGCAGCCGAAACAGGGGTCGTAGGCACGGAAGGCCATCTCGACCATGTTGAGCAGGCCTTCGTTGACGTTACCTTTTTTGATCAGGCTGCTGGCGGCTTTCTTGATCGACATGGTGATGGGGGCATTGTTGTTCGTGGTACCAACCACCAGGTTGACCTTGGTGACCACACCGCGCTCGTCGGTCCAATAATGGTGCGTGAGGGTGCCACGCGGCGCTTCGACGATGCCGATGCCTTCGGTGGGGGTGGCGGTCGGGATGGCATGGAAATCGGGGCTGGTGATCTGCGGGTCGGTGGCAAGTTCAACCCACCGTTCGGCCGCGTAGAGCAGTTCGATCAGGCGGGCCCAGTGGATGGCCAAACGCTGATGCACGGGCTTGCCGCCCATGGTAGCGTAGAACTTCTCATATTCGGCCTGCGCAAGGGGAGTAGCCATGCCGTCGGCGACATTCAGGCGGGAGAGCGGTGTAGTCATATACACGCCCGAGTCCTTGCCGTCGACGAAGCCTTTCCAGCCAACATTCTTCAGGTAGGGGAATTTCAGGTAGGTCCAGGGTTCAACGTGTTCGGCAATGTGGGAGGCATAATCCTTGGGTTCGTATTTGGCGAATTCCTTGCCGTCCGGCCCAACGACGCGGACCTTGCCGTCGTAGAAATTGACCTTGTTGTTGGCGTCCACCATACCCATGTAGTAGGTCTGATGCGTATAGACATCGCCAACGATCAGGTCCAGGTAAGCCTTGTTGCTGAGGACGATGTCATTGAAGAGCTTCAGGCTGAACTGGGCGAATTCGATGGCCCAGCGGCCCATCGTCTCGATCTCTTTGCGCTGTTCTTCGTTGATGCCCTTGGTCATGCCGCCGGGAATGGAGGTGCAAGGGTGGACCTTGCGCCCGCCGATGATCTCGACCACGCTGTGGCCGTACTTGCGCATCTGGATGACCTTGCCGCCGATCTCCAGCCCGACCTTGTGGATGACGCCGAGGATATTGCGCTCGGCCACCGGGGCATCCGGACCCATGACGAAGTCCGGTCCGCCAAGGACATAGAAGTGGGTGGTGTGATCGGTGCAGTAGAAGGCGGAATAGAGCAATTCGCGCAGTTTCTTGCCGGTGGGCGGGACCTCGACGTGGTAGACCGCGTCGACGGCTTTGGCGGCGGCCATGTGGTGCGCCTCGGGGCATACGCCGCAGATGCGGTTGGTCAGCAGGGGCATTTCTTCCACCGGGCGACCGACGCAGAAGCGTTCGAACCCGCGCAGTTCCGGGATCTGGAAGTAGGTGTTGGCGACATCGCCCTCGTCGTTGAGGAAGATCTCGATCTTGCCGTGGCCTTCCAGCCGGGTAATGGGATCAATCGTAATTCGTTGTGTCATGGTTACTTGCCCTTCCGTGCAGATTTGCTGGCTCTCAGGAGCGAGCCTGCCAGGTTGAACCTGTAAAATTGTCCGGCAGGATCCACCAGGCCGTCCAGGATCTGGTCGATTTCTTCGGGTTTGTCGCTGTCGATCACAGAGGCGAAGGCGGCAATCAGCCGGGCGCCATAATCGACCACACCTTCGGCGGGGCCGTAGCAGCCGATGCATTGCGCGCCTACGCTGGGGCAGCGCGCTACGCAGCCGCTGCGGGTGGCCGGACCGTTGCAGGGGATGCCCTGCTCGAGCAGGCACAGTTCCGGGTCGGCGTGGGTCAACTGGATGCGGCCGAATTCCTTGATGTATTTGACGTTGCGCTTGCGCGGGCATTCGTCGCAGACGGTGGAGTTGCCGGCGCCGATGGTGGCGCCCTTGGGAGGCAATTGAGCCTTGCCGTTCAGGGCGGCAATGACCAGGTCCACCACCGCAGCGATCTGGGGCGATTCGGGCGGGCAGCCGGGCATGTAGTAATCCACGTCCACCACCTGATCGAGTGTCTTCAGCATCGGGTAGAGGGTGGGGATGGTGATGATGCCTTCCGGCATCTCATAGCTGGTCTGCGGGCGGATGTTGTTGGGATTGTCGGTGGTAATGGTCGAGAAGGCCGTATCCACCATGTCGGTGATGGAACTGAAATTGGCCAGCCCGGGGATGCAGCCCTCGCAGGCGCAAGACCCAAAGGAGACCATGATCTTGGATTTGCGGCGGAGCAGTTTGGCGATGTGTTCGTTCTCATCGCTGCGCATGCCGCCGTTGAAGAGGCACAGGGTGATCTCGCCGTCTTCCATGGCTTCCACGTCCTTGTACTTGGCGTCCATGGCGACCGGCCAGAAGACCACCTCAAATGCCGCGTCCACATCCAGGATCTTCTCATGGATGTTCAGGACGGCGATCTCACAACCGCCGCAGGAGGCGGCCCAGTACATGGCGAATTTTGGCTTGCTCATGCCTGCACCTCCTCAAGGGTAATTACATCGGCTGGGATCGGGAGCCTGGCTCGTGTTCCAGTTCAATGGGCCGAGCAGGCGGACCTGTTCGACGAATTTGGTGACCTCATTGGCGAAGATCTGCCCTTCGGCGGCGCTGGCCCACAGGAGCTTCAGGCGCCCGGGCTTCGATGCCCATCTGGGTGAGCACACGCTGCATCAAGTGGAAGCGGCGCATGGCCTTGTAGTTCTGGGTGGCATAGTGGCAGTCGCCCGGATGGCAGCCCGAGACCAGCACTGCATCTGCGCCGCCGGCAAAGGCTTTGAACACGAAGGTCGGGTCCAAACGGCCGGAGCACATCAGGCGGATGAGGCGCACATTGGGGGCATATTTCATGCGGGCGATCCCGGCCATATCGGCGGCCCGGTAGGAGCACCAGTTGCAGGTGAAGCCGATGATGACGGGCTCGAAGGGCTTATCCATGGTGGGTTCGACGGTTTTGATTTCTTCAGTCATAGGATTATCTCAGCAGGGGTAACGGAGACCGTTACGCAGCCGCTGCCTCCTTATTCTTATCGAGGGTCAAGAGCAGCAGGCCGTCGATCTGCGACAGGATCTGCTCGTTGGAGAAGCCGGTACCGCTGATGGCTCCGGCAGGGCAGGCCGCCACACAGGTGCCGCAGCCCTGGCAGAGAGCCGGGTTGACTTCCGAGACCATCGTATCTTCGTGGAAGAGGATGGCGTTGAAGGGGCACATGGTGTTGCAGATGCGGCAGCCCGAGCAGGATTCGGCATCGACCGTGGCGCGGATGGGCTCCAGGGCGATTTCCTTTTGCTGGATCTTGCCGAGGATGCGAGCCGCTGCGGCTGCGCCTTGCGCAACACTGGCGGGGATGTCTTTGGGGCCCTGGACACAACCGGCGATGTAAACACCTTCGGTCATGGTCGCCACCGGGTCCAGTTTGGGATGGCGTTCGATGAACCAGCCATCGGCGGAGCAGGAGATGCCGAAGGTCTTGGCAACCGCCTTCGAGTCGGAGCGAGGCTCCAGCCCGGCGGACAGGATGACCATGTCCACGGGGATGCGGCGCTGCTTGCCGATGAGGGTATCTTCCACCTGGATGATCAGTTTGCCTTCTTCGCCGGGGTTGCGGGCGGCGTCGGTGACTTCGGCAACCTTGCCGCGCACGAACAGCGTCCCTTCCTCGATGATGCGCTGGTAGAACTCGTCGTAGCCCTTGGCAGGGGTGCGGATATCGATGTAGAAGTTGTAGACGGTCGCGCCGGTCTTTTCGTGGACGAGGTGGGCGAACTTGAGGCTCTGCATACAGCAGATGGAGGAGCAGTAGTTATTGTAGTTCTTGTCGCGCGAGCCCACGCAGTGGATGATGCCGACCGACTTGGGCGTGGTCTTGCCGTCCCGCAGGACGATGTTGCCGCCCGTAGGTCCGGCGGAGTTGCTCAGGCGCTCGAACTCCATGTTGGTGAAGACGTTCGCCAGGCGGCCGTAGCCGTAATTGGGGATGCGGCGGGCGTCGAACAGGTCCCAGCCGGTGGCCAGGATGATGTTGCCGACTTCCACCGTCATGATCTCGTCTTTCTGGGCGAAATCGATGGCGTTGGTGGGGCAGAATTTCTCACAGGCCTTGCAGGTGCCTTTGAGGTAGTAGGTGCAGTTGATATCGTCGATGACGGGATATTTTGGAACGGCCTGGGGGAAGGGCGTGTAGACGGCCTTGCGGTAGCCCAGACCGGCCTCGAATTTATCGTCGATGACCTTCTTGGGGCATTTTTCCCAGCAGATACCGCAGCCGGTGCAGTCTTCCACTTTGATGTAGCGGGCCCTCTTCTTGATGGTGACGGCGAAGTTGCCCACGTAGCCATCCACCTTCTGGACCTCGGAATAGGTCAGCAGGGTGACGTTGGGATGGTTGCCGGCCTGCACCATCTTGGGGGTGAGGATACAAGCGGAGCAGTCCAGGGTGGGGAAGGTCTTGTCGAACTGGGCCATGTGCCCGCCGATGGAGGGTTCGCGTTCCACCAGGTAGACCGGGAAACCGGCGTCGGCGATCTCAAGGGCCGCCTGGATGCCGGCGATACCACCGCCGACGACCAGCGTGGCGGGATGGATGGGCACTTTCAGCGGGGTGAGGGGTTCGTGATGGACCACCCGGGCGACGCCACCGGCGACGATGGCCTTGGCCTTTTCGGTGGCGGCGGCTTTGTCGGTGTGGACCCACGAGTCCTGCTCGCGGATGGAGACCAGTTCGCACAGGTAGGGGTTCATCCCGGCGCCTTTGCAGGCGGTGCGGAAGGTGGGTTCGTGCAGGTGCGGCGAACAGGCGGCCACGACCACGCGGGTGAGGCCCTGTTCCTTGATATCCTTCTGGATCAGTTCCTGGCCCAGGCTGGAGCACATGAACTTATAGTCACGGCTGACAACCACGCCCGATTCGGCCAGGTTGTCGGAGGCCCACTTGCTCACTTCGGCCACATTGACGATCCCGGCGATGTTCGTACCGCAGTGGCAGACATACACGCCAACGCGTTCTTTTGCTGCAGGATTCAGGGGTTTCTTCTCTTCGGCGCTCATTCAGCGGCCTCCTCATTACCAGTAGTGGCGTTCTGCCCGGCGCGGGCGAGCTGCGGGGGCATGGGCAACCCGGCTGGCTTCTTGGGTAAAGGCTTGGACGATTCGGGGACGGGGGTCTGGACGCCGATGCGGCGCATGGCGTCGTGGGCGCTGACGAATTCAGAGCCGAAGCCAAGTTTTTCGGGCTTTTCCCCGAAGGCTATACCCATCAACTGGGTGAAGAACAGGATGGGCATTTTGTAATTCGTGTTGAAGTAGCCGTTCATCTGACCCTGGAAGGCATCCAGGTTCATCTGGCACATGGGGCAGAGCGCCACCAGTGCATCGGCCTTGTATTGATCGGCGGCGGAGATGAGCCGGCGGATCATTTCGAAGGCGGTATCGGGTCCGATCTGGGTCATGTGACCGCCGCAGCAGGCCGTCTTGAGGGGGAAGTCGATCACTTCCGCGCCGAGAGCCTTGAGCAGGTCGTCCAGTTCGTGGGGATGTTCGGTATCGGAGGAGTTATTGTTGTAATCGGGGCGGGGGACCATGCAGCCGATGTAGGAAGCCACCCGCAGACCGGTGAGCGGCTTGACCACTTTTTCCTTGACCTTGTCCAGTCCGACGTCATTGAAGATCACATCCAGCAGGTGGCGGACCACCAACTGTCCGGCATCGTAATGCAAGCCACCGGCGGCGAGGGCTTCGTTGACCTTCTTGCCGAAGGCCTTGTCTTCGCCCATGTAATGATCGGCTTTGGAAAGGTTCAGGTAGCAGGCGCTGCAGGCAGCCATGAGGGTCTTGGTGCCGTTGGCCTGGTCTTTCGGCCAAGGCCAGGTTGCGGGCAATGAGCGAGTACGCCGGCAGCAGGTCGAGGGAGAGGTATTCGGTGGCGCCGCAGCAGTTCCAATCTTCGATCTCCTGAAGGTTGATGCCGAGGGGTCCGCAGATGGCCTCCAGCGAAGCCTCGTAGGCTTTGGCGCTGGATTCCATCGAGCAGCCGGGGTAAAAGAGATAATCGCTCATTTTGCCTCCAGTTCTTTGGCGCGGGCCAGGATCTTCTTCAATTGATCCATGCCTTTGATGCGTTTGGGGGGCAGGGGCGACATGCCCTTCTTGGTGAGCATGCCGAGGGCCATGGGGGCCATCTTGGGCAGGCGGGCGGCCAGGTTGGCGTGCGTGGCGCTATGCAACCCGGCCAGGCCGATTTCAAAACTGCGCCCGTATCTCTCGACCATCGACATGAAGGTGCGGGAAAAATCAGGCGCAGTGTTGTTGCTGACCATTTTGGATTCCAGGGCCATGTTCTTGAGGGTGTACATCACATCGGTGATGTGGATTTCCTGGGGGCAGCGTACCGTGCAATAGTAGCAGGAGACGCACATCCAGGGGGTGTTGCTCTTCATCACATCTTCCCTCATCCCGGCGCGGACCATGGCGAAAATGGCGCGGGGGGTATGGTCCATGGCGCTGGCAGACGGGCATGACCCGCCACAGGTGCCGCACTGGATGCACATTTCCAGGTGCGAGTGGCCGGGGGTGCGCATGGTCACTTCCTGTAATAACGAAAGATCCTCATGCTTGACGGGGCCTGCGGAGGGCGGATTGCTGGCAATAACTTGTTCGGTCATAAAGTCGCTCCACCTCGTGAAAGATTCCCTCGCCCACGAAGAAGCGCCCGGGTTTGGGCTAAATAACTTCCTTTAGTATATTTTCATTGACGGTATACCACTAATGCGGGAAGTCACGCGTTTGTGTGACAAAACTCACAACCGTGGACCGGGGCCTATCATACCATATTCAAGTATAATCACCCCTCTTTACGTGTCTTCACGAAGAAAAAGGTGTTCTCATCTTTGTTAGGAACCCTTCAAGATTAATTGTTCCGCTCGTTATAAACACCCTTTTCACTCATAAGTTATTCAAATCCAATCAGGAGTTCTTTTAAATATGAATACAACCATGTGGAAGAAAGCCCTTACTGTTATTCCGAATGTCACCAAGGAAGAGTGGGACAAACTCGACCTGATCTCGAAGTGGCTCATCTCGACCCGCGCAGCCGTCCTGTTGATGACCTTCCTCTCGGCGGTGCTGGCGGGTCTGCTGGCCTGGCATGACGGCCATTCGGTCAACCTTTTTGTCTGGTTCATCCTGGCGGTGGGGCTTGTGCTTGCCCACGCCTCCAATAATATCTTCAATGATTACACCGATTACACCCGCGGCGTGGACAAGGACAACTACTACCGCACCATGTACGGTCCCCAGCCGGTGGCGGACGGCCTGATGACCAAACGCCAGCACCTGACCTATT
Source organism: uncultured Chloroflexia bacterium (assembly GCA_963847105.1). Lineage (GTDB taxonomy): Bacteria > Chloroflexota > Anaerolineae > Anaerolineales > Villigracilaceae > UBA877. The sequence continues at coordinate 715,547 of CAWJYP010000001.1, read as the reverse complement.
TCGGCGTGACGGCTTTCCTGGCCTTGCTGTGCGGTTTATACCTGATCTTCTACCGCGGCAACGACCCGATCGTGTGGATCCTGCTTGGGCTGGGGGCGTTCTTCGTCCTCTTTTACACCTGGCCGTTGAAATACATCGCCATGGGCGAAGTGGCGGTCTTCATTGTGTGGGGACCGCTCATGATCGGCGGCGGCTACTACGTCCTCACCGGCGTGTGGAACTGGACCGTCATCTGGGCCAGCCTGCCCTACGTCCTGGGTGTCACCACGGTTATTTTTGGCAAGCACATCGATAAATTATTGGTGGACAAGGCCAAGAAGATCTTCACCCTGCCGGTCCTGATCGGCGAGAAGGTCGCCCGCTATACCGTCCTGGCGATGATGATCCTGCCGTATTTCATCGTGGTCGCGCTGATCGTCACCCGCTATTTCACGCCGGTGCTGCTGGTGGTGTTCCTGGCGGTGCCGACATTCCTGAAACTCTATCCGCAGTTCCTCAAGCCCCGCCCCGAGACCCGCCCCGAGGGCTTCCCGGATGGACAGGGTGGTTGGCCGCTGTACTTTGCCCCGCAAGGATTCATCAATAACCGCGCCTTTGGTGGCTGGTTCATGCTCGGCCTGATCCTGGACCTGGTGCTGCGGCTGGTCCTGCCGACTTTCTGGCGATAGTGGTAAGAAAAGATCGTAGACTAAACAATCTCCCGGCATTTCCAAAACGCCGGGAGATTGTTATTGTACCTTTGTTGGACTATTATCTATTTCACTTTCACCGGCGCGATCTTCGCAATGCAGTACAAGTTCTCGATCTCGTTGCCGAATTTCAGGTTTTTGCCGACGAATTCCACGGCCTTCTGCACTGCTTTTAAGAGTTGGAATTATTCGGCATAATCGGTGAAGAAATCAGCCAGCACTAGAATTTTCCTGACCATCCTTTACTCTCGATTTTTGATCATCCATTCCACCCCAAAGTCGACCAGTGCCGATTGAGATACCAGATAACACTCTGCATTGCCGACCTTGCCATGGCTATAAGGATGTTTAGCGTTCATATACGCCTTGAAGATTTGCGGAAAGTCGGAGCATTCGTTTTGGATATCGTCATAGTGTGTCCAGACTCTTTTCCCCTCTTGCAGGAGGCAGACTTCCCATTGCATCGTTTTTTTCCTGTTTTGAGGCAGGCGATATTCTGAAAGATGCAGGGAAGTGATCGAATCCAACGGCGCGCCGAGCAACAAGATAGACCCTTTCAGGTCGTACAAACGCGCGAGCGGCGATCCCTCTCCCAGCGCGTAATGGAATGAGTGGTCGGTGATGAGATACCCGGCTTCCTTTCCCCAGGCTGTAAATGAAAGGTGTGGATGCGAGCTTCGGAGAGTCCCATTCTGTTTGCGAAAAGTCTCAGGGATGATACCGATTGAGCGGGTTGTTGGGGAGAGGTCGGCCTGATAAACCAGTAAATTCGCCCGGACTTGCTCATGATAGGTTTCAGGATAATAGTTCTCCTCTGTGGCGGGGTCACAAAGGTTTTCGGTGAATGTCGGCATCAGGATGGTGCCGCTTTCGGTGACCACTTTTTCCAATGCCAGAACGACACTCGCTGGTCCTCCAATCACGTGGCCGATAGACTTTAGCGATGAATGGACAATCAGGTCCATCCCTACTTGCAGGCCAAGTTGGACGAGGTCCTTTGCGATGGATTCTGCTGAATAGATGGTTCCGCTGATCTCTTTTTTCATGTTTTTATTTCAGTATCGGCGGCACAATTCTTGCGATGCGGTACGAATTCTCGATCTCGTTGCCGTGTTGCAGGTTCTTGCTAACTCATTTTTCCTGCGCATAGCCGGATACAATTATAATGAACTCCAGCCGCATAAAAGCGTCACCTGGAAATACGTACGAAAAGTATAGCATATCCATTCTCCATCAACCATTCGCTATAGTCGAATTTTCTTCTTCGCTATTCCCCATCCTCCCCGGCTGGTATATAATGCCTCCAACTTATTGCTACCGGAGGAGAACCATGCGCCCTGATTGGGATTCTTATTTCCTCAAGATCGCTTATGCCGTTTCCGAGCGCTCCACCTGCGACCGGGCCTTCGTCGGCTGCGTGCTGGTGCTCGAAAAGCGTATCCTCACCACCGGCTTCAACGGGTCGCCGGCAGGCCAGCCTCACTGTGACGAAGAAGGCCACCTGATGGTGGACGGTCACTGCGTCCGCACCATCCACGCCGAGACGAACGCCATCATCCAGGCGGCGCTGCACGGCGTCTCCACCAAAGGCTCCACTTGCTACGTGACCCACCTGCCCTGCATCAACTGCACCAAAGCGCTCATCAACGCCGGCATCGTCAGGCTGGTCTACAGCGTGGCCTACCGGATCGACGAGAACGCGATGAACTTCCTCAAGTCGGCTAATATCGAGGTCAGCCAGAAGGACATGAGCGCCGCGCCGGTGTAGTTGTATACCTTCATTAACCTTTCAATAAAAAAGCGCAAGGGAAACCTTGCGCTTTTTGGGTTCATTTGGGCCAGGGGATCACCACCGGGTCGGGGTAGCCGTGCTTCTCAACCGTGTATAGTTTTCCGCCCGACGGATAGGCACAACCGGGTTCGTCGACAAAGGTGATACTGGTCTGGTACTGGTCTGCCATGTGTGTAGGCATCCAGACAAGATTGCCGCCCTGGCAGACGAACACATCCAGGAAGTAGCCGCGGTCATCGTCCAAGGTCATCCACACCTCATCCCAGGTGACCGTGACCTCATCTCCGTCCCTCACGGCAAGGACGTTTGTCGGGGCAGCGTAGAGTTCGTTGGTCATGGGCAGGCGGACCTGCTGGACCAGCAGTTTCGAATAATCGCCGGTGATCTCCAGGCTGGCGGGGTGGACCCAACAGTAATCGTGCCAGCGGTCAAGTTTTACATAAACCCAGGCACTGTTGAGAGCACGCCCGCCAATAAAGCCTTTATCGCCTTTGAAGGCGTCAAAGTGTTCCAGGTAGGCTCTGTCGGGCCCATATCTGCAGAAGGCATTTTCGAGCACCACGAATTTGGGAAAATCGTAGGTGGGGGTGAAGGTGATGCTGGGTGTGAAGGTGATCGTGGGTGTCAGCGTTTCCGTCGGGGTGGAGGTGGTGGTGAACGTAGGCGTGAAGGTGAACGTGGACGTGAAGGTCGATGTGGCGGTGGAGGTTGAGGTCCACTGGGCGGCGGTAGCCGTCTCGGCTGTGGCGGTCATGGTTGCCTGGGCCTCCGGTGAAGGTCCGCAGGCCGCCAGAAGGGGCAGGAGGAAGCAAAGAAGCAGGATCAGGTTGCGTTTCATGATGGATTCTCCCGTGATGATATTTTTCCAACTAAACAACATCTTCAATATTATGAAGGATTACTGTTCTGTGAGCGTTGCCTGATTATACAAGGTTGCTGGATTCATGGATAAAAGTCGCCAGGTTTTCCTTTAACTGGCTGAGGGAAGGCATGTGAACGTACATCATGTGCCCGGCTTCATAGAAGCTCATGCTTAAATTATCTTGCAAGCCTTTTTCGAGGCCCATGTGGTTGAAGGTATAGCGGGTGGCCAGGTATGGTGTAGCCAGGTCGAAATAGCCGTTGGCGATATGAACCTTGAGGGTCTGGTGGTTGGAGATGGCTTTCCGCAAGGTCTCGGCCACGTTGACGAAGCGGTTCTCAAACTCGGCGTAGGACCAGGGCCAGACCTTCGGCGAAAGGATCTCGTAGGGCAGGTCGCTCTCATAATTGAGTTCCCCGCGCAGGTATTCGTACAGGGCGGCGGTGTAAGGCCCCATAATGGCGCTCATGCTGGGGTCTTCTTCGGGGTATTCCCCGGCGGAATCCCGGTCGATGCCGATGAAGCGGCTGTCCAGCCGCCCAACGGTCCGGCGGCGGTCACGCAGCAACTCCTTGCAAAACCGGTGGATGTTGATGCGCAGGTCGGTACGGTCGATATAGTCTTCCGAGAGACCGGTGAAGGCAGCCAGTTTCGTGATCAAGCGCGCCCGTTCCGGGCGGGTGATGGCGGTACCTTTCAAGAGTCCGAGGGTGTATTCGCCCAGGGCGAACTTTTCCACATCCTTCAGGAAACTCGCCAGCGGTTTGCGGGTGCGGGTTTTGCCGTGGTACCAGGCGGTGGCGGCAAAGGTGGGCAGGAACATGATGTAGGGAAGGTCGTGCCCCGGGAAGAAATCGGCCGTGCCAAAATCAAGGATGGCCGAGACCAGCATGATCCCGTTCAGGTACATCCCGTGGCGGTCCTGCAGGTAACCGGAGAGACCGGCGGCACGGGTGGTGCCGTAGGATTCGCCCGCCAGGAACTTGGGCGAGGTCCAGCGGCGGTAGCGGGTGGTGTACAGGCGGATGAAATCGCCGACGGTTTCGATATCCTTCTTGAAGCCGTGGAACTCGCGGGCTTTTTGACCTTCAGCCGGGCGTGAATAGCCGGTGCTGACTGGGTCGATAAAGACCAGGTCGGTCACATCCAGCAGAGAATATTCATTGTCCACCAGACGGTAGGGCGGCGGGAGCAGATTGCCTGCATCACCCATGTCCACCCGCCGAGGGCCGAACAGGCCCAGGTGAAGCCAGACGGAGGACGACCCGGGTCCGCCATTGAAGGAGAAGGTCAGCGGGCGTTTGGAGCGGTCTTCCACATCGTCAAGGGTGTAGGCGGTGAAGAAAAACTGCGCCTTGGGTTTTTCGGCCTCTGTTTCCTTTTCACGGTCGGCGGTCTCTTCCTTCAAGACGATAGTGCCGGTGGTGACGGTGTAGTGGATCTCCTTGCCGCCAATGACGAGGCTGTGCTTGGACTCGACCAGATTATCTTTCGGCTCGGGTTTCTTCTCTTCGGGCTTTTTTTCAACGGGCGTCTTTTGCTCTTCTTCACTCATGGAGTCTCCTCCTTGCCGGTGGAAACGGGATAATAAGGGTTATTCAGGTTTATCCGAAGTGGTGGATATCTATATGCGATTATACGGCAATCTTACCGATGGCAATCAGATTATTCTCATTTTCATGTATATAATTGGAAATTATGAAGAAACGTGTGCTCTTCCTTTGTACGGGGAATTCCTGCCGCTCGCAACTGGCTGAGGCGCTCGTGCTGGCGCACCTGGGAGATGAATGGGAGGCCTTCTCGGCTGGGGTAAGGCCGGCGGGGTATGTTCACCCGATGGCAATGCAGGTATTGCAGGAGATCGGCATTGAACATACTCAGGCCGGTCAAAATCGGTGGAAGAGTTCCGCGGCCAGCAGTTCGACCTGGTCATGACCGTGTGCGATTCGGCTGCGGAGGATTGTCCGCTCTGGCTGGGAGGCGGCAAGAAGGCTCACATCGACTTCCCCGACCCGGCCAAGGCGACCGGCAGCGACGATGAAAAAATGGCTGCCTTCCGTGCCGTGCGGGATGCGATGATCGAAAAGATCGTCAATCCGCTACGCCAATGGCCGGATGTTGTTTTCGAAATGTAGCAGCAGGCACCGAAAGGCAGGGCAAGAAATAAATTGAGATCCTTCTTCTGAAGGATCTTTTTGTTTGAGGAAACACGAGGAATTTACCCCTCCGAGAAATTCCCCACTTCAATGGAGCCTAGCGCCGTTCGCAGGTCAGCGGACTTCATGATGACAGCCACGCCTCTCACGCCTGACCCGATGGAGATCTCCTCGTGGGCAAAGATGCCATCATCTGCCAGGATGCGCATGGGGGAAGACAATCCCAGCGGCGTCACCGCCCCGCGGACATAGCCTGTGCATTCCAGCACCTCCGCCTCACTGGCCATACTCAGGCGCGAGACATTCAAGGCGGCGCGCAGACGTTTCCATGAGACCTGCCCCGGACCAGACATCAGCACCATCATATAGTCGCCTTCGGCCAGCCGGAAGACAATGCTGCGAATGACCTGCGATGGGACCTGTCCGCGCTGCAGAGCGGCTGCCTCCAAAGAAACAGGCTGCTCAAGGTGCTCGAAGAGTTGGTACGGCAGGCCAAGCGAGTCCAAGGCCTGACCGGCGGGGGTGGAGATGGGCATGGGGAAAATATATCATAGAACCACCCCGGCAAAGATTTTCTTACAATAATTAGATAATTATTGGATATAATTACTCCTATATTTTCTTATCATTCTTTATTGATATGGGAGCAGGAATGGAGAAGAAACGATCTCTCGATATTTATTATCAAATGGTACTTATCCGCCGAATGGAGGAAAGCGCGGCCGAGCTTTATCAAGCCGGTAAGATAGGCGGTTTCCTCCATCTTTATATCGGCCAGGAAGCAGTCAGCACGGGGTTGATCGCCGCGCGCCAGCCACAAGACCGGGTCATCACCGCTTATCGCGATCATGGGGTGGCCATCAACTGCGGTATTTCCATCAACGAGGTCATGGCAGAATTACTGGGCAAAGCCACCGGCACTTCCAAGGGGCGCGGCGGCTCGATGCACATGGCAGATGTAAGCAAGAATTTCTGGGGCGGGCATGCCATTGTGGGGGCGCATTTACCGATCGCCTCCGGCCTGGCGCTGGGTGACAAATACGCCGGGCGTGACGGAGTGACCATCTGTATGTTCGGCGAAGGCGCTACCAACATCGGATTTTTCCATGAAGCCCTCAACCTGTCACAGGTGTGGAAGCTGCCCGTGCTATGGGTATGTGAGAACAACCGCTATGGCATGGGGACGGCGGTGGCACGAGCATCGGCGGTCTCCGAGATCGAGCAGAAGGCGGAGGGGTACGGCATGCCGCACGAGCGGGTGGAGGGGATGGACGTCATGGCGGTCCATGAGGCGGCCACAAAAGCCCTGAAAGAGGTGAGGAGCGGCACAGGTCCGCGGTTGATGGAGATCATGACTTATCGCTATCGCGGCCACTCTATGGGCGACCCGGAACGCTATCGCAAGCAGGAAGAAGTCAAGAAGTGGGAAGAGCAGGACCCCATTGGCATTTTTCACTCTTATTTGATCAAGAACAAGATCGCTACCGAAAAGGCTTTGAAAGGGATCGAGGAAAAAGCGGTGGATGATACCCGGAAAGCCGTGGAATTTGCCGAGGCCAGCCCCGAACCTGCCCTCGAGACACTCTTCGATCACATCTACGCAGAGGAAGGCTAACATGGCCCGCATTACCATGAGAGAAGCCATCTCCCAGGCCATGTGGGAGGAAATGGAACGCGACCCCAATGTTTTTATTTTGGGTGAAGAAGTAGGTGTATGGGGTGGTTCTTATGCCGTCACCAAGGGTTTTTATGACCATTTTGGTGCGGAGCGTGTGCGGGATACACCCATCGCCGAATCTGCCATTATTGGAGCCGCCATTGGCTCTGCCATGACCGGCCTGCGCCCCATCGCCGAACTGATGACAATTAATTTTGCCTTTGCAGCCATGGATCACATCGTCAACGAGGCCGCCAAGTTGCATTACATGTTCGGTGGTCAGTTCCTATTGCCGATGGTGATCCGGGCTGTCACTGGTGGAGGCCGCCAACTCGGCGCAACCCACTCGCAAACCCCCGACGCAATTTTTGCTCATTTTCCCGGTCTGAAAGTGGTGGCTCCGGGGACACCCGAGGACGCTAAAGGCTTAATGAAGTCCGCCATCCGCAGCAACGACCCGGTCCTGTTCCTCGAACATGCCACCCTCTACCAGGTGCGCGGGGAGGTGCCTGAGGGTGATTACGTTATCCCCATTGGCAAGTCCAAGGTGCAACGCCCGGGCAAGGATGTGAGCATTATCACCTATTCCAAGGGACTGGAATTATCCCTCAAGGCAGCGGATGAACTGGCCAAGGAAGGCATCGACTGTGAGATCATCGATCTGCGCTCGCTGCGTCCGTTGGATATGGACCCGGTGATCGAGTTGTTCAAGAAGACCAACCGGGCTGTGATCGTGGAGGAGGGCTGGAAGTCTTTTGGAGTGGGGTCTGAGGTGGCCAGCCGGATCTATGAAGAGGCTTTTGACTACGTCGATGCTCCGGTGAGGCGGGTGGCGCAGAAGGAAGTACCCCTGCCCTATAACCGTACGCTGGAGCAATCGGCTTTGCCGCAAGTGGCTGATGTGATCGCAGCGGTCAAGGAGGTGCTGTAATGGCCGAAACCATCAATATGCCCAAGCTCGGTTTCGATATGGCCGAGGGTACACTCGTGCGCTGGGTGAAAAAAGAGGGCGAGACCGTCAACAAGGGCGATGTGCTGGCGGAGATCGAGACAGACAAGGCTACCGTGGAGGTGGAGTCTTCGGCCAGCGGGGTAGTGCGGAAACTGCTGGTAGACGAAGGGGCGGTGGTGCCCATCAGTACCCCCATTGCCGTCGTCGGCAGCGCCGATGAAAAGATCGACCTGCCTGCAGCCGCTCCAGCGGCTGCAACTCCTGCACCTATTACGGCTCCGGTGAAAGAAGCACCTGCTCCGGTAGCGGTTCCTCAAAAAGAACAGGCGCACCCGGCAGTACAGGCAGCTCCGCTTGCAGCCGCGGCTGTAGTACAAGATTCCACCACGGTTAAGGCGAGCCCGTTGGCAAAAAAGATCGCCCGCGACCAACAGGTGGACCTGAGCCACATCCGGGGCAGTGGTCCCGGTGGACGGATCGTTCGCCGTGACATCGAAACTGCCATGCAGGCGCCTGCGGCAAGCCAGGCACCGGCTGGTACAGCCAAAGTTAGCGGGCGTTTAGCCTCGATCTCGGAAGAAACCGTGCCGATGAGCAAACTCCGCTCTGCCATTGGCCGCCGCATGACCGAGTCGAAAACGACCATCCCCCATTTTTATGTGACCCATGAATATAAGATCGGGGCTCTGCTTGATCTGCGTAAGCAGATCAATGTTGTTTGGGGTGAAAATGAAAAGGTCTCGGTGAACGACTTTATCATCAAAGCGGTGGCAATGACCCTGCACCAGTTCCCCAACCTGAATGCCTCCCTCAATGGAAATGCCATCGTTCGCCACGGTTCCGTCAATATCGGCGTGGCAGTAGCGGTGGAAGGCGGCTTGCTGACGGTCGTCTGCCGCGATGCGGACGTAAAACCGTTGGGAACGATCTCTGCGGAGGTCAAGTCGATGGCGGCGCATGTGCGCGAGGGCAAGGTCAGGCCGGAGGAGATAGAAGGCTCAACCTTCTCGATCTCCAATTTGGGCATGTATGATGTTGAGAATTTCAGCGCCATCATCAATCCGCCCGAGGCAGCCATCCTGGCAGTCGGTGCGGCGCGAGAAGTGCCGGTTGTGGAATATGGGCAAATGAAGCCCGGTTGGCGGATGAAGGCGACCATTGCAGTGGATCACCGTGTCAGCGATGGTGTGGAAGCCGCCAAATTTATGCAAGCGCTGGCGCAGTACCTGGAAGAGCCCGTGCGGATGCTGCTTTAGTTGGGCAGGTTATTCCTGGTTTGGATAAATAAGACAGCGGCAAAATCAGTTGCCGCTGTCTTTGTTTACTGACGAACTGGTTTCTAATGGATTTCGCCCACCACTTCCCCCTCGACTTTATCAGCCCAGGGATAGCGTTCGGTGCCACGGGCGGCCAGGCGAATGGCTGGATCATCGGAGTAATGGCCGCGGGATTCTCCTGGAAGCAGGACGGCTATACTCCGCATGATCTCATGGCCGATTTCATCAAGACAATCGCGGTGAGACGAACTTGAAGTCAGTCTCACTGAATGGTCCGATGGGCTTGCCGATCTGGATCCGTACGGCGCCGCGTTTGCCCCGCCCCAGGGATGGAAATACTCCGGTGAAGCCGGACAACCCGATCGGTAAAATCGGCACGCCGGTGCGGGTAGCCAGGAAGGCCGTGCCCGGGCGTGCGGGTCGCAAGACAGTAGCCCAGTTTCCCCCTTCGGGGAAGATACTGACAATACCGTCGTTCTTCAATATTTTCTCGGCGTTACGCAACGCGCCACGTGCACCCGTTCCCCGATAGAGTTTGTGGTATCCCCACAAGAATGGGATGATACGGGTCCAAAGAGGTGCGTGCGGCGTGACGGCCCCCCCGACGAACTCGATCGGCCAGGGGGCCATCCGGACGATAGCCACCGGGTCGATGAAACTAAAATGGTTGCCAACTACCAGTAGTGGTCCGCCTGCGGGCAGGTTTTCCTCCCCTTCGATCTCCAGACGGGTGAGCGCCGCGAAAGCCAGGATGGATAGTTGCTTCAGCATGTAGCGCAGTGGACGCCTGCGCAATGAATTTGGAGCCTGTTCGTTTTCAGATCGATTCGGGGATGTATTCATCGGCTGCCTTGAGGGCGCGTTTCTCATTAACGGAGAGCAGGATTATCAACCCAACCAACAGGAATATGGCGATCAGGACTAAACCGGCGCGTGTGCCGAATTGTTCTGCCTGGATCACATCCAGGCCTTTTTTCTCGACTGACTGGGCGATGCCCGCAGCCAACAAACCAAATGCCGTCGGGCCGATGAACGAGGAGGATTTCCCTGCCACGGCGAAGAACCCGAAGAACTCGGCCGTCTTGGACGGAGGGGCGAACAATCCTGCCATGGTCCGGCTGAGAGACTGGACGCCGGTGAGGGAGAATCCCGCCAGCGCGCCGATGACGAAATAGCCTGCCATGGATGGGTTGAAGATCATCCATATGACGGCGGCTATCATCATGACCAGGGAGACAAGCAGGGCTTTCTTGAAACCGATCCGTTCACCGAGCAGGCCGAAGAGATAGGCCCCGGCTGCGCTGGCGACCTGCACCAGGATCATGAAGAGGATCAATTGCGTCTGGGTCATGCCGAAGAGGACCGCCCCGATAATGGCGGCAAAATCCAGCGCCATGAGAATGCCATCGTTGTAGATTAGAAACGAGACAATGAACGTGATGAACTGCCGAAAATGACGGACGGCTTTGAAGGTGGTCACCAGTCGTTTGATCGAAACGGACAGGTAGCTCTCACCGGCAGGCAGCGTGCGGCCTTTGTTCTTCTCTTTGACACGCAGGAACAGCAGTAATGATGAAATGGCAAAGAAGATTGCTGTGAAGACAAAAGATCCCCGGATTGCCAGCAGGTTCAGGGCTGGGTCGTTTTTCGTCAAGATGATGGGAGGCAGGATGAACAGCAGGCAAACGACTCCGCCGATGGAGCCGATGGCCCAACCTCGCCCTGACACCTGTCCTATCTCGGCAGGCGAGGCGATATCGGGCAGGAGGGCATTGTAAAAGACCTGCCCGCCGCGGTAGCCAATCTCTGCCAGCACGAAGAAGAGAAACCCCAGCACCACATCGCCTTTTTGCACGAAGAAGAGCAGGCCCGTGAAGAACCAGGAAATGCAACTGAAGATCAGCAGCATGCGTTTTTTCGAGGCGGCGAAATCAGCGATGGCTCCCAGGATGGGAGAAATAACGGCTACCACCAGCATGGCTGCCCCCAGCGCCAAACCCCACAAGCGTGAACCTTCTGCGCCTCCGACCACCTGGCCCTTGAAGTAAGCCGAGTAGATTGCCAACAGAATGACGGCTGCGTAGGCGGAATTGCCAAAATCATACATATACCAGGCCCAGTGCTGCCGCCGGCGCTGCTTCTCATCCGATATCGCATGTGGGTTCATTGAACACCTCGATGGGGGGATTTTTTATTTTACCAGTTTATGGAATGAAATCTGTTATCATCGGGTCGGGATTTTTTATGGGAAACCTGATCTTCCTCCTGATAGAGTTCCTGGACGAACTTGTCTTTGGCGTGACCGAGGCGGCCTGGCCGCTCATCCGCACCGATCTGCAACTGAATTATGTCCAGATCGGCCTGGCCCTCAGCCTGCCGGGCATCATCGCCAACCTGATCGAACCGTTCGTGGGCATCCTGGGGGATGTATGGAAACGGCGGGTGCTCATCCTGGGCGGGGGGATATTCTTTACATTGGCGTGCTTATTAACGGCACTGAGCCATAATTATATTTTCCTGCTGTTATCGTTCATCATCTTTTACCCCGCCTCCGGCGCATTCGTCACGCTATCGCAGGCCACCTTGATGGACCGCGACCCGCACCGCCATGAGCATAACATGGCCCGCTGGACCTTTGCGGGTTCCCTGGGGGTCACGCTCGGGCCGCTGTTGCTGGGCGGGGCAGTCCTGATCGGATTTGGCTGGCGAGGCATCTTTGTGGTGCTGGCTTTAATTTCGGCCTTGCTGCTGACAGGCGCTTGGAGGTACCTGCCGGCTTCCCCGGTCACTCACCCACCCATGCCTCAATGGCCTGCAATCCGTCATGGTCTGGTGGAGGCCTTCAAGGCGCTTCGCCGTGGAGCGGTCCTGCGCTGGCTGGTCCTGCTGGAATTTTCGGATTTGATGCTGGATGTGCTTTACGGCTACCTGGCCCTCTATTTTGTGGATGTGGTGGGATTCTCCGTTTCCAGAGCAGCCCTGGCTGTGGCGGTCTGGACCGGTTTCGGGCTGCTGGGCGATTTCCTCATCATCCCCTTGCTGGAAAAAGTGCGCGGCCTCAACTACCTGCGCCTGAGCGTGTGGGTGGAACTGGTACTCTTCCCGGCTTTCCTGCTGATCCCCAACCCGTGGGTGAAATTGGTCATCGCCGGGTTGATGGGATTGTTCAACGCAGGCTGGTATGCGATCCTGCAAGGGAATTTATATTCCGCCATGCCGGGTCAAAGCGGGACCGTCATGGCAGTGGGGAATGTGGTCGGTTTGTTTGGCAAATTAATCCCATTTGGGATCGGTGTGGTGGCGCAGGCATTAGGCCTGGGGCCAGCCATGTGGCTGCTTCTTGCCGGTCCGCTGGCATTGCTGATTGGCCTGCCCAGGGTATTGGACTACGAAACCTGAAGAGGTGGTATAACCTCAGTCCTGTGGCATTGTACGAGAATTTATCACATGAGTTATTCCCTCTATTTTCACATCCCCTTTTGTGTCCATCGCTGCGCGTATTGTGATTTCAATACCTATGCAGGGCAGGAGACTCTCATCCCTGCCTATGTCGACGCGCTGGCGAGGGAGATAGGGTCGGTTGCCAGCTCCGTTCCAGAGCGTTACCCCGTTCACAGTCTCTTCTTCGGAGGGGGCACGCCTTCGTTGCTGGAGCCTGCCCAATTTGCGAAAATCCTGCAGGCGGTCGAGGCTGGTTTCGATCTGCACAACCCCGCCTCAGGCGAGGTGGAGATTTCCACCGAGGCCAACCCGGGTACGGTCAGCCTGGCTTCGTTACGGAAATGCGCCGCCTGGGATTCAACCGGCTCAGTTTTGGGGTGCAGTCTGCCCACCCACAGGAATTGCGCCAACTCGAGCGGATCCACGACTTTTTCGACGTGATCGAGTCGGTTCGCTGGGCCAAGCAGGCTGGATTCGAAAACATCAACCTCGACCTGATCTATGGCTTGCCGGAGCAAAGTCTGGCCCGCTGGCAGGAATCCCTGCGCCGGGCGGTGGACCTGAAACCGGAGCACCTTTCCTTGTATGCTCTCACGGTGGAGACGGGCACGCCTTATGGCCGCTGGGCCTCGCGAGGATTAATGCCCATGCCCGACCCCGACCTGGCAGCGGACATGTACGAATGGGCCACGGAATACCTGGCTGGGGCGGGTTTCGAGCAATATGAGATCTCCAACTGGGCCAAAGCCGGGTTTCAATGCCGTCACAACCTGCAATACTGGCGCAACCAGCCCTATCTTGGCTTTGGCGCGGGGGCACATGGATATGCCAACGGGGTCCGTTATTCCAATTTTCTGCGGATCAAGCAGTATATCGAGAGGGTGGGAAAGCCTTCAAAACTAGACAAATTCCAGTTTCCCCTGAGTCCCGCCACGGTCAACCACCAACAGATTACAAGGGAGGTGGAAATGCAGGAAACCATGATGACCGGCCTGCGGCTGACCGGCGAAGGGGTCTCCGCAAAAGCCTTCCGTGACCGGTTTGGAGTGGGCTTGGTGGATGTGTTCGATAAAGAGATCCAGGCCTCCATTAGGCAGGGGCTGCTTGTATGGGCCGATGTGGGGGATGGAGCCGATCAATCACCGGTTCTGCGGCTCACCACTCGCGGCCGCCTTTTGGGGAACCAGGTCTTCATGCGCTTTGTAGGGTAGGACAAAAAATCGTCGAAACTCATTGAAGAAAACCGGGCTTGCAGGGCAAAAAATAAATTAAGGTATAATCAGCCCGCTTGCAACATCCCATAATATGTGAGGTTGGCAAATGAAAGAGTACACGACCGAGTTTATCCGGAACATCGCGCTTATATCACATGGATCGGGCGGAAAGACCATGCTGGCGGAGGCCTTCCTGCATGTGAGCGGAGCCACCACCCGCCTCGGAAAGATCGATGATGGATCGACCGTTTCCGATTTCGAAGATGAAGAAATCCGCCGAAAGTTATCCCTTTCCACCGCTGTTATCCCCGTAGAATACAAAAATTACAAGATCAATATCCTTGATACACCCGGCTACACCGATTTCGTCGGCGAAGTCATTTCGGCATTAAGGGTAGCCGATGGGGCGATCATCCTGGTGGATTCCGTGGCCGGTCTGGAAGTAGGCACGGAAATCAGTTGGGGCCATTGCGACACCTTCAACCTGCGCCGGTTCCTGGTGATCAACAAAATGGACCGCGACAACGCCGATTTCCGCAAGGCCATCGCTTCCGTACAGGAATTTTCCCCCATCCGCCTCATCCCGATCCAACTGCCGTGGGGTGAGCGGGCTGCCTTTAAAGGCATTATCGACCTGATCTCGATGAAAGCCTATGCCGGTGAAGGAAAAACTGCCGAAGAGATCCCCGCTGATCTGAAGGCCGCTGCCGACGATGCACGCACCAAGTTGATGGAAGCGGCTGCCGAAGGCGAAGATGCCTTGCTCGAAAAATATCTGGAAAGCGGCGCCCTCAGCGATGAAGAATTGTTGCGAGGCCTCAAGGCTGCCATTAAATCCAACCTGTATGTGCCGGTTTTTGTTGCAGGCGGTGGTCATGAAAAAGGGGTAGCGCCTCTCCTGGATGCCATGATAAACCTGATGCCCTCACCGGCGGAAAAAGAAGTGACTGCCATCGGCAAAGGCGGCGAAGAGACTGTCAAGGCCAGTGACGCCAACCCGCTGGCACTATACGTGTGGAAGACCACTGCCGACCCCTTCGTAGGCAAGTTGACCTATTTCCGGGTTTATTCGGGCACGCTGCAAGGCGATACCCGTGTTTGGAACCAAAGCAAGGGTGTGGAAGAACGCATGGCAGGACTGTCAATCATGCGCGGGAAAGAAACTATGCCCGTCAAGGTTGTCCACAGCGGCGACATCGCCATCGTGGCCAAGTTGAGCGCAACCACCACCGGCGACACGTTGTGCGACAAAGGTCATCCGCTGACCCTGCCGATGCCGAAATATCCCACGGCACTCTACCGGGTGGCTATTCATCCCAAGAGCCAGGCCGATGCAGCCAAGATCTCCCCCACGCTGACCCGCCTGTGCGAAGAAGACATGACTCTTTCCTGGTACCAGGAAAAGGCCACCGGTCAGACCATCCTGCAAGGGATGGGCGACCAGCACATCGACGTGGCCATCCGCCGGGCTGAAGGCAAGCTGCAGGTGGGCTTGACCACCGGCGAGCCGAAGGTCCCTTACCGGGAAGGTATCACCAGGAAGTCGAATGCCATGTACCGCCATAAGAAGCAATCCGGCGGCGCAGGCCAATTCGGCGAGGTGTCTTTGAAGATCGAGCCCTGCCCCGAAATGGATTTCGATTTCACCGACGAATTGGTGGGAATGAACCTTTCTCGTTCCTACCTGCCGGCGATCGAAAAGGGCATCGCCGCCTCGCTGCAAGGTGGCGTTATGGCTGGCTTCCCTCTCAGCAATGTGCGTGTGATCGTTTATGACGGCAAGGAACACCCGGTCGATTCCAAACCGGTGGCGTTCGAAATTGCCGGTCGCGAGGCCTTCAAACTGGCAGTGAGAGATGCCGGCCCGGTGCTCTTCGAGCCGATCATGAATGTGCGCATCACCATCCCCGACGCCAACATGGGCGATGTGATGGGCGACCTGAACAGCCGCCGTGGCCGAGTGCAGGGGACCGAGTCGGAACGTGGGCGGACCGTGGTGGTGGCGCAGGTGCCTCTGGCTGAAATGCTGCGGTACACCACCCAGTTGCGTTCCCTAACCGGCGGACGCGGCGTCTTCTCCATGGAAATGGACCGCTATGAGATCGTGCCCAATCACCTGTCGCAGGAGATCATCGCGGCGCACCAAAAGGAATTGGAAGCCAAGAAGGAAGAGTAGGCAATCCCAATCCGATAATGACCAGCCTCCCCAAACGGGGAGGCTGATTTTTTTTCGCTTGAAACAATTGGATCAATGGGGTTATGGATTCATCACCTGCTTGAGCCATTCACTGAGTTCAGTGGAGGACGGCTTGGTACCCTTAATATCAGCGTCATTCCCCTGTTCGGTAAAGTCCGGACATTGCTTCGGCAGGCTGCCGAGCAAGGTATGTTGGGCGATGGTTTCCCCGGTCTGTGCGGATATCAGGCGAACCTCGCGATGGAATTGGATGCGTTTTTTCAGCGTCCCAGCGCTATATTCGCAAGTTTCAACGGTATCAGCCTCCTCAGGTCCTATGCAAACCACCAGCTGCACCTGGTCCAGTGAGGCGGGCCAGAGATCGCGAGAGACCCAATGATTGGTCACAGGAGGAGCCATATCCACTACGCTGCTATTGACGACGATTGCAACCACGGGATGCACCCCGGATCCGGGGGCATAAGTCTGCGCCTCTGAAATTCCCTGCCCCGAGCAAGCGGGGGCTGCGGCAAATTCGATCTCTACAAGCGCCAACTTGAGCGGCGTGTTACGAAAACCGGGCACGGCTACCGAGAAAAAGAAGATGGATGCGAGCCCGGTAATGATCAAAGCAGAGAGAGCCTTTTTACGGCCTTCCGCTTTCAAGCCCAATAAACCAAGCACCAGGGTTGGAATCAGGAAGGCCAGAAAGAGCGCCAGGAAAATGTAGGTGGATGGCGGAATCGCCATGTAGATGCCGGGTCCAAATAATACCGCCGAGACCGCCACCAGAAGGGACAGCCCTAGTGACCAATTGGCTACTTTCTCTCTTTTTATATAATTAATGGGGGACATTTTCTTCTCCGCCTGCTGGAATGTGTCATTATGAGGAGAATACGGATCACAAAACCGACGTGTCCGGGAGCATCCTTTCTTCTCGCTGCGGGTTATTGTACCTTAATTGAAAGAACAATTCGCTAAATCAAGGGCACGCCAGTTTTCTTCCTTGACAAATCAATATTTTGCACTATACTCACCCAAATAGTTTCCCAAATATCCAGGAGAGTTTTTCATGTATGCTTGCTTGTGTCTGAGGCGGGGATCATAGTCACCGTCTCCTCATAAAAAATTCAGCCAACAGATGAAGGACGGTGGGTTTATCCCCGCATGTGACAGTTCGCACGTGCCGCAACCCGCGCCGTCCTTTTTGTTTACCTGTTGGCTGCTTAATTTAAGGAGACTTTTCATGAAAATCGCCAATAATATCACCGAGTTGATCGGAAAAACGCCACTTGTACAACTTAACCATATCAGCAGTGGTTTGAATGCCCGCATCGCTGCCAAACTGGAATTCTTCAATCCGGCTCACAGCGTCAAAGATCGCATTGGTGCGGCCATGATCGATGCGGCAGAGAAGGCCGGCAAGATCACCAGGGATACGATCATCGTTGAGCCTACCAGTGGGAACACCGGCATTGCCCTGGCGATGGTCGCGGCTGCGCGTGGATATAAATGCGTCCTGACCATGCCCGAAACATTCAGCAAGGAACGGCGGATGCTCCTGCGCGCTTATGGAGCGGAACTGGTCCTCACCCCCGGTCCCGAGGGGATGGGCGGGGCCATCAAGAAGGCCGAGGAACTGGCGGCGTCAGACCCGCGTTACTTCATGCCGCAGCAGTTCAAGAACCCGGCCAACCCGGAGATCCATCGCACAACCACGGCGGAAGAGATCTGGAATGATACCGACGGCAAGGTGGATATCTTTGTAGCGGGCATCGGCACCGGTGGGACCATCACCGGCGTGGGGGAGGTGATCAAAGGCCGCAAATCATCTTTCCGGGTGGTGGCGGTCGAACCGGACGCTTCACCGATCCTTTCCGGCGGGCAGAAAGGGCCGCACAAGATACAGGGCATTGGGGCGGGCTTCGTCCCGGCGGTGCTCAACACGAAGGTCTATGATGAAGTCGTGCGTGTGAAGGATGAAGATGCGCTGGCGACGGCCCGCCGCATGGCCCGCGAAGAAGGTCTGCTCATTGGCATTTCCGGTGGGGCGGCTGCGTGGGCGGCCCTGCAAGTGGCGGGACGAAAAGAGAATGCCGGTAAGTTGATCGTGGTGCTGTTGCCCGATTTCGGCGAGCGCTACCTGTCCACGGCGTTGTTCGCTGATCTGGTTGAGTAAAAGGACTTGCGGGGAGGATGTAGTGAATATGGCTAATATTTCAAATGGCTCTCAAGAGAAACCACCCCGAAAGATGGGTTTCTTTGCCACTGTGCGCAGGGATGTAGAGTCGGTCCTGGAGCGAGATCCAGCTGCCCGCTCGCGCCTGGAGGTGATGTTTGTTTACCCGGGTCTGCATGCCATCTGGGGACATTGTATTACTTCCTGGTTATGGCGGCATGGATTTAAATTCTTTGGGCGTTGGTTTTCGCAGATCTTGCGGGACCTGACCGGAATCGAGATCCATCCCGGCGCGACCATCGGAACCGGTTTCTTCATCGATCACGGGATGGGAGTGGTCATCGGCGAGACTGCCGAGATCGGCAACGATGTGACCCTCTATCACGGTGTAACGCTGGGCGGTACCAGCCTGGAGAAGGGTAAACGCCATCCCACCATCGGGGACCGGGTGGTGATCGGCGCAGGGGCGAAAGTCCTGGGGGCCATCACCATCGGGGATGACAGCCGCATCGGCGCCAATGCGGTAGTGGTGAAATCGGTGCCGGCCAACTCAGTGGTGGTGGGAGTGCCGGGGCAGATCGTGCGGAGAGTCCATCCGCACATGGCGGGTGACGCGCCTGACCTGAACCATACCACCCTGCCGGATGTAGTCGGCCTATCGCTGAAGCAGTTGTTGGAACGGGTGGAAGCGATCGAGACCCGCATGGACGGGCATGCCACCACGCTCCCGCATGTGCATGCGCCGCAGGAAAACGGCTGGAGCGGGGAAGACTTCTCGATATAAGGGATGTCATAAAGACTTGCCCTTGACAATGAGAATTATTATCGTATAATATTTATCAAGATTGTCATATATATTATGGAGATATTCAATGACTGATTGCATGTGTCTGAGGCGGGGTTCGTAGCCATCGTCCCTTCGAAAACAAACTAGCGCAAGCAAACGAAGGACGGTGAGCGACCCCGCAAGAGTAATGGGATGTCGCCGGGCAATTGCCCCGTCCTTTTCGTTTGTCTGCACCTTTTTTGTTATCGATCGGAGGAACTGATGGCAACCGTACGCCATGACACAGAAGTGATCGTCTCGAATGTAGCCGGGCTCGAAGCCCATGTGGGGAACACACCTCTCATTCCGCTGCGGCGGGTCACCTCTTCGCTGAACCCGGCGGTGCAGGTATTTGCAAAAGCCGAATGGTTCAACCCGGGCGGTTCGATAAAAGACAGGCCGGCCCTTTCCATCATCCGCACCGCCCTGGCTCAGGGCGACCTGAATCGCAATAAACGCTTGCTGGATTCGACCTCGGGGAACATGGGCATCGCCTATGCCACCTTTGGGGCCACTATGGGGATCGGTGTTACGCTGGCATTACCTGCCAATGCCAGCTCCGAGCGGATCGCCATATTGAAGGCGCTAGGCGCCGAACTTATCCTGACCGACCCGTCGGAAGGATCCGATGGAGCCATTCGCACGGCTCGCCGGCTGGTCGAAGAATACCCCGAACGCTATTTCTATGCCAACCAATATGATAACCCGGCCAACTGGCTGGCGCATTATCACAGCACCGGGCCGGAGATCGTCTCCCAGTGCGGCGGGGGAATCACGCACTTTGTGGCCGGGATGGGCACTTCCGGCACGCTGATGGGAACGGGTCGTTACCTGCGCGAATATAATCCCGCCATCGAGATCATCGGGGTGCAGCCCGACCAGCCTCTGCATGGATTGGAGGGGCTTAAGCACATGCAAACCTCAATCCAACCGGGCATCTATCAGCCGCCCTTTGCTGACCGGATCGTGGCGGTCCAGACCGAGAAAGCCTACGATATGGTGCGTAAGTTGGCCAGCCAGGAAGGTCTATTCGTGGGGATATCTTCCGGCGCGGCGGCTGCAGCGGCCTTGCAGGTGGCGGATGAACTGGAAGAAGGCGTCGTTGTCACCGTCTTCCCGGATGCCGGTTACAAGTACCTTTCTGAAAAGAAGTTGTGGGAAGGCTGATATGCTGAAAATGGACCCACAGGTTCTCGAAGACATCCATGCCCACGGTGAAAAAGCCTACCCCGAGGAAGGCGCAGGTTTCCTCATCGGGATCGATGGAGAGGTCAGGCAGGTGTTGACAATACTGCCTCTGCCCAATTCCCGTGAAGATGGAGCCCGGCACAACCGCTACCAGGTCTCGCCGAAAGACTATCTGCAAGGCGAATTGGAGGCTGACCGCCTCAAAATGGTCCTCTTGGGAGTGTTTCATTCCCACCCCGACCATCCCAACCGCCCTTCCGAGTTCGACCGGGAATGGGCCCAGCCGTTTTTTTCTTATATCATCACCAACGTCGATGCAGGCAAGGCGAAAGAGTCGCGTTCGTGGCGGCTGGCGGAGGATCGCTCTTCCTTTTTGGAAGAACCCATCCAGGTCTAGACGCCCGATCCGCTCGCTCATTGAGGTCGTCGCTTGTCGGAATACTGGTAATCTTTATTCATAAAAGGAGATAAAATGTCACTCTATTTCGTACGCCACCAACATACCGCTGAAACCTGCCCAGCCAAAGACCCGCAAATGGGCGAGATGTTGCTGACCCACTTGAGCCGCATGAATGCCCGTAAGTACGGCGTGGACCTGCAAGGCGAGGCCGTGCTGGATGGACAGCATACCCTCATGTTGATCATGCAGGCCAAGGACAAAGAGAGCGTGGAAAAATTCATGCAGCCTTTTGCCCAGGCCGGTTCCGTCGATATCACCACCGCCTCCTCTTGCGAGTCCGTGGTCGGGAGGGGCGGCTGCTGAGGCCGCAGGGTATAAAAACATGCCATCGATAAGAATTCCGACACCCCTTCGTCCGTACGCCAACGGGCAGACCGAAGTAACCGTCCCGGGAAAGACCGTGGCAGAAGCGGTGGAAAACCTGATGACCCAATATCCGCCCCTGCGCTCGAACCTGACCAACGGGGATGGGCAGCTGCGCCCCTTTGTCAACCTGTACCTGGGCGAAAATAACGTCTACGACCTGCAGGGCCTGGAAACGCAGCTCGCTGAAAGCGATAAACTGCTGCTTATCCCCTCCATTGCGGGAGGCTAAGGAGACACGATGCTACCCGATCTCTCACGTGATGAAATCTTGCGCTACTCGCGCCACCTGCTGATCCCCGAGGTGGGCCTGGAGGGTCAAAAGAAACTCCTGGCGTCCTCCGTCCTGATCGTTGGGACGGGCGGGCTGGGCTCGCCGGTGGCGCTTTATTTGGCTGCCGCCGGGGTTGGGCGGATCGGCCTGGTGGATTTTGACACGGTCGATGCCTCCAACCTGCAGCGGCAGATCATCCACCGGGTCGGGACCGTGGGCGAGTTGAAGGTGGAGTCGGCCAAAGCGCGCCTGCACGACCTCAACCCCGACGTCCAGGTGGATGTCTACAATGAACCTTTTACCTCCGAGAATGCCATGCGGATCGCGAAGGACTATGACGTGCTGATCGACGGCACGGATAATTTCCCCACCCGTTACCTGATGAACGACCTGGGGGTGCTGCTGGCCAAGCCGGTGGTGTACGGATCGATCTACCGCTTCGACGGGCAGGCCAGTGTCTTTTATGCCAGGGAGGGACCCTGTTATCGCTGCCTCTTCCCCGAACCGCCCCCGCCGGGGTTGGTCCCCTCCTGCGCCGAAGGCGGGGTGCTGGGCGTACTGCCGGGCACGATCGGCACCATCCAGGCGACCGAGGCGATCAAATTGCTGCTTGGCATCGGCTCCACGCTGGTGGGGCGGCTGCTGCTATACAATGCCCTCGACATGACTTTTGAATTTGTGAAATTGAAGAAAAACCCCAAGTGCAAGGTCTGTGGCGAGAATCCCGAAGTGACCGAATTGATCGACTATGAAGCCTTCTGCGGGGTACCCGGTTACGACCATGATGAAGGCTCCGCAGGAATGGACTGGGATATTTCTGTTTCTGAATTGGCTGAAAAACTGCGACGGGGCGAAAACATCCGCCTGATCGATGTGCGCGAACCGCATGAGGTGGAGATCTCCTCCATCCCCGGAGAGGAACTGTTCCCCCTGGGTCAACTGGCGGAGCGGCTACCGGAACTGGACAGCGCCCAGGACATGGTGGTTTTTTGCAAGACCGGCTACGCTCCATGCGGGCATTGGAACTGCTCGTCGAGCGCCGGGTTCAAGAAGGTTCGGAATTTGAAGGGGGGAATAAACGCCTGGGCCACGGGAAGTGGATACAACCTTGCCGGTGTATTAATTGGTCATAGGTGAAAGGTACAAAAAATCCCCCGCTTTATGCGGGGGATTCGACTTCCTGTTCATGCCGGAGAGAATCATTCCACTTGATGCCTTCGCGGGCCAGGTAATAGGCTCCCAGCAGGGTGATGGGCACCCACAGCGCCAGGTGCAAGGTCAGGGTATACCCGGCGGCGATGGCTTTGTCGATGCCGGCGGCCTGCAGAACGGCGATGCCGGGGGCGTCAAATGTGCCCAGGTAACCGGGTGCAGCCGGGATGGTGGTGGCAAGGTTGACCACGCCGTTCATCAGCATGAGGGTGAAGAAACTCACCTGGCCTTCGAGACCGAAGGCATGCAGGACGAACCAGTATTTGACGGTTTCCAGCAGCCAGATCAGCACGGAGGTGAGGAAGACCATCAGGACATTGGCGGGAGAGCGCAGGGAGGCCAACCCGTCCAGGAATTTGTTCATGATGCCGCTGGCTTTTTCACGGATGCGGGCAGGCAGCAGGCGGTCGACGAACCACTGACCGATACGGCTGGTCACACGCGGGAACATGGCTGAGACCAGGAAGACCACCAGCGCACCCAGGAAGGCGATACTGCCCCACACTGCCAGGTCCTGAATCGTGATGTTCCACTTGCCCACCGGGATGGACACGTCCGCCAGTTTAGCCAGTTGGGTCAGGTTGACGAAGATGAAGGCCAGCATGACCACCCCGTCGAAGATGCGCTCGACGATGATGGTAGCCAGGGAGGCCGAGATCGGCACACCTTCACGGCGTTTGAGCGTGACCGCTCGCAGCACCTCACCGGCGCGGGCCGGGTAGATATTGTTGCCCATATAACCAATGCAGGTGATGGGGAACATGACCCGTGTTTTGATGGCCTTGATCGGTTTGAGCAGGTAGTGCCAGCGCCAGGCGCGTACCCACACACCCACCATATACACCGCCACACCCGGCAGGATCCACCAATAGTTGGCGGTGGAGAGCGACAGCCAGAACTCCTCCCAACTGAACCCGCGGACAGCGAAATAAAGAAAAACGCCGCTGATCAGCACCCCGACCCAAAATTGCCATCTTTTCATCAGTCAATTGTACCAGAGTAGAAAATAATGGTTTTTTACCCATACCCCCACCGTTCGGATAAATGGTCAATTTGTCTACCATGCCATGGGCAAATTGCCAATTTGCCCCGCTGCGTTTCATGCTAGAATTATCGTGATGACTATTACGCCGCAGATTGTTCCTGCCCTGCAACGGATCGATTTCATGCGAAGGATTCACCTCTTCTACCGACTGGAGGAGGCGAATTTCGATTTGATCGCCGAAAAGATCCAGGAGAAGACCTTCAACCCCGGCGATGTGATCATCCGCCAGGGTGAGGAGGGGGACCGCTTCTATATGATCTATGGCGGCAGCGTCAATGTGGAGCGGAGTAGCAAGAATGGCGTGAAATCTTTAGGAAAACTGGTGGAGGGGGATTATTTTGGTGAAGAGGCATTGCTCACTCATCACCGCCGCAATGCAACCGTAACAGCCGTTGAAAAAGTCCTTCTGCTTACTCTCAACCGGGAAGACTTCAACTTATTAATGAAAAACGTGCGCCAGTTAAAGTCCAATTTTAGCGTGGCAGTCAACACTCACAGGCTGGCGCGGAGAATGAAATTCAAATGGCTGCGGGACAGCGAAGGCGAGGTGATCTATTTCCTGGCTCGCAAGCACCCCATCCTGCTCCTGCGCGTCTTACTCCTCCCGTTCCTGATGTCCATCTTCGCCTTCCTGGGAATCATAACGGGATTCAGTGCTGCGAGTCCTTTCCTGATGTGGGTCTCCGCCATCGCCCTGGGACTCATTATCGGCTGGGGTATATGGAATGGGGCCGATTGGGCGAATGATTATTACATCGTCACCAACCAGAGAGTCGTCTGGTTGGAAAAGGTGGTGGGGATCTATGACAGCCGCCAGGAAGCGCCACTCTCTGCCATCCAGCGGATCAACGTGCAGACGGAGTACTGGGGGCGCCAGTTGGATTTCGGTACCCTGATCGTGCGAACGATCGTGGGGAGCACGCTGGGGCTGAAGAATGTCGATCACCCCGCACAGGCTGCGGCCTTGATCGAGGAACACTGGAAACGGTCCCGCCAGAATGTGCGGAAATTGGAAGAAGGAGCCATGCGGCAAGCCATCCGTGACCGTCTCACGGGAACCAAACCGCCCCAGGAAGCCCGGACTGCCTCGCTGATTCAGAGTCCGGATGCGAAGAAACAGAATCCCTTTCCAAAACGTGGTTTGTTCGCGAATTTCTTGCGAGTGCGATACGAGGCGCTGACCACCATTACATATCGAAAACATTGGATCGTCCTGCTCATTAAAACATGGCTGCCCGGTTTGATCCTGTTGGCCTTGTTCGCCTGGTTGATCTATGAAATATTCCACACTGCCTTGAACCAGGTCCCTGCCTTACTGGCAGATACAGGTACAGAGGTTACATTGGTTGTTTGGCTGGTATTATTCATTATTGTATTCAGTTGGTGGTATTACCAGTATCTGAACTGGAGCAATGACATCTTCCAGGTGACGCCGGATCAGATATTGGATATCAATAAGACACCTCTGGGTGAAGTGTTTAGCGATATCGCTTCCCTGGATAATATCCTCCATCTGGAATATCAGCGAAAGGGATTGTTACAGATCCTTTTCAATTATGGCAATGTCTACATCACCATTGGTGGTGGGAAGGACATGACCTTCGAAGACGTATATAACCCGTCGATGGTCCAGGATGATATTGAACGCCGCCGGCTGGAACGGATCACGAAAAAAGAACAGGAAAATATCCGCGGCGACCGTGAGCGGATGGCAGACTGGTTTGCCGCCTACCAGCGCAACACCGATGGTGAGCAAGCCAGGGAGAATGAAGAAAATCCTCCGGCGGAATTGAAGTAAAATAAGCGCCCATCCTGATGTTTGGTGAATTATGACATTGCGACAAATCGTATATCTTCCCGACCCTGTCTTGCGGCGCAAAGCCTTACCGGTTACCAAATTCGATGCTTCCCTGCAAACCTTGATCGATGATATGGTCGAGACAATGCGGGAGGCTCCTGGTGTTGGCCTGGCGGCTCCACAGGTGGGTCTTTCCGATCGCCTCATCGTGGTCGAATATCCGTTGGATGATTCGGTCGAGGATGCGCCCAAGAAACTATTTATATTGATCAACCCGGAGATCAAGGAAATATCCTCCGAGACGGAACTGGGGGTGGAGGGATGCCTTTCAGTGCCCGGTTACCAGGGCGAGGTGGAAAGGTCGCTGGCGGTGACGGTGAAAGGCCTCAACCGGCACGGGCAGCCCATGAAAGTGAAGGCCAAAGGCTGGCTGGCACGCATCTTTCAGCACGAGATTGACCACATTAATGGGGTTGTCTTCACCGATCGGGCCGTGCGGATATGGAAACCCGCCCCGGATGAAGAACCGATGGATAACGTATAAGTGAGCCGGCTTCTGCCTGGAATATGTATCTAACCCATCTGTCCCTGACCAATTTCCGCAGTTTCACCCGCCTGGATATGGAAATCCCCCGGCGGGTTGTGTTGTTGACCGGCAGCAATGCGCAGGGCAAAACCAGTATCCTGGAGGCGATCTATTTCCTGGCGGCTTTCACCTCTTTCCAGACCCATGCCGACCGTCAGCTGGTCAATTTTATCGAAGCTCGCAAAGACCTGGCGGTGGGGCGGGTGGTGGCAGAGTATAAGCGTGGACCAACCAGCCACAAGCTGGAGGTCCGGCTGGTGCTGGAAGCGGTCGGCCCCACCGGTCAGCGGCTGCGAAAGGAAATCCTGCTGGATGGTGTCAAACGGCACATGGCAGATGTCATCGGGCATTTCAACGCGGTCATCTTCGTGCCGCAGATGTCGCAGATCATCGAGGGCGGCCCGGACGAACGCCGGCGCTATCTCAACCTGGCCCTGGCCCAGACCGTTCCGGGTTACGCCCGCCAGTTGAGCGAATATGGCGAGGCGCTGACTCAGCGCAATGCGCTGCTCAAACTGCTGGCGGAGCGCGGCGGCGATACATCCCAGTTGGATTTTTGGGACGAGACCATCACACATGCAGGCGCGGCCATCATCCTGCGGCGGATCGAAGCGGTGCATGAGATCGAAAGAATGGCTGCGCGGGTCCACCGGGAACTGACCCAGGCGGTGGAAGTCCTGCGGCTGCATTACCAACCCGCCTACGACCCGCTGCCCCGCCCGGAAGGTCAGATCGCCATGAAACTCGCCACCCCGGTCCAGCGCAACGGCATCTGCGAAGAGGATATCCGCAAGGGATTCCTGGAAGCCTTGCAGGCGGCCCGCGGCGAAGAGATCCGCCGGGGAGTGACGACGCTGGGTCCGCATCGGGACGAACTGCGTTTCCTCGCCAACGGGGTCGACCTGTCGGATTTTGGCTCGCGCGGGCAGGTGCGGACGGCCTTGCTGGCGCTCAAATTGGCTGAGATCGAATGGATGAAAACCAAGACCGGTCAATGGCCGGTGTTATTATTGGATGAAGTCCTGGCGGAACTGGACCTCCAACGGCGGTCGGACCTGTTGGGTTATCTGCATCGTCATGAGCAGGCATTGCT
Organism: uncultured Chloroflexia bacterium; assembly: GCA_963847105.1. Lineage (GTDB taxonomy): Bacteria > Chloroflexota > Anaerolineae > Anaerolineales > Villigracilaceae > UBA877. Next base: position 688,307 of record CAWJYP010000001.1, on the reverse strand, counting down.
CACCACCACGGACTTGAAGTTATTCTCACCCGCGTTCGTCGAAAAATCACAGGTGTGGGATGTGGGTTCAGGCGGCGTGAAGGTGCGGGATGCGATCGGAAAGGAAGGTAAAGATGTCAGTGAAACAAGCGAATAATGTCGAAGCCCAGGTCGTCAAGAGCGGGGACAAGACCACCATCCAGGTACTCATTTCGGCGATAGAAGGACCCAATTTCGCCATGCGACGGTTCGTCATGGAGCCAGGCGGAGGCATGCCCAACCATACCAATACAGTGGAGCACGAGCAATATGTTCTGCAAGGTCACGCCCGCATCAGCATTGACGGCGAAGAATTCGAGGTGCATGCTGGCGATGTGGTCTTCATCCCTGCCGGGGCGCCGCACTGGTACCAGAATGTGGGGGAGGACAATTTCGAATTCCTGTGCATGATCCCCAACAAGCCAGATGTGGTCAAGATCATAGATGAGAAGAGTTGCTAAGGCACACCGGCGAAACAGGATTAACCCCATTCCATGAGACAAAGCAGGGCGAGAGATGATCTCGCCCTGTCTTTTTTCTGACTAAATCACCAACCTTACAACATGCAAATTTGTTAGTTGAATCTTTTGAGGCTGCTATATTTTTTTTATGAAATATAATTTTATAGATGATATGATGCTTCCATTAATAATTGTAAATGTCGGATAAAGGCTTTTTAGTCGAAAACTCGAACAACGGCAGGTGGAAGATGTTGAACTCTTTTTATTCAGAATCCAACTGGCAGGGGAGGATCGGGATATGAAAAACCATCAGCGCGTTAAGTCTGCATTCCTAACAATCGCCCTCCTATTGGCAACGGCATTTCTGCCAGCCCGGCCGGTTTCTGCAGCCGTGGCATATACCAGCGTAATTAGCGGTGATTGGAACGTGCCGGCTACCTGGGGTGAAACGGTGAATTATCCCCAGGCAGGGGACAACGTTGTCATCAGCGATGGGACCACGGTGGAGTTGAAAGCAGGGCCGGTGTCCGTGGGGTCGTTCACTATCATCAGCGGCGGATCATTCATCACCAATTCCTATGTCCTCACGGTGAGCGGCAGTTTTAGTAATGCCGGCTCACTTACAACAGGCAGCAGCGACTTGCATTTGCTCGGGAATTTCACCAACACCGGAACCGTCAATGGAGGCAGTTCGAGACTTTATCTCGAGGGGACGGCCGATCAATCCATCGACGGGTTCGAGACCACCAGCAACGTATTTATGACCAAAACTGGCGGCACGGCTACCTTCACCAGCGGCATGAGCGCGAACGCCCTCACCATTAATGGCGTGGGAGGAACCTTGAATTTGGGCAGCGGCCTCTCACACACTTTCACCGGGTCCTGCTCTCTCACGAATGGTGCGCTTAATGGGGGTTCGAGCATATTGAATATATCTGGAACGATAAATGGAACATTGGCTAATTTTTCCGCCGGCACCGGGACGGTCAACTATGCCTTGAGCGGCGGTACCCAAAATGTAGCCACCCTGACATATTACAACTTATCCACCAGCGGCAACCTGACCAAGGGTACAACCGGCGCCATCACCGTCAATCATGACCTAACTGTCGGCGGGGGAACAACTCTGGAACTGAACTATGCTTCCACGGTGAGCGGCAGTACCAGCGTTTCAGGAACACTAAACCACAAAGCTGTAACCGGAGTGTATGTTTATCATGGTCCCGTCACGGTGAATTCGGGCGGTATTTTTAAGAACGATGCATCAAGGGATATCTATTTTCGCAACGGATTGACCCACAACGGCAGCACGTTAGCTACCGGTTCGGGCAACATGATCTTCGAAACCAATTCCCAGTCAATTGGCGGAACCAGCGCCATCACGATCCAGTATTTGAATGTCGATACGATCACTCTGACGAATACAGGCACGCTCACGGTTAATCAGACTCTCAGCGGCACGGGGACCCTGGCCCAGGATACCGGTGCTGTCTTGAATGTCGCCAGGAATATTACCATCACGGGATTAACTGCCTCGGCTGCCGGCAACACGGTCAATTACACTTATGCAGGAAATCAAACGGTCCATCCAGTTGCATATTATCACCTGACCCTCAGCGGGAGCGGAACCAAAACACTAACAGGGGTAACGACCATCCAGGGCGATTATCGCCTGATGGGAACGGTGAACGCCACTACCGCGGCAGGTCTTTTCATTGACGGGAATCTTACCATTGACAATGGGAATACCCTTACTGTTGCAGGATATGATTTCAGTGTTGACGGAACAACGAATGTTAACGGCACGCTGGCGTTTAGCAGCCCTGACGGCACCAAAACATTCGGCGGTCTGGTGACGGTGCCCACAGGCCGGTACTGGACGAATTCCGGCAATGCACCCATCCACCTGCGAGGTGGGTTAACGAATAACAGTAACTCATTTAATGCAGGTAGCGGGACCTATTATTTTGAGACCAATAACCAGATTTTCACCGGTACGATAATCATCCCCAGGATTTCAGTTACTGACATTATCCTGACCAACAACGGCAGCCTGACCGTCTCAACTTCGCTGGCAGGCACCGGCTCATTGATCCAGGGGACAGATACCACCCTGGTCATTGGTGGTACCTCGACGATATCAAATATCAGTGCCAATGCAAGTGGCAATACGGTGAATTACAGCGGAGGCACTCAGACGGTTTTCCAAACCTCCTATTACAACCTCACCTTAAGCGGCAACCTGATCAAAACGATCAACAACCTCACGACTGTGAATGGCACGCTCAACCTGAGCGGCACAGTTAATGCCACGACAACAACCGGACTGACCGTTGGAAACCTCATTATCGGAAATGGTACCCGCCTGACCGTTACCGGACATGATTTTACCGTCAACGGGCCTACCACTGTAAGCGGCAGGCTGATCTTTAACAACCTTGCCGGCACCAAGACTTTTATTGGGCTGGTCACCATTTCCGCCAACGGCTATTGGTCGAATTTGGGCAATCCCGATATCCATTTCCAGGGCGGGCTCACGCAGAATGGTTCCAATTTCACACCGGGAATAGGCCGATATTATTTCGAAACCAATAATCAGGAGTTCAACGGGACGGTCAGCCTCGATTATGCTACGGTGGAGGCTGGGATTACCCTGACCAATAAGGGAAATATTACTTTCGGCGAGGACCTTGCCTGCAACGGAGCCTGGGTCCAGGGAGATGGCTCCATTCTCAATGTGGGCGCGATGGCTGACTTCAATACTCTCACGGCCACGGCAACCGGTAACACGGTAACCTACAGTTATGCATACGGGCCGCAAACCGTTGAACCAGTGACTTATTACAATCTTACGCTGACCAACAGTGACAAGGATCTGACCGGTCTGACCACCGTTATTGGAAATCTGATCCTGAATGGCTCTTCATCTGCACCTGCATCCGCTACGCTGACCGCTAACCTCACGATTGGAGGCAATCTCTCCCTCCAGAACTACGCCACCCTGGATGTATCCACCTCGAATTATGCAATCGATCTCTCTGGAAATTGGGCTTGCACCAGCGGTGCCAGCACATTTATCGCGCAATCCGGTACGGTCACTTTTTCAGGGACGGCTGCGAAAACGGTCGATCCGGCCACCGGCGTATGTGCGTTCAACAATGTGACCATGAACAACAGTATGGGGCTAACTCTCAACTCGTCCATGAACGTGATAGGTGTACTGAACTTTACCTCAGGGAATATCACCACCGGGTCGTACAACCTTCTCATCAACCAAAGCGGATCGGTGACGAATGCGAGCAATGCCAGCCATGTGATCGGGAATGTGCGCAAGTATTATGCCAATGTGACGGGCGGGGATATGCCCGATTTCATCTTCCCGCTGGGTGATGCGTCCAACTATCTCCCGGTCGGTTTAACCTCCATGCATGGCACCTCTGCTTCCGGTTACGTGACGGCATTCACCACCGGCGGGGCGGAACATCCATCTGTCGCCTTAATTGCTGGTTTCCAGGAAGACAAGGATGTCAACCGTTGGTGGCGGCTTTCCTCAAACAATATCACTTTCCCTGGTCCCGGCGATGGCTATGACCTAAGTCTCAATTTCCTCTCCAGTGAGGTGGATGCCGGGGCGAATACAAACAATTTTGTGGTCAAGCGCTATTCTTCTCCGACCACATATTCCACCACATTAGTGTCGCGCACATCCACGAGCATTTCCGTGACGGATGTGACCGGCATGGGTTTGAGCGATTTCGTTGTGGGCGAGCCAGAGGCCACCATTCCAACCGTCACCAATGTGACTTCCCCCGATCCGAATGGGTCGTACAACCAGGGTGATTCGCTAACGATCAATGTGACATTCAGTGAACCGGTTGTTGTTTCCAACACTCCGCTGCTTACGCTCGAGACTGGTTCAGTAAACCGAACCGCCTCCTATACGACCGGTTCCGGAGGCACCACGCTTTCCTTCCTCTATGAGGTTCAACCGGGAGATACCTCAGCCGACCTCGATTACGTGAGCGTGAACTCGCTTTCGGCTGCTGGTGGTTTCATCCGTAGCCTGTCGGATGTTGAGGCCATCCTGACACTGCCTGCTCCTGGCGGGGCTGGCTCATTGGCAGCCAACAAGGCTATCAAAATCGACACAACCAGCCCGGTGGTCTCCAATGTAACCTCATCCACGCCCAATAATACCTATAAGGTCGGTGACTCCATATCCATCACAATTCAGTTTGGTGAAGTGGTCTACGTCAGCGGGACACCTCTGTTGACCCTCGAAACAGGCGACACCGACCGGTCGGCTGCTTATGCCAGCGGAAACGGGTCAGCCAGCCTCATTTTCACATATACCGTTCAATCTGGCGATCACTCTACCGACCTGGATTATGTTGCCCCCAACTCGTTAACAGCGATTGGAGGCAGTATACGCGATCTGGCCGGGAATGACGCCGTATTGACTTTCCCCAGTCCGGGCGGTATTGGTTCGCTCGGAGCAAATAAGAGCATCATTATCGATGCAGTCGGCCCGATAGTCATCAACGTAACTTCTCCGGATCAGAACGGGTCTTATGAAGCAGGGCAGATCATTACAGTAACGGTGGAGTTCAATGAAGCGGTTGTCGTAACGGAAACGCCTGTTATCACCCTTGAAACAGGCGCGACAGATCGCCAGGCATTGTTTACTGGTGGCAGTGCTACAACGATCCTGTCCTTTGCCTATACCGTCCAGCCGGGCGATGTTTCCACGGACCTGAATTATGCTGCCATAGATTCCCTATCGGCGGCTACAGGGACGTTGAAGGATACCCTCGGCAACACTGCTGTGCTGACACTGCCTCCACTCGCCGGACCAAACTCCCTGGCATGGAATAAGGCCATTGTGGTCGATGGGGTGGCTCCAGTGGTTTTGAATGTCATTTCACCTAACGCAGACCGAACCTATAAATTCGGCGAGGTAATTACCATCACGGTTAATTTCAGCGAAGCCGTGGATGTGAGCGGCGCCCCAACGATCTTGCTCGAAACGGGTTCCGTCGATCGGACGGCAGATTACAGCAGCGGTGACGGAACTGCCAGCCTCTCCTTTACCTACACCGTCCAGACAGGCGATATTTCCAATGACCTCGAATATGTTGGGACGGATTCCCTCTCTCTGGCGGGTGGCAGCCTGCGCGACCTGGCCGGGAATGACGCCATCCTGACCCTGCCGGAGTCAGGCGGTGCTGGGTCGCTGGGCTGGGACAAAGCTATTCTCGTCGATGGAATCAGGGCGGCAGTGACCAATGTTACTTCTCCAGATTCGGATGGGGTTTATCACGCCGGAGCCGTCATCACCATAACTGTCACATTCGATGACGTAGTCACAGTGACCGGTGCCCCAACCCTGATTCTTGAAACCGGCTCGATCGACCGGGAGGCCACCTATTCAGGCGGTTCAGAAACGAACACCCTCTCATTTACCTATACCGTCGTAACCGGGGATCATGCGACTGACCTGGATTATGCGAGCACTGGCTCCCTGGTTCTCAATGGAGGTACCATTCTTGGCAGCAACGACAATGATGCAAACTTGATCTTGCCACCACCGGGGTCCGTCGGTTCTTTGGGGGCGAACCGGAACATCACCATTGAGACGGTATTCAACATCTTTGTGCCGCTGATTATCCGCGGTTAATGTAATCAACAAGTGTGTTTAGCTCAAAAAGTGTGCCGGAGAAGGATCGGCACACTTTTTGCTTCTTTTATTCGGAAATTCTTCAGTGTTTCAATAAAAAACTGGTCCATTAATCCATTGTAGAATAAAGTCTCTTGTGGGACAATTTTGCTTGGCTGTATATGATTTCCAACAAGCCGGATATGGTCAAGATCATCGATGACAAGAATTGCAGAATCGCATTGAAAGGGCAGGTATTATGATGTCACAAAAGCAAAAACCGTTTCTACTTATACTATGCACATTGTTAATTCTGGTTGGACTGGGCAGCCGAATATATTCATATTCTCTTTCGGTGACTAGTTTCCCTTTGACTACCGATTGGTCAGAATCAGGAAGAATATTTGAAGCTGCTTCGATCTACTCCCCAATTATTTTTGGAAAAACCTTACCATGGCCCTGGCTGGATCCAGGACGCGCAATCCTGGAAGGACTTGTTTTTTTGATACCAAATGGCCAGGTATGGTTGTATCGTCTTTGGTTGGCAATCTTGAGTCTGTCAACATCTGTGATTACCGCTATTCTGATCAACAGAAGTGCGTTGAGGAACTCACTGCTGAAAAAACAACGAAATAGAGTTACCATCGTTTTATTGGTTTTATGGGGGAACTTATTTATTCTCCAATTTCCAATTTATTATCACTTGCTCCTGGGTATGATCATAACCTTACTGTTCCTTGACCTTGATAAACCAGTCCTTATTCTAATTGCTGTGATCTTTGCCTCGGCATGGGAAGGCCTGTGTCGGGTGAATTGGTTTTTGATGCCTGCTGTCTTGGCAATAACAATTTATCTGCTATTAACTCCAATGAGAAATAAGAAGATAGTCCAATACCTATATTGGCCTTTCTTTTGGTTCATTTCAGGTGCTATTGCCAGTCTCCTCACATACGGACTTTTCATCAATATATCTCACTACGAAATTCCTTTCTTTAATCCCAATATGCAGTATGGATTTTTTATATTTAAACTGTGGCCGAATCAAACCTTTAACCTTGGGCTGATCCCCGGAATAATTTTGCTTTCTCTGCCTCTCCTCGTGGTAATGGTGGTTGTTTGTTATAGGAAGATCCGCAGTTTGCATTGGATACGATCACTTGCCCTCTTAAGCATCCTCGGTATCTTTTTTATTGGCAGCACAATTGTCAGCCTCCGCGCCGGTGGAGGATTTGACCTTCATAATTACGATTCTTTTGGACTAATTTTATTTGTAATCGGATGTTATTGCGGTTTGGGGGCTGTTGGGTTTGATGAAATGGAGTCAGATGCGCCTATAACTTTATTAACTAATCGGTACGTAATGCTGGGTTTGATAACCGTTCCTATATTCTTTGCTCTTTTTAGCATTCCCCCCCGGAAAAACCTTCCTATACAAGAGGCAAATCAAGTCATTCAGCAAGTGCAATCATTTACACAAGAAACTGATGCCTCCAGAGGCCCCGTCTTATTTCTTGATTATCGCCATCTTCTTGTCTATAAAATGATCTTTCCAGTAGAATTCTACCTGCCTTATGAAAAGATTGATTTGATGGAAATGGCGATGGCAAATAACCGCCCATACCTTGACCAATTTTGGGAGGATATTGAGGAACAGAAATTTCCTCTCATTATTTCAGAGGAATTACAACTTGGCAAACAGGATGTTGAATTGCCCTTCGGTAATGAAAACAACATCTGGGTAGTGAATGTATCCGAGCCAATCTTAAAATATTACCAGCTTGTTTATAGCGATGCCGGCCTGGCAATCTATACCCCTAAAACGGTAACTCCCTAAAGAATTGGTTTTTTGGAGGGGGTGCCAGGCAAGCGCGGGTACACAGGTGGGGTAGCGGCGATTTTGTCCACCACGATCAGGAAGCGTTCTTCGACTATACCCGGCAGGGTGAGCGGGATGACCTGTCGCAATTTACCGCCGAGGAGTCGGATGGCTTTTTCGGCGGCGAGGACCTCGGCCGGTCCGTTCTGACCTTTTTGGGCCAGCATTGCGCCTCCCAGACTTACCAGCGGGAGCAGGTATTCCGTCAGGACCGGCAGACCGGCGACGGCGCGAGCCACGGCCCAATCGTAGTTTTGGCGGTGCGGCGGCATTTGCCCCACCTCTTCGGCGCGGGCGGTGACCACTTCCACATCTTCAAGGTGAAGGGTCTCAACAATATGCCGGCAGAATGTCGTCTTCTTGCCGATAGATTCCACCAGGGTCAATTTCATGGATGGGTAAAGGATTTTCAGGGGAATACCGGGAAAGCCCGCGCCGGTGCCGATGTCGATCAGCCGCCGGGGGGGATTGTCTTTCCAGGCCAGGACGCAGGAGTATGAATCCAGGAAGTGTTTGGTGCGGATGCCCTCTACATCCCGGATGGCAGTCAGGTTGACCTTGTCGTTCCATTCCAGCAGTTCCCGCTCGAATATCTCAACTTGCTTCACCTGATGAGACGAAAATTGGATGTTGAAAAATTTATGGGCCGCTTGAATGAGTTCGTTCATGGTGAGGAGATTATAGCATCCCGCATCCGAAGTGAGAGAATTGTTCTGGCGAATCAAATGGGGCGGGAGTAAATCCCGCCCCATTTGAAGAATCTATGGTTGTGTGGTTGATCAGGCTGCGTTGGCTTTGACCTTGCGGGCTTTGCGGCGTTTGATGCCTGCCACGATGGCCCAGATGACGAGGGCGATGGGGCCAAAGATGAGCAGCAGTTCGGGGATGATCTGAAGGACCAGGATGATGAGGAAGTCGACGAAGCCCTGAAAGAAGCGGACGAGCGATTGAATGGCCTCATTGGCTACACCTTGCGGCTTCCACCCACCTACCTCGATCGGCTGGACTGTTTCTTCGGCAATAAGGCTCACGTTGATGGCTGAAGTTGAAGTGGTTTCCTCGATATACTGCATCTGACCCTGGATTTGCTCGATCTGTCCGCGGATGAAAACGATCTGGTTGTAGACATTGAGGACATCCTGGGTCTTGGTGGTGCTGTCATTGCCGGGGTTGTTCTTGGCCTCGTCCATGATGGCGATGAGGTCTTCTTCGGCTTGCTGTAGGTTGCTCAACTGGCTCTTGAGGTCAACGTATTGGGCGGTCACGTCCACGCCGGTGCGGTTCTGGGTGGGTACATCGATTACACCGGTCTGGATACGAGTGAGGGCCTCTTCCAATTTCTCTGAAGGAATCCGAATGGAAATGCTGCCCTGCGGGACAGTGTTACCGGCGGAGGAGTACACCTGGCCCATGCTCATCGAGACAAGGTAGCCGCCCATCTCCGTGGCCATCTTGTTGATCTCATCCATCTTCTTCTGCGGATCGGTCACGACGATGCTCATATTGACATCGGTCTGGATCAGCCGTCTCTGGGCCTCGGCCTGGACAGCCCCGCTGCCGGTGGTGGAATTATAGGCATCCTGTGGCGCGCCCGGAGCTGCAGCCGGCATTTCCCCCTGCCCCTTGGATTCGTCAGAGCGCATGCCTGTCGGCTGGGAAGGGAGAATGCCGCCGTCATATGCTTGTGTGACAGGAGATGCGGCGCAGGCGGAAAGGATCAGCGAGAGTGCAACAAAAACGAGCAGAATACTTTTTTTCATGGCGGTTCCTCCTTGATTGGGACACAGTGTAATTTCTTATACACTAGACGAGCGGAAAGCAGAAAAGTTCCCCTGGGTCGACCTTCGGCTCCTATACTTCCCGGCGGGAGGCAGAGAATGGACCCTTACCAACCACCAGAAAGCCGTTCGGCGTGACGGGAGGGCAGACCGGCGTTGAGGATGCGTTTTTGGACCGACTGGATGTCATATTCAACACGGCGCGGTTCCCACGTGCGGGTGCGCGGCTGGTAAATGGCATAGGCTGCGCGCGGGTCCCGGTCACGCGGCTGGCCCACCGAGCCGGGATTGAGGATGGCGCGATCCGCCAATTTCAGCGGTTTGCCGACGGGCGGTACTTCGATGGTGATGTCTTCCGTATCTGCATGGTATTGGAAGATAGCCTGGAAATGTGAGTGACCGACCAGGCACCAGAGCGTATCAAAGAAATCCAGGTTGACCCGTGCCACCAGGGTGTTGAGGATATACTCCCAGATGGGGTCGCGCGGGCTGCCGTGGACGAGTGAAACATTCCCTCGCACCAGTAATCGCTGGGAGAATGTCCGCAGGAATTCCTTGCTGGATTCGGTCAACACATCCCGCTGCCACAGAAGGGCTTTCTTGGCGTCAGAGTTGAAGGTTTCCAGGGCGGATTCACCAATAGCGCCATAGTCGTGATTACCCATCATACAGGTCAATTTGGGCAGGCTGCGGATGCGTTCCACACACTCATTGGGGTCGGGCCCATACCCGACTATATCCCCCAGGCACCAGACCTGGTCCACTTTTCCGGCGTCAGCCAGAACAGCTTCGAGGGCAGTGATGTTGGCATGTACGTCGGAAATAACCAGGATCTTTGTCATTGACGCTCCAGGAGGGCCGCCATGCGGGCGACCAGGGTTTCTGCCACTTCTTCCTTCCCCATCAACGGAAGGGGTTCGGCAGGGGCTTGCGGGAATAAAAAGGTGACCCGGTTGGTATCCACGCTGAAACCGGCGTGCGGGTCGGAAATATCGTTGGCGACCATGATATCCACGTTCTTGGCTCTGAGTTTAGCCTGGGCGTTTTCGAGCAGTTCCTGGCTCTCAGCGGCAAAGCCGACCAGCAGGTGAGGCCGCTGTGCGCCCAACTTCGAGACAGCCTGGAGGATATCGTCAGTTTGTTCAAGTTCCAAGCGGGGCAGGCCGTCGCGTTTTTTGATCTTCTCATCGGCGATCTTTTTCGGGCGGAAGTCTGCCACGGCCGCCACCATGACGAGTGCCGCCGCGCCAGCCAATTCGAGCAGGACTGCCTCGAGCATGGTCTGGGCAGTGGCAGCAGGGACGACCCGTGCGCCGACCGGCGGGGTCAGGCAAGTGGGAGCAGTGACCAGCACCACTTCTGCACCCGCATCGATGGCTGCCTGGGCGACCGCGTAGCCCTGTTTGCCGGAAGACCGGTTGGTCAGCACCCGCACAGGGTCGAGCGGTTCTGCGGTCCCGCCGGCGGTGACTACGATCTTCCTGCCCGCCAATGGACCCTGTCGGCCTAGCAGCAGGCGGATGTGACCAAGCAGTTCGGCGGGTTCGACAAAGCGGCCCAGGCCGACCAGTCCCGAGGCCATGCGGCCTTCGGCAGGCCCGGCGAAGTAGACCTGGCGGTCTGTGAGGATGCGCAGGTTATCCTGCGTGGCTGCGTTCGTAAAAATGCCCACATCCATGGCCGGAGCGATGAGGAGCGGACATTGGGCTGAAAGGGCTGTGACGGAAAGGAGGTTATCCGCCAGGCCGTGAGCTAACTCGCCCATCGTGTTGGCTGTGCAAGGGGCGATGACTAGCAGGTCAGCGCTGTGACCGAGACCCACGTGGAGAACGTGCGCCTGTCCACCCCACAGATCGGAGTCGGTGAAGGCTTTCCGACCGGTGACGGATTGGAAAGTGAGGGGAGTAACGAATTTTTCAGCAGCAGGGGTGAGGATGACATCCACCTGCGCGCCCGCCTGGGTCAACTTGGAAGCAAGATCAACGGCCTTATAGGCTGCAATGGATCCGGTGACCCCGAGGAGGATGTGTTTTTGGGCGAAGATGGACATGTCGATTAATTATACTGCCAAGAATTGGAATTGAAGGAGGATAGCAATGAGATGGTAATACGAAAATGGATGATGTTTGAGTGGATGGATCTCAACCTCGAAAGGATTTTTGACGCCCTGCGGTAAAATGAGATTTCAAAACAGGTCAAGGAAAGGATCTAGAGGATATGGCAGACATAAAATTTGTGATCATCGAGAAGATCGGCGTGCTCTCCCGGACTTCCAGCGGGTGGGAAAAACAATTGAACTTGATCAGTTGGAACGACCGGGAAGCCAAGTATGATATCCGCGAATGGAGTCCGGACGGGGAGAAGATGGGCAAAGGCGTGACCCTGTCGAAGGACGAACTGGCAGCATTAAAGGTACTGCTGGAGAAGATCGGATAGTGTTTCAAGAAGGAAATAGATTATTCCCAGGAATGAGAATTTAAGGAATTGTTGTAACCGGTACGTCCTCTGCCGCGGCGGATTGGCGGGAGGCGATCTCCCGGCGGGTGTGAGCGTGGCTATCACGACTGAGCGGGTAGAAGAAGGCAAAGGCGATTCCACCCAGCAGCATCACGGCCGGCACCGGCCCGGTCAGGATACGGATGGCCAGGATGGCGGATGGTTTCTGGACGGCAGCATTGGAGGCATAACCGCTCCACTGCAGCACCAGCAGGGTCAGGGGAATGGCGATGGAGGAGGCGATTTTCTTGAAGAGTGATACCAGACTGTAGTAGATGCCCTCGTGGCGACGGCCTGTTGCCAACTCATCCACCTCCACGGCATCGGGGATCATGGCCCACGTGAGCACGTGAACGGCGGAGACGCCGAAACCCGCCAGTCCGGCAATGAGCAGGATGGCCGGAAGGCCCAGGTTGGGGCTGAGGAAGCTAAGGATGCACATGACCGCGGAAAGAAAGATCATCCCGGCAATATAAGCCTTGCGTTTGTCGGTTTTTCGGGAAGCCCATTCCCAGAAGGGAAGGACCAGCAAGGCCACGATGAATATCGTTCCCAGGATGATGTCGCTCTGGGCTTCCAGGTTCATACGGTATTTGAGGAAGTACAAGAGGAAGGCCTGGATGATGTCGATGGCGGTCCAGGTAAAGAGGAATATCCCTGAGGCGAAGAGGAAGGGTCGATTCTTCCAGACCGAGCGGAGTGACTCACGCAGAGCCGGGCGTGACTCTTGATAATATTCTGGTTTTTCACGCGTGCTGAAGAAGGTCAGCAGAGGCGGGATGGCGCAGATAGCCCCGAAAATGATCCCCATCATGAAGACTCGATCTGCGTTTTCGGGCCGCATCTTGCCGATCATCGCCAGGGGGACGATGAAGGCTGTCAGGCTGGCGATGATGGAAAAGGCCATCCTGTAGGTGGTGAGGGAGGTGCGTTCGTCGTAATCCTGGGTCAGTTCGGGGGTCAGGGCGAAGTACGGCATGGTCACCAGGGTGACGCAGGTATCGAAGAGGAAATAGACAAAAGCATAATAGGCGGTCAAGAGGAGCGGGCTGTCGGTGGGTGGGCGGAACCACATCATGGCGAAGATGATGCCAAAAGGGATGGCGCCGAAGAGCAGGTAAGGACGCCGGCGGCCCCAGCGGGAGCGGGTACGGTCGGTCAGGTAACCCAGCAGGGGGTCGTTAAAATAGTCCCAGGTGCGGCCGATGAAGACCGCCAGGGCGGCATAGCCGGGCTTAAGTCCAACCACATCGGTCATGAAGATGGCGAAGAGCACTTGCATGGCCGTGTCGGTGAATGCAAAACTGAAATCGCTGATGCCGTAAAGGAATTTTTTGATTCGGGGAATGCGATCCTGCAAGGCAATGGTCATGACGAGGGCTCCTCGATGGGATGAGATTGTATTTAGTATAACCCCGGTAAAGGAATGCGATGCCGTTTATCGAAACAAAAACGACCTCACAAGTTTGTTCTCCTGTGGAGAAGTATGTGAGGTCGTAGTCAAACCCTGAAGTGATTTATCTATTCACTGACCCGCCGGAAGCGCAGGACCGCCAGGGTGAAGAACAGGATTGTATAGCCGAACAGTGCCGCCGTTGGAAGCAGGACGGAGTTGAAGTCAAGGCCGCGGGCAACGATGTTCTTGAACCCATCCATGGCCCAGGCGATCGGAGAAACATGCCCGATGGATTGGAAGGTTGCGCCGGTAAATTCCAGCGGCATCCACGCGCCGCCCAGGCCGGAGAGAATGAACATGGGGATGAGGGTCAGGACAACGACGTGCTCTTCCGACTTGGCGAAGACACCGATCAGCAATCCCAGGGCAGAAATGCAGGCTGCGCAGGTAACCGCGACCAGCAGGGTAGCCAGGGGCACTCGCATGTAATCCACCTTGAGCAAAAGTTGGCCAAAGGCGATCAGGATCACGAACTGAGTGAAGATGAGGCTGAAAATAGCCAGGTAATGCCCCAGCAGGATGTGAACCCGCGAAGTGGAGGTGGTCAGCAGGCGCTGGAGCGAGCGGGTCTTGCGCTCATTCACGATCACGGTGGCGGCAGTTATAAGACCGGCGATGGCGAATTGCAGCATCATGCCGGGTGAGGAATGGGCAGCCGACATGGCATTGGGGTCGCTAGCCTCCACCACCGCGCCGGATGTGACTTCCATGCGGATAGGCGGGTTTTGCCAGGCCAGCAGGGCATCTTTCAGCGTCGCATCGAAGATCGACGGGTCGCCCATTTGTGAGCTGGCGATACTGGCGATCTGGACGGCGCTGACCAGCCGGGAGGTCGTGGATTGCACATCGCCCTGGATCGTCGTGGAGGCGGTCTGGGACGGGTCGGCGATGAAAGTGATCTGCATGGGCGACCCATCCAGCAGGGATTGACCATACCCGGAAGGGATGATGACGGCCGCGGCCAGATCGCCATCTGCCACCAACTGATCTATTTCTGCGGCGGTTCGGTCGGTTTTTTCATCCAAACGGATGAGGGTGGAGGCTTGCAGCAATCCATGCAGTTCCTGGCTGATGGCGCTGTTATCCTCGTCCAGGTAAGCCACGCCTATGCGGCTGTCTGCAGGGGCCTTGTACGCCCCACCAAAGGCAAAGGCGAAGAAAACGGTGAAGAGAATAGGCATCAGCAGCAGGAACAGGAAGGTCTTGCGGTCCCGCAGGATCTGCTTGATGTCTTTTTGGGCTATATCGAGTATACGGTTCATAATTACTCCGGATCAACTAGATGAAATAGGGCGAACTCAGGCGTACCGTTTTTGGAAACGAAGCACACCTATGACAAACATGACGATCGCGATTGCTACCAGGACAAGAGCGGTGAGACTGACCTGCGAAAGGGCAGCCCCGTTCATCACTTGCAGCAGACCGCGGGTGGCCCATCCCTGCGGGACAAAGAGGGAGATCGTGTCGATGGCAGGACCGGTGGCCGCGCCCATGGTGAAGATCTTGATCATGCCCATCATGCCGGTGATGGTTAACACACCACCGAAGACGGCTCCACTCTGCTTGGTGCCTTTCAGCAGCGACATGAGACAGATGCCAAAAGCCGCTGCTGCCATGATGACGCTGGCTGTGATGATACTGAGCGGCAGAAGGTCGCCCCAGTGGATGTTGAAGATCAGCCGTCCGAGAATGAGCAGGACGATCATCTGGACGATGACAGTGAGGCCGACCGCCAGGAATTTTCCGCCCAGGATGGTGGAGCGAGATGTGGGGGTGGTGAAGAGGCGGGGCAGTGTGCCTTCTTCATCTTCATGCAAAATGCTTTGGGCAGAGGAAGCGCCGGTGAAAAATGCATAGAAGATGGTCATGCCGCCCAGGATCATGCCGATCATGGCGCTGATGGGGTTCGTCGGAGTCTTGGAGGAGAGAGGCGCTCGAGCGTCGATGACGGCAGAGGTATCATCACCGTTCGTCGTTGCAGCCAAATACTGCCCGACCACCTGACCGATGAGTTGTTGGTTTGCGCCGGCTTGTTTCGAGACCACATCGGCGGCTATACGCGCGCCCGACATGCTGTCGGTGAACTGCGACATGATCGATTGGATGATGCCGGGGCCGAGGGTGAGGGTGGGGTCTTTGTACATTTCGATGGTGGCCTGACCGTCGTGGCTGGAATACTGATCGGAAAAATTCGCCGGGATGATGAGGGCTACGCCGGCCTGTTGGCTATCCACCGCCGCGCGGGCGGCTTCGGCCGTTTCGACCAGGCTGACCTCCATCAGGTCGGCCATCTCTGGCTTCTGCAGGGCGGAAACGATCAATTCGCCCATCGTGCTTGCTTTTGTGGATATGGGGAACTGCCGCATGGCTTCTTCGAACGCGGGACCGCCCTGGTCCAGGTTGGCAATGACGACTTTCGTGGCGGGAAGGGTGAAGCCTTGATCGTCATTGGCCTGACTGCCGAACATGAAATAGAACATGGTCGCCATCAGCAGTGGCACCCCGAACATGAACAAGACCGCGAAAAAACTGCGGAAGGAACGGGTCATGTCTTTAATGGCTATGGTTAGAAGTTTCATAAGATTCTCCGGTTATGAGAGCAAAGCGCTCAGTCACGCAGGGCGCGGCCGGTCAGGTGGAGAAAGACGGTCTCGAGATCCGGCGCCTGGACGGCAACGGAATTGATGCGGACGTTCTTTACCGCGGCCGACTCGAACAAGCGCGGCAGGACCCGGTTGCTGTCGTCTGCCAGGATGATCAGCGTCCCATCCTCTGCGCTGACGTTCAGCACTCCCCGGGTGGCTTTCCAGGCTTCCAGCACCTTGGCGGATTCGTCATTGATGGTGACTGTGATCCGGTCCGTGGCGCCGATGATCTTGACCAGTTCCGCGTGGGTGCCGCTGGCGATGACTTTGCCGTTATCCATGATGGCGATATGGTCAGAGAGTTCCTGGGCTTCCTCCATATAGTGAGTGGTATAGAGGATGGTGGTGCCTTCGTCCTTCAACTTGAGCACCGAGTCGAGGATGCTGCGGCGGGACTGCGGATCGATGCCGACGGTGGGTTCATCCATGAAGATGACCTGCGGCTTATGCAGCAGGGCGATGCCGATATTGACACGCCGCTTCATGCCGCCGGAATATTTCTTGATGTATTCCTTGTCACGGTCGGCCAGGCCGATAACGTCGAGGATCTCGTTGACGCGCTTCTTGAGCGGCGCGCCTCGCAAGCCGTACATCTTGCCCCAGAAGGTCAGGTTTTCACGGGCCGACATATCCTCGTACAGGGCGATCTCCTGCGGGACAACTCCCAGCACAGCCCGGACTCCCATCTGGTCCTTCTTGATGGAATGACCCAGGATGAAGGCGTCGCCGCTTTCGGGGTGGAGCAGGCAGGAAAGCATGGAGATGGTGGTGGTCTTGCCGGCGCCATTAGGCCCGAGCAGGCTGAAGATCTCACCCTTCTTCACATTGAAACTCACGCCTTGAACGGCTTTGAGTTCGCCAAAAGATTTGTACAGGTCTTTTACTTCAATCGCAGTTTCCATAATTGCCTCCAGATGAATTTATCACTGGTAGTATATACGTGTCATGACGAAAAAGGAACTGACCGAATGGGGAGTTTCCACTGTCCGTTCGGACACTGTCCGGGAGGACACTTGGATTAAGGTGAGAATGATATACAATCAAGGTAGCCATGAAGAAAAAACAGAATTTCCTCTCCCTCTTGTTTGGCGATGACAGCAATTATGTGCGTCCCTTTTTCCTGTTCCTTAGCCTCGTCATGGTGGGGATTTATATTTTTGCGGTGACCCAATCGCCGGCGTTCCACACAGCCTGGAAGATCGGTGTTTTCACGTTGTTGATGGCTCTGCATATCGGCCTGTACTGGCTGTCCCCGTGGGTCTTCGAGCACCAACGCTGGCTGGGTCTTTATCTCATCATTCAGATATCCATCGCATTCGCCCTTGGCATGATGAGCGGGATCACCGGAGTGGTGTTCGGGCTCTATCCTGGTCTGATCGGATTGATCATCGGTGTACCGTTCAGGCGGGTATGGAAACTTCTCAGCATCCTGGGAGTGCTGGCCGCCTCAGCCCTCAATTTCACCCTGGTGACCGGGTTGGAAAATCTTCTCTGGTGGTCTTTGGGGACGATCCCCGTCATCATTTTCACCAGCATGTACGTGATCATGTATTTGCGGCAGGCGGAAGCGCGCGAACAAGCCCAGGCGCTGCTGAAGGACCTGGAAATTGCCAACCGCCAGTTGAGCGATTATGCCGCCCAGGTGGAAGACTTGACCCTCGCAACCGAACGCCAGAGAATGGCTCGCGAACTACACGATACCCTCTCGCAGGGGTTGGCGGGGCTGATCCTGCAACTGGAAGCGGTGGATGCGCACCTGCAAGGGAACAATTACGACCGCAGCCGCACTATCCTGCACGAGTCGATGGAAAGAGCCCGGGCGACCCTGGCTGAATCACGCCAGGCTATCGATAACCTGCGCCGTCCGCTCGAACGTGACCTGGAAGCCGCCATCCAGCAGGAAGTGGAGAATTTCAGCAAAGAGACTGGCATCCCTTGCGAACCCGAAGTAACCACACTACCAGACTTGCCGGAGGTTGTGGTGGATACAGCCATCCGCGTCATCACCGAAGGGTTGACCAATGTGGCCCGCCATGCCAGGGCCAAAGAAGTCACCTTGCAAGTTGCCTGCAAAGAGAATGAATTGAGTATCCGCATCTGCGATGACGGAGTGGGATTCGATCCTGAAAGCATTCATACGGGGCATTACGGTCTGGTCGGGATGCGGGAAAGGGTCCGGCTGGCGGGGGGCAGCTTGCAGGTGGAGAGCGCCCCGGAAGAGGGGACGTGTGTGGACGTCCGCTTGCCGCTGGCGGGAGGCGGCGCATGAACCAAAAGATCGGCATCCTGGTGGCAGACGATCACCTGATCATCCGGCAGGGGCTGCGGCTCATCCTGGAAACCGAAGCGGAGTTCGAGCTGGTCGGCGAGGCCGCCGACGGCGCCGAAGCAGTCCGTTTGTGCGCCGAATTGCGGCCCGAAGTGGTCTTGATGGACCTGCGCATGCCCGGAATGGACGGTCTGACTGCCATCGAACGGCTGCGAGCCGAACAGCCTCACGTGGCGGTGGTCATCCTGACCACTTTCAACGAGGATGACTTGATGATGCGGGGCTTGCGTGCTGGCGCGAAAGGCTACCTGCTCAAAGATACCGACCGGGAGACACTCTTCAACACCATCCGGGCAGCCAGCCGGGGTGAAACCCTGCTCAAACCGGAGATCATGAAGCGGGTGCTGGCGAAGGCCGGGGAAGAGAACAGCCAGGGTGAGGCGGCTGAACTGACTGGCAGGGAAATGGAAGTATTGGCGGGGGTGGCAAAAGGGGAGCGCAGCAAGGAGATCGCCTTGCGTCTGGGGATCAGCGAAAGGACGGTCAAGGCGCATCTGGCGAATATCTACTCCCGTCTGGGAGTGGATTCACGCGCCGCTGCCATCGCGGTAGCCGCTCAGAAAGGCCTGCTGCCCAAATGAACAGCCGCAGGCGCTTCCTTGAAACTATGGGCGGCGGCACACCGGACCGTATCCCCTATTTCGAGGAAGGCATCCGCCGGGAAGTGTTATCCGCCTGGCACAAACAGGGGCTGACGAAACAAACAGAGTTGAAGGAATTATTTCACACTGACGAGCGGGAGGAGATCCGCCTGGATGTGGATCCGCACCCTTTCCCGCGTACATGGCCGCAAGTACAGGCGGACTTGAGAGGATTTTCGCGGCGGTTTGATCCACAAGACCGTTCCCGTTATCCCGAGAATTGGAAGAAGCAGTTAGGCCCGTGGAAAGACCGCAATCATGTGCTCATGCTACGAGTACATATCGGTTTTTTCCAGTCAATGGGGGTGAATGGATGGAAGAGGTTCCACCAGTTAATGGTCCAACTGCATCGTGACCCGGCCCTGGTGGCGGAGATGATGAAGATCCAGGGGGAATGTGTGGCGGAGGTGACGGAGCGTATCCTCGCGCAGGTCGATGTAGACGCAGCTATCTTCAGTGAGCCTATCGGTGACAATAACGGTCCGCTTATCTCACCGAAGGCATATGCAGCCGTGGTGCTTTCCGGCTATAGGCCGATACTGGAGGTGCTGCGACGGCATGCGGTGCCGGTGACCATCCTGCGGACGTATGCCAATTGCCGCCTGTTGGTGCCGGTCCTGCTTGAAAACGGGATCGACTGTCTGTGGGCTTGCGAGGTCAATAACGAGGCGATGGATTACCGATCTCTGCGGCAGGAGTTCGGGCGTGGGTTACGGCTCATCGGCGGCATCGACCTGGATGTGCTGCGCCAGGATAAGGATGCCATCCGCAGGGAGGTGGAAGAAAAAGTACCGCCGCTGCTGGACCAGGGCGGTTATGTGCCATTGGCGGACGGGCGGGTGCGTGAAGATATCCCCTGGGAAAATTATCTCTATTATCGCAGTCTGCTCGAGAAGGTCACTGGCGGGTAAACCAGATCAGCACGTATCAACGGTAGACTTTGACCATTGCACATGGTCGGCCAGGAGGGATTTTCCCCGCTTGATGATGGCCGGCAGGAAACGATCCGAATTGTCCTCTTGCCTGAGCATATCCATGGTGACTGGATCGGAAAAACTGACCCGCGGGGTCAGATAGAGCGTATCGGGGAATAAGAGTTGATAGATCACCTGACCGATTTCTGCCACGCGGCGTTTTTGCCAGTCCAATTTTTTCAACCAGGTGAGGGGGTGATAGCCCCATTGGCGCGAGAGGACTCCGCTGACGATGGTCACAACGACGGAGAGCTGGGGCACGGTCCGCAGGAACAGGTCAATGGAGGGCGACCAGTAATCGATGAACCCTTCCGCGCCCGGGTAGACTGCCGGGTCAGGGTCGATGCGCCCGCTACCAAAGATGAGGAAAGCGCCGCCATTTTGGAGATGCCGGATGGCGGCCCGGGTAGCGGCCGCTCGCTCGGTGACCTTGTTGGATATCAAAAGGAGATGGTCGGCGACGTGAGGTAATTTCCGCAAGAAGGATAGATCATTCGCAATGATCTTAAGATCATCGCGGGCAATCGATGAGGCTAACACGAAAGCATCAAAAGTACCGGCGTGATTGGAAAGTACCATAACAGGTCCTTCGCGCGGGATGGATTCGCTGCCGCGCAGGCAAACCCCTTTGTACCAACGCGAGATCATCCAGCGGGCGGCGGCAGCTACGCCAGATTGTGTGATAAGCCGGTCTGCAGTCAAGCCGTAGGTGGCCAGCCGTTCGGTGGCGCGGTGAAAAAAAAGGCGGAATATGTTTTGCATGCGGGAGGTATCGGGTAAGCCTACGGCTTTAACGATCTCGGTGATCAGTGAATCGCTCAATCCCTTGATTTCGGTGTCATTTACAGGACTGGGGCTCATCCCGGTTTCTTGTTGAAGAGTTTGACTGTCCATCTTTATCTGCCCTCCATACATACATTATAAACAGAACCAATGAAATTGTAATATTGAATTATTAACGATGGATTATGGAAGGTGGTAGAATGAAAAAAATAGGAGGTGGTCATATGTCAAAGAAAAAATTCATCCCCTCAATTTCAGAAGATTGGTGGACGGTTATTGTAGCCTTCCTATTGATCCTTTTGACCATGCTAGGCCTGCTGGGAAAAAACGGCCTGATGATCAGTTTCTAGGAGGCAGGCAATGTCAAATGAGAGTACTGCTCCTGCGAAAATCACCCCTGTTGCACAACCGAAATGGCTGCGTTTCCTGGCGGGACTGTTATTAACCTTGGCGCTGGCGATACTGGCCTGGTGGATCACCAAAAGAGTCTACACGCTGACCTTGCCGTTCAATATTCCCGGCAAGGTGCTCGAGTTTCCCATCTGGGGAGCCTTGCTTGGCATCACCGCCAACCTGATCCTGCGCCTCTTCAAGGCGAATGAATTCATCCGCCCGGGTGTGAGGATGGAATTCTTCCTGAAGGTAGGCCTGGTGCTGCTGGGAACAAGTATAAACCTGAAATTGCTCGGAACAGCCGCAGCCGGAGCTGTGCTGCAGGCGCCGATCATGATCGCCAGTGTGTTTTTGTTCACCTACTGGCTGGGGGGTCTTTTCAAGATCGACGAAAAATTAAGGGCGGTCATGGCCACGGCTCTATCGGTGTGTGGAGTTTCGGCAGCCATCGCCGCGGCCGGCTCGGTCAAAGCCAAGAAGGAACACGTTACATACATCGTCACAATCGTCATCCTGGTAGCCTTACCGCTCATGGTGATCGCGCCGCTGATTGCTCGAGCGCTGCAGTTGCCGGACGCGGTGGCAGGAGCCTGGTTCGGTGGAAACATCGACACAACCGCCGCAGTGGTGGGCGCCGGGACGATCTTCAGCGAGTCCGCCCAAAAGGTCGCCTCTATCATCAAGAACACGCAAAATGCCCTGATCGGCGTGGTGGCTTTCATCCTGGCGCTCTATTTTGCCGGCAGGAACGAAGACGGTCAGCGCCCCAACGCCCGCGTCATTTGGGACCGCTTCCCGAAATTCGTGCTTGGTTTCATCGCCGCCTCGATCCTCTATACATTGGGGCAGATCTACGGCGGGGCGTTGGGATTGATCGACGGGGGCAAAGGCACCGTCTTAGAGGCGTTGAAGAACTGGGCCTTTATGCTGGCTTTCGTGGCCATGGGCCTGGAATTCGGCTGGGGCGAACTCAGGTCGATGGGGTGGCGCCCGTTGGCGGTATTCCTCATTGCGACGGTGTTCAATACCCTGCTGGCGTTGGGCGTGGCCTGGGTTATTTTCACTTATTTATTGCCAATCACTTTCTAAGTTGCTCGAATGCCGACCATAAGCCTGGAAAAACTTAAAGACCTGCAATCGAAGACATTCCGCCTGTCAGAGCACCGGCGCCTGCGAAATTCCAGCCAGGCGCTGGAGTTTGTCAATGAGCGGGGCTTTATCTATTTTTGGCCCATCAAGGGGATCACACTGCCGACCCTGTGGGTGGCTACTGCCGGAGACAGACCGGTGCCGAACGAACACGACGATCCCGGGCAGGTCACCTGGCGCTGGAAGGACGATGCGCTCGATAAAAGAATTTGGTATTACGGCAAGATCCTGCGCAGGAAGGCTACCTTCATTTCCCTGGAAACAGCGCCTTTCTTCTATGCATTGTCGCAGAATTACGGTTCGCCGGAAGAAGATTATCTACTGGCCTACACAGAAGGGCGGCTGACACAGGCGGCCAAACAGATCTACGAAACCCTTCTGGACAAGGGCAGCCTGGATACGCTCAGCCTGCGCAAGGAAGCCCACCTGCTCAATGCCAAAGAATCCATCTTCAATCGGGCGCTGGAAGACCTGCAAATGGATTTCAAGATCATGCCCATCGGCATCGCCGAAGTTGGGGCGTGGAAATATGCCTTCCGCTACGAGGTCACCGCCCGGCATCTGCCCGAACTGCCCGAGCAGGCCCGCCTGATCGGAGAAGCCGAAGCCCGTCAGCACCTGGCCGAACTGTATTTCAAGTCGGTCGGCGCGGCGACGGTGAAAGATGTGAGCAAGTTGTTCGGCTGGCCGAATGAACTGGTCAACCGGACGGTGACGCGGTTGGCGCAAACTGGTACTATTAACAACGGCAGTAGCCCATCCGAAGATGGACGGTGAATGGGCTGCCCTGACGGAAGTAATCGGTTGAAATTATTTCAGCGGAAGACCTGCGTTATTATCCCTTTGATTAGAGGAAATGATGGCAAAGAATCCTGAAGCACC
Organism: uncultured Chloroflexia bacterium; assembly: GCA_963847105.1. Taxonomy (GTDB): domain Bacteria; phylum Chloroflexota; class Anaerolineae; order Anaerolineales; family Villigracilaceae; genus UBA877. Next base: position 664,770 of record CAWJYP010000001.1, on the reverse strand, counting down.
CTATCGCAACCCTGCCCTCTCGATCCAGACGCGCGTGGAAGACCTGCTCGGTCGGATGACGCTGGAGGAGAAAATAGCGCAGATGTCGATCTTCCACATGAAGACCAACGTCCTGCCTAATGAAGAAGTTGAACTGGATGCATCGACCCTGGCGCTCCTGCAGAACGGGGTAGGTGGGTTGGGACGGCCCGGGCTAAACGTGTCACCGCGAGCGACGGCCCATTCCACCAATGCCGTCCAACGCTTCCTGTGTGAAAAAACCCGCCTGGGCATTCCGGCGTTTTTCATCGATGAGGCCTTGCATGGTCTGATGGCCTCCGGCAGCACCATGTTCCCGCAGGCGATCGGCCTGGCGAGCACCTGGGACCCGCAGTTGATTGAGCAGATCTTCGCCTCGGCGGCGCATGAGATGCGCGTCCGCGGGGAGAATTGGGCCCTCACCCCGGTGCTGGACCTGGCGCGGGAACCGCGCTGGGGTCGCACCGAGGAGACCTACGGGGAGGACCCTTACCTGGCCTCAAAGATCGGGTCCGCGGCCGTGCGCGGCTTGCAGGGTGTCAGCCTGGCTGAAGGGATGCAGCCTATCCCGCCTACTCACGTGCTGGCGACCGCCAAACATTTCGCCGCCCACGGTCAACCGGAGGGCGGGCGTAACTGCGCCCCCGCCAATTTCTCGGAGGGGGAATTACGCGAAAATTACCTGAAAGCCTTCCAGGCAGCCGTGCAGGAGGCCGGGGTAGGTTCGGTGATGGCTTCATATAACGAGATCAACGGCGTCCCGGTCCACATCAACAAATGGCTTTTGGGCAAGGTGCTTAAGGAAGAATGGGGATTCGGCGGCCTGATCGTCTCGGACGGGTTCGGTATTTCCCGCCTGGAACTGACCCACCACGTGGCGGCTTCGCAGGCTGAGGCGGCTCGAAAAGCCCTGGCAGCCGGGATTGACTTTGAACTGGATAGCGCCTACGCCGAGACACTGTTGGCGCAGGTGCAGCAGGGCATCGTCCCCGCGGAACAAGTGGATGGGGCCGTCCGGCGAGTCCTGGCGGCGAAATTCATGCTGGGCCTGTTCGAGAATGCCTATGCCGACCCGCAAGAGGCGGAAAAGGTGTGCAATTCCGCCGAACACCGTCAACTGGCTTACAAAGCCGCCACGAAAGCCCTGATCCTGCTGAAAAACGATGGCTTGCTTCCGCTGGATGTGAAGAAGATCAAGACGCTGGCAGTGATCGGTCCCAACGCGGCCGGCATCCATCTGGGCGGCTACAGCGCCGACCCGGGCCATGCCGTCAGCATCCTGGATGGCATCCGTCAGAAGGTCGGCAAGCAGGTGGAAGTGGTGTACGCGGAAGGCTGTAAGATCACCAAAGAAGATTTCGGCGGGCAGGGCTGGTTGGGCTGGCACAATGACGTTTCCGACCCGGTTGATCCCGAAGAGGACGAGCGCCTGATCCTGCAAGCGGTGAAGACCGCCAGCAAGGCTGATGCGGTCCTGCTGGTGATCGGCGAGAATGAAACCATGTGCCGGGAAGCCTGGAGTGAAATCCCACCTGGGTGACCGGGACACGCTCGACCTGCCGGGCCGCCAGAACGACCTGGTGCGGGCCATTGTCGAGACAGGCATTCCCACCGCTGTCCTGCTGATCAACGGGCGGCCGCTCTCGGTCAACTATGTGGCCGAAAAGGTCAACGCCATCTTCGAAGGCTGGTATCTGGGTGAGGAGGCCGGCACGGCTTTTGCCGACGCCCTCTTCGGCGATGTCAACCCGGGCGGCAAGTTGACCATCACCATCCCCCGCTCGGTCGGGCAGATCCCCGCTCATTACAACTACAAACCATCCGCCACCCGCGGCTACCTGTGGTCCAATGATTCGCCGCTGTTCCCCTTCGGACACGGGCTTAGTTACACCAATTTCCGTTACGAGAACCTGCGTGTCGAACCGGCGCAGATCAAAGCCGATGGACAGGCAACCCTGCGGGTAGACCTGACCAATACCGGCAGCCGGGAGGGGGACGAAGTGGTGCAGTTGTATGTACACGACCTGGTCACCGAGACGGTCACGCGGCCGGTGAAGGAACTGAAAGGCTTCCAGCGGGTCACGCTGCAGCCGGGCGAAACCAGGACGGTCGAGTTTACCGTCGGGTTCGAGCAGTTGTCTTTCTTCAATGAAGAAATGAAACGGGTGGTGGAACCGGGCACCTTCGACCTGCTGGTGGGGGGAAGTTCGGTGGATGTGCAGGGGATGAAACTGGAAGTAGTATGATCATGACGGGGCGGCCAAATTGGTCGCCCCTAAATTATTGTTATTCGGGGTAGTTGCATTGGAGGTGTGGAATGCTGGATATCGCCATCATGCTCGAAGGACAGAACGGGTTGAACTGGCCGCGCTGGCAGAAGATCGCCGCGGCGGTGGAAGGGCTGGGTTTCGCCGGTCTCTACCGCTCGGACCACTTCACCAATGCGAGCGGGCCGGACATGGATTCGCTCGAGTGCTGGACCTCGCTGACCTGGCTGGCCAGCCATACCCACCGGATCGAGTTCGGGCCGCTGGTGTCGCCGTTCTCCTTCCGTCACCCGGCCATGACCGCCCGCATGGCTATTGCCGTGGACGATCTCTCCGGCGGCAGGCTGACGCTGGGGCTGGGCGGCGGCTGGCAGGAACGCGAGCACGAGATGTTCGGCCTGCCCTTGCTTGACAAGAAATCCCGCTTCGCCCGCTTCCAGGAAGGCATGGAGGTGGTCACCTGCTTGTTGCAGAGCGATACGCCGCTCGATTTTGCGGGCAAATATTTTCCCATGCAGCAGGCATCGATCCTGCCGCGCCCACTCCGAAAAGGTGGCCCGAAGATCCTGGTGGGCGGCAACGGCGAAAAGAAGACCATGGCTCTGGCTGCTCGCTACGCCGACGAATGGAACGCCGTCTTCCTGCCGCCGGAGGAATTGAAACGCAAAAATGCCCTGCTGGACGATTTGCTGAAAGCCGAGGGACGCCTTCCGGCATCTGTCCGCCGCTCGATGATGACCGGTCTGCGCTTTGGGCGAACGCAAAGCGGACCTGGAAGATCAACTCAAGCGCGGGAGTCACCCGGCGGAGGAATTAAGGAAGCGTGGATTGGTGGTCGGGACGGGGGAGGAGATCAAGGATGCAATTGCAGGGGCTGGAAGAGGCCGGCTTGCAGCGGATCATGCTGCAGTGGCTGGACCTGGATGATGTGGAGGGGTTGGAATACCTGGCGAAGGCGGTTTTGTAGGATGGACTACCCTAGAAAGATTTCCTTAACAAGTAGGGTCGCCCCTACTTTGTTGATGGCCTAACAAATGCGTGGAAGCAATTCCCCCGCGGGCACGTCCACCACGCGCATGCCGCCGATGCCCGTCCTGGCGGTGACCATGCCGGGATGGGCGTCGACCACGCGGCCGATGATGGCAGCCTCGCGGCCGTACTCATGCGCCTGCATGGCAGCCAGCATCGCCTCCGCCAGTTCCCCCGGAACGATGGCGACCAGTTTCCCCTCATTGGCAACATAGAATGGGTCCAGGCCGAGCATTTCGCAGGCGGCGTTCACTTCCGGGCGCACCGGCACCTTGCGCTCGTCGAATTCGAGTCCCACATTGGATGCCAGCGCCAGTTCGTTGAGTACGGCTGCCAGCCCGCCGCGGGTGGCATCCCGCAAGCAGTGGACACGCTGAAACTCAGGCACAGAACCAGCCGGGAGATCGACATTCAACATACTTTCGACCAATCCATGCAGGGGCGCTGTATCCGAGCGGATCTCGGATTGGAAGGTCAGCCCCTCCCGCACCGACATGATCGCCATGCCGTGATCTCCCATCGTCCCGCTGACCAGGATGGCGTCGCCCGGGCTGGCGTTGGCCGGACCGATATCCACGCCGGCGGGGATGATGCCGATGCCGGAGGTGTTGATGTAGACTCCGTCACCGTGACCGCGCTGGACCACCTTGGTATCGCCGGTGGCGACTTTCACGCCGGCCTTGCGGCAGGCAGCCGCCATGGAGTTGACCACATTGCCGAGGGTTTCCATCGATAGTCCCTCTTCGAGAATGAATCCGGCGGAGAGGAAGAGTGGTTTGGCGCCGCGCATAGCCAGGTCGTTGACGCTACCGTAGACAGCCAATTCGCCTATATTGCCACCGGGGAAGAAGAGCGGGTTGACCACGAAGGATCAGTGGTGAAAGCTATGCTGGCTGTTGAAGACTGACCGGCGACTGCATCTTGCAGCCGCAGGACGGTGGAATCACCCATTTGCCCCAGCCAGTCATTGGCGAAGGCCGGGGCGAAAAGGTGTTCGATCAGGTCTGCCATCATGCGCCCGCCCGCGCCATGACCCATGACGATGGTGGGGTAATTTTTCAGCGGCAGCGGGCAGGTCCAGCCGAGCAGGTTTGGTTTTTCCACATTACACTCCGGTGGCGGCTTTTTCGTAACGGCCGTAATTATAGTAAGCCGCGCAGGCGCCTTCGGATGAAACCATCGTTGCGCCGAGGGGAGTCTGCGGCGTGCACTGCTTGCCGAAGGCGGGGCAATCCAGCGGTTTTTTGCGGCCCTGCAGGACCAACCCGCTGATGCATACGGGCGACTCGTGTGTTTCGATGCTCTGGACCTGGGGGAAGCGATGTTCCGCGTCCTGGGCGGCGAACTCCTCCCGCAGGCGGTAGCCCGACATGGGAATGACGCCGATGCCGCGCCAGGCCCGGTCGGTCATTTCGAAGACCTTATTGATGACGGCCTGGGCGGGCTTGTTCCCGTCCCGGTTGACCAGGCGGGCATAAGCGTTCGAGACGCCTACATTTCCGGCTTCCAATTGTCGCACTGCCGTCAGGATGCCGTTGAGGATGTCGACCGGTTCGAAGCCGGTCACCACGATGGGGATGTGGTATTTCTCCGCCAGCGGCTCGTATTCCCAAAAGCCCATCACCGTGCAGACGTGCCCCGCCGCCAGGAATCCGTCCACCCGCATATCCGGCGAATCCATCAGGGCGGTGATGGCTGCCGGAACGGTAACGTGGGAAACCAGCACAGCAAAGTTGTCAATCTTTTGAGCCTTGGCCTGCAAAACCGCCATGGCATTGGCCGGGGCGGTGGTCTCGAAGCCGATGGCAAAGAAGACAACGGTCTTATCGGGGTTATTGCGGGCGATCTCGAGGGCATCCAGGGGCGAATAGACGATGCGCACATCTCCCCCGGCGGCTTTGACCGAGAACAGGTCGCGCGACGAACCGGGCACGCGCAGCATGTCGCCGTAGGAGGTGAAGATCACCTCCGGCAGGGAGGCCAGGGCAATGGCCTTGTCCACCAGTTCGAGCGGGGTCACGCAGACCGGGCAGCCGGGACCGTGGATGAGGGTGAGTTGCGGCGGGAGCAGTTGGTCGAGCCCCGACTTGATGATGGAATGGGTCTGCCCGCCGCACACCTCCATCAAGGTCCACGGGCGGGTGACCATTTTGGCAAGGTCATCCAGCAGTTTGCGGGCCAGGTCGCCGTCGCGATATTCTTCGATGTATTTCATGATTTAGGAATTTACCAAATTAATCGTCATTGCTCTTCGTCACCCATGGCGTCGACCTGCCGCAGCAGTTCCATCGTCTCGAAGGCTTCTTTTTCATCCATGATGCTGAGGCCGAAGCCGACGTGGATAATGGTGTAATCACCCAATTTGATCTCGGGCAGGTACTCCATGCAGGCTTCCTTGACCACGCCCCCAAAGTCGATGCGGGCCATTTTCATGCCGTTGGTTTCGTATAACTCGATTACTTTTCCAGGGACTGCAAGACACATTTTTCTTCACCTCTGTTCAAGCACTAAACCAGTGCTTCAACGATTTCGTTTACTCATGAATATGAGCCGTGTGGGCGTCATCGGTTTCCACTTCCAGGCTGGAAAGGTAGACGCCGTCACCGCTCGTCACCTTGACCGGGAAGGTCTGGCACTGCGGGCAGGCGGCGTAGATCTCCGCGATCTCGAATTCCGTGCCGCAGGAGGGACATTTGGCCGTGCCGGGCTTGGATTCGAACTCCAGATCGGCTCCCTCGACTATCGTGCCTGGAGCGAGTTGGCTGAAATAAAACTGAATTGATTCCGATGTGGCATCCGAGAGAGCGCCGATGGTCACTTTGACGCGGGTGACCCGTTTGGCGTTGGCTTCCCTGGCATGGATGAGGACGTGTTCGAAAAGGTTGTCGGTGAGGGCACCTTCGTGCATATTTACCTCTTGATTGTTTAATATTAATGCGCCGGAATATCATACTACCGCATTTTTGTTTGTCAATATCTGTTTGTTGGTTTTTTGGATGAAGAATGTCATGATTGTGTGAAAAGGGAAGGGAGGATGTTTGAAATCTGCTTCGGTGGAAATCGCTTATCATTTCTTGCGCATAGCCAATAAATATATGTAATCTTGTCTTGTGGGAATTGGCGAAGAATGGTTATCCTTTCCTGTATAATGCAAGCAACCAAAAAATCCGGCAGGGTTAACTAACAAGAGGAGATGCACATGGACAACACCAACCATCAGCGCGCCATCCGCGCCTGGACCATGTACGACTGGGCCAACTCGGTTTTTGCCACCAGCATCATGGCAGCCATCCTGCCGGTCTATTATGCCAGCGTTGCCGTGCAGAGCGATCAGGCCAACACCGCCACGGTCTACTGGTCCATCACCACCTCCATCGGTTTGCTTCTGGTCGCCTTCCTCGGACCGATACTGGGGGCGATGGCGGATTTCCTGGGCGCTAAGAAACGCATGTTGACCATTTTTGTGTTCATCGGTGTGACCGGCACAGCCCTGCTCTATTTGGTGGGCACAGGTGACTGGTTCATCGCCTCGCTCTTCTTTATTGTCGGCAGTGTGGGATTTTCGGGGGCGAATGTTTTCTACGATTCGCTCCTCCCGCATGTGGCGCATCAGGATGAGATCGATCAGGTGTCATCACGCGGTTATGCCATGGGCTACCTGGGTGGTGGGATTCTGCTGGCGGTCAACCTGGCTATGATCATGGTATTGCCATCGCAACTGCCCAGTCTCATCCCAGCCCTGTCAACCTGGTCGGAGGGTGACCTGACCACCTTGATGACCCGCCTGTGCTTCATCACCGTGGCGATCTGGTGGGTCTTGTTCACCATCCCTCTGTGGCGAAATGTCCGTGAACCCGAACGACGCATCCTGGCAAGCGAAAAAGGTTTCAACCCCTTGAGGGCCAGTTTCAGCCGCCTGGGACACACCTTCGGTGAAATCCGCAAGTACAGGCAGTTATTGATCTTCATCATTGCTTTCTGGCTCTACAATAACGGCATCGGCACGATCATTTTCATGGCTACCATCTACGGGACCGAGCTGGGCTTCAGTTCCACTACTACCATCGGTACCCTGCTGATGGTCCAGTTTGTTGCCATGCCGTTCGCCTTCCTGTTCGGCTGGCTGGCAAAGAAGATGGGCACCAAACCGGCCATCCTGCTTTGCCTGGGCGTGTATACCCTCATTGCCATCGCCGGTTACTTCCTTTACCAAGAATGGCAATTCTGGCTGCTCGGTTTCGCCGTCGCCACCGTCCAGGGTGGTAGCCAGGCTCTCAGCCGTTCGTTGATGGGACGGATGATGCCCAAGAGCAAATCAGCCGAGTTTTTCTCCTTCTTCTCGATCAGCGAAAAGATTGCCGGGACAGTGGGACCTCTGCTCTTCGGACTGGTCAGCGCCCTGGTGGGTGGCAGCCGTTTGGCCATTGTCTCGCTGATCGTTTTCTTCGCCTCCGGCGGATATCTGTTGACCCGTGTCAATGAGAAGGAAGGTATCAAGGTTGCCGAAGGCGAAGACGCGGCATTCCTCACTGCTTCGGCTGGGAACGCGTCGGCGGAGCTGTCTTCATAACTGTAGCAAGCCCTTCTCAATCCAGTCATTGTGACATAAAATCTCTTTCATCATCAAATGCGAGGCGCCCCATGAATGTACGAAGCAAATACGACACGGATGAACCCGAAAAGAACCACGCCAAAACCGATCACATGCGCGGTATGTGCGGGCTTCCTTATGAGATGATGTCCGGCCCGGCGAGGGTGGATGTCAGCGAGGTGCGCGCTCCCAATTTCATCCGCAGGGTTTTCGAACTGCTGGGTTGGAAGACAAAATCCCGCCCAACGGACTGAGAAATAGGAATTAAGATCAAAGCATGGCCTGTAAAGGTCATGCTTTTTTTGTTCCGGTTGATTTATCGCGATACCCTGGGTTATCTTTCTCGTATATACATATAAAAGGACTCGAGTTTATAATTGTTGCGAGTAGAAAGGTGGACTATGAACGTCAAAAGCAAGTATGATACGAGCGACGAGCCCAGGGAACCCAAAAAGAAATATCTTTGGCTGGGCTATGGCACCTCCAACCAGGGACGGGATGTCCGCAGCAGCATGTCTGCAGTGGTTTGGGACCCGCACACCTTCGATGTGATCTTCGAGAAATTGGGCTTAAAGAAAAAGAAACGCAGGCGCTCGGAAGGCGAAGAGTAAAACTGAAAGACAAACGCAAGGGTATGACGAAGGATTATCGTCATACCCTTTTTTATTTAAATAGCATTTTGGGTAAAAGTTATCGAGAGCCGAACCAGGTCCTCATTTTTTCCAGGCTTTCCTTCAGCACCTCCATGGAGGTGGCATAACAGATGCGCAGGTAGCCCTCGCCTCCGGCACCGAAATCGGACCCGGCCAGCACTGCCACCCCGGCCTCCTCGATCAGTCCGCCGGCGATCTCTTTCGATGTCAAGCCGAAGGACTTTACATTGGGGAAAACGTAAAAAGCACCCTGAGGCACCTGACAGGTCACTCCTTCGATGGCATTCAACCCGGCAACGACGAAATCACGCCGGCGCTGGTATTCCGTCACAACCTCGGCGATACGGTCCTGCGGCCCGTGGAGTGCTTCGATCCCCGCTACCTGGGTAAATGTAGCCGTGCAGCCGATGGAGTGGGTCAGCAGTAATTCTAGCCGATCTGCCAGGGCGGGCGGTACGATCATGTACCCGAGCCGCCAGCCGGTCATGGCGTAGGTCTTGGAGAAGCCGTCGCAGATGGCGGTTCGGTCGAGCATGCCCGGCAGGGCGGCGATGCTGGGAACAACCAGACCATCGTAGGCCAGGTGACCATAGATCTCATCCGAGAGAACCCAGCAGTCGAACTCAATCGCTTTGGCGGCGATGTGGCGCAGGTCTTCCAGGGGGATGACCCCGCCGGTGGGGTTGGCGGGAGAATTCAAGACGATCAGTTTTGTGCGAGCAGAGATTTTGCTGTCGAACACATCCAGGTCAAAGGAAAACTGGTTCTCTTCGCGCAAGGGGATGGGAACGGGGACGCCGCCAGCCACGCCGATCATGGCTTCGTAGGTGGGGAAACCCGGATTGGGGTATATGACCTCATCACCGGGGCTGACCAGGGCCAGGGTGGGGAAGAAGAGGCCCGGCTTGGCTCCCGGTCCCACCACGATCCGCTCGGGGCCGATATTCAATCCCAGCCGCTCGGAGGCGTGTTCGGCAATGGCTTTCCGCAGGGCGGGCATGCCGGCGGGGGATGTGTAGCGGGTTTGCCCATTCTCGATGGCCTTGATACCGGCCTGGCGAATGTTGGGAAATGTCTGGAAGTCGGGCTGGCCGATTTCCAGATGCAGGATCTTGCGGCCCTGGGATTCCAGTTCATTGGCGCGGGCCAGGACGGCGTAGGCGCCTTCGGCTTTGAGCGGGTTAACTCGGTCGGTGAACATATCAGAAATCCTTGTTGGTCGGGTGAGCCGGTATCTCGCGGATATTATACGGGGTAAGTTGATACACGTAGTAGTTCAACCAGTTGGAAAAGAGCAGGTTGGAGTGGCCGCGCCACATCACCAGCGGCGGGCGGGATGGATCGTCGGCGGGGAAATAGTTCGCCGGGAGTTGGATGGGCAGGCCCCGGCCCAGGTCACGGTCGTATTCGCCTTTGAGTGTCAGCGGATCATACTCCGAATGACCGGTGACGAAAGTGTAGCGCCCATCTTTGGTAGCGGCAATGTAAATGCCGGCCTCATCGGATTCTGCCAGGATGGTCAAGGCGGGGACCTTCTCCAGGTCTGCCCGCAGGATCCCGGTATGGCGCGAGTGCGGGGCCAGGAACACGTCGTCGAAGCCGCGCATGAGTTTGTGATAACGGTCCAGAACCCGGTGCGGAAAAACGCCGAACATCTTTTGGGGCAGCTGATATTTGGGGATGCCGTAAAGATGGTGCAGCCCGGCCTGCGCGCCCCAGCAAATATACATGTGGGCGAAGACGTTCGACTCGGCCCAATCCATGATGTCGACCAGTTCGGGCCAGTAATCCACCTCCTCGAAAGGCAGCAGTTCCACCGGCGCGCCGGTGATGATCAGTCCGTCGAACTTTTGGCGGCGGATCTGCGCAAAGGATTTGTAATGGTTGACCAGATGCTCCTCGGAGACGTTCTTGGCTTTATGCGTGGCGGTATGCAGCAGCGTCACTTCCACCTGCAGAGGCGAGTTGCCCAGCAGGCGCAGGATCTGCGTCTCGGTGGCGATCTTGGTCGGCATCAGGTTGAGGATGGCCACGTGCAGCGGACGGATGTCCTGGTGGCGGGCGCGCTCCTCGCCCATGACGAAGATGTTCTCGCTTTCGAGGATGGAACGGGCGGGCAGGGTTTCGGGGATACGGACAGGCATATGAACTCCTTGAGTTCTGATTTGAGATGTTTAGATTGCTGAGCGCCTGGTCGAGGTCCCACAGGATGTCGTCGATGTCTTCGATGCCGATGCTCAGGCGGATGAAGTCGGGCGTCACGCCGGCCTGGATCTGCTGCTCGGCAGTCAACTGGCTGTGGGTGGTGGTGGCGGGATGGATGGCCAGGCTCTTCGCATCGCCCACGTTGGCCAGGTGGGTGAACAACTGCAGGTTTTCGATGAAGCGCTGGCCTGCTTCGAGGCCGCCCTTGACGCCAAAGCCCAGGATCGCCCCGGGACCTTTGGGGAGGTATTTCTTTGCCAACTCATGATCCGGGTGACTTTTGAGTCCGGGATACTTGACCCAACTGACACTGCGGATGGCCTTCCAGGAATTCTGCCACCGCCTGGGCGTTCTGCACGTGGCGGTCCATCCGCAGGCTAAGCGTCTCGATGCCCTGGATGGTCTGCCAGCTGTTGAAGGGCGAGGCGCAAGCACCGATATCACGCAGCACCTGCACGCGCGCCTTGATGATGAAAGGCGGCAGCCCGGCCTGCAGCAAGTCGGCGTAGACCAGGCCGTGATAGGACGGGTCGGGTTGGGTGAAGCTGGGGAAGCGGCCGCTGGTCCAGTCGAAATTGCCGCCGTCGACGATGACTCCGCCGATGGAGGTGCCGTGCCCGCCGATGAACTTGGTGGTGGAGTGGGTGATGATATTTGCGCCCCACTCGAAGGGGCGGCAGAGGTAGGGGGTGGCAAAGGTGTTGTCGATCACCAGGGGAATGTGATGTTTGTGGGCGATGGCAGCCACTTCGTCGAAGGGGAAGACGGAAATATCCGGATTGCCGAGGGTCTCGCCATAGATGATGCTTGGTGTTTGGGCGGATGGCCTTCTCGAAATTCAGCCGGGTCGGACGGGTCCACGAAGGTCACGTCGATGCCCAGGCGGGGGAAGGTGTAGCAGAACTGGTTGTAGGTGCCGCCATACAGACGGCTGCTGCTGACAATATGATCACCGGCGGCGCAGAGGGTCAGGACGGCCATCGTCTGGGCGGCGTGGCCTGAACTGGCGGCCAGGGCTCCCACTCCGCCTTCCAGGTCGGCCAGTCGCTGCTCCAGCACGTCGGTGGTCGGGTTCATGATGCGGGTGTAGATGTTGCCCAACTCTTTCAGGGCAAATAGGTTGGCGGCGTGCTCCGTGTTCTTGAACTTGTAACTGGTGGTCTGGTAAAGGGGCACGGCGCAAGAGCCGGTCTGCGGGTCGGGCGAATAGCCGCTGTGGAGCTGGCGGGTGGTGAAACCGAATGGGTGCGATTGGGTTGCCATGATTGTTCTCCTTTTCTATACCAATGATGTTTTGTCCGCTGGTGCTTCCTCCACACTGCCTGACAACAGGTGACGGGATGGTTAATGGGTTGATTTCAACAGGGCTTTTTGGAGGAAGAAAAAAGCCCCATCTGGATGCGATGGGGCTATGTATAAAAAAAGACAGCCTCTCATCTTCCAGTTCATTCTGCCGGAATTGGCACCTTGACTTTCGTCAGGTTGCCGAGGCTTCACAGGGCCGGTCCCTCCGCCTCTCTGGATAAGAGTTGATCGATATTCAGTTTTAATTAATTGGGCGGTTTATATCACGGCTGTCTAGATGTGTCAAGGGGTTTCGGTGAGGGCTTTTCTTCTGGCAGTATCTTGTTCAGGCAGGGCGAACAAACCTTGCGGATTCGCCCCCAGCAGACCGGCGCGGACGCTGCGCTCATCCGCCAGGTCCAGGTCGGCGGCCATCTCGGCGGTGATGAGCGGCAGGATGCGATAACGGTCCATGCCGTCCGCCAGGGCATCGAGGCCGTCGTCGCGGCCCATCCAGTCCAGGTGATCGAAGACCTTCAGATTGATCGGTCCGCGGTATCCCCGCAAGGTCATCTCGCCGGCGGCGTTGAAGTGATCACCCCAGTACGACATGACCAGTTCGCGCAAATTGCGGAAGACCGGGTCGCGGTAGCGCAGGCCGGTGAAATTGGATTGGGCAACGGAGCCCCAGTGACCGCGCTTCTTGAACAGCGCGATGATATGGTCGTCGTCGCGTTCGTTGGGGATGAATTCGAGGATTAGCGGGGGGAAGCCCAGCCGCCGCAGGGCCATGGCGGCGAAGAGAGCCCCATCGAAGCAGTGCCCCTTCCGGTCACGCAGGAGCCTTAACGGACAGCGATAGTAATGGTCGTCGCTGTAGGGGATGCTGTTGAGAAATGCCTGGATCTTGGCGGGGCGGTCAAGCCCTGCCAGTATATTGCGCTCATCGTTGGTGAGGCGAGCATCGAACTGGGCAATGAGATCGGTTTTCATGGATTCACCCGCAATATGAAGAATGTCAGCCGGGCTCCTTCAACCTTAACCCAGCGCTCGTACAACTTGCCGCCCCATATCAGGCTGATGCGATAGTCGCCGGGCTGAAGTTCGCCCAGGCTGAAGTTCTCGCGCCAGGTGTCGTCCCCTTGGACTGGATGCTTCTCGGGGGCATAGGTTTCCACCTGCCAGGCTTGTATCGGCGGCTCACTCCGGTCGGGGTAATACTGGACATGGATGCTGTCAGTGTGGAGGGGATTCCCCTGTTTGTCTTCCAGCCTGCCAGCCAGAACACCTTGCGCCTGGCCTGTCTCATCTGCCAACGGCGCCAGCCACAGGAGCGGGTTGCGGTTGAAATCGTAATTATTCTCGCCCTGGCGGACCTCGAAATGCAGATGACTGCCAATGGCGATGCCGCTCGAACCGACCAGGCCGATCACCTGGCCGCGCTGGATCGTCTGCCCCACTGTGACGTCTACCTGCGAGAGATGGGCATAGAGCGTGTAAACTGCCCCATCGATGCCAGGTAAGTGGTGTTCCAGAACGATCAGGTTGCCGTATGTCTGCCGGTAGACGGCATAAATTGTCTGGCTGTCATCCCCGGCGACCGCCACCACCCCCTCCGCGGCTGCCAGGACGGGCACGCCGGTGGCATTGGGGAACTCCACCCCGTGATGAGGATCTCGCGTCCCATAGGCAGTGCTGCCATAAGGGTAGCCTGCATCCGTGCGGACGGTCCCGGGGAGGGCGATGGGACGGTCGAGAATAAAATGCCCCGCCTCGAAGCAATAAGTCTCCAGCGGATCACGTGGGACGATTGTGGATGTGTGGGTCGTCGTCGGCAGGGCGAGAGTCGGTGTTGATGTTGGAACGGCGGTAATCGAGGGGGAGAAAGTGAGACTGGGAAGCAAGATGGGGGTCGAAGGAGCCACGGTGGGTGTCCCAGCCGGGGCGCTGCAAGAGGCACAAAATAGGACTACCAAAAGAGTGAGAGCCGGGCGTTTCATCCCAGGGCAAACCCGCCGCGTTCCAGCAGGTATTTCTGGATCTCTGTTTCCAGCCGGACGGCTTTGTTCTCCAGCACCTGCAGTTGGACCAGGAAATCCTCTCCGCTGGCTTTGTGGGCCAGGCTGGCAACGTTGGTGCGAATGTTGTAGCCGGCAGAAGTGAGGGCAGCCCTTGCCAGGCTGGCTGCGGATGCGCCGTCGCTGATGGCATGCAGATTGCCCAGGGCCACACAGCGTTCCGCCAGGGCGATGACCGTGGCGGCTCTGCGAGCGGCCTCCAGCGGGACCTTAGCGGCCTCCAGCGTGGCGGCTTCGATGGCGGCGGCGCGGTGGGTCTGCTGCTCGGGCGTATCCTTGGGAAGTTTGAAGGCTGCCATGACCGTATCGAATGCGGCAGAGTCTTCTGCCACGCCGGCTGTCAGTTCGGCCTGCAGGCGTTCGGCTTGTTTGAGGATCTCTTTCATCTGCGCTTCGACGGGAGCGTAGCGGGGCTTGCCTATGGTCAGGCGCGCTACCATGGAAACCAGGGCAGCCGCCATTGCACCCACGTAGGCGGCAGCCGACCCGCCTCCCGGCGTGGGTGCGGCGGAGGCAAGATCGTCCAGGAAGCGGGATGCCAACACGTCGACTTCATCGGCGGGATTATCATGCAGGCGGTATTCGAGGATCTGGTCGGGTTTGAAGCCTTCCAATTGGAGTGCAGCCACGGCCGCGTCGACCAGTGCATCTTGCGGGATCAGCCCGACCAGCTCGCTGTGATGGATCTTCACCTTGACCTTGGCAGCTTCCTTGCGGATCTCCTCAACCACGCGGGCGACGGAGGTCTGGCGGAAGTTGGTCAGGTTCATGGAGACCTGCGCCAGTCCATCCACCAGCATGCCCAGGCCCTTGACCGAGGGCAGCCCGCCCGAAGAGGCGCGGATTTTCTTGGCGATGGCCTTGGCAATGGCAACGTCAGCCGTATTGAGATAGACATTGAAGGCGATGAGGGGATGGCGTGCGCCGATGACGGTCGCACCGGCGGGCCCGAGCACGGCGGGGCCGAAATCGGGCGCGCGTTCCGGCTGGCTGGCGATCTCGGCTTTGAGACCTTCGTATTGACCGCGGCGGATATTCTCCAGGTTGACCCGTTCAGGCCGCGCCGCGGCTTCTTCATACAGGTAGACCGGGATGTTCAATTCCCGCCCAACCCGTTCGCCCAGGCGGCGGGCCATCTGGACGCATTCCTCCATCGTCACACCCGAGATGGGGACGAATGGCACTACGTCGGTGGCGCCGATGCGCGGGTGGGTGCCGCTGTGCTGGTCCAGGTTGATCAGTTCGGCGGCTTTCTTGATGCCCTGGAAGGCGGCTTCTTCCACCGCATACGGCTCGCCCACATAGGTGATGACGGTGCGGTTATGGTCGGTATCGGAGTGGCGGTCGAGGACGCTAACGCCCGTCAAAGTGATGGCAGCCAGGATGGCTTCGATCACTTCGGGGCGGCGGGCTTCGGAAAAGTTGGGGATGCATTCGATCAGGGGAGTTGGCATGGGGATCAAAGGGAATGGAAAATGGCAGAATGATTTTGCGAAATGGTTGGTGTAATATCATGATCAACCGTCCGCAATTATACCGTAGCAGAAAATTTTATAAGGTCGACCTGTCAGTCTTCTTTGTCTTCGGGTTGGGGCTTGCCGGGATAATGTTTCCCCACAGGCGCGTTCGATGGTCGATACGGCGTGACGGTCGCATGCAACCAGGGGCCGATCCGGGTCCATCACCCGGTGACCGCCCATATCCGTAACGCTGCAATCAACCATCTTACCGGCCGGATCATAGACGACGAACATGTTGTACACCTTCCCGCAGACGATGCAGCCGTGCGGCTCGATCACTTTTCTGTTTTCCGTCATCTCAACCTCCATTTGTGGCGACCATTAAAATTTCGCGCTATTCCTTCGGCGGACCTGCCTTGATACGTGCTTCCAGTTCTTCCTGCGAGCCGCGAATTTGGTGGATGATCTCGAACCACCAGGTTGCCCCGGCCTCGGCATATTCCTGCGGCAGGCTGGTATCGCCCGCCTGCGTGACCCCATCCACTGCAATATCAAACGGCGTTTCCTTTGTGCGGTGCCGCTTAATGTAGGCAGTCTGTTTACCGATCTGTTCGGGGGTTTTGGTGATATTGCTGTTCTCGTCGACCGTCCCCATGATCCAACCGTCCCAGCAGGCGGCCCGCCGCATTGCCGCCGGACTATCGCCGCCGATCCACACGGGGATGCGCGGTTTTTGCAGCGGCACGGGCAGCAAGCGGACCTCTTCGGCAGAATAATATGTTCCCTTATGAGAGACCGGCTCCCCGGAGAGATATCCCGTCAGCAGGTCCAGTCCTTCGTCGAGCATGGCGGCGCGGGTCTTGTCATCGGGCGGCTCGCCGAAGGGAGCATAATCTGACTGGATGCCCAGTCCGGTGGCGAATATAAGCCGGCCCTGGCTCAACAGGTCCAGACTCGTCAGGGTGCGGGAAAGCAGGTGTGGACGGTAGCGCGGCAGCGGTGAAACGCCTGCCAATAATTTAATGGAATTGGTAGATGCCGCTACTGCCGAAAGGGTCACCCACGGGTCGCCCACCCCATAAGGCATCACCACGTGATCCCAGATCCACAGGCCTTCCCAGCCGGATGCCTCCGCCAGTTGGGCCAGGTGGACGATCGCACGCGGGTTGCTGAAATCTCCAAAGGGCACGACTTCAATGCCGTAGCGCATGATAACCTCCAGATTTTTGGCTGGAAAATAATATACTTCATTCAGATTAAAAACCAAAGGGATTTTATCCTTAAATGTTAGAACCCGTTCCAGCAGGGGAACGGGTTCCAGGATTGATTTTTATTGATCACTTACCGCACAGCCAAAGCCAAGTACCACGGCCAGATGATCAGACCGAGCAGGGCTTTCCACCAGATCAATTTGGCGAATGCCAGGGTGAACATCCAACCGGCAAACCAGAACGCGCCGGTGGTGCTGCCTGAGTGAACATACTTTGTTTTAGGTTTCGTTTCAGTGGTCATTTTCTCTCTCCATGAATAGGATCGCGGTTTCGGATACCTTATTTACGAGGCATGGAGAGATTTGGTTTCACCAGTGAAAGCGAGTGCCGATCATTTTTCGCCCAGTGCTCGCCGGATCGGACCTTGCGCCCGCCAGGAATCGTGCAGATCCTTCAACTCAGGCGTGGAGTTATCGTCATAGGCCAGTCCGTCCAGCATCGCTAACACCTCGCTGTATGTTCCGTCGAGCAGGTTGGCGCAGGCTGTACGGGTGGGAACTCGGCTGCTGCCATCGTGGCTCATTTCCCAGTGGAATTCGTGGATCAGCCGGTCGATAGCCAGCATCTTTTCCTGGGAGTATGACACTTCGGGTAGGTTTTCAGAAACTCCACGAAGGCAGCCCGGGCATGACCGGCTATGAGCTGGCCTCGTAGTTTGTTCGTTTCGGCCAGATAAACCCGCCAGCGGATCTGCCAGGAGCACTGCGGGCAGTGGAGTATTTCATCCGGTTTCATGGTCAGGCGGGTCAGCATGGTGGTCTTGCCTGACAAGGCGCAGCGTTTGCATAGTACCTTCCCTCGGTGGCCTCGGTGAATTCCATGATGCTCTGGCAGCGTAACAGAAGACCGATGCCGACCTCCTGGATCAGTTCCTCGTCATGGAAACCGGCGACATCGTTCAAATAGAGTTGGCGGATCTTGGGCAGCTTGACCAGCGGAGCCCAGTACATTTCACGGCGGTCGTTTTTCATGGCAGTCCGGTTACAGGTCCTCGAATGAGGCCGTCCTGTTCAGGCGGCGCTTCAACTCACTGGAATAGTGAGTCCCTAATTCATCCCGGTATTGGCTGGCCCATTCGGTGAAGCGGGTGGGTGCGAGAGCAGGCGAGTCGACGTACAGCAGGTCGGCCATCAATCCCTTCACCTCCTGCCAGGTGATCATCACATCGCCTTTGAGCAGCCCCAGGCCCTTCCCGGCTGCGTATGCCAGGGCAGGCGGGAGCGCCAGGATGGGTCTTTTATGCCCGATGATCTCGCCGATGGTTTCCACCAGTTGCCGGAAGGTGAAGGTCTCCGGGCCGATGGCATCCAGGATGATGTTCCCGGTCCTATTAGCCTCAGCCTGCATCAGTCCGGCCAGGTCATCCACGAAAATGGGCTGGAGGCGGTAACTCCCGTCCCCAAACAAGCCGAAGAAGGGCAATCGCCGCAGGGTCCAGGCGATGTTATTAATGAGGATATCCTCTTTGCCAAAGAGGACCGCCGGTCGCAGGATGGAATATGGGATGCCTGTGGCAATGAGGGCCTTCTCCATGCGGGCCTTGCCCGAAAAATATTCGAGCGGCGAGTTCTCGTCTGGATTGGTGATGCTGATATGGACGATCCTTTTCACACCGGCCTGCCGGGCCGCCTCGAACATGACTTCGGCATTGTGTACGGCAGTCTCGTGCTGGAAGGTGGTTTGGTTGAAGCGGACCCAATAGGTATTGTAGAAAACATCCGCCCCGCGGAGTGACTCAACCAGCGCGGCCGTGGTTATCGAAGTTGTATGGATGCACCTCGACCTTTCCGCCGAAGGGATTGGCACGGTTGGGGGAGTTGGTGATGGTGCGGACTGTGCAGCCCGGCGGCGAGCAGGCGTTTCGCCAGGTACTTTCCCGAATATCCAAAGGCACCGGTAACGACATGCAGTCCTTCTGTCATTTTATACCTCCTAAATAACGGCTTTTTCAGCCAACTTCGCCAGCGCCATCGCCCCAAGGATGCCCGAACGCTTCCCCAGTCCGGGCGGAACAATATATGTCTCCATATCCCCGGAGATGACCGGCGAGGCAATATAACCGTTCAGGTTCTGACGCACTTTCATGCGGATCAGCGGGAAGAGCGAACGGCGTTCCATCACACCACCGCCCAAAATGATCCGCTGAGGCGAAAGCGTGCAGATGATATTGGAGAGGGCATGGGCGATGTAGTGGGCTTCCAACTCCCACGCGGGATGGTCCTCCGGCAAAGTCTCCGCCGGGCGGCGCCAGCGCAGCGCCAGGGCGGGACCGTTCGCCAGTCCCTCGAAACAATCTCCGTGGAATGGGCACGAACCCGGGAAGGGGTCTTTCTTGCGGTCATGCGGCAGGCGGGCATGTCCGGCCTCGGGATGGGTCAACCCATGGACGACCTTCCCGTTGATGATGAAGCCTGCGCCGATGCCCGTGCCAATGGTGTAATAAGCCAGCAAATTCAGCGAGCGGTTTTCGGGGATCCAGCTATATTCGCCATAGGCGGCCGCGTTCACGTCCGTATCGATCGAGAGCGGCAGGTCGAAGGCCCGCTGGAATTCGCCCAGGATGTCCACATCCTTCCAGCCGGGCTTGGGAGTGTCGGTGAGGTAGCCATAGGTGGGTGAGGCCGGGTTCAGGTCCAACGGACCGAACATGGCCAGGCCAATGGCAGCCGGTTTGTGCCGGCGGAAGAACTCGATGGCGCGCTGGAGCGTGTTGGCGGGATTGGTGGTGGGGAAGCGCACTTCCTCGACGATCTTATCCGGACCCGTCCCGACCGCGCAAACGAATTTGGTGCCTCCGCCTTCCATACCGCCATATAATTTCCTGGATGCCATGACTATACCCTCGTTGATAAGTATTGGTCCTATTCTACTTCGTCTTGTTAGGATTATGTCTCCTTCTAGAGTCCCATCACCCTCCGATGAGGTGGCGACCGCTTTTGGGGCAAAATTTAGCCATATCCCTTACACAGAAAGCAATAGAACGGTGTAATAATATCCCTAATCCGTTGTATAACATAATATAGGTGCTTTTCTTGCCATCGAAAAGGGCTACCTCAGGCGATCCAACGGTGGGTATCCTCAAGACTTATATAAGGATTATTCGGTGATGACACAAATACACGATTTCCTGTAAAAATGGGGTGAAAATGAAGGAATATTGGCTGGAAAGCGTTTAACTGATAGAAGCCATGGCCGATTTCACAGATACTGCCAAACTTATTTGCAATTATCTGAGCGGTGATGAGTACGCCAGTGATGAGCTCATTCGTCTATACGAGAATTGCGTTTTTCGCCTGGCTCTTTCTATCGTTGACGATCCAGCAGAAGCCGATGATATCACCCAGGATAGCCTGATTGCGGCCTTGAGTGCCCTGAATTCCTATCAAGATCGCGGTTCATTCAAGACCTGGCTTTTTACGATCACCGTGAACTTGAGCCGCTCACGTTTGCGAAAACGGATTGCTCGTGAGAGGTTAAAGAGACCCTCAAAGGCCTTTTTCTGATCCATGTACAGAGGCAGGTGACACCTGAAAAATTGGCTTTGCAGAACGAGAAAAAATCTGTCCTGTGGGCCGCTGTGAACAACCTTAACGAAAAGCATCGTCTTCCCATTCTTTTGCGCTACTACCATAATTTGTCAACATCTGAAATTGCGACCATTTTGAACATAAGCGAAGGCACTGTCTTTTCCCGCCTGCACTTTGCTCGGGAAAGGGTACGCAAAGAATTGGAGAAACACCTTTATTTTGATGATGGAGAATAGGATATGGTAATCCTGACCCATAAACAGGCACAATCATTAATTCAGAAAGCTGCCGATGATTGCCTCACGTCGCGCCAACAAACCTCTTTGGATGCTCACCTGGCAAAGTGTATAGATTGCCGCGCTTATTCAGAAAAGTTGTTCCAACTACAGGCCGATCTACAGGACATTTGGAAAGACCGTTGGAAGAGGAATAGGCCGAGATATTTCCATCGAGTTTATCAAGAGACGTTCGAAAGGGATTGCCATGAAAAATAATATTGTTCGAGCTTTCGCGCAAATTGGGATCGTCATCGTATTGGGAGCGATTATTTTCCTGGTGAGTTCGGTAATTCGCCAACCCATCTCATCTCCTGCTGGTTCAATTCAACAATCCACCTATACCCCAAGCGTAACGGAGGTAGCCACTGAAGGGAAGCCACCGGGTCTACCTATCTTGAACGACGATCCATCATTTCGTCGTTTCCCCCAGAAGGTATAGGTGAGATTTGTACAGCCACTTCTGATGTTCCCCTGATTGGTGGTGAAAATTTCATCTGGCCATCCAATGATCATTGGTTGGTTGGGAGTGACTATAGTGGTACCCATCCAGCTATTGATATATATGGCGCACTCGGAGATCCTGTCCGGGCGATCGAAGGAGGTGTGGCCATTATGGCCGGTCCAAACCAGTGGGGATACGGAAACCTAGTTATCCTGGACCACGGAGGGGGGTGGTATTCCCTGTATGGCCATCTTGATACGATTTCCATTACTTGTGGACAAAATGTATATAAAGGCGAGCTTATTGGTACTGTGGGTATTAGCGGTAACACAACCAAACCGGAATTACACTTTCAGGTCTTGTCCGGAAAGAATTTCGTCAATCCCTGGAGTATTCTGCCTACGCCTGAAAAGTGTGACCTGGTTGTATATAATGTCCAAGAAGGGGATACACTCGATATGATCGGAAAACGCTTTAACGTTCCTGTCGCATCAATCTACAATGAAAACAACTTCAAGCTAAACGATATATTAACACCAGGAATGGCGCTGACCATTTCGATATGCCACAAATAAATATTTATTCAGACACTGATCCCAACCAAACAGCCTCGCAATTCCAATGCTCTCGCCGCCTGCACCTCAATGTAAAGTCCTCGCTGGCGAGGACTTTACATTGAGGTGAGAACGCTGCTAGGGGCGGGTTTCAGTTTGTTTTAGGTACGAATAGAATGTCAGGCTCACTATTTTTTAAGCTGAAATTAGAACAATTGTGCTATAATTAACACATCACAAATCCACTTGTTCTTTACCATTGCCCTTTCCGAAGGATTACTTCCATGACATATACTTCAAGTGGCTTCCCGGTCCTCGACCCTTCTTTCAATCATCAATCTAAAATCACAAATCTAAAATCCCGTTCTTCGTTCCGCGAACTTTCAAAATAAAGTGACCTAAATTACCCATCAATAGGATTTACAGCCATGACATATCCTGCAAAGAAGCCCCAACCCTCGACCATTCCTTTCAATCTCAAATCAAAAATCGAAAATCTGCAATCCAATTATTCGTTCCGCGAACTAGCGCAATTAAGTGACCTAAATTCCACACCTGACCCTGCTGCTCGTTCTTCCTTCGTGAACCTTTTATTTTCCCTTCGTGGTGATTGTTTTATTACTTTTCTTCAATCACAAATCAAAAATCTGCAATCCGATTCTTCGTTCCGCGTGCATTCACAATTAAGTGACCTAAATTAACCCTTGTAAATGTATTTGCCATGAATGGAATATAATTCAACTATGTACTCCACGTTTTCCCGGACTTTACGACGGTTTCTAGCAGCCTCTTTTATTCTAATCCATCGGTCTTTCGGCCTGCGGCACCACCACCATGCCCTCCGACCTGCGGACAACCCCTGGTTCGATCTGGAGCTCGGGCCAACCACCGGCGGATGCGGCGGGGGCACAATCGCTGGGCAATCCCACGCAGTCCTACTCCCTGCCGCCTACGCGCGCACCGGGATCCCCGGCTATTGACCCTACTCCGGACGCGCCTCATTTCCAGAGCGTTGCCTCGCAAGGGCCGGATACTTACATCGTTCGTTCGGGAGACTGGCTCAGCACCATTGCGCAGAGATATGGTGTCACAGTTGAAGCGCTGTCCAGGGCCAACAATATCACCAACCCCAATTTGCTCGAAGTTGGACAAGTCCTGACCATTCCCTCCTCGCCACCACAGCAAACCGGGCCGGCCTTCAAGCTGATCCCCGATTCCGAACTGGTTTACGGTCCGCTCAGCGGACAGTTCGATGTCGAGCGGTTCATCCAGAGCAGCCCCGGTTACCTGAAGAATTACACCGAAGTCTTGGGAGGCGTAACCCTTACTTCAACCCAGTCGGTCCGCCTGGCGGCGGAGACCTTTGGAGTCAGTCCCCGCCTGCTGCTGGCGCTGCTCGAATACAAGGCCCGTTGGGTCACCGATCCAAGTCCCAATCCGCCTCCCGGGGATACTCCCTTCGGCTTTATCGATGACAGCCACGTAGGTTTGTACCGGCAGTTGGTTTGGATATCGGCTACCCTCAACGACGGTTATTATCGTTGGAAGTCCGGCGCAGCCACCAAGTGGAACCTGTCGGACGGATCGGTCGTGCCGGTCGATCCGACCATCAATGCAGGCACCGCGGGCGTGCAGAATGTATTCGCCAAACTGGATACGTACGATACCTGGCTGCGGGACGTTTCGCCGGGCGGGTTCTACGACACCTTCACGATCATGTTCGGCGTGCCCTTTGATATGGCGATTGAACCCCTTATCCCGCAGGGACTAATCCAACCGCTCCTGGCCCTGCCATTTTCGTCAGGGGAGGTGTGGGCATTCACGGGCGGGCCGCACCTGGCCTGGGATTATGGCACGCCTCTGGGAGCGCTGGACTTCGCGCCTCCCGGTGAAGGGCTGGGTTGCATCAATACGGAGTATTGGGTCACGGCGGTTGCCCCCGGCATGGTCACCCGCACGGGCGATGGGGTGGTCATCCTCGACCTGGACGGGGATGGGAATGAAGGCTCCGGCTGGGTCATCCTGTACATGCACATCGAGAGCCGCGAGCGGGTCAAGCCGGGCACGCTCCTGCGCGCGGGTGACCGGATCGGGCATCCTTCCTGCGAAGGTGGTCAGTCGAGCGGCACGCACGTGCACATGGCCCGCAAGTTCAACGGTGAATGGATCTCTGCCATTGGCAAGACGCCTTTCAACCTTAGCGGTTGGATCTCCGACGGCACTGGCGAAGATTATGTGGGCACTCTCACTCGCAACGGGGTGGTGTCAGAATCGTACGAAGGCCATATCCCCTCCAACCAGATCGAAAGGTAATAAAGCGGGTGTGAGATATCATCATTTTGTCATTTGTGGATAGCCTGGAAACCATCCGTTTGTCATTTCAGGCAAAAGGGGGGTTCAGGGTATAATTCGCCGAATGAATGCCGCTCTGCGTAAAGCCGCCATTATGTTCACTGTTTTCAGTGTGTTTCTTTCGGCTTGCGGCAGCAGCCTGTGGGGTTCCTACGACGAATACCTGACACCTACTCCCAGCCCCACGCAAATGGTTCAACAAACCCGGCTCCAACAACAACCGACCAACACTCGAACGGTTACGCCTCTTGCACCGGCTGCAACGGCTGTGCTTGTAAACACAAGTACTCCCACGCTGGAACCGATCCTCCCAACCGTTTCCAAGAATCCCAATATCGCTTACGTGTCCCAATCCGGTGACAGCCTGAAAGTGATCGCGGTCCATTTTGGCGTCGACGAAGGCGAGATCGTGTCTTCCACCAAATTGCCAGAAAATGGCTTCATCAACCCGGGAACGCTAATGTTCATCCCCAATAAATTGGAAGGAGTGGCAACCACTCCATCCAACCTGATTATCCCGGATAGCGAGTTGGTGGACTCTCCCAGCGCGGTCGATTTTGACATAGAAGGCTATGTGAACTCAGCCGAGGGGAGACTGAGTACCTTCCACGAATACATGATCAATGTGGGCACCATCACCGGGGCGGAAGGCGTGAAAAGGATCAGCCTGGGAAGTTCCATCAGCCCACGCCTCCTGCTTACAATGATCCAGTATTACACCGGCTGGGTCCAGGGCACACCTAAAGTGGATTCGGAAGAGAAGATGCTGCTCGACTACAACAACCCGCTCTTCCCCGGACTATACCAGCAGATGCGCCTGATGGTGCGGGATCTGCTGACCGGCTATTACAGTTGGCGGGCCGGGACGATGACCGAGCTGACCTTCCCGGACGGTACCACCATGCGCATTGCACCGAGCCTGAACGCAGGCAGTGTGGCGATTCAATACATGTTTTCCCGTCACCTCAATTATGATGCATGGCTGACAGTCATCGATCCGCAGACCGGTGGGTTTGCCGACCTGTTTAAAAGCATGTTTGGCGATCCATTCGTGCGTGCTGAGGAGCTGGGTCCGTTATTCCCGCCCGACCTTAACCAACCCATCTACACGTTGCCCTTTGAGGTCGGTGCCCTGTGGGCCTTTTCTGGCGGGCCTCATCCAGCCTGGGAGCAGGAGAGCGCTATGGCTGCACTCGACTTTGCCCCAGCCAGCTCGGACTCAGGTTGTGTGACGTCCTATGCCTGGGTGGTTGCTATCGCCCCCGGTGAAATTGTCCGCTCGGAAGTTGGTTATGTAGTCTTGGATATGGACGGCGACGGCTTCGAGCAAACCGGCTGGGTTGTCCTGTACCAGCATATCGCTACCAACGATCGCATCCCCGTCGGAACCCGCGTTGCGGCAGGTGACCGCATCGGTCATCCCTCCTGCGAAGGTGGTACCGCCACAGGCACCCATCTCCACTTGACACGCAAGTACAACGGCGAATGGGTGGCTGCCGGTGGACCTTTGCCTTTTGTCATGAGCGGATGGGTCGCTCACGCCGGAAGCGCGCCATATAAAGGCAGCCTGACCAAAGGCGACCAAACGATCACCGCCAACCAGAGCGGCACGTTTGAGTCCCAAATCCGCCGCAAGCCGGGCGAGTGAGTCTGCCTGTGTCCCTCCTAAAGAGAATCCTCCTCCTGTTTTTATGCATCCTGCTGGCTGCCTGTAGTACGCAGATTCCCATCGATTCCACCCAGGCAGTCTCTACGGATATCAAACCCGCCGGTCCTACCGTCACGCCCATGCCCACCCGTCCGGCCTACAACCCCGGCGAGTTGGTGGATTACACCGCCCAGGCAGGGGATGTCCTCCCGGCGCTGGCGAGACGTTTCAATACCACTGTTGAGGAAATCCGCGAAGCCAACCCTGACCTGCAAATCCCCCTGGATGCGACCACCATGCCGGCCGGCATGCCCATGGTTATCCCCATTTATTACCTTCCGTTTTGGGGGACGCCATACCAAATCCTGCCGGATAGTCAATTCGTCAATGGGCCGGCAGTGGATGGGTTCGACACGGTCGCATTCGTTTCGGAACGCCCGGGCTGGCTGAAGGATTATCTCGCCTATGCTGCCGAAGACAACCATACAGGCGCAGAGATCGTCAATATCGTTGCCACCAATTACAGCGTCAGTCCGCGGGTTCTGTTGTCTCTGCTTGAATACCAAACGGGTGCTCTTTCCCAACCCGTTCCGCCGACGGGATCCTATCCCCTGGGTGAGATCGATTATCGTTATGCCGGCTTGTATATGCAACTCATCTGGGCGGCCAACCAGTTGAACAATGGCTACTATGGATGGAGGACCGGTTCGTTGACCGAGTTCGAACATCCTTACGGTACGGTCGAACGACCCGACCCCTGGCAGACCGCCGCCTCGGTGGGTTTTCAATACTATTTTTCCTTACATTCCTCTCCCGACGAATATACCCGCGCTATCAATGGCGATGGAATCGCACGCACGTACCGCAATCTGTTTGGGGACCCGTGGGAGGCGGATCGAGCCGCTGCCCCACTCATGCCTGTCAGTTTGCAACAGCCGAACTTCGCGTTTCCATTCCCTGCCGGGGAAACATGGGTGTATACCGGCGGCCCGCATACCTCTTGGGGAACCCTTATGCCGTGGGCGGCGATAGACTTTGCTCCTCCGGCAGTGGCGGGAGGTTGTATCTCAACCTATAAGCTGGCTGTCGCCGTAGCGGATGGGGTGGTGGCTCGCTCGGAGACCGGCGTGGTCATGCTCGACCTGGATGGGGATGGCAATGAGCGAACCGGTTGGAACATTCTCTACCTTCACGTAGCGGCGATAGGGCGCGCTCCTGTTGGAAAACTCTTGAAAACCGGCGATCCGGTCGGTAACCCCTCCTGTGAAGGGGGCACTGCCACGGGGACTCACGTCCATGTTGCCCGCAAATACAACGGCGAGTGGATCCCGGCAGATAGCGCCATGCCATTCAATATGGAAGGATGGGTGGTTGGTGCGGGCAGCTATCCCTATCAGGGTACACTCACGCGTGGCAATAAGATCATCTATGCATGTGTATGCTCGGACTTCCGCAGCCATGTGCAGGCAGGTAAATAAAGATCCCGGCTTGAAAATTCGCCGGGACCTTGATTAGTTGGGCTGGGGCTGATATACGCCCTTTTGAACCAATCTTGTTTTTCCATCCCCCGTATCTTCATAAATCTCATATACCTGTTCAATCGGCGCCACCCGGGAGATCATCGCGTAGGCGGCGCAATACTTGGTAACCGAAAGCTCGATGGAGCGTAGAACGGCAGCCAGGTCCACTTTGTGCCCCGTGACCAGGTAGGTGATGTGAATGCGGGTGAATACCTTGGGGAAATCCTCAGCATCATCAGTGTGCGTACGGACTTCAAAACCAGTGATTTCCTGCTGCTTTTTTCGCAGGATCGAGAGCACGTCCATGGCGGTGCAGCCAGACAGGCTGACAGCCATCAATTCGATCGGGCGGAAACCATCGTTGGCCCCGCCTACCTCGGCCTCGGCTCCCAGCGGGACTTCGAAACCCGTCCCAGCCGTACCGGTGAAAGTTAATCCCTGATGCCAGATCACTTTTCCGTCCATATTATTCCTCCAGAAGGGGCGTGACATATTTTTCGAGCGTAGCCAGGTTGATTGCTCCCGTCCAACTATACCGGACCTGGCCCTGCCGATCGATAATGTAGGAACTGGGCAAGTCCCAATTCTTGAAGGCGTCCAGCGCGTCGGCGTGCGGGTCCAGCCAGACCGGGAAGGTAAGCCCCAGGTCGCGGACGAACTCCGTCACTGTTGAAGCCGGCTCACCAGCTTCGATCGCCACGACGAAAAAACCATCATTTTTATGGTCATCGAAATAAGCTTGTAATTCAGGCATCTCGTCCTTGCAGGGCGGGCACCAGGTGGCCCAATTATTGACCAGGATCACCTTACCCTTATAATCAACCAGGGACACCGCACTTCCATCCAGGCTGGTCAATTCAAGGGTCGGAGCCGGGTAGGATGCCGTGACGGGGGGAATGGCTAATGTGGAATAATCGAGTATTTTACTCTGCGCGTTGGAGATGTAGAAAACAAGCACGGAGCCGACCAGGAAGAGGCCGACGATCAGCAAGGCCATTCCCAGGTTGTGTTTCCCACGTGGCGGTCCCTGTATGATCACATCAGACCCGGTGTTTTTCAACGCTGTAAATAATCCTCCAGGTTAAGCACCTTGAAAAGGCGTTCCCGCACCGCGCCGGGAACTTCAGCCTCTTCGGCGGATTTATGGTACAGAGAGATGGTCTTGTTTAACGTATCCACGACGACGCGGCAATCCTGGCATTCGCATAGATGACGGTCGATTTCCTGGCAGAGTTCATCGCTCAGGTCTCCATCGATATAATCGCAAAGTGAGCCTAACATAGTTTGACAATGGGAATGGTCATGCTTGCTCATTATCACTCCTTTTCTTCGACCCTTCACCGTAAAACAAACTTAGTTCATCCCGCAGGCGCAGACGGGCGCGTAGAAGGCGGGTCTTGATGGTGGTTTCGGTTAAGTTCAGGGTCTCAGCGGTCTCCCGGATGGATAAGCCTTCGATATCTCGTAGAATAAAAACGATCCGTAAAATATCCGGTAATTTTTGGATGGCCCGATCAAGCGCCTGGCGGGTCTCAGTGGTGAGGATCTCATCCTCTGGAAGGTGGCTCCAGTCGTTGAACTGAGACGGTTCATAGTCGGCTTCAAGGTCGTCTTCCCGGGCTGTATCGCTGAAAGTAATTTCGGGCCGTTTCCTGCGTATAAGCATAAGGGCTTCGTTGGCAGCGATGCGGTAAAGCCAGGTGGAGAGACTGGAGCGGCCTTCGAATTCCTTCAAGTGCTGGAATGCTTTCAGGAATGTGTTTTGCAGCACGTCTTCGGCGTCGAGCGTATTGCTCAACATTTTAAGGGCCAGGCGGTAAAGCGGAGTGGAGTATTTATCGACCAGACGAGCAAACTCTTGCCGGTCACCCGCATGCAGGAGTTCTATAGATATTTCGGTTTGCTCTTTATTCATTAGATGACATCCTCGGCAGAAAAGTTACCTCGGAAAGTATACACGGATTTGCCAAAAGTTCATGACAAAAAACACGGACATATGTCCAGTCTTTTAGGATATTTGCCACTATGAGCAACGGGTGGGTTTCGCTATTATCCTACATAATACTATGAACCTGGAAAAATATAGTCACTTGGCTTTTTTTATTGGATTGAGCCCGGACGAGATCCGCCTGCTCGAACCTTATTTTGCTCCTCAGACGTGGGTGGCAGGTACGACCATTTTTGACCAGGGCGATTATGCCGAATATCTCTACCTGGTAGTAACAGGTGAGGTTGCCATCCGTTACAAACCGGACGACGGTCCGGTGATGACCGTGACCAGGGTTCAGCCAGGCGGGATTTTTGGCTGGTCTGCCGCCATGAATAACCCGGCTTACACCTCCGGCGCCATGTGTGCTTTGGACAGTGAGATCCTGCGAGTGCGCGGGACTGACCTGCGCATGTTGTGCGAGAAATATCCCGAATTGGGGAAGATCCTGCTGAATCGGCTGGCGGGAGTGATCGCGGAACGCAAGCAGAACCAGCAGCAGGGACAACTCAAAAACATGCTGGCGAACGGCATGAACCAGTCGTCGAAAAGTTGAGGAGATAGCATGAGCGAAGTGGAGAAGGATCCCCGTATTGAAATGCAGATGAAGGCCCTCGTGGAGCAATTGAGCGCCTACATCGAAACCTTCCACGGAGGTTCGGCAGAATACGTTTCCTTTGATGAGGGCATATTGAAGGTGCGCCTGGGCGGCGCGTGCCTGGGATGCCCTCTCTCACCCTCGACCCTGCATGGCTGGGTGGAGGGGACGGTCAGGCAGTTCTTCCCCGATATCAAGGGTGTTGAAGAAGTCAAGTAGTTCCATAAATTAGACTAAAAATCCGGAGGCTGCCCAGTAGGGAGCCTCCGGATTTGTTAAATATTATTGGAACAGGTGGGTTATTTCGACCTGACTGCGCTAAAGACCATGATGCCGCCGGCGATCAATAATATTGCGATCCAGGCATATTCCATAATACCCTGGAAGGGGGTGCCGAGGAAAAATCCCAGCATGAGCAAAACTGCCGCGGGGATGTAGGCCCACTTCATCCTGGCGAGCAGGGCCACCAGAAGGAAGGTCAACCCAAGGCCGACGAAGAAGACACCGCCGGTGTCGACCACATTAAAGGTCTCTGTCAATGCCGAGGTAACGCCCAGGGTGACGAGCACGCCGCCGGGAATGATGGCCCACCAGCGCTCGCGGCCTGAAAGATATACGGCGAAGAAACCTACTCCCAGGGCGAGCAGGAAGGCGAAGCCACCCCAGCCCAGGGCCTCAGTTAACGTCGAAGCGGCCATACCTGCCAGAGCGAAACCCGGGATGGCTGTCCACCATTCCGAAGGCTGGGAGAAGAACCGCCACAGGAAATAACCCGCTCCGATAGCCAGAATACCTGCCCAGAAGAAACTCGTAGCTCCGCGCAGCACACCGGTCCGGTCCAGCAGCATGAGGATGCCGCCCAGGACGAGCGCGCCGCCAATAATAAGTCGGTAATCAAAACGTTTCATGATACTCCTTAGAGAGACCTATTTGATATCAATGGAACCAACCCCGGCATCGATGGTAATATCGGCGCGATTGGCGGCAGTGGCAAAATCGGCGGACTGGTAGAAACCGCTGTCGAGACGGGGGAATCGGTTCGTGTCCACGTTTACGGCGGCAACCCCGCTTTTCACGTGGATGCTGGCTGCCACCCCGGCTGGAACGGTTACCTTGAGGGAAGAAGCGCCCGTGTCGATATCCACGCGGGTGTTCCCGGCGTTGGCAGGCAGGCTCACTTCGGTGCTGCTGGCGCCCGTGTCAATATCCAGATCTACTACTTTGAGGTCGGTCAGGTTCAGGATGGTGGTGCTGGCCCCGCTGTCGATCTTGAGTGTCAGGGGGACATCCGGGTTGAGGGACACATCCCAGTCAAGGTTCTGACCAGGATACCAGGCCCAGAAATTCGGCGAGTTGCGCAAGCGCACCTCCAGGTGATCTCCCTGTAGGTTGGATTGGTAATCCATCTCCGCGCCGAAGACGCCGGACAGCAACTCGGGACCGGTGGCACCGCTGTGGACGGTCAAACGTCCGGCGCCGTGGTCGAACTTGATGCGGGCGCTGTGGGCATTTTCCAGCGGGATGGAGATGGACTGAACGTCAGCCTTGGCTTGTATGCGAGGAAGCGCGCCGAGGATCAGCCACAAACCGGCCAGGATCACCAGGGCAGGCCATAAATAGTCAAAGATATTCCCGCCAAGCCAACCCATTTGCTGGGCCAGCAGGAAACTAGCCAGGAGGATGATGGCGATTCCCCAAAAAAGACTGCCACGTAAACGCATAGGATTTTCCTTTCGTTAGTTTCGGCGCAGAAAGGAGCGCACGATAAACCAGATGCCCAGGATGAAGAGCAAGCCGATGAGGACAAACTGGGTGTTGGGGCCAAAAATAGTCCAGCCGCCGAAGAAGCCGCTGAAAATGG
Source organism: uncultured Chloroflexia bacterium (assembly GCA_963847105.1). Taxonomy (GTDB): domain Bacteria; phylum Chloroflexota; class Anaerolineae; order Anaerolineales; family Villigracilaceae; genus UBA877. Next base: position 633,147 of record CAWJYP010000001.1, on the reverse strand, counting down.
CAAAGAGGACCAGGCTCACCACCAGGGTGCTGAGGCCGTGGCTGACCGACTGTTTGAGATTATCACCCAGAAGGCCTGCCAGGATGCTGCCTATCCCCACAAAACCGGGAATGAGAGCCCACATGTAGGCCCACGATTTCCCAATTGCCGGTGGCATTTTGATAGTAGAGGATCCCGCCGATGCCGGCGACGATACAGGCCGGGACGGCCATGCCGGGCGCGCCCACCAGCAAACCCAGGACGAGCAGCATGGCGCCCGCCAACACGACCCACATAGGCCAATCGAAGGGCGGGAAACGTACGATGTCGTTGAGTTCGGGGTTGATGCGGGTGGCGATGAGCCAACCGGCCACCAAAATGAGTAGAACGCCCAGAACCAATTGAGTGCGATTTCTTTTTTGCATTTTTCTCTCCTTGAAAAATAATATCCTATACCGTATGTACGTCAAAACAGGGCGGAAGTTACGGTTTCTCCGATGAATATATTATAGGATTGATTGGCCCGATTTCAACTATCCGTTGCCTGTAAATTTGCCACCAATATATTGTGGCGAAAATAACTACAGGGTTTTGCCGGAAAGTTCCAGACTGACCTGCCAGAGCCGCTCCGCCAGCGTCCTTTCATAGGAGAGCAGGCTGGAGCGGCTCTCCTTACAATCGACGAAATATTTGCCGGTGACGCCCTCCACCTCTGGCGAAAAGGCCAGGTAAATGCTTGTCTGGGCACCCTGATAGGGTTTGCGGATAAACAGACCAATGAGCCTCATCCCAAAATCGTAGAGAAAGCCGTTGTTGCGGGCAAATCCTGTCGCAATGAAACCGGGATGTAAAACGTTGGCGGTCACGCCTGTCCCTTCGAGACGGCGGGACAATTCATAGGTAAATAACACATTGGCGAGTTTGGATTGTCCATATGCCTGCATGCCACCGAAGCGCTTTTCACCCTGCAGGTCATCGAAGTCGATGCGGCTCCGTTCATGCGCGTCCGAAGAGACGTTGACGATGCGGGCTGGGGCGCTGGCTTTAAGGACATCTAGAAGCAGGTTGGTCAAGAGGAAATAATTGAGGTGATTGAGGGCGAAAGTTTTTTCGAGACCGTCCATGGTCAGGGACCGGCGGATGAACAGGGCGCCGGCATTGTTGACCAGCACATGCAGATGGGTATGGCGCTGCTTGAAATCCGCCGCCACTTGCATGATCCCTGCCAGGCTGGAGAGGTCAGCGCACAGGTACTCGACCGGGTTGCCGGTATCTGCTTTGATCGCCTGGGCCACCGAGGCGCATTTCTCGCTGGAGCGGCCCACGATGGTTACCTGGGCGCCCATGCGGGCCAGTTCCCGGGCGGTAACCAGCCCGATCCCATTGGTCGCGCCGGTGACGAGGACGGTCTTGTTTTTCATCGATGTTTCCATAGAACCTCTCTACATGCTTAACACCCGCTGCAAGCGGGGAGTTCGATTTTCTTCATGCGACGGGGGTCAACCGAAGCAGAGCACATCCGTGCGGTTCCACCTCAACATTGAAGGTGAGATCGTGGATGCCCATGTCCTTGTGCGCCCACAGGTCCTGCACATTGTAACTACCGCTGATCTCCAGGTCGGACCAATGGGCCGGCAGGGTGAGGACTTTATCGCCCCGGTTGAATACTCCCACTCCCAACTGGCCATCGCTGAGGGGCTTTTTCCAGATCTCGCCCATGCCATTTCGGCTGGCGCGATAACCCTGTGCGCCGAGAGCGTCCTGGTTCAGGGCGATGGCTTCGGTATTGGTCAAAATTTCGCGCGTGACCGGGTCCATTTTGCGGACATCACAGCCGATCATAAGCGGCGCGGCCAGCATGCACCACAGGCTGAAGTGGGTGCGGTATTCTGTGTCGGTGCAGCCTGCGCCGGTGATCTCGCGGCTCTGTCCGTGCAGGCCGACCACGAGCATATCCGTATCGTTCCAATGACCGGGACCGGCGAACGGTTCCAGCCCGCGCTGCTGGTCGAAACCGATGGAGTCGATGCCATAAAGGACGCCGCCCCACTTGGCAATGACGTTGTACCACGAGTTGCCGATGTCGCCGGTCGTCCGCCACAATTGCCCACCGGCTTTTGCGCCCCACAACCAGGGCCGGTGATGACCCCATTCACAGATGGAGAAGACGATCTCGCGGCCGGTGGCACGCAAGGCTGTGCTCATGCGGGAATAGCGGTATTCGGCATTGGAGCGGGTATCTTCAGCGTGACACCAATCATATTTAAGAAAATCGACGCCCCAATCCGCAAAGCTCTGGGCGTCGATCTCTTCATTATCCTGGCTGGCAGGACGACCTCCGCAGGTGAGAGGTCCGCAGTCGGAGTACATGCCAAATTTGAGGCCAAGGGAATGGACATAATCCGAGACGGCTTTCATGCCATTGGGAAACTTCTGTGGATCGGGGAATAATTTGCCGTCTTCACCCCGCCCACCGTGCCAGTGGTCATCGATGACGATGTACTGGTAACCGGCCTGGCGCAGGCCGCAGGCGACGAAAGCGTCGGCGGTCTCCTTGACGATGGCAGCATCGACGGTCGCGCCGAACATGTTCCAACTGTTCCAGCCCATTGGGGGAGTGGCAGCAAGCATGGTTCTTCTCCTTGGTCTATTTGGTTCTCGCGAATCTTGTGATTTGAGTATACCAAGAAAAGGAGGTAATGAGGTGATAGGGTGATCAGGTGATCAAGTCGCCCAATTCTGGATGCCTGAGCACTGGACGGATGCAATGGCGGCGTGGTAAAATACCGCCCGCTGGTAGTGCAGTCAGAAATCCATAATAGATGAAGACGGCATGACCGATGGGGGTTCGTCCAATGGCAGGACAACTGACTCTGGATCAGTCGACAGAGGTTCGAGTCCTCTACCCCCAGCCTTAACGAAGAAGACCCCTCCAGAGTGGGTCTTTTTGTTTGTGATAGGCCGGACCCTGTGCGTAACTACGGATGTCGTCGCCAGGTCGAAAGCCGTGCTGCGGGTGGGTACTGTATCATCTATCGATGAAATACTGTTAATCCTGAAGATACTTGCTAATGGGAGTTGTACTGGATTATATTGTGCCGTGGCATAATATCTTCAGCCAATATCATCAACTAACTCGAAAGGTTCATCATGGATCCCGTTCCTCTCAAAATAGCCTATATCGGCGGCGGAAGCCGGCTGTGGGCGCGCAAACTGATGATCGACCTGGCCCTTTGCCCTGACCTGACGGGAGAGATCACTCTCTATGATATCGATTTGGATTCCGCCTGCATCAACGAACAACTGGGCAATTGGGTGCAAGGTCAGCCGGGTGTCATGTCGCGGTGGCGTTATCAGGTCACGAGCTCGTTGAGGGGGGCATTACAGAATGCTGACTTTGTCATTATCTCCATTCAGCCCGGTCCACTGGAATTAATGGCAGAAGAGATCGCGCTGGCGGAAGAATACTGTCTTTTCTTCCCCGTTGGGGACTCGACTGGCGCGCCGGGCTTGATCCGCGGGCTCCGGTCTGTTCCCATCTACAAGGGATTTGCTGAAGCGATAGCTGCCATTTGCCCGAATGCCTGGGTAATCAACTACACCAACCCGATGACCATCTGCACGCGGACGCTTACCCGCGTCGCTCCCGGTTTGAAAGTCTTCGGTTGCTGCCATGAGGTTTTTGGCACGCAGGCGATGCTGGGGCGGATCGCCGGGCAATACCTGAATATCGAACCGCCTTCACGAAAGGAGATACATGTCAATGTGTTGGGAATCAACCATTTCACCTGGATCGACCGGGCGACCTTCCAGGGGCAGGATTTGTTTAATCTCTTGAACCATCATATCAACCAACCGGGCATCCTTCGCACGTACACACAGGATGAGGTTGAAAGTTGGAACAACTGGTTTCACAGTCCAGAGCAAGTCAAATTCAACCTGTTCCAGCGCTTTGGGATTCTGGCTGCGGCTGGCGATCGTCACCTGGTGGAATTCTTACCAGGATTTATTCGATCACCAGAAACCTTGTTCAAGTGGGGCCTCATCCGCACACCTGTTTCATGGCGTATCGAACGTTGGACGACTGCTCCTCAAAAAACCCGCGATCTGATCAACGGAGTCACACCATTCGTCCTGGAACGGTCAGGCGAGGAAGGGACTAACATGCTTAGGGCGCTTGTGGGTCTGGGTGAACTTGTTACGAATGTCAATGTGGAAAACGTAGGACAAATATCCAATGCGCCTCTGCATGCCGTGGTGGAAACCAATGCATATTTCAGCCGGGCGAACATCCGCCCATTGAGCGCGGGCGCGCTCCCGGCTGGGATCGCCCCGTTGATCAACCGGCACGTTGCCAACCAGGAGTTGATCATCGATGCCGCCCTGACAAACAACAAGGATCTTGCTTTCCAGGCATTCTTCAATGACCCAACCAATCATCTCCCCATCGACACTTCCTGGGAATTGTTTAACAAGATGTTGTCGGCGAACCGGGAATACCTGCCCTCCTTGGTAAGTGCCGGGATGTACACATAACCCGCAAGACTTTCAAAACTTGCTCGGAAAACCACATGTATTGTCAGGCCGTTAGGGGGATTCATATCATGATGGTCCAGTTCATATACTGGCGAAACTCCCCGCTATCCATCCCATGTTTTGGATGATGGTTCCATCCCTGCCGACTGGGCAGGGGTTTTTATTTCCCCTAATTTAGGTGATGACAGGTTTCTCCAAACGGGATAACCTGTAACTTAAAGAAGGTAATATGGGAGATCACCATGAACCAAACATACCCAATCTTTAAAAAGGACATCCGCCTAACCGCAGGCGAGTGGGTCGAACGGGCCGTCCTGGCACTCGTGTTCATTACGCTAGGCGGGTTGATTTATTTAGTTTTCAGCCCGTTAAGGCCTCTGCTCGACCCCGTCCCGGATTACCTGGGCAGACTTGGGCTGATCGTTTTCTTCCTGGAGGCGATTTGGCTAATGCGGCGGAGCGCTCGATTTGAAAAGTACACCTCTGTGATTATGGGACTCCTGATCATGACCGTTGCGGTCTCCCTGGACTGGATTTTCAGCACGTTCATGCTCGATACCCTGCATGTGGATAGTAATACGCCGATGGGTTTTGCGATCATGAAGATTAATGAGTGCGTCATCGTCGTGGGTACGGTTGTCCTGCTCACCCGCTTATCTGGCGGCAGCCTCGGCTCAATCTTCATCCAGAAAGGTAATCTAAAGCTGGGACTTACCATCGGGTTGATCGCTTTTGTGATTGCCGCCGCCGGTTCCTTCCCCATGGCCAGCCTGCTCTTCAAAGGGGACGGGCTCACCCTCGCCGCCGCTCTCCCGTGGATCCCCTGGCTGCTGCTCTTCGTATTTGCAAATGCCGCCCAGGAGGAACTCCTGTTCCGTGGCCTGTTCTTACGCAAGCTGCAGCCATTCTTCGGGAAATTTCTTTCGAACTTTATGATCATGTTCATATTTACCTTTCTGCATTACGGCACCACCTATTCGTCCGATGAACGCATCTTCCTGGCCGTGCTCGTCCCGGTCGCCCTGGCCTGGGGCTACGCCATGCAGAAGACCGAGGGCGTTTGGGGCTCGATCTTGTTTCACGCCGGCATGGATATCCCGATCATGCTGGGTATTTTCTGGAACCTTGGATAAACTGGTTCGTTTTGGAAAAGGAGACACACAATGAATGCAATACAATCACTCGACCCGGGCGATGGGATCGCCATACAGGTGCAGGGGCTGACCAAGTCCTATGGCAAAGTGCACGCCTTGCGCGGCATTGACCTGGAAGTGCGTCGTGGTGAGATCTTTGGTTTCCTCGGCCCGAACGGGGCTGGGAAAACCACCACCATCCGCTGCTTGCTGGATATGATCCGGCCGGAAGGGGGCAAGGCCCTCTTGCTGGGGTTGGACCCGCAGGCGGACCCTGTCGCGGTGCAGGCGCGCACGGGCTACCTGCCCGGCGAGATGCAATATTACGACAATCTGACCTCCGAGCGCCAATTACGCTTCTTCAACGACATGCGCGGCGGGCAGGCTGAATGGAGTTATGTCCGCCAGTTGGCCGAACGCCTGGCGCTCGATCTGCGCCAGCCGATCAAGAACCTGTCCAAGGGCAACAAGCAGAAGGTCGGGGTCATCCAGGCCTTGATGCACCACCCTGAGTTGCTGCTCCTGGACGAGCCTACCAGCGGCCTCGACCCTCTGATCCAGCAGGAGGTGTTGGGACTCCTGCGCGAAGCCAATGCCGCAGGTGCCACCATCTTTTTTAGTTCGCACATCATGAGCGAGGTGGAGAGCCTGGCCGGGCGGGTGGCGATCATCCGCTCCGGCGAGATCGTGGAAGTAACCAGCACCAGCGGCCTCACCCACACCGTCATGACACGTCTCACGGTCCGCTTTAAGCGACCGGTCGAGTTTGTCGAACTTGGGGATCTGCCCGGAGTGGAACTGCTTTCCCAGGGCGATCGGAACTGTCTCACCCTTCAAGTCACCGGCGACATGGAAAGACTGGTGCAGTCCCTGGCCCGCCTGCCGGTCCAGGACCTGGAGACCGAGCATCTTTCCCTGGAAGAAGCCTTCCTGGCATACTACAAGAAATGAACTTGCGTGCATTCACAAAGGAGTATCGCATGAAACGCTTATGGACTACCTTACTGTATACATTCACCGGCCTGCGCGGGCAGGTCTTGGGGTGGGGGCTGGGGCTAGCCCTCTATGGCCTGATGATTGTTCCCATGTACGATTCCCTGGCGGCGCGCCAGGATACTTTCCAGAAGATGATCGCCGGCTACCCGCCTGAGTTTCTAGCCTTTTTCGGTGCGGACATCAACAGTATGCTCACGCCGGCGGGCTTCCTGGGAATGTATGCCTTCTCGATGCTGCCGGTCATTGTGGGCATCTTTGCCGTACTGGCGGGGAGCGGGTTGATCGTCAGCGACGAGGAACATGGCCGCCTCGACCTTATCGTGGCCCATCCCGTTGGACGGCCTGCCTTTTTCTGGGGCAGGTTCCTCGGTCTGGCTGCGGCTTCCCTTGCTATCATGGTCATTGCCTGGTTGGGATTTAGTCTTATGTTGGGATCATCAAAGCTGGGGTTCGACATGGGCCAGATGGCTGTTCCCTTCTTGCCCCTGCTCGTCCAGGTCTTGTTCTATGCCAGTCTGGCGCTGTTATTGAGCATGCTCTTGCCCTCCCGAAACATGGCAGCTACCCTTTCCGGTGCGGTCATGGTGATTAGTTACGTAGTATCTTCGATGGCTTTTATGAGCGAAGGGTTGGCGGCAGTAGCCAAAGCCATGCCTTATCATTATTTCCAGACTGTTATGTCATTCCAGGAGTTGAACCTGGCCTGGTTGTTCACTTTACTGGCAATCAGCCTGGTCATGGCGTTGCTGGCCTGGCTGCGCTTCGGGCGGCGTGATATCCGCTTGAGTGGGGAAGGCAGCTGGCGGTTGCCGTTTCTGATAAAACAAAAGAAGGTGATTTAACTCACGAACACACCGGTCGATTCCTATTTAATGAGCAATGTTCCCCAGTAGAAGTGGTTGCAGGAGGTTCGAATCTCTACTTGGCGACAGTGTCCTTTGCCCCCAGCCTGCACAATAAAGACCCTCCAGAGAGGGTCTTTATGATTATACGGAATAACCCCCATTTCTTCTCCTTCAATCAAGCCCATACCTCACCCCAGCCCGATGATCTTGCGCGGGCCGTGCTCGCCCATCAGCGCCCGTACCCGCAGGCTGACCGGGTTTGGTCCTGGCTTCAGCGCGGCCGGGTCCACGCCCAGGAGGGGCAGGACTTCGGGCCAGATGCGCACGCCGAATTTCATGTATTGCCCGCCTTTGGCCTTGTAGACCGGCTGACCGTTGTCGTCGTAACTCATCAGCAGGATGGCAGCATCGAACAAAATGTACTCGTCCGCGGCAGGCGAGCCGGCTGAGGCCGGCTGAGGCCCGGCGGGCGATGTGGCTGCCGCGGCCGCCAGTCCCTCTCGCAAGGCGGATATCTCCGTCTCGATCTGGTCCAGGCGCTCGGTCAGGGTACGCAGGGCTGCCCGTAATTCTTCGGCGGTCATTTTTTCGGGGGAAGCAGCGGGTGGGTTGGGGGCCATGAAGGTTCCTTTCGCTGCCAGTCAGTCTGACTGACGGATAAATAAATTATACGTCCTCTTGACACGAAAGGCGCTGAATACTGATTCCTCCCCCAAGTGGGGGAGTATAATCACACATAATTGATATATAATATCCGATTAGAGATTGTGGACCACTGAGAATGATCGATCACTACTTTATTGTAATGGTTCTATAAAGGGAGAGTTATAGCCATGAATAAAATCCGGTACTTCTCTATCTTCAAACGTTTTTCCTTATTTCTGATGATCTTTTTGACTGCCTGCGGTGCCTTGCCGTCGCTGGTCGGTCCGGCAGCTACCCCCGCCACTCCATCCCCGGCTGTCCCCGTGACGGGTCAGATCCCGGCGGTGACCGTGAATGACCAGGATTCCGATGGGACTACCGTTACTGTCGAGGCAGTCTTCAGCCAGGGTCCCGGTTGGATGGTGATCCATAATCAGGTCAACGGGACGGTCGGCGATGCGATCGGCGAGATTTCACTAAATGATGGTGAAAGTACGAATATCGTAGTCACGATTGACCCGGCCAAAGCTACGCCGATTATGTATGCCATGCTGCATGCCGATGCCGGTGTAGTAGGTACGTATGAATTCCCCGGCCCGGATATACCGATCATGGTCAATGGGGATATGCTCTCGCCGGCTTTCAAAGCGGCACTTAGCCCGGGCGGCATGAATATGGAAACTCCGGCGGGCGGTAATGTGGACCTGTCGGTCAAGGTCTCCGACCAGGTTCTTAACGGCAGCTCCGTCAAGGTGGAAGTAGCGGTCAGTTCCGGCCCTGGCTGGATCGTTATTTACACTACCGATTCCTACGGTAAGCCGGTCGATGCCATCGGCAAAGCGGCCGTCCAAGACGGGGTTAATCAAGATGTGGTGGTGGAAGTAGACCCTGCCAAAGCCACAGGCATGTTGTATGCCCAACTGCAAGCGGACAAGGGCACGGTGGGCACTTACGAGTACCCGGGAGCCGACGAACCGGTCATGGTGGGTGTGCAGATGATCGCGGGCACATTCAAAATCCTTGAGGGGCAGGCTGGCGTTGGTGCGGCCACCCCGGCGGTGTTGAAGCCTTCTATAACCGTTGCCGACCAGCAGATCCAGGATGGAACGGTTACTATTCCTCAGGTCGTAAGCAACGGCAACTGGTGGCTGGTGATCCACAGGCAGAGCTCGGACGGCAGCATGGGCGAATATATCGGTCAGGCCCTCATCAAAAATGGCATCAATACCGATGTAGTCGTCAAGATCAATGTGGCGAAAGCGTCGCCGGTACTCTATGCCATGCTGCACGTAGACGGTGCTCCAGTAGGCATCCTGGAATTCCCAGGGACGGATGTGCCGGTGGAGGAAAATGGTGTGATGATCGCCCCCTCATTCAACGTAACCGGTCTATCCCAGGATATCACCATCACTATTCACAAAGTCTCCGATACAGTCTCGTTCCTGACGGATGGCGATGGGAACAGCCTCTATATTTCCCTTCAGGACGATCCCGGCAAGAGCAACTGCACGGGAGCATGTCTGACACTTTGGAAGCCGCTCTTCGCCAAGAGCCGTGTCGTGGCGGGACCTGGGCTGTCGCAGGCGAACCTGGGCGTCATCACCCTTGCAGATGGCAATCACCAGGTCACTTACCTAGGATCGCCTCTCTACACATACACCAAGGATACCAAACCCGGCGATACGACCGGTCAGGGTTTGAACGGGGAATGGTTCCTCGTCACTCCATGAGATGTTGGGAGGCCGGGACGGATGTTTGAAATGAAGGCCTGGGAAATGCTGCCGGATCCAGTGTGCATTTCCCAGGCTCCTCGCACGAAAAGAGGTGGATAAACATGGCTACATTGATAGGTCATTCGGTGGGGCGGTACCAGATCCTTGAACAATTGGGCGAGGGAGGCATGGCGACCGTTTACAAAGCCTACGACACGCGCCTGGAACGTAATGTCGCCATCAAAGTCATCCGGACGGACCAGTTCGCGCCCATCCTGCTGGAAGAGATCATGAAGCGCTTTGAGCGTGAAGCCAAAGCCCTGGCGAAACTATCCCATCCGAATATCGTTCACGTGCATGATTACGGGGAACATGAAGGCGCGCCATATCTGGTGATGGAATACCTGCCCAGCGGAACCCTTAAGGAGCGACCCGACAAGCCAATTCCATGGCAGCAGGCAGTTCGTATCATTTCGCCTATCGCCCATGCACTGGCTTATGCCCATGAGCATAATATCGTCCACCGGGATATCAAGCCGGCCAATATCCTCCTGACCGAGAGAGGCCAGCCCATGCTCTCAGATTTTGGCATCGCCAAGATTTTGGAAAGCAAGGATGGCGTTACCCTGACCGGGGCGGGTATGAGCATCGGTACGCCGGAATACATGGCTCCCGAGCAGTGGATCGGCGATACCGGCCCGCATTCGGACATCTATTCCCTGGGGGTGGTGCTGTTTGAACTGCTTACCGGGCGCAAGCCCTACATTGCAGATACTCCTGCCGCCATCATGTTGAAACAGATCAGTGATCCGTTGCCGCGGCCGGGGCAGTTCGTGCTCGACATGCCCACAGGGATTGAAAATGCGGTGTTGAAAGCACTGGAACGGAAGCCGGAAGACCGTTTTTCCAGCATGAATGACTTTGCTTTGGCCCTGGATGATCTGGCCTCCGGCAAAGGTCTGATTGCGGAAGCGCGTGAGGATGACCTGGCTGTGAAAACATTGCTTGCAAGTGGAGACGCAGCGCAGGCGGAACTGGCTGCCACAGGGGAAGGTGGCAGAAAGAGCGGAACGCCTCCACCTGCCCAGACCCCGGCAGGCGTGCGCTCGAAGGGCTTTCCCGCCCGCAAGGTTTGGATCCCCATTGCGGTATTGGGATTGCTCCTGTGTGTGGGCGGCATTGCCGGGGCCAGCGCAATCTTACGCGGTTTAAGCGGCAAGGGTCCCTTGGCGGCCTTAACGAATCCATCCGGCCTTGCCGGCAATCCCACTCAACAGGTCCCACTGACAGGGAATGACCCTCAGGCTTCACCGTCTGGCCCGGCTATAAAAGTCCTTTGGGATGTCTCGCACGGTCCGCGGGCGAATGGCGAAGGGGCGTTATATACCCCTGATGATCTGTACAGTTTCCTTAATCAGGCCCTGGCGAGTCAGAATTTTGTCCTCACCAGTGGCAGCCTGGATGACCTGAGTTCATACGATGTTCTGGTTATTTCCGAAGCCTCAGGAAAAAGTGTTTACACCGAGGCGGAGATCAGCCAGATCGAGCAATTCGTGAGGACAGGCGGGCATGGGCTGTTGATCATGAGCGACAACCCCGGTATCGAGAATTTGGCGGATAGCCTCAGCCGAAAATTCTCCATCAGCCTGGGAGAGGTGACCTCGGAAACCGTCACAAGTAAAACCAATGAATCATTTTTCGACAATGTCGCGACCATCCAGTTCGTGGATGGAGGCGGGATCTTCCATATATCTCCTCCGGGCCAGGCAGCTGCTGTGGATGGCAACGGTAATTCCGTCATCGCCTTCTGCGAGTGTGATGCCGGCAGGGTTCTGGCGATCGCGGATACCAATCTGTGGGATAACCGTGGCCTGGACCAGGTCGATAACCGGCGCTTTGCCATTAACGTTTTCCTCTGGTTGGCAAAATTAACTCCATAGTGGGTGGAAAGTCGCTATTCTTTTTTCGATTTTTGTTGTACACTTTGAGCAGGTGGATTTTGGCAGAGCTTCTCTGCCGGCAGCAAGGCCCAGGGAGTGATACGCATGGAAAATCCTTCATCTTTTAAGCTGGAGATCAAGACCGGACCGGAGGCGGGGAAAGTGATCGACCTGCCTGAAAAGGAACAGATCATCGGGCGGGTCAATTCGGTTGACGTTATGGTCAGTCACCCGGAAGTATCGCAACGCCATGCCCGCCTGCTTTTCGATGATGGAGGTTACCTTCTGGAAGACCTGGGCAGCCGCAACGGCACTATGCTCAACGGTCAACCCGTGCATGCGCCACAGCCGCTGAAAGATGGGGACGAGATCCGTTTGGGACCGAATGTCGTCCTGATTTTCCACCAGCCTGTACAAGCAGAAGCGGTAAAACAAGAGAGCCTCGAAGTTGAGGAAAATTCATATAAGAATATGTCAAAAACCATTTTGGATGCGAGCATGGGGGAAGCAGGCATCCAGCCATCCATCCCCGCGGCTCCTCCTTGTTTGCAGATCACCGTAGCCGGGGGAGAGCAGGAAGAGCATAAACTGACGAAAGACCAGGTAACGCTCGGTCGTGCCGACGATAACGATATCGTCGTCAATTCCCTGATCGTCTCACGTCACCACGCTTTACTTGCACTGACTCCCAATGGATATGAGATCCAGGTGTTGCCTGGTGCCACCAATACCCTTACCTGCCAGGGGCGGCCTGTCCTGGAACGACGTTTGCTGGCTCACGGTGACGTGCTTCGCATGGACAGCGAGATCCCCGGCATGATGGTGAGCATGACCTACCTGGCGCCCTTGCAGGCGGCGGCAAAAGTTCCATATATTGTCCAGTTGGGTGACAAGGAAAAACTCACCTTCGGGCGAGCCAAGGAAAATGACATCGTCCTGGATATGCCCAATGTCTCGGCGTTCCATGCCCAGATCACGCGGGTAGGCCAGCGCTATTACATTACCGACCTGCGCAGCACGAACGGGACTTTCGTCAACGGCAAACGTACGCAAGGGGATGTGTGGCTCAATCCGCAGGACACCATCCAGATAAGTTCGTACCGGCTGGTCATGGGCAAGGACCGGTTCACCCGTTTCGGCGAGAATGAAGGCATGCGGGTGGAAGCGGTACATCTCAATAAATGGGTGCGCAAGAACCTGAACCTGCTGCAGGATCATTTCGCTGATCTTCCAGCCGCGCGAGTTCATTGTGGTTGTCGGACAGAGCGGTGGCGGAAAATCGACCCTGGTGGACGCCATCGCCGGCTATCGCCCCGCCACGCACGGCAAGGTGCTCGTCAACAACATGGATATTTACCAGAATTTCGACGCCATCCGCAACGAGATTGGCTATGTGCCTCAACACGATATCATCCACATGGAATTGACAGTTTACCAGGCGCTCGACTTTGCAGCCCAGCTGCGCATGCCCAAGGACACGACCAAAGAGGAACGGCATAAACGTATCATGGAAGTGTTGAGCGATCTGGACCTGACCCACCGCAAAGATGTCCAGATCAGCGGGCTGAGCGGCGGGCAGCAGAAACGCGTCTCCATCGGCGTGGAACTGCTCACCCGCCCGGGCCTGTTCTTCCTGGATGAACCCACTTCCGGTCTAGACCCCGGCACCGAGACAACCTTCATGCACCTGATGCGCCGCCTGGCTGACCAGGGCCGCACCATTATCATGGTAACCCATGCCACCAAAAATGTCATGCTTGCAGATAAAGTCGTCTTCCTGGCTCGCGGCGGTTACCTGGCCTGGTTTGGCCCGCCGGACGAAGCCCTGGCGTATTTCGACCAGTACCGCAGCGACCATGACCGGCGCATCCGCTCGATGGAATTCGATCAGATCTATTCCATCCTCGATGATCCCAAGTTGGGGAAAGCCCCAGATTGGGCCGAGCGATACCGGTCCAGTGCCGCCTACTCGAAATATATTGGCGAACCGATGAAGTTGGATGGACAGCATGGTGCGCCGGCTGTGATGGGACCGGTTAAGAGAAAAGCGCCGGTCAGATCCCGCAATTCACCCCTGCAGCAATTTATGGTGCTTTCCAAGCGCAATGTCACCATCCTGACGCGCGATCGTTCCAGCCTGGTATTGATGCTGGCAGCCGCGCCGGCGGTGGGCGCGCTGGATATATTGCTGTCCATGGTGATGGGGAAAGCTCCTTTTGCATTTATGGGCGGCAATGCCGCCACAGGCGCCATTACGCTGTTCCTGTTGACCATTTATGCGCTGCTGGTGGGGGGTATGTCGCAGATGCGCGAATTCGTCAAAGAATCCGAGATTTATAAACGCGAGCGATTAGTCAACCTGCGCATCGTCCCTTATGTGATGTCGAAGGTGTGGGTGGCTCTGATCCTGGCCTTTTGGCACGCCCTGGCATACGCCGTCATCCACTATATCGCCTTCCGCATGCCGGGTGGGTTTTCCGAATTCATCCAGATTTACTTCACCCTCGTTCTGGCGGTCATGACCGGCATGATGCTGGGATTGCTCGCTTCTGCTATCGCCCCGAACGCAGCCTCCGCACCTCTCACCATGATCATGATGATCGTGCCATTGATCGTGCTCAGCGGTGCGCTGGCACCCATCCCGCCCGCCGTCAGCCAGGTGGCTTCCACCCGCTGGGCATTCCAGGGACTGTTGGGGATCGTTGGGATCGGCTCTGATGTGGCGGCGGATCCGTGCTGGCAACTGGGTGAGGACCTGCGCGAGGGCATGACGCTGGACGATAAGGCCTACCAGCAGTGCAACTGCATGGGCGTGAAAATGTTCAACGAAGCGACCTGCAACTTCCCGGGGCTGGGCGATTTTATTGTCGATTCACTCTCCGAGCAGCCGCCTTCTGAACCGGAAGCCCTGCCTGATCCGCCGGCCGAACCGTCGATTCCTGAAGCGCCCACTCCGCCTGAAGATAATTTCGACCAGGTTCAAATGGCCCAGTATCTCAACGCACTGAGTTCCTATCAAGATACAGTCAAATCGATCCAGGATAATTTTCGGAATGAGACCGATCTTTACCAGGTGAGGGCGGATATTTTCACGAGCCAGATGACCAAGTATCAGGAAGACCGCGCCCGTTACGATATCGAGAGGGTATCAGCGGTGAAGGTGGGAGAAGGTATCATCGATTTAGTCAGTGACCAGTACGGCTGGGCCTGGGTCAATAAAAAGGATCCAAAGGTCTATGCCGCCTGGCTGTTCCAGGTTTGGATCGCCCAGGTGATCATTGTAGCGATCTACCTGGTCATCATCCTGTTCCTTATCCGGAGAAAGGATGTCAAATGAGTGGGCGGATGAAATTCCTTCTTCTGATAACAACGGCGGCATTGCTGACCGTCACCGGCGCGGCTTGCGGCGTAATCCAGAGCCCGTCCCTATTGCAAACCCTCACTCCGCTGAGCGCCTCGGTCGAGGGAACGCTGACCGCCCGCGCCGGCGAGGTGGATTCCGATGACAGCCTTTCCACTGCCATTGCAAAGGCTACCGCCCAGGCAAACATTGTCTATTCCACCCAGACAGCGGTTGCCGCGCTGAATGAGCCTGCCCGCCTGGCGACTGCCACTGCCATTGCACCGGTTGTAGCGGAACTACCACGCTATGGCATCGATCCCTCGCAGGGGTACGTAGCCTGGCTGCACCCGCCCGCCTCCATCAACCTGGAAGGTTACCAGCAAACGGGCTATGCCAATGATTTCCCAAGCATCACCGCAGCCGATTTTGTAATGGCTGCAGACATTACCTGGAACACCTTCAACAGCGTCTCCGGATGCGGGTTCATGTTCCGCTCGAACGGTGATACCAACGAGCCCAGCCAGTACGTAGTCATCATAACCCGGGTGGCCAGCGGTCACATGGCATTCCTGGGGATGGCGGATGGAAAGATCGCCAACTTCAAATCCTTTTATCCAAAGAGCAGGGATAAATCCTTCGACTGGTTCAATGATGCCACCAACCGCCTGGCTATCGTCGCACGCGGGAATTTGGTGGACCTATATACGAACGGCGAATTGATCGGTCAGGCCGACCTGACTGTTCCTCCTTCCACAACCATCTCACTGCCACCGGCGCCGGAGCTGCCTCCTGGAGCCACCGAACAGCAAGTGCAGGATTACAACAATCAGTTGAGCCAGGCCAATGCAGGCATGGATGTGTTGAACGGACAGCTGGCACAGGCGACTAAGAATTTTTTCACCTCCAATGTCGTCTTGACGGATGGTTTCCTCGGTTTTATCGGTCTGAGCCAATCGGGCACAATGAACTGCAAGTTCGAAAATGCGTGGTTGTTCGTCCTGTTGGATTAGTATTAACTTTGCCGATCTGATTAATTGCTTTAGTGTAGTCATCTTATACGTAATAGCCATTTGAATAATATTCATGAATAGATCTTCGACCAAATCGACTTGAGCGGTTATTATCGGAATAACCGCTCATCCATTGTAATAAGGATGTGGTAATAAACTGGTGGAAAAAGAGTTAGGCATTTCTAAACTTATAATATGATAAATTTGGTATAATTCAACGTCATTCCTTTTGCGAGATAGGTCTTGGGTAAAATGGAAAATCTTCGCTATGGATCCAAATAAGATCGTTGTGAAAAACCCGAAATTACGGAATACAAAAGCAAGCCTATTCGCCTATCCGCGCAATAGCATTCTTTATCGAATTTATTTATGGATCTCAGGGAAGCATTGGTGGTTTATTGGATTCTTCGCTATTGTCCTGTTCATCATGGAAGCCGTTGATTTTCGGCAGCATAATTGGGACTTCATTCATGTGCTCGAATTCAGTATTTATATTAGTCTATTATTGGTGGTGGGCGTTTTGGTGGATATGCTGGTCACAGAAATTCAACTTCAGAACGAAACCCGGAAAATTCTGGATTTCAAACATAGCCTGAGCTTGGAATTTGCAAGTTACCATGATTGGGATGGGCTGGTGGATTACATCACCCGCTTCCCCAGTAGGATTGCCCCGGTGCGGCAGGCGTGTTTGCTTGCCTCGGATCCAATTTCGGGACAATTCAACAAGGTAGCGGAATGGAATAACACTGGCGAGGAATGGACTGATCTATTATCTGACGGAGAACAAAAAGACTGCCCTGCGTTTGATGCTGCGTCCGATGTAGTTTTTTATCCTTGCGGAGAGAAAGCCGCTGTGGAAACAAAAACCGGCGAGAAATTCTGCCTTTCTTTTAGGTATGGAGGCCGTGTTTTGGGGGTCCTTCAATTTCTACTGGAACCCGGCGAAACTCTCAATGGAATTCAAACGGATTTCTTTGAAAACATTGTCGACGAGATCGCTATTGCGCTGCAAAAAGGCCAGGACCGCCAGGCCTACTATGCCATGCGTTCCTCGGAAACAGCCTTGGCCGAGCGGCGGGAAGTGTCCCACTATCTACATGATCACCTTGGTCAAAGTCTGGGATTCCTCCATATTAAGTTGGACCAGTTAATAATGGAAAAAGATCGCCTCCCTGTGGACAAAGTTTTCACGGACCTGGAGCAGATGCGGGAAGCGGTGAACGAGTTTTACGAGATCGTTCGCGGCATCCTCGAGACGATCCACGCGGAGACGGCCCCTTCGCTGACGAATTTGCTGATGGAACATGCCCGCAAGATCTCTCAGCGGGCAACATTTGAATTGGATTTCAAGACAAGAGGCAAACCCCTGGCCCTGCCGCGGGAGGTGGAACAAGCCATCTTCTATGCGTTCGAAGAGTCACTTAGCAATGCCGAAAAGCATGCCCAGGCTAGTAAGATCGAGATCCTGGCAGAATGGGGGAGAGACAACTTCAGGCTTACAATATCCGATGACGGAGTTGGCTTTAACCCTCAATCCATCGACACCGATCAGCACTTCGGGATGGAAATCTTGAATGAGCGCATGGCCAAAGTGAATGGGCGGATCACTCTGATGACTTCGGAGAACTCGGGAACCACCGTGAACATCCAGGTTCCCAGACCTGCCGATGGACGCTGAAGAGGAGATATGTAATGGATAGCCCGGAACCTGCGATTGAAAAAGCTAGAAGGGTGTTATTGATCGATGATCAGATCCTTTTCCGTGAAGGCTTGATCAGCCTGTTTAATTCCACCCCCGATTTTGAAATGGTCGGGTCGGCCGGGAGTGTCCACGATGGTATACGGCAAGCATTGTTGCTCAAGCCGGATATCATCTTGATGGATTTCTCGCTACCAGATGGGACCGGGCTGGATGCCACGCAGGCGATCTTGAGCAAATTGCCCGACTGCAAAATAGTCTTTCTGACCGTCTACGAAGAGGATGAAACGCTCTTCACGGCTTTACGGATGGGTGCAAAAGGATATTTGCTTAAGAATGTCAACAGCGCCGATCTTCTTTCCAGCCTGCGAGGCCTGGATAGAGGCGAGAATGCCATTTCTCGAAAAATGATCAGCAGCGTCTTGCACGAATTTTCCCATTCGCCGACACCAAATGGGCGGCATGACAAGTTGTTAACAAAATTAAGCCGGCGGGAAATTGAGATATTGAATGAAATTGCCAGCGGAGCTACCAACCTGGAAATAGCCCAGCGGCTCTTTCTATCTGAAAATACGGTCAAGCACCATATCCGCAATATATTTGAAAAACTGGGAGTGGAAAACCGCCGGGAAGCTGCGTTGATCGCACGCCAATCTACTCGTCAAAACACTCCGTCTACACCGGGTAATGATCCATAAGGACAACTTTTGGAGTATTAACCCCCCATAAAGAGATGTGTTAATACTTTTCGTCAAAGGGCCTTCAAAAGAAGGCCCTTTTTTAATCCCTGGTGGAGGGGTTCAGGCAATCGACAACAATGCACGAGACAGGTATTATTATGACAAATAAGGTAGAAATAAGGATAATACTACATGGCGATAACCTGCCTTCTCGCGTTACCGAATAATTCTCTCCTGGACAGGGCGTTCGGAAGCATCATCTTGAATGGTAATCCGGAGATCAAGTTGATCACCAGCGCGGCCAAGACGTTGGCCGAACTGATTGTGGAAATTTCGGATTTGAGCGTGGATATCGTCATCCTGGGTGAATCCCTTCCGCTGGCAGCAAAAAACTCGCTGGTGAGCCTGCTGATGAGTTTCACCGAATTGCGAGTGGTGGTTGTAAGCGAAGACACCAATTGGTTGTCCACTTTCCATAAAAAAGATTCCTTGATGACGCGTCAAGCAGACTTGATGGATATCCTTTATTTTGATTGTCTTGAGAAGGTTTGACACAGGCGAGACGGGATCTCAATCACGTTGTAATGAGCTTTTCAAAAAGAGGGTACTTTACGATTAAAGATCACCAAAGGAGTGTGAACAATGAACAACATAGTCTCCAGCGATGTATTTACTGAGGAAAGTCGGAGAAATGAAAGTGGTCTGACCGTTTCCATTATCGTGCCAACCCGCAATGAAGCGGGGAATGTAAGACAGCTTCTAACCAGCCTCAGGAATGCCTTTTACGGCACATCTATCGAAGTGATCTTCGTGGATGATTCCACCGATAATACCCCCCAGGTGGTGGTGGAGGCGTCAGCGAATTTTCCCTATCAAAATGTTCGGCTGATCCATCGCCAACCCGCAGAACGCATTGGTGGGTTGGGTGGGGCTGTGGTGGCAGGTCTGCGGGCGGCCAGGGCTGATTATGCCTGCGTGATGGATGGCGACCTTCAGCATCCGCCAGAGATGGTGCCCGTAATGCTGAAGACTGCGCTGGACAACAATTCCGATATGGTTGTCGCAACCCGCCGCAGTGAGCAAAGCCGCGTCTCCGGCCTAAGCATCGCTCGCAATTTGATCTCCAAGGGCCTGGACCTGATTGCACGGGTGTTCTTCTCCCGCCAGTTGCGCAATGTCAGCGACCCTCTGACCGGCTTCTTCCTGGTGAAGGTGAAAGCACTAAACATCGATGCGCTGCGACCACAAGGATTCAAAATCCTGATGGAGATCCTGGTCAGGAATCCTAACCTTGTCAAAAGAGAAGTCCCCTTCCATTTTGGAGAGCGCTTCAGCGGAGAGAGCAAAGCCTCGGCAAAGGAAGCCTGGAAATATCTGCATCTTCTGTGGCGGCTGCGCTTTGGTGAGAGTTCGTTCAGGTTCCTCGGGTTTGCCCTGGTGGGTCTGAGTGGAATTTTCGTCAATTCGCTGGCAGTCTATCTGGCTACGGATAAGTTTGGTTTCTATTACCTGGTTTCTGCGGCAATTGCCACAGTGGTATCGACATTATGGAATTTCGGTTTCACCGAGGCTCTGGTCTATCGAGGCAAAAAACAAGGGCAGGGAATGGCTGCGCGGCTGGGTTTGTTCTTCCTCATGAACATGGCCGCGTTGGTTCTTCGTGCGCCTCTCATGTACTTGATGACTTCCATTCTAGGCGTCCATTATGTTGCCTCGAATCTGATCTCGCTGGCGGTTCTGACGGTCCTTCGCTTCCTTCTGGCAGATAATGTGATCTGGGGGCAGAAACCATCCAGTTCAACTGACATATCCAAACCTAAGAGCAGGAGAATAATTATGAAGAAACAATTCTTTTACAATATCCATAACATTATTACAGTTAATTCGGAAAGTGTGCTGCCCGAACTAGAGCCTTTCCGGGTTAAAGCCGAGATCCAGGATCCTACCATCTGCATACGGATCGGGAACCCGCGCAAAGAGGGGCCGGGTGATGAAAACGGCCATTATATGCGCTACCGCGAGATTTTTGGTCACCTGGGATTTGAGGTGGGCATCGAGATGGGCGATACGGTAAGTGTAATCGCCACCCGCATGTTAAGTTTTTCGCCGCATGTCCTTTATACCAATGTCGTCGAACCCATCCTTCGCTGGACATTCGTGAAGAAGGGTTATGCATTGGTTCATGGCGCAACGATAGCGTTCGGTAACTCGGCTTACATGATCACAGCCCGCACCGATACTGGCAAGACGACCACCCTGTTGAAGATCCTAGCCTATCAGCGGCGCGAGCGGGACCAGGCTGCTTTCCTCTCGGATGATATGACTATTGTCTCCCCGGATGGTCGGGCGTTGACCTACCCTAAACCCTTGACCATCAGTTATCACACTCTGCGGGCGGTCAATGCCGATACTCTGAATGCCCGTGAAAGATTCGCCCTTCCATTCCAAAGCCGCATTCATTCCCGCTCTGGCAGGCGCTTCGCCCAATTGATCGGGAAGAGCCACATGCCGGCTGCGACCATCAACATGATCACCCAGATGGTAGTCCCACCGCCAAAATACTTCGTCAGTAAACTGGTCCCGAATGCAAAACTGACCGAAAAAGCAAACCTCACCGGTATGTTCATCATCGAGCGTGGGGAGGAAGCCATCGTGCCGATGAAGAACAGCGAGGCTATCGAAATCCTTCTGCAAAATTGCGAAGATGCCTATGGATTCCCTCCTTACGAAGCCGTGAAAGAATTTCTTTACTGCCAGTATGGACACGACCTTCATGAAAAAGAACAAGCCATCATCCAGGAGGCCCTGGGAGTGCTGCCCGCCAAGACCGTCCGTTCGAAAACCATGGATTGGTGGTCGCTGATCCCTGCATATGTGGACAACGACCAGGTATCGATCGATATCTCACGGGCCCTGGAAGTGGAAACATTCGCACGCAACCGTTACGAGAATCAACCAGAACACATCAACGCACATTGAGGCTAGTTGTTTAATGGATACGAAGACCGAGGATAAATTTAGAGAACCCGTCAAATTAGACGATACTACCCCGTTTTATCCCCGGGTGCTGACCGCCGTTGGGATCAATGAAATGGCGGTCAGCCGTTTGATCCTTTTCCTGGCCATGGCCGCCGGTTCCTTCCTGCGAATCTGGCAGATCAATGCGATGGGCTATAACACCGATGAGGCTGTCTATGCCGGGCAGGCTGCTGCCATCAGCGGAGTGGAGGGCCTGAAGGACCTCTTCCCGATATTCCGCGCCCATCCGCTGCTGGTGCAGTTCCTTCTTTCGATAATCTACCGGGTCCATTTCAGCGATATCGCCGGTCGGCTGCTTGCTGTCGCCATTGGGCTGGCGACCGTCTATCTCACGTACTTGATCGGCAGGCTCATGTATGGCCGCCTGGCAGGAGCTATCGCCGCCGCCATGATGGCGCTCATGCCCTATCATGTGATTGTGTCCCGCCAGCTCTTGCTGGACGGGCCGATGGTTTTCTTCGCTACGCTAACATTGTATATGCTGGCTCGTTATGCCAAAACCCATCACGCAGGGTGGTTATATGCTACTGGAGTAACAATGGGTTTGACGGTGTTGACGAAAGAAACCGGCATCATCCTGATGGGAGGTATTTACATTTTCCTGGCTCTCTCGCCGGAAGTACGCTTACGCATTCGTGACCTGGTTATCTCCACTTTACTGGCTGTGCTGGTAATCCTGCCCTTCCCGTTAACGCTGTTACTTTCCGGTGGGTCCCATACAGGTCGTAATTACCTTACCTGGCAGCTTTTCCGCCGTCCCAATCACCCTTGGTCATTCTACCTGGAGGTGGTCCCGCCCGCATTAGGTATTCTTGTGATCCTGGTGGCGGCAGCCGGTTTGATCCTGTTGTGGCGTAACCGTTCATGGCGGGAAAAATTATTGTTGTCATGGATCTTTGTGCCGGTAGTTTTCTTCCAGATATGGCCGGTCAAAGGATTCCAATATTTATTGCCCATCGCCGCGCCGATGGTGCTCCTGGCAGGTAGTTTCCTGGGGAGGCTGATAACTCGCGTTCCCAGTGTGAGGGTTGGTCAGAGGGCTCCGATATATTTATCGATCCCCGCGCCGGTCTCATGGATCGCCATTGCCGTGGTACTCGTATCCCTGGGCATTGCTAGTTGGCGAAATGTGCAGCCCCACCAATCTCTATCCTTTACAGCCGGGACGGGAGGCGTCTCAGGCGGGCGTGAAGCGGGCACCTGGATCCAGCAGAATGTGCCATCAGACGCAACCTTTCTTGCGATCGGTCCTTCGATGGCGAATATTATCCAATTCTATGGGCGTCAGAAAGCCTATGGATTATCTGTCAGCCCAAACCCGCTGCGCCGCAATCCATCTTATGAGCCGATTTTCAATCCAGACCGGCAGATACGTAATTCAGACCTGCAATATTTGGTGTGGGATTTGTATTCAGCCGCACGATCACAATTTTTTTCCGATAAGCTACTCGGGTACGTGAATAAGTATAACGGCCGCGTGGTCCATATGGAATCAATCACCACGATCGATGCCAACGGAAAACCAATTACACAACCAACGATCATCATCTACGAGGTACATCCATGATACGCCGAAAGATATATGCACTTTTACTCGTCGCCACCCTCGGTGCAAGCCAGATCAGCCTGGTTTCGGCCGCTCAAGTCGATAGGAGCGACCAAACCCAAACGCCCATCAAGCATTTCTTGGTGATGATGCAGGAAAACCATACCTTCGATAATTATTTCGGGACCTACCCCGGTGCCGACGGTATTCCGCTGGATGTAACCATGCCGGTCGATTTGAATAACCCGGCAGCCGGAGTGGTTCGACCATGGCATATTGGCAACAGCACTATTACAGATCTGAGCCATACGAGACCGACCTTTTTAGGTCAGTACAACGATGGAAAAATGGACGGTTTTGTCTCTGCCTTGAAGGACCTGAACCAGAATGGTCAAATTGCCATGGGGTATTACGACGGGTCGGATATTCCCTATTATTGGAACCTAGCTGACAACTTCGTGCTTTTTGACCGGTTCTTCAGTTCCACCGGCGATGGAAGTTTCTCCAACCATATGTACTGGGTGGCAGCCATCTCGCCCGAGCCCAAGCGTGGTCAACAGTTACAAGACCTCTTAGCAACTACACCGACTATCTTCGATAGACTGCAGGAAGCAGGGATTTCCTGGAAGTTCTATGTGGAAAATTACGACCCAACCGTCACATATCGTAACAATGAAACAGCTGGTGAGAAGGGTTCGCAAGTGATCTGGGTGCCGTTGCTCAACTTCGACCGGTTCCTTGACGATCCGGTTCTATCCAGTCACATTGTAGATATGGACCAATACTATATTGACCTGCAGCAAGGGACTTTGCCGGCAGTTGCTTATATGGTTCCATCAGGTGCAAGCGAACATCCACCTCAAAGGCCCATCACAGGTGCGCGCACGGTCAAGAACCTGATTCAGGAATTAATGCGTTCCAGCTCCTGGGAAAATACCGCCTTCTTCTTGATCTATGACGATTGGGGCGGCTGGTACGATCATGTGAAGCCTCCCCAGGTGGATAGTTTTGGTTATGGATTTCGCGTGCCGGGCATTATGGTCAGTGCTTATGCAAAGAAAGGTGTGGTCGACCATACAGAACTGGACTTTGCATCGTTTTTGAAATTCATAGAATACAACTGGAGCGTTGCCCCCTTGCAGACCCGCGATGCAGCCGCAAATAATTTCCTGGAAGCCTTCGACTTTACCCAGCCTCCCAGATCTCCAAAATTTCTCTCCTCGGAGAGACCGGAAGCAGCTGAACTGAAGAAGGATCCTTCTTCAGTAATCTATTCCACTTATGGTCTGGCTCTCACGCTTTCATTATTGGTGATCGGGTTTGCTTATGGGCGAAAGATTTTTTCAAGGAAACCCGCTGGAGACCAGTGATCATGAACAGAATTTTCCTTTTCACATTGCTCACCAGCCTGCTGACCCACGGTATAACGGGAAATTTTAATCTGGAGAATGCAGGATGACCCAAAGGAGAATCCGGGCCAGGTAGAGTTACAGACCGGCAATGGAAATAGTCACCAGTTTTCCATTCCAGCGTCTTTTCTGATTTCTGCGGATCCGATGGACTTTTCAGAGATCGATGGTCCGATTGTTGAAGATTCGCCATCGAAAAAGGCTGAGAAAATCGGTACCATCCTCACGCTCGTTCCGCCTCTTGATATTCCACTGGGCAGCGAATTGGTCTTATCAGGGACTATCAACGATTGGAGCGGGACGCCTATTGCCGATGCATCCATCCAGTTCTCGATCAATGGGACCTACCTGAGCCAAACGCGCTCCGACGCAACAGGATTTTTCCAGGACAGAGTCAGGAAGGTCTTCGACGCGGGAGTTTATGCGATAACCGCTTCGTTCAATGGAACAACTACTCTCAGTTATGCTTCAGCAGCCACAACCCTGAAAGTGCTGCCTGCAGATGTCAAGATCCAGACCATTCCCCCCGTTTCGGGAGTGACCTTCCAATTGAATGAGACGCGCTTCGTCACAGGCGACGATGGATCGGCAACCATTAAAGTAAACCAGGCAGGTACGTACCGCCTCGAGGCCCTGACGGATCTATATGACGATCCCAATCAGCGGATCGAGTTTGGGCGCTGGATGGAGGCCATTTACCGGCCTGTCAAGAATGTTGAAGTACCAACCAACCGGGTCATTCAGGCGGGTTTGTTTGTGTATCACCTGGTGGGTCAGTCTTTCATTGACCGGGATGGTTTGCCGGTGGATACGCAGCGGATTACCGAGTTCTCCATACGCAGCGAGCAGGGAGATACCTTTGTATTTAACACTGGCGAACCACGCTGGATCATTGCCAGTCGTATTGCCCATCGGTCCCCCGGTTTGGTCGTATCAAAACTGCTGTATTCGGTCGTCAATGTGAAGTTGGATGGCTCCAATGTGGTCAATGAATCACAACAGCAGTTCTATGCAGAACCAAACGATAACTGGAAGATCACGCTCTTGCTCTACTCTCTCAAGGTAACAGTCCATGATGGTCTATTTGGCTCCCCGATCGGAAAATCGGTGGATATCGTTTATCCAGACGACCAGGTTAAGAATTATCCGCTGGATAGCACGGGTTCTGTCGAAATCCATAGTCTTGCGCGTGGAAATTACACGGTCAAGGCGGTCGGAGTCAGTGGAATGGGAAATACGATGCCGGTCGCCCTATCCCGAAGCCAGGCTGCCACGATGAAGGTGCTGACTTACTTTGACATTGCCGTGGTTGGGATTTTAGGCGGGATTATCGCTCTGGCATTATTGTTATACGGTCGCCGGGAAACCTTGCTGCCCGCGCTGATGCAAAGGCGCACCCTTCCCAGCATGGACCAAGCCCTGCTGGAGGTGGACGATATCCTGCCTGCTGATGGAAAAGGCGCACAGCCGAAGGATGAATTAATCAAATGGTCATAACTACGAGACGGTCAAACGGCCGGTCAGCGCGATTGTCCTGGACTGGCTGGATTTCCATAATGGGTCTCATTCTGATTGGCCTAGCCCGCGTAACACCGGCCCGGGCACAGGAACCCACTCCATTTGCAGGAACGGATCCCATCCCGACCCTGGCGCACTATTACATTTGGTTCAATAGCAATTCGTGGGACCGAGCCAAGATGGATTACCCCTTGCTGGGCCGTTATACGAGTGACGACAGAACTGTCATGCGCCAGCATATCCAGTGGGCTCAGGATGCAGGCATTGATGGTTTTCTCGTCAGTTGGAAAAGCACCGAGGTGTTGGATCGCCGGTTGGAGCAATTGACCGAATTGGCCGAAGAAGAAGATTTCAAACTAGCTATAGTCTATGAAGGATTGGATTTTTACCGCAATCCCCTTCCGGTTGACCAAATAGCCAATGATTTGGATCATTTTATTGAGCTGTTTTCACATCGGCCACCCTTCCTCATCTACTCTAAGCCACTGGTGGTTTGGTCGGGGACATGGGAATTCAGCGAAGAAGAGATCAGACAGGTGACCCAAAGCCGCCGCAGCGCATTGCTGTTGCTGGCCTCGGAAAAGAATCTCGAAGGTTATCAACGGGTGGCTTCCCTGGTGGATGGCGATATGTATTATTGGTCGTCAGTCAATCCAGACACGAACACACGTTACGAAGATAAGCTGAAGCAGATGTCGGTAGAAATCCATAAAAATGGAGGCCTTTGGATTGCCCCGGCTGCACCTGGTTTTAATGCAACCCTGGTTGGAGGAACGAGCGATGTCGACCGAAAGAACGGCGATACTCTTCAGATTGAGATCAGTACTGCCATGGCATCCTCACCGGATATCTTGGGAATTATCAGTTGGAATGAATTCAGCGAGAACACCCATATTGAACCATCAGAGAAATATGGCACTCTTTATCTGGATGTATTAAGACGCATTGACAATACGCCGTTACCCAATACGGGATCGTTTGATTCGAGTGACGACACATTTACTTTTCTGGAGCTTCCGCCATCTTCACGAGAACTCGCACTGGGTGGTTTCGCCTTCCTGGTTCTGGTAGCTATTGTCATTATTTCCCGCCGGCGCATGGATCGTGCCAGACGCAACCGGGATGAGTAGATGACGGTAACAAAAGTCTTTTATTGAAAAGATTTGAACAATAACAATTTTCCCTTTACATGTTCGATGGGTTCACTTTACTGGCAATGTTAGTACATTGAGTGCGTAACCTTATCCTTATTCTAACGTTCAGGAGATTATCATGAAAAAAATCTATCGTTTTGTACTTCTGGCTGGTGTGATCCTGGTGATGGTCGCCGCACCTTTCGCACCAATGGTCCAGCCCGTTCTGGCAGTGGGGACTGACTGCGTAGCTAGTTCACCGGTTTCATTACTGTATACAGCCACTGTTTGTATTACGAGTCCCGTCGATGGCGGCACGTTCACTGGAGACGGGACCATCACCGGCACCGTCGCCGTAACGGGCACTAACCCGGGCATACGCCGGATGGTCTTTTACCTCAATGATATTTATGTTTTGACCGACTTCGCCAGTCCCTATACGTTCGTATTGCCGACCAATAAATGGGTTGACGGGGCTTATACCCTCTCTGCCGAAGCCTTGATGAGAGATGGTTTTCTCACTTCAAGGGCGAGCATTGCAGTCACATTCAATACCGGTACGGCCACTCTTCCGGTGAACACGAATACCTTCCAACCCAGAACTGGCACGCCTGCAGCCGCTGGTCAGCCCTTTGTAGTGGCAGCCACGGGTGATGCCGCCGGTGGTGAGCCGAACGCTGCCAGTGTGACCAACCTGATCTCGTCGATGAACCCGAACCTGTTTCTTTATATCGGCGATGTCTACGAAAAAGGCAGCGTGGCTGAATTCTTCAACTGGTATGCTCCTACTACTTTCTTTGGACGGTTCAAATCGATCACCAATCCAACCGTCGGCAACCATGATTACAGTACGGGAAGCGCAGCTGCCTATTTTGATTACTGGGACAATGTCCCCGATTATTACAGTGTCAACGCCGGTGGCTGGCATATCATCAGCCTGAATTCTTACGACCAGTTCATCGCTGTGGATCCTACATCGCCTCAATACCAGTGGCTGGAGCAGGACCTGGCAGCCAATACCAACCCGTGCACGATCGCATTTTTTCATCACCCTTACCTCAGCATTGGTCCTGAGGGTGGTCGGCCGGCGATGGCGGATATTTGGAATTTAATGGCGCAAAACGGCGTGGATATTGTTCTCAACGGCCACGACCATGAATACCAGCGCTGGGTGCCAATGGGTGCCTTCGGTGTGCCCTCACCCACCGGGATAACTCAGTTCATTGTTGGGACAGGTGGTCATAGCATCCAGACGATCTCGGCATCGGACCCTCGTGTTGCATTCTCCTATGATACCGCTCCGGCAGCATACGGGGCCTTGAAACTGCAACTCTATGGCAATAGCGCCATTTATAGTTATATGAACATGAACGGAAGCGTTCTCGATTCGGGTCTGGTCCAGTGTACGGGGCCGGGCGGAAGTCCCGCCTTCAGTCTCTATTTAACGATGATTTCACGGTAGATCGGTGTGTTGACCTAAGGAGAGGATATTATCCGATTATGCTTTTGATTTTCGTTCAGGTTTGAGGTCACGCTTCACCCAGGATGGCAGATCATTCAGATCCATCCTGGGTGACGGCAAGACCCTCAAACTGAAAGGCAGGTTGTCATGAATCCTTCGCAAAGGCTTACCCAAATATCGTTTCGGAATTATCGGCATGTATTTTCTTTTCTGTTGGTGATGCTTCTGCTCTGGTCCATCCCCGGGATCTTGACCGGTACCGTGGGGCCTCAAGCAGCCGAGGCCGCCTCGGACCCGGTCATCGCAGCAGCTGGCGATATTGCCTGTGATCCGGCCAGTTCCAAATTTATTGGCGGGTTGGGCACATCTGGCAATTGCCGGCAGAAGAGCACTTCCAACCTTATGGTCAATACCGGTCTGGCAGGCGTTCTTAGTCTGGGCGATAATCAATACTATTGTGGAAGTTATTCAGCCTATCTTAAATCTTACGACCTCAGTTGGGGCCGGTTGAAATCGATCACTCATCCTGCTGTCGGCAATCATGAATATCTGACCTCCGGCGGTTCTTCACCCAGCACTGGGTGTGATAGCACAAATGCCGGTGCAGCCGGTTACTTCAAATATTTTGGCTCCGCAGCAGGGAAAGCCGGTCAGGGATATTACAGTTTCAACATCGGTGCTTGGCATTTGATTGCCTTGAATACAAACTGCAGCAGTGCAGGCGGTTGTGGTGTCACATCGCCCCAATATAAATGGCTACAAGCCGACCTGGCAGCGAATACGAAAAAATGCACACTTGCGTTCTGGCACATTCCTTTATTCAGTTCCGGAGGCCGCGCCAATTCCAACAGCAAGGCATTCTGGCAACTATTATTTTCTTCCAACGCCGATGTCGTTCTTAATGGACATGATCATATTTACGAACGTTTTGCCCCTCAGAATCCCTCGGGTGTAGCCGAACTCGAGCCGTGGTATCCGTGAATTTATCGTCGGGACGGGTGGTTCTGACCATACATCCGTTGCTGCCGTGGCAGCAAACAGTCTGGTACGCAATACGACCACCTACGGAATATTGAGATTAACCCTGCACTCCAGCAGCTATGATTGGAAATTTGTGCCCGAATCCGGGAAAACCTTTACCGATACGGGTACTGGAACGTGTCATTGAGAAGAATGGATTCTTGGTAAAAGGGATTTCCGAAAGATGAATCCTTTCTGAGTATGAATATTTTACTGGTTGAAAGACTGTTATTGGAGAATTCTCATGAAAACAAGGAAAAGATCAAGCCTTTTCGGAAAACGACTAGCCTGGGGGCTGTCAATCCTTATCCTTGTGGTCACCATCCAGGGATTGCTGCCCGAAGTATCCGGAGGCAGTGGAAATCGGGTTGCCGCTGCCGGCGATCCGATCATTGCGGCCGCCGGCGATATTGCCTGCGATCCGCTCGATTCCCATTTCAATAACGGGAATGGCACTTCCAGCGACTGCCGCCAGAAAGCCACCTCCGATCTCTTGGTGAATGGCGGCTATGCTGCCGTACTGCCGCTGGGCGATAACCAGTATTACTGCGGAAGTCTGGATGCGTTCAATAATTCCTATGACCTGAGTTGGGGCCGCGTGAAATCGATCACCTACCCTGTTGTGGGCAACCATGAGTACCTAACCCATGGCGGTTCTTCTCCATCGACCGGTTGTGATCTATCTAATTCCGGTGCAGCCGGGCATTACCAATATTTTGGCGCTGCGGCAGGAAGTGTTGGCCAGGGATACTACAGTTATGACATCGGCACATGGCACCTGATCGCCTTGAATTCCAACTGCAGCGACGCCGGTGGCTGCGGGTCCAGCTCTCCGCAGGGTCAATGGCTGGCGGCCGACCTGGCAGCCCACCAGAACTTCTGCACTCTGGCGTATTGGCACATTCCCCGCTTCAGTTCCGGCGGCAGGGCCGCCTCCAACAGTCAATCATTCTGGAACCTGCTGTATGCGAATCAAGCCGATCTCATCTTGAATGGTCACGACCACATTTACGAAAGGTTCGCGCCGCAAACTCCGGCGGGTTTGCTTGACCCCGTTAATGGAATACGCCAGTTCACGATTGGGACAGGTGGGAGCGGGCTCACCTCCATCCCCCTGCTGGCGGCGAACAGCGAAGTGCGTGATAACACGACCCATGGCATTTTCAAACTGACCCTCCACCCAACCAGTTATGATTGGGAATTCGTTTCTGACGGTGTCGGGAGTTTCACTGATTCGGGAACCCAGGCATGCCACCAGGCCGGACCTACCCCCACCCCCACGGTCGCGCCGACATTGGTTGGAAGTCAAACGACAACATTCACTCCCGTTGCCGATTCCTACGTGGATGCAGCCAATCCGACCGTGAACAATGGATTATCCACCAACTTAAGAGTGGATGCCTCGCCGGATATCCGCAGTTACATCCGCTTCAATGTTAGTGGCCTGAGCAGCCCGATCACCAATGCTACATTGAGAATTTTCGCCAACAGCAACAACAGCCAGGGCATCCGTGCTCTGCAAGTGGCGGACAATACCTGGGGAGAAACGACCATCAACTATAACAACGCGCCTCCACTGGGAAGCCTGCTCGCCTCCTCGGGAGCAGTCACGACGGGGACGTGGGTCTCGTTGAATGTGACTTCTTACATCACCGGCAATGGCACCTTTAGTTTTGGCGTCAATACGCCCAGTTCTTCTTCCTCCAGCCTGGCTTCTCGCCAGTCTGGCGCAAATGCGCCTCAATTGGTGATCAACCATGGCGGCTCCACACCTACTAATACTCCCGGTGGAAATACACCTACTTTCGCCCGTACTTCTACTTCTACAGGGACACCGACGGCAACACCTTTGGTTTCCAATACGCCTACTTCAACCTTCACGAGTACGCCGACATTTACACCCACCACAACCAGTCCATCCGGTGGTCAAATAATTACATTCCTGCCGCAGATGGATTCTTATGTGAGTGCATCCTCCCCCACCATCAACTATGGCACCAATACCACCATAAGGGTGGATGGATCACCGGATTTGCACGGCTACATCCGCTTCAATGTGAGCGGTCTTTCCGGACCGGTCACCAATGCCACCTTGATGATCTTAGCTAATAGCAGCAACAGCCAGGGAATCCGTGCATTGGCAGTGGCAGATAATACCTGGGGTGAAACGACCATCAACTACAACAACGCCCCTCCGCTGGTAAGTTTGCTGGCTTCTTCGGGAGGGTTTACAACCGGCACATGGATCAGCCTGAATGTCACTTCCTACATCACTGGCAACGGCACATTCAGCCTGGGTGTCAATACATTAAGTGGCACGGCAACCAGTCTGGCTTCCCGCCAGTCGGGTGCGAATTCACCACAGTTGGCGGTGACCACCAGTGGAGGTCTAACCGCAACGCCGACTCAAACCTCCGCGGTGACCAATACGCCCACTTTCACACCCACATCCACTTCAGCAGAGACGAACACACCCACATTCACCCCGACTGCTACTGTCGTGATTTCCAGTACGCCTACTTTCACACCCACCGACGTATTGACGGATACGCCCACATTCACCCCTACGGCGACTTCAGCGGTGAGCGATACCCCCTCAAATACACCAACCGACACATTGACGGGTACACCGACATTCACATCTACTGGTACTTCGTCGGTGACGAATACCCCCACGTTTTTGCCTACTCCATCCGCCACGACCAGCAGTGGGCCTTTGACCTTGACACCGGTAGCGGATTCTTACGTGGATGCAGCCAACCCGACCACCAATTATGGCAGTAACACCACCCTGAGGGTGGATGGCTCTCCGGAGGTGCGTAGCTACATCCGCTTCAATGTTAGCGGCCTGAGCGGTCTAGTCAGCAACGCTACCTTGCGGATCTATGCCAATTCCAGCAACAGCCAGGGTATCCGGGCATTGGAAGTAGCGGATAATTCCTGGGGTGAGACGACCCTCAACTTCAATAACTCACCTGCGTTGGGAAATTTACTGGCATCCTCGGGCGCGGTCACCACCGGGAATTGGGTCGCCTTGGATGTCACCTCCTATATCAACGGTAATGGCACCTTCACTTTTGGAGTTAACTCGCTAAGTGCCACTGCCACCAGTCTGGCTTCCCGCCAGTCTGGCGCCAATGCGCCTCAATTGATCATTACTCCATAGGAGATGTGAGATTTATTGCTGTATTTTGTGGATGATTAGAATGAACAAAAATTAACCAGAGAGAAAGATGCCTTCATGAAAAAAACGCCATTCCTGATACTTCTATACCTGGTCCTGGCAAGCTGCGGGACCATCCCTTCTACGCCGCAGTCCACTCCCACTGTTGCGGCAATACCCGCTGGACCAGATGTTACCCCAACGAGAGCATTCAGTCCCACCCCCACTGTCGAGCCTCAGGGGATCCCGAATTTCGATCATATTATTATGATCGTGTTGGAAAACCGGGATTATGCGGATACGATCGGCAATGACAAGATGCCTTTCTTGAATGAACTGGCAGAAAAATATGTTCTCCTGTCCGAATTCTATGCCATCACTCACCCCAGCCTGCCCAACTATATCGCCTTGATGAGTGGTGATACCCAGAATATCACCGATGACTGCCGGGATTGTTTTGTGGACCAGCCCAACCTGGCTGATTTGATAGAGGCCAGCGGGCGGACCTGGAAGGCTTATCTGGAAGGCATGCCATCCCCTTGCTTCGTGGGTGATGAGGGTGAGTATGTGCAGAAGCACAATCCGCTCATTTATTTCGATTCTGTGCGCCTGGATGCGAACCGTTGCCAGAGGAGCATCCTTCCCCTGACAGAATTAGCAACTGATCTGGCTTCCAACCAATTACCTCATTTTTCTTTCATCATGCCCGATATGTGTAACTCAGGACATGATTGTTCTGGCGAAATTGCGAGTAATTGGGTGGAGAATATATTGGGCACTTTGCAAAATTCCCCGGCACTGAGTACCAACAGTCTCATCATCGTCACCTACGATGAGGCTAGTAAAAGCGATAAGTCCTCCTGCTGCGGGATGGAAACAGGTGGAGGAAAAATCTACACCGTCCTGATCTCACCCTCTGCCCGGGCTGGTTTCACAGACGACACGCCATATTCGCATTACAGTCTTCTCAAAACCATCTTGACGGCCTGGGACCTGCCCGATCTGGGCAAGACTGGCGATCCCACCGTTCAGTCAATTGAAAAACCGTGGGAAAAACAGAATGCCTCCAGCAGTTCTTTCTCCCCAGCAGATCCCGGCAATAATCCACCAGGCTCAACCGGGCAGTCCAGTATGAGCAAGGTGGAAATTACAGGCTGCAACAGCGGTACACCTGCCAGTGGAGGTTATACAGCCGATGTTTGTCTATCCTTTTTTTCGGATGGACAGCAGGTGCGGGGAGATGTGGAAATCGAGGCGAAAGTTGAAATCACCGGCAGCCCGGCAAAAGTCCAGAAGACTATCTTTTACCTGGATGGCACCTATTTACTGACCGCTTTTGACAGTCCCTATAAATTTATCCTTCCGACGGCCAAATTCCTCGACGGAAGTCATACACTTTCCGTTGAAGCCGTCATGAGAGATCAATTCGTCACCTCGCAGGCCGAAGCGAGTACCGTCTTCAATAATGGTGTCACCACTTTGCCGGTGAATAAAAACTCATTCGAACCTTCGACTGGTATTACTCCCGAGGACGGTAAACAATTCACCGTGGTCGTTGGCGGCGATGGCGCTGGAGGACGGTCTGACCAGGCCGATGTTGTCGATTTGATCACATCGCTCGACCCCAATCTGTTTCTTTACCTGGGGGATGTTTACGACCGTGGCAGCTATACTGAATTCTATAACTGGTATGGCAGCGGATCAA
The DNA here is from genome assembly GCA_963847105.1 of uncultured Chloroflexia bacterium. Classification (GTDB taxonomy): domain Bacteria; phylum Chloroflexota; class Anaerolineae; order Anaerolineales; family Villigracilaceae; genus UBA877. The sequence goes on along the minus strand of CAWJYP010000001.1, from coordinate 598,634 downwards.
CTCTCTTTGGGCAGTTTCGCGACATTACCAACCCAACCATCGGCAACCATGAATACCTGACTGACAATGGGTCTGCGTATTTCGATTACTGGAACAATGTTCCCGATTATTACAGTTACGATGCCAAAGGCTGGCATTTCATCAGTTTGAATTCAAATGATTACATAGTCCCCACCGCACTAGAATCGGAGCAGTATCTTTGGTTGCAGGAAGATCTGGCTGCCAATAAGTTACCTTGCACCATCGCCTATTATCACCACCCGCTGTTCAATATCGGACCGGAAGGCTCCACCCAGGCCATGACGGATATCTGGAAATTGCTGGCCGAAAATAAAGTATCCATTGTACTGAATGGTCACGATCATGATTACCAGCGCTGGGTGCCTTTGGATGGTACTGGCGAGAACAGCCTTACCGGGATAACCGAGTTCGTGGTGGGCAGCAGTGGTCACGGCTTGCAGAGTTTCGCCCAGACGGATGATCGGCTGGCTTACTCGAACAATTCGAATCCCACCGGTTTTGGGGTTTTGCAGTTGCAACTGAACCGGAACGGGGCGAATTTTAGTTACCGAAGCATTGACAAGTCGGTGCTCGATTCGGGAGTCATCCCTTGTGCTGGCGGGAAGGCAGATGTTCAAGGTCCATCCACCGTTACCGGAGTATCGGCCACCATTTTGAGCGATGAGCGGGTGGACCTGACCTGGTCTCCGGCGAATGATGATACCGGTGTAGCAGGGTATGCGGTTACCCGCAATGGCCTGACCATTGCCACAGTCCCTGCCTACGAACATGAATATAGCGATACGAACGTATCGCCGGCGATCACTTATACCTACTCCATCACCGCTTTCGATCTCGTAGGTCAGCGCTCGGTGGACTCGGACAAAACAAAGGTTCTTATCCCCGGAAATGCCAATTTCCTGTCATTCACGCCTGATGCAGACGCATACGTCAGCAGCGCTAAACCAGATTCCAAATACGGCAATGCACCATTCCTGCGGATCAATTCTTCCCCGGAAATGAACGGTTATTTGCATTTCACTGTTTCAGATCTGGCAGATAGGTCTATCGCCGGTGTCCGTTTGCTGTTATTTGCAAACAACAGCAATAAAAATGGTTTCACCTTGCACCTGGCTGAAGCTGGCAAGTGGGATGAGAAAAAAATGACTTACCCGCAAGCACCCGGCCTCAGTAGTGTGATCGCTTCTTCGGGTCCTATCGAAGAAGGAACGTGGGTCACTTTTGACCTGAGTGAATTCGTCACTGGTGAAGGCAGTTACAGCTTTGCCATTACAACCTTGAGTACCCGCTCGATCAGTCTGGCTTCCCATGAGTCGGGAATCAACGCTCCCCAGTTGATCGTCGATTTCAAATGATCATTGACCACCGCAAACGGAACGAAAGAGGAACAATGAAAAACTCCATATTGATATGCCTCATAAGTGTTTTGCTGGTGGCATGCAGCTCTACAGGCAAGGCTGCCCCCGGGTCTGGCCCTTCGAAGAGTGCGGATTCGACTGGACAGGCAGTGATGACCGAAACTCCTGCGACGGCCCCGACCCGCACCGTCACCCCCGTGGTGTGGGGCTACGATTGGTATGGGCTGCCTGATTTCGAGCATATTATTTTGATCTTCCTGCAAAACGAATATCTTCAGAACGTTATTGGATCACGCCAAATGCCAAATTTTAATAAGTTGGCGGGAGAGAATGTGCTCCTGGTCAATTATCATGCCGTCGCTCATCCCAGCCTGCCGAATTTTCTTGCCATCCTTAGCGGCAGCACGCAAAACATCGATACGAACTGTTTGGATTGTTTCGTGGACAAGCCTAACCTGGCGGATGAAATCGAAGCCAGTGGGCGTACCTGGAGAGCATACTTCGAGGATATGCCAAGCCCTTGCTTCGTGGGCAAGAAGAAGCCATATGGCCAGATGTTCAATCCGTTCATTTACTTTGATTCCATTCGCCTTAATCAAACTCGCTGTGAGAATGGCGTTGTGCCCCTGACATACCTGGATGAAGACCTCGCAAACGGTCGATTGTCGAATTTCGTCTACATCATGCCTAACATGTGTAACTCCGGTCATGATTGCACGCCTGCTATTGCCGATAAATGGCTGGGTGAGATCGTTGCAAAATTACAGGCTTCCTCGGCGCTTGGAGAGAACAGCCTGATCGTTATCACCTTTGACGAAGGCGTGCATCAGAGTCAGTTGGTATATACAAGCGGAGAACTCGCCACTGTGCTCATCTCGCCCTTGGCTCAAGCGGGACTGATCGACGATACCCGTTATAACCATTACACTTTGCTGAAAACGATCCTGACAGCATGGGACCTGCCTCTCCTTGGCGAGACCCGCCTGGAATCCATGAAGGTCATACAAAGGCCGTGGATCGATCAGCTGGACCTGCTATATTCCTATCCAATGCAATCAACTCCCTAAATCAAGTTGATCCAGGGAACCTCAACGACATTCTGTTCAACTTTATCGATAAACTAATTCAAAAACAAGGAGAGATCTCATGGAAAAATATGCCCCCATCCTCAGTTTCGAGGAATTCGATAAAATCCGCAGCGGTTTAGGCAAGATCGTGTGTACCTCCGGAGGTTTCGATCCACTCCATCCGGGTCACGCATCATGTATCGTCGATTCGAAACAATATGGTGATACGCTGGTCGTGATTGTAAACGGCGACAGTTTCCTTAAAAAGAAAAAGGGGAAAGCCTTCATGGACCTGCAAACGCGCTGCCGTGTTGTATCCTTCATCCGTGAAGTGGATTTCGTTATTCCATTCGAGATCGAGAACGACCAGACGGTCAGCCAGGCACTGCGGCTGCTCCGCCCGCATGTGTTCACCAAGGGCGGCGACAGGGTGGATCCCACCTCCATTCCCGAATGGCAGGTTTGCCAGGAACTGGGGATCGAATTGGTCTCACCTGTGGGCCAACCGAAACTGTGGAGTAGTTCGGATTTCCTCAAGGATTGGGGCGAATTCTGGCATGGAAAAAACCTCGAAGCCGCCGTTAACTCCGGCAGTGGAGGCGATGCTATTTCTTTCCGGGACAAATAACCCCGGCGAAAATCATAATACCTCATCCATACGGGGAGCGCCTACAGGCGTGACCGGATGGAAGGACTTGCCGATCCTTTGCTTGAAAATTTACGGATCATTTAGCGGGGTCTTTCAGGGGATGTCAGGGTGAAGAAGGAACCAAGGATGCCAGGCCGCCGATCAAGCGCCGGCATCCCCTTTCTCATTGCGGTCAGGGTTGGTAACCCTTGGCAATGATCTCCGTTTCGAGAGAGGCGGGGTCTAATCCGTCTGGCAGTTGGAGCGTCTGGGAATAATCCAATTCCTGTCCCGGTGCAACCGAATCGCCTATTATCAGATGGGTATCGCCGACTGCCACCACCTGCCCGCCGACTTTCTGACGGAGCACAATGGTGACCAGGGCGGTGGTGATGCCTCTGTCGCTGTCGTTCTTCACCCTGCCAGTGAAGAGCATTTCGCGGCCATTGTAGATGACATTCTCATTCAACTGGACCAATTCCACCGGTGCGCCGGCAGATGTCCATGTAAGGAATGGCTCGGTGCGCAGGTCAATGGCAGCGCCAGCTATCTCATCCCATGAACCAGGTATATTGTTCAGCACGCCCCAATCAACCAGGTCGAACAGGCGGGTTTCGCCGCGGAGGAGGGGGAGCCAGGTAGAGTATTCAGCCGCATCCACCACGGTGGTACGGGCCGAGTCTGAGAAGACGGTCGCCTGAACTGAGGTCATCAGGCTGGTGGTGCCGGAGTTGGTTATCTGACCGAGAAGATGGAAATGACCTTGCTGGTCAACGTAATGCGAGAGTACTTGTAGATTGCGCTCGTTATCGATAAGCGAGGCGGGCGGCTCACTGGCGAGCGTTTCCATGAAGAATTGATAGGACTTGATCTGGCTGGCGCCTCTTTGGGGCAGGTCCAGCGCCGCCCGAACAGGTCCACTCTCGCCGGGAGCGAGGTAACGCGTGGCAACATCCACATATTCAGCGGTGACCAAATGGCCGGTCGCCTCGTACACAGCCGCCATTAACCCATTGATCAGAACGGTTTTTGTGCCAGGGTTGTATAACTGGGCCGTCACCTGGGCAATCCCCTCATCATCGACGACCATTTGTCCGCTACGTACTTCCACTTGGCTGCGTTCGATCTCTTCCGAAAGGACACATTCTTCGACTTCCACTTTAAAATGGTCCAGACCAGGGATATGGCGGTCAATCCAGGCGGTGTAGGGAGCTTTTGCGCCGGGTTGAAGATCAAGAGTGTATATGCTGACATCCTCACCCTGGTCGGCAGGCATACCGTCAAGGGTCTTGGTTTCCACATCGGTTACCAGTTTATTGATGGGCTTGTTGGAATGATTGGTGATCGTCCCCACTATCCGCCAGGCACCGCTCGCATCCTGGAACCAGTGCACGCCGGTTACCCGGACCTTCTTGGTCTCGCAATCCTCGATGGCAGACCCCGAAGAATTTTCAGCGACGCGGGCTGCACATCCCACACTACCAAGTGCCAGAACCGTTAGGATACCTAATTGAACCAACCCATTTCGAAAAACTTTCAGAAATTGGAGATTTTCTCGCATGTTTATACCTACCTATAAAGGTCATTATCATCACATTTTGTAGCTTGCTGATTATATGCTCTTTTTCAGCATTATAGGGAGAGTGATTGAGTCACTCTCCCTATAATCATTGGGTCAACTATCCCGGGAATACATCCTTACTTGGTAATGGTGAAGGAGTCTACCGACGCTCCGGAACTGCTGAGGATATTAGCCGTCAGGGTATTCCCACTGATAGTGAACTGACCGTAGCTGAAACCCTTGTAGGTCTTGACGATGTTCGATTGTCCGGATGCAGGCGAGTAAATAGTCGCTCCACCACCGCCCATAGTCAGATGGGACACACCACCTACGCTTGCACGCGCATAATAATGGTTGTGCCCGCCAAAGACAATGGCAACACCATATTGAACGAACAGGGGCTGCAAATCTCTTTGAACAGTGGTGTTATTCGAGTGCCCACCACCTGCGGACCAACCGGGTTCATGCAGGACCACGACTTTCCACTTCTTAGTGGATGCGGCCAGGTCGTTCTTCAACCAGTTGTACTGAGTAGAGCCGGCTGAGTAGGAGGTGTACTGGTCCAAAATCACAACATGCATAGGCCCGTAATCAAATGACCGATACAAACCGCCGGATTGGAAGGGTTGAGGCCAGTAACGTTTCCAGTAAGTGCCGCCGCCTTCATGATTACCGCGGGCGCCAACTTCGGAAATGTTGGCATTCTGGGCGCGTGTGTTAGTAAAACTTGAACCGAACCACTCGCCAGCCCAGGCGCTTTCACTATCGGTGCTGACCCAGTCGCCTACGTGAAGGTTGAGGGTCTGGAAGGCCGGGTCGGCTGTATAGGTTGATATCACCTGACCGGCAAGACCGTTGTGAGCGCTGCCGTTCGTGCGGGTATCACCGTACGAGAAGAATTTCAGACTGGTGGCGCTGGCGGCAGGGCCGGCATAGAAGGTACCACTTGCGCACTGTGTCCCAACCACCACACGATAATAATACTTGGTGCCGGGGGTCAGACCGCCGATGTCATAGAGGTACAGGCTGTTGCCAGTATCTGTTGCGCTTAGGCTGGTAGATCCGGAGGAATAGGCCGTGCTGGTGCCCCACTGGACCGTGAAGGAGGCGTTGGATGTCCACTGCCAGGTAACTCTCATCTGGGTGTTATTGCCGGTGTAGATAAGTGATGGGCCTTTCTTCAGTACCACCGCACTGCAATTGGTCGTACCGCCACCGGAGGTGGCCGTGGGAGCTGGTGTATTGACGCTTGTGGCAGTCGGAACGGGAGTGTTGACCGTACCGCCGCTAGTGGCAGTTGGGGCGGGTGTATTGACCGTGCCGCCGCCATAAGTGACGACCAGTTGAGGCGCATTAGCGCCGGATTCGCGGGAAGCCAGGCTGATGGCTGTAGATCCGGGCGTGCTGACCTGGAAACTGTACATGCCATTGCCGGTGATGAAGGAACTCACATCGATGGTTATCCAACTGCCGGCTGTTATCGCCGCCGGGCTTTCACCCAGTTTTCCCGCCAGAGCGGGAGCGTTATTGAAGATCAAAGCTATCTCGCCCCAGTTATCATCCGGGACGGCATGAACGACCAGGCCTTGCGAAGAAGCGCTATTCGCGTAAATCCGCAATTTGGCATTACTGATGCCGCTGAGGCTGGCCACGTTGAAGCGCAAGTAAGTGTTCACGATGGGGGAGTTATCCACCCGCAGGGTTAAACCGGTGCCGTAATTGGTGGCAGGCGCATCGGCTTTTACGTAGGCATCTACGACGGGCGTTAGTGTTGTGGTTTGAGCTGCTGCTGCCGATGGAACAAGGATTAGGCTTGCCAGTAATCCGCATACCAGGAAGATCGAGGCAACGCGAACCAATAAAGGTTTGTGGAACATTATTCTCTTCCTTTCGTAATGAAGTTTGGTTCTAAAGGGGATTTGACTGCGAGATGGAAGCGGTTATAGGGTTGTTGGAGAATTTCTGCAACGCGCTTACCTTCGCTAAGTCAGGGCATGGTTGGTAACCATGACGATTAGGATAACACAACCAGATTTCATGAACAGGGTAAACAGTGCTATTTTTCTTTACAGAATTGAAATCAGTTTTTAAGGTAGGTTAATGAACCTACGGGATATACAAGGCCAACCGGTTCCGGTTGGTTGCCGGTTGGCCTTGTGGTAGTCGAGCGATTACGGGTTGGCGTGCAACGCGTCTAGGTATTGACCATACCCGGAAGAACTGGGCCATTCGGCGGCAGGTTCGACGATGGTGCCCTCACCCCACTCGTTGAAGGTGGTGATGAGCTGCCAGCGTGCGCCCGAAGCAACCATGTCACGCACGTTCTGATTCCAGCGGGTGATATCGCGGTTCAAGCGAACGGCGTTACCCTTCAACCAGAAACCCGGGCTGATGACGTAGCTCATCTGGCCTTGCTGGTCTACGGCCTCGGCGGGACAATATTGATGCCATTCATTCGGCTGGCTGGCGCAATTCGCAAAACCGGGGAACACCTTCAGGATCACGTATGCTCCCACCGTGTTGGCTTGCTTCCAACGGTCAGCCATGCCGCACAGGTCGTTGGGAGCAGCGTAGACGAAGACGACAAACTTGCCGTTGACCCGCAGGAAGTTAGGGTTATTGCCGTAGCGATCACGGATGTAGGTCAGGTCAGAACGGATTTGGGTAACGGAAGGATCGCCCGTGCTTTCATTCTCGTAATAAAGAGACCAGCGGAAATTGGTGCCAGCGGAAGCGGAAAGCAGACCGGCAACTTTGGCATCCGTATGATCGCCCTGTCCCCACCAGGAGGCAATGGCGGCATCAATATGACCGTATTGCATCATGGTGATGTGTTGTTTGACGATGTTCAGATCCCTGGCGCTGTAATACCCGAGCGTGGGAGTGTAATTGGTGTAGGGGTAAATGCCCTGTTGCTCCCAGGCTTCGGGGAACCAGGGGTAATAGAATGCTGCGCGGATTGGGAAGGCGGGCTGCCAATCACTGCTGGATGGAGTGGTGGCGGTCGGCTGGATAGGCGTGGCAGTCGGTTTGATGGGCGTAGCGGTTGGCTTAATGGGCGTGGCGGTTGCCGAAGCGTTGCCATAGGTAACAACGAGCTGAGGCGAATTGGCGCCGGACTCGCGTGCTGCCAGGCTGATGGCCGTGGAACCGGGCGTGCTGACCTGGAAACTGAACATGCCGTTGCCGGTGATGTAGGAACTAACGTTCACGGTGACCCACTTGTTGGCGACGACTGCCGGGCTGGAACCCAATTTCCCTGCCGGGGCAGGAGCATTGTTGTAGACCAGGGTGTTTTCACCCCAGTTATCATCCGAGACGGCGTGGACGACCAGTCCCTGGGTTGATGCACTGCTGGCGTAAATCCTAAGTTTGGCATTGGTGATGCCGCTCAAGGAGGAAACGTTGAAGCGCAAATAACTGTTAATAATGGGGGACTGGTCCGCCCGCAGGGAGGCGGAGGTACCGTAATTGGTAGTCGGAGCATCCGATCTCACGTAGGAGTCCACAACAGGTTTTAACGTGACTGTGGCGGCTGCGGCAAGTGGCGCCGCTTGCACAGACTTTGGGACAATCGCAATGGTGCTGGCTACCAGTACAAGCAAAATGAGTAGACTTACCAACCGGTAAATGTTTCGTGCTTTCATGAAGATGATCCTTTCGTGATCAAGGTTGTCATGCGTAGTGGGGATATGCGGCATTATACGCGCGTTGAGCCTTATTTCACATTAGGAAGTATTCTCAAATTTGTCAGGTGGAATACGCCTCGAATTAGGCATTCCAGAGGCTTATTGGGATTGTTTTATGGAGTGGGGAGTTGGCCGTTGAAGTGGAGCGCGTCCAGGTATTGCCCGTAACCCGAAGCGCTGGTCCATTCAAGAGCCGGTTCGATTGCCGTGCCTTCGCCCCATTCGCTGAAAGTGGCGATGAGCTGCCAGCGTGCGCCGGAGGCAACCATGTCGCGCACGTTCTGGTTCCAGCGGGCGATGTCACGGCCCAGGCGGACTGTGTCACCTTTCAGCCAGAAACCCGGGCTGATGACGTAACTGATCTGCCCTTGCTGGTCTGCAGGTACGGCGGGACAATATTGATGCCAGTCATCCGGTTGGCTGCTGCAGGTTTTGAAGCCTGGAAAAACTTTCAAGACGATAAAAGCGCCAACGGTATTGGCCTGTTTCCAGCGATCGGCCATGCCGCACAGATCGTTGGGGGCCGCGTAGACGAAGACGACGAACTTACCGTTTACCCGCAGGAAGTTGGGATGATTGCCATAATTATCACGGATATAGGTCAGGTCGGAGCGGATCTGGCTGACGGAGGGATCGCCTATGCTTTCGTTTTCATAGTATAGGGACCAGCGGAACTTGGTGCCGGTGGAGGCTGAGAGCAAACCGGCGACCTTGACATTCGTATGATCGCCCTGACCCCACCAGGAGGCAATGGCGGCATCGATGTGGCCGTATTGCATCATAGCAATGTGTTGTTTAATGGTGTTCTGATCGTAGGAGGAATAGTATCCCAATGAAGGTGTGAAATTTGTATAGGGGAAAATGCCGTACTGCTCCCAGGCTTCCGAGAACCAGGGGTAGTAGAAAGCCGCCCGGATGGGGAAGGCCGGCTGCCAATCGCCCGGGACCGGGGGAACGGTCTCGTCCGTGCCTTTCAACACCAATGGTATATAGACAGAGTGGGTTAGCGGAGCGGTTGCCGCGTGTATAGATTCCACCGTGGAGGGTGTGGAATACTTTAGTTGGGTTGATGTGGCCGCTTGCGCGGCAGTGGGGAGGATGCTAGAAAATGGGAGTAGTAATAAACAGATTGCCAACCGGAATAAGGTCTTTTTCACCACCAATAAACCTCTTTTGTTTTTCTCTGAGTAAACTTCTACGGATAAAGGAGAGACATTTGGATTCTATATGTCCAGCCAAGATTTTGCCCCCGCAATAGGTCATAAAATTTAGAGGAAGAATGTCCCTATTAAAAAAGCGTTTTAACCAGATGTCAAGTTGTGAAACTGGCCCATTTCTCCCAGAAAACACTAATTTTCATTCTTTAAATGGCACGTCCAGGGCAATCTCTACATTAATATGAATAGACATACATGGGAAAATGTGGAAATATTATTGGCGGTTATTCAAGTTGAATTGATTTTCTATAGAAAACAAGATCGTTCCGCAGGTCTTTGAGACATTTTGATTTCAATTTCTACCTGCGGAACGATTAATAATACTTGATAGACAGTCAGTTCAATTAGGAAATGATCTTCTCCCAATCCACGGTTTCGGCCGTTTTGTGCAGGCGGTGGTCGTCTTCGACCACGATAAAGGTTATTTGAGGAAATGTCTTGTTGGCTAGGATCCGTACATCTTCAAGTGGAACAACCTCATCCCGCGTCCCATGGATGAGGTGACACTGAACATTGATTGGGGCTTTGACTTCTTCAGAAAATGCCGGCAGGCTGAGCGCCGGTGCCAACAAAACCAGCTTGCGTACTTGCTCAGGGTGACGGGAAGCAAAGAGGGCAGCCATCAATCCACCCAGGCTGGAGCCGATAATGGTCCAGCCGGTTTCCTGGCCCAGGATGCTTTCCAACTGCTGCATTCGCTCGGTCAGCGGACCGGTGAAATCCGGTACGACCATGGCAGGGAAAAGGCGGCGCAAGAGCACCGCCTTATAGGTCTGACTGTTACTTTCCGAACCATGGATGAAGACGATGCGGCTGGCATCGATCGTCATTGCTTTACTCCTTGGTGACGAAGACCACTCCCACCAGCCCGGCGCCTGAATGGATGGACAAGCCGGGGTTCATCTCTGCGAACATGATATCCTGCGGGCAATTCATGGCAGCCTGGACAAGTTTTTCGAACTTGTGGGCATTTTCGTCAGCCTTGACGTGGATGATGGCCATCCGTTCGATGTCGCAGCCGGCGTCGGCCTCGGTAGTGACCTCAACGGTCCGCGCCCACGATTTTGATTGCGTGCGTACCCGCTCGAGCAATTGCAGTTTTCCATCCATAACTGAAAGGATGGGTTTTACGTCCAGCAGACCGGCAAAACCAGCCGCCAATTGGCCAACCCGACCGCTCATGGCAAGGTATTTCAAGGTAGCCAGAGAAGCAAAGGTATGAACGCGTTTCCCGACGCTCTCGGCGACTGCGATGGCTTCGAGAGGCGATGCTCCGGCTTCAACGGCTTCCGCCGCTGCCAGGACCATGAATCCCTGCCCCAAACACAAGTTGCGTGTATCCACAATGTGGATCTCTTTGTCGGGGAACATATCTGCGGCGGTACGAGCAGAAGAATAGGTAGCACTGACTTCGCTGCTCACGTTGAAACATAAGACGGATTTCGCTCCACCATCGAAAGCCGTTTTAAAGGCTTCGATGAATTGGCCCGGTGAAGGCGCAGCTGTGGTGGGAAATTTCCCTTCCCTGTCGATCCTGCTAAAAATTTTCTGGTTATCGATATCGAAGGTATCCCGGTAGGTATCAATCCCAAACTGGATCGTGATGGGAACCTGAACAATATTGTGTTTGTTGGCAACATCCAGCGGAAGGCTGGAGTCGGTATCCGTAATGATGGCAATGGTTGGCATGATTGCTCCTTAATGAAAGTGTATGACCTTTATAACACATGGGGATATTCTTGGATATTGTCTTTCTTCCTATTTGTTCCGTGACGGTCTCGCTTCAGGCGAAAATTATGCTCAAGTTCCCAACTCTTGCAGTCGCTAATCCACTCGATCAAGGAAGGGCGGGCCGGGTTCACGGTTATAATTCGCCCATGCGAAAATACATCTACTTCACCGTCTTCATTGCCGGAATGACCAGCCTGGCAGCCGAATTTGGCGCATCGCGATTATTGGGAAATGTCTTCGGTACCAGCAACCCGGTCTGGGCTGCCATCATCGGACTTATTCTCATATACCTTGACCATTGGCTATTTCATCGGCGGGCGATGGGCGGACCGGTCGCCGTATCCCAGGACGATGTACGCCATCCTGGCGTGGGCCGCATTCACCCTGGGAGTGGTCCCCTATGTGGCTACGCCGGTTCTGCGTCTGGCAGCCCAGGCCTTCGATGGCCTGGCGATGGGCGCGCTGGACGGGATCGGTGTGCTGGCGGGAGCATTCGTGGGTGTGCTGGTCTTGTTCACCATCCCGGTCACATTGTTGGGGATGATCTCGCCGTTCGCCATCCGCCTCTCCATGGAAGATACCGGCAGGGCGGGCAATGTTGCTGGCACCATTTACGGCATCTCGACCATCGGCTCATTCATCGGTTCCTTCCTGCCAACCCTGATCCTGATCCCGACGATAGGGACAACCAAAACCTTTCTCGTCATCAGTCTGACCCTGCTATTCGTAGCCCTGGCGGGTCTGGGAAAATCAGGCGGTAGAAAGGTTATGCTGCCCTATATGCTGATGGTGGTGGCGCTGGCCCTGCTGGCTCTCTTTGCGGGTCAGGGTGGCATCAAGAGGTCCAACGGGCAGGTTTTTGAGACGGAGAGCGCATATAACTATATCCAGGTGGTCGAATTTGACGGAACATACTACCTGCGCTTGAACGAGGGCGAGGGGGTCCACTCGCAATATAATCCGTCCACCCTGCAATATGGAGGCCCCTGGCAGCAGTTCCTGGTGGCGCCGTTCTTCTATGCCGATCGCAACCCCGAGGATATTCAGCGCATGGCGATCGTCGGTCTGGCGGCAGGGACGACTGCTCGACAGGCTGCTAGCGTTTTTCCCAATGTGGTCATCGATGGGTACGAGATCGATCCGAAGATCGTGCAGGTCGGGCGGGATTATTTCAACATGAATTTGCCCAACCTGAATGTCTTCGTCCAGGATGGCCGCTGGGGGCTGGCTAAAAGCCCGGAGACCTATGACCTCATCTGCGTGGACGCCTACCGCCCTCCATATATACCGCCTCACCTGACCACGCAGGAGTTCTTCCAGATCGCCGCCGATCACCTGAAGCCGAATGGCGCGCTGGCTATCAACGTGGGGCGCGCCCCGGCGGACCGGCGCTTGATCGACGGGCTGGCAACCACCCTGTCGACCATTTTCCCTTCCATCTACGTGATGGATATTCCCGACACATTCAATTCAATCGTCTATGCCACCCTTCAGCCCACCCAGGCCTCCGATTTATTTGATAACCTAAGCCGCTTGTCGCAAGCGGAAGGACGGCAACCTCTGCTGATCGATTCGATGACTCTTACCTGGGGTAACCTGCAGCCGGCTCCGCAAAAAACGATCGTCTTCACGGATGATCTGTCGCCTATCGAATGGATGACCAATAATCTGATCCTCAATTTCATCTTGAAGGGTGAGATGGAATCCTTCCAGTAATCCGGAAACGAGGATAAGGAGAAATATGAAAATACTCAGCCGTGTCTTTTCCTGGTTGATGACGATACTATTACCACTCGCGTTGACCTTCCTGGGGGTGCGGATATTGCTGACCCATGCCTTCCCGGAGGTCGAGTACCGCCGCCCGGGTTTTCCCGCCGACGAGTATGGCTTCACCTTGCAGGAAAGGTTGAAGTGGTCGAAGACCTCCATTGATTATCTTTTGAATGATGCCGATGTTTCCTTCCTTGGCGATCAGGCCTTCCCGGATGGCTCCCCGCTTTTCAATGAGCGTGAACTGGGCCATATGCTGGATGTAAAGAAAGTCGTCCAGCCGGTCCTCGGGATCGGTTATGGCGTTTGGTTCTTCATGCTTGCCGTGGCCGCGTGGGCTCGCTGGGGCGACTGGTGGCCCGATTATGTGCGAGGCATCCGCCGGGGCGGTTGGGCGACGGTGAGCATTGTTGCCGTGATCGGCATCTTTGCTGCCGTCAGTTTCTGGCAATTCTTCACCGTCTTCCATAGCCTGTTCTTTGAGGGTAGTTCCTGGTTATTTGCCTATTCAGACACACTCATCCGCTTGTTCCCCATCCCATTCTGGCAGGATGCGATTCTCTTCATCGGCCTCTTGGATGTGATTGCTGGCCTTTTACTCGGCCTAACCCTGCGACCTAATGCAAAGTAAGGGGTTATTTCAGGTGATATAATCCCACATAATTATTGGAGGTAACATGCCCGATTATCGCACTTCAGGAAAAACAACCCTCACTCCCGATGTCTTGCTGACCATCGCCCGCATGGCTGCATTGGGTGTGGAAGGGGTCCACAGCATGGCTCCCGTCAAAGGCGGTATGAACAGCCTTTTCGGGCGGGCCAATGAAGGCGTTCGAATGTCCATCGAGGATAACCACGTTTTTGTGAACCTGTACCTCATCCTTGAGAACGATGTAAATATCCGTGAAGTAAGCCAGCTCGCACAGCAGACTGTCGCACGCACTATTTCAGAGATGACCGGTCTGGAAGTAGGGCACGTCAACATTCATATTGAAGATATCGACTACCAGGCTGAGGCCTAACTTTTTATGAAAGCACGCACCAGGGCGAGAGGTATTGCCCTGCAAGCACTTTACGAAATCGATCTGGCTGACCATCCACCTGTACAGGTCCTGCAGGAACGCCTGCAGGAGGACCCGCAGGCGGAGGATATGGCTGAATTCAGTCGCCAGATCTTATTTGGGGTTCTGCCGGTTCGCACCTTCCTGGATGTGGTCATCTCCAAGTACGCGCCCGAATGGCCGCTGGACCAGGTCGCCATCGTGGACCGGAATATTTTACGCATCGCCGTGTGGGAGTTCGCCGGGTCGCGCGATACACCGGTCAAGGTGGCGATCAATGAAGCCGTTGAACTTGCCAAGGCTTACGGCTCCGACAGCGCTCCTCGCTTCGTCAATGGCGTGTTGGGCAGCCTGGCGGAACATGAAAATGAAGTAGTTCAATACCTGCAAGCAAGGAAGCAGGAGTAAACTCAAAAGAAGCGGCGAAAGCCGCTTTTTTCTTATTTTTAGTATAAATCTACCTCTATTCACGAAACCATGACGCCTGTAAAATAAAGACCATGAATCATATTATTTCCCTCAACGCGCAAAAAGGAGGGGTATGCGCATCCAATTAGGTCGATCCTCGGTATGGCGGGTGGTTTCAACAATTAGCCTGATCCTGCTTGTGTTTTTAAATGCCTGTACTCTTTCATTGGCTAATGTTCCCGGGTTGAATGTTGTTACTTCCACACCATCGCCGTTGCCTGGACCCACTTCCACCCCCATCCCTGCTGCCGGGGTTAATTTCAATGTAACATTGCCCGCGCCGCTTCCGGCGGGTGAAGTGCTCAACCTTTCAGTGTTGGATGAGATTACCGGCCTGGGTCTCAATGCAGTCAACTACCCCATGCAGGGGATGGATGCTCTGCATTACACCGTCAATATCCCTTTTCCCATCAGCAGTGTGGTTAAATACCGCTACATGCGTACTGGGAATTTGCCCACATTGGAGAATACTTCAGCCAATCAGCCTGTGCGCTACCGGATGTATTACGTAACCGGCTCGGCATCAGTGGAGGATGTCGTTTCAGCCTGGTCGGACGGAATGTTCAACAGCCCCTATGGTCGGATTAACGGGAAAATCGTGAGTTCGTCCGAACCTGCCGGCATTGCCAATATTCTGATTGTAGCCGCCGGGCAGCAGACCCTGACCGATTCCAACGGTATCTTCAACCTGGAAAACCTGCCATCCGGGACCCATAACCTGGTGGCTTACTCGCTCGATGGGGTCTACCAGACCATCCAACAAGGCGCCCGGGTGGATGTCGGCAAAACCACTGAAGCCGATTTTTCTCTGACGCCCGCGAATGGCATTACGGTGAACTTCATTGTTTCCATGCCGAGGGGGACCATTCCCAATGTACCGGTCAGGCTGGCGGGAAACTTGTACCAGTTCGGAAATACCTTCGGCGATTTGCAGGGTGGCTTGAGCACAGTGGCTTCACGGATGCCGCAGCTCACGCCCATGCCGGACGGGCGCTACAGCATATCCCTGGTGCTGCCGGTGGGAGCGGATCTTCGTTACAAATACACCTTGGGGGATGGCTTCTGGAATGCCGAGCATAGATCCGATGGCGGTTTCGCGCTGCGGCAGTTGATCGTCCCGGCCGGACCTGATCCCCTCCAGATCGTCGATGCCGTCCAGACCTGGCAGGCAGGTCCCGAATTGCCCATCCTGTTCGAACTCAACGTTCCTGCAAATACCCCGGTTGGCGACATCCCCTCGATTCAATTCAACCCCTACGGCTGGACGGAACCCATCCCCATGTGGTCGCGCGGGAACAACCAGTGGGTCTACCAACTGTACAGCCCTCTGAACATGCTCGGAGATTTCCATTACCGCTATTGTCGCAACGATCAATGCGGCGTGGCGGATGACAACCAGACACGCAACAATCTGCCCGGAAGGTTGGTTTCGAGTACACTGGCTCCACAGGATTTTCAGGATACGGTTACCGAGTGGACCTGGTTCCACCCGGCCGCGCCGTCCGCTCAGGTCGAACTGCCGGTGACAACCCGCACCGCCGGCTTTTGGGCAGGGGTGGAATTCCTGCCTGCTTCCAGTCCCACCTGGAGTCCGTGGATGACACTGGCTTTCCAGAATGTCCAGGGTCTCTATGCCAATATGGCGGTGCTGTCTCCAACCTGGAGCGTCAGTCGTTCCACACCTTTCACCTTTTCACCTGTGCCAGGCCGGGATGTTTTGATGTCGGATACGTTGAGCGATGCAAACCGGGCCAGGTCTGCCAACATGAATGTGGCAATCTTCCCGCAGATCAATCTCCCGGAGGAAACCTCTTCCTGGTGGATGAACACGCCACGTTCGGTGGATTGGTGGGAGAATTGGTATGACCTCTTTGAAGAATACGCCGCCTATGGCGCTGACCTGGCTTCAAAGGCGGGTGCACAGGCTCTGATCCTGGGCGGGGATTGGGTTACTCCATCCTTACCCGGCGGTGTGCTGGCGGACGGTACCAGCTCCGGCGCGCCAGCCAATGCAATGACCAGATGGGAGACCATCCTGGCGCAGGTGCGGCAGCGGTTTACTGGACAGGTCCTTTGGGCGACAACTTATTCCAACAGCCTGGGCACCATGCCGGCATTTATTTCGAAACTTGATGGCGTGTACCTGCTCTGGTCTGCGCCATTGAACGGATCCAATGTGGACGAACTCTATACTTCTGCAGGCCAATTGCTGGACGAAGATATAGAGCCCTTCCATACTTCACTGGGAAAACCGGTCATCATTGCGGCGGCCTATCCGTCAGCAAGCGGCGCGTCGACGGGCACGATCTCTCTCCCAAGTATGTTCCAGCCAGGCAACAACGGGTTGACCCTGGATTTGCAGGCCCAGGCGAATATTTACCAGGCCATGCTGCGGGCGGTCAATGACCGCGCCTGGGTGGGTGGTTTTGTCAGCCGTGGGTACTATCCCCCGGTTGCGCTGCAGGATGCATCGGCCTCCATCCACGGCAAGCCCGCGGCAGATGTGTTGTGGTACTGGTTCCCGCGTATGTTGGGGATCCCCCATTAAAAAGAACAAACCCCGGGTCAACAGCCCGGGGTTTTGACTCTAATCAGGGTATCTCATGGTCGGTCAGGTGACCGATCAACTCCATGTTGAACTGCTTGGCAACTTTCTCATTCTCGAAGGATGACTCCGGCAGACTCCAAATCCACTCGATCAGGAACAGGCGTTTCGCTTCGAAGGTTTTCAAAATTGTTTCTTCATCCTGTCCCTGCGATTTTGCGACCGCCTCGGCGTTGAACTGATCCACGTCATATTCCGGTGGTTTGTATTGGGTATCTTTCAAGTAGTTTTCAATGGCTCGGTGACCCACTTCCCACCAGCCGGTGATATGCGCCAGCAGGTCGGCAAAGCGAGCATAGCCTTGTTCCTTCAGGAACTCTGCTTGCGCTTCAGGCTCCAGGCAGTGGAATTTTTCTGCATAAGTGGCCCAATCATGTTGTAGTGCATGCAGGACCTGCGAGCGAGTCAAGGCGGGCATGGGGGAGTGACCTTTCACTCACTTTCTATATTTGCGGTTCGGCCTTTTCAGGTTCCAATTCCACTTTGGGCTTGCGCATATCCTTACGGGCTTTCAGTGCTTCGATGACCACCGGGATGACCGAGATGACCAGGATGGCGATAATAATTAACTCAAAGTTGTTCTGGACGAACGGGATAGTGCCAAAGAAGTACCCCAGCAGGGTGAAGACTGCCACCCAGGTGATGCCGCCGATGACATTCCAGCGGATGAAAAATCCGTAATCCATACGGCTGACGCCGGCAACGAAGGGAGTGAACGTGCGGATGATGGGCACGAACCGCGCCAGGAAAATGGCTTTACCGCCGTGTTTTTCGAAGAACAAGTGCGTGCGCTCCATATATTCCTTCTTGATCCACTTGACTTCACCTGTGTAGGCCTTGTTGCCGATGCGATGACCGATCCAATAATTGGCGGTGTCACCGGCGATGGCTGCGAATGCCAGCAGGAAGAAGATCAACCATGGATTCAAGGCTCCCATCGCTGCAAAGGTGGCGGCAGCAAAGATGAGCGAGTCGCCTGGCAGGAAGGGGGTCACTACAAAACCGGTCTCCATGAAGACAACGAGGAAGAGCAGGGCATAGGTCCATGCGCCGTAACGTGCGATGATATCGCTAAGGTAAACATTCATGTGAAGAACAAAATCGATTAACTGGGAGATTAAGGTCATGTTTCTTTCCTTTAAATAATTTATTGAACGGCGATTATAACATTGGGAGGCGCCGTATTTATTCGCAGTCGATAATTGATGATCGGTAAAACGATGAGAATGGAGATGAGCAACAATCCCAATATGCCAAGACCGATGGCTGCGAGAGCCCCGGCAACCATATCGAGCTGTTGTACGCCTTGCAGGGTCAATTTCAGACTGCCGTAAACGGTTAAAAGCACGGCGCCGTTCCACAAGCCGTGGATGGCGACTGCAAGTGCATACATCCCCGCCAGACGCCCATACCGTTTCTGTAACAGGGCGGAGGTGATGCCCCAGCCCATCAGCCCGCTGACGGTTATGTGCATTAGTGAGCTGGTCGCCCGCCCGGCCATGTTGAAGCCTAGCATCTCAGGTGCGCCGCTGGCAGCAAGTAACCCCTCCCACAGGGTAAAACCGGCTCCACAGATGGCGCCAAGCACAAACCCCTCGGCAGGGGAGCGTAGGCGCTTACCTACCAGCCAGACTGCCACGGGTTTAACCAATTCTTCGATAAGAGGTGTGAAAACCGAAGCAAACACAAGGACCGATAGCAGCAGGATGGGATTGTCCAGGTAGGGAGTGAGCAGAGGCAGCAGGGCCTCAATATTGGTGGTTTTTTGGACCTGGTTGACGAGTTGTTCGAAGGCGACACGCAGGGATGGGTCGAGGGCGATCATAAATCCCAACACGACGAGGGCCATGCCGACGATGATCAATTCCAGGATGAGCGCCAGGATGGTGCTGAGAGTCATGCTGAGGCCCAGGGTTCCCCACAACCTTCGCCAGGAACCGGTCTCGATGCCTCCAATGGCGATCCACAGCAATCCGGCGACAGGCAGGGACATCCCCAGCAGGAAGAAAGGCAGGGCCGCCGCCCAACCATATTCTCCCCATCCGCTCAGCAGGGAAACGGCAATAATTGAAATGATCCACCCTGCCAGGATGACGGCGATATGCCAGATCTGGACCGGGGGAATGGAGGCCGGGCGGATATCCTGTCCCTTGAGGCGCCGTACGGTAAGTATGATCATAGGCAGGAGCAGAGCCGCAATATAAAACGTGCTGAGGGCGCCGTAAATGCCGGCAGTAAATTCGGCATTTGAAGTGGCATACATGGAGCCAGACACGACTAGGTAGATGCTTCGACCTACCAGCACGAGCAGGCCAAGCAAAGCGAATATGAGCAATAAAATATCACGAGTGTGCCGAACGGGAGGATTTGTTTCCATGGGCAATTCTCCTAACGTTCCTCGATACTGGTACGAATGAGTTCGTCCCCGCCAGGCAGGGCGATGCCGGGTTTGGGGTCACGGGCAGTCAGGGCAGCCAGAACATCCAGGCCGCTGATGACCTTCCCGAAAATGGTATATTGCCCGTCGAAGCGAGGCAAGGAGGCCATGGTGATGAAGAATCTACTTCCGTTCGTATTGACCCCGCTGTTGTCCAGCGCGACCATGCCGGGTTGGTCGAAAGAAAGGCCGGCGGGGATCTCAGTGGCAAACAAGTAGCCAGGGTTGCCCATTCCGGTCTCACTGGGATCGCCGCTCTGGACGATTTGATCGGAGACCACCCGGTAGAACGTGATCCCATCATACCAGCCCTGACGGGCCAGGAAGAGGAAGTTGTTGACTGCCAGTGGGGCCTTATCTGCGTACAGTTCGAGGACCACCTCACCTTTGGACGTTTGCAGCATGACAATGTATTGCTTATGTTGGTCCACCGTCCAATCCGGGCAGGCGCTGAACTGGCGCGCCGTCAGCGCCTCCATCCGCACCACCGTGTCGAGGCTGGCAAAATCCGCCAGGCCATGGTAGGGGGATGTGCTGTTGACGAATAACACCGGAGGTGAGATGGTCTGGCTGGCGGCGGCTTGAACAGCCTCCTGCAGCTTCTCAACTACAGCCGGGCTGTCGAAGTCGGAGCGGAATTTCCCCTCCTCCAGTCCCAGCCCTTTGACTTGTCCCATGATCCAGGTTCTGAACCCGGTCGGGTTGAGGCTGATCCACTCGGATTGTTTTTCATAGAGCAGGTCGTGCATTTCCCAGTATTTTCCCTGCAGGTCGGCGGCCTCGGCGGCCTGGAATGCCAGCGGATCCTTCTCGCGACCGGCAATAGGCGTGTTCACAAAAACAAGCCTGACATCAGCGGGATGGGTCTGGCGGATTTGCCGGAGGCTGACATCCAGGAAAGCACAATCCGGGCACTCGTAATTGGCAAAGACCACGATGGTCACCGGGGCAGCCGCGGGACCTGTGATGTGCCCGCGCGTTTCGAACTCCGCTCCCAGCGCTGCCGGGGTGACAGGCTGGTGCAGAAGCAGGCATGGCATCGACGTGATGGATGTGTCTGCTGGAGTGACGGACCACGCGCCTGAATTCGTTGCCTGAGGCGCGCCTGTGGATATGGCAGGGGAACCACAAGAAGTTAGGCCGATGGCGAATATGATGAATAGAGAAAGATAACGTCTCATGAAGGTCAGGTTTCAAGGAGCAATAGCGGCTTGCAACTGGGAGAAGGCGGTCATGCCGGCGATGGAGTGGAGGAAATCCCGCAGGGTTAGGCTGCGCTCGCGCAGGGCCCGCACGGCTGGTCCGACCGGGTCTTCGCCGGCTGCTCCGCCGGGCACATCCGCATAAGCGCCGAAGAACGCAAAATACGCCTGGTTGATCTTGCGGATGGCGTAGCCGTTATCCCAGAAGAACAAGCGGCGTTGCTCCATGTACGATTCAGCTTCCTCGATCTTGCCCTCCGCCAGCAGCTCATCCACGTGAACACGGGTGGTGTGCATTTCGGCGTTGTAGTCAAAATCGAGGCGGCTGCGGGTGCGGGCATGGCTGATGGTCTGCGGCGCATATTTTGCAGCCAATTCGGGATAGTAGCGACGGAGCATGGCCTGGCCGATCTCCCTTCCAGCGATCTCGGCGGTGGTCTCGTTCATGGTGCGGAGTTGAGGGGTGGTTTCGTAATTCAAGCCAAGCGGATGCCAGGTGAGCCAGTTATGGATCCATTCATGCGCGATGGTGTTGGGAAGCCAGTCCAGGGCGGCGGTGCGCTGGACCATAGTGGGGTAGGTCCCGATCCCGCCGACGGGGACGACCAGGGAGGAAACATCCAGGTTTTCATCCACTTTGTCTTCCAGGGCTTCCTGCAGGTCGACGGTAAGGTCGGGCACCAGCGAGATGGTAGCATCCTGCTGGATCTTGTTGCGCGGGGAGACAACCAGATTGTAGGGTAGGGGGGTCATGTGGAACAGAACCGGCGGGATTGGTTGCCCGCCGCTGGTCAGGTCCATTTCCGCCAGGGTGGCGGTGACTTGTTCTTGCAGGATGGACTCAGCCAAAGGTCCGATCTGGCTTTGGCGGGCGTAGAAGCGTTCGAGATTCCCTCGCAGGTAGGTCGAGGCTGCCAGAGGGTCCTTGATGGTTGGATCAGAGTAGATGAGGTTGAGTTTGTACTCATCCCGCAGGATGATATCGATCAGGTGGAAATATTCCGTCACCAGCGCATGGCGATTGCTTTCGTTGAAATAGTAAGGCGCGCTCGAGGCTGGCTTGCCCCAATTTGATGCCTAAGGCGTCCACTGTCCAGTTGACAAAGTCGAATTCATCCGGGCGGGTGTAGCGATGGACCGCGCTGGATGCTTCGGTGGTTATGAGTTGGGAACTGCTCCCCAGGATAGCGGTAAAGACAAGGATGTAAAAGCTGATCTCTATCCCGCGGAGAATACGAAGGTACCACGGCATGGATGGATTATAACAAAGACCGGATTAGGAGGTGATGAGAGAAGGAAATTGTGGGATAATGCGGTGGGAAATTCGGTATTGATTTGGGAATCACGATCAATAGTATGCTTGCTAATACAAGCAGATAATCAAAATAGAATGGGTGAGGGTGAAAACATGAAGAAACACACATTCCATAAAATAAACGCACTTTTACTTTCGTTATTGATGTTATTAGTATCCACGAACGCGAATGCTGCAATGGAGGGTATCATTCGAGTGTCAGTGGCTTCTGATGGTACGCAGGGAGATGGCAACTCAAGGATTACTTCTATCTATAGCGGCCCCGCCTTATCTACAGATGGGCGGTATATTGCTTTCGAATCCTCGGCTACCAACCTGGTCAGCGGGGATACCAATGGTTATTCAGATATCTTTGTGAAGAATCTTCGTACTGGTATAGTAAGACGTGTCTCAGTAAATTCTTCGGGGACCCAGGGAAACGATGATTTATATGGAGTGTCTATTTCGGGTGATGGACGATATATTTCATTTCTATCTCACTCTAACAATCTTGTAGCGGGCGATACCAATGGAATGAAGGATATCTTCTTACATGATGTACAAACAGAGACTACCATCCGTGTATCGGTTGCCTCGGATGGTACTCAGTCAAATGGACAATCCCTTTCTTGTTCCATATCCGCTGATGGAAATTATGTTGCATTCGAATTTGCTGCTTCAAATCTGGTCAATGCTGATCTCAACGGCAAGATAGATATCTTTATCCATAATTTGCAGAACGGTATTACATCCTTAATCTCTTTGGCTACTGATGGGATTACTCAGGGAAATGAAAAATCTTATGATCCTTCTATCTCAGGTGATGGAAGATTTGTTGTTTTTGTTTCTAATGCTTCTACTTTCGTAATTGGCGATTCTATTAATAATGATGTATTCGTTAATGACAGGAACACTGGAATCACAACCATTGTTTCTAAAGCTTCAAATGGATCAATTGGAGATACTCAATCAAATGAGCCGGAAATATCTCAAAATGGACGTTTTATAACATATACATCTTATAATGATTTGGTTAGTGGCGATTCCAACCATCAGGCGGATGTTTACCTTTACGATATGTTAGAAGATAAGACTACGCTGGTTTCAGTAAGCTCTACAGGAATGCAGGGAGATAGCTCGAGTTTTAGATCATCCGTATCTACTAATGGACGTTATGTAGTTTTCGTATCTGGATCTGATAAATTAGTAGATGGGGACACTAATTGGATGTCGGATGTATTTATCCACGATATGCTAACTGGCGAGACATCCCGCCTTTCTGAGGGGCTGGATGGCGCAGAACCAAATTGGGATTCCGGTTTCAACTCTATCTCAGCGGATGGAAATGTTATCGCCTTCGAATCAGGTGCGAATAATCTGGTAATCGGAGATACCAATGGCCTAGGAGTAAGGGATGTCTTTATCCGAAATCGTGTGCTATTCGACTTTTTTTTGCCGTTTATCAAACAATAACCAACAAAACAATTAAAGCATGAGACTTCTCAAACCAAAAGGGTCCACTTCACTTTAGGACCTTTTTGATTTCTACCCGCCTCTGACCCGTTGCGCTTCGAGCACGTTGGGCAGGTTCTCGATGCGGGCCAGCATGCGGCTGAGCTGGGCGATGTCCTTCACCTCGATGACGATGCGCAGGTCGGCCAGGTTCTTGGTGATGCGCACCTGCACATCCACCATGTTGACATTTTCCTCATTCAGCAGGGTGGTGATGTCGCCCATCAACCCCTGCCGGTCGTAGGCCCGGATGCGGATGGGCACCGGGTAGGTGCGCACATTCTCCCCCCAGGAGACCTTCACCAGCCGCTCACGGTCCTGGATGCGCAGCATGTTGGGGCAGTCCTGCCGGTGGATGGTGGCGCCGTGCCCGCGGGTGATATAGCCGATGATCTCGTCGCCGGGGGTGGGGTTGCAGCACCTGGCCATGGCGGTCAGCAGTCCTTTCAACCCGAGCACGGTCACCGCATCGGTGGGGACGGCATCGCTGGACGGCCGGCACGACCACCAGCACATCGTCTGCTCTCCTTGGTCTCCATCAGCTTGTTGACCACCCGGCCGATGTTGATGTCACCGCAGCCGAGGCGCCACATACAGCTCTTCGGCGTTGCGGTCGAACTGGGAGGCCAGGTCTTTCAGGCGCATCATCGTCCAACTCGGGCAGGCCCAGGCGCTGGATCTCATGCTCCAGCACTTCCTTGCCCTGGGTGATGTTCTGTTCGTCGGTCCTGCTTCTTGAACCAGGCCCGGATCTTGGAGCGGGCGCGCTGGGTTTGCACCAGCCCCAGGTTGGGGTTGAGCCAGTCGCGGCTGGGGCCGCCCTGCTTGGCGGTCAGGATCTCCACCTGGTCGCCGGTTTGCAGTTCGTAATCCAGCGGGACCAGTTTGCCGTTGACCTTGGCGCCGCGGCAGCGGTGGCCGATGTCGGTGTGGACGTGGTAGGCAAAGTCGATGGGCGTGGAGCCGGCGGGCAGGTCGATGATGTCGCCGCGCGGGGTGAAGACGTAGACGCGGTCCTTGAAGACGTCCGTCTTCATGCTGTCGACGAATTCCTGGGCGTCTTCCACGTCCTGCGCGCCATTCCATCATCCGGCGCAGCCAGTTGATGCGCTCGTCGTATTTATCGCGCTGTGCCGCCTTCCTTGTAGCGCCAGTGGGCGGCGATGCCGAATTCGGCGTTCTCATCCATCTCTGTGGTGCGGATCTGCACTTCCACGGGCTGCCCGTCGTCGTAGATGACGGCGGTGTGCAGTGACTGATAGAAATTATCCTTGGGGGCGGCGATGTAATCGTCGAACTCACCGGGGATGGGACGCCAGTGGGTGTGGATGATGCCCAGGGCGGCGTAACAGGCCGCCACATCCGGGACGATCAGGCGCACGCCGCGCACGTCCCGGACCAGATCGAAGGGCTTGCCCTTTTCCATCATTTTCCGGTAAATGGAATAGATGTGCTTGGGCCGTCCGCTGATTTCGGCCTTGATGCCTGCGTCGCCCAGTAATTTCGTGATGGCAATTGTGATATGTCTGGATCTCGTTTTCACGGGATTCGCGCCGGTCGGCCAGATTGCTCGGCGATCTCTTTGTATTTTTCCGGGTTGGTATAGCGGAAGCCCAGGTCTTCCAACTCCCATTTGATCTGCCAGATGCCCAGGCGGTTGGCCAGCGGGGCGAAGATATCCAGCGTTTCCTGGGCGATGCGGCGGCGCTTGGCCTCCGGGAAGGCGCTGAGCGTGCGCATATTGTGCAGCCGGTCGGCCAGCTTGATGAACACCACCCGGACGTCGTCGTCCATCGCCAGGAAGGTCTTGCGCAGGGTTTCGATGGACAATTCGTGCTTGCGGTCACGCAGGGCTTCCTCTTCTGCAGCCTTTTCTTCCGCTTCGGTCCCGTTCCCCTTGGCGAGAATTTCCTCCCGATGCTCACCACGGGAGACCCGCGGCAATTGGGTAAGTTTCGTCACGCCCTGGACCAGGTTGGCGATGCCGTCATTGAAATCCCGCCGCAGGTCCTCGGCCTTGATGTTTGTGTCCTCGATAGTGTCATGCAGCAGCCCGGCGGTGACTACGTCGGAAGGCATGGAATACTCCGTCAGGATAGCCGCCACAGCCAGCAGATGGTTCACATAAGGTTCCCCCGAGGCGCGCTTTTGACCGGCGTGGGCCTTTTCGGCCAGCCGGTAAGCGCGCTGGATCGACTCCTTGTCGGCCGGAGTGTAGTAATCGGGGAGGCGGGCCATCAACTGGTCCAGCGTGGTGGGGGCAGTGGATTTCATTTTGGTTGCAGCAAATTCTCGTGTAGAATCTTGATCAGAGAGACGCCTCTGTGGCGGAACTGCTTTGGCAGCAATCCTACTACCTTCCTTAAAGGAAATCAAGTGAGAGGCAGGACGAATCCATATGTCCGCCAATAATGTGACCCGTCTGCTGGATGTGAAAAAGGTGCCTTACAAAGCCTTCGAACTCAGCGCTGAAAAGCGCGGCGCTGCTGAAACGGCCCGTCTGCTGGGCGTAGAGCCGGACCTGGTCTACAAGACCATCGTGGTCACGCGGCACCCGGGTAAGCCCATCCTGGCGGTCATTCCCGGCCCCAACCGGGTGGACTTGAAATTGCTGGCAGCGGCCTTGGGGGAAAAGAAGCTTAGTCTGCCGACCGAGCGGGAAGCCGAGCAGTTGACCGGCCTGCAGGCGGGCGGCATATCCCCCCTGGCGCTGATCAACAAGGGCTTCGTGGTTGTGCTGGATGCTGCCGCACAATGCAAAGACGGATATCCATGTGAGCGGGGGGCAGCGGGAGATAAATATCCGCCTGCCCGTCAAAAGCCTGCTGGAACTGACACGGGCTCGCTTTGCTTATATCAGCAATCCAGAGGCCGAAGACAACGAGAAGGCTTGATTGGATTGATTTTATCAGGGCATCAATGCATCTGCCGGGGCGTGGCGGTAATGGGTCCGGTAGGCGGCTGTTTCGTCCAGGAGCAATTGAATTTGATGATAAAGGCGGGCTGCTAGGGAGGCATCTGCCAGGCCTGTGCCTGCCAGGATAGTCAATTCTTCCCCCAGGCCGGATTTAAAAGCGAGAATGCCCTGTGTAGCGTACCATTCTAGGCCATAGCGGACGGTGGCTTCGCGCTGAGCCGTGGCGGCAGCCAGTTCGGCGCAGGTCACCTTCCCATTGCGATGGTTCTGCGCATACTTCAGCAAGCCGCCCAATCGGATAAGGAAGGTTTCGGGAGTTTCTTCAGGTAGTGCGGCGGCAAAGAGATGGACAGTACGTGGGTTCACGTTGGCGATCACCCGGCATAGTTCTTCATTGGAAGGCGGCGGCGTCCAAATGACCAGAGTTTCCGCCTCTTTCAGTTGATTGCGATCCAGCCCCTGTACCTGGTTCTTTCTCGGCCCCTCTGCCCACACCACCGTGGCGGGGATTTGCTGGATCTCCTTCAGGGTGCCAACCGGGTCTTCGACCGAGCGGTAGTCAACCACCTGCCTTTTAACGACATCCACTTCAATGACCTCTGCATCCACCGCGCGGAAATCCACGAATTCCAGTTGCAGTTGGCGCAGCCCATGCCAATCGATGGCACGGACGGTGAAGGCCAGGTCGAAACGGCCCTGCGGCTGGATCTCCCCGGCTCCGTTCCACCAGAACACCGTCTGGGAATTACCGGCTTCGTCGCTAACTGTCCATTTCAGGTGCTCCTGATTGCGTCCGAGAACAGTCGAGCCGTTCAATTTCAACCGGGGCGCAGCCAGGACCAGTTTTTCATTCCCCGGCCCGAAGGGGGCCAGGCATTCCAGCGCCGCCGCCAGGTCAAAGGATATATCACTCAGCGAGAACCAACCGTCGATCTCCAGTTGACCAATAATCCGGACATTCCCCAGCATGGTCTCGACCGTCTTATTCAGCCTGCGGCGGAAGACCGGCAGTGTGTCTGCCTCCAGGGCCAGCCCGGCAGCCATGGGATGCCCGCCGAAGTTCAGCAGCAAATCTTTTTGGGCGGCGATAGCGGCGGTGATGTCCACCCCTTCGATGGAGCGGGCAGAGCCGCGGGCGGGTTCTCCTCCGAGGCCGAGAACAGGATCACCGGTTTGCGGTAGCGTTCCACCAGACGGCTGGCGACGATGCCGATCACACCGGCGGGCCAGGCCTTGTTCGCCAGCATGATCACCGGCTGCTCCAACAGGGCAGGTTCTGCACGCAGGCGGGCTTCGGCGGCTCTGGTGACCTGGCTGCAGAGCAATTGTCGCTGATGATTTAATCCTTCCAGTTGGGTTGCCAGCAGGCGCGCCCGGGCGAGATCGGAGGTGGTGAACAGATCGACAGCCGGGTTGGCATCGCCCAGGCGGCCCAGTGCGTTCAGTCGGGGGGCCAGAACAAAGCCGATGTGTTCTTCAGTCAGGTTGGCGGGGACGATATCAGCCATTTCCATCATGACCCGCAGCCCCAGCCGCTGAGTATTGCGCAAAGCTGCCAGGCCGCCCTGTACGATATGGCGGGCGTCACCGGTGAGGGAGGCCAGGTCCGCTACCAGGCCGAGCGCGGCCAGGTCGAGATGCGTGGTTGCGCTGCCAGTCGAGCCGGCGAGCAGGTACAGTTTTTCCGCCAGTTTGTAGGCTACGCCCGAACCGGATAGTGTGGAAAGGGGATGCCCCGGCGGCAGGAATTTTGGGTCGGTAATAGCGCAGGCAGGCGGCAGGATCTCGGGCAGGTCATGGTGGTCGGTAATGACCACCTCCACTCCATGGCTGGAGGCGAATTCCACCGCTGCATTGGCGCTGATGCCCGTGTCGCAGGTCAGGATCAGTTGTGCGCCTTGGTCGATCACCCGGGTCAAGGTGGATATGTTGACGCCGTGGCCCTCCTGCTCGCGCACCGGGATGTGATAGATGACGTTCGCCCCCAGGTCTTTCAGGGTCTGGTAGAGAATGGTGGTGGAAGTCTGCCCGTCCACGTCGAAATCACCCCACACGCAGATGGACTGGCCCTCCCGGACGGCCCGCATGACCCGCTCGGCGGCATCCGCCAGTCCCGGCAGTTCCGTGGGTGGAGTGGGGGAATAGGCTAGTGGATCGATGAAAGCGCGGGCGGCGGAGGCTGTTGTGATGCCCCGGCGGATGAGCATCTGGCTCACCAGCGGATGCAGGTCAGGCAACGGAGCGGGATGTGCGGCGGGGAGCGGACCAAACCATTCCATCTGGCCCGGCCGTTAGAACTCGATCTCGGCGATCTCGTCGAAATCGACCGTGAATGCTGCGGATGCGTCGGCGATCTCGGCATCGAATCCAGCGATTCCACCGGCTTTCCATCCCCGCTCGCAGTAGGACCGGTAAGGACAGTAGGTGCATTTCCGCTCATCGTCGGTAAGGGGGAAGTTCTGCCGGGTCGCAATTTCCTGGATCATACCGGTCAGGCCGGCCAGGTCACGTTCATATTTCTGAGTTGTATAGGGGAAGCAGGCCGGTTCTGTGGGGAACTCGGGATACCAGTAGATCATCTCCACCTGTTCCGGCGGGATGGGCTTGTTGTCGTTCAGGCGTGCACCCGAAAGCACCAGCATGGCCTGGTAGACCTTTCGCTGCAGGCGGGAGGCCATCCATTCATCCCGTGGACGTTTGCGGTAGGTCTTCCAGTCGTAGATGACGATCTTTCCAGATGTAGCGCGGGCCACAAGGTCATATTTCGCTGCCAGTCGATAATTTCCGACCGGGGCGGAGAGTGTCAATTCGGTGAAGGGATTTTCGATGTCACGCAGACCCGTCTGTTCCAGCGCTTTCAGGTAATTCCACCACCAGCGGCTCAGATCGGGAGTGTTCGCCAGCCGGGTCAGGGTATCCACCGGCAGGCCGATCTGGTGCTGCTGAACTAGCCGATGAAAGAGCTGGCCTTCCACCTGGCGGCGTTCGTTCTCCAGGACCGGCTCACTTTCCACAGCGGGCCAGACCAGCCGGTCGATGTAGCGCAACTGAAAACGCAAGGGACAGTCAGCGTAATCCTGCAGGGAGGATTGACTGAAGGCGAAGGAGAGCGGGAGTTCAGTTCGGAGGGGTTCAAGGTGCATAGGGGCTGACTTTATTGTACAACGCCCAGCCGGAAACGGTCGGAAATTTAAGTCATGCGGCCAAGTTCTGTTCTGTGCTCTTCTGCCTGTGGAGCCTAAGCTGGACGATGGTGATGCCGATGAATACCAACACAAGACCGAGAATATCCTTGCCGGATAGTTTTTCGCCCAGGAAGACCACCGCCATGATGGCAATCTGCGGCATCATCAGGCTGTTGAGGATGCTGGACTCCACTGCCGAGAGAGTGCTCATGGTGCTGTTCCACAGGGTGAAGGCAAAGGCCGTGTTGACCACTGCCAGCCAGCCGACGATGCCCCAGTCCAGCAGTGTGGGGTGGCCTGCGCCCTGGAAGGCGAGGCCAATAAACAGCATCAGCGCGGACCCGATGCCCATACTGATAAAGGTGACGATCAGGGGCGGCAGGTCGCGCTCACGCATGATCTGGCGTCCCTGCAGGGCCGCAGATGAGTTCGCCAGCACACCGACCAGCGCGGCAGCCAGTCCGAAAAGGGCCGCGGTTGGGAGGGTTAATGGCAGGAAGTAGATGCAGGTGCCGATGGCAGCCAGTAGGATACCGGCCCACTGCAGGCGGGTGGGTGGTTCATGGCTGAGGAAGAAGGCCATCATGCCGACAGCAACGGGGGAAAGGTTTAGCACCAGGTTAACCACCACGGCAGGCAGGTAGGCCAGGGCCACGTATTGAGCCCCTTGCGCCAGAGTGTAGAAGACGATCCCCAGCAGCACCAACCGGACCCATCCACGCGGCGGGATCTGGTCGGATGGCGTTGCGGTACGCAGGCTGCAGCAGCACCAGCGGAGCCAGGCACAGGGTCGCCAGTCCGTACCGCAGACCGGCGAAGGTTATCGGCGGCAGGTCGCCGCGCAGACCGATCTTGATCAGCACCCACGAGGTGGACCAGAGGAAGGTCACGAAAACGGCCTGAAGGATGGCAGTGAGTCGGGCGGATCTTTTCAACTCAATCTCTGGAAGGGTCACGGGCGGCTAATGCCAGCAAATACCAGGAGGCGTGTGGCAGCCATTGTTCGCCCCAGCGCCAGTCGTGGTCTTCGCCGGGGATGGAGAGGTGGAAATCGATGTCCTCTTCGTCATGTAGCCCGGATGTGATCGCCATTGCATATACCTCCCGGGCAATTCGCATAGGCATAAGAATCGAAGTATAGGTATTCGGGATTGTTGCGGCCTGAACCATCCAGCATGCACGCATCGAAAGGGTTGAGACCGAGGATCCAGTTCAACTGGTCCGCGGCGAACCCTTGTAATTGGCGTTGGAAGTCTGCATCGGCTGCGAACAAAGGCGTTGCCAACCGGGCTGCGGCTGCCAGGGAGGCCAGGCGGGCGTTCTCGCCCTGCCACCAGGGGGCGGCTTCGGTATCGTGGGGGAAGAAGAAACTCGTCCGGCGGTGGCCCTTGCCATCCTGCACCAACTGGCGGCTGTACCCAAATGGGTTGGGCACCTCCGCCGTGACACTCAACTCAAAACGCAGCGAATTTTCGACGGTTTCGAGGATCCGCTTTTTCTCTGCTTCGGTCGCAATATCGTAATACGCCATCAGACTGACCAGCGGCATCCCGGCATCGGCGGCATGGAAAAAGGGGCGGTCAGTGGCATCTGCGCGCCAGAAATGGCGATAGGAACCGCTGGAGACGAGGCGATCCATCAATTGATTGGCGCGCTTTTTGGCAGCCTGCCTGTAAACGGATTTTTGCGTCGCTCCGAAGAGTTCCACCGCAGCCAACAGGGCACAGTAATCGTCAATTATGTTTTCGTGCCCATCATTGGTAAAGGAGAGATTGTTGGATTCAAGGTAGGCGAAGGCCGCCTCTGCCGTGGCGAGATACACCGCCGGTTCAAAATCCCCCGCCACGCCAAACGTGCCTGCCTTCGCCAATGCAGCGATGGCAAGCCCTGCGCCGGAGCGGTAACCGGCCTCGTAAGCCTGCACTTCGCCCGACTCCACCATATGGAAATCGGCTTTCTTCTCTGCGCTGGCGATGGAGTAATCCAGCATGCGTTTGGCGATGCGGCGGTCCTGTGGGCGGTTGGCTGGCTCGGTCCGCTGGATGGTGATGTAGAAGGAGGCGGCGGGATCTTTCAGGCGCACCAGAAAGTCTGCCCCGTAGATGCCTTCGTCTAGCAGGCGAGTTTTATATTCCTTGAAATTGGGATCATTCCTTTTTTCAAGCAAGTCATGGGTCTTCAGCAGAACCCAGACCGTCAGGGGAGTTTGCTGAGGGTTGAAATAATTGGAATAGCACAGATGCGAGAGATGCTTGCCGTAATCCCCGCTGGCGTCGTACCAGCCACCGTGCACATCGACCGTCCCGGGGCGGGGCCGCAGGAAAGGCAGGTCCCGGTCGGCCTGGTCGTGCAAGCCGGAGCAACGCTGGGATTTGAAATAATAGATCACATCTGATAGTGTTTGGCGTTCAAGGAGGTTGGCTTGAATTACGAAAGGGAAGGATTGGATCACTCCTGGGTCGGTTTTGCATTCGAGGATATATTGACCGGGTTCGCCTACACTGTCAAATTCTATCTGCCAGTAGTGCCAATCGCGCCAGCGCGCCACCGGCCCGATTTCCACCGGCTCGGCCTCGAAAATGACATCCCCGGTCTCCCAGCGCTTGAGGCGGAATTTTTCCGGGCGATCATCCTTATTCCCTTGCAATACCGCTCGTTTGGGACCATTCAATTCATAACCCAGGTGGTTGGTCAGGATTTTCATTGAGTATTCTCCTCAAGCGGATTTCCCACTCGCCTACGGATTCTATCAGGGGATGCCCCAGATACGTACCCCCTCACCCGAAAATGTAGCCATGATAAAGAATGTGTTATCGGGCGAACGGGCGAAACCAGGTTGACTCATGAAGAGTGTAGTAATCATTCGGCCGTTGTTCCTATTATAGATCTGGACTCCGCATGCATTGAATAGCAACGCGACGATATCACTGTCAGCAATAAAATACGTCGAAGCATAAACGCCGCTGGTACTATTCCTACATTCCTGAATGTGCAGATTGACGTTGCCAAGGCTCAGACTCGGCGGCATTTCATCCAGATATGGTTCGCAAGCCGGGCCTGCGAGAGGCGCGTTCCCGTTATCCCGACAACCAGTGACAGTATATATTCTTGATATCTCGCCCGTCGTTTGGAAGTATTGGCTAAGAGCCAGGTACTGGCTGTCTGGTGAGAACCACATTTGATTGAAGTGGCGCTTCCCTTCTGATACTTGCAATAGTATCTTACCATCCGGGATACTCCATAAATATGTAACGGACTGCGCGGTAGAGTTGACATAATTTGAGGCGGTTAAGTATTGGCCATCCGGTGAGAAAGCAAGTTCGGTGTTCATCAAGGCAGTACTGGCTGGCCTCAGTTGTTGGACCAGAGAACCATCCTGAATAGCCCACAACCTCACCTGTCCATCCCGGCTGGCGGAGGCCACCATCTGCCCGTCAGGGGAGAAAACGATAGCAGAAATCTGGTTGGGAATTTGGAAAGAAAAATAGGAGATTATCTTGGTGTCGACCTCGCCGATCACTTTGATGAAATCGCCGGTGGTTGCATCCCACAGTGCAAACGCACCGCCCTTGATTCCGCTGGCGATCATCTCATTAGTGGGGGAAATCGCCAGGGCTATCCCATTGGTCAAGGGCGAAGAATACGCGGTCGTGCTCGATTCCATATCCATTACGTAAAAATCATATTCACCGACATACGTAAATTGACGCTCGTCCGGTGAGATGGCGGCCAGGCGAATGTCTCCCTTACCGGCAACATCCACTTTCAACTTACCATCAGCCATATCCCAGATGTCATAAGAACTTGTGACAGCCGAATTCGACGATTGATAAGGCTGGGACGCATAAAGGTAACGGGAGGTGGAACTGAAGCGCAGGCCATCGAATCCTTTGGATGCGCCACCCGTGAGGGTGTGTTTCCGACTCCAATCTGCCACGTTCCACACCTTGACCGATTGTTCTGCGATCGATGAAACCGCCAGGTACTGGCTGTCGGGTGAGAAGGTGAAGTCCCTGATATCTCCAGGAGCAGCGTAAACGAATACATGCTCGTGATCGGCCGTCTGAAAAATATCAATGGTTTTCCCAGTCACCAGGACCAGGTAATTTCCATCCGGAGAAAACTCCACCCGGTTTAACTTGCCACCGGCGACGTACTTATCAATGAAAGTCCCTGAAGCGATGTCCCATATTTCCGCAGTGTTGTCCTTGAATAGCACTAGTTTGGAATTGTCCGGTGAAAAAGATCTGTTTTGAGTAGCTATAGAGGTCGTGAATAAATATTCCTCGAACACATGCAGGATCGAATTGGTCTGAGCATCGATCAGCTCGGTTTTCGCTATCGTATCGGTGCGTGCGTGCGAACCGATCAACTTATAAGCACCGTCAGGAGAGAGGGCGACAAAATCACCACCGGAAGAATTCGACAAAAATGACATGGAGGCGGTATCCCATATACCTCCATCACTGATGGCGATTTTTGACATATCTGTGGGGAATGCAATGGATGTGCCCAGGCCGCGTGGTATGACCGAGCCATCCTGAGACTGGGAATAATTCAAATTTGCCCGTTGGATGAAATCGTTTGGAAAACTGGTGGGGAATTCCGAGCAATTCCAGCCATCCAGCGAAACGGCATCCATGCGGCAAATGCTTGATTCGGATACAGTCAGGATCTGTTTACCATCATTTGAATAGCCAACATATAAGAGCGCTCCGCCCAATCCCAGGCTTTTGAGTGGAGAAAGGGCGTTGATATTGGCAGATGTGATCGGTTTACTCGCAAGACGTGCCGGGGTGGCCGTCGGTGTGATGGTTGAGGTCGGTGCTGGCGCGGCCGTTGTATCCGTGGGCTTGGCAGAGATCCTGGTTGGGATAGCCGCGGGTGGAGTAGTTGCAGGGTCAGAGGAGGGTGTGCTCCCTTGCCCGCATGCCGTCAGAGTCAAAAAGATCGAAATCAATAGAAGCAGGGTTGAGAAAATTTTCTTCATTGCTGGCTCCGTTGAGAGAAAATCAGTGTTGGACTGTATACAATCGTTTATATAAGCCGTTCATGGCGATCAATTCCGCGTGCGTACCCATTTCGCGGATGCACTTATCCTCCAGCACGACGATCTTGTCGGCTTTACGGATGGTGGAGAGCCTGTGGGCGATAATAATGGTGGTGCGGCCCTGCATCAGCCGCTCGAGCGCTTGCTGGATGAGCAGTTCTGTCTCCGTATCGACCGATGAGGTGGCCTCGTCCAGGATCAGGATAGGCGCATCCTTCAGGATGGCCCGGCCGATGGACAGGCGCTGCTTTTGCCCGCCGGAGAGTTTGACACCGCGTTCGCCGATGAGAGTGTCGTATCCCTGCGGCAGATCGACGATGAATTCGTGAGCATTGGCGGCTTGGGCTGCGGCAACTAATTCGGCTTCATCTGCATCCGGGCGGCCAAAGAGAAGGTTCTCCCGTACCGTGCCGTAGAAAAGAAACACATCCTGCAGGACGATACTGATCTGCTGGCGCAGGCTTTCGAGTGTGTAGTCGTGCAGGTCGCGCCCATCCAGCGTGATCAGGCCGGAGGTGATGTCGTAGAAGCGGGGGATCAGGCTGACCAGGGTGGTCTTGCCCACGCCGGTAGGTCCCACCAGCGCCACCACCGACCTGGCGGGGGTATGCAGATTGATGTCCTCCAGCACCGGGATACCGGAGGTGTATTCGAAATTCACATTCTTGAAATCTAGTTCGCCGCGCACCCGGCCTGTGGCCGGACCGGCTCCGCGCAAGTTCTGGGGTTCATGCGGTTCGGCCATCAAGTCCGCTACTCGGTCCGCGCCAGCCAGTGAAGACTGGATGGCTTCCCAGGCGCCGCTGAGGTGTTGGACGGGGGCGTAAAAGGATTGCAGGTACAGGAAGAATGCCACCAGGTCTGCTACCGGCAGTGTCCCTTGCAGGGCCAGCCGCCCGCCGAAATAGACCACAATGAGGGTGCCGATGGAGGATGTGAATTCCACGAAGGGCTGGAATGTCGCCATCAGTTTGAGGGCCGAAAGTTGGGACTTGCGGAAGTTCTCGATGCCTACATGCACACGCTCGGCCTCCTCCGTCTCACGTGTGAAGGCTTTGATCTCGCGGATGCCGGAAAGGTTGTCGTTCAGGAGGGCGTTCAGGTCTCCCAGCACTTTTTGGCGGTATCGGAAGGCCGGACGGACGTATTTGGCATATACCCGCAGGGACAGGACCACCAGCGGGATGGGGATCAGGCTGAGCAGGGTCAGCTGCCAGTTCAGGCTGAACAGGACGATGCTTACGCCCACCAGGGTGACGAAATTGACTACAATGTCTGGAATCGCATGGGCGATGAGCTGCTCGAAGAGGTCGGTGTCGTTGACCACATTGGACATGAGGTTGCCGACCTGCTTGTCCTCATAGAAGCGCAGGGAGAGACGCTGCATATGTTGGTAAATATACTCGCGCACATCCGCCACCACGCCCCAACCGGCGACGTGGGCCATGTAGGAACGGACAAAGGCCAGCCCGGCTCGAAAAAGATAAGCGCCCAGTACGGTGATTGCCAACAGGGTGACGTAATTCATATTGTTCAGGCTGGTTCCCGGGTCGGTGACCCGCGCCACCAGCAGTTTGACGATCCAGGGGATGAGCAGTTGAATCGCCACCAGCAGGAGCATGCTGACGGCGGTCACGACCAGGGAACGGGTATATTTGCGTGCGTATGCAAAGATCAATTGGAATGGTTTCATGAAAAGACCTCGGCGGTGATTGTACAACGATTATGCTGGTTGAGAGTGTTAATTTCAATACATCACAGAATCGCCTCGGCGACTCGCATATTCGACCGGTGTGGATTATGCCAACGGGCCTGTGGAAGAGTTAGATTAAATCTTAACCTGGTGATGAATGCTAAATGGACACTGTTTGGCACGTTATTAAGAGCACATTAGCATATCTTTAGGGTTTGGGCGACCCGGTCGGCGACTTCTTCGATCGACTCATTGATGCTTCTCGAAAGAACTTTGATATTGCTTGCCCGGCACTCATTCAAGATGGCGTTTGTGATCTTCTCATCGAATTCGAGGAACTTGCGTACGGCTTCGTCCGGATGAGGCAATTCGCGGACCATGTCCAGCATGGACTGCCGGTCAGCATCTGCCTGCCACACTTCTGCGCTCGTTTTTTGGGGACCTGTCAGGCAGACGATTTGATCTGCAGGCAAGGCCATCGCGAGAATGGATGTGTTAATGATGCCGCCATCCACCAGGAGCCTTGCCTTGGCAGGCATGTCGCCAATATCTTCGCACAATAAATGTAAATATTCCACCAGGGCGGCTCGGTTGAAGCAGTCGAACTCCTCCCAGGACATATCCAACAACCACTCCAGCCCGTTGGGTGAGGCCGACCAGGCTTTGTTAACGGGATGGTCCTTCACAGTGAAGCGACTATGATAAGTGCCATACACATGAGCATCCATCTCGTAAAGGGACAAATCATATTTGGAAACCAGAGCCTGGCATACTGTGGTTTTTCCCGACCCGGCTCCACCGACAACCCAGTAGAGTTTCCGCCCGGATAATTTCACCTTGCAATCTTTAAGCATGTCATGATCGAGACTGAATTGCATGGTTGTTCCTTATATTTACATTTTTGAGGGGATATGATTGCTATTGTTTGTTCGACAAGGCGAAGCCCATTGTAATCGAAAGGCTTCTTTTGTTTCAAAAATAACAACGAATCCCAATGATGAGGGTTAATTTTTCGGAAGAATGACGCTCATCTATTGACAGTGGACTTTAAAAGTGTTAATATCATTACAGAAATTCGAATATGAGAATCAACTTATTATTCGATTTCAAAACTTATTTTTAGGAAGATAGAAGTTTATCGGTGGATACGGGAGAATTCATCGAAGGAAGATTTATAAAACTATCTTCAGGAGATGTAGAAAGTATGAATAACATTCAATCGCTGGCAGCCAGGATCCATATGTCGTATGACGAATTCATCGGCGAGATGCGCAAACGTGGGTGCAGTGAGCCGACCGCCGCCAAGATCTGGGAGGGAAATTCGAAAACTTCGAGGACTATTCTGATAACGATATTTACCTGAGCAATCTCCGCAAGGCCGCCAACGTTTTACAGGTCAAGACCGGGGCTCTGCTCCCACGATAAGAATCCTCTTCAATCAATTCTTCCTGACGATTTTTACCTTTCCCGTCATTTCGGGAAGTGTTGCGCGGCGTTTTTTCGGGCAAAGCAGTCAAAAGACTGCCTTGTTACATATAAATAGATGGGCTTTCCTTGACATTCATCCCTGCCTCAGGTAGAATACCCCACGCCCTAGAATTACCCCCTGTGAGGGATGCGGGCCTGTAGCGCAGTTGGGAGCGCGCCTCAATCGCACTGAGGAGGCCGAGAGTTCGAATCTCTCCAGGTCCATCCGATTTGAGATTGATGACTGCAGATTTTAGATTGGTCACCATACAACGTAAAATCTTCGATCAAAAATCTGAAATCAAAAATTGAACGGGCCCATAGCGCAGTTGGGAGCGCGTCTCAATGGCATTGAGAAGGTCGCGAGTTCGAATCTCGCTGGGTCCACAGACTTTAGCGGTTAGCGCGGGAAACTGCGCCTAATCGCTAATGTGCTATAATCACGTAATATATGTAATAGAGTCAAGACAGGAGTAGTAGGTCATCCCGTCAGCGAGTCAGGAGAGAGAGGTGTGAGCCCGGCAGGGTGCCCTGGGAGCGCCGTCACAAGACCGAACTCGCCTGTTGCCCTGAGTGTCGAAGGGCAGACTGCGCTGGTGAATCAAGTAGTCAGCGCCGGGATCGCCCGTTAGCGCGAAAGAGAGACGTTGTCAGTGTACCCTTGACAGCGTAAGCCGGGTGGTACCGCGGAGGTTTCCTTCGTCCCAGAGTGGATGAAGGATTTTTGTTTATTATAGTGACACGTGAAACAGAGCCACCAATCAGTGAAAGAGGAGGCGCGAATGAACACCAAATGTATTCATGAACAATATTATCTGGAGAGCCAGCTGCCTTCTCGCTCCGGACGCCTCCTGAGTACTCACGGACCTGGTCTTTCAGCAAATAGATTTATAGAGGGTCATCGACGCCTCGAACTCCATCCTTCAAACTCTATTATTCATAAGGATATAGAATGAACGAAAATTATATTCCCCAGGAAATTGAACCGAAATGGCAGGCCAAATGGGATGCCGACGGCCTGTACCATGCGGATATTGACGAAAGCCGACCCAAATTCTACGCCCTGACGATGCTGCCGTATCCCTCCGGCGACCTGCACATCGGTCACTGGTATGCCATGACCCCCTCGGATGCACGCGCCCGCTACAAGCGCATGAACGGCTATAACGTCATGTTCCCCATCGGCTTCGATGCCTTCGGCCTGCCGGCTGAGAATGCCGCCATCAAAGACGGCGTCCACCCGATGAAGCGGACATTTGCCAACATCGACAAGATGCGCCAGCAGTTGCGCTCCATGGGCGCCATGTGGGACTGGCGGCGCGAAGCCGTTTCGGCGGACCCGGAATACTACAAATGGACGCAGTGGTTCTTCATCCAACTGTACAAGACACGGCCTGGCCTATCGCAAAATGTCGCCGGTGGATTTTTGCCCGCATTGCAACACTACCCTGGCACGTGAGCAGGTGTGGGGCGACGACCGCCATTGTGAACGCTGCGGCACGCCGGTGATCAAGAAGGACCTGGAACAGTGGTTCTTCCGCATCACCAAATATGCCGATGAACTGCTGGATTACGATGGAGCCGACTGGCCCGAGCGTGTGCGCACGCTGCAGACCAACTGGATCGGTCGATCCGAAGGCGCCAGCGTGGTCTTCAAGACCGAGGCAGGCGATGCCATCGAGGTGTTCACCACCCGGCCGGATACGCTGTGGGGCGCCACCTTCATGGTGCTGTCCCCCGAGCACCCGCTGGTGGAGAAGTTGACGACGGCCGAGCAAGTGACCGAAGTAGCCGATTACAAGAAACAGGCTGCCCGCCAGTCTGATATCGAGCGTGAAGCGGTCGACAAGGAAAAGACCGGCGTCTTCACCGGCGGATATGCCATCAACCCGGTCAATAAGGTCAAGATCCCCATCTGGATCGCCGATTATGTGCTGATGACCTACGGGACCGGCGCGATCATGGCGGTACCGGCCCACGACGAGCGTGACTTTGCCTTCGCCCGCAAGTTTGGGCTGAAGATCATCCCGGTCATCCAGCCCGAGGGGGTGGCAGACCTGGATGGCGAGACGATGAAAGACGTCTTACGTCGGCGGCGGGCACATGATCAATTCCGCTCAGTTCAACGGTCTGGCTGTTAACGAAGAGAAAGGCCGCAAGAATCCCGGCATCTCCGCTGTTATCGACTGGCTGGCCTCGCAGGAGATCGGCAAGGAAGCCGTGACGTATAAGCTGCGGGATTGGCTGATCTCCCGCCAGCGTTACTGGGGCGCGCCCATTCCGATGGTGTATTGCAAGAAAGACGGATGGAACCCGGTGGCGGAGTCTCAACTGCCGGTGCTGCTGCCCGAAGACGTGGAATGGAAGCCGACGGGCGAAGTCCCCGCTGAAACTGCATCCCACCTGGAAGCAGACCACCTGCCCGGTCTGCGGCGAACCGGCCGTGCGTGAAACCGACACGATGGACACCTTCATGTGCTCATCCTGGTATCACCTGCGCTACCTGTCGCCTTGGTATGACAAGGGCCCCTTCGACGACGCACAATACAACTATTGGATGCCGGTGGATACCTATACCGGCGGCATCGAGCATGCCAACATGCACCTGATCTACACGCGCTTCTTCCATAAGGCGTTGCGGGACATGGGCATCACCGAAGGTCCCGAGCCGATGGTGCAATTGCGCAACCAGGGCATGGTCTTGGGCGAAGACCACGAAAAAATGTCCAAGAGCCGCGGCAA
Source organism: uncultured Chloroflexia bacterium (assembly GCA_963847105.1). Classification (GTDB taxonomy): domain Bacteria; phylum Chloroflexota; class Anaerolineae; order Anaerolineales; family Villigracilaceae; genus UBA877. The sequence continues at coordinate 557,959 of CAWJYP010000001.1, read as the reverse complement.
TGTCATCGCCCCGGATATTCTGGTCGACCGCTATGGGGCCGATGCCGTGCGGGCTTACCTGATGTTCTTCGCCCGTTGGGACATGGGCGCGCCGTGGAATTCCAATGGCATCGACGGGACGGTGCGCTGGCTGCGGCGTGTCTGGTCTATGGTGACCGATCCAATCGGCAAGCCGACCGCCTCACCGGAGACCCTGAAGGTCATGCGCCGGCGTGTCCACCAGACCCTGAAGCGGGTCACGCGTGACTTCGAGCAGTTCGAGTTCAATACCATCGTCTCTGGCCTGATGGAATTGCTGAATGACATGTACAAGGCCCGTGAGGCCGGTTCGGCCGGTTCGCCCGAATGGAAGGAAGCGATCGATATTTACGTACGAATACTGGCGCCCGTCTGCCCGCACATCGCCGAAGAATTGTGGGAACGGATGGGCAAGAAGTATTCCATCCATACCCAGCCGTGGCCCAAAGTGGACGAGGCCGCTGCACAGGAAGAGGAGATTACCATCCCGATCCAGGTGAACGGCAAAGTGCGCGACCGTGTCGTCGTCCCGGCGGATGCGAGCGATGAAGAGGTCAAGACCGCCGCGCTGGCCAGCGAAAGTGTCCAGAAATTCCTGGAAGGAAAGACGCCCAGGAAAGTCATCGTGGTGCCGAAGAAACTGGTCAGCATCGTTATCTGAAGAATATCCCCGGAGGTTAATAAAACTCCGGGGATATTTTCTTTATTGGATTCATTTTGGGAGTATGATTAAACTGAAAGTCCCAAAGGAACAGGAGCCGCCATGTTCACGAATTGGCTGAAATTTGCTGTGTTTTCCTGTGGTTTAGTGGGGGCATTAATGCTGGTGTTGGCCGTACTGGCTTTTTTGCGAGGCCGTCACAAGATCACCAATATGGCGGGGATCCTGGTTATTATTACAGTGCTTCTGGGCGTAACAATTGCGCTTTCCATCCCCCAATACTAGTAGGAAATCGACTATCCATTATATTTCTTGAACAAATCCCGTAGATTGTGGATGGCCTCGGCGCCTTTTTCGATCACGCCGTCGGGCCGGGGTTCACCTGCCGGGATCTCTGCATATTTCTTCGCGATGCGCATATCCGCGGTCAGCATGTAAATGGGGACGTTCTGCCACGCCTCTTTCGACCTGGCGGCAGCCAGGATAACCGTACCCTCGGCGGAGGGTAAAAGCGAATCGAGCAAGACCAGCGTGGGCAGGGGGCCTCGGTCCAGGCGGGCTATGGCAGTATTCCCGTCGACGATCTTTTCGACCGTAAATCCAGCCTGTTCTGCGATCATGCCATACAGGTCTTGAAAATCCTCATTATCTTCGATGATCAGGACAAGTTTGTTCTCGGGCATATTCGCATTTCTCCGGTGATTTACATGATTTTACAACAAGTGTGGTGGCAGAAACATTAACACATCATCACGGCTGCATGACATAAAGAGTGCAAATATTTCTCAAAAAGAATCTCCCCTGGTTTATTGCCCAAAAAGAAAAAACAGGATAATATAGTCCCTACCAGACTGATGCCTCTTTAGAAAGGATGCCAATATACATGGGTCAGCCAAGTCAGGGAATTCTACTCGGACACAGTCCTATGCAAATACCTGCCGGTAAGGTGGACGGTGGATACATTACGCTGTTGGATGAACCGTACTATTTCATCCGCAACTACGACCGCATGCCGCCATTCTTTATGAGCATCGTCAGCAGTTCCGACCACTGGATGTTCATCTCCAGCACCGGCGGGCTTTCAGCGGGGCGGAGCAACTCTGAATCGGCCATTTTCCCCTACTACACCGATGATCGCCTGACCGAAGATGTCGAGAACACCGGTCCGGTGGCGATCCTGCGGGTGAAGCGTCAGGGGAAGATATATTTATGGCAGCCTTTTTCCAATCGGGGTGACGGACTTTACCGGCTGGAACGGACTCTCTATAAAAATAAATTGGGCGACAAGTTGATTTTCGATGAGAGCAATCTCGACCTGGGCCTGCGCTACCGGTACGCCTGGCGTTTCAGTGATCGCTTTGGACTGGTCAAGACGGCCTGGTTGAGCAATTCTGCTTCGGATGCCTGTCAGGTGACCCTGCTGGATGGTGTGCAAAACGTCCTGCCATGCGGGGCCACTACACACATGCAAAACACCCTCAGCAATCTCTTAAACGCCTATAAACGTAATGAACTGGATCCAGAAACCGAACTGGGTGCATTTCTCCCTCAGTTCCACCCTGAGCGACATGGCTGAACCAAGCGAATCCCTCAAGGCCACCACCATCTGGCAGGTTGGTCTGCAGGCCGAGAAAGTGTTGTTGAGCACCGACCAGGTGGATGCCTTTCGCCGTGGCGGTAAGATCCAGCCGGAGTTGGATATCCGCGGCAAGAGGGGCGCTTACCTCGTCCAGGCAAGTGTCGCCCTGGCGGCGGGGAAAGAGGTGGAGTGGCATCTGGTCATCGAAGTGAATCAGGATAGTACCCGCGCCGCTGCCATCAAACAAGAATTGAGACTACCGGTTGAATTGAAGACCCGTCTGGTAGAGGACATTGCCAAGGGAAGTTCAAACCTCGAAGCAGTCGTCGCCAGCGCCGACGGGCTGCAGCTCACGGCAGATGCGCTTGTCGGAGCGCATCATCTTTCCAATGTATTGTTCAACGTCATGCGCGGGGGCATTTTTCCGGCCAATTACCAGGTCCGCAAAGACGACCTGGTGGATTTCATTGCGGTCAGGAATCAAACTGTCCTGCAGGCATGTGATGTTTTCTTCAATGCTCTGCCGGTCGAATTGACGCACGCGGAACTGATGCAGCGGGCCGAGACGAGCGGTTCACCTGACCTGGAGCGGCTGTGTTATGAATACCTGCCTCTCACCTTTGGGCGGCGGCACGGCGATCCAAGCCGTCCATGGAATCGCTTCTCGATCAACCTGAAGAAACCCGACGGTTCACAAAAACTGGATTACCAGGGCAACTGGCGGGACATCTTCCAGAACTGGGAGCCGCTGGCGTGGTCGTTCCCGGAATATGTCGAGCCGATGATCTGTAAATTCCTGAATGCCACCACGGCGGATGGCTACAATCCATATCGTGTCACCCGCGCCGGTATCGAATGGGAGGTGCCCACCCCCGGCGACCCGTGGGCAAACTTCGGCTACTGGGGCGACCACCAGATCATCTACCTCGAAAAATTGCTGGAGATCTCGGAAAAATTCCACCCCGGCAAGCTTCAAGGTCTGCTGGACCGGAAGATCTTCAGTCACGCCAATATCCCTTATCACATCAAACCCTACGAGTCGCTCCTGCAGGACTGGAGCAACACCATCAATTTCGAGCGGGAGACGGAGGGGAAGATCCAGGAGATGGTGAAGGAAGTGGGGACCGATGGAAAGTTGGTCCGTTCGGGCGAAGGCGGGATATTCCACGTGACCATGCTCGAAAAACTGCTAATCCTGCTGCTGGCGAAGGTGGTGAATTTTGTCCCCGAGGGCGGCATCTGGATGAACACCCAGCGGCCTGAATGGAATGATGGCAACAATGCCCTGGTGGGGAAAGGACTGTCCGTGGTTACCCTGGGGTACCTGCGCCGTTTTGTGGTTTTCTTGACGAAACTACTCTCCGAGAGTCCTACGGCAATTTTCCCGGTGAGCACAGAAGTGAGGAAATTATTCCTCGACATGAAAACCATCCTGCATGACCATCAAAATTCCCTGACCGCGTCCTTTGATGATGAAGAGCGCCGCTGCATGATGGACGAACTAGGTCAAGCCGGCAGTACCTACCGCGAGAAGTACTATCAAATGGGCGTCTCAGGTGAATTTGTGAACCTTGAGAGGCAGGAATTGACAGCCTTCCTGGATGTCCTGCGGGGTTACATCGACCATTCCCTGCGGGCCAACCGCCGCTCTGACAATCTGTACCATGCCTACAACGTCTTGCATCTGAGCGATGGCAAGGCCTCCATCGGCCACATGTATGAAATGCTGGAAGGGCAGGTGGCCATCCTATCCTCGGGAATGTTGAGCTGCGCCGAATTCATTGACGTTACTAAAATCTTTGCGAAAAAGCGCCATGTACCGGGCCGACCAACACAGCTATTCATTGTATCCAGACAGAGACCTGCCCGGTTTCTTCCAGAAGAACCGCATCAGCGCCCGGCAGGTGAATGGATCGCGCCTGATCGCCGAACTCGTCAAGCAGGGGGATGCGAGCCTGATCGTCAAGGACTCGGAGGGCATCTATCACTTCAATGGGGATTTCCGCAATGCCCGCCACGTGACCCATGCGTTGCAAGCCATGAAGGATCGACCCTCTTTGGCAGAACTTGTGGACGAGGAAGCGGAGGACATCCTGGAACTCTTTGAGCGGACCTTCGACCATCATTCCTTCACGGGCCGCTCCGGCACTTTCTTTGCTTATGAGGGCCTTGGCAGCATCTACTGGCACATGGTCACCAAGTTGCTTCTGGCTGTGGAAGAGACCACTGCACGTGCGCGGGATGAGAACGAACCGAAACGGGTCCAGCAGGGCCTGATGGAAACCTATTACGATATCCGCAAGGGTTTGGGTTTCAATAAATCGCCCCAGGTATATGGCGCCTTCCCAACCGATCCATACTCTCACACTCCCGCCGGACAAGGGGCCAAACAACCCGGCATGACAGGCCAGGTCAAGGAAGAGATCCTTACCCGGTGGGCCGAACTGGGTCTTTCCGTGGATGGAGGCTGTATTTCCTTCCAGCCTTATTTACTGGACGAGCGTGAATTTAATGACGATCCTGTTGTTTTCCATTATGTAGACGTGGCGGGTCAGCCTCAAACAATCGATTTGCCGGCGCATTCGCTGGCGTTCACCTTTTGCCAGGTGCCGGTGGTTTATTTGGCAGGAGCCGAAGAGAAAATAGAGATCGTTTTTCAGGACGGAAAGACTTTGTTAGTCACTGGCACCTCCTTGCAAGCCGAAGAGTGCCTGCATGTCTTCTGTCGGGATGGATTGGTAAAGGAAGTGCAAGTGACTTGTCGTTTTTAGTTAGGAAAGGAGATTATGATGCAGACTCGGCGCTTTGGTCGCACAGGCCATGAAAGTACGGTTGCCATTTTTGGAGCGGCCGCTTTCTGGGAGATCGATCAAGCCCAGGCCGACAAGACCATGGAATTGGTGATCGAGCATGGAGTGAACCATATTGATGTGGCGCCCTCCTATGGTCAGGCAGAAGAACGGGTTGGACCGTGGTTGAAGCGGGCGCGCGAGCGCTTCTTCGTCGGTTGCAAGACTATGGAACGGACAAAGATTGGCGCAGCTACCGAAATGCAACATTCCCTGAAGCGGCTACAGACTGATGCCTTCGACCTCTATCAGATCCATGCCATCACGTCAATGAATGAGCTGGACGAAGTCACCCGCAAAGGCGGAGCGTTGGAAGCCATTCAGGAGGCCCGGGAGGCCGGGCTTACGCGTTACATCGGCATCACTGGTCACGGGGTCGATAGTCCGTCCATCTTCCTGGAGGCGTTGAAGCGCTTCGACTTCGACTTCGATCCTTTTCCCGCTCAATTTTATCCAGTTCAAGAATCCCACTTTCCGGCGGGATTCGGAAGAATTGATCCGCCAGTGCAAGGAAAAGGATGTGGCTACCATGGTGATCAAGTCCATCACTCGTGGACCGTGGGGTGGGCAGATGCAAAACCACACCACCTGGTATCAGCCCTTCGATGATGCTGAACATATTCAACAGGCCATCAATTTTGCGCTCTCGCAAGACATCAGCGGTATTTGCACCGCCGGGGATACGACCATCCTACCGCTGATCTTGGATGCGTGCGAGCGTTTCTCCCCCATGAACAAAGCAGAACAGGAAAAGTTGATCGCCTCGGCGGAAAAATTTGAGCCGTTGTTCAGCTAGGAGCCGGTTCGATGGCAGAACCAACCTTTGACCTCTACCAGGCTCACCGTTATTTCTCCGCCGAATGCTTCAACCGCGCCTGGGACCTGATTGACAAACCCTCCCGCACTCCGGCCGAAGATGAGACGATGCTTCAGTTTGGACTTACCTCGCTGTGGCACTGGTCCCAGCGAACTGACCATACTGATATTCATCTCTCCGTGGGGCACTGGCAGGTGGCGCGTATCTACACTTTGCTGGGAAATGTGGACGAAGCGCGGCGGCACGCCCACACCAGCCTGGAGTTGAGCCTGGCAGCAGGAGACTTCCCTTTTTATCAGGGTTACGCCTATGAAGCTCTGGCGAGAGCCGAAATGCTGGCGGGGGAGAAGATCAAGGCGGCTGAATACCTGCAGAACGCCCGGGAATTGAGCCATAAGATCCCCGACATCGATGATAAGCAGCAGTTGCTGGCGGACCTGGATTCGATAGATAATGAGCATGAGGCGTAGTCAATATGGGATTTATGAAAAATCGCATATTCCTTTGTTCTTTGCTCATTACAGTGGTTGCGTTTATCGCCTTTATTTTTCCCAATAATGTTGGTTCTCAAAATTTGGCCATGGTGGGGATGTTCCAGCCAGATGAAGCCGCACCGTTACCAACTGTGCTTGACATGATTGGCCCGGCCGATTCGATCGAACAGGCAATAAGATCATTTATTTTTTATGATTACTATTATTACGGTTTCCCCTATTTCAGCGTCTCGGCATTGACACTTTTACCATTAAAGTGGTTGGGTCAAGTAGATAATCTGCAACTGGTAATGTTGATCCTGCGTCAAATGGTAAGTTTATTACCCATGCTCGCGGCGCTCTTATTGTTGGTTTACATGCACGATGGTTTTCGGAGTTACCGCTCACCCATTTTATTGCTACTCCTTTTGAGCATTCCCGCGGTGACACGGAATAGTCTGTGGTGGCATCCGGATGGGCTGATCTTTTTATTGGTCGTTCTGACTTTATTCTTCCTGAAACAGGATAATTTACGGTTCGGCTGGAATTTCCTCGTAGCAGCAGTTATGAGTGGTATCGCCACAGCAACTAAATTGATGGGAGTATATTTCTTTCTGGCTGTGGCTTTAACTATTCTGTTGGGATTCTTATATAAAAAGGTCTCCTGGAAAAAGTTGGTTTTGATGGGAGCCGGTTTCATCCTGGTGATGGGAATTGCATATTTGCTAGCCAACCCCTTTTTGGTCTCTGGTTGGGCGCGAACTGCTTACGGTTACACCTTCCATAAGCAAATGGGATTGTTGTCCGAAGGTTATGGGGTGATATATGAAAGAGGTCCTATAGCGGCATGGCCGTTTATACAAGATTTTTTGGGAGTTTGATATTCTTATTAATATCCGCAGGAGCGGCGATCTGGGGAGCTTGGCATGGACCTCAACGTCTGTTGTATGGTCTGATCCTGGCTTGGTTTCTACCGGTCACTATCGTAGTATTATGGGTAACCCATTTCAAGTTTCAATATTGGCTGCCTGCTGCCTTACCACTTATCTCTTGTATGGTAGGTTTACTACCAGAAAAATTTATCTCGGAGACCCGTTCTTTAAAGAAGTCGTTCTTCAAGGACTGGACGTCTGTTATTACTTTTGCAGCGATGGCAGTCGTTGCTGTGCAATTCTTGTTTTTCGTCGTAAAGGATGTTCAGATTTATGCTGGCGATCTCCATCGTGAAAATAATAATCCACGGATCCATTTCTATGATCAAGTTGTAAATGCCCTTATACCACTTTCATCAAGGCAAATAAGCCTATATTATGATTACCGCCTTTATATGCCGGAAACTCCTGACTGGACCACCCAGACAACATTCGAATTGCTGGAATATGATTATATCGGGCAAAACAATTTTGACGTGCTTGTCCTGTTGGAACAACGCATCCGTGACTATCTCGATCCGAATGCAACGGGCATTGACCCTCAAATTTTTGCCCGCAACCAGAAGTTCTACAGGGATGCTGAAAATGAAGCCATCCAGGGGTACCACCTGATATATCGTGATTTTGTAGGATTGGTTTACCTTAGAGACGACTTGTATCAACAATATTATGCAACATCGCCCTGAATGTAGATATCGCCCAACAAATGATGGATTTATATTTCATCCTATGTCAGCGATGGATCATTGCTTCAATTTCTGATGATTATTGAATTCTCCAACACGCATAATAAGGTAAATGCGGTGGCAATTACTAAAACTTTATTGTGGAGGTATGTTTATGATGAGATGGATCATAAATATTCTTGGGATCCTCATGATCCTGAGCGGGATCGTGTGGATCTTGCAAGGCACGGGTATCCTGCCGGTTGGTTTCATGGCGTATGACATGAAATATACCTACGCAGGTATTGTGCTGGTGTTACTGGCGATCGGGTTGTTCATTTTGGCAAACCGGCGCAGAAAATAACTCCCCCTTTCCTGAACGGAACTACATCACTCGCTTTGAGCGATATTGAGCGGCATCTGGAGATATTTCGCGAAATTCTCGGCTGCTCTGAAAATATCCGCCTGGTCAACTGAAGAAATGGGGGCGAACGGACTAAACGCCATCACGACAGTCCCTTTCTTGAAGGTCCGTTTCCACGTGCCAACCACCTTGCCATCGATAACCACCGTTCCGGGGAGCAATCCGCCGGCGGGAGTCAGGCGGTTATAGTTCGGTGCAGCCAGGGAAGCCCGGCGGTCTTTGTAGGCGAGCAAAAATTCGTCAAAACCAGGTAGCAGGAAGGTGCTTGTCCGGCTTTTCTGAGTGGTGGATTTGGGAGCCTTGCTCCAATAGGTGGTATCGTCGGCGGTTACCTGTGTGAGTTCAGATTGGATGGAATCCAGCGCAGAACGGGCATCGGTTGCGGACAGTCCCGACCACCAGGTGAAATCCTGCAGTGTGGCCGGACCGCGGCTGGAAAAATAACGAAAAGCCAGTTCAGCCAGGGCCTCTGCTCGGCTCATTTTCTTCAGCGGGAATTCATCCAATTTCATAAAAGTGGCATCATTGGCACGCGTGCTGCCCTGGCAGATTAATCCATCCAGGGAAGCGCGCTGCAGCATATATACCCCTCGCTGCCCTTCCGTTGAGATCCCTTTTTGCCTCAACATAGCCAGCAAGTTCTTACGGGTCCGCGACTCGCCCTTTTCCACAGCCCTGACCAGCAGATCGTTGCTGCGGGTAAGCGTTTTCTCATTCAGCTCGAGTTCGCCGTATCGGCGTTTATTACCTGCAATAATGCGAGTGCCGACCAGTTCTATCAGCCAACGGATATCCTCGGCGGTGGCAAAATGGAGAGTGCCCCGCAATATCCATGAACGCAGGATGGATTTTTTGCCGATGGCCTGCTCCACCTGCGTATCGGTGCTGCCCGGCAGGCGGATGCCGATGGACCATTTTGCGCCGGGATAATCCTGGGCTTGCATAGCCAGCAGCCATGATACCGTCTCTTCCGGCGAATTTTGTGTGGACGACTTAAGCTGCTGGGACTGCAGGCGTGTTTTTGCTATTCGAAGCAGGTCCATGACGGAAGATCACTTTGTCAGATCGTCTTGCATCAACCGGGCGGCTTTGCGACCTATCTCCACGGCGAAGTTTGTCCCCCTATCCCACGGATAGACCTGGCTCATGGAAGCGAAGTAGATTCCGTCGATGGGTGTGCGGATGGCGGGGATATTTTTTGAATGCCCGATCATTGGGATGGGTTGGGCGTAGGCAGTCCGGAATAGCCAGGTCTTGCGAACCCAGTCCGGCTCGAATTTTGGATTAAATTTCTTGAACGAAGGTAGGAAACGTTCGAGCAGTTCTTCCTGGCTTAGTTTGAAATACTCGTGATCGGGATCCAGGTAATCGCCCACATAGACGATGTGATCTCCGCCGAATTTATCCGCCGGGACAAAATTGGTGTGTTCCACCAGTGCCAGGAACGGGTAGCCGGCGGATTTGGGCAGGTTGTACCAGTAATAATTTTCTTCCGATAGTTGGTGCTTGAGCGCCAGCACCATCACCACCGCTCCCATGGATTTGAGCGAACGCAGCCCGTGCAGGTACTCCTCCGGCAGGGACGGCACCAGCCGGGAGGTGGCTTCGGGGGATAAGGTGATCAAGACCTGGTCGAACGGTGTGGTTGTCGCGCCGACAATGTTGACTTTGCCCGAGTCGGCATCCCGATTTATACTGGTCACGGGGGTCTGCAGGTGGATTTCCACGCCCATCTCACGCAACTTGTCCCCAAAGAGGTTGGCGAAATTTTGGAACCCGCCTTCGAAGGTCCCCAGGCGTGTGGTGCGAGCCTTCAGGCGTGCCCACATCCAGGCCATGTTGACCTGCTTGTAATAACGTTCGCCAAATTTCCCCATCACCAGCGGCTTCCACATTAACTCGTAGACTTTTTTCCCCGCCCACTTCTGCATCCACTCATCCACCGTGTGTTTTTCCAATGACTTCCAGTTATTACTCAGGCGCAGGTACAATCCCACCAGTCCAAAGCGGACCTTGTTGATGCCCCACCCCAGGCCGGGAAAAAGCGCCATTTTGATGATCGAATCGAACGGGTAGAATTTCTCCTTGAAATACATCACCGTCAGGGGGCGGGGGAAGATGACCTTGTCTTCCAATCCAAGTTCGCGGATAATGCCGAGCATGTGTTTATCGCTGGCGAACCAGTGGTGGTAGAACTTCTCTACCGACCATTCCCACTGAGGTTCCTTGAACCCGCTCGCCAGCCCACCGACGAAATCGGAGGCTTCGAAAATGGTCACTTCATGCCCGGCTTTCTTGAGATTATACGCGGCGGCCATGCCGCCGAACCCTGCACCGATGATGGCAATATTCATGCAATTTCCTCCAAGGGTTTTCCCGGATACTTTCACATTCAATCATACCATTTTTCCATAATTGTCTGATGACCGGAAAATTCTCCTGACGGGTGTAAAATTGGCCCATGTCAAAACAGACCTTGCTGGCAGTGCTGGCCCATCCGGATGACGAATCGTTTGGCATGGGCGGCACCCTGGCGTATTATGCCTCCAGGGGCGTGGAAGTTCACCTCATTTGCGCCACCCGCGGGGAAGTGGGCGAAGTGGCTCCGGAGATGCTGGAAGGGTACCGCTCCATCGCCGACCTGCGCGAATCCGAATTACGCTGTGCCGCCGGGATTTTGGGGTTGGCTGGCGTTCACTTTTTGGATTATCGCGACTCGGGTATGACCGGCTCCGCCGACAACCATCACCCACAGGCGCTGGCAGCCCAGCCGCTTGGAGGATGTTGCTCAGAAGATCGGCGAATTTATCCGCCAACTGGGGCCGCAGGTGATCCTGACCTTCGACCCAATCGGCGGATACCTTCATCCGGACCACGTCGCCATCCAGCGTGCCACCGTGCGCGCCTTCGAGCAGTCCGTTAATGGGGGAGCATCCCCGGCGAAATTATTCTTTTTCACTTTTCCAAAGCGTTTGATGCGGTTGGCCGTCAAACTCATGCCGTTATTCGGCAAAGACCCGCACACGTTCGGCAGCAACGGAGATATCGACGCGACGAAGATCGTTGAAGAAGACTTCCCCATCCATGCCCGTATCGATGTTCGCTCCGTGATCGAGAAAAAGGAGAAAGCCGGGGCATGTCATGCCAGCCAGGGCGGCGGACAGAGCCGCGGCGGGCTGATATCCTTCGTAATGCGGCGATTTAACGGTACGGAATCTTTCATGCGGGCATATCCGCCGGTCCAGAAGCGGGAAAGAATCGCCAGGGATCTTTTTGGGGAAATGTAGGGAACTATTTTCATCCAAAGTCGTCTTAAATGGATGCTGAAGTTTGTATGATAGAATTCTGCAGGGTATTCTGGAAGGTATAAAATGACCGATACAAGCCTGAGTATTTCCCCCGCTCCATCTCAATTTGATCTTAAAAAATTATTCTCTTTCTTTTTACATCCCCGCCAGGGGATGGCGCAGTTGGCTGCGCAGGAAAAACCCGCCTGGTTGATGCCCATGCTGGCGCTCAGTATTTTTCTCTTACTGCGGACCATCGTCAGTGGTTACTTCCAGGCCCAGGCAGCCGCCACAGGCCAAGTGACTCTGCCTCCCGATTGGCAATACTGGTCGCCGGACATGCAGAACAACTACATGCAGGCCCAGCAGGCCACTCAGGGACCGGTCTTCTTGTACGTGATTCCCGCAACTCTGGGATTGGTCAAGTTATGGCTGGCGTGGCTCATAGTTGGCGGGTTGACCCACCTGACCTCCACCCTGTTTGGCGGGCGCGGCAAGATGTCCTCGGCGTTGAATGTCATTGCGTGGGCATGCCTGCCATTCCTCCTGCGTGACCTGCTGCGGATCATCTACATGTTGGTCGTCAAACATCCCATCGTCAGTCAGGGCTTATCCGGTATGGTCAGCGTGGGCTTCCTGAGCCGCTTGCTTGCGAGTGTCGACCTGTTCTTTGTCATGTTTGCTATTTTATTGGTTATGGGTATCAGCAAAGCCGATAACCTTACCGTTGGAAAGGCGGCTGCCGGGGTTGTGATCGTCCTATTGGTAGTCTTGTTAGCCCAGGCCGGTTTGGGAACGCTCACCAGCCAATTGGGCGGGATGATCATTACCCGGCCCTTCTGATTTTGATATGAATCCCGCATTCATCAATATCACCGGCTTGGAGAAACACTTCCGCATGGGGGGCACAACCGTGCTGGCCTTGGACGGTGTGGATATAGAAATTCCTCCGAACAGTTTCACGGTGGTGATGGGCCCATCCGGGTCCGGCAAGTCAACGCTGCTCTATCTGGTGGGCGGATTGGACCGTCCCACGGCCGGTCAGATCGCGGTGGACGGGCGGCGTTTAGATGAAATGGATGAGAACAAGTTAGCCATGTTCCGCCGGCAGACGGTGGGTTTTATCTTCCAATCCTTCAACCTCATCCAGAGCATGACCGCTGAAGAGAACGTAGGGTTCCCGATGCAGTTCGCCGGTGTGACCCCGCGGGAACGGACGAAGCATGCCCGTGAGTTGCTTGATCAAGTCGGGTTGGGCGACCGTAAGCACCACCGTCCGGACGAGTTATCGGGCGGCCAGCAGCAGCGCGTCGCCATCGCCCGCGCCCTGGTCAACAATCCCACTCTCATCCTGGCGGACGAGCCGACCGGCAACCTGGATACTGCTAGCGGAGCCAGTGTGATGCAGTTGCTCTCGGACCTGCATAAGGCCGGTCACACGGTCTTGGTGGTGACGCACGATCCGCGCATGGTCCATTTCGCCACCGATGAAATTTTTCTTTTGGACGGGAAGGTGGTCAGTGAGAAAGAGTATCGCACTGCCACCCTTCAATAAGGAGTGAGTGTATGAAACAAAACATCAAGAAAATCTCATTTGCAAGCCTGCTGGTGATCGTTTTGGCTGCGACTGTCTTTGCTATGCCTGTGGCAGCCGCACTCGGCATCACGTCCGTCACTCCCAGTGAAATAATAAATAATATCGATAATATCATCACGATCGCCGGGACAGATTTTATCGATACTCCTGAGGTGAAAGTAGGCAGTCAAATCATGGAGGTGACTTCACACAGCGCTACCGAGTTGCTCGTGCGCGTGCCTGCCAGCTTTGCACCTGGGCAATATAGCCTTACCATCACCAACCCGGCTCCGGCGACCGAGTTGGTCACCCTTCCTCTGGCGCTAAAAGTAGTCGCGCCTGCTAGCGGACGGCCGCAGGTGGTCATCGACACATATTCGGTCAGTGTCGATCTCGTGCGATACAACCAGGATTTTAACATCAGCATGAGCCTGGATAATGCCGGCGGCTCCACCGCCTATGGCCTGCAAGTTTCCTTTACATCCACTGACCTGCTGATGTTGAAGAACGGCGGGATTGTGGCGGCCGGCGACCTGGGCGTGGCGGGGAAATCCAACTTCGGCCAGACAATGACACTTGCTGCGCTCCCCACTGCCCTTACGCGTGTCAGCCTCGACATGACCGTCAGTTACTCTGACGATAAAGGGACTGCCTTCACGGATAAATTTACCCTATTTTTCCCGGTAGCCTCCAGCGGCAGCGGTTCAGCACAACCTTCCAAAACCCCCTCCGGTTTGCAGCGATCTCAACTGGTTATTACCGATTATGAGACGGATGTGGACCCCCTCCAGCCGGGCTTTGAGTTCAGCCTATCCATTACGGTCCAGAATGTAGGTAACATGACCGCCAAAGGCGTCACGATGATCGTCGGCGGAGGCTCATCCTCCGGTTCCGGCAGCGGAACGCCTCAACCCGGCGGGATCAACGGCGGCAGCGGCGAATTCACCAACTTTGCTCCGGTGGGTACCTCCAACCTGCAATCGTTGGGCGATTTCGAACCCGGCAAAACCCTTACCGCCAAACAGAAATTGATCGTCAACGTCTCGGCGAACCCGGGCGCGTACCCATTTAAGATTTCCTTTGCCTATTCGGATGCGAATGGGAACAACATCACCGACGACCAGGTCATTACCCTGCTGGTATACAGCCTGCCCAATGTGGATGTGGGCTTCTACCAACCGGTGGGAGATTTCGTGGTCGGGCAGCCGGGCCCGTTACCGCTGCAAGTTAGCAGCCTGGGCAAACGTACCGCCGTCCTTGGAAAAATGAAAGTGGAAACCCCTAACGGATTTATCGAGAATGGCGAGATGCTCATCGGTTCACTGGACCCGGGCGGGTACTTCACACTCGATGCCACCTTCATCCCGGATGTGCCCGGCCCGATGGATTTGATCGTAACGATCGAATACACCGATGATTTCAACCAGAGTCAAATCCTCACAATGACCATCCCGGTGAATGTGATGGATGCGCCCATCATGCCCGAACCCGATCCGAATAGCCCGGACGGCGGCGTCGACATACCCACGAACACCGAGACCTTTTGGCAGAAGGCATGGCGTTTCATCCTGGGCCTCTTCGGACTGGACAGCGCCGCCCCTGCGACTACGCCTGACCAACCCATCCCAACCGAACCGGAAATCTTTCCTCCCATCAAGGTTGACGGAGGCAAAGGTTAGCCAGCATTAATGGTGGATCGATATGAAACTTATTGATATAGTACGCCTCATTTTTGGGAACCTCAACCGCCGCAAAGGCCGGGTGGCTTTGACCGCCGTCGGCGTTGTTATCGGTACAGCCGCGGTGGTGATCCTGGTCTCGCTTGCCATCGGTTTGCAAAAGAATGCCAACCAGCAGCTTTATGGCATAGGTGACCTGACCCAGATCCAGGTGATGCCTTCCTATGATTTCGGACCCATGATGGGGAATGCCGTCGCCGTGAAAGGCCTGGGTGGCGGAGGTGGTGGGGGGCGGCACCGGCGAACCGGGAGCTCCAAGATTATTGACCAACAGCGCTCTGGATGAAATTCGCGCCATCCCCGGTGTGACTGCCGTCATTCCGCGCGATTATCTGATGAGTGGTCTGACCATCCAATACAACCGCTTGATGGCGGGTGGCAATGTCACCGGCGTGGGCACGACCGATCTGGCTGAGTTGGGCTCGGTTGCCAGCCAGGGAGTAACAGCCCTGGAAAAAGGTACCGTTGTGATCGGCCCGATGGTGGTCAACAACTTTTTCGATCCCCATTTGCGTCCCGGTCAGACCCCGCCCCCGCCGCCGGAACTGTATGACCAGAAACTCATGTTTGTTTTCTCCAAGTATGACCAGAACGGCAACGAGACCAAGAAAATCCTTGCTTACCGGGTCGCCGGTATCTTGACCCAGACCCAGGGTGAATTGGATTGGTCCATTTATATGCGGCTGGATGACCTGAAGGCGATGAACGAGTGGGCCACCGGCCAGCGCATTAATTACAACAAGAACGGCTACAACCAGGTCACCGTCAAGGTGGACGACGTAAAGAACGTGCTGGATATCAACAGGCAGATCAATGATATGGGTTTCCAGGCTTCCACGCCGCAGTCATTCCTGCAGGGCATCAACAACTTCTACCTCGTCTTGCAGGTCATCTTCGGCGGGGTGGGGGCGATCGCCCTGCTGGTAGCAGCCATCGGTATCGCTAACACCATGGCCATGGCCATCCTGGAGCGGACCCGCGAAATTGGCCTGATGAAAGCGGTTGGCGCAACCAACCGGGATGTGCTCTCCATCTTCCTGGGGGAAGCCGCCGGGATCGGCTTCCTGGGAGGCCTGGGAGGGGTGGCGGTCGGCTGGCTGTCGGGGCAGGGAATCAATGTGGTCGCCATCGTCTACCTGGCTAACCAATCGGCCCAGCAGGGAGGCGTGCCGCCCAGTGTGGCGGTCTCCACGCCTCTCTGGCTGCCGCTCTTCGCGCTGTTGTTCGCTACTTTGATAGGCCTGTTATCGGGTCTTTACCCGGCTCTGCGGGCGGCTACGTTGGTGCCCGTCATTGCCCTGAAGCACGAATAATATTCCCCTTAGTCTGTTCATAAATTAAAAGGTGGGCATCCAGGTAACCTCTCCAGCCCACTAGTATTACTATGTTATGGAATCTCTTCAATTACCGATGCCACCAGCATCTCCCCCGAATATAAGTTGAAGGTGATTTCTTCACCCCATGCTCCTGATTTCTGTATCTTGATTAAGTGATACGGGGACGTATAGACTGCTGGGATTTCAAGATCCGGCAAGGGTTCTGTGAATAGGGCATCAATATTCACAGTATTCTTAATTCTCACAACCCGAACCACTTGAATGTTATACCCTGTACCCCCTTTTTCCCCATAGAATGCTGCCAAAACGAAGTGTTCGTCAAAGTCAGTAGATTGTAGTTTGTCAACGCTCTTGATAGAAATCCACCCATCCATGATATGTATATCATCTAATTGAGAGATGATCACTACTCCCGGTTCTTGGGATCTATATTGTTGTCTGCCTGTATGAGGTGCTTCCTGAAGATCAATCGTTTCAAATGATAAAGCCTCTATCTCGTCAGTCACGGTCGGTGTGGCGGTTTCCTGTAGCCTGGGCGTACAAGCTACCAATCCATTCGCCAGGCAGAATAGGATAAGTAAGCGATAAATCAAAGTGGATATTCGATTTTGATTTGTCGCCATTTAATTTTCTTTCACTTCACAATAGAAATATGGGATCATACAAAAGTTCCTAATCGCCTAAATTTCAGATACCGCAGTTTATGGGATCATATGCGTGACTGATGCTACTGTTAAGTTGTCGGCAATTAAATTGAAGATGATATTTTGTCCCCAACTTCCCGTCTTTTGCAACTTCACTACATGATATGGTGATGTTTCCATTGCCCCGGTTGGCTCATTAGGTTTTGGCTCATGTAATGTGATAAATATATTCACAGAATTTTCTGATCGAATTAATCGATCAATTTGAATGCCATATCCTGTAGAAGGTCGCCAACCATGAAATACCCCAATTACAAAAGACTTATCAAAATTAAGTTTTTCTAGTTTATCAATGCAATCTGCAGATACCAACCCAATTAAATCGCTTATATCATCCGTCTCGGAAGCAATGATCACTCCAGGCCCGCCTGATTCAAAATATCGGCCTTCGGGAGACCACTCCAGTTGTTCGATGGTTTCAAAGGATAAGTCAATTCCTTCTATGGTTGGAGATAGAAGGGCAGTTTCTCGCGCCCCCGAACTACAAGCCCCCAACCCAACCATCAGGCCGATTATCATAAAGATAATAAGAGCACCTAACAAAACCTTGCTCTCGCCGCCGTCCGCGGCGGCGATTTTGCTATCTTCAACAGTTTTGTTAGTGGTTGCCATAATAACAATCTTATGACGGTTTCCAATTATCGTAAAGCCGATTGATGCAAAATTGGTATTTGCCGATCTCATATCTGAAGGTCAATTAATGACGACGTTATTTTTAGAACATTTATGCTACAATATTCATAAGCAGATGAAGGCCAAAACCGGCTTCGCGCACTGATCGCTGTGGCATCCTATCTCTTAAGGAATGGCTTTGTGGATGAATGTAGGCAACCATCAATTGATCCTCAGAAACAACCCCCAATGAATAGGTCTCTTCTATATATATCGATTGTTCCTCGTTGTTCCTCATTTTTTTTATTCGAGGAACAACCCTTGTCATTTGCCTCTTGACAAACAGAACAATTGTTCTATAATATAAGCCTCTTTATCTTTATCGGAATGGAGGCCATGATGGAAGAAACCCCAGTTCGTTTTATGTCAATCATCCGCGGCGGCACGGCCCGTCGAGGCGCCCTCTTCGGCGTCATCCTGCTGGTTGCCTTGCTAGCCTTTGAAGTATTCAACTTTTCCACCACAGATTTTGCCCTGACGGACATGCTCGGCTCGAACCTGCGTTTCCTGGGCGTGCGCTGGGCCACCATCCTGTCACTGGCCTTCTGCGGGATCGATTTTGCCGGTATCGCCCGACTGTTCACCCCTGAAAAGGGTGAGCAGGCTCCCACCGAGGTCTGGTATCTCTTCGGGGCCTGGCTGCTGGCAGCCGCCATGAACGCCATCCTCACCTGGTGGGGCGTAGCGGTGGCTGTGCGCAGTCACCAGGAACTGTCCAACGCTTTCATCAGCGCCGGCACGCTTACCAAGGTTGTCCCGGTCTTTGTTGCGCTGCTGGTCTGGTTGATCCGTGTATTCATCATCGGGACATTTTCGATGGCAGGCGAGCGCATGTTTAGTATGAGCGATGATCGCAGGACGATGCTGCAAAATACCCTGCAGGCACGTTCCGCCCCCCGCACCGTGGCAGAAAGGCACTACCCCGACCCGGTCCGCCCGGCGCCGCGCCCCGAACCGACCTATCATCCAGCTGGATTGGCAGCCCGTCCTAACCGTAACGACCCGGATGTGAGGCGATAAGGGATTTGTGGCTATTCAAAAGTGACCGGCCTTAATAGCGCCGGTCACTTTTTCTTGTAGGGCAGTGAAAAGGGAGGCAGCAGGTTCATTGCCAGGAGAGCTGCACCCATTTCCTGGATACTGAGAATGCTGACGGAGCCGGCGGCGATCACTAACCGCTGCAAATGATCCAACGGCAGGCCGATGTAATGCGCCAGTGCAATTTTGATCGGGTCGGCATGGAACACCACTGCTACCAGACCTTTCTTATTCGCCGCGGCGATCGCTTCCAGTTCGGTCACCACCCGTTGCTGCGCCTGCAGGAAGGACTCGCCTCCGGGGAAGTGAAAAAGGGAGGGGCTGCGCTGGACGATCTTCCAGGCTTTGGTGCGGTTGAGCATCTTGATGGTCCGCCCGGTCCACGCTCCCACATCCATATCCATCAGTGCCGGCCTTTGCTGCACCTCCATCTTTAGCGCCTCCGCCAACGGAGTGGCGGTTTCCACGGCACGCTCGAGCGTACTGCTGTAAATAGCCCGGATGGGAAGGTCCTTCAGCGATTCGGCCAATGCCGCTGCCTGCGACCGGCCGCGTTCATTCAAATGGATGCCGGTCTGTTGGCCGGGTAACTTGTTCTTCTTGAGATATTCGTTCTCGCCGTGGCGAATAAGTAGCAGTGTTGCCATGGGGCTATCCCGCCTTCAATACCCGCATGGCCCGCAGGGTGACCCACTTGTTAGGTTGACCTGTCTTCCCGAAATCCACCCAGGTCTTGCCGGTCAGGTTGTACTCCAACTTCCAGCGGCCTTGCTCATCCTGTTTGCTGCGGATCAAGTCGAGAGCGTTCACCAGGCGTTTATCCCCGGCATATCCCAGGCTGACCAACACTTCGGCGATCTGCAGGATATCGGTCACATAAAAACTAGGAAAGGCGAATTTCCACCAACTCTGATTGGGTTTCCCGCCATAAGGAGTTGGATAACCGGCGGAGGCCGGGTCGACACTGAAGAGGAAATCAACCCCGATATCGATGGCTTGTTGAATCAATGGGGTGCGTTGTTCGGGGGGTAATTTGGCGAAAGCCAGCATGACCTTGGCATGCTCCCCAACCGCAGGAAAGTTTGTTATTGGCGCCGCAAGCGAAAATCGGTCCGGATTTGTAAGCGTAATAGCGCCGCTCGGCCTGGCGATCCTCCTGCCCGGCCATACCCTCCCCGCTGACCGTGCGGGCCATCCACTCGAAGGCCAACGCCAGGCGGGGATCATTGCAGCCCAGATCCAACAATGCCCGGCACAGGTTGCCTTGCAGGCAGTCGATCGTTCCGGAGGGGGCGGTGGAGGTGCTGAACTGCCCGCCTGCCATGAGGGTATGGTCGAGCACGTACTGGCAGGCTTTCTGGACCCGCTCATCTTCGTCAACGTTTGCACCCAACTGCCCCAGGGCGATGATGGCCCAGACGGTCGAGAAATACTTGGGGCCGTAACCGGGTCCTGGCTTTGACCAGTACCCGGCCGGTTCCATATGGGAGAGGATCTCTGCAATCGGACCTGTTTGGTGCGCACTCCGGCGGGCTGCCAGCAGGTCCGGGTCGTTAGCGGGACGATCACATAGATCACGCAAGGCCAGATGACGCACACCGGACGAATCCGGCTCAAGTAGCCAGTCCAGCGCCTGTTGGTTCAGTTGGATATTCGTGGTCATCTGCCCTCCTAAATCTGACAACCTTATTTGATGTGTCGCTTCATCTCGTCGATCTGTTCCTGGGTCAGGTCGGGGATCTCTTCCAGGCGGGTGATGCCCAAGGCCTTGCGCTGGGCTTCGCGCCAGCGTTCCAGGCGTTCTTTGGCCTGGGCTTCATAACCTTCTTCGGATGGTTTATAGAAATACGTGCCCAGCAGGTCGTTGGGGAGGTATTGCTGGGGGGCGAAGTGCCCAGGTTCCATGTGCGGGTAGACGTAGCCAACTCCGTGACCCAGCGCGGCGGCGTCGCGGGTATTATCCTTCAGGTGGTTGGGCACGTTGCCTACGCCTTCCTGCTCGATCCGCTCGAAGGCCTTGAAGTAGGAAGTGGCCGAATTGGATTTGGGAGCCGTAGCCAGGTAGAGGGTGGCTTCGACGATCGGGTAGACGCCCTCGGGCAGGCCGATAAATGTGAACGCCTGCATGGCCGAGGCTGCCACCACCAGACCCATCGGGTCAGCCAGGCCGATATCTTCCCCAGCCAGGATGATCAACCTGCGCAGGATGAAGCGGGGGTCTTCCCCGGCATAGAGCATCTTGGCCAGCCAGTAGAGAGCCGCGTCCGGGTCGGAGCCGCGGACGGATTTGATGAAGGCGCTGATGGTGTCGTAGTGGGCGTCGCCGTCCTTGTCATATAAGACCGCCCGCCGCTGGATCGATTCCTGCGCCACCTCCAGGGTGACATGGACTACGCCTTCTTCATTGGGTGGGGTGGACTCTACCGCCAGCTCGAGGGCGTTCAGGGCGTTGCGTGCGTCGCCGCCGGACACGTCGATCAGGTGGGCGCGCGCATCCGCCTCCAGGTTGACCTTGCGCTTGCCGTAGCCGCGCTCGGGGTCTGCCAGGGCCATGTCGAGCACCTTGCCAGTCTGTTCGCCGGTGAGGGGCAATAGCTGGAAGACCCGTGACCGCGAGACCAGCGCGCCGATCACTTCAAAGTAAGGGTTTTCGGTGGTCGCGCCGATGAACAGGATGGCGCCATTCTCAACATGCGGGAGCAGGGCATCCTGCTGGGCCTTGTTCCAGCGATGGACCTCATCGACGAATAGGGTGGTCTTTTTGTGATGCAGGCGGGAGCGCTCTTTGGCTGCTTCGATCACTTCCCTAAGTTCAGCCTTGCCTGCCAAAACGGCCGAGAGGGTCTCGAAGTGGCTTTGGGTGCGGTTGGCGATGACCTGCGAGAGGGTGGTTTTGCCGGTGCCGGGAGGTCCCCATAAAATGATGGAGGAGAACAAACGGTCCGCTTCGATGGCGCGCCGCAGCAGTTTCCCCGGGCCAATGATGTGCTCCTGCCCGACATATTCATCCAGCGTGCGCGGCCGCATGCGGGCAGCCAGGGGCGCTTCGGATTTCATCCGTTCCTGCAAGGCGTGGTCGAAGAGATCCATGGGGTGAATTATACCCTCACGAGCAAGGCCGGGAAACCAGCCTCAAGGGGTGTTGTAGTAAACTGCGAGAGCCGAAGCTCCCGCAGTCTCTTTGATCATCTATTGCGCCGGAGTGTAAGGAAGAGCGGCGCGGTCCATCTTTTTGAGTGGGAAAACGTCCACCAGTTCGTACTGGCGGCTGCCCAGACCGTATCGCTCGGCGTATTCCGTGGTCATGTATGGATCCTTCATCGGTCCATGCAATTGCCGGAAGGGATGGCCTTCGCGGAAATGAACCTCCATTGCCAGGGGTAGATTCTCCTCGATGAGTTTCGACTGGGCGATCACATCCAGCGTGGCCTGTTCGAGGGCAACAATATCATCCGAGCCGAAGATGCCCGCATCTGGCAGGATCGACATGGTAGTGAAGCCGAAACAGTCGCACATGGGTGTCATCTGGGTGGCGAGATTCAGGTGTATGGCTTTTCCTGGTTCGAAGGTCGACATGGTCTCATGGGTGGAGATGGCGCAGGCTTCCATGAAGGACTGGAAATTGACCTTGTCGATCTTCAGGCTGCCGGGAGGCGCCACTTTCAGGCAGCGTCCGCACTGGTTGCACTGTTCCATGTGCAGGTGCATCGTGCCGGGAACCTTTTTGTCTTCCACGATGGCTTCAAAGGGACAGGAGGCGGCGATCAGGGGGATGACCGTGGCTGGGTCGGGGCAGTTCTCGGGGAACCAGTATTGATCATAATGCATCGAATCGTGCATTTGGCTGCGGGTTTCCCCACCCATACAACCAAGAGCCAGATTTTTGATGGCTGCGCCAAAGCCGTTGGAAGGATGGCCTTTGACGTGGGCGAAGTTGACCAGGAAGGATGCATCCTGGGCCAAGCCGGCAACCTTCCAGGACTGGATATTCTTGAACGGATGGGGATGGTCGTAGCAGTATTTCTCGTCCGGCCCGGCGATGGGGTAGACCGGGCAGCCGAGCGTTTCGGCTGAGTAACCGCGCATTTCTGATCCGGCGGTGTCCCACCATACATCGGCGATGAAAGGCTTGCCGCCGCCATCCTTGATGGCCTGGACAACCTTGCGGACGAAAACCGGATGGATGGTGGAATAACCGATATTGTTGGCGGTGTGCATTTTGATAAGCACACGCTCATCTTTCACACGATCACGCAGGTGGAGTTCTTCAAGGATCAGGTCAAGTTTGGCGGGTAAGGTCTCTTTTGCATCCAGGAGGGATTGGCGCGCGCTACCGAAATAAACTTTGCTGGGCATGAGGGGATTTTTCCTTTCAATGAGATGGAGGAATTATAATGGATGTATGCCCCAAAAGAAGTTTTTCTTAAGAAGGACCTTCCCAAACCACCGAACCTGGCTGCGGGAGTTGACCCGCCAGCGCGGTACTGATGAGGCATCCCGCATCATCAAGCGGGTGGGCGAAAAATATACCGAATTACTGGCAAACTCACACACATACCATCCGCGCGTCCTTCAAAAGTATCACTTCGAAGGGAATATTTTGCCGGCTATTGCTGCTTACCAGGTCTTTCTGGAAGAAGGCAAACCGCCTCCCCGGGCGTTGAAATCTCTCGATGATCTGCTCGAAGCCAGCATGGCCGGACAAAAACGCCTCTACAGGTTATTGGGGAAGTTACCCTTCTTTTTTGACCTGCTCAAATTGACTCTCAAGCCGCTCACGTTGATCCAGTATCCCCGCCAGGGCTGGAGGCTGGAATTTCCAGACCAGGGCAGGGATGTCGTCGCATTAAATGGGTACGGTTGTTTTTATCTGGATGTGTTGACAGAATATGGACTGCCCGAGTTGACCCAGCATTTCTGTCACCTGGATGATTTCCTTTTCGAGGATATCACCGAGCGGGTCCTCTGGGAACGCAAGCAGACCATCGGCCGGGGTGGGAAGATGTGCGATTTCCGCTACTACCGGGTCAAAACAAAACAGGGCTGATCAGATCAGCCCTGTTTGCCAAGAAGACAGAGTATCAACCCACGGCTGTGGGTTCGGTTGGCTTGACCTCGGTGCCACGCACGTTTATGAATTTCTTCAGGATGTCAAACCAGAAGGGGGCTCCCTGGGCTGCGGCTGCACCTGTGATGAGCAGCCCAAAGATCTTGGTCAACCAACCGGTAAAATGATCGCGGTTGACTGGCGATGCATTAACAACGGGAACGCAAACCTTGCCGATATGGACTCCCAGGAGCCGGCTGGGGTTCCCCAGGCTGTCGTACGCGGAAGGAGAAGACAGGTCACAGGTGACTGTTTCACTGTATTCGACCGGATTTGTGGTCCAGCCGAAGGGGAAGTTCAACGCCTGCAGTTGTTTTTGCAATTCAGGAATGGTTTGGAGCGGGGATACTACCTCGCCTGCCGGATCCGTGGACGCGACGGCGATCTGGTTTGCGCTGGTATAACGACCTGCCTGGGCGATGATGGCCTGCCGTAAAGTGGGCTCTCTCCACAGACTGGAAGCAAGATTGATCGAATCGACATTCATCACGAGGGCTAGCACGAGACCGATAATGAAAGATGAAATTTGGGCCTTGCGTTTATAAGAGCCGGAGAGCCGGTCCATCGTGTTGTTGAACCAGGTTTCGAACTGGCTGCGCGCCTGGGCAACGGCCTGGTCACCTCTCACAGCCGTGACCTGGGCATTCCGCAGGATGGCAGTGATCGTCTCATGCAAGCGAGGATTCTCATTTCCCATCATTTTCAAACCGAGGCGGAATTGGCGCATCCCCATATCCGCTTCCACTGCCGCAGGAGCGAGACGGCGTTCCTCGTCAAAAAAATCTTTATAGAAAGCATACACCGTCGGCAAGGCATCATCCAGGATGGGTTGGATTTCGGGATATTTCTTCCCATAGGTTTGGATCTGAAGTTTGAGCGTATCCACCGCTGCTTGACCGGTTCCAGCCATGGCGACCTGTTTACCGGTTTCAAGGACCGTCTGCCAGTCGTCCAGGGCCAGCTTAAGCTGGGCGGGATCTTCCAGGCTGGCAGCCAGGTGCGCGTCGATCTCGCCGGTCAATGTGCGGACGGGGGAGGCTTCGGTGCCGGCTTGCGTAACAATATCAAACAAGGCTGCGGCGAAATTCGCCGAGGGTATATATGCAGGCAGGCGGCCTTTCTTGCGTGGATTCTTGGCTGGCCGCGCCAGAGTCGCAATGAGCGGGTGGGCATACAATTGTTTCGCCAGATCACGGCTGCTCAACATTTCCCGGATGGTTCTCTCCAGGTCTTTCGCTCGCCCATTCAGCATGGTTTCAACCCATTCCTGGAGGGTCATGGCGGCTATGCTTAATACAAGCCACATCAATACCAGGCCAATGGCGACTTCGAGGATTTCTTGAAGGTACATCAGTTCCTCCTTGTGCTGTGTCAAACTGAATATTTATCATTGGCACAGTACTTGGTTAATTGCAGATAACCACATTCAGTATATAAAGAAAAGGAATTCTACACAAGTCCCATCAGGGCAAATTTAAATTCAAGTGTTAGGCTTACAAAAGAAGTTTATCCCGCTAACATTTGGACCGGCTTGGGAGGAAACAAGCCGAGGAGTTCACGTAACGTTTCCACCTTTGCATCTGGTTCGGCGGAAGCCAGGTTCAGGCCAGCGACGCGGCGTGTGATCCAGATGCTGAAGATACCCAGCCGGTGAGCCCCCAGGACATCGGCATCAGGCGTATCGCCTACCATGGCTGCCTGGCTCGGCGCTATATTGAAATGCTCCAGCGCAAGATGGAAGATACGCCCATCCGGTTTGCGGATGCCGCAGCCGGCTGATGTGACCACATCGTCGAAAAAGGTCCGCAAGGCGAACCGGTCCAGTAATTGCTGGACGTTTTCATCATCGGAAGTGTTCGAGATCATGCCCAGACGAAAACCGCGTTCTTTCAATTCCTGCAATGTTGAGACGGCGTCTTCTTCCAGGTACCAGTTCTTCTGGGTGACGGAATATAATGCATCCAGCGCCTGGCGCAGGGTCGAATTGGGTACATTCTTATGGCCTTTTGCAGCCAGGATGTTTCGCAGCATAACCATGGCTGTTTTTTCGATGATGCCTGTACCCCGATCTGCATAGTAATAGTCAAGGAAAGTGCCGAATTTCCGTGAAAAAGCCTGCGGTTTGATTTTTAGAGAAGAATTTTGAAGACTCTTCAGCAATGCCTGGTCGGCTTGCTTATAGAGAAGTGGCCAGGCATCTTTCGTATAGATAAGGGTAGAGCCGAAATCGAAGAAGATGGTACTGATGCCGGAAGGAGTGCTCGTCATAGACATGGATTATAGCCGTCAACCCTATTTGGCAGGCGAGTTTTAAGATTACAGCCATCGAATTAATACAGGAAATAAAAAAGGATGAGAGGTATTCTCATCCTTTTGAATCATGGGCCATATGGTCAATCTCTGGCGTTGGGAATGATCAGCCAGAGAAGTAAATAGAGAAGAAGTCCAGGCACACCGCCGGGAATAGATGCGATAACGAATCCCAGGCGGAACCAAAAGGCGCGCACGCCGAAAAACTCAGACAGACCACCGCAGACGCCTGCCAGCATGCGGTTATAGCGGGAGCGGCGTAAGGGTTGATGTTGGGTTGTCGTAGACATTTTCTAACTCCATACATTCAGGTTACCAATATATACGTTGGATGGAGACTCTAGTTTCACTTATTGAGGGTAGACTATTTGAACGCAATGATCAACTGCCTTTTAGGTAAATGCCAGTCGGGTCCAACTGCGTTCGCAGGATGGTCAATTCTTCTTCCGTCAAAGGCTCCGTCAGTCGGATGTTAGCGGCCGTCTTCAAGTTCCAGCCGGTGTTTTCCTGCGCCTGCTCAACGGTCTTGCCGGGGTGCAATGCAGTCAGGTTCAGTTCACCGGTCTCATCCGGCTCCAGCAAGCCCAGGTCGGTCACTACCGCCACCGGACCCTTGCCGCGCAGGCCGGCTTCTTCTCGCCCGCCCTTTCCATCCAGGTATCCCGCCGAGGTGACGAAATCCACCTTTTCGGGGAAGCGGCGTTTCTGGTGCGGGGTCATGATGTAGCAGCGGTTTGCCCAGGCGGCGATCTCTTGCGCCCCGCCAGAGCCAGGCAGACGCACTTTGGGATGCGCATAGTCAGCACCAATCGTGGTGGCATTGATGTTACCGAATTTATCGATCTGGGCGCCGCCCAGGAAGCCCACATCCACGTTGCCTCGCTGGAGGTAGTTAGTGAAGATATCATACATGCTGACGACTGAGAGAGCGCCGCTGACCAGGGTAGGGTCGCCGATTGAGAGGGGCAACCGGGCTGGTTCTGCACCGATCACGCCTGCCTCGTATATCATCACCAACTCAGGGGCATGGGTTCTTTTAGCGAGGTTACAAGCCAGGTTGGGCTGACCCACACCCACAAAGACGACATCGCCGTTCTTCAAAAGACGAGCGGCGTTGACGATCATCAATTCAGCGGATGAATAAGTAGCTGATTGTTCCATAGATTAATTTGCCTGTTCTGCAATCTCAGTAGACTTGGGCAGAGCCGGCCAAAAATTCAACATGATAATAAAGAGGAACCCGAGCATTACCACCAGGTAACCAGCGTTATAAATGGTGCTGGAGAGAGGGTCCAGGAAGCCGGCCATATTTTCGGGGATCAGACGCTCCCCCCCAATCCACAAGAAGATATTGATCGCATCGGCAATGGCAAAAATGATCAAACCCCACCAGGGGCGACCCCAGGCTCCGCCACCAAAAAGGAATACCAGCCACAGCGCCATCAACCCCACCGCCAGGTCACAGACCGGATAGAAGACTGCCAGGTAGAGAGCAAACCAGGAAATACCTTCTCCCAGACCCGCGTATAAGGCCCACTGGGTGAATCCGAGGGTTATCAAGAGGATAATGACGACGGCGACCAGATAACTCACTGTTGCATTTTTCCTCTCAGTAGAATAAATATTTCGATATTGGAAAAAGAGGGCTAACCCAAAACAGAAATACCCGACCGTCCAGAAGATGTCGTAATAAGATATCTCACCATAGGGAGCTTGGAGGATGTCATAAACCATGCCGCATATTTCGCCCAGAACCCACGACCACCAACCGGCTGCAAACCAGAACCAGATCCGACGAGGTTTATCGTCCGCATTAAATTGTCGCAGCAGGAATGTGGCGGCGATGGCAGCGCCGATTGCGGGGATGATCGTGAGCCCATCGGCTACAAGTTGAGGCCAATAATCAAGGTCGGGAGCATACCAATTCCAATAAGCAGCCAATCCCAGTAGGACCAGTGAGATGATCAAGAAATAACCATATATCCTGGCACTTCTTTTGGGCATGTTCAAGAGTGATTTAAGAGGGTCATACTTGCCTCATCTCATTAATGTAGCCGGAGTCAGTGCGTGAGTTTTCAACATCTCTCGTTCACTAAATCCCAGCTGGTCGAAGGTGCTGCTCATGATCCGACGGGTGACCATCCCGCCAATCACTCGGCCGATCAACTGCGACATATCCATGAATAAGGTCCGGTAGACCTTGGCGGCTGACTGGCTTTCAGAAAAGAAATGGTTGTCGATGATATCCGTACCAGCCAGCCGGATGTTGGATTGCTGGTGCAATAACAGGTTATTCAAATTCACATTCAGCAACTGCAACAATTTCTGCCCAACCATTTCCTTGTAATTGTTCAGTATGCGGCTGCCCCACCGTACTTCGCCCATGCGTAAAAGTGTGCATTGATAAGCCTCTGTGGCTGGATCGGCTTTATAGATAGTTAATTGCAGCGGGCCTTCGAGACATGGTTCCACGGTAACCAGGTTGTTGGTAAATCCCTCCTGCGAACAAAAGATGGACTTGTTGGCTGCCAGGAACCCCTCATGGAGGAAAACAAAGCCGTCACAATTCTCACTGACTACCTCGACGATGGCGGTCAGACCGGCTCTCCGGCTGGTTTCGAGAAATCCTTTCCATTCGGAAATCCCATTCAATTGTGACTGGGAAAAGAGCTGGTACTCCAGTGCTTGCCAGATGGCGCGGCTGGCCTGGTCGGGTAATGCGACCGAGCGGATGGGAACGGCCTGCCTGTCCCAGCCGATGCCGATCTCCGCCGGGGTGATCTTCAAGCGTGAATTCGCCCAAAGGCGGTATGTGCCACTTTCCTCCCCATTGGCATAGACCAGCAGCTCCAACTCTTCCGGCATGGATTGGATCTCGAAACACCCGCTTATCTGGGAGGTTCGGAACTTTGCCCGTTCTGCATCGAGTGCGGATCGGGATCCTATGCTTTGTTGATCGATTGCTTTGCGGAAGTAATGCGCCATGTTTCAGTATTGCCCGTAGTTCACTACTGCGGAGGAACGTGGAATAACTTCCAATCGCTTGCGCGCGGCTTCATCCAATTTGTGCCAATAATCGTTCCGGTCTTTTACATTATAGACCCACTCTTCCAGATACGCATGGACTGCATCTGTTGACTCGCTGATTTTGTCCCACTTCATATAAAAATCGTTGTCGCGGTCGTAATATCCCTGGGCATATGAAGGGTGGGCGGCATACGGAATGTGGCAGACCGCGCTGACAATAAAACCGGGGATCAGCGTCCGATTGGGGTCCGAGCGGATGATGGACTCATCGACTATCTCTTCGGTGGTCAGGATGACGCGCCTGGAAGCAAAGGCCACTTCCTTCTGTTCGCCCAGGATACCCCACAACTGGGCATTCCCATTTTCGTCCGCCCGCTGAACATGGATGATGGCGACATCCGGATTGAGCGGTGGCACAGTGATCACTTCCCTACCGGAGTAAGGGTCCACCACCCGGCGGATGAGTGGGTTGGCCCGCTCCAGGTCGGTTGCACCGGTCTGGTTCATGGGCATAAAGGGTAATCCGGCCGCGCCTGCCTGTAAACGCGAGATCATACCGAAGTGCGAGTATTCCTCCCATTCCAGTTGACCTTTTTCGATGGCAGCACGGACGATTTGCAGGGACCCGACACCTGGGTTGCCCATGTAGGAGAAGATGACCTTGCGGGCGCAGCCCGCCGCCACCATCTGGTCATAGATCAAGTCGGGGGTGGCCCGCGCCAGGACCAGGTCGCGCTTGCGTTGGCGGATGATCTCATGGGCGGCCGCAAAGGGGATCAGATGAGTGAAACCGGCTGCATAGACGGTATCACCATCTTCTACATATTTCGAGATGGCTTCTGAAAGCGGGAGGATTTTTGTCATGAGGTTATGATGTGGTCATTTCTTGTGCCTTTTGTCTGCTCGTTCCTGGCGGCGCTGACGGCTCCGTTCGTTCATCCGGCGGACTGCGCCAAAGCGGGTGGGTTCCACAGGTGCTTTTTTGGGACGGATTACATAGCCAAGGAAGAATGAGGCGACCGAAAGGAGCAGGAAAACGATTTTGATCTCCCTGCCAAGTATGGACAGGATGAAGATTGTAAACATGCCCAGGCCGATCAGGGTGAAGAAGAAACCTACTCGAGGACGATAATCCATGATGATATTCCAGGGGAGCACAAGATCTGCGCTCCCTGTCAATTATTTGACGAGGGTGCGGATCTGTTCGTGCATGTAGAGCTGCAGGTAATAGCGGCCACCCGAGTTCTTCCCGCTCGATCCGGAACCTTTCCATCCTCCAAATGGTTGGAAGCCCGGCCACGCCCCGGTGGTGGCACCCTGCGGACGGTTGGCATAGGTCACACCTGCTTCGATCTTATCGTAGAACCAGTTGACCTCTTCGCTGCTGCCATAGAAACCGGCCGTCAGCCCGTAATTGACTTCATTGGCGTGGGTCATGGCCTCGTCCAGGTTTTTGATACGGGCGATGGTAGTGATGGGCAGGAACATTTCATGTTTCCACAGTCGCTGGTCCAGCGGCAGGTCGGTTACCAGAGTGGGTTCGCAGAAAAAACCTTTGTCGTAGATTCCGCCACTCTTGACCTTGCCGCCTGTCAGGAATTTCCCGCCGGCTTGGTTGATTTCTTCGGTGAAGTTCTTAAAATCATCATAAGCGCTTTGATTGATCACAGGACCGAGGAAGTTGGCTCTGTCGGTAGGGTCGCCGATGGTGAGCTTATCGACCTGTTCCTTCAGGCGGGCCACTAGCGGTTCATATACCGGCTCTTCAATAAATACCCTCGAAGTCGCTGAGCATTTTTGACCCTGCAGGCCGAAAGCCGAGCGCAAGATACCCGCGGCTGCCCGGTCCAGGTCGGCGTTGCGTGAGACGATGGCCGGGTTCTTGCCGCCCAATTCCAGGATGATGGGACGGATGTATTTGCCGTGGGCATAATCCTGGAACATTTTCATGCCGACGTCGAAAGATCCGGTAAAGGTGACCCCATCCACCAGAGGGCTGTCCACCAGCGCCTGTCCGATGGTGCGGCCGGGCCCGGTGACGAAGTTGCATACCCCGGCTGGTAAGCCTGCATCCCTGAAGCATTCGGCCAGCTGACGGACGATCCAGGCAGTATCGGTGGCGGGCTTGATCACGATGGTATTCCCTGCTGCTAGGGCAGCCCCGGCAGGTCCGCCGGTGAGGGCGAAGGGGAAGTTGAACGGGCTGACTACCAGCCAGACGCCGTAAGGGCGTAGCACGGACACATTGGTGGCATCGTAGCCTACCAGGGGATCCTTGCCCATTTCGACGATAAAACCCTGGTTGGCTTCCATCTGGTCGCAGGAATAACGGATAAGGTCGGCAGTCTCGGCGATGTCACCGAGGGATTCCATGCGGTTCTTTCCCACTTCCAGGGCCATGACGGGGCCCATGTCAAACATGCGCTGGTCGATCAGGTCGGCGGCTTTGCGCAGCAAGGCGATCCGCTCCTGCCAGGGAGTGTGGCTCCAACCGTGGAAGGCATTGTGGGCGGCCTGCAGGGCAGCCTGGGCATGCTTTTCGGTTCCTTTTTGCATGATCGCCAGGACCCATTCGATATTGACAGGCGAATGATCTTCGAATTTCTCATCGGCAAAGACATCTTCGTTATTGATGATCATGCCGTATTCTTTACCAAGGTTGGCCATCACTTTTGCCAATCCCTCTTCGAAACGGGTGTGCAGTTCTTCGGGTGGGTTGAACATAGTTGCGTAGGTCAATTTGAAATTTGCCATACAGAGCCTCCTCAAAAGGTCTGAGATCCGGCGGGCGGAACGGACGCGCCTTGCCGAACCGGATAACTTGTCGGACAACTATAGTATAGCGTGAAGGGGATGGAACGTCAAAACAAAAAGTCGGGGATTTAGCATGACATGCTTCCCAACTCTTTATTCCTCAGTTATATTTTATGTTTTTATTTGATTTCAATCTGTCCCAAGTATGTCGAATACCGCCTCTTCGGCCCAATAGGGCGTCTGACCCTGATGGGATAGCCGCCTCACACCATCGAGATGGTTGCCCAGTGTGACAATGGCAGGTTCTTCCACGGCTTCTCCGCCTCGCTGACTGACCTGTCCCAGACCCACGCAGGCAAGCAAGCCGTTACACAGGCAGCGCCGGTCTTCCGTGTTGATCGGCAGGCCGCGTTTGCCGACGAATCCCTCAATGGGTGCAGCCGGGCAGCGCTGGAAAAGGCGGCGGGCGCCATCTTCGCCGGGCTTGGACAGGCCGCGCTGTTGCAGCAGGCCAAGGTCACATACACGCGGACGGGAGGCATAGACTTCTTTCTGCGAGAGAGTTCCATCCAGTTGGACGACCTTGAAGGGGAAACCCGTTGGGGAAAACAGAGTGGTCTGGACCAACTCGGTTTCATCCTTCCCCTTCTTGATCTCGTTCAGGATGGCGTTACGGTAGGCCGGCTTCATGCCGGATTCCTCTGCCAGGGCGAAGACAGTCCCAACCTGGATGCCGGTGGCTCCGTATGATTGAGCTTGCTGTAATTTTTCACGACTCCCGTATCCACCTGCCAGCCAAAAGGGCAAGCCTACCTGCTTGATGGCAGTGAGATCGGGCTCATCTTTTTCGCTATAGACGGGCTGACCTTTTTCGTCCACCTTCATAGGTCCTTGCGGACCGGCATTGTGACCCCCGGCGGTATGGTGCTCGATGATGAACCCATCTGGCGCTTGTGTTGGACTTTGCGCCAGCGCCTGGACGAGAGTCTCCAGGGACACGATGGCCAGGAAAGCTGGCCTTTGCAGGGGAGCTTTGGCAAGTTTGCCGTCCTCCACCTTGCCGCGGATCGAACGGGACGGTAAAGGACTCACCCGACTCTCGGTAAAGCACCAGCAGGTCGTTTGTGATGGCTTCATGGCCTGCCAGGCGTGTACAAGCAGCCGGCAAACCATCTGGGTTGCCGGCCCCAACGATGACGCCGTCCACTCCGGCCAGCATGGCTCCATACATGGTATAGGTGAGGGGCAGTTCGATCTTCTTGAGGAAATTGATAAACACCTTGCCGGAGTGGCCTTCCTTCGCCAGCCACACTTCGGCAAAACCGGTGGCAATTAGCAGTTCTACGACTTCATCATCCAGGTAGAATTCCATCGCCCTGGGCTGGGCCGTGGGGGATGGGACCAGGTCGGTGCCGTCTTTGGCATGAATAGTCTGTAATGGGGTGGCCTTGTAACGGGCCTTCGGCGGTTTGCCGCCTTCGATAAAGAATTTATCCAGAATCTTCTTGCCGATGGATGTACCAAAACGGGTATCGAGGGCAGCCAGGGCTCGGCGGATGTGCCCGCCCGGGTCTCCCAACTGCAGCAGGCGGGTATAGACCACGTCCAGCCCGGTCCCGGAGACTGTGCCGGCGGTTACGCCTGGGCGTGTCTTTGCCACGGCTCGGGCCAGCCGCCAGTTCGATACATATACTCCCATGCCTCCCTGGATGAGTTTTATCTTTTTCAAGAAATCCATATATCACACCTGTATAAAAGGTATTTTCTATTCTGGGTATATAACCCCCATAACCATCCGAAAGGTATGGGTTGAAACGTCAAATTTTCCAAAATCAACACGATTATGGAATAAATCGGTACAATAAAGAGGTTAGCGTTGCTTGTTTTTAGCATTCGGACCCATCCCATCAATCGGGTAAAAAGATGAAAACTCAGACCGGATACCCTTATCTCGATATTTCTCTGCCCTTCGAAAGGCGTGTACAGGACCTCATTGGGCGGCTGACCCTGGACGAGAAGATTGGCCAGATGTTGAATGAGTGCCAGGCCATTCCTCGCCTGGGCATCCCGGCGTATAACTATTGGAGCGAAGGCCTCCATGGGGTGGTGGGGAACGGGCGCGCGACAGTGTTCCCGCAGGCGATCGGCCTGGCTGCCTCCTGGAATGTGGGCTTGATCAACCGGGTCGCCACCGCCATCAGCGACGAGGGGCGGGCCAAATACCATGCTGCCCTCAATCGGCAGGGGTATACGATCCAGTTGCAAGGTCTCACATTTTGGGCGCCCAACATCAACATATTCCGCGATCCCCGCTGGGGTCGCGGCCAGGAGACCTATGGTGAGGACCCGTATCTGACCGGTGAGTTGGGTACGGCCTTTGTGAGAGGTATGCAGGGAGACAATCCAAAATATCTCAAGACGGCTGCCTGCGCCAAGCATTACGCCGTCCACAGCGGCCCGGAGAAAGACCGTCACGAGTTCAATGCGCGAGTATCCCTGCACGACCTGAATGACACTTACCTGCCTGCATTCAAGAAATTGGTCCAGGATGCGAAGGTGGAGGCCGTCATGGGAGCTTATAACCGTGTCAATGGCGAACCGGCCTGTGCAAGCAACTTCCTATTGGTGAAGACGTTACGGGAGGATTGGCAATTCCAGGGCCATGTGGTCTCCGATTGTTGGGCCTTGACGGATATCCACGCATACCATAAGGTGGCTGTCGATGATGTGGAAGCCGCCGCCATGGCTTTGAAGGCTGGCTGCGACATCAGTTGCGGCGTCACGTTTGACAAGTTGGGCGAAGCCATCCTGCGCGGGCTAATCAGCGAGGCGGATATCGACCTGGCCCTAAGCCGCACCCTGCTGACCCGATTTCAAGCTGGGAATTTTTGACCCACCTGGGAAGGTCCAGTATACTACCATCCCACCGAGCGTGATCTGTAGTCCGAAACACCGTAAACTCGCCCGGCAGGCAGCGGTCGAATCGATCGTTCTGCTGAAGAACCGGGGCAAAATCCTGCCGCTACGAGCCGATATAAAGCGGATATCCATTGTTGGGCCAACCGCCACCAGCGTGGAGACTTTGTTGGGAAACTACAATGGCTATAACGAATCCCTTACCACCCTGATGGAAGGGATCGTCGGCCGCGCTCCCGAAGGTGTGCGGGTGGGCTACCGCATGGGTGTCCCTTTGCACGAAGCCAGCCTGAACCCGCTGGATTGGACCACCGGTGACGCGGTCGCATCGGATGTGGCGATTGCGTGCATGGGTTATTCACCGCTGCTGGAGAGCGAGGAAGGGGATGCAATCCTGTCGGTGGACAAAGGCGACCGCTCCCAGATCACCCTGCCGTCGGCCCAGGTGGATTTCGTCAAGAAATTGGTCATCGGCGGCGCGAAGGTGATCCTTGTATTATGCGGTGGCAGCGCCATCGCCCTGGGCGAATTGGAAGACATGGTCGAGGCGGTGGTGTTTGTCTGGTATCCTGGCGAGGCGGGCGGGAAGGCGCTGGCGGACGTTTTGTTTGGAGATGTGTCGCCTTCCGGTAAATTGCCGGTCACCTTTCCCCGCTCGCTGGAGCAGCTACCAGATTTTGCCGACTATTCCATGGCAAAGCGAACCTACCGGTACAGTGCGGAGGACCCGCTCTATCCATTTGGGTTCGGCCTGAGCTATTCCCGCTTTGAGTATAAGAACCTGAAGGTAAGAAAGGATCAAGTACGCATGGGTAAGCCGGTCGAGTTAAGCGTGGAACTCAAGAATGCGGGTGAGCGCGAAGCGGCTGAGGTGGTGCAGGTGTACCTGAGCGATTTGCAGGCTTCCGCTTTGGTGCCCATCCATAAATTGGTTGGCTTTAAGCGGGTGATGTTGAAGGCCGGTCAAACCCGTATCGTCAAATTCAGCCTCCCCGCTGAGGCGATGATGTTCGTCGGCGAGGACGGGCAGCCGAGGCTCGAAGCGGGCCAATTCCGTCTGACAGTGGGGGGCTGTTCACCCGGGAAACGGGGAGTGGAGTTAGGCGCTCCAGAACCGCTCAGTGTGATGTTCACCCTGGTCGATTAAAGGATCCAACAGTGACCCGCTGCAGCGGGTCACTGTTTTTGTGACTGGAAAGTCTCTGAAAGAAAGTACTTGACTCTGCTCAATATTAATGCTATTATTTTCCTTGTAAACGCTTCCAAATTGGATTGGCGTTTGCGACTTGCATTATTATCATATTTGTTAGTAATTAGGCCAGCGTACCATAATTTGCGTTCATTTGTGCCTTTTTGGACTTGAAATCGTCTTTCAATGAGCGATTTTCGGCCCAGGGGCACAAAAAAACGAGAAAGCGTGTAAACGTTTACAAAATTATGGAAAAGAATGGGAACTCAAAAGTAACCATCATCGATGTGGCCGCCGAAGCGGGGGTTTCTTTCGGTACTGTATCTCGTGTGATCAACAATGACGTCCATGTGAAAGCGGAAACGCGTCAGCGCGTTCTGCGGGCGATGGAGCAATTGGATTTCGTTGCCAACCGGCAGGCTCGTAGCCTGGCAGGGGGGAAGTCCAATAGCATCGGTGTGCTGGTCCCCGACCTGGGTACTGGCTACATCGGCGAGATCATCCGCGGCATCGATGCCGAACTCAGCCTGACCGACCTTGACCTCATTTTATATACCACCCACCGCACTGCCAGTAAGGAATCCAATTATGTAGCCAATCTAGCCACCGGCATGGTGGATGGGCTGCTCTTGGTTCTGCCTCGCAGCCCCGCTGATTTCATTGGCAACTTGAGCCAGCGAAATTTCCCCTTCGTCCTCATCGATCACCAGGGGACCGGTCGCGATTGTCCCGCTGTGGGTGCGACCAACTGGCAGGGGGCATACAACGCCACCGAGTACCTCATCAAGTTGGGACACGACCGCATCGCTTTCATCACCGGTTCGATGGATCTGGGCTGCGCCGTCGAGCGCCTGGACGGATATAAGTCCGCGCTGCGCACGTACCACATCGGTGACCATCCCGAATTGATCTATGAAGGGACCTTCTTCCAACCGGACGGATTTGCCGGAGCATCTGCCTTGCTTGACCTGGCCGAGCCGCCCACGGCTATTTTCGCCTCCAACGACGTGATGGCCATGGGTGTGATGGATGCCGTGCGGGACCGCGGTTTGCGTATCCCTGACGATATTTCCATTATCGGGTTCGATGACATTCCCCAGGCATCATTGATTTGCCCCGCATTGACCACCATCAACCAGCCTCTGGAAAAAATGGGCCGGGTTGCCACACAAATGTTGCTCGATCTTCTTCAGCATCCTGAAAAGGAAGCCGACCGGATCGAATTACCCACACAGCTAATCGTCCGCGATTCGTGCAGTGTCCGGCGGACTAACTAGGTTCGGAGTTATTACAAGGGTCGAATAAGAAATTCACATTCTACAGGAGGTGTCCATCAGGAAGGTCCAAATTTGATTTGACTTACGAACACAAACAAAATCGGTTTATTCTCAAGGAAGGAGAAATCTAATGCTACGAAAACTATCCGTACTGCTCAGCCTCGTCCTGGTCGCCGCGTTCGTTCTATCGGCGTGCGCGCCTGCCGCGACGACAGCTGCCCCGGCCACAAAGCCGCCCGCCACGTCTGCGCCTGCCACCGATGCGCCTGCGGCTGATACTGCGGCCCCTGCCCAGGTCACCGTCAATTGGTGGCACATCTCTACGGCAGAAAACCACAAGGCTGCATTCCAGAAAATGGCAGATGATTACATGGCTGACCATCCGAATGTGACCGTTGAGATCACCGTCCTCGAAAACGAGGCCTTCAAGAGCAAACTCACCACTGTTATGCAATCCGGCGAACCGCCTGACATTTTCCAGAGCTGGGGTGGCGGCGTCATGAATGAATATGCTACGGCCGGCCTCCTGCGGGATATTACCCCCGAACTCGATGCAGATGGCGGCGCCTGGCGCAACACTTTCGCGTCCGGCGCACTGGGTGTATATTCCTACAAAGGCGCGAATTATGGTGTGCCGTGGGACATGGGCATGATCGGGTTCTGGTATAACAAGGCCTTGTTCGCTCAGGCTGGTATCGCGAATCCTCCCACGACATGGACAGAATTCCTCGCTGATGTCCAAGCCCTCAAAGCCGCTGGGATTACCCCTATTGCTCTGGGTGGAGGAGACAAGTGGCCGGGTATGCACATGTGGGCGTATCTCGTCACCCGCATCGGCGGTAAGGCTAACTTCGAAGGCGCTCTGCTTCGTACCGGATCCTTCACGGATGCTCCATTTGTCGAAGCCGGCAAGAAAATACAGGAATTGGTTGCCCTGGAGCCTTTCCAGGATGGATTCCTGGCTGCCACATATGGCGATGAAGCTACGATCATGGGCAATGGTCAAGCAGCCATGGAACTGATGGGCCAGTGGGCTCCGTCCGTTGAAATGGCCAATAGCACTGATAAGTTGGGCATTGGTGACAAACTGGGCTTCTTCCCCTTCCCGATGATTGAAGGTGGAGCAGGCGACGCGGCTGACGCAGTTGGTGGTGGCAATGGATTTGCCATCGGCAAGAACGCCTCTGATGAAGCTGTTGATTTCGTTAAGTACCTCACGAATGCCGAAAATCAGGCTGTTCTGGCTGAGATCGGCGTGGCTATCCCGGTCGTCAAGGGTGGCGAAGTAGGTCTTTCTGATCCTTTGATGATCGAACTCCAGAAGACCTTTGCCGCAGCCAAGTACTTCCAGTTGTACTACGATCAGGCTCTGCCGCCGGCCATGGGTTCTGTCATCAACGATAGCACCCAGGGACTCTTTGCAGGCACCCTCACACCTGAGCAGTGTGCCCAGGCGATCGAAGATTCAGCAAAACAAAATCTCAAGTAATTTGAGGTTTTGATTCCTTTCTTTTGCGGGGATCGGGTCCGGGATTGCTCGGTCCCCGCATCTTTTGAAACCTGTAGTGAAAGCCAGCAGAAGGTTTCAAGTTGACAGGATGAAAAAAGGTATTCCAGAATTATCATTTGCGAATTCATGAAAGAACAAACGTTAGAAGGAGAGTGATATGGATCTTGCCCAAGCTCCTGGTATGATTGTTAAAAAGAAGAGAATGAGGACTACAAAACGGAAGACGCAGGACTATATCACCATAATGCTATTCCTGTTGCCGGCATTTGTACTCTTCATGGTCTTCATTATCTACCCCATTATCCGCTCAACTTATTTTAGTTTTTTCACCTGGAATGGATTAAATCCCATTAAGACTTTTGTTGGGTTTGATAATTTCCGGCAGATCCTGGCAGATAAGATCTTTTTGAAATCAGTGATAAATGGCCTTATCATTGTGGCCCTTTCATTAGTTGTGCAACTGCCGTTATCACTTGCCTTGGCGATCCTTGTCGGGCGTGACCTGCCCGGACGAGGTTTTTTCAGGGCTATTTTCTTCATGCCTTATGTCCTTTCCGAGGTCATTACGGCGATCATCTGGCTGGGTTTAATCGAATCCGGATCCGAATCGCGGTTTCATTAATGCGTTATTGGTATTGATACCCGGGATAAAACCGGTAATTTTCCTGGGGGACATGGACCTGGTAATGGGTTCCATTTTTATGGTGTTGACTTGGAAATATTTCGGCTTGCACATGCTTTTGTATTTGGCCGGTTTGTCAAACATTCCACGCGAGATCGAAGAGGCGGCGCTGATCGATGGGGCGAACCAGTGGCAGATGATCCGCTATATAACCATCCCGCTTCTATCGACGACCATCCGTACGACCATTCAACTATCGGTGCTGGGAGCATTGACCCAGTTCAACCTTATTTGGATCATGACCAAGGGAGGACCGGTCAATGCCAGTGAGTCGATGGCTACTTATATGTACCGGTTCGGCTTCATCCGTTTCTGGTTCGGATATGGTGCGGCGGTAGCGCTGGTGCTGCTCCTGATCTGCCTGTTTTTTTCCGTCGTCTATCAGCGTATATATAGAATCCCCGACTACCTTGGCGGCGTGTAAGAAGGAGCAAACATGGAAGCAATTGGATATCGCAAGAAAGACAAGTTCAAAAAGAGATTGCCCCGGTTCTTCCAGTACCTGGTGCTTTCAATCGTGGTCCTGATCGTTGTTGTCCCTATTGTGATCCTGGTCTTTGGGGCGTTAAAAACCCGCGGCGAGATGTATTCCCGCCCGTACACACTACCAAATCCGGCGCATTGGGAAAACCTTACCAGAATCCTTACTGACCCTGAAATGGGTTTCTGGGTGATGATGAGGAATAGTTTTGTCGTGATGATGTGGTCCACGCTGTTGGTATTAATCGTCTGCAGCCTGGCTGCCTTTGTGTTCGCCCGCATGAATTTTAAAGGGAAGGATTTTGCCTTCAATCTACTTACCATTGGCTTGATGTTCCCGGTAACAGTGGCAATCCTGCCAGTATATTTAGTAGTCCGGCAGATGCATCTGCAGAACACATTGCTGGCAGTCATTCTTGTGCAGACTGCTTTTGCAATATCCGGGAATATCATGATCTTGCGCGGTTTTTTCTCTTCCATTCCTATCGAACTGCAGGATGCTGCTTCCATCGACGGCTGCAGTACTTTTGGTTTTTACTGGCGTATCCTGCTTCCGCTGGCACGCCCGGCGCTTTCTGCAGTAGCCGCATTAACGATGATTATCAGCTGGAATGAGCTGCTGGTGCCATTAGTCTTGATCGACAAGCAGCAACTGTGGACATTGCCATTTGGGACGATGCAGTTCCAAGGTCAGTACGGGACCGATTTGAACATGGTGGCAGCTTTCGTGGCACTCTCGGCGCTTCCGGCGATCATATTCTATATGTTTGCTGAACGACAGATCGTTTCTGGCCTTACCGCCGGTGCGCTAAAAGGTTAATTCTTTCGAGGAGAATAATTGAATGCCTATCCTATGGCAACGGCTGGTTGCCCTGGCCCTTATCGTATCCTTTCTCTGCGCCTGCGCGCCGGTCAATAATCCGACGTTAGCACAGACCTCCACTATTCCACCGATTAAAATCGAGACGCCTGTGCCAGCCCCAACCTCCACCAATACCCCGGTGCCATTGGATTCGATCAGGTCTTTCGAGACCGGCACGTACCGCGACCTCTTTCAGGAATATCTTGCCAAATCCCCTGCTGAAGTGGAAGGCAAGCTTGAAAAAGCTTGGCAGCAGTTGTTCTATGGAGCGGACGATTTCCAGCGCGTCTACTACCTCGTCGGCGACGATATGGCCTACATGGAAGACATCGGCAATGGCGATGTGCGCAGCGAAGGCATGTCTTACGGCATGATGATCGCAGTCCAGCTCGATAAAAAGGCTGAGTTTGACCGGTTATGGAAGTGGGCAAAGACGTACATGTACAATTCGGAAGGGCCGTATAAAGGCTATTTTGCCTGGCACTGTACCCGCGGGGGGAGAAGATGGCCGCCAACCCAGCCTCTGACGGGGAAGAATGGTTCGTCATGGACCTGTTCTTCGCCTCGGCTCGCTGGGGCGATGGCGAAGGCATCTTCAATTACCGTGAGCAGGCCGACCAGATCCTCACCACCATGCTGCACAAAGGCGAGGAAAACGGGCTGGCGACGGATATGTTCGATCCCCAGACGAAGCAGGTCGTCTTCGTCCCTGCGGGTGCCAATGCTGGGTTCACCGATCCATCTTATCACTTGCCGGCGTACTATGAATTATGGGCTCGCTGGGCGGAACAAGATAATGAGTTCTGGGCAGAGGCCGCACTCGAAAGCCGGGAATTTTTCAAGAGGGCTGCCAACCCTCAAACTGGTTTGATGCCAGATTACTCCCAGTTCGACGGCACGCCTTATGGCAGCGGCGACCATGAATACTTCCGCTTCGATGCCTGGCGGACCCTCTCCAATGTTGCTGTGGATTATGCCTGGTTTGGTGCCGATCCCTGGCAGGTGGAGCAGTCTGACCGGGTGCTGGATTTCCTGGCCTCGCAGGGTATGGAGGATTACCCTAATCAATACAAACTCGATGGCGAATCGCTCAGCGGCGATCATTCCACCGGGTTGGTGGCCATGGCGGCTACGGCGGCGCTAGCGGCTCATCCCGAAAAGGGAACTCCGTTCGTGCAGGCGCTTTGGGATGCCCCCATTCCTTCCGGGAAATGGCGTTACTACGATGGATTGCTTTACATGTTGGCATTATTGCATGTCAGCGGCACTTTTCAAATTTATCCGTAGTAGGAACGAATATCCTGCTCGATCTGCTTGCGGAAAGATAAATGAAGGGTTATAAATCGACCGGTAGATCTGCCGCTGGTTGAGCCTGTCATGAAACAGTGAGTGGACTCGTTGTAACGATAGATTTCCGCAATACAGTAAAGAGCAAGAAATGCCTCGCTATCATATAACAGAAAGGGAATTAATAAATGGCAAACAATTACAAACCAACATCCGCACAGAAATTCACCTTCGGTCTGTGGACCGTTGGGAGCACGGGCCGCGATCCGTTTGGAGGACCGGTGCGAAGTCCCAAAACGCCGGCAGAATTGGTCCACTTATTGGGTGAAGTAGGTGCATACGGAGTTAATTTCCACGATAACGACCTGATCCCCATGAATGCCACCCCGGCAGAAGCGGAGAACATCAAGAAGGAATTCCGCAAAGCCCTCAAGGCGACCGGCTTGAAGGTTCCCATGGCGACCACCAACTTATTCGCCGACCCAGTATTTAAGGATGGGGCTTTCACTTCCAACGATCCCAAGGTGCGCGCCTTCGCTTTGCAGAAAACGATGAAATCCATCGATCTGGGTGTGGAATTCGGGGCAAAAGTGTATGTTTTTTGGGGCGGCCGCGAAGGCACCGAAACTGACGCCTCCAAAAATCCGGTCGATGCGATCAAGCGCAGCCGCGAATCTATGAATTTCCTGTGCGAATATGCGTTGGATCAGAAATACAACCTGAAATTCGCTCTCGAGGCCAAACCCAATGAACCCCGCGGCGATATCTATAACCCAACCACCGGGCATATGCTGGCTTTCATCGCCTCCCTGGATCATCCCGAAATGGTG
This sequence comes from uncultured Chloroflexia bacterium, assembly GCA_963847105.1. Classification (GTDB taxonomy): domain Bacteria; phylum Chloroflexota; class Anaerolineae; order Anaerolineales; family Villigracilaceae; genus UBA877. The sequence continues at coordinate 514,957 of CAWJYP010000001.1, read as the reverse complement.
GGTGTGAACCCCGAGGTAGCTCACGAGCACATGTCCGGGCTCAACTTTATGCACGGGGTGGCTCAGGCGTGGGAGGCCGGTAAACTTTTCCATATCGACTTGAATGACCAGAACCCGGGTCGCTATGACCAGGATTTGCGCTTTGGTTCACGGGACCTTAAATCAGCCTTCTTCCTGGTCAAATTTCTGGAGGATGTAGGCTATTCCGGTTCACGGCATTTTGACGCCCATGCCTATCGCACCGAAGACTACGAGGGCGTCAAGGATTTTGCCCGCGGCTGCATGCGCACGTATATGATGCTGAAAGAGAAAGCGGCTCGCTGGAACGCCGACAAGGAGATCCAGGCTGTCCTTGCAGAGGTGAACGCAGACGACGGCAGTATGGCGCCGTTCTTTGGGAAATACAGTGCCAAAAAAGCCGCCGCCATCAAGGCCCACCAGTTTGACCCGGTTGGCCTAGCGAGCCGCGGCCTTCAATATGAACGCCTGGATCAGTTGACCATCGACATCCTGCTGGGCACACGCTAATGTCTTCACGTCTTGCCACCACCCCCATCCGGGAACAGGTATCGGCGCTACTTGGTCAGATGACACTTGAAGAGAAACTGGCCCAGTTATATTCCTATTGGGTCTTCGATCTCCTGGACGGGGAACACCGCCTCGCTGATGAAAAAGTGAAAAGCCTTATGTCCAACGGCATTGGGCAAATTACCCGCGTCGGCGGCGCTTCAGTGTTTGATCCGGTGGCAAGTGCCAAAGCAGTAAATACCATCCAGCGCTTCCTTATCACCGAGACGCGACTGGGCATTCCCGCCATCGTCCATGAGGAGTGCTGCTCCGGCTACATGGCTTTGGGCGGAACGGCTTTTCCCCAGATGCTCGGGCTGGCCAGCACCTTCCGCCCAGAGTTGGCGGAGGAAATGACAAGAGTGATCCGCCGGCAGATGCGCGCCGTCGGTGCACACCAGGGATTGGCGCCCGTTCTGGACGTGGCTCGCGATCCCCGCTGGGGGCGGGTCGAAGAAACCTTCGGCGAAGATCCCACTCTGGTCAGCCAATTCGGGGTGGCCTATATTCGTGGCTTACAAGGCGATAGTTTACGGGATGGCGGAGTCATGGCAACGGGGAAACATTTTATTGGTCACAGTGCTTCCCAGGGCGGGCAGAACTGTGCTCCTGCTCACATGGGCAAGCATGATCTGTGGGACATTTTCATTCCTCCCTTCCAGGCCGCCATCCGCGACGCCGGTCTACATACCATCATGAATTCCTACCCCGAGATCGACGGCGAAGTAGTGGCGGCCTCCCGCAGCATCCTGACAGACCTGCTGCGAGGACAGCTTGGCTTCGAGGGGTTGATCGTCTCGGATTATGATGCCATCTTGATGATCCATAATTACCATCGGGTTGCCAAAGATAAGCCCACTGCCGCTGCGATGGCATTGAATGCGGGTATCCAGGTGGAACTCCCCGCGCCGAGCTGCTATCATGATGCCTTACGTGAGGCGGTCGAGGCTGGCAAAGCCTCCATGGAACTGGTGGATGCTGCCGTGTCTGCGCACCTATCCAAAAAACTGGAATTGGGCCTCTTCGATGATCCCTATGTAGATGAAGGCCGCGTCCTGGAAGTTTTCGAGACCGCCGAACAAAGGTCACTGGCGAAACAAATAGCACTACAAAGCATGGTTCTGCTCACGAACGATGGGACTCTCCCGTTGAAGAAAAGCATTCGCAAAATTGCTGTCCTTGGGCCGAACCCCGACGATGCGCGCAATATGCTGGGAGATTATTCCCACGCTGCCATGATCGAGTACATGCTAACCATTGCTCCAGCTGTCTCTGGTCTGGCAAGCATGGCCCCGCGAGTTCTTCGATCGGACACGATCAAAATTCCAACCATCCTTGAAGGATTACGCGAGACTTCCCCTTCCACCGAGATCCTCTATGCCCGGGGATGCGAGGTCCTTGGTGATGACCGGTCCGGTTTCGACGAAGCTTTGAAGGCGGCGAGTGATGCCGATGCGGTCATCCTGGTCCTGGGAGACCGGTCGGGCCTGGTTCCGGGTTGCAGCACGGGCGAGACCCGCGACAGCGTCGACCTGCGCCTTCCAGGCGTCCAGAATGAGTTGGCCATGCAGGTTTTGGCGACCGGTAAACCCGTCATCGTCGTCCTGGTCAATGGACGGCCTCTGGCGATCCCGGAGATTGCCGCCAGAGCCTCCGCCGTGCTGGAAGCCTGGCTGCCTGGTGAAGAAGGCGGGCGCGCCATCGCTGCCACCATTTTCGGGGACGCCAATCCTGCCGGAAAACTCCCAATCACCTTCCCGCGCCACGTGGGACAGGTGCCCATTTTCTATAACCAGAAACCTTCGGGCGGTAAATCCTACTGGTACACGGATTATGTCACCGAAGCCTCCACACCGCTCTTCCCCTTCGGTCACGGTTTGAGTTACACCAACTTTGAATATTCCGATTTCTCCATTTCTTCCGGTGAATGCCGGGCTGGCGAAACGGTCGATATCCAGGTATCCATCAAGAATTTGGGTGAAGTGGCAGGTGAAGAGGTTGTACAACTTTATATATGTGATGAAGTGGCCTGCCTGCCTCGCCCGGTGAAGGAACTAAAAGGCTTTGTTCGCTTGTCATTACTGCCGGGCGAAAGACGCAAGGTGGTATTCCACATGCCCGTTGATCTATTGGCTTTTTACGATGCTGATATGCAATTGGTGGTCGAGAATGGTACTATCCAAATCATGGTTGGCGCTTCTTCCTCGGACATTCGTTGCCACGGTTCGATCAATATCCGCGGGGATGAAAAATCGCTGGTGGCAAAGCGGCTATTCAATTGTCCTGTCGAAATCAAATGAGCCGGTAGGGTTTTAGTACGGAGGGAGAAAATATGCCAGCCTCGTATTTTCTTGGAATCGACATATCCACTACCGGCAGCAAAGCCTTGCTGATCGATGCGACCGGCAAGGTCGTGGCCGTCACATCGTCTCCGCACACCCTGCAAACTCCCCGCCCACTTTGGTCCGAGCAAGACCCATTGGAGTGGTGGCAGGCGGCTTCACTCAGCATCCGGAAGGTACTGGATGAAGCGCACATCACTGGAGAGCAGATCGCTGCGATTGGTCTGACCGGTCAGATGCATGGCCTGGTCCTTCTGGACGGAAACGGTCAGGTTTTGCGCCCGGCCATTTTGTGGAACGATCAGCGCACCCAGGCAGAATGTGATCAGATTCATGAGATCATTGGCCGCGAAAAATTCATCCGGACCTCCGGCAACGTGTCTCTGACAGGTTTCACCGCGCCCAAGATCGTCTGGGTGAAAAATCACGAACCCGAGATCTACCGGCAGGTGAAGCACATTCTGCTGCCAAAAGATTATGTCCGCTTCTGTCTGACCGGTCAATATGCGATGGACAAAGCCGACGGCTCCGGCACGGTCTTGTTCGACTTGAAGAGGCGGGATTGGTCGCCGGAGCTTCTGCAAGCCTTGCAGATCGATCCAGCCTGGATGCCACCCACCTTCGAAGGCCCTCAATTCACTGGTGAAATATCCGTCGCCGCGGCAGCGGTCACCGGCCTAAAGTCCGGCACTCCCGTTGCAGCGGGGGGCGGAGACCAGGCAGCTCAATCTGTGGGGGTGGGAGCGGTTGAGCCGGGTATCATCGCCTTGACGGTGGGGACCTCCGGGGTGGTGTTTGCGCCAACCCCATCAGTGTTGATAGAGCCGCAGGGACGCTTGCATGCGTTCTGCCATGCGGTGCCTGGGATGTGGCATTTCATGGGAGTTATGCTGTCAGCGGCAGGCAGCCTGCAGTGGCACCGGGATACGCTCGCGCCGGGAGTCAGTTTCGATGACCTGCTTCACGAAGCCGAAACCGTCCCGGCTGGCAGCGAGGGCTTACTGTTCCTGCCATATCTCTCCGGTGAAAGGACGCCTTATCCCGACCCGCTGGCTCGGGGTGCGTGGGTGGGCCTGACATTGCGCCATGGCCGCGGCCACCTGACCAGGTCCATCCTAGAAGGGGTGTCCTTTGGGTTGAAGGATTGTTTCTCGCTTATTCGCCAAGCTGGGCTGGGAGAGATTCGCCAGGTGCGCGCCTCTGGCGGCGGCACGAAGGGGAAACTATGGCGGCAGATCCTGGCCTCGGTACTCGAAGCTGAGCTGGTCACGGTCAATACCACCGAAGGGGCAGCTTTCGGAGCGGCCTTGCTGGCAGGTGTGGCGGCGGGTCAGTGGGTGGATGTCCCGGCTGCCTGCAACCAGGCCATCCAGATCACCGGCACCACGGTCCCAGACCCAGCCCAGGTGGAAGCATATCGAAGAACCTACCCGCTTTACCAGGATTTGTATCCCGCACTTAAGCCAGGGTTTGATAAAATATCACTATGAGCCAATTCCATGATCTCCCCACAGCCATTCTTCAAAATGACATTATTCGCCTGGATTATTTGACCCAGGCAGGGCCACGCATCGTCGGTCTATCCTATCGGGGTTCGCCCAACCTGCTCGCCGATGTTCACGACATTCACTGGGAAACGCCAAACGGCCAGTATTTCCCCCTGGGCGGGCACCGGTTGTGGACCTCGCCCGAAATCACCGCAGGCCACCTATCTCCCCGATGGGAACGGACTGCAGGTGAAAACATCCCCCGGCGCGGTGGAATTGACCTGGAGCGGTTTCGGCATCGGCAAGGGGATTCGGATCGAGTTGGGTGGAAACCGTCCGCTTGTACGCTTGATCCATACCATCACCAATACATCCGATCAACCGGTTGATCTGGCCCCTTGGGTCATTACCATGTTCCGACAGGGCGGTACCGTTATTCTCCCCCAGCCGGTCGGCAACACCGATCCGCATGGTCTGCTGCATAACCGTCTCCTTGCATTGTGGCCTTACACCCGCATCAACGACCCCCGCTTGCAATTGCATGATGACTTCATTCTGCTCCAGGCCCAACCGGACCTGCCTCCGTTCAAACTTGGATACTACAACACGGCTGGCTGGCTGGCCTACTGGGTGAATGGCATCCTGTTTCGGAAGAGTTTTGACCTGCATCCGGCAGGGACGGCCTACCCGGATGGAGGCTGTAATGCCGAGACCTATTGCAATGATCGTTTTGTGGAATTGGAAAGCCTGGGTCCATTGGTGAAGCTCGGCCCGGGCGCATCAACACAGTTCACCGAGACGTGGGAACTCTTTTCAAGCCTGGATGCAGCATTTATTCCAGTAGAATTTAAGCAACTGCTGGAAAACCAAAAGAATTAGGTTGTTATACTACCGATTGGATATTTCAGGCCCGGCTTGTTCCGGGCTTTTTTCTATCCCTTTGGGCCGGGTCGCCTGGGCGATGTAACTTAAGGCGATGCTAATAAAATATAGCAACGCCATCGGCGCCATGACAAGCGACATCGAGAGAAGGTCCACCGTAGGTGTAATGGCAGCCGAAAGAACGGCAATGCCAATAACGGCATAGCGCCATTGGCGCGCCAGGGTTTGAGGTTTGATCAATCCCATCGCCGTAAGCATGTAGATCACCAATGGAAACTCAAATGCAATGCCCAGCCAGAAAAGCAGTCCCGTCATGAAACTAATGAAAGATGAAATAGTCCAGTTGTTCCGCACTCCTAGAAATGATTCCAGGAAGGGTAGTGCGGTGGGAAGGAGCAGGTAATTGGCAAAAGCTACGCCTCCTACGAAGAAGATCAATGCCAGGGGGATGCCCAGCAAACCCATCCGTCGTGAGCGGGCGTGCAGACCCGGTGCAATGAACAGCCAGATCTCGAAAGCAATGTAAGGCAAGGCGATGGCAAACCCGACCGTGAGGGCTACAACCATGAATACACCGATGGTTTCAGTCGGTTGGATGGCCTGCAAGTTCTCTATACCCCCGATTGGCTTGGCAAGGTAATTAATGATCCTTTCGGTGAAGAATGCGGCGATTCCCACCCCGATCACTAGGACGATCACCATCCGCAGGAGGTGTTTTCGCAGAGCATCCAGGTGCTCGATGATGACCCCAGGCTGTTGAACTGTGGCGGAGAGAGTCTCTGAGAGAGGTCTTTCCTCTGGCTCATCGGTGAGAAAGTTCGATGCCCGCTTAATCGCCTTGAAAGGCAACAGGACCAATTTCCAGAGCATGCGAAAAGGAAAAGTGATCAGCCGCCAGACGCCCCGCATGAATTTTCGCATAGGGCTTATTCCGAGGGTTTCTCTTCAGGAGGGGGAGGAGTGATCCGGTTGGCTTCATCCAATGTGTCCTTGAATGTCTTCCGGATCTCTTCCAACTCGGCTTCACGCATCAGTTCAGTCGGAAGAGTCTTCATTTTTTCAGAAGCCTGCCGGACCGTCTTCCACGTATCTGATTTGACGAACTTGTTCAGCCCCTGGCCTATATTCTTGCCGATCTTTTGCATATCCTTCGGTCCCAGAATGATCAGGGCCAGCAATAAGATCAGCAACAACTCCATAGGGCCGATGCCAAGAATTTCCATAAATGTGTCGCTTTCCTACAGCCTGGTGGAAAATGCCACTATAAAAGCCCTCGACCGAATGGCAGAGGGCCTCCAGGAAACGGGTTGCATCCTTCCTATTTTTCCACTTTTTCTTCAGGCTCCTCTTCGGAGGCATTTTCGCCTTTCTTGCCTGTCAGGCCGTCTCGAAAACCGCGTATGCCTTTGCCTAATTCACCGGCTACTTTACCGATACGCCCCGGCCCAAATAGGATGATAACAATGACCAGAACGATTAATAATTCTGGCAGCCCAAAGTTTCGCAAAAAATTCATATAAACTCCTTATGACACGATGAAATCAAATTAAATTTACCACATTTTCGGAATGTCATTTTCCAAACTTAGATAATTCTCATAAGCGGTGCAGGCGGGCAGTGAGGTCGCGCAGCTGTGTAAAAGTGATCGGTTTGATCAAGACGAAGTCGGCGATATCTGTGTAGGCTTCGCCCAGGCGGGCGTCGGCTGTCGCGATCACAATGACGGTGTTTTTCAAACGCTCTTCCGATCGGATCTGCTTCAAAATATCAGCGCCTGAAATGATGGGGATATGCATATCCAGAACGACTATTTGGGGCTCGATCTGGAAAAGACGTCGCTGGGCCGACAGACCGTCACGGATGGTCTCGACATGATAATCGGCGTTCTCAAGTGCTTCGGTGAAGATCGATGCCAGATCCTCATCGTCTTCCACTACGATGCCAAGATCGGTCATTGTTCGCTCCTTTTCGCCTGGACGAGAGGTAAAGTCACCCAGAAGTTGCTGCCTGTGCCTAATTTACTATCCACGGTGACTTCACCATCCATTAACTCGGCCAGTTGTTTGACGATGGAAAGGCCTAGCCCAAAGCCTCCGTACTTTCGTGTAGCCGTACTATCAACCTGCCGGAAGGCTTCGAAGATATTTGGCAGTTCCTCATCGGGGATGCCGATGCCCGTGTCGGTGATCTTCAATAACCAGTGTTTCTTGTCCTTGCGGGAAAGACACATATGCACAGATCCTTTTTCAGTGAACTTGACCGAGTTGTTGATCAGGTTGACCAGGATCTGCTGCAGGCGGGCAATATCGCCAACGATGAATTCCGGCAAGCCGGGATCCAATTCGCTCGTCAGGGCCAGACCCTTGTCGCCGGCAATCTTATCCATCACACTATGCACGTTGTCGATCAGGTCTGCTGGCCTGAAGGATTGCAGATGCAGGGAGAGTTTCCCGGCTTCCATCTGTGCCTTATCGAGCAAGTCGCTGACGATATCAAGCAGACGGTGAGAGTTGGTCATGATCCGCTCGGCCACGCGGGATTGTTTTTCGTTGACCGGTCCGTACACTGCCTCCTTCAGCATTTCGGCATATCCCAAAATGGCATTCAAAGGAGTCCGCAGCTCGTGGGAGACGATCGCCAGGAAGGTGTTCTTCATCCTTTCGACTTCCGCCTCGTGAGTGTAGTCACGGAAAACTGCCACCGTACCGATTGGCTCACCTTCTCGGTCCAGCACAGGTGCCGAGGTGACCGAAAGGTCTTTCCTCCCCCATTGGATGTGGGAGATATTCGCTTTTGCACTGGGATGGGATAACACGTTGTTGAGCATGCCGCGGTTGAAAGTATCCAAACTATTTGATTGGATCAATTGCGGAATGGTCGTACCGATCAATTCAGCCGAGCTCATATCCAGTAGTTGTATGGTGGAGGAGTTGGCGATTATGGATGTGCCCTGCAGGTCGAACACGATCACACCATCAGCAATACTTTCGAGGATGGCTTTCGTACGACCCGATTCGATCCGTTCCCGGGAAAGTGCATTTGCCAGTTCTTTCGTCCGCTCCTGAACCATGCGGTCCAGGTTGACGTTGATCGAGCGGAGGTCACCGAGTGCCCGCTCCAGGCTGCGGGAAGAAAGCCAAACTAGAAGAGAAATAAAAATAAAGCCTAGAAAAGTAGCAGTAGCATCGGTGATTAGACCAGTCAAACCCAGTTGTAAGCTCCCCAGAATTACTATACACATAATGGTCGCTAAGAAGGATGTCCAGGAAGGTAAGAGCACACTAGCGAGAATGATCGGTATAGCAAATAAAAATGTACTCCGTCCTGAAACCAGTTGTTGAGGTGTGTCGGCGAAAGCGATGCCAATTGTCATGATCACCAGGAAAGATATTCTTGGTAGTGGCCCTTTCATGGTCCTGTTAAGGAAAAATAACAGGGAACAACCACCTAACACACCAAAAGTAACCCAAAAGATTGCGTTCACATCCCGCATCCATTCATCCCGCGGAGTGGTGAACCAAAGGCTTATCATTAATATGATGAGAAGGAAACTAAGAGTTACGGCGCCTGCCAGAATAATATTCAGTAATTTCCGTTGTCGGGAATCATCTGGATCGCTGGAAGGGACATCAAGCCAATTGCCAATCCTCATTATCAGGTCTTTCACAGCTTTCCTCCGTATTCTTGAAAGGCCATACCTTTTGCACTCAAAATGGTAGATTGAACAATATTTTGTGGACAGTATAAACCTTTACCGATCCACAACGGTGGATAAGAATCAGCACTATGTTGGCCTAACCAATTTATTCCACGTTCAATGGATTCTAATGAGATATCTCCATATTTTCTTCGCCAAAAAATTAGTGCTTGCAGGCAATAGGCTGTCTCTTCAGAAGTGGGTGCATCAGTATATCCCCATGCACCGTTCTCTTTCTGTGTTTCAAGAATCCAAGTGAGAGCACCTGTGCATAATTGATTATCCAATCCTTCACATGATATTATTGCATGGGCAGTTGGATAGTAGGGTGAGGTATGCCATTTGTCAAACCAATATTTTTCTAGGACTCGATTATTTTTTAGGAAGGTCAATACTTTTTAATCGCTGGATGATTTTTTTCCAACCCGGCTGTTTTTAATGCTCCCAAAATATGTATATTTGTGCTTATGGATGGATCCGCCTCAAAGGCATAACACCTGAAATGTCCTTCCTGTTCAAAATTCATCAATGTTTGGAGGTCCACTGTCCGGCCATATTGTGCCAGAGTGTCAAAGGTTACCGCAGTATCATCACCATCACAGGGTGTGTAAGTCGCAGAAAACCCAACTCCAAAACCAGGTCGCCATGAGGATTCGAGAAAATCCAGATGGTGAGTACACAAATCTGAAATTTCTTCATCAAGGCTGCATGATTTTAGAAGGGATAAATTCCAAAGGACCCACGCACGTTCAAAAATGTCAAATGGAGCCGCAAAAGGTACTCCATGATCAAAAGTAATCGTGCGTTGAAGGTAGGCCAGGGCTTTTGCATCATGTGGCTTTAAATGCAAAATAAAATATGCGGTGGCAGAAGGACTGTTTCCTATCGCCCCATTATCCTCCTGGAGATTATCGATATCCAGGATATTCTTTCCGTCCAGACCGGCCATTTCTGAAGAAAATGCGTACGTCAGGTTGCGAGAAATCTTCTTCCCCCGCAGCATTTCTATTTTTCGCATTCTGGATTGGCCAAGTCTTCCCAGGATCCGATTCTTTTGTTGCTTGATTATCCCTAATTGAACTGCTTCGTCGACCAGGGTAGGAACAATCATCTCAAAACCAACAGTCGAACCATTAAGATCTGCTTTGAGACCATGCGTCGCTGTACTTGTTATGCGATCAAGCGCTAATAAGCCCTTTTCGATGACCTTCTGATCGTTCGCACGCCGACCATATCTCGTCAGAGCTACCATTGCTGCCAATGTATTGACCACGCGATCATGATAATAAAAAGGTTTTTCAGCACCCCATGAACCATCTGACAATTGGTTTTCAATTAACCAGGCAATTGCATAATTGCTTAATTCTCGATCGATATCCCCTAGTTGAGTTATCCATGCTGTATCGTAAGCAGAACAGGACATTGTGCCTGCGCCGATATTTTTGAGTAAGGATTTTAAGCCAACTTTGAGATCCATTTTTTCCGAGTATCCCTTTGATTATGATGATTGGATGAAACCAGCTGGAAATTTCGCGTTGGAAGGATACCAAATTCCATTTCTTCAGAAACCAACCCCAAATACATTATTAGAGTTTTCTCTGTAGAATGCCGCCATCCTTTCTTTTTCATCGAGCGTAAATTCGTCATAATTGGGTTCCAATGCAGTACGCGCATAAAGATGATCGTAAAGGATCGCACGTAATTGGTCATTGTTCAGGTAGAGGGATGGGTTGATGGTGAAATAAAGATCAGTATTTTCAGTGGATAAGAGAGGAATGTCAAAAATATAGAATTTGTCGAAACCGATGTAAATATCAACTGGTCCTATTTCCTCTCCATAATACATTTTTATAATCTGGCGTTCATTTGGAATTTCACCCTGCTCCACATAATAGTTTACGCTATATTGAGCCACAGTATCCAACGCAGAGTCTGCGAACACCCCAAAGAAAAGCCGGTGGGTTTTGTTGTTTGATGTTTGTCTGGAAACAGTATCGAATATTTCAGAAAGATGTGAATACGGCGTGCCTTCAAGTTTCCTGCGGAAATCACCATAAAAATGTACTCTTACATCACATTCCTTATAAAAATTAAGAAAATCCTCGTTCAATCCTAACCAGGACAATCCCTCCACGGCTATTTTGGTATATTCTGCTCCACGAGTTAACAACTCTGATCCAAACACAGGCGCTATGATAGTGTTGACGCCATGCTCAAAAACCTTTTGAAGGATTTCAATATTCTTCCTTCCAGTAAGTTGAAGATAGTCTTCATCATTTTGACATTCCAATAAAAACCACCTTCTTGTCCCATTCACTGGAAAAACACATACCTGCGGTCCTGCATCATTGACAAGCCGGGCAATTTCAGTGGTTGGTAAGTTCTTGAATTCGCCAAATGGAATCATGAAGGGAAATCCTAAGCAGCGTTCTCTTCCAGGGTAATATCTGCTTTTTCTGATGCTTGGTGAACGTAAAGATTACGAAGAAGAATTATGTAAAAAGACAATATCACGATAAGTATGATTGGAACATAGATTGCTGGATCAGATAGAATATAGCCGCTGCCTTCCCACAGAATAGCATCCCCCCATATCAAATAACTGATAGTTTGCCAGAAGTCCATCATTACATAGATAAATGTAAGAACTCCGATGGCCCATTTTTCTAACCGCGTATGGAGCATCGGCCAACACAAAGCCAATAGAGGTAATGCAAGCGTTATCTCCCATATGATATCCATCAAGAAGAATACACCCAAATACCAGCATAAGGCCAGTATCAGTGCATTTGCTTGCGATTGGGAACGACGGCTAAACCGCCAGCTTAAATCTACTATAGGGGCGAGGAATACAAATTTAATCAATGCGGTTAGCCCCAATGCCATCTTTGAAAACGGAATTCCGAGGTAATGAATTACAGATTGTAAAATAGAATGGTTGTAACCCAGGAAGGGAAGTTTATCCCAGGGGTAATAGGAATTGAGGGAACCTAAGAACTGGAAATACGCGGAATATTGAAACAATGTATACGTGGATCCTACTGCAGCCATGGTGAGCCCTATGGAAGCCAGGTATACTAATCCCGATCCGAGTATTATTTTGACCAGGAACCTTAGATCGCGCTGGAATACTGGTATCACCAAAGCGAAAGCACATTGAGGTTTTGTCAGAAGGATCAAACCTACCAGAATGATAGATAATGCCAACCGTCGTTTCAAGATTGTTTCGATTAATAAAGTTGAAAGTAGTGCCATAAGAATATAAATATTGCCAAATGCCACATCTGCCCAAAATTGAGAAAAGAAGAGCCATAAAGGTAATAGTCGTAACAATACATTTCCTGCTTGATGTAATTCCAGGTACTTAAAAATTGAACGCCAACGATCCCACAAGAAATAATATAAGGCTAGCTGGATTACAGTCCATCCAACGGAGAGCACGGGTATAGGCAGTCGTGTCAGGGGTGAAAACAACAACGCGAAAGCAGGTGTATATTGAAAATATTCAATGGAAAGAACTTCATCAGAGCGATAGATTTGCTCATGTTGGAGGAGACGCTCAGAGGTTAATTTGTAGACCTGTAAGTCATCGGCTAAAAACCATTCTTCGCCAAAACTGCTCTGATAAGCAATTTGGAAAAGCAATCGGATCACGAACCAAAGAATAGCGACGATCATTAATCCACGGAATAACTTTGATTTCGACCAGACTTGACGTAGTGTATCCATCGTCCCTTGAGTTCCTTATTATCGATCCAATGTCGTTGGTATGGCGAGAGACTTTCTATAGTATTGTATAGATAATTCAATTCCTTTACCAGCGTATAGACATTACAATTTCATCACTAATGTCATTATACGTGCAAATGTTGCGGGGAAAGGCCCGATGCCGCATAGTATTACATGATTGTCACCTTCCAACTCAAATCCCAGCCGTTTCTTGGCTTCAAACGATCCGCTGCCCCAGTACAGCTCTTTCTTTTTATTGTCGATGGCGTAGCGGATATCGGCGTACCCCAGCAGGAAATATACATGCGGAAAATCGGTCGCCATCCCCAGGCATGTGACTAGTTGGGCTTGCTTGTCGCACAGGAGCATCTCGCAGCCGATGAGCCGGTCCCCCACCCGGGCGGTCACCCAACGGGACCTGACCCTGGCGGCATTTTCCAGGATTCCCCGGATCCACGGGTTGGGAGCGCTGCCATGGCGCTTTTCCACGTTGCGGATCAATTCGATGGCAGCCTCTATATCTGTGACCTGTTCCTGAACATCGATCTTTATGCCCAATTCCTCGGCCTGGCGGTTGTATTGGCGGAAGTGTTTGCGCACTTTCGGTTTCAGATTGGCCAGGTAGTGATCGAAATCGGACCAAAGGAGGCTCATCTTTGTCCCCGGGTCAGGGATGGAAAGCGAAACAAGATCCTTCGGCCAATCGTTTTGTTCGATATCCGTCTGTTTCAAATAGTCGAATAACAGAAATGAAGCCTTGTGTTTTCGGGCAGCCTCCTTCGCTGTTTGGATGATTGCGTCAAGAGCCGGTTGGCGCAGAGGCCCTTCCGGCAGGACCAACCCAGGCGCATTTGCCAGAGGTGAGCGGCAGATAAACAAAGGCCGGGATCGAAGCCAGGCTTGCACTCCATACCGGATCAATCGTTGTGAAATGGGTAGAGGTTCATTACGAATGACCCAAAAACTGGCGCGGCCCAACATTTTTGCGCCTTGTGACACGATGATGTAGACCGGAATGCAGTCCTGCATCACGGATTTACCGAAGGAATACCACCCATGGCTGGAGAAGGGTCTTCCGCTCCCCAACCCATCCCACTCAACCGGATCGATCTCCTGGATGCTCTGAAAGGTGTGGATGTCAAAATCCATGGTCTGGATAACGCCTATTCCTACTCATCAACAACCTGCTCCGTCTCGCAGTCTTTGGACGAGGTAGGCCGATTCATCAATCGCACCAGGCCTCGCAATAACCAACCTGAAAGCCTTCCAGTTGCTGCAATGGTCATGAAGTCATCCGGTAGTTTTCGGAATCCCAGGCGGCGCTTGAGTTCATAGGCTCCGCCTCCGCCGTATAATCCCTTGCATCCATTCTCGATCGCATAGCGGACGACGGCATACATGAGCTGATAATAAATGTAGATCCACTTAGGATTTGAGTAGTCCAGTCCCAACAGGGTGGCCGTCAAGTAGTGATCGTCACCGAGCAGGGAGCAGCAGCCAACCAGCCGGTTGTCCATGTGCGCAGAGATCCAGATGGTATCGACCATGGGAGCGTTTTCCAGCATTGCGCGCACCCACGGGCGGTGGCCAAACTTGTGGAAGGTTTCCACATTTTGGATCAGCCTGACCGCATCATCAATCGATGCCGGACCGGGTTGGGCATTGATGGTGATGCCCATCTCCGCGGCTTCATTCCCATGCAACCGTATATTCCTGCGAGTTGATTTTGCGAGTTGGCTGCGATAACTCTCAAAATCAGGCCAGGAGACATCCATATACGTCTCTTCATCCGGGTAAGATACCGCCAAGTAGGGCCTAGGCCAGGGGCATGCAACTACATCGGCCTGGTCGATATAACTGAATAGTGCGCAGAATGCCCCAGCTTTTTTCGCCAGTGCATGGGTATGTGTGGCAATCTTCTCAATTGCAAAGACTCGTTCGGAGCCCGCCGGCAGGACCAATCCAGACAGGCAGACGAAAGGGGTCTCACAGGCGAACAATGGGCGGTGTCTCAACAACTGATCTGCACCCGACCGTAGCAGTTTTGAGGTGATCGGCAGCCACTCCTGTCGCTTCAACCAGATGGCGGCCCGGGCGACCGGCTCTCCGGAACGTGACAAGACGATGTAAGTGGGCGGGCAATCCTGCAAGACGGTTTCCCCAAACCTGTACCAGCGGTAAGAGCCAAGTGGCTGTCCGACGCTGAGGCGATTCCAGGCCTCCTGCCCTATTTCCTCAATGCTGTGGAATACTTGCACATCGAAATCCATGGTCATGCTTTCCCTTCGGTGCCTTTTTCCATAACCGGTGGAGGATTGCCATCGTAATCGGTGAGCAGGTCTTCGATGTTTCGCACAGTTCTGAAGGAATAACCTGCCAGGATGATCAGCGCACCGCCCAGGCCGGCCAGGACGAGGATCAAGGCCATGCCTGCCCCTGGCCCACTGCCTACTAACCAGGTGAACATCGAAAGACTGCCGCCAGCGGTCATGCCAGGCTCGAAGACATTATCCGCCAACCAGCCTGCCAGCGGCATGGATACCAGATACGTGACCTGGATGAGAAGCAGGCGGGTGGCAGAGACGCGTCCCTGAATGGCCGGGTCAACTTTCGTCTGCCAGATAGCCTGTTCTGAACTGTTGACAAAGACGACGAAGAAGGCAAAGAAGAAAGAAGCCACCGCCCACACAATCCAGTTGCCGCCCACCCCCATCAATGTCAACCCCAGGATGCAGGCGCTCGTCCAGCCGAGCACGATCCCCAAAATCCGCCGCTTGGGGCCTCCCCAGATGCTGATGAGCGCCCCGCCGATGATGCCACCCACCGCCCCGATGGACTGGACGTTCCCCAGGGTGACGGCGTTGTTATTGGTGCGTGCGAGGATCATCGGCACGATCAAGGCTGTTCCCATACCCTCGAAGAAATTTCCACCCATGAAGAGCAGTACCAGTGCCCGCAGACCAGAACGCTGGTAGATGTAGCGAAAGCCGCTCAATGATTCTCTCCACAGGTTGAGCGGGAGGTTATCTCTCCTTGCAGCCGGTTTGGGGATGAATACCATCAGGATGGTGGCAAAGGCCGCCAGGAAGGTGATCAAGTCGATGGTCAGGATGCCGTTGAAGCCGATTTTGCTGATCAAGGCAGCAGCCAGCAGGGGAGCCATGATACCCGGGATTGCCTGGGTGAGGCCGAGCATCCCCTCGGCGCGGGAATACTGGTCCTTTTTCAGCATCAGGACGGTGGCGGTGGTGTAGGCCGGGAATTGAAAGGCCGTGAAAGCACCTGCGAAAGCCGCCGCCACGTACAAATGCCAGACCTGCAGAAGGTTGCCCAGGTAGAGAGCCAGGATCGCCGCTGTTGCCAGGGCGGTGCCGAAATCACTCAGCGCCATGACCAGTTTCTTGTTCCACCGGTCAACCAGCGCTCCTGCGAATGGACTGAATAGTAAAGTGGGAACGAATGCATAAAACTGCACCATCGCCAGTGTAGTGGCTTCCCCCGTTGCCTGCCAGGCCCAGATGCTAAAGGCAAACCAACTCATCGCGCTCCCTAACTGCGAGATGACTTGCCCAATCCAGATGATGATAAAGCCGTGCAGCCCGGATGGCTTCTTGATGGGACCCTCCCGAGGGAAGAATATTTTTCGATGCCTTTAGCGTCTGATTCAGATGGGGGCTATTGGCGAACTATGATGGTTTGCTTTCTAGATTATTTTACATGGATAAGGTATATCTACACAACTCCCATCGAAGGCTATCGCTATTGGAAAGTAAAAAGACATCCGGGCTCAGGCTCGGATGTCTTTGATGCTAATTCGTTGCGTTTGCAGGTTTCCTGCGGAACCAATTCCGCCATTCCTTGTTTTCCCATAACACGAGGATGGGTGCAGCAATGAAGATGGACGAATAAGTTCCGCTGAGCAGACCCACCAATAAGATGGTCGCAAACTCACGCAGGGTCACTCCACCGATCAAAATCAAGGATAGCAACAGGAATTCCACCGTCATTAATTGTGTATTGATGGAACGTTGCAGGGTCTGGATGATCGAATGGTTTACAAGTTTTTCGAATTCCAAGCGGCGTAATGGACCTGAATTCTCGCGGATGCGATCAAACACAACGATCTTGTCTTGTACGGAGAAACCGATCACAGTAAGTAAAGCCGTAAGGAAAAGGGCGTCTATTTGCCAGCCAAAGAAAAGCGCCCCAATAGCAGTGAGACTAAAGACTACTGCAACATCATGTACCATTGCAATAATGGCGCAAATACCATATCTGATTGCGTGTGGAATTCCACGAAATACAAAGGTGATGTAAATAACGACTGCCAACGCAGCAAAACCAACCGCCAGCCCGGCACGTGAAGTTACCTGCTTGCCAATGGAAGCGCCAACGCTGTCATAAGTTACCACCGTCACTTCACTGCCAAATTGCGCTTTCATGGCGGCTAATATTTCCTGGCGCTTACCTTCATCGATGAACGATGAGCGGATGATGTACGTGCCATTTTCTGTGGTGGTTGCCTGGGCATCATTAATGGATAGATCTTCATATAGATTGACTATGTCCGCGGGTTGTGGACTAGCCGAAGTGAACTGTACTTCGAACAGGCTGCCACCTGTGAAATCAATGGATAACGGCAGTTTTTTGTTGATGGACTGCGACACCAATATTGCGATGCCGGGGATGATGATCAACAGGGAAAGGGCGAAGAAAAGGTAACGTTTACCGAGGATATTCATACTTTGCTCCTCTTATATCCCGAACCACTTGGGAAGATTGTTGATTTTAAACCACTGCAACACCAGCGAAAAAAGCGTGCGGGTGACGAAGAGGGTTGCGAACAAGCTGATACCCACACCGAGTAACAAGGTTATGGAGAAGCCTTTCACGATCGTTGCGCCAAATGTGCTTCCAAACCATAGAAGGATCAGCGAAGTGATGATAGTGGCAATGTTGGCGTCTCGGATGGAAGGCCAGGCTCGCTTCCAGCCTTTTTCAACGGCTGTTGACAAATTAAGACCGTTACGCAATTCTTCCTTGATACGTTCAAAAACCAGAATGTTCGCATCCAGAGCCGAGCCGGTGCTTAGGAGAAAGCCAGCAATACCGGCCAAAGTCAGGGTTACATGCAGATATCTAAATATAGCAAAGGCCAGTATTGCGTAAACCAGTATTGACACATTCGCGACCATGCCGGGCAGGCGGTAATAAATACCCATGAACAAAAATACGATGATCAAGCCGATCACACCTGCCACCAGGCTCCTTTGAAGAGAATCCTGGCCTAATGTAGGGCCAATGATACGGGTTTCGACAATCTTCAGGGGAACCGGCAGCGAACCATAGCGCAATTGAATGGCTAGTTCATTGGCGCTCTCGTAAGTAAATTACCTGAAATATACCCCTGGCCCTCGTCGATACGGGTGGAATCCGGGGTGAAGAAATGACCTTCTTATCCAGGACGATGCCGAGGAATTTTTCGGTGTTTGAACCGGTGTAATCGGCGAACACGGTCGACCAATCGGACGTCAATTCGAAATTGACCACATAATCGAGAGTTGGGTCACCGACGGCTGCGCCGGTTGAAACACTGACGGCTGAAAGAGCCTGCCCGGTCATGACCGTGTGATAGACAGTTGGGTTGGCCGGAGTGGCGGTCTCCGTTGCAGCAGGAGTCGCTGCAGTCAGGGGTGGAGACCGGTGGCACCGTGTTGGTGTGCTGACTCCCGCTGGGACAGGTGTAATGCTCCCTTCCGTACCAGAGCCAGTTGTGCCGAAATCGGTCTGGACTTCAGTGCCTGGTTCGAGAGGAACATCGCCAAAATCGACGAATTCGAGCACGCCGGTCTTTTGAATGGTCTCCAGGATGGTTGATGAATCCTGCAATCCGGGAAACTCACCTAAAATGCGCCGGTCACCGGCAACGGTGATCGAGTTTTCCGCCACGCCCAGGGCATTGGTACGATTCTCAATGATGGAGCGGGCAATGTCCATCTGCTCCGACTGGATCGCAACATCTGCGGCTAAATCGGCTTCCATAACTACTTGCAAGCCGCCCCGTAAATCCAGCCCCAGGTGGGTTGAGACGTCGCGATCAAGAATGTACTCGCCGATCTTAAATGGATTGCCAATCTTGATGGTGTTGCTCGCCACCACCCAGATGGCCAGGGCAAGTATGACTAAGATGATAATTAAGCGTGAGGTTAAATTTCGAAACATAAGGCAGATTCTCCATTCAACAAAATGCCAGCCTTTGGCTGGCGGCGGGGGTGATTATACTCCTGTTTAAATCTGAAACGGAAGCCAAATGTGTGAAACATACTACCGGGATGGAAACTAGAGTGGTGAGCTCTTCCTTCGCCTGGTTCCGCTGCGAATGAATTGAATGGCTTTCTCCAGCACGTCTTCAACGGATAGCCGATCCGTATCCAGGTATAGATCTGCGTTGTCTTTCGCATGGCTCAACCGGCGCTGCTGTTCCTGCCAGTCTGCCTCCGTCCAATCCAGTTTGCGCCGCTGGATGGTTGCCTGATAACTGGCATCCAGGAAAATGAGGATATCCGGGTTGGTCAGTCGCTCCCACATATCCTTGACGTAGGAATGTTCCTGGGCGATATGGCGGGTGCGGAATCCCAGCCGGGTGAGACCTTCGATCAAGGTGGACTTTCCTGCCGCGCAGGGTCCGACCACCCCGATCAACAGCCCATCCGTACCTGGAGGCTCCTTTTTTGGATTATTCATTGTCGTGGAGCAAGTGGTTGAGCGACTGCGGTCCACCCAGAACTGCCAACGTATCGCCCGAATGCAAGGGCATATTATCGGTGGGATGCATTTCGGATTGGTGATCGTGGCGGACCAGGACGATGTTGAGATGGTAATTGTCTTCGATGAATCCGACGGTTTTCCCTGCCAGGGCGGAATTGGATTTGATCATCAGCCGCGCCAGGCTTAGCTGCTGCCCCTCCACCGAGATGGGATTGGTCACGTCGGCTCCGGCGGCCGCGGCTGCAAAAACGGGGGCTGCCATGCCGGTGGCGCTGAGGGCAACGAACCCGAATTGCTGTTGCAGCGAGCGGGCGAAGTCTTCATCGAAGATACGGATGACCACCTGGATGTCCTTGTTGTAACTGCGGGCTTTGACGGCGATCTGCAGGTTCATCGAATCGTTCTGCGTCGCCAGGATGATCGTCTTGGCTGCAGATATTCCTGCCGCTTCCAGTGTGGATGGGCGGGTGGCGTCATCCTGGATGACGGGAATATTCATCCCCTGGACGGTGGAGATCAACTCGGCGGTCGGCTTTAATTCGATGACGACCACGCGTTCCTTCATCTCGTGGAGCACTTCCACCACCCGGTAGCCAAGGTGTCCCAGGCCGACCAGGATGGTGTGGTTCTTGTATGTAGAGGCAACAGCCATTTCCCACTCCTTACTGCGCGCCCGCCGGTTGAAAAGCATCACGCCAAATTCAGCCAATCCCTGCGCAACCGTGATGACTCCGATGACGGGCATTAAGAAATAGAAGACTTGGAGGATCGGATGATGGGGAAAAGTCCCGCTGGACTGCAAAAATGCCAGCGTCAACATCAGGTAGATCGCTTCGGGCAGGTTATAGACCGGTTCGCCTACCCGCAGGGATATGAAGTGATAAAGGATGCCCAGCCCCAGGACGGCGAAGATGAAGATCAACAGGGGGCGGCGAAATTCTTTGAAAAGGATGACCGTCTCGCGCCAGGTTGCACGCCAACGGTCCGACCAACGGGATGTTTTCTTGCGCATCAGACTCTCACGTTGATGGGCAGCCGCACCATCAGCCGCCGCACTGCATCCCCGACGTTCTTCTGGACTTTGAGGACCACCACGCTGATGTCGTCGGAAGGCCGGCCTTCGTCCAGGGCGATGGCTTCAGCCAGCAGTGCATCCGCGATGGCCTGCGGTGAAGGGTCCTGGTCGTCCAGCATGGCTTTGATGGAGGTGCAAATATCCATCGGCCGCCCGATCCGCTCGCCGGCATTGACCAGCCCATCCGTAAAGACCACCAGGATCAGTCCCGGCTCGACCGGTATCTCGCTGATGACCGGACGGACGCTGCGGGAAGTGCCGATGGCGGATGAGTCGGTATAGATGCAGTCGACCTGATCGCCGCGGGCGATGAAAAAGGCCGACGGGTTGTTGCGGGTGACGACGATCGTACCGGTGTGCAGGTCGAGGGAAATGATGTTGAGAGTGGAAGAGACTTTTCCTTGCTTATCGGTGAAGAGCAGGTCTGAGGCTGCCCGCGCGGCGGCTCCATCCCGTACCCCTTCCGCCAGCAGGCCGATGACCTTGCGGACGACCAGCATGGAGACGGCTTTGGCGCCACGCCCGGAGGTCTGACCGTCGGCGAGCACCACCGATACCCCGCCATTGGGCCGCTCGATGACTTCGAGCGTATCCCCGCTTTCCGTGACGGCGTACTTGTTGGTCTTCGCAGCCGCGATCTGTACTTCCATGGATGAATTTTACTCCAAATGTGGAGCACTGCTCAGACAGATGGCACATTGGTGGCGACGATCACGAGCACCTGGCTGCTCTTCAACTTGACCATCTCACTGCGGACCTGCAGGCCGGCCCGCTGGAACTGCTCCCGCACCTCCGCCGTGATGGGCCGCGGCTGACCGGGCGCTTCGCCGGTAAGGCGGAACAGCCAGGCCGCCAGCCGTTCGAGCGGTTTACGGCCGGTGATCCATGCCATCGGCAGGATGACCAGCGTACCCGCCGGGACGAGCACCCGCCGGATCTCACGCAGAGTTTTGGGATCGAAAATGTACTCGGAGGGAAAAGTCGCCACCACCGAGTCGAAGGCCGCCGCGGTGAAGGGCAGGCGGCGCGCATCCCCGCGCGTCAGGCGGACCGGTAACCCCTTCTTCCTCAATCGCCGTCCGGCTTGACGGGCCATCTGGCGGCTCTCATCCAAGCCAAAGGCGGCGTGGCCGTTTCATGCAAATACGTCTGCAGGTGCCCGGGGCCGTAGCCGATCTCCAGCGTCCGCCCGTGCAGGTAGGGCAGGGAGGCGCGCACCCATTCCTGCCAGTGCCCCAGCGAGACCGTGGCGGAGACGAGGTCATACGTCCAGGCGAACTGGTGGTAGAGCAGGGAGAAGAAGAAGCGCAGGAGGGATTGGAGGAGGCGCATGGCTGAATCATTTTCCATCTAATCAAGCAATCATAATCCATAATCATCGGCTGAAGTTTGGACATCCCTGACGTTTTTATTTTTCATTTCGACGGCGACCTTTTCACCCGGGTTGTTCCAAAAAAATGAGGAACAACCTATTTGTAGAGAAGAAACCTCGTTCTTCGGGAGTTGTTCCTGAGGAACAACTGGAGTTTTCCCGCAACTGTGCAAGGACTTCGTTCACGGGCTACTCCTTGAAGAGGATGAATGGGCAATACGCAAAAAGCGCGTGAAGCCGGTTTCAGCCTTCACGCGTTACAGTCATTATAGAACAAAAGTTCTAGTTTGTCAAGAAAAATGGTGTTTTAGTTGTCCGAAATTTTTTCTGAATTTCAGTTATATAATCACCAAGAATACAACAAGGGTTTGACCATCAATAGTCAAACCCTTGTAAGGAGTGCAGCGTACTATTACTCTGTGGCGGGGCGCTTGCGGGTGACGGCCTTCTTGGCGCTGTCCACCAGTTCGCGGCTGCGGGCCGAAACGTCCTGAGCCAATGTTCCGGCTTTGGCAGAGATCATTTCAGCCTGCTCGGCGGCTTTGTCGCGCAGTTCGATGCTCTTATCGCGGATCAGGCCGCGGGTCTCTTCACCGGACTGGGGCGCCAGTAGAAGGGCGGCAACAGCACCGGCCACACCTCCCACGACAAACCCGATCAGGAACGCTCCAAAATCATCATGATCAGACATTTTATATCTCCTTTTTTGAGTGTGGTTATTTCCGGTTAAGGCCGAACAAGTTAAAGAATTTCCGTAGTCCGGCCAAATACGAATTGAGTTTGATGACTGGCTCCACCAGGTTTTCACTCAGGAATTCGGTGGTGCCCCGCAGGGTATTGACCGTTTCGCTGGTGGACTGGAGGATGGGCCTGACCTCGTTCTGCATCAGGTTGATCAGGCTGGCCACCTGTACGATCAGGACGACCAGTGCCGCTCCAATGATCAAGGATTCGAGGGCCATGAAAATGATGAAAATGTCCCGCAGGTTTGCAGCGACAGAAGGGGGGCTGGTGACAAGAAAATAAACGGCTACGCCGACGGCGGCCACCAAAATGACGGCCCCCACGATTATGCCTGCAAGGATCCAGCGCTGTTTGCGAAGTTTGGCCCGCTGTTCTTCTTCTTCCGTTACGGACAGAGCAGGGATATTTTCGGTCATAATGGGGTGATTATACCTTAATTTCACCGGGGGGCTCACCCATTTGGGGGAATGTTAAAGGATTTTTTACGATCTACCCCGGCTATTCCTAAATTAATGCCGTTTTCCGCAGGGCTGCGTTTATAATAGGTACGCAAACTCACACATGAGAAAAACACATCGTGACTAACTTTCTGGCTGAGCAAATGTTCGTCCTCTTCCTGATCCTGGCGCTGGGCGCACTGTTGGGGAGTTTCACCTGGCGCGGCATTTCGTTGGGAACCGCCGGCGTCCTGTTTGCGGCCCTCGTTTTTGGACATTTCGGCTTATCCGTCCCCAAGGCGGTCATGGACCTGGGGCTGCTCCTATTCGTCTACTCGGTTGGGCTGCAGGCGGGGCCGCGCTTTTTTCGCATGTTCCGCAAGCAGGGCTTTCGCTTTGTCACGATAGGAGTAGCCGTTGCGCTGGCGGGGGCGCTGGCGACCCTGGCGGTTGCTTATATATTCAAAATCCCCGACGACCTGGCTGCTGGTCTTTACTCCGGCGCGCTCACCTGCACGCCCGCCCTGGCGGCTTCGTTGGAGGCGTTCTCGCGGGCCATGCCGGACCTGTCCGTGGCTGTTTCGGTGGGATATGGCATCGCTTATCCCTTCAGCATGATCGGGGTGGTCCTGCTGGTCCAGTTCCTGCCCAAAGTGCTCAAGCGCGACCTGCGCGCCGAAGAGACCACCTGGCTGGCGGAGCGGCAGGAAGAATTGCCCCTCCTGGTGGTCAAGCAATTGCGCATTACCAATCCCAACCTGGAAGGTAAATCGCTGCGGGAAGTGAATCCCCACCGGCTGGCACATATCAACATCACCCGCGTCCTGCGGGAAGGCCGGGTCGCCATGGTCACGCCGGACCTGGTCTTGCACCAGGGTGATGTGGTTATGGTGGTGGGTCCGCAGAAGGAAATGGAAAAGATCAAACTCGTCCTGGGCGAAGAGATCGAAGTCCCCATGGACATGAATTCCAATATCGCCACGCAGGACCTGGAGATGACCTCCTCGGCTTTCGTCGGCAAGACGCTGGCGGAATTGGGCGTGTGGGATAACTACGGCGTGGTCATCACCCGCCTGCGCCGCCAGGGATTGGAGATCAGCCCCATCGGCTCGGTCATGCTGGAGATAGGCGACGGTCTGCACGTGGTGGGTGAGCGTACGGATGTGCAGAAATTCGTCAAGAAGGCGGGCGGAGATACCCGCCGGGCGCAGGAAACCAACATGCTGCCCTATTTGATCGGCCTGGTCCTGGGGATCGGCCTGGGTATTATTCCGTTCCGCCTCGCCAGCGGGGTGGAAGTCAAGCTGGGAATTTCCGGGGGCGCGTTCCTGGTCAGTCTGCTGATCGGTCATTTTGGCCGCCTGGGCAGTTTGCGCCTGTATGTCCCCCTGGCGGCAAAAAACCTGACCCGGGAATTGGGCCTGATGCTCTTCCTGGCGGGCGCCGGAAGCAATGCCGGCGCTCAGTTGGTGCAGGTCATCCAGACGCAGGGATGGTCGCTGCTCATTTCCGGCGCTATTATCACCATCGTCTCCGTGGCGGTCGGCCTGTTCCTGACCCTGCGGGTGTTCAAATTGCAGACGCTCGGCTCGCTGGGTGCGCTGACCGCCGCCATGACCAATCCGCCCGGCCTTTCGGCGGCCAACAACCAGACCTCCACGGACCTATCCACCCTTTCCTATGCAAGCGTCTACCCGGCCGCCTTGATCTTTAAGATATTATTTGCCCAGGCGCTGGTGCTGATCCTGCTCAGGTTCTGAGATGTTATTAATAAGGAGAAAATATGGCTGATTTCGATATCAACGAATTTATGATCCGCATGAAAGATGCGTTCATTCCCGAGAAGGCAGTCGGGGTGGATGCGACCATCCAGTTCAACCTGAGCGGCACTCACGCCGGTTTGTGGCATATCATCATTAGAGACGGGAAATTTTCGGTCACGCAGGGAGCCGCACCGACCGCGCCCCAGATGACATTATCGGCCAGTTCGGATGACCTCATCAAGGTCTTCACGGGTCAGTTGGACGGGATGCAGGCGTTCCTGCAAGGGAAAATAAAAGTCGCCGGCGACTTGAGCCTGGCGATGAAATTAATGGGTCTCTTCAAAATGAAATAAAGGCGACTGTTTCGCCTGATCGATTTAGTTGTACATACCCCAGTCAAGCGCGCCGGGGTCTTCCATCAAAGAAAAATCCCACGGCTCCATCCCCAGTTCCAGGGTGACAGGCAGATTCAACCCCTCGGTGGCCTTCTGTTTGATCATTTCCATCATGGCAGGGCCATAAGGGCAGAAGGGGGTTGTCAATAACACGTAGATGGTCGCTTCGTTATTGTTGATACCGACCTTGCGGATCAACCCCAACTGGATCACATCCATGCCAATTTCGGGGTCGACTACTTCTTTCAATTTGGCGCGCAACGGTTCCACCAGGTCGGGGTGGGTTTCATGGATTTCCCATTGAATGGGGTTGATGGGTTTTTCTTCTTCGCTCATTTTATTTTTTGTTCAGCCTGAACTACATAGGTGCAATGCGTGTCACCGGTAAGGATGCACTGGACTTTCTCGGCGGGTACGGAAAGCATTTTGGAGATCAAGGTTTGGTCGACTGTGCAGACTTCCGGGTGGGTTTGGCCGATCTGCAGGTAGGGGCAGGTGATCTCATGGATACGATATTGCCCGCCATCCCTTTCCCATTCCACGGTGAAACCTTCTTCCGTAAGCAGGGATTTGGCCAGATCGAGTCTTTCTTCCATACTCATGCCTACCATCTGGTTGGCATACTCCTCCGCCAGCCCGTCTGCCATTTCGGAGAATAATTTGCTCACCATCGGCGCGGGCATGGATTCTTTCATCTGTGCCAGCAGACGGGTGGTCAGGCGCAGATAGCGGGTAGGGAAGCGCTCAATGCCGGTTTCGGTCAAGTTATAGACCAGCCGCGGCCGACCGACGCCATGACGTTCTTCCTCAGCGCCGACCAGGCCTTCCATTTGCAAGTTGGTCAGGTGATGCCGCACTGAAATGGGATTAATGCCAACCGCCAGCGCCAATTCATTGATGGTGGTGCGCGGCTGCCTTAGGAGAACCTGTAAAATTCGGTCACGCGTGCTTTTCATTAGTTACCTCTTTTTCAATTTCGAGTATAACAGTCTCTTTTCCGCCTGTCAATATTTTAGAATATTATCATAAATATTGACATATCTCCCTGCGCATGCTATAATGCCGCCGCACTGAAAACTGCCGGAAATTTAACCGTAGAAATCACTACTGCACCGAATAAGGAGTATTTAATGTCTGAGTTGACCATCAAAAACCTGCATGTCAGCATCGAGGGGAAGGAAATCCTCAAGGGTGTAGACCTGTCGGTCAAACAGGGCGAAGTCCACGCCATCATGGGTCCCAACGGGACCGGTAAATCCACCCTGGCTTACACGCTCATGGGGCATCCCTCCTATATGGTCACCGCAGGGGAGATATGGTTCAAGGACAAGAATATCCTGGAATTGGCTGCCGACGAACGCTCCCGCCTGGGACTGTTCCTGGCATTCCAGTACCCGGTCGCCATCCCGGGAGTGACGGTGGCGAATTTCCTTCGGACGGCCATCAATTCCCACCGCCGGGGGCTCAACCCGGAAGATAAGGGCATGCCCATCCCCGAGTTCCGTAAAATGCTGAAGGAACAGATGGAACTGCTCAAGATGGACCCCGCCGTGGCGGGCCGTTACCTGAACGAAGGTTTCTCGGGCGGCGAGAAGAAACGCGCTGAGATCTTGCAGATGGCTACCCTCAAACCTGAAATTGCCATCCTGGACGAGACCGACTCGGGGCTGGACATCGACGCGTTGCGCATCGTCGCAGACGGCGTCAACGCCCTGACCGGTCCCGATATGGGCGCGCTGGTGATCACCCATTATCAGCGCCTGCTCAATTACATCAAACCGCAGTTCGTCCACATCATGCTCGATGGGCGGGTGGTCGAATCCGGCGGGCCAGACCTGGCCCTGCATCTCGAAGAACAAGGGTATGACTGGGTCCGCGAAAAATACGAAGAGACGACTGCAGCCTGATTTACCGGTAAACATAATTGGTGAAACTATGAGCGATAGACTCGAAAGTTCTCGAAGAGATCGGTCAATATAAATACGGCTTCCACGACGACGAGAATTACGTTTTCAAGTCGCAAAGAGGCCTTATCCAGGGAAGTGGTGGAAAATATCTCCCGCATGAAGGGCGAACCGCAGTGGATGCTGGATTTCCGCCTGAAAGCGCTGGCTCACTTCATGACCCGCCCCATGCCTACCGTGGGGGCCGGATATTTCCGGCTTGAAATTCGACGAAATTTTCTACTACGTCAAACCGACTGAAGGCTCCACAAAATCCTGGGATGACGTGCCCGATACCATCAAGAATACCTTCGACAAACTGGGCATCCCCGAAGCCGAACGTAAATTCCTGGCTGGTGTGGGCGCGCAGTATGAAAGCGAGATGGTCTATCACTCCATCCTGGAGCACCTCGAGAAGCAAGGCGTGATCTTCCTGTCCATCGAGGATGGGCTGCGCCAGCACCCGGACCTGTTCCGGGAGTATTTCGGCACGGTCATTCCCATCGAAGATAATAAATTCGCCGCCCTGAACTCGGCCGTCTGGTCGGGCGGGTCGTTCGTCTACGTACCCAAGGGCGTCAAAGTGGACCTGCCCCTGCAGGCTTATTTCCGCCTGAATACTGCCAACGTGGGTCAGTTCGAGCGCTCGCTCATCATTGTGGATGAAGGCGCGTCGGTGCATTATGTGGAGGGCTGTACCGCTCCACAGTACACCTCCAACTCCTTCCACAGCGGCGTCATCGAGATCATCGTCAAGGCAGGCGCCCGCTCGCGCTATTCGACCATCCAGAACTGGTCCACCAACGTTTACAACCTGGTGACCCAGCGCGCCAAAGTGTTCGCCAATGCCACCCACGAATGGGTGGATGCCAACCTGGGCTCCAAATTGACCATGAAATATCCCTCCTGCTACCTGATGGAACCCGGCGCGCACGGTGAAATGCTCTCCATGGCCTTTGCCGGTGCGGGGCAGACCCAGGATGCCGGGTCGAAAATGATCCACTTCGCTCCCAACACCACCAGCAAGATCACCTCCAAATCCATCTCCAAGGCGGGCGGACGGGCTTCGTTCCGCGGCTTGTTGAAGGTCTATAAAGGCGCCAAGGGTTCCAAGTCCAACGTGGTCTGCGATGCGCTCCTGCTCGATCCGCAGTCCCGCACCGACACCTATCCCACCATCGAGATCGATGAAGATGATGTCTCCATTGGGCATGAGGCCTCCGTTTCCAAGGTCGGTGAAGAGCAGCTCTTTTACCTGATGAGCCGCGGTCTGAGCCAGGAAGAAGCCACCACCATGGTGGTCTCGGGCTTCATCGAGCCGCTGGTGAAAGAATTGCCGATGGAATATGCCGTGGAAATGAACCGTCTGATCCAACTGCAGATGGAAGGGTCGGTGGGTTAACATGGAAGAGAAACCACGCGTCGTCGTCAATACTGCGCGCACGCGCCGGCCTGAACCCGCCGGTGCGGCTTTCAGTTTCACCAATGAGATGGTCCCGACAGATGCCCTGGCGGAGTACCGCCGGAAGGCCTGGGAGGTGTATAATCGCCTACCTATACCTGCCAGCCCCGACGAAGCCTGGCGGCGGACCGATCTACGGACCCTGCCGGCGGATACATTCGCACTGCCTGCGAAGGGAGCTTTTCGCGATCTGGCTCCGGTGCCGGAGCAGTTGCTCAAGCCATTAGTAGCAGACCGGCATGGCGGGCAAGTAATCCTTCTCCCCGGCGGTTCACGCGCCTCGTTGGACCCCAACCTGGTGCGGGAGAACGTCTTCTTCACCGACATGCGCACCGCCATGCTGGAGAATCCGAAACTGGTCGCCCGTATGATCGGTGAACTGGTCCGCCCGGAGGACGGGAAATTTGCCGCCCTGGCTGGAGCGCTCTCGCAGAATGGGGTGGTTCTGTACGTACCCAAAGGCGTGACCATCGAGGAACCGCTCAACAGTCTCTTCTGGGGTCCCGGCAGTGGACTTGCACACATCAGCCATATCCTCGTGTGGGTGGACGAAGGCGCATCGGTGACATATGTCCACGAATCCGCCTCACCGGAAGAGAGCGCAGCCTCCATGCATGCCGGGATCGTGGAGATAAAGGTCGGCGACGGCGCCAACCTCAAGTTCGTGGAACTGCAATCTTGGGGCCGCCACGTGTGGAATTTCAGCCATGAACGGCTGAGCGTGGGCCGCGATGCCAAAGTGGATTGGATCTTCGGCGCGGTGGGTTCGCACCTCACCAAGACCTTCTCCACCCTCGACCTTGTAGGCGAGGGAGCCACAGGCCGCATGTCCGGGTTCTATTTTGCCAATGGCGACCAGCACCTGGACCATGACACCCAGCAGAACCACCTGGCTCCGCACACTACCTCCGATCTGCTCTTCAAGGGCGCCTTGAAGGGTAACAGCCGTTCGGTCTGGCAGGGCATGATCTATGTTGCCCCGGAAGCCCAGAAGACCGACGGTTATCAAGCCAACCGTAATCTCATCCTCAGTCAGGGCGCCCGGGCCGACTCCATCCCCGGGTTGGAGATCCTGGCTGATGATGTCCGCTGCACCCATGGTGCAACGGTTGGGAAACTGGAACAGGAACCCCTGTTCTACCTTAAAACGCGTGGCATCCCCGAGAGGGAAGCTGAGCGATTGATCGTGGAAGGATTCTTCGACCCCATCATGCAGCGTATCCCCTTTGAAGGTGTCCGCGAACGTTTCCAGGAAGCGATCCATGAAAAGACGGCAAACGAATGAAAATTAAACCAGTTGAACACAAAGAAAAGACCATTGTTCGGAAAACCACCAGAGTTGGGAGAGGCCAAGCCATGCCACAATTTGGTTTTATGCGTTCTCCAGGAATCGAACATGCCTTCGAGGTGGGTGATACCGTCGAGGTATTTTGCGATCACGAGAAGAATAGTGAGCGCATGCGCGGTTGGCTGAAGGGCATCGTAGTTCAGGTAGATAACAAGATGGTGGCGGTCCAGTTCCGCACCAACGTGTACCTGACCGACGGTTGGATGGTCCCTGACCGCATCCTCTGGTATCCGTTAACCTCCGAGCACATCCGTCCATTGGGGACCCAGAAAAAACTTGGCAACAAGGAAATCCTTGAGTACTAGGGTTTTCACAGGCATTATCGCTGGGTGATAAGGATTTTTTCCACCCAATTACCTTATCCCTGGTTTGCTGACCACAAAACTTTATGATCGAAACCCTTGATGTTACCCGCCTCCGCACCGACTTCCCCGTTCTGACCCGGGAGGTCCGTCCTGGCATTCCACTGATCTACCTCGATTCGACCGCCACTACGCAGAAACCTCAAGCCGTCTTGGATGCGATGGATTCTTTCTACAGGAACAATAACGCCAACATCAACCGCGGCGTGCATACCCTGGCGGAAGAGTCTACCGCCATGTACGAGCAGGCCCGCGCGGCTGTGGCGGCCTTCATCCATGCACCGGCGGCTGAGCAGGTCATCTTTACGCGCAATGCCACCGAGTTCGATCAACCTGGTGGCTTACAGCTGGGGCCGCGCCAACCTGAAGGCCGGGGACGTGGTCATCCTGACCGAGATGGAACACCACTCCAACCTTGTCCCCTGGCAGATGCTGGCGGCCGAACGCGGCGTCAGGCTGGAATTTATCCCGGTCACCGACGATGGGTTGCTGGACATGAACGGCTATCGCTCGCTGCTCGGTCTTGGGCCAAAACTGGTGGCTTTTTCGGGCATGTCCAATGTCTTGGGGACGATTAACCCGGTCAGCGAGATCATCCAACTGGCGCACGCGGCCGGCGCATTGACCGTGGTGGATGCGGCCCAACTCGTGCCGCACCTGCCGGTGGATGTGCAGGCGCTGGATGTGGATTTCCTGGCCTTTTCGGCTCACAAGATGCTCGGCCCGACCGGTATCGGCGCACTCTACGGCAAGCGGGACCTGTTGGAGGCCATGCCTCCCTTCCTGGGCGGGGGCGATATGATCAAGACGGTTCACCTGCGCAGTTTTGTGCCTAATGACCTGCCGCACAAATTCGAGGCCGGTACTCCCGCCATCGCCGAAGCGGTCGGTTTTGGTGCAGCGGTGGAGTACCTCAACAAGGTCGGCATGAGCGCTGTGGCTGCGCATGAACAAACAATGATCACCTATACCCTCGAGCGCCTGGAAGAGATCCCCGGCGTTAAGGTGCTCGGACCCGCGGCGGAAAAGAAAGGCGGGGTGGCGGCGTTCACACTCGAAGGCGTCCATCCGCATGATGTGGCGCAGATATTGGACCGTTCCGGCATCGCCGTGCGGGCGGGTCATCACTGCGCCCAGCCCCTGCATGAGAAGTATGGCATCTCCGCTACCACCCGGGCGAGTTTTTATCTTTACAACCGACCCGAGGAAGTGGACAAACTGGTCGAAGGGATCTACGAAGTTAAGAAGATCTTTGGATAGACACTGACATGGATGACCTTTATCGCGACAACATCATCGATCATTATAAGAACCCCCAATACCGGGGACATCTCGACCCGAACAACATCCAGTTCGAGGACGATAACCCCCTGTGCGGAGACCATATCGAAGTGACCCTGCGGCTGGACGATGCCGGCAAGGTCAGCGATGGTCGTTTCGATGGCAAGGGCTGCGCCATCTCGCAAGCCTCGGCTGACCTGCTGATCGAGTCGATCATCGGCAAGCCGGTCGAAGAAGTGAAGAAACTCTCCAAGCAGGATGTGCTGGATCTGCTGGGCATCGAGTTGGGACCGGTGCGGATGAAATGCGCCCTGCTCTCGCTGAAGGTCCTCAAAGCGGGAGTATACGGTCTCGGCGAAGCCACTGACGAACTCGTTGAATAGCCTCCATGTACAATTATGCCACCCTCGATCCATCCAAAGTCGAATACGTCCAGATCGCGCCCGCCGAGCAACTGCCGCCGGGTGAGCGTCTTTTTATTGAAGTGGAAGGCAAGTCGATCGTCATATTCAATATGGCGGGCGAAATCTTCGCCATTGGCGATATCTGCTCTCACGACAACGGTCCAGTAGGCGATGGGGAGATCGAAGGCGATGAGATCATCTGTCCACGTCACGGCGGGCGTTTCGATGTCCGCACGGGCAAGGCTACTTCGCTGCCGGCGGTGGTGGATATTCCCTCCTACCCGGTCCGCCTGACCGACGGGATGATCGAGATAGGCCTGCCGAAAGCCTAGTATTTTCAGCAATTAAATCGATTAGCGGAGACCCATTGGTCTCCGCTTTTTTTGTTATCCTGACTTCACCTGGCCTAGATTGCGGCTAACTTACGCCTGCCGTCCCGGTAGGCTACTGAAAAGAGACTGTAACTGACTATGGAGTAAACAAAACTTAGTATTGCTATTACAAATGGCAGCAGGAAGCAAAGGATGATGGTCATATAGAGAACCATGAGTACGGCATAAACGATCATAAATATGCCCATCGAAATGACAAAAGCCAAAACGAAGCCCCCCAGATTGGCTCTCAGAATGGGCCACCATTCACGGACGCGGAAGGCTGCCGCGAAGCTGCCTTTGTCGATCATATTGCCCAGGGCAGGCGGAAGGATAAACGAAGTGAGATAACCGAGGAAGGTTCCCAACATCATGACTGCTATGCCACCGAACATCCCCACCATGCCTCCAATGGCAGGCAGCCATGATGGATCGGAGGATGAGGGGTCAATTGCATAGGATGATAAAGAGAGGGCAATGTTCGATCCCATCATCAGTCCATATCCGCCCAGGACCAGGATGAGGTCGGGAGGGAGTAAATGATACAGACGCCGTATAATTTGAGACCGTCTACGATGAGGGCGCCCCAGTCATTCCATTCCGGCAGTTCAGGGTCTTCGTCGTGAAGGATGACCCTCTTCATGATTTGCGCACAATACCCCATCACAAAAAGGAGCGGGATGATCAGGAAGCCGCCGAAACATAAGGCAGCGCCGATCAGGAATTTGCCAGTCCAGTTTTTTCCCTGAAAGGGGAAAAACACGGCTTTCTTCAGGCCTTCGAGTGTAACGGTGGACGCCATATATCCTCCCGCAAAAAGAATTTGTTCTTAAATAATTATAGCAAACCCTGGATTTCGCGTTCGATCATTTCCACTGCCTGCGGCAATGCCGACTGAACTTGCGGGCTTAGCCCTTCGCCCATCTCCACCGAGCCGGCTTCGATGCCGACCAATATGATCCTGGTCTGGGCCAACGCCGGGTCCACCGAGCGGCCGAGTTTGAGCGTCTCAGCCACGCCCCATCCGTGGGCCGAGCCGGAACCGGCCGCGAAGGCATCCAGATCTTGTTGCTCGAGACGATGGATGGTCCCGGGGGCGGCGGAACTCATGACAGCATCCACCAGGATGGCTGCATTCATGCCATGAAGCAGATCCAGCAATCCCAGGCCGGGCAGTTCGCTCAAGCCGACCTGTACCCGCGGCGGTAACTGGATAGGTCTCCTGCCACAGGCGCACGGCTTCCAGGCCGGCGGCATCATCCCCCCGCAGCGATTGACCGATGCCCAAAACAAGGATTGTCTTCCGGATCGTGTTATTCAACTCTTCCCTTGCCAAATGAATATGCTTGCAACATAGTCACTGCTGGATGATAACACCATCGCCGCTGGAGGCACCAGTAGATCGTACCCATATCTGGGTACTTTGGTGTACACGGCGGCGATGGATATTTTACAACATATCCTTGTATTAACCTCAGACTGGCCTATTTCTTCTGGTCGATATCTTCAATCGTCAGTTTGAGGAAGTGGGTGGCGCAGGAGATGCACGGGTCGTACGATCTGACCAGATGTTCAGCCGTCAGGCTGGCTTCTTCTTTGGACATATCCACCAGGCGAGGCGCCAAAGCGAACAGGTCCTGTTCGATGCGAGGCAGGTTCTGGGCCGTGGGCGGGACGATGCGGGCGAACTTGATCGATCCTTGATCGTCGATCTTGTAGCGGTGATAGAGCACTCCCCGCGGCGCTTCACTGGCCCCGAAACCTTCACCGGCCTTCAGGTGGAGTTCCACCTGGGAAGGTCCGCTCGGGGCATACGCCTTGACCAGTTGGATGGCTTCTTCGTACGACTGCACCAGTTCAACCGCCCGGGCGATCAGGCTCTTGTAGGGATTGGTGATGGGCAGTTTGATGCCAGCTTCCTGCATGGCCTGCTTGGCTTGCGGCAGCAGTTGCTCGTGGTTCAGGTTCAACCGTGCCAGCGGACCGACGATATACGTTCCGCCTTCCTTGGTATGACCGTGCAGTGCGTTCGAATGCTTGACGTGTTCCTCAAGGTAGCGATTCTCGAATTCGGGAACCGATAAGCGGCTGCCCTTGGACGACCAGATCTCACCTTTAATGATGCCGTATTCATTCGGGTTGTGGATGGCGACACATTCATAGTCCATCTCCAACTCGGGGAAAGGCAGGGTGACCGCCCATTTGACGCAATCCTTGGCGGCTTCCAGCGCCCATTCCAGGTCGGGCAGGAGCGCTTTGAGCGGTTCCGGGTCGGGCCAGCGGTAGAACCCGCCCACGCAGGCGTTGACGGGATGCACCGAACGTCCGCCGATGGCGCTGAGGATGGCGTTGCCGATCTTCTTCATCCGCAGGGCGTTCTTGACCACCTCGGGGGCGATGGCAGCCAGGTCGAGAGCGGAGGGAACTCCCAGCAAGTCGGGGGCCTGCAGCATATAAATGTGCAGGGCATGGCTCTCGATGAATTCGCCGTCATACATGAGCCGGCGCAGGGCATAGGTCTGCGGGGAGACTTCGATACCCAGCGCATTTTCCAGGGCGGTGACCGAGCTCATCTGGTAGGCTACCGGGCAGATGCCGCAGATGCGGGCGGTGATATCGGGCACTTCCTGTAGGAAACGGTCAACCAGGAAGCCTTCAAAGAAGCGCGGCGGCTCGTAAATATCCAGGCGGATCTCAACAGCCTGGCCGTCTTTCAAAGCGATGTATAAACCACCTTCGCCTTCGACGCGCGCCAGGGCAGGAACTTCGATCGTGTTCATTTATTCTCCTTGTCTGCGGAGAGCTTGTAAGCCAGATCGGCGGCCGCGTTGAAAGCGGGAGCGTGACAACTGATGCCTCGCAGAAGTCGGGCGGTTTCATTGGGGTATTGATCCAACTGAGTCATCCACTCCACCAGCGAGGTAAAGTTGCCGGCGCTGGACGGGCCAAAGCAGCCGTAGCAGCCGCGTCCATTGGCCGGGCAGAGCGCGCCGCAGCCGCTGTGGACCACAGGTCCCAGGCAGGGGATGCCCTTGGCGACCACTACGCAGACCGCTCCGCGGCGTTTGCATTCCAGGCAGACCGGGCTGGGCGGGAAGTTGGGCCGCCGGTTCATCAACAGGGCTGAAATGACTTCCACCACCATATACTTGTTGGGCGGGCAGCCCCACACGGCCAGGTCGATCGGCACATTCTCGGATACGAATGTGGAAGTATTGAGGAAGTTCAGGTATTCCGGATGAGGGTAGACTGTTTTGGCGAACTCGGCCGGGTCGGCAAAGTTGCGCAAGGCCTGAATACCGCCGGCGGTGGCGCAGGTCCCCAGGGCGATGAGATATTTGCATTCCGCCCGCACCTCTTTGATGCGTTCGAGTTCGTGAGGCGTGGTGATCGACCCTTCGACGATGCCGATGTCGTAGGGGCCGGGCTTGACTGCCCGGGTGGCTTCGAGGAAATAGGAAAAATCCACTGCAGAAGCCAGGTCCAGCAGTTCGTCCTCCAGGTTGAGCAGCGACAACTGGCAGCCGTCGCAGGAGGAGAACTTGTAGATAGCCACTTTGGGCTTGGGTTGTGTTTTGGGTGTGAGGGTCATCTAAAACTCCTCCACGTTGAAGAAGGCTTCGAGCCGGTTGAATGGAAATACCGGGCCGTCTTTGCAGATGAAATAGGGCCCCAGTTGGCAGTGACCGCAAAATCCCTGGCCGCATTTCATGTTCCGTTCGAGCGACACATAGATTTGTTCCGCCGGGATGCGCCGGGCCAGGGCTTCATAGATGACAAAGCGCATCATGATCTCGGGACCGCAGGTGAGGATCGCCGTCTTGCGCGGATCCACCCGGAAGTGATAGAACAACATCGGCACTACACCAATGCGGCCGGTCCAATCATCGTCGCCGCGGTCGACGGTTACCTGCACGTCGATGTCGGCTTTTTTCCAGGCTTCGTATTCGGTCGGGTACATCAGGTCTTTGGGTGAGCGGGCGCCGTAAAGCAAGGTGACTTTCCCATACTGGGCCCGGTTATTGATGATGGAATAGACGGCGCCACGCAGGGGCGGCAGGCCGATCCCGCCGCAGGCGATGACCACGTCCATGCCTTTGATCGTTTCGAGCGGCCAGGCTGTGCCAAAGGGTCCGCGCACGCCGACCACTTCGCCCACTTTCATGCGGCCAATGGTCTTGGTCACGTTGCCCACGTGGCGGATGGTGTGGATCACCAGTCCGTCCGAGCTGGCTACATCTGTGCACATGGAGATGGCGGATTCACCTACACCCGGCACGTAGAGCATGTTGAACTGCCCCGGTTCCCAGCGATAGCGCTGCTGCATCTGCGGGTCGAGAAGTTTCAAGGCATAGGTGGTAACACCCTCGGCTTCCGGGGTGATCTTGACGATTTCCGCCCAGGTGGGCAGGAGCAGTTTGTCGGCGTAACCGGCGTAATGCGGGCTGGTATCGATGGTTGTGGTGGTCATCCCTTCACCTCCTTGCGGATGGCGGCGACTTCTTCAGTGATGTCGATGCCGACCGGGCACCAGGTGATGCAGCGTCCGCAGCCCACGCAGCCGAGCACATCGAACTGGCCTTTCCAGGTTGACAGTTTATGGGTCAGCCACTGGCGGTAGCGGGAGCGAATGTTGGGGCGGGTATGCCCGCCGAAGACGGTGGAATAGAAGGGGTTGAAGCAGGAATCCCACACGCGTTCGCGCTTGGTGTTCTTGCCGAGCACATCCACCTGGTCGGTGGCATCCCAGCAGAAGCAGGTGGGGCAGACCTGGGTACAGTTGGCGCAGGAAAGGCAGCGCTTGGCCACCTCGGCCCAGCGTTCGGCTTCCAGGTTGTTGACCAGTAATTCGGGCAGGTCGCTGGTATCCATCGTCCGGCCCATCGACTTGGTAGCCTGTTCGATGGCCTGGTTGGCAGCCGTCTGCACGAATGCGGATGGCAATTCATACTTGCGGCGTTCCAGGTAACTCAGGCCCAACTCCGAACCCACTTCTACGAGGAAAAGGTCGTCCATTTCGGTGAAGCACAGGTCGAAGCCGGCCTGATGGCGCGGCCCGGTGCCCATGGAGGCGCAGAAGCAGGTCGCGTTGGGGTGGAGGCAGTTGACTGCCAGGATGAACAGTCCTTCCCGGCGGGCTTTGTAGATGGGATCAAAATAATCCGATCGCAGGAAGGTGCGGTCCTGGATCTGGATGGCTGCAAGTTCGCAGGATCTCACGCCAATGAGAGCATAGCGCGGCTCGGGATCGCCGTTCGGCTCGATTTGCCATTTGCCCTCTTTGCGGGCCTTGAAGAGCAGGTGGCGCGGCGGGAACAGGAAATATTTCCATGAATGCATGGCCGGGATGAAATCGAAATAGCGCTCCTTACCGTTCTGGACCATCCGGTAAGAGGCCGGTTTTTGTTCACTCATGACGCCGCGGGGCAAGTCTTTCAACCCTTCGATGTCTTTGTAGACAACGCTGTCGTCCTGCACGTGCGGACCGACGGTCTGGAATCCGTCGGCGCGCAGGTCTGCCAACAACGCATCCAATTCGGGTTTTTGCAGGGTAACACTGCTGCCGATGTTCAGGTTCTTTTCACTCAACATTCTTGTTCTCCGTTGGCTCTGCGAACATATCCAATAACTGCAGGCGGGTGACCAGCAGGCGGCTGGCGATGACATTGGCCATCCTCTTCATGAAGAGATAGCCAAAGTCATGATCGCTTTCGCAAAACTCATTTAATTTTTGTACATCAGTGGCGATGACGGTCCCATCCATGACCGCCACGGCTCCGGCGGTGCGAGTCCGCACGAACGGCGTCACGGCTGACCAGCCGAAGTTATCCCATTGCTCGCAAGTGTAAAAACGGACCTTGCCCCGGTGGGGCACGAAGATATCCAGCGCAACCCGACCGGTCAGGACCACGTAAACGTAATCCTGTTTGTCACCTTCATGAAAGAAGACTTCCCCGGCTTTGAAGTGCCGCAAGAAGGACATTTCTGCAATCTTCTGGATGTGTTCGGGTTTCAGTTCCTGGAACCAGGGCATTTTTAGAAGTTCGGTATACATTTCTTCATGGTCGCTCATACCTGCTTCTCCTTTCTTATCTGGACCTCTGGTGTTGTCGGTAAAGTTCGCCGCTATTGTAGCACAAGTTACGAATTTCACAATCAAAGTTTAAGAATTCTTATCTTATTGCAATAGGGCTTTTCGCCACATACATGAATCATGCTAAAATCAGTAAATTCCGTCATCATCCAAATTTTCGGAGCAATCGAATTTATGAAAAACATCGTGCAGCCTGTGAAAGGCACTCGTGATTTTTATCCCGACCAGATGGCCGTGCGGACCTGGTTATATAATACCGTCCGGCAGGTTTCGGAGTCTTTCGGCTACCAGGAATGGGAAGCTCCCATCCTCGAGTCGATCGACCTGTATGCCGCCAAATCCGGCGAGGAGTTGGTCAAAAAGCAATCCTACGTGTTCACCGACCGGGGCGGCAACGAGATCACCCTGCGCCCCGAATTAACCCCCAGCCTGGCCCGCCTGATCGCCCAAAAACAGAATGAACTGGCCTTCCCGGCGCGCTGGTGGTCGTTTGGACCCTTCTGGCGCTACGAAAAAATGCAGAAAGGCCGCACCCGCGAATTCTTCCAGTGGAACATCGACATGCTGGGGGTGAACTCGCCCGAAGCCGACGCCGAACTGGTGGCGATCGCAGCCGGGTTCCTCAAGAAGGTCGGGCTAACGCCTGCCCAGGCGCTCATCTCAGTCAACAACCGCCGCTTCATGGACGCCGAGTTCGAGAAGATCAATATTTTGCCGGAAAAGCGCGGCGATGTTTCCGCCCTGGTGGACCGCCGTGGAAAAATGGAAGCGGCAGCTTGGGAGGCCTATGTTCTCGAAAGCGGCCTGACTTCCAAACAACTGGATGGACTCAAGATTCTCCTGGCTGACGAAAACGGCTGGCGCAGGTCGGAGGAACT
Organism: uncultured Chloroflexia bacterium; assembly: GCA_963847105.1. Lineage (GTDB taxonomy): Bacteria > Chloroflexota > Anaerolineae > Anaerolineales > Villigracilaceae > UBA877. The sequence continues at coordinate 475,556 of CAWJYP010000001.1, read as the reverse complement.
GGTGCGACTCTTTGCCACCCTGGATTCACTAGGCGTGCGGGAATATGTCCGGTTCGACCCGAGCGTCGTCCGCGGCCTGCTCTACTACACCGGCACGGTCTTCGAAGCCTTCGACGTTGCCGGCAGTGTCCGCCGCTCCATCCTGGGCGGAGGCCGCTACGACAACCTGCTCGCCGATGTAGGCGGGGAGCCCCTAGGCGGAGTTGGTTTCGCCATGGGCGATGCGGTCATCGGTATCGTCATGGAAGAACTTGGTCTCATCCCTGCACTGCCGACCACACCCGCCTCCGTCCTGGTGACGGTCTTTTCGGCAGACCTGCTGCAGGCCTCCTTCTCCCTCGCAGCGGACCTGCGCCGGGCCGGGATCAACACCACCTGCTTCCCCGAGCCGGTAAAACTGCCGCGCCAGTTCAAGTTCGCCGACCGCATGGGCATTTCCGCCGTCCTGGTCATTGGCCCAGATGAGGCTGCCGCCGGGAACGTGACCGTCAAGAACCTGAAGGACGGCACCCAGGAGACCTTGCCGCGGGCGCAAGTGGTAGAGAGAGTCTCCCGTATCCTTGAAAGTCGATAATGCTGATGGTATAATCCGCCCGCTTGATTGAAAGCAGTCAGGCACATGGTGGGCGTAGCTCAATGGCGGAGCATCGCACTGTGGATGCGAGGGTTGTGGGTTCGACCCCCATCGCCCACCCTAAAACAGACTCCTAAAGGGAGTCTTGTTCTTTGTAGAACCAGCCCACCTCAATGCCTCAAATGGAACGGCACATCGATAATGACCCGTTCCAGTCCATGTTGGCGGCGATGGTACAACAGGGCCGCTTTGATCAACCAGGCCGTCTGGTTATGGAGCAGCCCCTCCCACCATCGGCCGGGGATGAAATCCGGCAGGACAACCGTGGCAAGCTGACCGTCATTGTGCTGCACGTCGGTCTCGTCCAGGAACTGCAACAGCGGCGCGACGATCGACCGGTAAGGTGAACGGACGATTACCATGGGGATATCAGGCCACCAGGCTTTCCATTCGGCTTGAGCCTTTTCTCCCGCACCCGGCTCCAATTCCACGTAGACCGCCGTAACATTATCAGCGATGGATCTGGCAAAGTTCACCGCCCCGACCATGCCCCGGTGGACACCTGAGATCGGGATGACGACGCGCGTCGGGCTGACCGGCTTGAGCGAGGGCGGCAAGCCCCGCAGCGAGAGTTCCTGGCGGACTTCCTGATAATGGGTATAGATCTTCCGAAACCCCATCACGATGAGTGGAATGAGCAGGACTGTGATCCATGCTCCTTCGAGAAACTTGCTGATGATCACAACGATCAGGGTCGTCAGTGTTGCCAGCGCGCCGATGCCGTTGATGAGCGATTTCAACAGCCATCTCCTGCCGCGTTCCTTCCACCAATGCACCACCATCCCTGCCTGCGAAAGCGTGAAAGCCATGAATGCGCCAATGGCGAATAACGGGATCAGGGCATGCGTATCTCCGCCGAAGAGAACGATCAATAAGGCCGTAAAGAAACCCAACAGCATGATACCGTTGCTGAATGCCAGCCGGTCGCCCAGGCTGCTGAATTGGCGTGGCAGGAACCCATCCCTTGCCAGGATGGCCGCCAGGCGCGGGAATCCGGCAAAACTGGTATTGGTGGCGACTGTCAGGATGCCCAGGGTGGCAAACTGAATAATATAGTAAAGGATGTTGGTATCGAACAGCCGCCGCGCCAGCGCCGACAAGATCGTCTCCTGCGGACCGGCGATCACGCCCAGGAATTGTGTCAGGCCGATGCTGCCCGCGAACAGCAAGCCCATCAAGACGGCCATGATCATCAGGGTCCGACCGGCGTTCTTTGACTGAGGCGGCTTGAAGGCCGGGACGCCATTGCTGATGGCTTCCACCCCGGTCAGGGCAGTGCTGCCGGTGGAGAAAGTGTGCAGGATCAGCAGCAGCGTCAAGGGCTGGATGGCAGGCGGGGCGACTGTAGCCAATGGGGTGGGCCCCTCCATCGCCAGCCGTATCAGCCCATACACGAGCATACACAGGTACGACCCCAGGAAAATATACACCGGCACAGCCATGAAGGTTCCGGCTTCCTGCATGCCGCGCAGGTTGACCAATGTGATGACCAGCAGCAGGATCAGCGCAATGAGCACGCGGTGCGGCCACAGGTCCGGGAAGGCCGAAGCCAGGGCGGCCACACCCGCCGTCAGGCTGACTGCCGCGTTCAGCAGATAATCGATCAACAACGCCGCCGCCGCCAGCAGACCGGGCAGGGTCCCGAGATTTGACCGGGCCACAATGTAGGAGCCGCCGCCGGAAGGGTAGCCGTGGATGGTCTGGAAATACGACAGGGCCACGATCACCAGCAGAGTCGTGATTCCCAGGCCAATCGGCCAGGCATAGGAAAGGCCCAGACTGCCTGCAACCACCAGCCCTAGGTAGATTTCCTGGTTCGCATAGGCAATCGAAGCCAGCGCATCCGGGGAAAACGCCGCCAGGGCGCGGATCTTATTCAGTTGTGTGTGGCCAAGGGATTGGGTGGGTAGCGCTGGACCGAACAGGATATCTTTTAGTTTGGAGAACATAAAGAATTATTCCTCAATGGAAGATATTATACATAGGTTATGTCATTTACCCTATCTCATCTTCTACCCTTCCACCCGTAGGGGCGACCCATTGCCGATTGCACCTGTAGGTGCGACCCACCGGGTTGCCCAGTGTTATTAACATACACGGTTGCCTTGAAGGAAAACCGCTTGCTCCGATTCATAGATCAGGAGTAATGCGAAAATAGGGGTGCGCAGGGCGCACTTTGCCCAAGCACCCCTATTTTCGCTTATTTCTCCCTCTCCCTTTCTTCCGCTGGAACCTTCTGATTTAGGGCTTGGTGAGGCCGTTCCTGGTTATAAAAGTCTCGCCAAGCGTCAAATTGGCCTTGACACTCCTGCAGGGTGTGGAATTGCATACCTTGAAGCAATTCGGCCTTGAACGTTCGATGCAGCCGTTCATCCTTTCCCTGGGTCTGGGGATGGAAGGGGCGGCCATAAGTCACGTTCACTCCCAGGCGCATTAGCCAGGCAGTGAAAATCGTATGACGGCTCTCTCGATCATCCCCCCAGGGAGAGCCATTGTCCATCAGCATACATTCGGGCAGGCCATAAGCCCGAAAAGTGAGCGTGAGTTGGCTTTGAACGGTCTGCCAGAGCTGATTTGAGCAGGCATGCAGGCCCAAAAGAAAGCGGGAATGATCATCCAGAATAGTCAATGGGTGACAACGGCCTTGGTCCAGCTTGAAATGTCCTTTGAAGTCCATTTGCCACAGCTCATTGGGGGTGGCTCGCTCAAACCGTTGCATTGGAAGGGAGAGGGCCTGGGTGAGGGTTGATAAAAACGTGGACTTCTTGTCTTTAGGAAAGCCTTAATCGAATGTAAACCCATTCACCAGTGAGGGTACTCACTCAACCCTCACCCCCTCCACCTCCAGCCACGCCGCCTCATTCGCCAGCGTCCCATATCCGATCCTTCCCTCCGGCGTCCAGGCGGCGAACTGGTTGTCGATCCACAGCACCAGCCCCAGCGGCCCCCGCGGCGACACCTGCGACCGCAACACCTCCACCCCGTCCACGCTGAAGGCGCACTCCGCCGCCTCCCAGCGGATCGAATACTCATGCCGGGCGGTGACATCCATGTTGAGACCCACGCCGTCCTGCTGGATCAGAAAGCGGCTGGCGATCCTTCGCACCAGTCGCGAGAAAGGCCGCAACGCAAAGAGCGGCAGCGCCGGGATGCCGGGAATGAACAGGGCCGAAGGGATGGGGCGAGAGCGTAGTGTCCCCGCGAAGAATCCGTTGCCGGGAACGGGACCGTCCCGCAGGGACAGCCAATTGGGTTTGCTGGCGTGAAAGAACCAGGCCGCCTGCGGCAGGGCCGGTAACTGCTTCTTCCGCCCTCCGAACCCGATCGACAGCCCGAAGGGATCGTTCCATAGCCCGAAGCCCCACGTGCCGGGGATGTCCGCCCTCGAGACTCTTGCGTGTAGCCGTAACGTGAACGGATGTGTATGGGGGAAGTTCTTCCGTCCCATGCCGACATAATCATCCATCTGCGCCAGGCGGTACGACTTCTGCCCGCCTTCGCCCATCTCCATCCGCCAGCCCTCGCCGGTGGGGGAGACGCTTGAGTTGCCGATTTCGCGCGGGATCAAGTTCAGGTCCATCCGCCTATTATAATTTCAATGGGTAGGTTGTAGCGCCTGCACCACAAAGTGCCCAGGATGGGTACGGAGTGGTGCAAAATTGTATTTTGCGCATTTTTTTGTCTATTGTATTTATGAACAATTGTTCTATAATAAGAGTGTGTCAACGCACACCTTATCCCTCTACCCTCCCTTTGACTTTCGATTTTTGACCTTCGACATCCCGACCTGTCAACGCGCCAACGATGGAACGTGCCAACTTCCCCCTATGACCATTTTGAGAAGGAATTGTTCCTTCTTTGTTCCTGAGGATCAAATCGAATCCTTGGGCGAACCTCCTGCGAAAGCGCCATTCCAATCATCTACAGCGTCCCCTTTGGGGAACCGCAATAACCATTCGTTCCTGGCCACATCAATATTAAGTGACCTAAATTCTCCCCCTCGCCCACGTGTCAAAATGTTGATCCATCCCTTATCCGGATTATTCGTTCCTCAAACGAATGATTTTAGGCCTTTTTGTAGAGAGAAATACAAAGTACTGCGTAAATATCAGCACCGCGCTTTCTTTACGTATAAGAACCGTAAGATTAGCGGGTCTAGATTTATATTTAGAAGCAGTATTCGTTCCTTTTTCGTTCCTCAAGATCGAATACCTCCTCTATCCATCCTGCCTGTCCTTTAACCAAGTTAAAGGAAACGCAGACGAAAGGTGACCTTTGACTTTTGACCTTCGACGTTCTACGAGTATAATAAGCCCGCACGGAGGCATAATTGGAAATCACCTGGTACGGACATTCCTGTTTTCGCTTGACCGAACGTGGCATGGCCACGGTCGTTTGTGACCCCTTCGATTCCGAATTGGTGGGCTATTCCCCCTTGAAACTGAAGGCTGACATCGTCACCTCCAGTCACGAGGCTCCCGGCCATAATTACCTCAATGCCGTCAAGGGCTATTCTCACGCCATCACCGGCCCGGGCGAGTTCGAGATCGGCTCTGTCTTCATCACCGGTGTGCAGATGGACGGCCACGGCAAGAAATCCGCCGAACTGCCGCGTAACACCATCTTCGTGTTCGACTACATGGGCATCAACATTGCCCACCTGGGCGACCTGCACTCGGTCCCACCCCAGACCGAGATCGAAGCCCTCGGCACCGTCCATGTGGTCCTGGTGCCGGTAGGCGGGGGCAGCGGCTTGAATGCCGCCAAGGCGGCCGAGATCGTCAGCCTGCTGGAGCCCAATATCGTCATCCCCATGCATTATCAAACCCCCGAAGCCAAAGTCGAGCTCGAGCGCCTGGACAAATTCCTCAAAGAGATGGGCCTGCATGAAGCCGAAAAGGTCCCCGCTCTGAAGGTGACAAAATCCAGCCTGCCGGATGAGACCAAGGTAGTCGTGCTCGATTACCAGCGCGAATAAGGAAGCCATGCAGGTAAAACTGTTGATGACATGGGACATCGCCCCTGAACACGAACAAGATTATTTCGAGTTCGTCATCGGCGAGTTCATCCCCGGCGTCCAGCGGCTCGGTCTGCAACCGGTGGAAGCCTGGGCCACCATGTATGGCAATTATCCGCAGATCCAGGTCAGCATGCTCGGCGATGACCTGCAAGGCGTTCGTCAGGTCCTGGATACGGATGGCTGGAGCCAGTTGCAGGAAAAACTCTTCGCACTGGTCAAGAATTATTCTTACAAGATCATCCCGGCCCGCAACGGTTTCCAATTTTAATTCGATCGACCCAAAGGCCGCCCGCGGACACGAGTTCGATGCTTGATGAATTCTGTTCCGGGCGGATTTTTTTATGAGCGAGTTTTCGACACAAATCCTTCGCTGGTATGCCGACCATGGGCGGAAATTACCCTGGCGCAGCCCTTCCCCCGACCCGTATGCCGTATGGGTCTCCGAGATCATGCTCCAGCAGACCCGGCTGGAAACCGTCCTGCCTTATTTCGACCGTTGGATGAAGCGCTTCCCGACCGTTTCGGCGCTGGCGGCGGCTTCGGAGCAGGATGTCCTGGCGGTGTGGGAGGGGTTGGGATATTACAGCCGTGCCCGCAATTTCCACCGGGCCGCCAGGATCGTCGCCCAGGAGCATGAAGGCAAACTTCCCGCTGACCTCTCCGCCCTGCGCAAGCTGCCGGGCGTGGGCCGTTACACCGCCGGGGCTATTGCCTCGATTGCCTTTGGCATGGACGTACCTGCGCTGGATGCCAATATCCGCCGGGTGCTGGCGCGGGTTTTCAACGTATCCATCCCGGCAGATGGACCGGAGGGGTTGGCTCTGCTCTGGCGTTTGGCGGAAGAACACCTGCCCGTTGGTCATGCCGGTGATTTCAACCAGGCGCTGATGGACCTGGGCGCGGCTATCTGCCTGCCGCGTGACCCGGCCTGCCTGCTCTGCCCCGTCCGTGACCTGTGCCAGGCTTACGCCACTTGGCGTGCAGAACCAACGCCCGCTGCTCAAGCCGAAGGTCAAAGGCCCGCATTACATCGTCACCGCGGCCGTCATGCGGAAGGATGGAAAGGTCCTGCTGGCGAAACGCCCCTCGAAGGGGTTGCTGGGCGGGCTGTGGGAGTTTCCCGGCGGCAAGGTCGAGCCGCAGGAGAGCCTGCAGGACTGCCTCGCCCGCGAGATCCAGGAAGAACTGGGGGTGGCAGTCAGAGTGGGCGAACAACTGGGCACTTATCGACATGCCTACACTCACTTCAGCATCACCCTCCACGCTTTCTTCTGCGACCTGCTGGAGGGCGAACCTCGCCCGGTGCAAGCGGCCGAACTTGCCTGGGTGGCTCTGTCCGACCTGTCCGCCTACCCGATGGGTAAGGTGGACAGGTTGATCGCCGGAGACTTGCAATGAATCCGGAAGATATCGAAGGCATGCAAGAGCAGAGGCGAAATATGGTCAGCCGGCAGATCGCCGCCCGTGGCATTACCGATCCTCGCCTGCTGGAGGTGATGGGCACCGTGCCTCGTCATATCTTTGTGCCCCCGGCAGAGCGGTCGTCGGCTTATGCTGATGCCCCCCTTTCCATCGGTGCGGGACAGACCATTTCTCAGCCTTACATAGTTGCCCTGATGACCGACCTGCTTCAATTGAAAGGCGACGAGTGTGTCCTGGATGTGGGTACAGGCTCGGGCTACCAGGCGGCGGTGCTGGGGAAAATGGCCGCAGAAGTGCATACGATCGAGGTGATCCCTGCCCTGGCGATAGACGCCCGCGACACCCTGAGCGGGCTGGGATACGCCAACATCCATGTCCATTTCGGCGACGGCTCGCTGGGTTGGCCGGAGGCGGCTCCCTATGCGGGCATTGTGGTGGCTGCCGCCGCTCCATCAGTGCCTGAACCGTTGCTCAATCAGTTGTCGGAGGGAGGCCGGCTGGTACTGCCGGTGGGTAGCCCCGGTTTCCAACATCTGGAAGTGTGGACCTGTAAGGGCCGCCAGTATGAACGTGAAGTGAACCTGGCGGTTGCATTCGTGCCGTTACGCGGTAAACTTGGCTGGAAATAAAGGATAAATCTATGACAACGATGCTGCGCATGCTTTTACTGGGAATCGGTTCGGCCGGGCTGATTGGCGGACCCTACATCCTATACCTGGCATATTTCAAACCCGGCACCTTCCCAAAGCCAAAGTTGGCGAAAATACAAGGTGTCATTGCCTTCGTGGTGGGTCTGGGTCTGTTGATCGCTCTCTTTGTCTGGCAAAACTGAGGAAATCCATCTTTTCATGAAAACAAAATCGAGGCAGGCCAAAAGGCTGCCTCGATGTGATTTAAATATTCGACCTTTCCGCAGGATTGTACTGTTTATGCCCTTGTCACTGCGGCGAACACCATCGGCCTACGGCCAGTCTTATCCCGCAGGAGTGAGCGGAGGGAGTCGGTGATGGTCTTCTCATCGTCGAATCCGCTGCCGTTGACCAGATCGACCACCTTCTTACGTACCATTGGAATGATGGTGTCGGCGTCTTCGGGGGAGATAAAGCCGCGCGTGATGATCTCAGGGTCTTTGATCAGGCGGCCGGAATATTTATCCAGCGGAATGGTCACCAGGACGATGCCGGAACGGGCCAATTGCTCACGCTCCCGTACTACATCCAGATCGATCTCACCGACGCTGTCGCCTTCAACGAAGATGTATCCGCCGGGCATGCGCTCACCCAGGGAGATCTTGCCTCCGGCGAGTTCCACGACTTGGCCGTTCTCCACGACGATGATATTTTCGGCCGGAACGCCGACCTGTCTCGCCAGGGCGGCGTGACGCCGCAGCTGGTGCAACTCACCATGGATGGGCATGAAGAACTTCGGCCGGACCAGGTTGAGCAGGAGTTTCATCTCCTCCGAACTGGCGTGTCCGGATACGTGCACTGCTGAGGTGGCTTCGGAGACTACTTCTGCACCGCGGCGTAAAAGCCGATTGATGGTTTTGTAAATGGCCTCTTCGTTGCCGGGGATAGGATGGGAGGAGATCACAATGGTATCTCGAACTTCCACGTCGAATTGGCGGTTGGTGCCTGCCGCAAGTCTGCCGATGATGGAGGATGGCTCGCCCTGTGAACCGGTGCACATAAGCACCACATCCTTTTTGGGCAAGTTCAAGGCCTCGTCCAGGCTGACAAGGGTACCGTCGGGGATCTTCAGGTAGCCTAGTTTCTGGGCGATCTTGGCGTTATCCACCATGCTCATGCCCACGAAGGCTAGTTTGCGCCCGTGGCGCTGGGATGCCTCGGCCACCTGCTGCATGCGGGCGATCAGGGATGCGAAGGTAGCGATGATGATCCGGCCGGGTGCGTTGCGGAAGACTTCGTCCAGGGCAGGGCCGATGACACGTTCGGAGGGGGTCCAGCCGGGGCGCTCGGCGTTGGTCGAATTGCCCAGGAGCACATCCACGCCGCGGGCGGAGAACTCCGCCAGCTTGGCGAAGTCGGTCGGCCAGTTATCAACCGGCGTCTGGTCGAATTTATAGTCACCGGTATGGATGACCAGCCCGGCCGGGCAGGTGATGCCCAGGCCGACGGCATCCGGGATGGAATGGCAGACGTGGAACGCTTCCACCTGGAACGGTCCCACCCGGAAGGTCTCACCGGCCTGGATGGTGCGCAGGTCAGCCTTGTCGCCCATGCCATTGCGGGCCAATTTGACCTCGATGAGGCCGCGCGTTAACGGCGTGGCGTAGACCGGCACCGGCACGACATGCAGTAGATGCTGGATGGCGCCGATGTGGTCTTCGTGACCGTGGGTGATGACGACGCCCTGGATTTTGGAGGCGTTGTCACGCAGGTACTGGAAGTCTGGAATGATATAGTCCACTCCCAGCATGTCATTATCGGGGAACATCAAACCACTGTCCACGATCAGTATCTGCTGATTGTATTCATAGGCCATCATGTTCTTGCCGACTTCTCCAAGTCCCCCGATTGGAATGATCCTTAATTTATCTTTATTTTTCATGTATTCACTTTCTGTAATATTAAAAACACCCCTCGCACTTTCCGTTGGGGTTTTGAATGCGATATTTTGTTACAAAACTGCCGCTGAGCGGCAGAAAGAGTTATGCTTTAAGTGCAAAATTTCCTGCCTGTAACAAAGTCAGTTCAGTATAGCAGGGGAGGGGGTATTTGTCAAAGCGAGTTTTCGGGCCTAATTTGTGAAATAGGCTGGAGAAAGGGCAGAGCCTATCAATCACCGACTTGGCGCTCCACCTCCCGGTGGGGGAGTAGGCTCACCAGCGGGAAAAGGTACAGACATTCCGCATCCTGGCCGCCATGCACGCTTTGGCGTACCGGCTCCAGCACCGTCTGAACCGCCCGTTCCAGCAGGACCTCATACTGTTTCACATCGATGGTGCGCCGGTTCACCTCCCTCGGCAAATCCCAGGCCCGTACTCCAGCGGCTGGGTTGGAGCAGGCTACTTTTGCAGCGCACGATCCAGTTGCGCTGCTCACCGTTTTCATTTCTGCTTGTCTTCAATTCCATAGATTCGATGAGCAATCCGGCTTGCGTGATCCAGCTCTCAATTGTCTCCTTGGGGCAAAAGCAGGTCACCACGGCCCGATAACCCGGCTCAGGGATTTGCGCGGCCGGGACTTCTGATGCCAGGGAGTGCCGCCAGTCTTCGAGGTCTAGAAAGTGCAGCACCGCTTTTCCATCCCGTCGGAGGACTCGAAAAATCTCATCCAAGGCGAGGGTCAATTCCTGCGGCCCAAGATGAAAAAGTACTCCCATGGCGAGCACCAGGGAGACGGGGCCATCCTGTAGTGGCAATTCCGCCGCCGAGCCTTGTATGGGGAAGGCATCCAGATGTTCCTTCACGACCCGTTGCCGGGAAAGCTGAATCCCATAGCGGGACGGATCGATGCCGATCACACGGTAGCCGGCTTGGGCGAGGGGCTTGAATGCCCTGCCTGTACCGCAGCCCAGATCGAGCGCCCAGGCGTGCTGTCCGGCCGGGTTTTCCTCGATCAATTCCCGCACCAACGGGCTGATGGGCACCTCTGCCATGGCCTCGGCCCAGGCGTTCCAACTGGTCGCATCGCCATCCACCGTCCAGATTGACTTCATCATTGTGATCCCGTTCTCCCTTGACTTTCCCAACCTTTTTGGACGAGGCGGCTTACCAATCCCCGGCGTATTTGACTGTGTACGGCGCGGCCATCCGCAGGATGCGTTCGTGGCGCAGCTCCACCAACTGGCGCATGTGCAGCGCGTCATGTTCCACCCAGGCAGAGAGCATGTCGCCGGATTTCAAGAGTATCCCGAAGGGGGTAGGGCACTCGATCGTCCAATCCGGCTTCTTCAGTCCGCGCAGCCATTCCAGCGACTTGCGCCGCTCGGCCTTGAATTTCTCCACTGTTTCGGCCAGGTCTTGCTCGTTGTAATGCCGCTCCGTCACCCACTCATCCGGGCGGATGGGCGGCCAAGGGTCACGGGGATGGTACAGCATGATCTCCAGTCGAACACGAAAGTCTTCTTTCTCCTCGTCGTATAGATGGTAGACCGCTTCCAGGAAAGAGCGGCTTTCGGGATTGGGCTTGATCTGCGCCTCAGCCTGTGAGACGCCGGCCACCAGACCGGGCAGGATCTCCATCCCGCGGGCCAGTTCATCCATCAGCATCTTGGGTTCCATGTGACCTTCCTTTCCCCCTCCGGTGGTGGCGAGGGGCATCTCTCAGAGCATAGCCCACTTTTCCCCGGCTGGCAATGACCTGGTGGTACTCGCGGCCTGGTGATTTAAAACCCGCTGGCCACGTCGTGAAGTGTTTTTCAGAGGAGCGTGACCAGCAGGAAGGTTGGTGATGATGTTGGAAATTTAGACAGTTAAAGGCGGATCACAAACCCGCAGAACTGACAGGTGATAGTATCCATGCCGCGCAGCACCACCGTGGTGATATTGCCGCCGCAGGCGGGGCATTGACTGGGGGCAGCCTTAACCTTGTCCACTGCCGCCTGGTCGACTGCCGCCACTCGGCCCTGGTCGAAGTCCCTCGTCATAGTCCGGTTGATCAGCCCCTGCCAGGTGGCGTTATCCGCCCAAATGTGGAAGTGGGCCATGTGCACCGGCGCGCCTGATCCAAAATTAACTTCGATGTGATCTTCGTTCTTCATCATCCCCAATTTGCTGGTGTTCACTTTCTCGACCAGCGCTACCGGGCTTTCCAATTGCAAGTTCTGCACTTTTTGCTTTTCCGTTACCACGAAGAGAACCTTTTTTGTGGCAACTTCCTGCTTTTGCTCGAAGAGGATACGCTGGTCGGTCAGGTAGAGCACTCCCTCCGGGTCGTCCTTCTGCTCTTTGCCGCTCTTGCACCAGACCGCCTTAACCGCGGCGATGCCGCTCTCGGTAGGCAGCAGCTTGAAGGTAGCCTCCGCCAACAATTTGAGCATGCTGTCGATCTCATCGATGTGCCTGCTGGTCTCGTAGACCTGCCTGTTGAACTGGTCGTACATGCCCTCGATGGTCCGCTCGGCTGCAGCGACCTGGCCTTCCACCTGGCTTACTGCCGACTGCAGGCTGTTCAGCATATTGCGCGCCACGGCGGGGTTGCCGGCAGAAGCCGAGAGCTGCGGTATCTGCATCTCAATGGGCCGCAGGGCGTTGGTCAGCATGTTGGCCTGCACGTTGATCTGGGTCTGGATGTTGGGGTAGAGGAGCCCCCACGAGCCCACGAAGGATTGAGCCTGGTTTTCCAGGTCCTTCTCGAAGACGTAGCCACGGGTCCGCAAGGAGGCGATCTTCTGGGCCATCCCGTTGATATTGCTCTGCACATCTTCGACGGCATCGCGGGCCTTGGCCAGGCGTACGCTCTGCTGGAGATCACTCACCTTGGATTTAAGGGAATTGATATCACTGGCGATCTGTTGGGCCGGGTTTGTACCGGCAGGGGTATTTTCTTTCATGTATTTTTCCTCCGCATGAGATGGGAAGTATGAATGCTAAATGAATTATGGCACATTTGGGTTCTCAAAGCAACCGACCGACAGCCTTATTCATTTGCTGTAATGTTTTTGATACGGGAGAAATTGAAGTTTTGCCATTGCATCCCTTAATCCTGCCCCAATTTCAATATGGTAAAATCAGTCCGATTTTAGTGCCAGGGAGTAAAGCGAATGAAGATTGCCATCGCCACCGATCACGCCGGCTTTCCACTCAAAGAGATCGTTATTCAGACTGTCCGAGAGAGCGGCAATGAACCCATCGACCTGGGTTCGGCCGACGCGACCCCTTCCGATTATCCTGATCACGCCGTGAGGGTGGGTCAGGCTATCCTGGAGGGAGAGGCAGAGCGTGGTATCCTGTTGTGCGGTTCCGGCGTAGGCGCCTGCATCGCTGCCAACAAGATCAAAGGTATCTATGCTAGTGTTAGCCATGACACCTATTCCGCCGGCCAGGCAGTGGAGCACGACGATATGAACGTACTCTGCCTGGGGGCGCGCGTTGTCGGTCCCGCGATCGCCCGCGAAATCGTCCTGGCTTTCCTGGCCTCGCGTTTCATCGGTAACGACCCCGGTCAGGAGCGCCACGCCCGCCGCGTTACAAAGACGAAAAAACTCGAAGGCAATTGATCAACGCTAGTATTCACCCACTTGTGAACATGTAAACTTCTATTAAGGAATCTCTGTATGACCACCCCCATCCACCAACTCTTTCGCCTCGGACAATCCCTCTGGTACGATAATATCCAGCGCCGCCTGCTCGAAAACGGCGGGCTAGCGGATATGATCACGCGCGGCTACATCCGCGGTGTCACCTCCAACCCGAGCATCTTCCATAACGCTATTGCCAAGACCAACGACTACGACCCGGCCCTCATCCCGCTGGCCTGGTCGGGCTGGGATTCCGAGCGTATCTTCTGGCAGTTGGCCATCGAGGATATCCGCGATGCCTGCGACCTGTTCTCGCCGCTCTATCGCCAGTCCGAAGGCGCGGATGGGTACGTCTCGCTGGAGGTCAGCCCGCTGTTGGCCCATAACACCGAGGCCACCCTGGCCCAGGCCAAACAACTGTGGGAGTGGGTCGACCGTCCCAACCTAATGGTCAAGATCCCCGCCACACCTGAGGGGGTCCCGGCTGTGCGCGCTGCCATCGCCGCCGGGCTGAATGTCAATGTCACCCTCATCTTCTCGCTCGAGCGCTACCGGGCCGTCATGGAGGCTTTCCTGGCTGGCCTGGATGATCGTTTGGCTGCGGGCTTACCGGTCCGCCAGATCGCCTCGGTTGCCTCGTTCTTCGTCTCGCGCATGGATACCAAGGTGGATGCAATGTTGGATGCGATTGGTTCGGACGCGGCCCTCCAGCTACACGGTCAGGCTGCCATTGCCTATACCAAATTAGCCTATTATGAATTCTTACAGGTCTTCCGCGGCTCACGTTTTGCTCACCTTAAGGACGTAGGCTGCCGTCCCCAACGACCCCTGTGGGCTTCCACCAGCACCAAAAACCCCGCTTATGACGATACGCTCTACGTGGATCGGCTGGTTGCGCCCGGCAGCGTCAACACCGTCCCGCCACAAACGCTCGAGGCTTTCCGTGATCACGGCAAGGCTGCCGTGACCATCGAGGACGACCTGGACGGCGCGCGCGCCTCCCTGGCGGCGCTGGAGACTCTCGGCATTTCCATGGATACCGTCACCGCTGAACTGGAGACTGAAGGCGTGAAATCCTTTGCGGATGCCTTCACGGCGTTGCTCAAGACCTTGGAGGAGCGACGCTCCATCGCTGTGACCGCCCTCGGCCCTCTGGCGGCGGCAGTCTCCCGCCGTCTCTCCGCCCTGGTGGCTGACGACGCCCCTGCCCGGTTATGGTCCCATGACGCCACCCTGTGGACGACTGACCCAGATGGGCAGACCGAGGTGCGCAAACGCCTGGGCTGGCTGGACCTGCCTCGTACATCTCGGACTGCCGTCAAGGAGATCAACGATTTCACTGCTTCCGTCCTGGCGGATGGGCTTACCCGTATTCTCCTACTTGGCATGGGCGGCTCCTCTCTCGGTCCCGAGGTTATGTCGCTGATCTTTCCCGCACCGACTCAAGGCACAGGTGTGGAAGCTTTCGCCATCCTAGATTCAACCGACCCGGCGCAAGTGCTTGAGGCCGCCCGCCAATTCCCGCCCGAAAAGACCCTTTATCTTGTCTCTTCCAAATCTGGCGGCACCTCTGAGATCAACGCGGCTTTTAATTATTTCTGGAAGTTAAGCGATGAAAATGGCCGCCATTTCGCCGCGATCACCGACCCGGGTACTTCGCTAGAGGCATTAGCCAACGCCCGAGGCTTCCGCAAGATCTTTCATGCCGACCCGAGTGTTGGCGGCCGATACTCCGCCCTGACTCACTTTGGTCTTGTCCCCGCCAGGTTGATGGGAGTCGACCTGGAACGTCTGCTCGACCGGGCCACTTGGATGATGCGCCAGTGCGCCGCCAATGTGACCGGCGCCCGCAACCCCGGCCTGGTGTTGGGAGCGGTGATGGGCGAGGCCGCCGTCAGCGGTCGTGATAAACTGACTTTCCTGGCAGATGCATCCATCGCGCCGCTTGGCGCATGGCTGGAACAACTCATCGCCGAATCAACAGGCAAACTTGGCAAAGGCATCCTGCCGGTGGATGGGGAAGAGGTGCGAGAAGCGGGCGCGTACGGGAATGACCGACTTTTTGTCTATCTGCGGCGGGATGGCGCACTGGACGGACAGG
The DNA here is from genome assembly GCA_963847105.1 of uncultured Chloroflexia bacterium. Taxonomy (GTDB): domain Bacteria; phylum Chloroflexota; class Anaerolineae; order Anaerolineales; family Villigracilaceae; genus UBA877. Next base: position 460,175 of record CAWJYP010000001.1, on the reverse strand, counting down.
TGGAAAAACTTCTTGCTGCAGGTCATCCGGCGTTGGTCTTCAACTTCCCCGATGCATATGACCTGGGGGCGGAATTCTATCGCTGGGAACTGGCTACAGCCTTCGCCTGTGTCGTTCTGGGCGTCAACGCCTTTGATCAGCCCGACGTGCAGGATGCGAAAGATCGCACCAAAGCCAAGATCACCGAGTATGGGCAGAACAAGCATTTCGATGAAGGCACGCCCCTGTGGGATCAGGAGGGTTTGCAAGCCTGGTCAACCCTGCCCCTGCCGGGCACCGGTCTGGAAGCGGATCTGCAAAACTTCCTGGAGAAGTCTTTTTCAAGTGACTACATTGCTATCAATGCATATCTGCCCCGCAACGATGAAATGACTGCCACGCTGCAGGAATTACGCACTATTATCGGACGCAAGAGCGGCTGCGCCACCACCCTTGGATTTGGGCCACGCTTCCTCCATTCCACCGGTCAGTTACACAAGGGCGGACCCGGTTCCTGCCTCTTCTTGCAGATCACATCAAACCCATCCACCGACGCCGACATTCCCACCCAGGATATGACCTTCGGCACACTCGAAAGGGCTCAAGCCCTAGGCGATTATGAAGCTCTGGCTTCAAGGGGGCGTGGCATCCTGCGCTTGAACCTGGCCTCGCCGGATGTGTTGAAAGGTCTGGTTGACCGGCTGAGCGAGAAAATTCCGGGATCGTAATGCGAATGGGCGGGAGTTGACTCCCGCCCATTTCGATTTAAACAGGGTTTGCATTAATGGATTTCTTCTGTTCCCGCCGGCTGATCTGATCTACCAGCTTCATCAACGGGGGGATGCCTGCGAGGCGGTCGAGAAGGGCACCGCCCAAATTTTTCCAGAATCCCGTCATTGGTGGCATGCCGATATGGGGGGCAAAGTCCACTTCACGACTATTAATGCGGTAGGCATAACGGCCCGTCTTTTCCACGGTGGGGTTGGTATTCATATACTGGCACATTTCATCGCGTTCTGCCGGTGATAACCAGGCTGGCACTTCGGAGGTGGCCTTGAAACTAGCAACCTGTGCCAGGTCTTGCAGTAAGGATTTCTGTGCGGCGGTGAGGTTGTTTCCACGCGAACCGAAATAAACCACATCGGGATCGGTTTGCACCAGCCGATTCAACCACAGACGATTGAGCGTGGTCCGCAGGGCATTCTGGGCACCGGGAATGGCGAAGTTTCGCAGCAGATCCCGGTCGCGCAGATTGGTCCAGTGTCCAGCCACATCCGGGCCAACCCGCATCCCATCGCATAGTCCCAGGGATGGCAGGATGGGTGCGCCACAGGTCAGCAGGTAGGCGTCACCCAGGGCCGCGCGTATGACTTTCAGTCCCTGGCGATAAGCAGCCTCACGTGGCATGCCGGTATGGCGTTTCCCCGGCAACGCGCCGGCGTAGAGGAAATCCAGTTTGACGTAGTCGTAGCCCCACCGGCGGACTTTTTCCATCAATGCCTTCAGCCATTCCAGCGCCTGCGGGTGGGTGGTATCCAATGCATACAATGGCTCGCTCCAGTTGAAGCCCGCTGAGACGAGTTGCCCCTTTTCATTACGCAGCAGCCAATCAGGATGTTGGCGATAAAGCTCGGACGATGGCACCACCAGCAAAGGCGCCAGCCATAGCCCGGCTGTTCGGCCTGCGGCCTTGATGCGGTCAGCCATGACACCCATCCCGCCGGGGAACTTGGTGTTGGGTTCCCAGTCGCCAATGGCCCTTTGCCAGCCATCGTCGATCTGAAAGACATCAAACGGGCTTTCGCCCAGGTTGTTGAAGATCTTCAGCAGTTGTTCCTGGTGAATTTCCGTATAAAGGCTGTACCAGGAGCACCATATCCGCTGTGGTTTTTGGATGGTGCCGCCGCCTAAGCGCTCTTTCAGAAGGGTTGCATACTGATCGAAGGCTTCGGTTTCATCGCCGACACTAACGAACCAGTCACCGCTGCCTTGTTCGAAACAGCCTATCAGCGTATTACCATCAAGGGACACGTGGGATTCCAGTCCCAACGATCCCAACAAGATCACCTGCCCATCTGCGAGCTCTACTGCCCCGTACCACGAGCCGTTGGGAAGGTTATTTTGCACGTGAAGCGGGTCGGTCTGCATGGGGTGCAAATAAGCGGGCCGCATTACCGGCATACGGCGAGAGATGTCCACCCAGGCGGTTAACGTCCAGGATTGCCAGCCGTGATAGAGATAGTGAGTGGGGGTGCTCTCAAAGGTGATCTCAACGGACGGGCCAGAAAGGATCAAGCCGCCCTGGATTTGTTTCACCCCAGCGGCGTGGATAGTGAGTGTGTCAAGTAAGGGGTTCATATATAGAATGATAACACCGGATAATTATGATGGGCAATATGTCGGATGCCATTTTATTACGGTGACGGGGAAGATGGAGGATGAGGTCACACGCGGAATACAGGGTTTTTAAGAACCAAAAGCGGGCGGCGCACAGGCCGCCCGCTTTTTATTAGCGGGAAATGATCAGCGCCGGACCAGCGGCAGGAACACCGAGAACGGGTTGAGCACCACGGTCAGGGTGAAAGTGGTCGAGCCCGTGCCGCCATGCCCGTCGTTTGCCGTGATTTCGATCTCGTAGGTTCCGATATTGTCATTGGTCGGTGCGCCGCTTAGTTGGCCGCTGGCTGGATCGATACTTAACCAAGGTGGAAGCGCGCCTCCGTCCAACGTCGCGGTATAGGTCAGCGTGTCGCCTTCCACATCTGTGAAGGGATGGTCGAGATAAGTGTGGGCTGTGCGTGCCAGCCATTCAACGCCGCTAATCGTGGATGTTGTCGGCGGGTCATTGACGTTGGTGATATTAATGGAGATCAGCGTGTCGGTGGAATTCAGTGTGCCGTCGCTGGCGGTGAATGTGAAGGAATCCGGGCCGAAGTAGTCCATTTCTGGTGTATACGTCAGGAAAGGCAGCGTGCCGCTAAGGACACCGTGGGACGCGTTAGTGTATTCATAGGTAACCGTATCTCCATTCGGGTCCAGCGCAAAAAGGGTCAGGTCGAGCGGCGTTTCTTCTGCGGTGGTTAGGCTTTGCGCCTGCCCTTCCGGGGGAGCGTTCAGCGCCGTAGTGGTCAGGACGATCGATTGTTCTCCGGGCGGCAGCGCCCAATAGAGGGTGCCAATCCAGTGCGATCGGAGAACGACAGTGCTGACTGTGCCGGTGGGGGTATACGGCGGGATGAAGACAGTGACCGTGACCGGTGTGCTGCTGGATGGCGGGATCGGATCGGTCTTGTGTTGCGAAAGGGTTGGCAGCCAGAGCGGTCCCGGCGGCAGCGTAACCGGATTGATCAGCAATTCTCCGGAAAGTAGACCGGAATTGGTCAGGGTCAGGTTGTAGGTGACGGTGGTGTTGGGGTAACCAGCCTTGCTGATCTGGTCGGCTGAAACGCTGGTGCCGTAGTAGGGCGGCAAGGGCAGGTCCAGCCGGATGAAGGTGTTGGGCGTGATCATGGTGGGATAGGAGGTGGTGGCGTAATCCAATTTATTGGCGGTCAGGCTGGCAGCGCCGCCTGGGCTGGGGACAAAAATGAAGTATAGTCCATCGTCCACGTCGGGATCGTCCGGGGTGGCAACGCTGGCAACGGACTGACCGCTGGAGAGGTGCTGCACGCTGGCGCCGTTGAGATGGGAGCTGTTGCTGGCGTCGGTGACGTAACCGCCCACCAGCCCGCCCGCCACCGGCTCGCAGGTTGTGATCTGCAGGTCATCGATGTACCAGCCGGGCGCGGCGGTACCAAACATGTGCCAATCGGATTTGAAGTGGAAGGAGATCCTGAAATTGCTGACTGCCCAGTTTGAATCCAGGGTGAAAGAGCGTTGCGTCCAGGCAAGGTCGTAATTGCCGGACATATCCCCGTTGGTAGTAGTAGTAAATGGAACCTCCCACTCCTTACCGTAGGCTAATGCCCAGCCAGCGCCGCCGTTATTGCTGCTAAAAACCAGGGCATAATCATATGCATCGTAGGTTTGCAGCCACTGCCACCAGCTCACCTGGATGCCGCGCCGACCGCTCAGGTCGAAATATCCGCTCTCAATTTGGCTGTGTTCATCGTTGCTGTAGTTGCCTCCCAGGTTGGTGGCCCACACATTCACTCCGGAATGCGCATTCACCGGTCCGTTGGTTGGGTCGCCATGCTGCCAGGATGAATATTGTCCCGACGCGGAGAATCCGCCGTTGTTGGGCTCGAAGGTACGGTCGTAGATGGGGGTGCGGGCGTAACCGGGGGTGGTGCAGGCGTCTGGGTCGGCGACCCGCAGGCTGACATTGTGCGGGGGGTCGGCCGGGCCGGGGACGAAGGTTTCAACATTGACCTCATAGCCGGGCACGCCCAGGGCTTCCACATTGAAAGTATATGTCGTCCCCTGGGTCAGGTTGACCGAATAGGCGCCGGTGAAGGGATCGGTGTAAAGCACCTGGGAAGCGCCGCCGGAGATAGTGATCTTCGCATAGAGGGGGTAGCCGTGCCCGCTGTCAGTCACCACCCCGCTGACCACGGCGACTGTAGCCAAAGGCGCGGTGGCTTGAGCGCTGTGTACAGCGGAGGACAAGAGCATCAAAGCAAGGAAGAGGGAGAAGATGTTTTTCATTGGTTGATTCCTCCTGCTCTTTATTGTGGTGCCGGATCGATGATCATTGGTTGGATATCTGCCGGAGCGGTCTTGCCCTCTATTTGCTGCAAGGCGGGCGGCGCGGTGAGGAAGGTGGGATTCACCTCCAGCAGCCCCAGGCTACTACTGCTGGTAGGTATTTTCAAGTACTGGATGGAGCGGGTAAGCGTGTCCTGATCGAAGTTCCAGACGCTCAGGCTAGCGCTGCCGGTGCGCATGCCCTGCAGTTCGATGCGATATTCGCCGGTCTCCGGCAGTTTGATCACCACGCTGTTGGTGTCGTTAACCTGGTAGAACAGGCCGGGGATGTCTTGCACCAGCAGCACCAGGTTGGCATCTGGACCGGTCAGGTTGCCTTTGGCATCAAAGACGCGTACCGCAACCGGCCCATCTACCTGGATGACGCGCCCGCTTAAGCCCGTAGACTGGGTGGAGAGGATGTCGGAACCGGCAACGAGCTCTTCAGGTGTAATACTGGTGCTGGTGAAGATGGTGTAGGTCGTCTCGAGTACAGTGTTGTTCCTGGCCAGAGCGCCGTGTTCAATGCCGGATGCATAGATCAGGGTGGCAGCGCCGTGGTAATCCACATCCGGCTCCAAGTCCAGGTTCTGCATGGTGGCTGAATTACGCGGCACCGTACCGTCGCCGTCGCCGAAGATGAGGTTGTAGCTATTCTGCCCGTAGCTTTTCTCTTCCAATCCGATGGGAGTGGGTTGGTTGTTGCCGACGAACATGGTGACATTCACGCCGTTCTCATTGCCGTTGGTATAGCCCTCGTTGATCGACTTGATCGACTGGCGGAAATCGATCGCGTCATCGGTCAGGTATGTATTGCGCGCACGGAATTGGTCCATCGTCTGGGTGTAGTTGAGATAAGCCCCCCAACGCTTGAGATAGCCGTTTGGATAGACCATGAAGAACCCTTCTCCGGGGCTAAGTTGGTAACCGGAGGTGAAGTTTTGCAGCAGAGAGTAGGTCATGTTGGGGTTGGGGTTGCAGCCAAAGACGGGAATTTCGAGGAAGCAACCCTCAGGAGCCAGCACCAACTGGGCGATCTTGGTCGCGCCAAAGTAGGGCGTGCCCAGGGTGACCAGGTTCTTGATCTTGGATGCGCGTGTCGGGTCGATGAGATAGGTGCGCGCCACCAAACCGCCCATGCTGTGCGCCACGATGTTGACCTTGCGTACATCCGGGTTGCGCGCCAGGGCGGTGGTGATGCATGTATCCAGGGTGATGCCCAGTGGGTAGCTTGGGTTGTAATTGTAGGCGATCTGGCGCAGGTCCTTGCGCCAGTCGTAGGGGCAGACGAAGAAGGTTTGCCCTTCGATGTAGCCCTTGCTGAGGAAGAAGTTGATCGTGCCGGTGTAAATATCCTCGGTCAGTTCGGTACGCAGGATATCCCCGGCGCGCATGGTGTAGTATATCGGGTCGCCAGGATTTGCGGGGGTGTTGCCATCCGTTTGCAAGTGTGCGGGATAGAGGTGTTCGTCGCCAGGTGACATCATCAACGCCCAGATGTTCAGCCAGTCCTGGTCGTAGATGCCATCGAGATTATGGTCATTTATCAGGTGCGAGCCGCCCACACCTGGGATCAGGATGACCGGCAGTCGCGGCGAAGGCAGGCTGCCCGCGTCGGTCTCCAGGTCGTCGATGATCCAGGCGTTGGCATTGCCGACGATGGTGACATGGTGTAGAGTGGTGCTACCGGATTTATCGACCCGCAGGTTTACCAAGTTGCCGGTGTTGACGTTGGGTGCTGCGTCATCAGTGTCCAGCAGATTATTCGACCCGTCGTAGCCTTTCAGTGTGACGTTAGTCCCGCTGCTGACCTTGACCTGGAAATAAGAGGCATTGCCATCGTCAAAGTCGATCCGCCCTTCGGATTGGTTTTGGCCAAGCCAGGCAAAAACGTTATCATTGCTGGTGTAGTCGCCGTCCGGGTATTTGCCGTTATACCGTGCCGAGCGCCAATCGCCATAGGTCCAATTGGCGCTGAAGGTCAGGCCGCTGATGGTGTCGCCAATGGCCTCGCCATCTGTGCCGTTCTCAAAGGTGATGGTGGTTGGAGCGGCATGAGCTGCCTGAGGTGGCAAACCACCCAGCAGGGTGATCAGCAGGATCAGCACTGCCGTGATACGTCGGGCAGGCTCGGATGGGTGACGGACAGAGATGATGCGCATGGATGCCTCCCTAAAAAAGGATGAATGCGATAGTCTTCCGGTGGCTTTTGCTTTTGCATTTTGCCGGTCACGAGGTGAATATTCAATTGGCGGATTAACAGTAAGGTTGCAACCAGTGTACCATATAGAGATTTGGACAATAATTATTATTATGAAAGTGAAATAATGGAGTACCCTCATAGAAGAGGCAGCTACATTTTCCTGAACCTCAGCAGTGGCCTTGTCTATGGCTTGTTTTTGTGGCATAATCACGTTCTATATAATCTGAAAAGCGACGATGGGAACGAGTAAGCCCCTGCTGCTGCCAGCGAACCCGGGAAGAGTGTGAGCCGGGTCAGCCAAAGTGGCTGAAAATCCTCCCGGAGCTGTGATCTGAAATTGGCCTTTAACCAGGTCAACAGTAAGAAAGCCGGAATTGTCTACCGTTATCCTGACGGGAATATAAGCCTCAGGCCGTATTCCACTGAGTGCCTGCTCATTGCAGGAATCCGGGTGGTACCGCGAGTGATAGCGCTCGTCCCTGTGTAGGGATGAGTGTTTTTTATTATATTTGTTGCATGACCGATCATTGGAGATCAAGAATGTTCAAATCCGTTTCTCCCCAACTCAATGTAATCGACCTCGAAGAGGCCATCCTGAAACTGTGGAAATCGCAGAAGATCTTCGAGAAAACGGTCTCGCAGCGCAAAGGCGGACCCGAGTATGTCTTCTATGAAGGGCCCCCGACTGCCAATGGAAAGCCGGGTGTGCATCACCTGGAAGCGCGCGTCTTCAAGGATATGTTCCCGCGCTACAAAATCATGAACGGCTTCCACGTCTCGCGGCGCGGCGGTTGGGATACTCACGGCCTGCCGGTAGAAATCGCTGTCGAGAAGAAGCTCGGTTTCAACAACAAACAGCAGATCGAGGAATACGGCATCGAGAAATTCAATGAATTGTGCCGTAAGTCGGTCTTCGAATATATCCAGGATTGGGAGAGACTGACCGACCGGATCGCCTTCTGGGTTGATCTGGGCGATGCCTATGTCACCTATACCAATGAATACATCGAGTCGGTCTGGTGGATCCTCAAAAACTTCTGGGATAGGGACCTGCTCTTCAAGGGTTACAAGATCGTTCCTTACTGTCCCCGCTGCGGCACGCCTCTGTCGGACCATGAAGTCGCCATGGGCTATGCCGATGCCACCGATCCTTCGGTCTTCATCCGCATGCCGCTGGTGGATAAGCCCGATACGTCGCTGCTGGTGTGGACGACCACCCCCTGGACACTGCCTGCCAATGTGGCCGTGGCAGCCCATCCGGATGTGGAATATGTCACGGTCGAACGAGTCATACCCGTCACCGCCAATGGGGATGGCGGCGGCAAGGAACGCCTGATCATGGCTGAAGCGCTGCTGGAGAAGGTCTTCCGCGGTGAAGAGGTCAAAGTGGTGGATCACTTCAAGGGCAAGAAGTTGAAAGGCATGAAATACCGCCCGTTGTTCACCTTCATGCCGCTGGAGAAACCCGCCCACTACGTGGTCCTGGGTGATTTTGTCACCACCGAGGATGGCACCGGGCTGGTCCATATTGCCCCGGCCTTCGGCGCAGAAGACATGGAAGTGTCGAAGGAATACAATCTGCCGGTGGTGATGACGGTCGGTCCCGATGGCGCATTCCTTCCGCCGATCACGCCCTGGCGGGGAGTCTTCGTCAAAGATGCCGATCCCTCCATCACGGCCGACCTGCAAAAGCGCGGGCTGTTGTTCCGCGCCGAGACGTATACGCACACTTATCCCTTCTGCTGGCGCTGCGACACACCCCTTATCTATTACGCCCGTGACTCGTGGTACATCCGCACCAGCCAGTTCAAGGACCGCCTGGTGGAATTGAACAACAAGATCAACTGGGTACCCGAGCATATCCGTGAAGGCCGTTTTGGCAACTGGCTGTCGAATAATATCGACTGGTCGCTCAGCCGAGAGCGCTACTGGGGCACACCCCTGCCTGTGTGGGAGTGCCCGGACTGCAAGAACCGCGAATGTGTCGGCTCCGTGAAAGAACTATCAGAGAAAGCCGGGCGAGACCTGTCGGACCTGGATTTGCATCGCCCTTACGTGGATGTGATCAACTGGCCCTGCACGAAATGCGGCGGGAAGATGGCCCGCGTGACCGACCTGATCGACGTGTGGTTCGATTCCGGCTCGATGCCGGTAGCGCAATGGCACTATCCCTTCGAGAACCAGGAAAAGTTCAAACAGCAGTTCCCCGCTGATTACATCTGCGAGGCGGTGGACCAAACCCGCGGTTGGTTCTACACTCTCCATGCCATCAGCACGCTCTTGTTCGACTCGGAATGCTTCAAGAATGTCATCTGTCTCGGCCTGGTGGTGGATGCCAACGGGCAGAAGATGTCCAAGAGCCGCGGCAATGTGGTCGACCCATGGGACGTGCTCAACGAGACCGGGGCGGATGCGTTCCGCTGGTATTTCTATACTTCCGCGCCACCCAATGCCGAGCGCCGCTTCGCTCCCAGCATGGTCACGGACGTGGTCAAGAATTTCACACTGACGCTGTGGAATGTATACTCCTTCTTTGTGACTTATGCCAACCTGGATAAGCCCAACCTGACCCTACCGGCCAAACCCGGCAACGACCTGGATCGCTGGCTGCTTTCAGCCCTCAACGTGCTGGTGCGGGACGTTACCCAGGCCATGGAAACCTATGACGTTCCCGGCGCTACCCGGCCCATCGAGGTCTTTGTGGAGGCCCTGTCCACCTGGTATTTGCGACGCTCCCGCCGGCGCTTCTGGAAGTCTGAATCTGATACCGATAAGCAAGCTGCTTACAGCACCCTCTATACGGCCCTTGTGACACTGTCCAAGCTACTGGCGCCGACCATGCCTTTCATGGCTGAAGAACTGCACCAAAATCTTGTCCGTACTGTGGATGACCATGCGCCTGGAATCGGTCCACCTGGCTGCCTGGCCGAAAGTGGATGAAGGCCGCATCGATGAGACCCTCAACCGGGATATGCAGTTGGTCATGAAGCTGGTCTCGCTGGGTCATTCCAGCCGCCAGAAAGCCAACCGCAAGGTCCGCCAGCCGTTGGCAGAGGCAGCCTTTTCGGTCGGAAATGCGGACGAACGCCAGTCGGTGGAGAAGTTTGCCGACCTGATCGCCGATGAACTGAATGTTAAACACGTCCGCCTGCTGGATACGAGCGGGGAGGCGGTTTCCTTCGTGGTCAAGCCGCTACCAAAACAATTAGGCCAGAAGTACGGCAACAAATTCCCGGCGCTGGCGAAAGCCATCACAGCTGTCGATCCCAATGCTGCTGCTCCTGGGCTGCTTGCAGGTGACTCGCTTAAGGTGACCCTGGATGGGCAAACTTACGACATCCTCCCCGAGGAAGTGGAAGTACGTGCCCAGGCTCGCGAGGGTTTCGCAGTTGCCAATGACGGCCCGTACCTGGCTGCACTGGTGACGGAGTTAACTCCCGAGTTGGTCCGTGAGGGACTGGCGCGAGAGTTTGTCCGGCGGTTGCAGGACCTGCGCAAGAATGCCGACCTGGATGTGGCTGACCGTATCAAGGTAAACGTGGTCGCCTCGCCCGGGTTGAAAGAGGCTATCCAGGCGAACCTGGACTATGTCAACACAGAGACGTTGACGGTCGAGTTGACCTTCGGTAACCCTCTGGCAGATTCCATCACGGCCTCGGATGAATTTGAAGGGGAAAAGGTGACTGTGGGGCTTGTGCGTGTAGCCAAGTGAGGTGAAACTTCACGTATCAAACACCTCTTTACCTATTGGATCCTCATAAAATGACAGGCCCGGAGAAAATCCGGGCCTGTCATTTCAATTTAGATCTTCTGCCAATTCCATTGGCATGACTGCCGTCCCGACGATCCCGGGACCGGTGTGTACTCCCAACACGGGGGAAATCCGTAAAATCTCCAGTTTGCCGATGTTGAGCCGTTCTTTCATCAGGCCCGCAAGGGCGTCGGCGCTCTCCGCGAAACGACCGTGTAAAACGGTGGCCCACAGAGGAACAGATCCATACATGGCGACAAGATGATCGACAATGGTGCCCAGGTTCTGCGTAACGGTGCGGCCTTTGGCAACAGTGCTGTATTTGCCGTCTTTATGATCGACATGGATGATCGGCTTGATCTTCAGGACCGAGCCCATGAGTGCCTGAACCCGTCCGATCCGACCGCCGCGGGCCAAGTATTCGAGCGTTTCCAGAGTGTAGATCACTTCGGTGTTCGCACGGATCTTCTCCAGCCTTTCCAGGATGGCTTTCAAATTCCAGCCGGCTTTGGCAGCCCTGGCGGCCGCCAGTACCTGGAAGCGCTCTCCTCCCGAGAGGGTCATCGAATCAAAAACATGGACGACTGCATCTTTGAGATGCTCTGCGCCTACGCGGGCTGAATTGATAGTGCCGCTCAATCCGGAGGAAATATGAATGGATAGGATACCCTTGCCGGCATCTGCGACTTTGCTATAGAGTTCGCTGAATATGCCAGCCGATGGTTGGGCGGTGGATGGAATGACAGGTGCCATCGCTTCCAGACGATTATAGAAATCGTCTGCGGAAATGTCGGTGGCACTGACCTCACCTTCTGGAAATTGAATATACAGGGGGGCTTGAATGATACCTAACGATTCCAGTTCCTCGTTAGGCAGGTCAGCCGCGCAATCGGTAACAATTTTCATGGTTATCTCACCTTCTGTATTTGTCTGAGGTGATTATATTCTAAATTTTATCTAATTACGAGTTAATTATGAAATAGACATATATTTTTATCAAACTTCGGAGAAAGAGAAAAGGTTTTTATCCAATAATGGTCTTTCGAATTCGGTTACAATCACGCTTATGCAGATAAACCAACCCGTCATCACCACAAATGATGGTATCCGCGCCACCTGGGCCGAAGTGAATCTGCCTGTGCTGGCAAGGAATTTGGCGGCGATCCGCAGTCATGTTGCTCCATCCAAGGTGATGGTCGTTGTCAAGGCCAATGCTTACGGTCACGGGCTGGCAGAAGTGTCCAAATTCCTGGCTCCGCATGCCGATTATGTCGGCGTGGCTGTCCTGGAAGAAGGGATTTTCCTGCGGGAACTGGGCATTACCGCCCCCATTATCGTCCTGGGAGGCATTTGGGGCGACCAGGTGCCCAAGTATCTTCAGCACGAACTGACCCTGACAGCCTCCTCCGTGGAAAGGCTGGAGCAGATCGACACGGTCGCAGGTCAAATGGGAGTGCGCGCCAGGGTTCACCTGAAGATCGACACAGGTATGGAACGCATCGGCGTGCATTATTACAGCGCCCATTCCTTGCAGGAGGCTGCCCTCAAGTGCTCGAATGTGGAAGTGGAAGGGATCTACTCGCACTTCGCCAATGCCGATGTTCCGGACCTGGTGCATGCGCGGCTGCAACTGGAGCGGTTCAATGAGGTGCTTGAGTTCTACACCAAAAACAGCTTGCCCATGCCCATGCGCCACTTCGCCAACTCTGCCGCCATCCTTCAATTACCTGAAAGCCACCTTGACATGGTGCGACCGGGCATCATGCTTTATGGTGTGTATCCGGCGGCGGATGTACCCCGTACTATTACGGTGGAACCGGCCTTGGCCTGGAAATCCCGGGTGGTCTACTTCAAAGTTGTCAGGGCAGGTCACCCGGTTAGTTATGGGTCGATCTGGCAGTCGGACCACGCAGTGCGTATCGTTACGGTCCCGGTCGGTTACGGCGACGGGTATTTCCGCAGTCTTTCCAGCCATGCTCAGGTCATCATCCGTGGAAAAAAATATCCGCAGGTGGGGCGGATCTGCATGGACCAGATGATGGTGAACATCGAGTCCGACTCGGCTTTCAATGGAGATGAAGTGATCCTTATTGGACTGGAGGCAGGTGAATCCATCTCGGTCCAGGATCTGGCCGATTGGGCTGGTACAATTCCATACGAGATCCTGACGAATATCAATACTCGCGTTCCGCGCGTTTATACCTATGAGGATGAGGTGAAATAAGAATGGACGCTCCACAGCCTGCAACGCAGACGAAACGTTTTTCCATCGATATGGTTGGCCAGTTTATCAAGAATTATTGGCGAGATTATCTCTTCTTGCTAGTTGTCGCTGGCATTCTCATCGGGCTCGACCAATGGACCAAGTTCCTTGTCCGGACGAATATCCCCCTGGGCGGCGATTGGATTCCGCCTCAACTCGAATGGCTGGCGCCTTTTGCCCGCATCCGCTACTGGCATAACTCCGGCGCAGCCTTCGGCTTTTTCCAGGATGGGAATACTGTTTTCTCCATTCTGGCGATCGTGGTCGATGCGTTCATCCTGTATTATTTCCCCCGCACACCTCGCAGTGAATGGTGGCTGCGGCTGGCCATGTCGATGCAGTTCGCTGGCGCGACCGGGAACCTGATCGACCGGTTCCTTTTTCAACGGGTCACCGACTTTATCTCGGTTGGAGATTTTGCCGTCTTCAATATCGCTGATGCCAGCATCTCGGTTGGCGTGGCGGTCTTGATCCTGGGTATCTGGCTGAAAGAACGCGCCGATAAGAAATTAGCAGCTCAACCATCTGCCTCTGAAGAAGAGACCAAGAGTGAGTGATCGAATAATCAATCTGACTTACGATAAAGATACCAAAGCGAGGCTGGATGTCTTTCTGACGAGTTGTCTGCCGGAATTTTCCCGTTCTCGCATCCAGGGGTTGATCCGAGACGGTTTTGTAACTGTGGATGGCAAGCCCGTGTCGAAAACGGGCCGCGACCTTGAACACAATGAACAGATCGAGATCAGGATCCCGCCGCCGCTTCCTAGTGGGTTAATTGCCGAGAACATCCCCCTCGACATTGTCTTCGAAAACGATGACCTGCTAGTAGTGAACAAACCTGCCGGCATGGTAGTCCATCCTTCTCCCGGCCATGATAAGGGGACCCTTGTCCATGCGGCACTGGGTCATTCGCCGGAATTGGAAGGGATCGGTGGGGAGGAACGTCCAGGTATCGTCCACCGGCTGGATAAGGAAACCTCCGGCTTGATCCTAGTGGCCAAGAATGAGCGTACCCACCGCTGGCTACAAGACCAATTCCGCACACGCACAGTGGTGAAGTTGTATTTGGCATTGGTGGATGGGAAACCTCCCACGCCTACAGGCCGGGTGGAGGCTCCCATTGGGCGAAACCTGACCCACCGAAAGCTCATGGCAGTGGTGCCGGCAGAAAAAGGTCGGCAGGCCGTAAGTGAATACCGCACATTGGAATCATTCCCCGCCCATACCCTGCTGGAAGTCCACCCTTTGACCGGTCGGACGCATCAGATCCGCGTGCATATGGCCTTTCTGGGCTGCCCCGTCGCCGGAGACAAGGTTTATGGGAAACGTAAATCCAGCGTGGATCTGGCCAGGCATTTCCTTCACGCCTTCAGATTAAAGATCCTCCTGCCCGGCGAAAAAACAGCCCGGGTTTTCGAAGCTGCCCTGCCGGACGAATTGGAAGGGGTAATGAAATCCCTCCGGAACGGCTAGCAATAGATTGCCCTCCAAAACCCTTAAGATCCCACAGACAGGAACACGATGAAGTACATCGATCTACGCTCGGATACTGTAACGCAGCCAACTCAGGAGATGCGTGACGCCATGGCCTCTGCCGAGGTTGGAGACGATGTTTACGGCGAGGACCCTACGATTAACTCCCTTCAAGAAATTGCCGCGGAAATGATGGGATTGGAAGCCGGAATGTTCGTTGCATCCGGGACCATGGGGAATCTCATCGCCGTTATGGCCCATTGTCAGCGTGGTGATGAAATCATCCTGGGGAATAAGAACCACATTTTCCTGCACGAAGCCGGGGGAATTTCTGCGGTGGGCGGGATCCATTCGCACCAGTTGCAAAACTGCCCGGATGGATCGCTGGATTTGGAAGATATTCATGGGGCCATCCGTTTTGATGATCCGCACGAACCTCCCACCCGCTTGATCTGTCTCGAAAATACCCACAATGCCTGCGGAGGTGTCTTCCAGACACCGGAATATATGCGCCAGGTGAGTGATTTCGCTCACCAGCGTGGGTTGGCGCTCCACCTGGATGGCGCTCGCATATTCAATGCGGCTTGTGCTCAAAAAGTGGAGGTCAAAGACCTGGTCGCACCGGCGGATTCGGTCACTTTCTGCCTCAGCAAGGGATTATGCGCCCCGGTGGGGTCGGTGTTGTGCGGCTCGAAAGAGTTCATCGCCCGGGCTGTGCGCTTACGGAAGATGTTAGGCGGCGGCATGCGTCAGGCGGGCATCCTGGCAGCTGCCGGGATCGTGGCGCTGAAAACGATGACGAAGAGGTTGACGGAAGATCACGCCCGTGCCTGCAAACTGGCGGATGGGCTGAAGCAAATTCCGGGTCTCGTACTGCAATGGGAGACGCCGGCAACGAATATGGTCTTTTTCACACTCGCCCCAGAGATACCCGATACGACTCGGGAATTTGTAGAAAAGATGAAAGCTGGCGGGATCCTGATCGACGCAGAGGGGGAACGATATTTCCGTCTCGTGACCCACTACTGGATTGATGATGCGATGCTGGATACAACGGTGACCGAATTTAAAAAGGTTTGCAAGCTGCCTTAATTTCCCTGAAATAATCCGCGTAGCCAATCTTGTAGAACAGAACATACAAACCTGTTCAGTAGTCGATCATTCGAGTTGGGTTATAATTTAATTGTTAAACGGTTGATGAAATAGAATCTGGAGGAAGGGAATGCAGGTCACCCTCGAAGTGATTGATCGTCTCGCGGGAATTGTCCGTGAGAAAATAAAATATCAGCCAAAGATCGGTCTGATCCTGGGAACCGGGTTGGGGGGGCTTGCGGATGCAGTCCAAAACCCTGCCATCATTTCCTACACTGACCTGCCGGATTGGCCACTTTCCACGGTAATGGGCCATGCAGGTCGGCTAGTGGTGGGGGAATTGGACGGTCAACCTATATTGGTCATGCAGGGACGCGCTCATTATTATGAAGGCTACAGCATGGCTCATGTGACCCTGCCAGTACGGGTCATGCAGCGGCTGGGTGTGGGTATCTTGATCGTCACCAATGCAGCCGGAGCCATCCACCCGGATTATATTCCCGGGGATGTGATGCTCATCACCGATCACATTAACCTGGCCGGGATGGCAGGACTTAATCCGTTAATTGGGCCTAATTTGGTTGAACTGGGTCCACGCTTCCCAGACATGAGCCAAGCCTACGACCGAAAATTGGGGGAGATGGCCCGCAAAGTCGCCCACGAAAACAACATCCTGTTGCGTGAAGGTGTCTATGTTTGCTTGAGCGGCCCATCTTTTGAATCGCCCGCAGATCTGCGTTTCCTTCGCACGGCCGGAGCGGATGCCGTAGGGATGTCCACCGTGCCTGAAGTCATTGTCGCTCGTCATGGTGGGACGCGGGTATTGGGCTTCTCGGGCATCAGCAACAAAGCCAACCTGGACGGCAACACCATCACCACCCACGAAGAAGTCCTTGAATCGGGCCGTCTGCTGGTCCCAAAATTGGAAACATTAATCCATGGAGTACTGCGTGCCCTTTAATCGCGCCGAATGAAAGCGATCTTCAGTTTTTTTATTGATTTTGCTCCTTTCATCTATATGCTGCTGGCTGTTGGGTTGGGTCTTGGCCTACGACGGCTGTTCCTGGCGCGCGTGGAAGCACGCGAAGCCATCTATGGTCTCGAGCGTGAAATCGCCCACCGCCATACCACCCAGGCTGTCACAACACTATCCATTGTAGGACTATTGGCTGTAGGTGAATTTATTATGCTGGTTTTTCTTCGACCGAATATGCCGGCGATATTCCAGCTGGCAACTCCCACCACCAATATACTGTTTGGACAAACGGCCGCAATCGGACCTTCTGCCGGGGTGGGCACGGAAGCCAATCTCACCAGTGCCACTCCGGTCTCTGCTGACACAGGTTGTATTCCGGACCAGATCAATATTCGTTTACCGAAATCCGGCGAAGAGGTGAGAGGGCTGGTCATTCTTACCGGAGATGCAAACGTTCCGAATTTTGGGTTCTATAAATACGAGTTTGCCCCTGTCGGGACGGAAAATTGGTCTACAGTAGAGGCGAAACGAGATTCGGTCCAAAATGGCGAGTTGGGTACATGGGATACTACTATCATTGCCCAGGGAGATTATCTGCTCCGGTTGGTCGTGTCGGACAATCAGGGCAATCAGTTTCCTCCTTGTGTGATACCCTTGAGAATAAAAGCTCCCTGAGGTGATGCATGCCTGAGGTACAGATACGCCCTGCCGTAGCGGCAGACCTGCCAATTTTGATGGCGATCGATCATTCCTGCCAGACGGATTATGTCTGGCAGATGGACGTTATTCATGAAGAAGGTCAGGCCGGGGCCATTTTCCGTGAGATCCGTCTGCCACACCCGGTGAAGGTTCCCTATCCCCGCCAGGTGGCGAGCCTGTTCGAGTCGTGGAACCGCCGCTCGGGCATGTTGGTCGGAGTCATTGACAAGCAGGTTGTGGGCTACATCCGCATGAACGACGTGGTGCTGCCGCATACCGCCTGGTTCTCGGATATGGTCGTCTCACCCCGTGTCAGGCGGGAGGGGGTGGGCAGCGCACTCATTCTGGCGGCGCAGTCATGGGCTGCCGACCGGAAGAATAAACGGGCTTTGCTGGAAATGTCCTCCAAAAATCACCCTGCCATCTGCATGGCTCGCAAACTTGGCTATGAGTTCTGCGGGTATAATGACAGATATTACGAAACACAGGATATTACCCTGTTCTTCGGGCATTCATTTCGGTAATTGCAAGGATGGTTTTTAATGCTTAGCGGTTGGATGAAGGACCTGTTGGCGGGGATCACCACGGTCAATGAGATTCTGACAGCCGGGATTGCCATCACGGCCTTTTCTCTATTTTTATATGCATTATCCTTCAACCTGCGCGACCGGGTGGCGCGTTCTTTTGCCATTATTCTCCTATGCGTCGTAATGGTCTTTACCTCTGAAGCGCTGGAGACTTCTTCCACCTCTACCCAGGTCGTCAACCTTTTCCTACGGCTGGAATGGGTCGGGATCGTATTCCTGCCCCCGGCTTACTTACATCTTTCGGATGCCCTCCTCGTGACCACAGGCAGACCGTCACGCGGCCGTCGCCGCCTGGTGGTTCGCCTTATGTATGCAGTCTCCACCATTTTCCTTTTGCTCCTCAGCTATGGTTTCCTGCTCGGCCCGCTGGAAATGAATGGGCAGCCGGCCCCCCACCTGCGCCGAACCTTGCTGACCGAGGTTTTCACCGCTTATTACATCGGCATCATGATCTTCGCCTGGGTGAATTTCGTGAGGGCTTACAAGCGATCCCTCACCCGCTCGGGACGCCGCCGCATGGTCTACCTGTTGGCAGGCGCAGCCGCCCCGGCGCTGGGCTCATTCCCTTACCTTCTCTATGGTTCCAGTATCGCTAGCAATTATCCTTTCCTTTTTTGGGGACTGGCCACATTCAGCAACCTGCTGGTAGGAATCCTCATCATAGTTATGGCGTATGCAGTAGCCTTCTTCGGGGTTTCTTGGCCCGACCGGGTCGTGAAGAGTCGCTTGTTCAAGTGGATCATGCGAGGACCAGTTGTCGCTTCGGCGGCTCTGGCGGTGATGACCATCGTCCGCCGGAGTGGTGAGCTATTAGGGACAGTCTATTCGGCGGCAGTGCCAGTCGCGATGGTGGCCACCGTCCTTCTCCTGGAACACACCATCACCCTGGTTGCTCCTTTATGGGAACGATTTATTTTCTTTGGCAGCGACCGGCGCGACCTGGCTTTGCTGCAAAACCTGGAAGAACGTCTCATCACCCAGAACGACCTGCGCCAATTTCTCGAAGCCGTCCTGGCGGCAGTGCGCGATCATATGCAGTCGCCCTCGGCTTTTGTAGCGGCATTGGATGGGGAAGAGTTGTCGCTGGTCGTCACAACCGGCAATTCCCTCCTTGTAAAGGACTCCAACCTTTCTGAAGCCTTGCAGGTCGTCAATCATGAAGGTAATGGGAAAAACGAAGAATACAGTTGGGGAGATTATTGGCTTTTCCCGCTTCACCTGAAGCCGGAAACAATCGAGGGCGCGCCTGCCCTGCTGGGACTCCTGGGCGTGGTACATCATCCCGGTCAAGTGATCCATGAAGATCAGCGCGATGCGCTTTCCTTGCTTCTGCATCGGGCAACCGTGGCACTGGAAGACCGTCGTCTGCAGCGCAGCGTTTTTCGCTCCCTTGAAAATCTCCGCCCGCAGGTGGAACTGTTCCAACGCTTGCGCGCGGTGGGCCGATACGATTACAAAGCCGGCCTACTTGAAGAAACCCTGCCGCCCGAATCTGATATGGCGGAATGGGTACGGGATGCCCTGACCCATTATTGGGGAGGTCCAAAACTAACCCAAAACCCCTTGTTGAACCTGCAAATTGTCCAGCAGGCGTTCAAAGAGCATAATGACAATCCATCCAACGCCCTTCGGTCCATCCTGCGCCAGGCGATGGATAATGTCCGGCCGGAAGGCGAACGGCGGTTTACCGGTGAATGGATCCTCTTCAATATTTTGGAGATGAAATTTGTTGAGGGTCGGAAAGTTCGGGAAGTAGCATCGCGTCTGGCTATGTCGGAGGCGGATCTTTACAGGAAGCAGCGTGTTGCTATTGAAGAAGTGGCTCGTGTCATTCTGGATATGGAGCGTCAAACACAGGCACGGGTTTTTAGCGAGGAGGAGGTAAGGTAAATATTATGGATAAACTTATTGAAGACGAAAAAGAGATGCCATCGCCGGATGATGGCTGGTGGGCTTCAGTTCTGGAGGAAGAGGAGAACCGCGCCACGGTCAACGTGCCCAAGATGCAAAAGCTGGACGCGCCGGTAAAACCCGCTCCCGATTGGGAACGAGCGCTTACCCTTTACCGCCAGGATGAGATCATCTCACTATCCGTGACAGGCCATAACCGGGGCGGGCTGTTGGTCGAAGGCGATAATTTGAACGGGTTTGTTCCCTGTTCTCATTTATTGGACCTGCCCATCCAACCGGAAGAAGATTATCGGGAGGATTGCCTGACCGCCTACGTGGGGCGTACCCTGAAATTAAAGATCATCGAATGCGTCCCCGATGAAGGTCGGATGATCTTTTCGGAACGGGCAGCCCGGGCAGAAGCAGGGAAGCGACCGGTCCTTTTTAGTACCATCCAGACCGGTCAACACGTCAGCGGCGAAGTGACCAACGTCACAGAATTCGGCGTTTTTGTGGACCTGGGTGGCGTGGAAGGTCTCATTCACATTTCGGAATTATCCTGGGGGCGAGTTTCGCATCCCAGCCAGATCTGCACTCTCGGTCAGAGAGTGGAGGTGTTGGTGATGGAAGTGGCTCCGGAACGCTGCCGCATCGCTCTCTCCTTGAAGAGGTTGATGCCTAACCCGTGGGAAACTGCGGCGGAACATTTCCCGGTCAATTCGGTGGTACCGGCAGTGATCACAGCGTTGGTGCCCTATGGAGTTTTTGCCCGGCTGGAAGATGGATTGGAAGGCTTGATCCACTCCTCCGAGATCCCTCTTGCGCCGCAGGCAACCATCAAGGACACGCTAATCCCTGGTCAAAATGTGCAGGTGCGGATCATCCAGGTCGATGCCTCACGGCAGCGCCTCGGGTTAAGCATGAAACTCGATTGACCTAATGGCCTCATCCTCTCAGAAACCCACTGCGAGTTCTCCGGCTGACCGGTCTGATCCTGCCCGCCCGGCTAATTTGATGGATCGATTCGCCAATATCCAGACCCACTTCGGACGGTTCCTGTGGGATATTGTTGGGGTCTTCCTCTTTGCTTTTGCGCTGCTGACGCTTCTGGGGATCCTGCATCTTTCCAGAGGTAGCCTGCTGGAACAGTGGGTCGACCTGCTCACCCGATGGTTCGGTTGGGGCAAGCTGCTGGTTGTCCTGGTTGCCGGAATCCTGGGTGTGCTTGTCTTTCGCCGCAGCCGTCAACCGCTTACACTTCAGTGGGGGCGTATTATTTCGTTAGAGGTGGCGGCCTTCCTTACCCTGGCTGTATTATCGGTGCTAAGCAATCACCAACTGGAGCCCGGGCGCATGTGGGGCGGTGAAGTTGGTTGGGGCTTGGCGCAGATGATCGTGCGGGTCAGATTTATCGGCCCCATCTTAGGTGGGGTGATCATTTTCCTACTCTGGGCATTGGCGCTCCTGACCGGGTTGGGTCTGTGGCACCGCCTGGAAGCCTGGTTGCTTCAGCAAGCTGGAGAACCGGAAAGAACCGACCGAGGAATCGACCGAGATGGAAACCCCGGTCATTTCTCCGCTGGTCGCAGACAGGCTAGTCGCTTCGGTACAAACGAACCGGAAAATCAACCAGAAACTGCCCGCCGAATTCCGCAAGTCTTTCAAGGTCTCCGAGAAACAGGATAATCGTCCCGTGGCTCCGCCGCCGCGCGGCGAACGGTTGCCTCCGCTGAACGTTCTCCTGGGCGAACAAAATGTCCGCCCGGATGAGCGGACCATCAACCAGACCGCCGGCATGATCGAGAAGTCCCTGTCCGAATTCGGCATCCCCGCCAAGGTGGTTGGGTTTCGGGTCGGCCCAACGGTGACCCAATTTGCCGTCCAACCGGGTTTTATCCGAAAAGGCAATGAGGAAGATGCGCAACAGATGAAAGTCCGTGTGGCGCAGATCGCCAGCCTGCAAAAAGACCTGGCGCTGGCCCTCTCGGCGGAACGCCTGCGCATCGAAGCGCCTGTGCCGGGACGCGCCTATGTGGGTATCGAAGTGCCGAATCCCCGTTCGGCCCTGGTGCGTTTGCGCCCTATTTTGGAGACGGATGCCTTTTACAAGATCGGCTCGCCTTTGGCGATCGGCCTGGGCCGTGACGTCTCCGGCAATCCGCTGGTAGCGGACCTGGCGCGCATGCCGCACCTGCTCATTGCCGGAACCACCGGCTCAGGCAAATCGGTTTGTATCGCCGCCCTGGCGACCTGCCTGGCAATGAACAATGCTCCGGAAGACCTGCGCATGGTCATGATCGACTCGAAAATGGTCGAGTTGATCCGCTTCAATGGCCTGCCACATTTGCTTGGCAAAGTCGAGACAGATGTTCAGCGCATCCTGGGGGTGCTGCGGTGGGTGGTGGTGGAAATGGAGCACCGCTACAAATTATTGGAAGCGGCGAAAGCCCGGGATATCGACGCATACAATCGCCGCTTGCAGCGCCGCAAAGATGCCCAGGCCCTGCCGCGCATCGTGGTCATGATCGACGAATTGGCCGATCTGATGATGTCTGCGCCGGACCAGACCGAGCATAACCTGGTCCGCCTGGCGCAGATGGCACGTGCCACCGGCATCCACCTGGTCGTGGCGACCCAGCGTCCCAGCACCGATGTGGTGACCGGGCTGATCAAAGCCAATTTCCCTGCCCGGCTGGCCTTTGCGGTTGCGTCCGGAGTGGATTCACGGGTCATCCTGGACCTGCCCGGCGCAGAAACCCTCCTGGGGCGGGGTGACATGCTCTTCCTGAACCCGGAAGTGGGCAACCCCATCCGTGCCCAGGGAGTCATCGTTACCGATCAGGAGATCGAACGAGTCATCGCACACTGGCAGAAGATGACCCCGCCGGCAGATATCCGCCCGCCGTGGGAGACCATGCTGACCGAGGCTCCAGATGATGATAGCGATGACATTCTGGTGGAGCAGGCAATCACTGTGCTCAAAAAGGAGCAGCGTGCCAGCGCTTCCATGCTGCAGCGCCGCTTGAGGATAGGTTATCCCCGGGCGGCCCGCTTGCTGGATAAGTTGGAAGATATGGGAGCCATCGGTCCTTCACTGGGCGGTGGGCGTGACCGGGAGGTCTTGCTGGAGCCGGATGAAGAGAACGGCGATACCGACCAGGAAGATATTGAGAATGCCTGATGTGGTATGATTGCCCCGTTTTACGTTTCTAGAAACTAAGCAGATGAGGAAAACCAATTGACCGAGACTGCCGAGCCGAAAAAACTGTCCTTCACCGATAAAATGCGGGTCTGGTTCCGCTGGTATTATCAACCCATCGCCGGCTTTTTGAACCGCCTCGGCATCCGTCCCAATACACTCACATTGATCGGTCTGGCAGGAACGATAGGGGTTGCAGTGTTGATCGCCTTCGGTCAGATGACCTGGGCGGGCATTCTGCTGTTGATCATGGGCCCGGTGGATGCCATGGATGGCGCCCTGGCACGGCTGCGGAATGAAGCCAGTCATTGGGGCGCGTTTGTCGATTCTGTAACCGACCGCTATTCGGAATTATTCCTCTTTCTCGGTTTCATTATCCATTACATGCTCCATCCGGATGCCAGCGGCATCCTGATGGCCTACCTGGCGGCGGCTGGCTCTGTGCTGGTTTCCTACGTCAAGGCTCGCGCCGATGCCTCCAAACTGGATGCCAATATTGGCCTGCTGACCCGGGTGGAACGCTATATCGTGCTCATCCCCGGCCTGATCTTTAATATTCCTCTGGTTGCCCTTATCATGATCGCTATCCTGGCTAATTTCACCGCTCTTCAACGGATCATGCGTGTGCGGCAGGATGCCCGGCGACAGTTATCCCAGAATCAGGAGTGATCCATGCAAACTGTACCCGACGGATTTAATATTCCTCTTCCTTTTGGTCTTCAACCATTCCATATCTACTTCTATGGCATCTTCATCATGGCTGGGGTGATCGCGGCGACTTTCCTGGCGCAGGCCGAGGCGAAACGCCGAGGTCTGGATCCGAATTTTCTGTGGGATGCGTTATTTTGGGTGGTCCTGGCTGGCATCGTAGGGGCCAGACTCTGGCACATTTTCACACCGCCGCCCTCGATGGTCGAACAAGGCTTCACGACAGCCTGGTATTTTTCCCATCCGCTGGATATGATCAATATCCGCAACGGAGGCCTTGGCATTCCCGGGGCGGTCATTGGCGGCGCAATTGCCCTTTTAATAATCTCCCGCAAGAAGAAGACTTCCTTCCTCACCTGGGCAGATATCATCGCTCCGGGGGTAGCCCTGGCGCAGGCGATGGGCCGCTGGGGAAATTTCTTCAATCAAGAACTGTATGGTAAGCCGACTAACGTGCCCTGGAAGCTCTACATCGATCCACTCCATCGTGTACCCGGATACGAGAATAATGATTTCTTCCACCCTTTGTTCTTCTATGAATCGCTCTGGAACGTGTTCATCATGGCATCCTTAGTTTGGGCGGCGCGGCGCTTTGAAAAATGGCTCAAACCGGGGGATATTTTCCTCGCTTATATGATCATGTATGCCATTGGCCGCTTCAGCCTGGAATTCCTGCGCCTGGACGCTGCCCAGGTAGGTGGCATCAATTTCAATCAGACCTTCATGGTCGTTGTGGCGTTGGTTGCCGGAGCGGCTGTCTTCCTGAACCATCGCCTTCGCCAGGCGAAGGCCGTATGATCCAGACGGAGGATCTGAGCAAACAGTTTGGGGATACATGGGCTGTTGACGGCGTTACACTGAAAGTAGAACCGGGCCAAGTGCTGGCGCTCCTGGGTCAGAACGGCGCGGGAAAAACAACCACCGTTCGAATGTTGACCTCTGTGCTGGCCCCATCACGCGGGTGGGCACGTATTGCTGGTTATGACGTGGCCGAGTTACCGCGGCAGGTGCGCGGCCTGGTGGGGGTGTTGACGGAGCAGCATGGCCTTTATCTGCGCATGAGCGGGTGGGAATACCTCGATTTTTACGGCAAAATCTATAGGATGGATGCAGCCGACCGCGAGAAATGCAGTCGTTCCTGGATGGAATACTTCGGTCTGGCTGAAGTGGCCAAACGCCCCATCGGTCAATATTCAAAAGGGATGCGCCAAAAACTGGCCCTGGCGCGGACACTGCTCCATTCTCCCCCGGTACTGCTGCTGGACGAACCCACCTCCGCTATGGACCCTGAGTCGGCCCAGTTGGTGCGGAAGGCCATTGCCAGCCTGCGTTCGGAACAACGGACCGTCATTATCTGCACCCACAACCTGGTCGAGGCCGAAATGCTGGCTGACCGGATCGCCATTATCTACCGCGGCCGCATCCTGGTGAATGGGACCATCGAGGAGATGAAGCGGACCCTGCTGGGTCCGGCAGAATTTGAGCTGAAGGTGCGCGGCGAATGGCCTTCGCTCACGTTTCCACTGCCTGCCGGGGTGACATGCCTGGAAAGTGGCGAAAATGGCCCGCGATTTCGGGTGGAAGATCCGCAAAGGGCCAATCCCATCCTGTTGAAAGAACTGATGAAGCGCGGGGCCAAAGTGGTGGCCTTGCAGGAACTGCCCCGCACCCTGGAACAGGTTTATCTGGCGGCCATGGCGCAGGTACATCATGGCTGATAACCTGAAAGACGACCTCAGCATGGTCTGGTTGATCGCCTGGCGCGAACTACGCGACCAACTGCGCGATTGGCGGATCATTTTTCCCATGGTTGTCCTCACGCTGGTCCTGCCGTTGTTGGCAGATCTGGGCGCGCAGGCTGCCATCGATTTCACCACCCAATATGGTACGCCGCTCATTGCCGAACGACTGGTGCCCTTTCTCTTAATGGTGGTCGGCTTTTTCCCCATCACCGTCTCTTTGGTGATCGCCCTCGAATCTTTTGTAGGTGAAAAGGAACGCGGCACCATCGAACCTCTGCTGAGCAGCCCTTTGAAGGATTGGCATCTCTTCATGGGCAAGCTGCTTGCCGGCACGGCTGCGCCATTGTTCACCTCCTACCTGGGCATATCGGTCTATCTGCTCGGCTTGTACTTTCAGAACATCCCGTTTCCCGACGCCAATCGGATGGCGCAGACGTTGATCCTCACCACCGTTCAGGCGATCCTGATGGTCAGCGGGGCCATCCTGATCTCGACCCAGGCTACGTCGGTGCGGGCATCGAGCCTTATGGCTTCCTTCATAGTCATCCCTATGGCACTGCTGATCCAGGGCGAGAGCATCATGCTGTTCTGGGGCAATGACCAGGTCCTGTGGCTGGCTGTGGCGGGAGTCTCCATCCTGGCGGTCTTGCTGGCGCGGGTGGGTATTGCCCATTTCCAGCGAGAATCATTGCTCGGGCGTGAAATTGACATCCTCAATGTGCGCTGGATCTTGTTGACATTCTGGCGTTCATTCAAGGGCACCGCTCGCACACCGTGGACGTGGCTGAAAAACGAGGTCCCGAAAACGGTCCGTAAGCAGAGCCGCGCCATCCTGATGACGGTTGTGATCGGCCTGGTCGCAGCAGTAGGTGGATATCTGTGGGTTTCTTCTCATTCTACTGGAATTATTGGAACTCTTGAAGGGAATAATCTATCAGAGGTTCTATCGATCAACGGAAGTTTTCCTTTGACCGATGGGTTTTCGTTCCCTATGATTTTAGGGAATAACATACGAGTGACTCTGGTCATCCTTTTCTTCGGTCTCTTTTCATTTGGGGTACTGGGTGCATTGGTCTATCTGCTTAACATGGGGATCATTGGCGCAGTCTTGTCTCTGGTTGGTATAATGGGGTTGTCACCACTGACAATTGGAGTATTTGGCATCCTGCCTCACGGGATCTTTGAGATAGCTGCCTTGATCTTTGCCAGTGCTGCCATCCTCTATATCGGTATCGCTTTGGTGACGCCCCGGACCCAGTTGACCCTGGGCGAGGTGCTCATCGAGGCCATTGCAGATTGGATGAAGATCGGTTTGGGTTTGGTGCTGCCATTGTTGACCCTGGCGGCTGCCATTGAAACATGGGTTACTCCTGTGCTATTGTCATGGGCGCTCAAATAGGAGTAGGATAAGAGTTAGAAAGGCACTCTGATGCCAAAACTAATCTTCCTGGGTACATCGAATGCCATCCCTGCAGAAAACCACGAAAACACCCATATGGTTGTGGTGGGGAAGAAGCGTACGGTCTTGATCGACTGTGTTAACAGCCCGATCCTGCGCCTTCAAAAAGTGGGGGTGGATTTCAACAACATCACCGATCTTATCGCCACCCATTTCCACCCGGACCATGTCTCGGGTGTGCCGCAGCTGCTGATGAATATGTGGCTAATGGGTCATCGCCGGCCGCTGAATGTGTATGGTTTGCATTACACGCTGGACCGGATCGAGGACCTGATGGGTTTCTACGGCTGGGCGGAATGGCCCAATTTCTTTCCTGTTGTTTTCTATCGCCTGCCTGCTGAAGAAATGACCTCCGTTCTTGAGACGGAGGAATTCCGGATATTCTCCTCGCCGGTGCAGCATTTCATCCCCAACATCGGCTTGCGGATCGAGTTCGTGGAATCGGGTAAGGTGGCAGCCTATTCGTGCGATACCGAACCCTGTGAGCAGGTCATCCGTCTTGCTGCCGGGGCAGACTTTCTCATCCATGAGTCTTCTGGCGAACTTCCCGGTCACTCATCAGCCGCCCAGGCGGGCAAGGCCGCCCAGAAAGCCGGGGTGGGGGGGCTGTATCTGATCCATTACCCTACCGGCATCTATGCCAAAGACGACCTGACGGCTCAGGCTCGCAAGCAATTCAATGGTCCGGTGACACAGGCGGAAGATTTCATGGCAGTGGATATGGATTAAGGCGAAAAAACCTCATTAAAATCATAAGGAGGCTGCCCGAATGGGAAGCCTCCTTTTTTATCATCGAAAAGTCTACCAGCCGCTGATGAACTGTTCCCACTCGGCGTTCTTGTCCAGGTGACGGCCGAAGACATAATGAGCGCTGGTGGGGGGTTCCCGGGGGATTTGGAGTAGTTTCATGTGTACGTCTTCCAGAGGCCGTCCACCCTTGCGATGGTTGCAGGAGGGACAGGCGGCCACCACGTTAGTCCAAATATGCTCGCCGCCCAGGTGCTTGGGTAGAACGTGGTCCACCGTCATCTCGCTGATATGGCGCCCGCAGTACTGGCAGGTATAATTATCACGCCGGAAAACCTCCCGCCGGGTCAGTTTGACGTGAAAACGCGGCCGGCGGATCATTTGGTCGAGGCGGATGACGGAAGGGCGGGGCAGGGAGCGGTTAACCGTGGCGATATAACCGCGGCCGTTCATGACCAGGTTGGCCTTCCCGGAGAGGATCAGGCCAACGGCGCGGCGGGTGTTGCACACATTGATCGGCTCGAAGTTGGCATTGAGCACTAGCACAGGCTCGTTCATAGGATTACACGTTGGCGTGTATTATACTCCAGACCAACCAGGCTTAAGAAAGGATGAGCTTATGCGGGTATTGATTGCTGGTGGAAGCGGTATGATCGGTAAGGCACTGGCGAAGTCGCTTTTGGCAGATGATAACCGGGTATTTGTGCTGACGCGGCATCCTGATAAAACTCACCTGCCTGAGGGTGCACAATCGGTGGAATGGGACGGGCAGACGATGAACCAGTGGGGGCATCTGGTCAACGAGGTGGAGGCGGTAGTCAACCTGGTGGGTGAGCGGTTGTCAAAATGGCCGTGGACGAAGGCGCAGAAGCAACATTTCGTGGATAGCCGGGTCAACGGCGGCAAGGCGCTGGCGGAAGCCATCGGTGCAGCCACACGCAAGCCCAGGGCGTTCCTCCAGGCTTCGGGGATCAATTTTTACGGGCCGCGCGGTCTGGCGCCAGTGACTGAAGCCGACGCGGGCGGAGAGGATTTTCTAGCCGACTTGAGCCGGGCATGGGAAGGTTCGACCGAGGCGGTGGAGGGGGTGGGAGTCCGGCGGGTGGTCATCCGTTCGGCGATCGTGCTTGATCCCAAGGAGGGGATCTTGCCGATCATGATGCTGCCAGCCAGGTTATTCGCAGGAGGACGGCTGGGGCACGGAAGACAGGGTCTGCCGTGGATCCACCTGGAGGACGAAGTGAGGGCCATCCGCTTCCTGCTCGAAAACGAGAGTGCCTCTGGTGTGTTCAATTTGACTTCGCCGCAGACCATCTCCAGCGCGGAATTTTTACGTGTCACGGCAAAGGTGTTGAAGCGGCCATATTGGCTGCCCGTCCCGGCTTTTGCAATGCGGATAGTGTTGGGTCAAATGGCCACGCTGGTGCTGGATGGGATGTACGCCCTGCCGGTGAGGCTGCAGGAAATGGGATTCAAATTTCGATTCGAAACGGCGGAGGCGGCGTTGAAGGATTTATTGGGGAAAAAAGAATAATGGTAATTTAACACAAAGGACACGAAGAAAGCAATTGATATTTGCGATTGCGATTTCGTGGGATCAATTGTTGGGCTGGTTGTCATCCCGCTTTTTGCGGCGGATGGCGCGCAGGATGCGCCGGAGGGTGTCCCACAGTGTCTCGGCCCGGTTGGCGTCTTTGGAGGGGATCTCCTGGCGGCTGTAACGGGCTTTCACGAAGGAATTGGTCAGGTCGGTCACGCCGTCCTGGCCTTCCTCCAACTGGGAGGTGAGGGAACTGGCGTATTCGTAAGGGGTTTGCCCATCCTGGCGGGGCAGGCCGGCATCATCGGCACGCCGGAGCAGGGCCAGGTAATAGAAGATGATCTTTTGGCGCGGCTCCAGGCTGCGGGGGTTGATGTACTGCCACTCGTCGGTAGACACGGGCGATTTGCCGATATTGCGCAAGCGCTTCATGCTGCTCTGGACGAAGATACCCACGGATTTGTTGGCCTTCTTTACCGAGGCGGTGACCCGCTTCCAGAAGATAGCCAGCCAGCGGAATGGGCGGAAGTGTTTTAATTCCGCTGCCAGGTCCTGGTTGAAGAGGATGTACTGTCGCAGGGCGATCACCACCAGCACGACCAGCGCGCCCCAAAAGATGATGGACGAGATGAGAGTCCAGTTGATGCCGGAGGGATTGCCGACGGGAAGATCGGCTGGCGGCGGTGTTTGTGGGGGGATGATAATGTCTTGAGGTAGGTTTTTATCCGGGCGGAAGATCATGCGGGAGATGTAATTGACGGCTATCAAGACAAACGAATACAGCGTGGCAATGAAGGTGAAGATAAGGCCAAATATCGCCGAGAACGTATCGATGAATCCCATGCCGTAATTGGTGGGTATCCAGGCGATCAGGAAGACCAGGCCGGCGAGGACGATGGCAGTGTAGGCGAACCAGCGGCGGGAGACCTGCACGGGCAATTCTACTTTTGCCAACCGCCAGGAGGTTGCCAGGGTGATGTAGCGGGTGAGGCTGACCAAGATAATGCCGAGGACGAAGTAGGTCGCAACCACGGGTACGGCAAATGTCGGACGAGACCGGGCGGGCTGTTAGGAATAACGACCTGAGGAGGGATACCAGCCAGGATGACCACGAACATGCCGACATTGAGGAAGCGCCGCAAGATCAGGTTACGGACGGAGACGGTCTTGACACGCTCATCCAGCATGGAGGTCTCGACCGACCCCAACAGGGAGATGTCTTTGTCGAAGAGGTTGCTGGCGCCCCAGACGGTGCCTGCCACCAGGATGGTCAGGACGAAGCGGGTGTTAAATATATTATTAGGGAAATCCACCAGCCAAAGATTGTAATTGTTCACAAAGTTTTCCGTGCCAAGGACCAGCTCAGTGAACAGCTTAAGCAGGACCAGGAGGATGACCCACTCGGTGATGCGGTAATGGTAGACCTGCCGCTGGGCGGTGGGCAGGCGCTGGATCAGCCAGCGGGAGGCTACGGCTTCGAGCGCGGCGATGATACAGACAACGATCATGCCGCGGGCATCCCAACTAGGGACGACCCATTGCATGAACTGGATAACCAGGATGGCCAGGCAGATCTCCATCCCCAGGACGACGGCATAACTAAGGTAGACAGGGAAACCGCGCGAGTCTTCGTTGGCGGCAACGGGCAGGGGCGTATCGCTCATTTCCGCCTCCACGCGTCCAGGCTTTTTTCGTTGGGGAAGGCGTAGACCGGGAAGCCGAACTGGCGGGCCTGCTGGCGGGCAGTGCGCATATTGGCCCCGTGGCCGGTGACGATGAGGGTCACGTTCTGACCGCGGCGCTTGACCTGGAAGAGGGCATCGAAGAGTTCGTCGTTCACCTGCCCGGTGACGACCACGATGGTGGTGCCCCAGGGCAGGTTGGGCGTCTCCTGCCGGAGCAGGGAGGTGATGGGCTGCGATTCGCTGCCCTGGATGCGGGCAAGGATATCGAGGATGCGGATGAGTTGACCGCGGCCCTTGCCGGGGAAGAGCGGCTGGACGGTGCGGTGGTTGCCCAACGGGTCGACGCCGTTGGTAGTCAGGCCGACGGTCTGCTTCTGCTCCACCACCCAGTTTGCCAGCGAGGCGGCGACGACGATGGACAGTTCGGTAGCGTCGATGTAATGGCGGGGATATTCACGATAGTTCAGGTTGAGGAAGATGACCGTCTGGAGGGAGATGGAGGGCTCGAACTGCTTCACTTGCAGGCGGCCCACGGAGGCGCTGGCTTTCCAGTCCACGCGGCGGAGGGAGTCAGAGGCGGTGTAGTCGCGCTTGCCGCGCATGCGGGAGGGGTCTTCGAAGATGGGCTGATGGTGGCGGAGGGTGCCGATGGGCGAGCGGGAGGGCAGGTTCACCGCCGCGAGGGGGATGATACGCGGATAGACGGTGATGTAGTCGGGCAGTTTTTCCAACTCCTGCACTTCGGCCAGGCCGAGGGTGTCACCGAATTTGGTGGTAAAGGGGCCGACCGGGTAGCGGCCGCGTTTGTAGGCGGTCAGGCGGTAGTTGATCTCCATGCCGCCGTGAGGGCCGAGGCTGATGACCCGGCGGACGTAACTGCCTCCGCTCAATTCGACCGGCAAACTCTCGTAGATGTAAAGCCAGGGGATGGGCAGCCAGCCCTTGTTGCGGATCTTCAGGCTGACGGGGACTTCTTCGCCCCAGAAGGCGCGTTTTTCGAACTTGCGCTCGCAGGTGAGGCTTTTGGCGGACTGGCGCGTCCAGATGAGGCTGATGATGTAGATGCCGAGGAACAGGTAGAAAATGGTGAAGGCGAACCCGCCTTTCACCATGGCGGCGACGAAGAGGAGCAGGACAAGGAGGACGACGGCTTCGGAGAGCAAGAGGGTTGGCCTATTTAGTGGTGAAGAAGAATACTAAACACAAAGGCACGAAGGAAGTACGAAGAAAAAGAATTTTAACCGCTAAGGATACAAAGGAAGTATAAGAATATGGATAAGGATTTCGACGAGCGGGATGCTGAGTCCCGCCCGCACGGAAGCGGCTACTTCTTGACGGAGCCGAGGTCGAGGACGGTGTTGTTGAGCAGGTCCGAAACGATGACTTTGGCGGTGTGACCGCGCAGTTCGGCTTCGGGGGTGACGATGATGCGGTGCGTGAGCGTGGCGGGGACCAGGTATTTGATGTCGTCGGGGATGACATGGTCACGCCCGCGCAGAGCTGCAAGGGCCTGGGCGGCTTTGTAGAGGGAGAGACTGGCGCGGGGGCTGGCGCCCAGGGCCAGGTCGGGGTTCGTGCGGGTGGAGGTGACCAGGCGAATGATGTAATCCTGGAGGGTGTCGTCCACGTTGATGTCCCAGGTCTGATGGCGGAATTCGATCAACTGGGAGCCATCCACGACGGGGGCAAGGCTGTTGATGGGGTGTTCCTTTTCCAGGTGGAGCAGGAGTTTCTTCTCGTCGGCAAAGTCGGGGTAGCCGATGGACAGGCGCATCAGGAACCGGTCCAGCTGGGCTTCGGGGAGGGGGAAGGTGCCCTCGTACTCGACCGGGTTCTGGGTGGCCATGACAAGGAAGGGACGGGGCAGGGCGTGGGTGATGCCGTCGACGGTGACCTGCTGCTCCTGCATGGCTTCCAGCAGGGCGGACTGGGTGCGGGGGGTGGCGCGGTTGACCTCGTCGGCGAGAAGGATATTGACGAAGACCGGGCCGGGGCGGAACTCAAACTGGGAGTTCTGCTGGTTGTAGATGGATACGCCGGTGACGTCGTTGGGGAGCAGGTCGGGGGTGCACTGCAGGCGCTTGAACTGCCCGCCGAGGCTGATGGCGAGGGCGCGGGCGAGCATGGTCTTGCCGACGCCGGGGACGTCTTCGATGAGGATGTGGCCTTCACAGAGCAAGGCCACCATCAATAGCTCGATGGTGCTGCGTTTGCCCACGATGACGCGTTCGACGTTCTCGGTGATCTGGGCGGCAAAATCCTGGATTTTTGTCATGTCTCCTCCATGAATGATGATACTATATATTGCGGAAGTAGTCATTAGCCAAGTGACTAGTATCATTAACACGTTTGCAAGTTGGAACGTTGACACGTTGGAACGTTGAAGAAGGTCGAAGGTCAAAAGTCAAAGGTCTGGGTGAATTTAGGTCACTTAAATTAGGTTTCTGGAGGAACGAAGAATTCATTTTAGAATTGTGATCCCCAAAGGGGACGCAGTTGATGAATTTGGATCCCCAAAGAGGACGCTGTTGGAAGAGCGGAGTCCAGGGTCGAGGAGAAGTGAGTTGATCCCCGATGGGGAAAAGATTGGATCTTGAGGAACGAAAAAGGAACGAATAATTCTCTCTACAAAAAGGGCTGAAATCATTCGTTTGAGGAACGAATGGGGCATTGGAGATTTTAGATCCCCAAAGGGGACGCTGTTGGTGATTGTGGATTGGGACCGGGGTTTCGAAGGATATCCTAATGAGTATTCGAATTGATCCTGAGGAAAAGGAGGAACAATTCGAATCCAAATTGGCCTGCGAAGGAATGTGACCCGTTGACAAGTCGAATGTCAAAGGTCGAAGGTCAAAATTCATAGTAGGACGATTTTGCATGATAGGAAGCTTTCCTTAGGAAGTAAATGGAGATGAAGTGACAATACCATTATAGGACATTTGTTCTAAAAGTAAATAGACAAAAAATAGGGAATGGAGAATGGTTCATCGTTTATACTTATATACGTTGGCATGTTGACACGTTCCTATGTCAAAAATCAAACGTCGAAGGTCGGAGGATGGGGAATGGGTGAATATATGAAGGTGAGAGCGGTATTTTTGTCGATGCTGATTGTTGTGCTGGCGGGCGGGTGCGGGAGTGCGCCGGCGAGCACGCCGACGATGCCGCCGATACCACTCCGTGGCACAAGCGGGAGGGTGGAGACGGCTACGCCGACAAGGACGTACACACCTGTGTTAACAGCGACAGATATTCTTGTGCCGACACTGTCGCAGGAGCTTGCCAATGCGAAAATAGAGGAACTGCTGCGGACTAATGGAAATTGTGAATTTCCTTGTTGGTGGGGAATGGAGCCAGGATTGTCTTCATGGGATGATGCAAAACGGTTGCTTGAACCGCTGGCAATGGAAATTGCAGCTTTCCCTACAATACAAAGCAAAATAAAATACGAGGCAGTCCTTCCTGACCCTGAAAAGAAAAGCTTCCAAAATAAGATCAATGCTTTAATCTATGTAGGTGAAACAGGGTTAATTGACCTGATGAATGTTCCAATAAGCGAAAAGACAATACAAGATATTTACGACCAATATGGGATTCCTGATGAAGTATGGGTCTCCTTTGCAGGCGGGACTCAAGGTGACAACACTTACCTGATTTCATCCCTTTATCAAAATGAGGGCATATTGGTTACTGTTGGTGGAATTGGAGAAGAAAAATTAAAGGGTGGTAAACAAATCAGTAACATGAATCTCCTTAATGATAGAGAATTTCTTTAGCATAATTAGATTTAACCGAAAACAAATCGTTTTGAGGCGCCTTTTTCTTATTGGACAGTTGCATCACCAACGCCGTGATAACGTATGCAGGCGACTATGAAGAGGTAGAATATGCCAGTTCGAAGAGTTGTGTTGCTTGTATTGGCCTTAGCAGTGGTGGGCGGGTGTGGGACTGAGGCGGTGAGCACGCCGACAGGGTCGCCGATACCACTTCGTACCCATTCTGGGCACTTTGGCACAAGCGGGACGGGGAGGGTGGAGACGCACTACTCGAGCGATAACAATATATTCACCGATTTATAAGAAACTTATTTTCCTTTCTGAGGAGTCATTTATGTATGCACGATTGCTGTTTAATATTCTTTATTTTCTCCTCTCAATAATTATCGGGATTTGGTTATTCAGTGAAGGTTATATAAATATAAAAACGGGGATGGTCACCAATTTCGGAGTAGATTCTTTATTCTATCGTTTTGAAAAATGGATGAAAATCAAGAATGATAATTGGAAGAATCCCATAAGAGCAAGGATTTCTGGAGTCATCGCTATAATTATTGCAGTCGAGTTCCTTATAGTCGCGCTGGTAATCTTCAATCAATCAATATTACCTTTTTTGATAAATAGGTGATTACCAATATGATAGGTATTCATATACTTTTGATGTAGATTAGAAAGAGAATATCCTATTTACAACGTTAATTTTGTTCTTCCACCTCGCTAAATGCTCATGAAATCCGCATTAACGAAGTATAATTCCCGAACATATGGGCGAGGCATCTTCCTTTATTCAGATCAAGGGCATCCGTGACGGATTGCTGGTAACACTGGGCGGGGCAAGTTGGCCGGAACTTTTGACGGCTCTCTTCGAAAACATCGATAATCGACAAGCGTTCTTCCAGGGCGGGCGAATGGCGCTGGATGTGGGTCCGCATGACTTGCGTGTAGCCGACCTATCGGCGCTGCGGGATAAATTGTCTGAGCGAGGGGTGGCGCTGTGGGCGGTGTTGAGCGAGTCCAGCCTGACCGAGATGACGGCGCAAAACCTGGGGCTGGCAACGCGCCTCACCAGGCCGCGTCCGCCGCAGGTGCCGGAAGCGCCGGTGGTGCTGCCGGAGGATGTGGCCAAATGGGTCAAGGGTCCGCTGCGGTCGGGGGGGAAGGTGGCCTTCGAGGGGAATGTGGTCGTGCTGGGGGATGTCAACCCAGGGGCGGAGATCATCGCGGGGGGCAGCATCATCATCTGGGGGCGGCTGCGGGGCGTGGTTCATGCGGGGGCGCAGGGGGACGAGAGCGCGGTCGTCTGCGCGCTGGAACTGCTGCCGACGCAACTGCGCATCGCCGGGGAGATCGCCGTATCACCGAAGAAGCAAAAGAAAACCCAGCCGGAAGTGGCCCGTCTCGTGAAGGGTCAACTGACGGCGGAGCCATGGCACGAACTTACAGGACGGTGAAATGACAGCAAAAGTGGTAACGGTCACATCGGGAAAAGGCGGGGTGGGCAAGACCACCTCGGTGGCAAACATCGCCGTGGCGCTGGCCTCGCGCGGTCAAAAGGTAACCTGCATCGATGGCGACATCGGCCTGCGCAACCTGGACGTGGTGCTGGGGCTGGAGAACCGCATCGTCTACGACCTGGTGGATATCATCGAGGGGCGCTGCCGATTGCGGCAGGCGATGAT
Organism: uncultured Chloroflexia bacterium; assembly: GCA_963847105.1. Classification (GTDB taxonomy): domain Bacteria; phylum Chloroflexota; class Anaerolineae; order Anaerolineales; family Villigracilaceae; genus UBA877. The sequence continues at coordinate 424,041 of CAWJYP010000001.1, read as the reverse complement.
CCGTGACAAGCGCTTCCCGGAACTGTACCTGATCCCGGCGGCGCAGACGCGGGACAAGAGCGCCGTCTCGCCCAGCGACATGGTGCGCTTGTGCGATGAACTGCGGCAGGAAGTGGACTGGATCATCATCGACTCGCCGGCGGGGATCGAGCGGGGTTTCCGCAACTCGATCGCGGCGGCGGACCGGGTGATCGTGATGACCAACCCGGAGATCTCGGCGGTGCGTGACGCCGACCGGGTGATCGGTCTGCTGGAGGCGGAGGAGAAAGGTCCGGCTGCGCTGGTGATCAACCGGCTCAACCCGGCCATGGTCAAGCGGGGCGACATGCTCTCGGTGGACGACGTGCTCGACCTGCTGGCGATCGACCTGATCGGCATTGTGCCGGAGGACGAGAACGTCATCGTCGCCTCGAATAAGGGTCAGCCGCTGGCGCTCGACCCGAAGAACCGGGCCGGGCAGGCCTTCCAGAACATCGCCCGGCGGCTGATGGGCGAACGGGTGCCGTTCCTGGACCTGACCTCTCAAAGTATGTTCCAGCGCATCCTGGGGAGGAAATAGCCATGCCATTCTCCTTCTTCGGACGTAAAAAAAGCGCCAACAGCGCCAAGGAACGGCTTGCAACTGGTGCTGATCCATGACCGGACGGACCTGACGCCGACGCAGTTGAGCGCGCTGAAAGATGACCTGATCGAGACGATCTCCCGCTATATCGAGATCGATCCGGATGCGGTGAGTATCAATGTGGCCCAGGATGGGCGGGCGCAGAGGTTGGTGGCGGATATCCCGTTGAAGGCAGCCGGGCGGCGGAGGGCGCATTAGGATTGAGCGGATTAATGTCAAGACTCCGGACGTGAACGCCACCAGGCTTTTGACCGCCCAACCTGCGGGACCGAGCTACATTGGATTCGCCATAACGTACCATATGGGTGAAGGGGAGGAAGATTCCGGAAAAACACCACGAGCGGGAAGAACACCGCTCGTGGTGCTTTTGCGCATACTAAAAAATGTAGACGCTGAAGAACGGCCAAAGCATATTCAGGGATTGCATATTGACGATTAGGCGCACACACAGACATCCCGGTTTTTACGGTAGAATTTAGCGTTATGCTGAAAAGCAGTTTCTGGCGACATTTCGATTTCTGGCTGCTGGGGGCGGTCATCCTGGCGCTCGTCTTCGGGATCGCCATGATCCGCTCGGCGGTGGCGGGTTACCAGGAGGATCTGGTGCCGCGCCAGATCATCTTTGGCGGCATCGGTTTCGTGGTCATCTTCATCGCGGCGGCGATCGATTATCGGTTCTGGTCGGGGGCGATCCTGCCGATGTACGCCGTTATCGTGGTGGCGCTGCTGCTGCTTTTCGTGGTCGGTGGGGCCCGCTTCGGCGCGACCCGCTGGATCGAGACCGGGCTGGTGTCCATCCAGCCGACGGAATTGGCCAAGATCGTGGTCATCCTGGCGCTGGCGAGTTACTTCAGCAAGCACATTGATTTACCTCACTCATGGGGCTGGCTGTTGAAGGGTTTCCTGATCGCCGGCGGGATCGCCGGGCTGATCTTCATCCAGCCAAACCTGAGCAACGTCATCGTCATCACGGTCATCTGGGCGGCCATGACCTGGCTAGGCGGGTTGGAGATGAAGAAACTGGGTATCCTGATCCTGGGTGGACTGGTTTTGATCGCCGTAGTTTTCAATTTTCTGCAGGATTATCAACTCACGCGTATCACCAACTTTATTGCCCCGCCCGAAAATGCGACCTACGGCGATCTTTATAATATTTTGCAAGCCCTCATTGCCATGGCATCGGGCGGCTTGACCGGCAAAGGGTATGGGCACGGGACCCAGACACAACTGCGCTTCATGAAGGTGCGCCACAATGATTTTATTTTCTCGGTCATCGGGGAGGAACTGGGTTTTATCGGGGCCATCTTTGTACTCTTCCTGATCGGCTTCATCATTTATCGCTGCTTGAAAGCCGCCCGGCAGGCGCGTGACCCGTTCGGGTCGATGATCGCTTACGGCGTCGCCATCCTGATATTCTTCCAGGCGGCGGTCAACATCGGTGTCAACCTGAACCTGATCCCGGCCACAGGAGTGCCGCTTCCGTTCATCAGTTACGGCGGCAGCGGACTGCTCTCGCTGATGCTGGGGATCGGGCTGGTCGAAAGTGTGGCCCTGCGCCACAAACCATTGGACTTATGACGGAGACATCTTGAGCAACAGACCCATACGCACGCGCTTCGCCCCCTCGCCGACCGGACGCATCCACATTGGCAACGCCCGCTCGGCGCTCTATCCGTTCCTGCTCGCACGCCGGAGCGGCGGCACTTTCATCCTGCGGATCGAGGATACCGACCAGAAACGGTTTTCTCCCACCGCCGAACGGGAATTGATCGACAGCCTGCACTGGCTGGGACTCGACTATGATGAAGGTCCGGAGGTGGGCGGGCCGCACGGTCCGTACCGCCAGACCGAGCGGCGCGAGATCTATCACAAGTATGGCTGGGAACTGGTCGAGATGGGCCACGCGTTCCCATGCTTTTGCACGCCGGAGCGGTTAGCGCAGGTGCGACAGGAACAGCAGAAAAACAAGCAGAATCCGCGCTACGACGGGACCTGCCGATTGCTCGACCCGCAGGAAGCCAAACGGCGGGTGGCGGCGGGGGAGAAGTATGTCATCCGATTCAAGATGCCCAAGGAAGGGTCGATCACGACGCGTGGACCTGCTGCGAGGCACATCCACCACAGAGAACTCGGCACTGGATGACACGGTGCTGCTGAAGTCCGACGGGCTGCCGACCTATCACCTGGCGGCGATGGTGGACGATCACCTGATGGAGATCACCCACGTCATCCGGGGATCGGAGTGGCTGCCGTCGCTGCCGCTGCATACCCACATCATCCGGGCGTTCGGATGGGAGGAGCCGATCTTCGTGCACCTGTCGGTGTTCCTCAAGCCGAGCGGCAAGGGCAAGATGTCCAAGCGTGACGCTGCTGAAGCCATCAAGGACGGGTATTCCATTTTCGTGCAGGATATGAAAGATTTTGGCTACATCCCCGAGGGGGTGTTGAATTGGATCGCGCTGATGGGTTGGGGCGTCTCGGAAGACGACGTGCTGACGCTGGACCAGATGATCGCCCGCTTCGAAGTGGACAAATTGACCCCCTCGCCGGCGGCGGTCGACTTCACCCGGCTGGACCATTTCAACAGCACCCACATCCGCCTGCTGGAGGTGGAGGAGTTGGCGCGACGATTGATGCCTTATTTCCAGCGGGAGGGGCTGGAAGTGGAGCCTGAAAAACTGCTCAAGATCATCCCGCTGATCCGCGAACGGCTGGTGACGCTGGACGACTGCCTGCCGTTTGCGGCGTGGTTCTTCCAGGAGACGGTCGAACCTGACCCGGCGGCACTGGTGGCGAAAAACCTGACGGCGGCGAAGTCGGCGGAGATCCTGCGGAAAACGCTGGAGATCCTCTCACCACTGGCGGAGATCACCCCGGCCACGGCGGAGCCGCCCATGCGAGAGCTGGTGGAGAGTTCGGGCTGCAGCGCCGGGCAGGTGTTCGGAATCCTGCGGGCGGCGGTGACGGGGCAGACGGTCAGCCCACCGCTGTTCGAGAGCATGGAGATCGTGGGGAAGGAGAAGGTGCTGGAGCGGGTGAGGAGGGGGATAGAGATATTGGAGGGGATGGGGTAAGAACTTTCACCACGAAGGGACGAAGGATCACGAAGGAAGAACGCAGAAATGTAACTAATATAATCCCAGGAAGAATACCTGGAACACGAAGTACACGACGGAAGTACGAAGAAAAAAATATAATGGACACAACCCTATAAAGTACATCCTGCAAAAACGCAGGACAGGCATAGGGCAGGCGTACACAATGGAAAGTGACGCCCCACCTGGCTTCGCCATCCTCCCCAATTCAGAACCAGAATTGGGGAGGCGATTTTTTAGCCTTTGGCAAGTTTGGCGGGATTGGTTGAATTGCGGAGGACGATGGCGGGGTCGAGGTCTTGCTGTTGAAGGGCCTGGACGTATTCCGGGTGGGGATGGAAGGCGCCGTCGCGGTAGACCTCCCGGTCCCAGGGGTTGAGGATGAGGGCGTCAGAGATGATGCCGACATAGTCGGGAGTGGCGGTATTTTTGGTGTGGGCATACAGGACGGCAGTGCGGACGGAGACGGCGCCGAGTTCGATGACTTTGTCCTTCGCCATCAGGAGGGTCTCGCCAGTGGCGCAGATCTCATCGACGATGACGATGCGGCGGCCCCTGACTGCGGCGGGCGGCTCCAGCAGCCACTGCGGCAATGTGTGGGTGACGATGTCGTTGACCCGGCGGGAGAGGCGGATGGGGTTAACCTCTACTTGTAAGATGTGGGCGATAAGCGTGCCGGGATAGTATCCGCCGCGGCCGACGGGCAGGATGATCTCGGGCTGGAAAGGGGCCAGGGCGGCGGCGAGGCCTTTGCAGAGGCTGTGGAAATTCTCCCATGAGATGGGGAGGAGGCCGGATCGGTTTTCGTAATCGTAGGGGTTGGAAGACATATTGTCGGTTTTCACTGGACTACTTCAGGGGAAGCACGGCGGGAGGAAAACCAATAGATCGCTCCCGAAAGGAAGAGCCAGCCCACGACACCGAACAGGCCGGATTTAGGCGCCCAGGAGGGATGCCCGACCCACCATGGAGGGCGCATGATATTTCGTGATCACGATCCAGCCGATTGAGCTGAAGGCGAGATTATTGCCGAGATGGACGCCGTAAGGCAGCCACAGGGACCCACTTGCCTGCCGCCGTGCCAGGCAAAGGAATGTCCCCCAGGTCACAAACGTGGTCATCCCTGTCAGGATGAATAGAGGAGAAAGACCTGCGCTGACCATGGAGACCAGATGGCCCAGTCCCCACAGCAGAGAAGATAGAAATGCAGCCACTGCGAATCCGTATTGGCGGCTGAAAGAGGTGAGGAAAAAGCCTCGAAAGACGAATTCTTCCACGGCAACGATCAGGAGCATCTTTATCAGGGTTGTGAAAAAATAAGGCAGGAATGCCGGCAGGGAATCTGGCCGAAGAGACAGGCTGGTCCATCCAGGCACGGCTTGCAATCCCAGGAAGAGCAGCGGGATCGCCAGACCGATAACAATGCCAACGCTGCAGAGGCAGACCCAGCCGGAAGAGACGCGAAGGCCCAGTTCCGAGAAGGAACGACCGGTGGCTTTCCAGATCCAGATGCCCCCGGCGGGGAGCAGGAGCATGAAGGCAAGGGGTGAAAGCCAGGCGAGGAGAGGGAAAATGACTGCCAGAATCACGGCAGCCAAGCCGACAAGATAGAGTATCAGGATTCTCTTCAACCCGAGGCCTCAGGCATGGGCTTTATGGCGTTTTAATACTCTCATGGCTGGCAAAGCCTGGAAGAGGGCGATCAGAACCAAGAGCCTGAATACCATTCCGTAAAGAATGAGAAAGTTACCTGCGACAAGGGTAATGAACAATGCGACCAACCCATCAAGAAAATATAAGGCGATCCCGAGAGTGAGAGCGATGCTGGAGAGACGCTGGGTAAAAAAGGCCAATAACAGGAATGCGAGTCCGAATGCAATGGAATAAGGACCAAAACCCAAATTCTTGATGTATTCAACCCCTGCTATTGAAAGGATGCCTAAAGGCAGGTTGACCCCAGCGATCAGGTAGAAAAGGTTGTAAGCAGTTTTGACTCTGGCGGAAAGGTCGGGGACGGAGCCTGGCAACAGTTGCCCGTTACGGAAGACCTGTAATTCTGTTGAACCATACTGCTTGGTGAGCTGTACTTTTATGGTTGTACCATCAGGAAGGGGGAATTCCTTACCAGCTTCAAGGGTTTTTTGGTCCGGGATGACACCGAGGATTTTGTCGTCGAATCTTACGGTGACATTTTTCCACGCACCTTTCCAGGTTACTCTGATGCGTCTTAGAAGACCTTTCTCGAAAGCGAAAGTGTGCTTGGGCATGATTTTCCTCCTCCTTCAGTTTTTTTCATTATAGGTTCATTCTCGCCCGCGTCAAGCGGCAAACACTCCCTTTTGTAATCTACATAATGGGGTGACGATTGAAATCGTTACTACACAAGCGCGTACAGAAATGGCCTCACTGTACGAAGAACGGACATCCCACTTCGTGGGACGAGATCCCCCCATTTCACGATCGGAAATGGGGGGAGAGTATGGGTTGAGTTCAAGAATGGAATTGGGAGGGAAGAGCGTGATTAGAGGTAGGTGCGGACCAGGTAGATCGTGCCGACGACGAAGCCGAGGATGACGACTATCAGGCGCAGGGTGGCAGGTTTGATGCGCCCGGCGATGCGACCGCCGATTGCGCCTCCCAGCAGCGCGCCGACTGCCATGATCAGACCGATGCTCCAGTTGACCCGGCCGGAGAAGGCGAAGAGCACCGCCGCGCTGACATTGGCGGCGAAGGCGATGCTCTGCTTGAGGGCGTTCAGGCGGGTGAGATTGTCGTTGATGACAAGTCCGAGCACTGAGAGCAGGATCACGCTTAACCCGGCTCCGAAGTAGCCGCCATAAACGGCCCCGAAAAGCACCGGCAGGAAGATCCAGTATTCGGGCAGGTGGGCGGATTTCCCCTGCTCCAGGCGGCGGGCAGAGCCAGTCGCGGACGGGATTCTGGATGGCGAGCAGGGCGGAGGCAGCCAGGATTAGGAAGGGTACCAGATTGGTGAAGAGTTTCTCACTGGTGATCAGGAGCAGATAACCGCCCACCAGCCCGCCCAGGATACCGGCGGGAATGACAATCCACAGGCGCTTCTTCTGGTCCTGCAAGTCCTTCTTTTGGGCCAGAGTCCCACCGAGAAAACCGGGGCAGAGGGCGATGGTGTTGGTGACGTTGGCTTCGACGGCGGGGAGGCCGATGGCGAGTAGGACGGGGAAGGTGATCAGCGTGCCGCCTCCGGCAAGGGCGTTGATCATTCCGGCGGCGAGGGCGGCGAGGGCAGCGAAGAGGTAGTTGATGATGGGCATGAGGTCCTTTATGGAAGAACGAAGAAAGTGAATGTAAACACAAAGGTCACAATGAAAGAACTAAAAAAATAAATTAAACACGAAGGAAGAACGAAGAAAAAGAATTAACCACTAAGGACACGATGGTACACGAAGGATGAATAAAACCACAAAGGAAAAGCGAAGAAAAAAATGTAAACACAAAGGTTAAAACGGTAAAAAAAAACGAACTAGGGGGATGGGAGGCAGGTATCGCCGGGCTGCAGGCGGGAGTAAATGGCGGAGATATCATCCTGGTATTGCAGGCACCAGAAGGGGGAGGTTTGCAAAGCATCGACCAGAATTTCTTCTTCCAGCGTATCCAGAATGAGCAGATTGATTCCGTCGGCAGCGAGGGTTTCCTCCCAGCCGTCCCGGGCGGAGTGGACCTGGCGATAGGATTGGTACTGCTCATCGGTATAGCCGGCCTGGTGCATGCGCGCGTCCATATGGACGGGGCGGGAGGGCAGCGCATAGATCAGGTAGCTGGAGAAGCCGAAGTCGTTCCAGATGGGACCGGGCAGGCTGGGGCGCGCTTTCAGCCACTCCACTGCAGCGACGGGGGTTGTTTCTGCCAGTTGAGGCGGAGAGGCTTTCCACCAGCGCTCGCGCAGACCGGGCAGGAACGCCAGTGAAGCGAGCAGGATGATGGCGCCGGCGACATAGTTGACGGCGGGGAAGGGCGCACCCTCGCCCAGGTCCAGATGACGCTTATCCCAATCCGCCAGCAGATAGGCTGCCTGCAAGGCCAGCAAGAATTGGAACCAGATGACGAAGCGGTTCCCCGAGAGGGCCATCCAGCCCAGACCGAGGAACCAGACCCAGTCGAGCAGGGCCAGTTTGCGGGGGGAGGTGGCTGCCAGCAGTGGGAAGAGCAGCAGTCCGCCGAAGAACAGGTACATGGTCCAACCGTCCATGGCGGGCGGCTCCCACTCGACGCTAATCTGGCGGATATTGCCGGCATCCCGCAAGGTGCCCCAGATGCCCGCCCCGGTGGGGTTGAGCATGGCGGTTAGGACAGAAAGCGCCAGTACAATGGCCAGGTGTTTGCGGCTGCCTTTGCCAAAGATAAGGGCTGCGCCAGCCAGGAGATACAGGAGAATGAAGGACCCGTGCAGGTTGGCCCACAAGGCAGCGATTACAGGCAGCCCCCAGATCAGTTTCTTGCCGCCAGCGCGCCAATCCTGTAGGATCAGCAGGACGCCGACGAAGAGCGGGAAGGCGAAGATCTGCGGACGGATGGGGGGCCAGTTGCGGCTGCATGCCAGCATGGTAAAGATTATTAGCAGCGATGCCAGTTTCGGGCCGGACAGGCGACGCAGGGCAAGCCACAACAGGCCGAAGGTGAGGGCCATGATGATGCCGCGCAGAAAAATGGTCAAGGGGACGCCGCCGAGATCAAAGACCAGCCACAACAATACACCCGCAAGCCAATCCGAATAGATCACGGGTTGGCCCAGGCGGGTTGTGCTGTAGGTATCTATGGTGGGAACGCGACCGTTGAGGAGGGTCTCCTGGCCCACACGCAGGTTCCACCAGTAATCAGTGGGCATGAGCGAGAGCAGAAAGGACACCGTCAGGACGAAGAACAGGGCAATTGCCAGCCAGAGGATGTCGTTGCTGCGGCGGATGGAGGAGGAATTCATGCGGGGTTTCCCTTTATCGAACACAAAGGAAATACTAAGAGAAAAAATTTAACACAACGGACACAACGTAAATACTAAAAAAAGAATTTTACACGAAGGACACGAAGGAACACAAAAAAAGGAAAAATGAAATACTTGCCGCCGCCTGCACCGCGAAGCAGGGTCCGCGGCGGCGAGAGCGGATTTTGTTTCGTTCTTAGCCCTGTTTCTTTTCGATCTTGGCCCAGGTGTCCTTGAGGGTGACGGTGCGGTTGAAGACGGGTTTGCCGGGGGCGGAATTCGAGATCGACGCAGAAGTAGCCGTTGCGCTCGAACTGGTATTTTTCGCCGACCTTTGCTTCAGCCAGCGATGGTTCGAGCATGGCAGTCCTTCAAGGCTTCCATGGAATGAGGATTGATGATCGATTCCAGGTCGTCGCCTGTATCGGGCATTTCCACGGTGAACAACTGCTCGTACAGGCGCACTTCGGCCTTGACGGCATGCTGCGGCGGAGACCCAGTGGATGGTGGATTTGACCTTGCGGCCGTCGGGGGCATCGCCGCCGCGGGTGGCGGGGTCATACGTGCAGTGGACCTCGATCGATCTCGCCGGTGGCGGGATCCTTGACGACGGTGGTACAGCGGACCAAGTAGGCGTAACGCAGGCGGACCTCGTTGCCGGGGAACAGGCGGAAATACTTGGGCGGCGGGGTCTCGCGGAAGTCATCCTGTTCGATGTACACACCTTCGAGAAGGGCACTTGGCGGGTACCGGCGCTCTCGTCTTCGGGGTTGTTGACGGCCTCCATCTACTCGACCTGGTCTTCGGGGTAGTTGTCGATGACCAGTTTGAGCGGGCGCAGAACTGCCATGCGGCGCAGGCGAGCGCTTGTTCAGGTCATCGCGGACGATGGCCTCGAACTGGCCCATCTCGACCCAACTGTCGTTCTTGGTCTCACCAATGGCGGCGATGAAATTCTGGATGGCTTCGGGCGTGACGCCGCGGCGGCGCAGGCCGCGCAGGGTGGTCAGGCGGGGATCGTCCCAGCCGCGTCACGATGCCTGTCTCCACCAGTTTGCGCAGTTTGCGCTTGCTCATCATGGTATAGGTCATGTTGAGGCGGGAGAATTCGATCTGGCGGGTGGGGAACTCGCCCAGCTGCTGCAGGAACCACTCATAGAGCGGGCGATGGATGATGTATTCGTTCGAGCACAGGGAGTGGGTGATGCCCTCCATCGAGTCGTTCTGCCCGTGCGACCAGTCGTACATGGGGTAGATGCACCACTTGTCGCCGGTGCGGTGGTGGGTGACACGCATGATGCGGTACATGACCGGGTCGCGCATGACCAGGTTGGGATGGGCCATGTCGATTTTTGCGCGCAGGACCCGGCTGCCTTCGGCGAACTCGCCGTTCTTCATGCGTTCGAGCAGGTCCAGGTTTTCCTCAACAGAGCGGTTGCGGTAGGGTGAATTCGACGCCGGGCTTGAGGGCGGATTCGGTCTCGCTCCACTTGGTGCCGCGCGGCAGGGTGCCGCGGCCAGCGCTCATTTCCTCCGGGCTCTGGTCGTCCACGTAGGCCAGACCCATCTTGACCAGGCGGATGGCCCATTCGTAGAGCCGGTCGAAGTAATCCGAGGCGAAGGTTACTTTGGCCCAGCTGGATGCCCAGCCAGGCGCAGTCTTCTTCGATGGCGTCGACGAATTCGGTCTCTTCCTTGGTCGGGTTGGTATCGTCGAAGCGCAGGATCAACTCGCCGTCGAAGGCTTTGGCGGTGTTGTAGTCGATCAGGAAAGCCTTGACGTGACCGATGTGGAGGTAGCCATTCGGCTCGGGAGGCAGGCGGGTGCGGACGTAATTGAATCGGCCGCTTTGGAGGTCTTTGGCCACTTCTTCGATGATGAAATTGGCAGGCTTCTCTTCACCAGAGGCAGCCTTTGCGGTGGTCTCGTTTTCAATATTGTCCATCAAAACATCCTTTAAGCGTATAATTTAGCCAAAATTATCTGTGGGAATTCCGTATTATACCCTTCACGGTCACGAATTGCGTTTCCCACGATGCAAAAAGACGCAATCTGTGACCGGGGGCATTATATAACAAAGAAGCGAGGCAGGGTATGAATGACGAACGTGTACACTTTGCGGGTACTTATTTCGACAAGGACGCAGTCTTGAAAATCTCGCGCGGTCCAGACTTCTGGCTTGGGTAGTACTGGGCGTTTATGCGGTGCAACTGCTGCTGTCCCTGGTGAGCAATATCATCCAGATTAGCAACGGTTTCTGGGTTGGGCTGACGTTCATCGATCAGGTCCAAAACTTTATGTTCGCCTTTCAGCAGCCGCTGCATGGGGTGGTCTATTTCTTTGCCTTGCTGGGCATCTCGCACCTGCTGTTGATCTTTATGGATGTGGAGGATAATACAAGGCGGGCGGCGAGGCAGGAAAAAAGCTGATAATTAACTCGACGATGTTAATTCCCAAATTTCAGGAAGGATTTTTTAACCACGACGGACACGAAGTACACGACGGAAAAGAAAAAGAAGAAAAAAGGGATAATTAATGTATAATGTGCCCATTATGAAGGGTTTGACCCCGCTTTTGTATTATTACGTTCGCTCTTGACCGTGGCTACGGAGGGAACGACGCGCCTGCCGTAGCAGGCGCTTTTTATTTTGAAATTATGCTTTGATGGAGGCCGAGATGAAGATAGATGAACAGGTGGCCCTGCTGATGCAAGGCACGGAATACGGGGATGATGAACTCAAGCAGAACATGACCAATGATCTGCGCCAGCGGCTTATTGAGGCCGAGCGGGAACAACGACCGCTGCGGGTCTACTGCGGCTACGACCCCACCTCCACCGACCTGCATCTGGGCCACACCATCACCATGCGCAAACTGCGCCAATTCCAGGACCTGGGTCATGAAGTGACCTTCCTCATCGGCAGTTACACGGCATTGGTGGGCGACCCGTCGGATAAGAACAAGGCCCGGCCGGTGCTGACGCAGGAGCAGGTGGCTGAGAATGCGCGCACCTACGCCGAACAGGCTTACCGGGTGCTGGACGAAAAGAAGACGAAGATCCGCTATAACGGCGAGTGGTTGTCGAAACTGACGCTGGTGGACCTGATCCGCCTGGGGCAGAATTTCACCGTGCAGCAATTCCTGGCGCGGGAGAATTTTTCCAAGCGGCTGAAGGCGGGCGAACCGATCTACATCCATGAGACTTTCTACGCCTTGATGCAGGGGTACGATGCGGTGGCGATGCACACGGATGTGCAGGTGGGCGGAACCGACCAGTTGTTCAACATCATTGTGGCGGGGCGCAAATTGCAGGAAGCGCTGGGACAAAAGCCGCTGGTGGGCATTATCTGCGGGATCCTGCCGGGGACGGACGGGGTGGAGCGGATGTCAAAATCCACCGGCAATGTCATCCCGATCAACACGACCGCGGAAGACATGTACGGCAAGGTCATGAGCGTCCCTGACGCGGCCATGGGCAAATTTGCCCGGCTGGCGACCCGCTGGCTGCCGGCTGATATCGAGGCGATGGAAAAAGACGTGGCGGCAGGGAAGCTGCATCCGCGGGATGCGAAGATGCGCCTGGCGCGCGAGATCGCCGGTATCTTCTATGGGGATAAAGAGGCGCAGGCGGCGCAGGAAGCCTTCGTCCACCTGTTCCAGCAGAAAGACGTCCCGACGGAAATGCCGGAGGTCGAGTTGAAGAAGGGTCAGACGGTGCTGGATGTGCTGGTCAGCGCTAATTTGGTGGCGAGCAAGTCGGAGGGGCGGCGGCTGATCGAGCAGAAGGGGGTCAAGTTGGATGGGAAGGTGCTGGAGAAATTCGATGCGGATTTCCCCAATCCCGGCGTGCTGCAGGTGGGGAAGAGGCGGTTTGTGAGGGTGAAGTAAGAATCCACAGGAGGCCACGAGAGATGTGGCCTCCTGTTGCTTTTCGAATAGGCGGGATTCCATCCCGCCCCACGTTTTCTGACTATGGGGGAGAGGTGCGGCCACTCTGAAAAGCGCAGGGCAGAGTGGGCACTACAAGAAAGATGGCGGGATACCATTTTATGATACAGGTACCATCCCGCCCCACTTTTTTATTGTTGGGTGGAGGTTTCGAGAAGTTTCAGGCCAATGTAGGAGGCCCAATCCTGGTCGTTGTCTTCGAGCAGCACCACCACTGCGAGCGGCGTACCCTGCCAGTTGGGCAATGTTCCCCCGATGGACCACGAAATCGTGCGGGTGTCCTGCTTGATTTGCGCGCTCCACTGCCAGAAGGGCTGCCCTGAAACGGTCAATGCCTGTAACTCTTCCCCGGAACCCAAGGATGTGATCGCCTGTACGGGCCGTGAGTTGGTCTGGAAGACGACCCATCCCTGCGTGGGTGTCTTGACCGATAATGCCAGGCGAGGCGCCGGGCGGAGGCCATCATTGCTGAGAGTGGCTGCGGCTATGGCCATCTGCAAAGGGCTGACCAGCAGGGGATCTTCAGAGGTGACGGCCTGGGCCACCGGCAAACGCAAAGAGGGGGTTGTGTAGAAGCCCAGGTCGTTGTAAAGCTGCTGGAGTTTGGCGGGCGGAGAACCCACGGTCAGCCCGGATCCCTGCAAGAAGGGGTCCAAGACATTGCCAGTCGGATACAGTTCCTGGACGGCACGGTTGAGCAGGGGCGATTGTGGGTCTGCCAGCAGGGCTTGCGCCAGTTCATCGAGCCGGTTTGGATCGAAGGAGGGGTGGGAAGACATGATCAGGATCTCGCCGGTGTCGGCGTTGAGCAAGACTACTGCACCGTTATGGTTGCCGAAGAGGTCATCGGCACGCTGCTGCAGGGGCAGGTCGAGGCTGAGACGGATGTCGAGGCCGGGCGGGGGCTGTCCGTAGACGAGGTGGTCCCACCAGATGCTGCTGGCGGGGTTGCCATCCATGCCGCGCAAGTAGGGGTCCAGGCTAGCTTCGAGGCCGGATTGACCATAGACTGGATGCGTATAGCCACTAATTGGGGCGGAGGGAGGGTAGGCATAGATGCGTTCGTAGTCGCCAGAGACGCCGCGGGTGGTGTTGATGGGCGTACCATGCCGGTCGAGCAGGCTGCCGCGCTGGACGAAGCGGTCTGAGATGGAGCGGCGGGCGTTATCGGTGCGGTCCAGCAAGACCGGCCCGCGCCAGATGGCCCACCAGGCACTGGTGATGGCCAGCGCGGAAAGTCCCAGCCCCATGATGGCCGTCAGGATTAGATAGGGCTGCGCCGAAGGTAACGGGGCGGGCTCATTCTCCTGCTGACTGGAAATGAACAGCAGGATGAGCAGCGCCAGCATGGAGGTCAACAGGGAGGAGCCGCCATAGGAGACGAACGGCAGCGTGACGCCAGTGAGAGGGAGCAGACGAATGTTCCCGCCGATGATGAGGATGGACTGCCCGCCGATATAGGCGGAGAGGCCGGCTGCCAGGATGCGGCGGAAACTATCGGGGGCACGCACGGCGGCGCGGATGCCGCGGGTGACGAAGAGACCGATGATCGCCAACAGGGCCAGTGACCCTGCCAGACCGGTTTCTTCGGCAATGGAGGTGAAGACGAAATCCGAAATGGCGACGGGTACCAACCCGGGGCTGCCCAGACCGGGTCCGCGGCCGGAACTGCCGCCGTTGGCGACGGCCATGAGGGATTGCACGATTTGGAAGGAGCGTCCGGACGGGTCGAGCCAGGGATTGATCCATGCCTCCACCCGCAGGCGGACCACGTCAAAGAGGAAGTATCCAGCGACGCCAGCCAGCACAACCCCGATGGCGCTGATCAGCAGGACGCGCTTCTTCCCTGAGGCGATGAAAAGGACGATGGAATAGAGGAAAATAAAGATGAAGGTCGTACCCAGGTCACGCTGATTGGCCAGTAGCAGGAGTGCCACTCCCAGCAATAGCACTGTGGGAGCGAGAAGGGGAAGTGGCCGCAGGCTGAGGGGCAGCCGCCCGGCCAGGTAGGCGGCCAGGTAGATGATAAGGAGGAGTTTGAGCGGTTCGGAGGGTTGGAAGTACAAGCCGCAACAACCCAGCCAGGCGCGTTCGTAGCCGCCGCCGGGGTCGACGCCAAAGAAGACGGTCAGGGCGGTGATGAGCAGGCCGCCGACGAGCCAGACATATTTGTAGCGGCGCAGGAAGCGCAGTTCGGGGGAAAGGCGCAACCCGGCGACGAAGACCAGTCCACCGACGAACAGCCAGACGGTTTGACGGATGCCAAAAACAGGCACGAGGCGGTAGATGGTGAGGATGCCCCAACCGATCAGGATCGCTGCCAGAGGAAGCAGGTAGGGGTCGGAATCGGTCAGTTTGCGGCGGGTGAAATAGTTCAAGGCGGAAAAAACGATCACCCAGACGGCAAAACCGGCCCAGTGAGTCCAGCGGTAGTCAACCTGCCAGGAACGCGCCCGGGCAGCCGGGGCGAGGGTGAGGACGAGCGCATATAAGAACAGAAAGCACCCCGCCAGGAGGAGCAGGCGGTTTTGGAGTTGGGCGGGGGTAATCAGTGTGCGACGGGGTCTCATGTGGAAACTATCCGAAGATCAAACACAAAGGTCACACAATAGTACAAGAAGGAAAATATAAACACAAAGAAAGAACGAAGGAAAAAAGTTACCACTAAGGACACTAAGAATTTTGAATTTCTTCGAGATTGCTTCAGTCGCTGCCCTGCTTCGTACCCATCGCTGGGCACTTTACCCATATCGGGGTACTTCGCGGGTCGGGCTGCTCCTTCGCAATGACAATTTGTGTTGTTGAGCAAACTGTCAGGTTGGTAGATAATTTGTTACTTCAGGTATTTCTTCACCAAGGGGTCGAGGTCTTTACGGGTCTGCGGCGGGACGGCAGCCGGGTCGGTGATGAGGGCGGTTGCCATCGCATCGACGCACTCGCAGGTGCGCGTGCTCTGCAAGGTCTGCACCAGCCGCTGGATGGCAGCCTGCGCCAGGGTGGTATTGCGGTTGAGTATCTTGATGACCATTTCCACGGTCACGGGGGCTTCGCTGATGTGCCAGACGTCATAGTCGGTGATGTGGGCCATGACGGTGTAACATATCTCGGCTTCGCGGGCCAGGAAGGCTTCGGGAGCGGCGGTCATGCCGATGATGGACATGCCCCAGGTACGGTAGGTGTTGGACTCGGCTTTGGTGGAGAAGCGAGGCCCTTCCACGATGATGAAGGCTCCGCCGCGATGGACCGTGCCGCCGCTCTGGCGGACCGACTCTTCCAGGCCGGTGCTGAGGTCGGCGCAGAACGGGTCGGCTACACCGGCGTGGGCCACCAGGCCCTTGCCAAAGAAGGTCTGCGGGCGGCCTTGGTCTGGTCGAAGAGCTGGTCGGGGATGACGATCTCACCCGGCGCAAAGTCTTCCCGCAGGGAGCCGCAGGCGTTGATGCTGACGACACGTTCGACGCCGAGCGATTTTGAGGGCATAGATGTTGGCGCGATACGGCACCTCGCCGGGGGTGAGGTGATGCCCGATCCCATGACGGGCGAGGAATGCCACCCGTTGGCCTTCCAGCGATCCGACGATGATGGGTGAAGAGGTTTTTCCAAAAGGCGTTTGCAGGATGTATTCGTGCGCATCCGTCAGACCGGGCATGCTGTACAGACCGGAACCGCCGATGATGGCCAGAAGAATGTTTTCCATGGGGAATCCTTTGTGAATTTCACCCTGCTGAGAAAGCTGCTTCGGCAGGCAAGCAGCTAGCGGACTTTTTTGAGATTGGTCTTGGTAGGCGAGGTGAAGAGTTCGCCCGGGAGGGAAATGGACACGTGAGTGTCACCGCAGGAGAACTCGTCGCCTGATATGACCACGGTCGGCAGCGTGACCCTATCCTGGTTGAGCATGGTGCCGTTGGTCGAATTCAAGTCTTCGAGCCACCACTGGTTATGATGGTAACTCAGGCGGGCATGGCGACCCGAGATGGTCTCGTCTTCCACCGGACATTCGCAGGCTGGGTTGCGTCCAATGGTCACTTCAGTGCGGACGAATTGGCGCACCTGCGGGTCAAAACCATCGCGCAGGATGGTCAGGCTGAGAGGGGGGACGTTATGGGTGGTCAGGAGGGCGCCCTGTATCTTGATATCCCGCCAAAGGTTGATGAAGGCCCAAGCCAGGAACGCGTATAAACAAAGGGTCAGCAGGAGGCGTAGAGCCAGTACTAGCGGGCCGCTCATCAGGGTTTGTCTTCTTTTTTCATGATGACGGTGGGGCGGTCTCCGGAGATGGGAGGTTTGGGTTCGGTGTATCCGTCGGTGGAAACACGGTTGGGAGGAACATCCTGGCCGAAGATGAGGGTAATGCCAGCCAGGGAGATGACGTCGCCGGGGTAGAGGACGCTTTGGTTGGTGCGCTCGCCGTTGACGAAAGTGCCACCGGACGAATTGAGGTCGAAGATGACGAAACGGTCCTTGACGATGCGCAACTGCGCATGGGCGCGGGAGACGCGCGGGTCATCAATGACGATATGGTTGTCCAACCGGCGTCCAATGTTGATGACGGAGCGGTTGAGTGGGACGATTTGGGTCCCGCCGATGATCAGGAATGCATTCGTTGGGATCGGATCTGCTGTTGAGCGTTCTTCCACAGGCACCCCCTGGGTCTCGCTGACGACCTGATTGGTGAAGGATACCAGCACGCGCATATCATCGACCGACATGGATGTGTCTGCCGTAGTGGTGAGAGTGGGGCGGCTGGTGAAATGGAAGCCGGCTTCTTTCCCGGCGGTGAAGAGGGC
The DNA here is from genome assembly GCA_963847105.1 of uncultured Chloroflexia bacterium. Classification (GTDB taxonomy): domain Bacteria; phylum Chloroflexota; class Anaerolineae; order Anaerolineales; family Villigracilaceae; genus UBA877. The sequence goes on along the minus strand of CAWJYP010000001.1, from coordinate 406,631 downwards.
ATTGGAGAGTTCGTCGAAGAGGCGCGGGTCGGCATGCCAGCGCATCAAGGTGGTGGGATGAGCCACGATCATATAGATGTTGGGGGCTTCGGTGCGGTCGGCAGCCTTGCGGAGGTGGCCGTGCATGGCGGAAGCCAGTCGCTGGGCGATGCCGTCTTCGACCTTATAGCCGGGCAGGTATTTCAATAGATGAAATTCCAGCAATGATTGTAAATGGGATTCAAACTCGTCGAGTGTAGCCATGTGGGTTAATTATAGGAGCGAGGGAGGGATTATGCAAGCCTGTATATCTAATAAAAAAAGGCGCAGCATGGCTACGCCTTGACTGCAGGGTGGGGTAGATCCTGCGCGAAATCGTACAGGCAGTCACAACATTATTGATCTCCTGGGCAATCCCAAAACTTAGCGGAAATGTTCAATGCAAATCTGATTCCTGCACGGCACTAATTATCGAAAATAATCTCGAGATCGGATATCAGGTTAAGCTTCCTTGGCGGCCAGATCGACGCCTGCATTGTTGACCAGCAGATCGCCGAAGGTCTGGATGCGAGCCCAAGCATCGTTGAAGTTGGGCATGAAACTTTCGGCGCTGGGGATGTCCGGATAATTCAGGCCGGCGAGGAGGGTGCTCCAATTCTGGACGAAGGGGAATGAGACCTGCTGATTTACCAGCCAGGGGCCGTTCAAGGAGGGGATGGCGGAAAGAGAGCCGTAAGCAGGCGACTGGGTGGGAGTGCCGACGATCAACTTGTTCACACCGGTGGTGACGAGGTAAGCGAGGAACTCGAAAGCCTGGTCTGGATGCTGGGTGCCTTTCCAAACTCGGAAGGAATCGGCATCGACACGACCGGCCACCGCGCCGTCACGACCAACCGGCATGACACCGAAGTCGAACTCGCCGCCGCCAGATACCAAATTGCCTATGCAGCAAAGATACCAGGAAGGCATATCAACCATGGCGACCTTGCCGGAGGCGAAGACGTTGCCGCTTTCGTAATCAGCACCAGAGGCGACGGCGCCATTGGGGATGAAGGGCTGAGCACCCCAGATGCCATCATAGACCCACTGCCAGGCGGCTTTCCAGCCATCAGGGATCTGGGCGGTATAGGAACCAGGCGACCCACCCGGAACGAGTATCTGCCCGCCATTCGTCTGGAAAGTGCCCCAATAGTTGGGGTGGCCTTCCCACTGGAAGGAGAAACCATACTGGACCGCTTCGGTGACATCGAACCCGGCTTCGGTGGCATTCTTGCCTGTGGAGTCGATGGTGAGCAACCTGGCCACCTGGGCCAGGGTATCCCAATTCCAATCCAGCATGGCTCCTCCCGGCATTTGATATTGATCGCCATAATGGACAGGCGGGGGATTCAAGCTGGCTTCGGTGAAGAGGTCGGTGTTGTAATAGATGGCGGAGGGGTACACGGCGAAGGGCAGGCTGACCTGGCCTTCATCGGTGTTGTACATATCCACCAGGGCAGGGGTGAATACGCTGGTATCGAAGCCGGAGGAGGTGATGTATGGAGCCAGGTCCAACCATTCGCCGTGGAAGGCATTGGAGGCGATCCAGCCTACGGGACCAACGACATCTGGACCAGCACCGGCGGCGATTTCTGCAGCAAGAGTATCCCTGGCAGAAACATACGGGACGACTTCGAGGACGACTTGGATGTTGGGATGTGAGGCATTGAAATCATCGGCGACACTTTGTTCGATGGCTATCTGGGCTGGGTCGGTGCCCGTTCCAAGCCCGATGAACCAACGAAGTTGGGCAATTTGAGGATTGTAATTCTTTAGAATCAATGGCAGAGTGGTACGGTATCCAATAGAAGCTGTATAGTTTTGGTCGATTTGGTCTTCCAGAAGTGGTAGATAGGTACGGGATGATGGTGTAAATAAATAAAGGACTTTGGAAGGTGTGATCGTTCCGGACCATCCTGTGGGTACTGTGATCGTATAAGAGCCATCACCTGCGGAAAATACCGACCGCTTGTACCCGTCAGTGTATCGCAAGGTCACTTCTCCAATGCCGGTATTGCCCGATATAGTCTTGAAAACTAAGATTGAAAATGTAGATCAGGTCCAATTCAAGGTCCGCTTCCTGGGCGGCCAGATTGACGCCTGCATTGTTGACCAGCAGATCGCCGAAAGTCTGGATGCGCGCCCAAGCATCGTTGAAGTTGGGCATGAAGCCTTCGGCGCTGGGGATATCCGGATAGTTCATGCCGGCGAGGAGGGTGCTCCAATTCTGGACGAAGGGGAATGAGACCTGCTGATTTACCAGCCAGGGGCCGTTCAAGGAGGGGATGGCGGAAAGAGAGCCGTAAGCAGGCGACTGGGTGGGAGTGCCGACGATCAACTTGTTCACACCGGTGGTGACGAGGTAAGCGAGGAACTCGAAAGCCTGGTCTGGATGCTGGGTGCCTTTCCAGACTCGGAAGGAATCGGCATCGACACGACCGGCCACCGCGCCGTCACGACCAACCGGCATGACACCGAAGTCGAACTCGCCGCCGCCAGATACCAAATTGCCTATGCAGCAAAGATACCAGGAAGGCATATCAACCATGGCGACCTTGCCGGAGGCGAAGACGTTGCCGCTTTCGTAATCAGCACCAGAGGCGACGGCGCCATTGGGGATGAAGGGCTGAGCACCCCAGATGCCATCATAGACCCACTGCCAGGCGGCTTTCCAGCCATCAGGGATCTGGGCGGTATAGGAACCAGGCGACCCACCCGGAACGAGTATCTGCCCGCCATTCGTCTGGAAAGTGCCCCAATAGTTGGGGTGGCCTTCCCACTGGAAGGAGAAACCATACTGGACCGCTTCGGTGACATCGAACCCGGCTTCGGTGGCATTCTTGCCTGTGGAGTCGATGGTGAGCAACCTGGCCACCTGGGCCAGGGTATCCCAATTCCAATCCAGCATGGCTCCTCCCGGCATTTGATATTGATCGCCATAATGGACAGGCGGGGGATTTAAGCTGGCTTCGGTGAAGAGGTCGCGTTGTAATAGATGGCGGAGGGGTACACGGCGAAGGGCAGGCTGACCTGGCCTTCATCGGTGTTGTACATATCCACCAGGGCAGGGGTGAATACGCTGGTATCGAAGCCGGAGGAGGTGATGTATGGAGCCAGGTCCAACCATTCGCCGTGGAAGGCATTGGAGGCGATCCAGCCTACGGGACCAACGACATCTGGACCAGCACCGGCGGCGATTTCTGCAGCAAGAGTATCCCTGGCAGAAACATACGGGACGACTTCGAGGACGACTTGGATGTTGGGATGTGAGGCATTGAAATCATCGGCGACACTTTGTTCGATGGCTATCTGGGCTGGGTCGGTGCCCGTTCCAAGCCCGATGAACCAACGAAGTTCTATCGCCGAGGACGTAGGCGGCACAATCAACTGAGATTCCCCGCCAGCCCCTTGCGCGAGAACGTTTGATGCGCCTCCTATCCCGGTTACGGATATAGCCAACATCAAGAAAAGTATCACTGACAAAATTTTCCGTGCAAAAAGTTGAATAATTTTATGCATGTTTCCCTCCTTAGTTACAAATACCCGCTCAAAAATAAACAATGACCTTATAAAGAAGGCTATGAACATTATAGTGATTCTTGCAAGGGGAATCAACTATCCGCGTTAGGTTTTATAGAATGATACTCTAATCGCGTTCGGCACCTTTTGCTACGAAAGAAAAAGGCGCAGGGGGCTGCGCCTTGATGGGAGAAAGTTGGGTCAGATCACCTGCCCGCAGTTGGGGCAGAGTTTTTCACTGTAGATGATAACATAGCCGCAATTGTGGCAGGCCTTCGGTTGGACATTTCCGAGGGGCGCGCCGCAGGCCACGCAACTGGCTCCGGCGACAGGGTTGGCGGTGCCGCAGAAACTGCATGTGAGGGTGGAAAGACGTTCGGATAATTGCTTGGAGGCTCCGGCGGCATGAACCACTTTGCCAACAATCAGCCAGATCTTCTCGGTCAGTTGAAGGTTGCTCACATCCTGGGCAATATCGTCCAGGCGGCCAAGCAGGTTCATCGGATTAATCAGGGCAGCCATGGCGGTCTGGCCGAGGCTGGCAGCCACGCCAAACCAGTGCTGCTCGCCGATCTGAACCATGACACCATCCTCCACCTGCTGGATGTTGACGGTGAGGGCGGTCTTCCCGCCGGAGCGCGACCACTGCGAGGAGGCGATCTGGACAGTCAGATTCTCGTTGCTGCCCAGTAACTGGGTTTGCAGGTTGCCCTGGTTGAATTCGGCCATCAAAGCCTGGGCTACTTCCCTGGGGGTTATGTTGCCGTGAAAGATGCGTCTGTCCATAGTGTTTTAGATTATAATCGTTTTGCCCTGTATGATGACACTTTCTAATTCATCTACGAGAAACCCATCCCATAAGTTGCGATAAATGCACCGATTCTTCAAAACAGCCTCCCGGACCATGCTCCTGCTGGGTATTACTACCCTGCTTTTTTTGCGTCTACCCCAGGCTTCAGCGGGGCCGCTCTGGCAGGAAGTGGACCCCACGGGTGCATATATTACCGTTACGTATATTGAGCCGATTAACGTCCGCTCCGGGCCGGGTTCTTACGATTACCCGGTCATTGGATCGCTGCCGGTGGGAGGGACTGCCCCGGCCATCGGTCGATCCCCGGCAGGCGAGTGGATCCAGATCACCTTCCCGGCGGGTCCGCGCGGGATCGGTTGGGTTTATGCGGCTAATGTGACCCTCACATCCAATGGATTTCTGCCGGTGGTGGAACCGCCTCCGACGGCTGTGCCGGCGGTGACGGATACCCTCAACCCCACTTATGAGGCGGCATTCCTGAGGGAACCGACAGCCACCCGCAAGCCAACATTCACCGCACCGCCGCCGCTGATCATCTCCACCTATGTGAATCCGGATGGAACGGCTTCTGACGGGCTTGAGGTGGGCTGGATCATTGTCGGGCTGGCGGTGGTGGGCTTGTTCGGTATCGCCTTTTCCTCTTTACGGCGGCGCTGATGCTCATGGTTCTTAAGGGTACTGATGCGTAATATCTTTGCCAATAAGTCATTCTGGCTGCGAATTTATGGTGTGGGTATTCTGCTGGGCTTGATCGGGGTCATGTCCTTGCTCAGCCTGCCGAGCCGGGAGGCGCATGCGCAGCAGCCGACCGGGTCGATCGCCACCGTGACCGGCACGCCGCGCGGAGCGTATGTGACGGTCTATTCGGACTTGAACCAGATAGGGGTGTTCAGCGGGCCCAGTTTCGACAGTTATGCCCAAATTGGGATACTGGTGTCGGGTCAAAATGCACCCGCCCTGGGCCGCTCGACCGATGAGAAATGGATCCAGATACGCTATATGGGAGTGCCCGGGGGCAAGGGCTGGATCTATGCATTGTACGTCTCCCTGAATGCGGAGACACTGCCTTTTGTTGATTCACCCTCCACGCCGACACCGCGAACTACTCCGACCATCGACCCGACCTATGTGGCTCTGTTTGGCCTGAACCTGGAGCCGACTCAGTTACCCACTTTCACCTCACCGCCGGCGCTGGAGATCCCTACATTTGCGCCTGCCGAGGCGGCGGGGTCGAGGTTGCCTTTCGGGCTGATCATCCTTGGACTGATCTTAATCGGGGCGCTGGGAGCGATTGTATCGTTTTTGCGGGGGCAACGGTAACATTCATTTTGGCGACAACTTCACTGATGGGTATATTCGCCCCTATATTTCTTTCGCACTTTGGCATTCCAAGTACTGCTGCTCTAGGGTAAATTCATGATGATATCCTATATCCTTGACGGTTCTCTTTACGCACAATAGTCAATATCACTTGATCGATAAGCGGGAAAGAAATCATATCATGAAGATTAAAACAATTTTCGAAGTCGTCTTGAGTGCAATAATTTGTAGTGCTCCAATGGTTATCGATTGTCTTGTTTTCTTTTTATTAACAATTGGCGGCATTCTCCTTCAAAGACATTATCAACAAAAGCAGAAGGATCTTACAGAATATTTATATAATAAGTGGTCAAAGAATATATAATCCAAATCGAACCCCATATGTTAATAAAAAAAGGCCGGGAGAACCCGGCCTTGTCGTTTTGCAGATGTTTATTAGTTTTCGGTGGAGCCGCAGGAGCCGCTCTCACAGGAGCAACTGGGAGCGACGTTGGGATTTTCCACCAGGAAGCCTTTGCCGCGCTCATCGTCGATGTAATCGATGCTGGCGCCGGCCATATACTGCATGGAGACCTCGTCAATGACGATCTTGAGTCCTTCGCATTCGAAGGAAGTGTCACTATCGCCGGGCTTGTTCTCGAAACCCATGCCGTATTCGAAGCCCGAGCAGCCTCGCCCGGAGATGAACACGCGCAGGGCATAGGTCGCATCCAGGTTACGCTGCTGGAGCAGGTCGCGCACGACGACGGCGGCCGCCGGAGTGATGGTTACGTTTTGGGTTTGTACCAGTGTAGTCATCCAGTCCTCTTCTCAATAAGAAATATGACCCATTGTATCAGGATTGACTTCATTGTCAAATGAGAATTGTCTTTGAAAAATGTGTCGTTTGTCGTATTTCAAGAAGGATTTTTAACCACGAAGGACACGAAGTACACGACGGAATAGAAAATGAAGAAAAAAACGGTATAATCCCGCCAGTCAATCCCTTCGACCGAGGAGATATTCATGAAAAAGTTCGCTTCCATTATGATCGTTCTTGGCATTGCTGCCCTTTTATTGACAGCCTGCGCGGCGAAAACCGCCGACCCGGCAGCAAAAGCAGTCGAGGATTACCTGAATGCACTGGTTAGCAAGGATACTTCGGCTCTTTCGGCACTCTCGTGCGCCCAGTGGGAATCGGATGCCCTGATGGAACTGGATTCGCTCCAGGCTGTTACCGCCCGCCTCGAAGGCCTTGCCTGCAAGACGGTTGGCTCGAGTGGGACGAGCAGCGATGTCTCCTGCCAGGGGAATATCATGGCAACCTACAACGGTGAAGACCAGGCCCTTGACCTGTCGGTGCGGACCTATGTGGTCAACCAGGAGGGCGGGAATTATCTGGTGTGTGGAATTAAATGAAATTCCGTCTCTTTACTCGTGAAAATTTATGGGCGCTGGTTTTCTGCCTCATCCTGGTGGCTCTGGTCATCCTGACCGCCAGTAGCACTCCCATCTGGATCTACCAGGGCTTTTGATGACGCTGACGTTCATCCTTATCGCCATCCTCGTTGCCGCGCTTCTTGCCATTTTTGGCCGGGAGCGCTGGCGCATTCCGCTGCTGCTTATTATGAGCGCGTTAGCGGTTTACGCACTCCAGCCGCAACTGCCTGTGCGCGGATTGGACTTCTGGCTGCCGACCCTGACCCTCAGCCTGACTGTGCTGGCATGGGCGTTGACATCTCCGCCTGACCAGCGCAGTTGGAAGGCCAACTGGCCTGCCGCGGCCATCCTGGTGGGGATCGTGGTAATCCTTGGCTTGAGCAGGTACGCGGGTATTTCGTTACCTTTCACGGCATCCACCCCGCCGCAGATCGTGCAGATCATCGTCTGCCTGGCAATTGTCAGCCTGCTGGCGTTCGTGTTGCTGCGGTTCACGAAACCCGTTAAGGCCATCCTGACGGCGGCTTTCATTTTTATCATTCTCCTATTTATTGTCCTGAAACTGCCCCAATTGACGGGCTGGGTAAGCGCGGGGCTGAGGCAACTGAACCACCAATCCACCGAACTGGCCTCCCCGCTGGATCTGCGCTGGCTGGGATTCTCCTACATCGCCTTCCGCTTCCTGCACACTATCCGCGACCGTCAAAGCGGACGGCTGCCAGCAGTAACTTTGGCGGAATATGTGGTCTACATCATCTTCTTCCCAGCCCTGACCGCAGGCCCAATCGACCGGATCGAGCGCTTCATCGGCGACCTGCGCAAGCCGCTCGTCTTGACGGCGGCGGACGTGGGCGAGGCGGGGAAACGGCTCGTCCTGGGAATGTTCAAGAAGTTTGCCGTCGCCGACGCGCTGGCGCTGGTGGCATTAAATGCGACCAACGCCCTGCAGGTCCGACAGGCGGGCTGGGGTTGGATCCTGCTGTATGCTTATGCCTTGCAGATCTTCTTCGATTTCAGCGGCTATACGGATATTGCCATCGGGCTGGGCAGACTGCTCGGGTTCAAACTACCGGAGAATTTCAACGCCCCGTATCTGAAGCCTAACCTGACCCTGTTCTGGAATAACTGGCACATGACCCTGACGCAGTGGTTCCGAGCCTATTTCTTCAACCCGGTCACGCGGGCGCTGCGCTCAGGCAGGAAACCGCTGCCCATCCCGGTGATCATCCTGATCACCCAGGTGGCGACGATGGTGCTTATCGGCCTGTGGCATGGGATGACGTGGAATTTCGTCCTGTGGGGGCTGTGGCATGGGGTGGGGCTGTTCGTCCACAACCGTTGGTCTGACATGACGAAGAGGCGTTTTGCCGCCCTCAGCCCGGTCAGCCAGAGGGTGCTCAACGGCGGAGGGGTGCTGCTGACGTTCCATTTTGTGGCGTTGGGCTGGATCTTTTTCGTGCTGCCGACGCCGGCTATTTCGTTGCAGTTCCTGGCGGTGTTGTTCTAATGGTATCTGTGATATGAGATCAATTCTTCTGTGCATTATTGCAATTAGTTTATTGAGTGCCTGCCAGCCTAGCCTCGGCGAGACTGCCAGCGCGCTGACGAACACATCCGTGCCCGCGACTATCGCGCCGACCCTGACGGTGGTACCCACATTCACCTCCACCATGACGCTGACAGCCACGCCGGAAAATACGCCTACCAACACCCTCTCGCCCACGCCGGACACCCGTCCGCTGCCGCGGACATGGAGCTCCTGGCCGATAGTGCCGGCGGCGAGCGCGCACATGGCGGCGGTGTTCCAGGAGGGGCAAAAGAAAGGCATATCCCAATATACCTTTTCGGCGGTGGGCGACTGCCAGAGCCTGCCGGAGGTCTTCATGGGCATCTATGGGACCGACCGGAACCCCATCGGGGCGAACAGCCCGAACCTACTAGAGACCATCGCCCTGTTCCAGAAATCGTTCAACCATGACAGCGCGGCCGTGCGGGATGGGTTGAGCGCTCCCTCGGCACTGGACCCGCTGTGGGCCGATCCCGCCCGCTGCAACCCCACCGAAGGCCCGGTGGCATGCGAACTGCGCCTGTACAACCCGGCCATTGTGTTCGTCAATCTCGGCACCAACTGGCGGGCCGGCGCTTCGGCGGATGCGTATGAAGGCTACCTGCGTAAGATCGTCGAGCTGATCCTGGCGAATGGATCTGTACCGATCCTGACGAATAAGGCTGACAATGTGGAAGGCGATCACAGCCTGAACCTAGCCACTGCCAAAGTGGCTTATGATTACGATGTCCCGCTGATGAACTTCTGGCTGGCATCGGACCCGCTGCCGAACCACGGTCTCGACTCTGAGCGGGACAATATCTACCTGACCCCGGCGGCGTGGGATGTACGCAACAATGTGGCCCTACGGACGCTAAACTCGGTTTGGCGATCCTTGCAAGGTCAGGCTCATTAAAGGATGATAGTGGATACCAAATTCCTGCGAAACGTGCTGATAAAAAGCCTGCTCCTTTTTGTCATCATCAACCTGCTATTCGTCGCCATCGATCCGGCTGCGCTGGGACGGGTATCGCTATATAACAGCGTTTTCCCGGGACGGGAGCGTTTCCCATTTGGGGAGGATTCGTCCAAGGCGTATAACCTGAGCCTGTTCAACCTGGAGGCGATGTTTGCCGCCCATGTCATTGATGATGGGCCAAAACCTGCGGATGAGTACCGGGTGATCGTTATCGGGGATTCGTCCACCTGGGGAACGCTGCTGCGACCGGGAGAAACCCTGCCGGGGCAGCTGGATGCGGCGGGTCTGGACTTGTGCGGCAAGATGGTGAGGGTTTATAACCTGGGCTACCCGACCATTTCGCTGACCAAGGACCTGCTAGTGCTGGACTACGCTCTACGTTATCAACCGGACCTGATCTTATGGGCACTCACCCTGGAGGCTTTCCCGCTGGACAAGCAGTTGAGTTCGCCGATCGTGGCAAATAATGCCGTTTCGGTCGATGGGCTGATCAGCCGCTATTCGCTGCCGCTCGACCCGCAGGAGGCGGCTCTCAACCGGTCGGGCTTTTTCGAGCGAACCCTCGTCGGTCAGAGGCGAGCGCTGGCGGACCTGTTCCGGCTGCAGATGTATGGGGTCTTGTGGGCGGCGACGGGCATCGACCAGACCTATCCGACCGATTTCACGCCAGCCCAGACCGATTTCAAGGCCGACCTTAGTTTCCATGACTTTCAGCCGCAGGTGTTGGATGAAAACCGGCTGGCCTTTGAGATTTTGGAAGCCGGTGTTCGGGCTGCCGGTGACGTGCCGGTGCTGCTGGTGAATGAGCCCATCCTGATCAGCCAGGGCGAAAACAGCGACTTGCGCTATAATTTCTTCTATCCTCGCTGGGCGTATGACGGGTATCGCCAGTTGGTGAGCCAGAAAGCTCTGGCGGAAGGTTGGAACTACCTGGACTTGTGGAACCTCGTTCCAGCGGATCAATTCACGAACAGTGCCATCCACCTCACGCCGGCTGGTGAGACCCTGATGGCAGAACAGATCGAACAACAAATCCTCCAACAGACCTGCAAATGATCAAACGCAATGCTTTATTGTTAATCCTGTTAATCGTTATGGTGACGGCGTGCGAGAACCCTGAGTGGGGCAGGGTGCCGACGATCCCGTCGGTAAATTCCGCCACCCCTACTGGTCCGATTGCTGCAGCATTGACGGACACGGCCAGCCCTGCAACCCCAATCACCGCTTCGACATCTACCTCCGCAGCAATGAATGCGACCGCCGCGCCAACTTCCATGCCAACGGCAACCCTGGCGCCGGAGGCATGGAGAACCATGCCGGTCGTGCCGGTGGTGTCTGAGCGGATGGCACAAGTCTACCTGGCAGGGTTGGAACGAGGACGCGACCCGGCCCGTTTTTCCAAGATCGGCGATTGCCAGAATATCACCACCTACTTCCTGGCCGATTTCGATGATCCGGAAAACTATCGCCTAGGGGATCAATATGCGCCTCTCCAGGCGACCATCGACCAATTTGCCGGATCGTGGTCACGGGAGAGTTCTGGCGGTCAAGGGCGGTCTGAATGTCGCGGCGGCGATGAACCCCATGTGGGCAGACCGGAAGCAGTGCAACGCCAATGAGACTCCCCTGGCGTGTGAGATACGGGTACACAACCCGGGCATCGTCATCATCAGCATGGAGGAGTCGTGGTCCGGCGACCTGGATAAATACGACACGTATCTGCGTAAGATCGTCGAGTACGTTCTTTCGCAGGAGGTTGTGCCCATCCTGGCGACACGAGCCGAGACTGACGATATCGCCATCAGCATCAACGCGACGGTGGCGCAGGTGGCCTATGACTATGAAGTACCCTTGTGGAATTTTTGGGCGGCGGCTTATCCGCTCCCATCGCACGGATTGACGGCAGACGGTTTCCACCTGACGCAGGCGCGGAATTTCTTCGACGATGCCGACCGGATGGAAGCCGGTTGGCCCTGGCGCAACTTGACGGCTCTGCAGGTCATTGATGAGGTCTGGCGGAGCGTGAGCGGGCGATAAGAACGAAGAAAAAGATATAAAACACAATCCTCTGGAAAGCACATTGGACAGGCGGTCACAAAGGAAGACGACGGAAAAAGAATGATAAGAAGGTTAGTATTAATAAGAGTTTTCGCTCCAGGGTTGTTAGCGGCGATTTTGAGCGCGTGCACGGCTACGGCTATGCCTGCCCCGACGGATGCGTTGCCAACGGTTGGGCAAGCGACTACAGCCGCCAGCACCGCCACAGAAATCGTTCCGGTGGACACCATCACTATTCCCACACCGGCGCCGGAACCGACCTCAACACCGGATACACGCCTGCCACCGGAGCAGTGGCAGGAATGGCCGGTGGTGCCACAGGTGACAGGCCGGGCGATCGAGATCTACCGGACGGGGCTGGGGATGGACCTGGATCAACATGCCTTTTCCAAAGCGGGGGATTGTCAGAGCGTAAAAGCCGCCTTCATGGGCTATTTCGACCTGGGGAATTATCCCGCTTCGCTTACAACCAACTATCCAGAACTCCAGGAAACGATCGACTATTTCTACGGTCATTTCAACACGGACGGCCAGGCTGTGCGAGGCGGTTTCAATGCTGCCTCGCTGCTATCGCCTTTGTGGGCAGACCCGCAGGCTTGCCTACCGGGCGAGAATCCGCTTGAATGTGAATTGCGCCTGACCCGCCCGATCATCGTCTTTGTGCGCATGGAGATCTGGTGGGATGGGCGCACGCCTGAACAATATGAAAAACTGATGCGGCGGATATTGGATACCATCATCGAGCATGGGGCGGTGCCCGTCCTGGCTACCAAGGCCGATAATGTGGAGGGGGATCACAGCCTCAACTATGCCACTGCCCGCCTGGCTTATGAGTATGACCTGCCCCTGTGGAACTTCTGGGCGGCAGTACAGTCGCTTCCAGCGCATGGGTTGAGGACAGAACCCCCGAACAATGACGGGTTCCATATTTCCACGGCGGCGTGGAGCGTGCAAAGTTTCACTGCCCTGCAGACGCTGGATGCAATCTGGCGGGGCTTACTGGCATCAGGATCGAATGAGCGGACTGGCAGTCCAACGAAAAGTGTGATTGTCCCCACAGCCACATTACTGGCTACTCCGGCGCAAGAGCCTCTCCCCACGGAGACGCCGACACCCGGGTCAGGTCCGCTGGGCGGTTCGGATAGGATCATCTTTGGGCTGGCTTCCCGGCAGGGCGAGAATTATCAATATGAAGGGGTGTATTTGTTCGACCTGACCGCCCGGACGACCCGGCAAGTATTCGGCGAGGGGGTGCGGTTCCAGGCCGCATCCGCCGATGGGAAATACATCCTGGTCAGCCAGGGCGATTTGCTCTTTCGCGCCAATGTGGATGGAGCCGCCCTGGTCCATTTGACCGATACGCTATTTTCGTGGGGCGATACTTCGGCGGTTTGGCTGGCAGACGGGCGGATGGTGGCCTTGCTCCAACAGCCGGATGGCAGCGCCGGTATTGGCATCTTAAGTGCGGACGGGGCGGTGGAGTCCATGCTATCGCATTCGGGCGGGATGCCGATCAGGCTTTACCCGGCGGCAGACACGGGTCATGTCTACTGGGAAACGGGGTTGTGTACCGCGCCGGGTATATGCAACTCGTTAGGCGCGTGGGTGAGCAGCGTGGATGGGAGTTTGGATCAATTCCTAGCAGGGATTACCAGCCCGGCGATAAACCCGGCAGGAACCATGCTGGCATATACATATCCTGTATCGACGATCGAAAGCGACCTGGGCCTGTCAGATGCAGATGGCGGAAATCCGCAGCAGGTTACCCTGCCGGGGAAATTGCTGACCACCTATGCATGGTCGCCGACGGGCGATGTGCTGGCGGTGTCGCTGGCTGATGTGAGCGATTATTCGGGTCTCACGACGGGCAACCGGAATTTCACCATCGACCCGATCAGCCGGGCCATCCTCGAGTACGCGCCTTCAAACCTGCTCCACCCCCGGCTGCTTTGGTCACCGGACGGAAAATACCTGCTGCGAGCCGGTACGCTTTCCACCTCCGACGGTTTTATGATAGGCGTGGAATTGGTAAACCTGGCCACCCGCCAGGTCACCGACCTGAGCGAGTCTGTAGGTCAGACCAACCCAAATTACCTATTGGTAACAAATGCTGCCTGGCTGCCGCTGCCGTGATATGATTAGGCCTTAAAATCCAGCAGCTAGGCTGCGGATTGCGAAGATTTTTATTATTATATTTTTTATATGGAGGATTGCATGACCATCGATGAAATAAGAACCAACCTGGCCGGATACCTGGCAAATGATATATTGAGACAACCCGGGCGCACCATTCAACCGGGCGAGGCTTTGCTTTCCAGCGGACTGATCAATTCATTCCACCTGGTTGACCTGGCCCTCTACGTGGAAGACACGTTTGGCGTCCATATCGATGACTCCGAACTCAACGCATCCACATTCGACAGTCTCGATCAACTGGTCGACCTGATCCTGGCCCGCCAATAGACATTAATGCCAACATTTTCCGATCTCCTGAAAGATCATTTCGAGCGCACCCCGGAGAAGGTAAGTTTGTATCTCCTGCATGCCGGGCAGCCCGACCGCCCGGTGACGTATGGCGAGTTGATCCGCGGGGCATCCGGGTACATCAAGACCTACCGGCAGAATAATATTCAACCTGGCGACGTGGTTTTGTTAATCCTTCAACACGGCATCGATCTGCTCTATGCCTATTATGGGGCTGTACTACACGGCGCCATTCCCTCCATCATGCCGTTCCTGACCGAGAAACTGCTGCCCGAACGTTACCGGGCCGACCTGGCCTCGCTGGTCTCGGTGACGCAACCGACTGCCATCGTCACCTATACCGATTTTGAGGCGGAGGTACGGGCTGCGTTGAAACCCGGAGAAGACTCGGTCAAGGCAGTCATTATCAGCAACCAGGCGGAACCTCCCTGCGAACCCGATTTCAACACCTTTGGCGGTTTCCAGCGTGACCCGGCCGATATCGTCCTGCTCCAGCACTCCTCCGGCACCACCGGTTTGCAGAAAGGCGTGGCGTTATCCCATCAGGCGGTCTACAACCAGTTGAAGAATTATGGCGAGGCGATCCGGCTTCGGGAGGACGATGTATTCGTTTCCTGGCTGCCACTCTATCATGACATGGGCCTTATTGCCTGTTGGTTGATGCCTATTTTGTTGGGATATCCGCTGGTGGTCATGTCGCCATTCGATTGGATTAGAGCGCCTTACCGCCTATTCCAGGCGGTCTCGAAGTATAAAGGCACGTTATCGTGGCTGCCTAACTTTGCCTATAATTTTTGCGCCCAAAAGGTGCGTGACCGCGACCTGGCAGAGGTGGATCTCTCCAGTTGGCGGGCGATTTCAAACTGTTCCGAGCCCATGCGGTGGGATTCGCATCAGGCGTTCTATGAGCGTTTCAAGGGACTGGGTTTGCGTTACGAGGCCCTGGCGACCTGTTACGCCATGGCGGAGAATGTTTTTGCGGTCACGCAGGGCGGGGCCGAGGGGCCGGTAGTTTACGAAGACGTGGACCGTGACAGCCTGCAAATAGACAAGGTAGCCCGTCCTGCAGTGGATGAGAAACCCGTCATCCGCATGCTGGGGGCCGGGAAATCCATTAAGAATACCACCGTTGCCATCCTGGATGAAAAGGGTCAGCCGCTGCCGGACCGGCATGTGGGCGAGGTATCCCTGCAGAGCGATTGTATGCTGACCGGGTATTTCCACCGCCCTGACGCGACGAAGAAAGCCTTTGTGAACGGATGGTACCTGACAGGAGATTTTGGTTACCTGGTGGATGGTGAACTATTTATCACCGGGCGAAAGAAGGACCTCATCATCGTTGGCGGCAAGAACATTTATCCGCAGGACCTGGAGTTGCTGGTCTACGAGGTCCCGGGCGTGCATGCGGGCCGGGCTTCGGCTTTTGGCGTTTTCAATGATGCCACCGGCACGGAGGATGTGGTTATTGTGGCGGAGGTGGATTGCGAAGATCCCGCCGAACGACAAAAGATCGCCGACGGGATCAGGGCGGTGGTGACACGTGGGTCTGCCGTGGCGCTGCGCTTTGTCCACCTGGTGGGACAACACTGGCTGGTGAAAACTTCCAGCGGCAAGACGGCCCGCTCGGCCAATCGGGAGAAGTTTTTAAAGGAAATGCAGGAGAAGGGGCAGGTCTTCTAAAGTCCCAAATTCCACAGGATACAAGAAGGCGGAGATAGATATCTCCGCTTTTGTTTTATGGGACGGTGAGGGGCAACTCCGCGCATCTGCAATTTAAGAACAGAATTGAGGAGGAAGTAGAGGATAACAAAAAAGCCTCGATGGAATTCCATCGAGGCTCTGATATTGTAGTTATTAACCTGTTGGCAGACGGTTTTTGAGCGTCCGGTCGAAAATTTCTTCTTGTTCCTGAGAGGTGGCGTTCTTGGATTTCTTGCTTTTTCCACGTTTGCTAGCCCGCAATTGCGCATCCTGGAAGGCGATCTGGAAGGCCGTCATTTCAAGTTCCTTCAATTCTTCATCTTCCACAGGAACTTCCTGTTTCTTGGACTTCCGATTGTCTTTGCTGCGCTCCTTGCGAGGTTCCGCTTTGTTCACTTCTGCGAGCACCTCTTCGGGTTTGGCCAGGGTGGCCTTGATGCTGAGGCGGATCTGTTTCTTGCGGCGATCCACATCCAAAATCTTGGCTTCGACTTCATCGCCTTCTTTTAATACTTCGGCGGGATTCTTCACATAATCGTGTGAAATCTCACTGACATGTACCAGCCCGGGGCGTTCGGCGCCAATTTCAACAAATGCGCCGTAGGCTTCCAGCCGGGAGACTTTGCCTTTGACGACCATGTCGGGTTTCATTTCCCGCCATTCGAGCGTCAATGGTTCGACCATGGTCAATTCGACCCGATCGTCGTGGACCCGGCGGACCCATACGTCCACCGACTGCCCGACCTTCACCACGTCTTCGACCCGGTTGACCGGGTCGCTTTGGAGCTGCGAAATGTGGATAACACCCGGCACTTTCTGCCCGATGTCCACGATTATCCCCGCAATGGTGGTTTTAATGACTTTGCCTGTCAAATGTGCTTTCGGTTGCAGCGCGCTTTCCGGCGCCGCGTTTGTTGTTGCCATATACTACTCCCGTTGAGTCTGGAATTGAGCCGAAGGCGGATTATACCTTTGTTGGGTGTTTGCGTCAACCAGCCACAGGCTGAAAGGGAGGGGGTTCACAATGTTGAGAAGTCTGTTAGGTCGTCCCCTGCGGGAGTTGATAAAAAACTCACCCCGAAGGAGATCGGGGTGAGCAAAGTCGTTATTAGAGGAAACCTATTACATGCCTGCCATGAATGCCAGGCCAACCGTGCCAGGGCCGGCATGGGTGCCGATGACCGGGCTGACGCTGGCGAAGATCTGTTCGATGGGGTTCAATTGGGCTGCGGCCAGACCCAGCAGGGTGCGCGCTTCTGCTTCGGCATTGGCATGGAGGGTGGCCAGGCGCACCGGTGTTTGCTTGCCGATCTTGGCGATCACCAGGTCGAGCATTCGTTCGGTGGCCTTGGTCTTTGTGCGAACCTTGTCGATCAATTCAATGCGACCATCCCGCAGTTCCAGCACGGGTTTGATGTTCAGCATGGTTCCCATCAGGGCCTGGGCCCCGCCGATGCGGCCGCCGCGGTGGAGGAATTCCAGTGTGTCGACGGTGAAGAAGACGCCGGTATGGCTGCGGGCTTCTTCGGCCAGTTTGCGGCATTCGACCAGTCCCTCACCGGCAACGGCTGCTTTCGCTGTCGCCAGCACCTGGAAACCCAACGCCATGGCAGTGGAATTGGAATCAACGATGGAGATCTTTTCGGCGATACCGGGCAGCATGGCCAGGGCTTGCTGGGCTGAACTCATCGTCCCCGAGAGTTTGGCCGAGAGGAAGACGCCCAGAACTTCGTGACCTTTTTCCACCAGGGTTTCGAAGATGGTTTTCATATCCATGATCGAAACCTGCGAGGTGGAAGGCATAACCTTGGCGGTCTCCAGCCGTTTGTAGAAATCATTCGGGAGGATATCGACCCCATCCCGGAAGGTTTCCTCTCCCCAGATGAGGACTTGAGGAGCAACGGTGATATCGTATTTTTTCAGGAGATCGTCGGGAATGTAGGCGGTACTATCTGTAACGATGGCAACTTTCGACATGGTCATCCTCCGCGATAAAAGTATGTGCGATGATATAAACCCTTGGCGGAGGATTAAGTCGCGAGGAAAGAACGGCGATTGACCTGCAAAACAGGGAGTGCTGGAGCGCGAAAGCATGGATGAACGTGGAGCGGGAGACCGGGTGGTTAGAAACCGGTCATGTAAGCCAGCGCCACCGTACCGGGACCGGCGTGAGCGCCGATAGTGGGGCTGAGCAGGCTGTGAAGGGCCTCGGTCGGGTGGAAGCGGTTCTTGGCGGTTTCCAGCAGGTCCAGGGCTTCTTTTTCGGCATTGGCATGGACGGTGGCGATGCGGATGGGGGTGCGTCCGGCCATTTTCTCCTCGGCCAGGTCCACCATGCGGGCCAGGGCCTTACCCTTGGTGCGGACTTTTTCGACCGATTCGATCCGGCCATTCTGCAGCTCGAGGATGGGTTTGATGTTCAAGGCGGTTCCCAGCAGGGCCTGGGCTCCACCGATGCGACCGCCGCGGCGCAGGAATTCCAGCGTCTCGACCACAAAGATCACACCGGTCTGGTCGCGGGCCTGTTCGGCAATCTTCCTGCACGACTGCAGACCTTCGCCTGCCTCGGCTGCACGGGCGGCGGTCAACACCGGCCAGCCCATCGCCATGGTGGTGGCGAGGGAATCGACGATCTCGATGTGGTCGGCATCTTTGAGGATGAGTCTGCGGGCTTGTTCCGCCGAATCCACCGTTCCGGAGAGTTTGGAAGAGATAAAGATACCCAATACATCGTAGCCCTGGTCTAGAAGGTGGGCGAAGGCTTTCTGCATGGAGGGGATGGTCGCCTGCGAAGTCGTGGGCATGACTTTGGAAGTTGGCAGCCGGTTATAGAATTCAGCCGGTGTCATATCGATCCCGTCTTCGAACGTTTCTTCGCCCCAGATGAGGATAAGAGGCACGACGCTGATGTTATGTTGGTTCAATAAAGGGGTTGGTAAATAAGCGGTGCTATCGGTTACGATGGCTACTTTGCGCATGGTTTCCTCCAGGAAATGCAGTATTGTTTGAGTATAATCCCCTAAGGTTGATTTTAGTTACCTATTCATTGGATCTCAGGTCATTGTGGGTAAAGATGCAGGCTTCGGCCTGTACTCCCTTGCTCTAGACTGCCCTTCGTCTGCGCTATCTCGGTATGCCATAGTTTCAGAGCAAAATAACATTTCGCCCACAGATTTCGAGCCGGATTATTACTGGAATGGCCATATTCAAGATAAAGTCTATCCCAAATTCCTTGACCATAGTCATGTTCTGCGCTAAAATCTGTCCGCCTTCGGGCAATTGCTTTTTAATGAAGAGACTGCATGTTCCAGACGCTTACCGACCGATTAACCCAGGTATTTGACAATCTACGCCGCCGTGGCAAACTTTCTGCCGACGATGTGGATGCGGCCATGCGTGAAGTCCGCCTGGCCTTGCTGGAGGCGGATGTCCACTACAGGTGGTGAAGGAGTTCATTGCGAGGGTGCGTGAACGCGCCGTCGGGGCAGAAGTCTCCAAGGCGTTGAACCCGGGCCAGCAGGTCATCAAAATCGTCAACGAGGAGTTGATCACCACACTGGGTGAACCGACACCGCTCAACCTGGGGGGCGAGAAACCCCGCATTGTGATGCTGGTAGGGCTGCAGGGCTCGGGCAAGACTACTGCAGCCGGAAAGCTGGCGCGGCTTTTACGCTCGCATGGTGAGCGTGTCTTCCTGGTGGCAGGTGATCCGTATCGACCGGCGGCAGTGGAACAACTGCGCAGCCTGGGCGATCAACTGGATGTGCCGGTCTACTTTGAGGCGGGGACGCCTCCGCCGGAACTGGCGAAACACGCCTTCGAGAAGGCTCGCAACGGCGGGTTTACCGTCGTGATCGTCGATACGGCCGGACGGTCTCAACTGGATGCGGATTTGATGGGCGAATTACAGGGCATCGTCCGGAACGTGTCTCCGGCAGAGACTTTGCTAGTGGTCGATGCGATGATTGGGCAGGAAGCCCTGCACGTGGCCGAAGGGTTCCGCGACTCCATCCCGCTGACCGGCTTGATCATGACCAAAATGGACGGCGACTCCCGCGGTGGCGCTGCCATCTCCATCCGCTCGGTCACGGGCGTGCCGATCAAGTTCATCGGTACGGGTGAGAAATTGGACGCCCTGGAAATCTTCCAGCCTGAGCGGGTAGCCTCGCGCATCCTTGGCATGGGTGACATGATCGGTCTGATTGAAAAGGCCGAAGCCGCCTTCGACAGCCAGGAAGCCCAGAAGCAGGCCGAACGCCTCACCAAGGGGCAGTTCACCCTGGAAGACCTGGCCGAGATGATGCGCTCCTCAAAGAAAATGGGGCCGATGAGCCAGATGGTTGATATGCTCCCCGGGGATATGGGCAAGGCCGCCCGTAATATCGACCCCGAAGACATGGAGCGTCAGTTCAAGCGCACCGAGGCCATCATCAGTTCGATGACCCCGGGTGAACGCAATGACCCGGATGTGCTGAACGCCAGCCGCCGACGGCGCATCGCGGCGGGTTCCGGCACGCAGGTCCAGGACGTGAACCGGCTGGTGAAGCAGTTCAGGGAGATGCAGCGCTTGATGAAAACTCTCCAAAAAGGCGGTGGACGCGGCCTGTCGCGTCTGTTCGGTTAGTGTTAAAATAGAGGCGTTGCGATGGAAGTCGCCTCATTATTAGTCAGGTCCTCAGCCGGGCGCGGCGCACTCCTTTCTGCCCCTCTCTGCGCTTCATGCTGGTACCGAAATCAAATCATATTAGATAGTTGAAGGAGAAAGATCCCGATGGTCCGAATTCGTCTTCGCCGTACTGGCTCCAAAGGCCAGCCGTCATATCGCCTCGTCATTGCAGACAAGGAAAGCCCGCGTGATGGCCGTTTTCTCGAAATTGTAGGTTTTTACAACCCGCGCACCGAACCTGCCACTCTCGAAATCAAGGAAGACCGCATCTATGAGTGGATGAGCAAAGGCGCACTGCCGACCGAGTCGGTGGCGCAGTTGTTCCGCACCGCCGGCACGCAGGCGCGGTTTGACCGCTTCAAGGGCGGCGAACCGGTCGAAGCACTGCTGGCCGAGGTGGAAGCCGCCAAAGCAGCACGCGCTGCCAACAGCAATAAAACCAATCGTTAATATGAGCTGCAGCCAGGCTGCCGTTTTACCTGGCTGCAAACAAGCCGAGTCGAGATGCCATGAAAGCACTCACTGAATACATAGCCAAATCCCTGGTGGACCACCCCGACGATGTGGCGGTGGATGAAGTCCGTCATGGGAACCGAGTAACGCTCGAACTGAGCGTTTCCAAAGAAGATATGGGCCGCGTGATTGGCAAGGGTGGACGGGTGGCGAATGCCATCCGTACCCTGCTGCGCGTGGCTGCCGAGCGTGAAGGTACCCAGGTCACACTCGACGTAGTGGAACCATAGACAGCCTTTATGTCCGGGCGTGCTGAAAGACCGGCAGGCTCGCCAGCCGCTGGCGAGCCTGCTTTCTTGGCAGTAGGAAAGATCCGCCGACCTCACGGGGTGATGGGTGAGGCATTGGTGGAGATTCAAACGGATTTCCCCGAACGTTTACAAGTGGGTACGGATGTTTTCGTGGGGGAAGCGCACCTGCCCGTTAAGATCTCCCGCAGGCGCGAGCACAACGAGGGCCTGCTATTATCTTTCGAGAATATCACCACGCCCGAACAGATGGGGCGGTATCGGAACCAGACCCTGTACACCTCCAGAAAAAAGTCACCAAAATTGCCCAAAGGGGAATATTACCTTTATGAATTGATCGGTCTCATTGTGGAAGATGACCAGGGAAGTATTCTTGGAAAAGTCACAGATGTGATCGAAACGGGCGCGAATGATGTGTACGAAGTGACCAATGCCGACGGGCGTGAAATCCTTCTGCCGGCGATTACGGATGTTATTCTGGATATAGACATGGATGAAAAGAAAATGCGGGTGCATATTCTGCCCGGCCTCCTGGACGAAGAAGGATCATAAAACGCTCATCCCTTGAGCACACCTTGTCATGAACGATAAACGGTATTGGGTCGGTTTCAATCTGGTCAAGGGCATAGGCGCTGTGCGCCTGCAAGCCTTGCGGGATCACTTCGGTGACCTGGCGGTGGCGTGGCAGGCTCCCGTTGATGCGCTCAAGGAAGCCGGTCTCAGCCCCAGGCTGGCCGAGCGGGTGACACAGGTCCGCAGGGACGTGGACCTGGACCGCTGCATGGAAAACTATGCCACCCAGGGCATCGGTATCCTCACCTGGGAAGACGAACTCTACCCACCTCGCTTGAAGGAAATCGACCAACCGCCACCCGTGCTCTATGTCCGCGGCGCCTTGACCCACGAAGATGCATGGGCTGTTGCCATCGTGGGCACCCGCCGGGTCAGCGCGTACGGGCGGCAGGTGACGGAAGAACTGGCCGTCGTACTTAGCCTCCAATGGCGTGACGGTCGTCTCGGGGCTAGCCCGCGGAGTGGATGCGATTGCCCATCAATCCGCCCTCAAGGCCGGCGGCAGGACCATAGCAGTGTTGGGCTGTGGGGTGGACCGCATTTACCCTCCTGAAAACGCCCAACTGGCCAGCAGGATGATAGCGAGCGGGGCTGTCGTCAGCGATTACGCCCCCGGCACGCCTCCAGATGCATCCAATTTTCCCCCGCGCAACCGCATCATCTCTGGTCTATCCATGGCTTCGGTGGTCATCGAGGCGGGCGAGACGAGCGGGGCATTGATCACGGCACAATTCGCGGTGGACCAGGGACGCGAAGTGTTTGCGGTGCCGGGCAATATTTTTGCACCTCAAAGCAAGGGCACCAACCGGTTGATCGCCCAGGGGGCGCACCCCATGCTTTCGGCAAAGGACCTGTTGGACATTTTAAACCTCACCAAGGTACATGAGCAACGGTTCGTGCGCAAGGTGCTCCCGACGGATGAAGTGGAATCGGCATTATATCGATTATTGACTCACGACCCCCTACACATTGACGAAATCCGTGATCAGAGCGGCCTGCCCATCGAGCGGGTTTCTGCTGCGCTGGTGATGATGGAACTCAAGGGATTGGTGCGGCAGGTGGGTGGGATGAATTACGTGACCGTGAGGGAACAGCAGGAAGAATACAAGGTATAAAAATGGAAAATACGTATGCTGTCATCATGGCCGGCGGGGGAGGCACGCGCTTGTGGCCCATCTCCCGCAAAAAACATCCCAAGCACATCCTGCCTTTGCTCGGCAAGCGGACGCTCTTCCAGAGCACGCTCGACCGGCTGGATGGGTTCATCCCGCCGGAGCGGATCCTCATCGTTACGACGGCTGAGCAGGCGCAGGAATTGAAAAAACAGGCGCCAGCATTATCGAAGAAGAATTTCCTCATTGAACCGCAGCCGCGTGGGACCGCCTCGGTGATCGGACTGGCTGCCGCCGTATTGGCGAAACGCGATCCCAAGGCTGCAATGATGGTGCTGACGTCGGATCATTTTATCCATAACACGGACCTGTTCCACCTGGTCATGCGGGTGGCAGTGGAAGTGGCCCGCAAAGACCACCTGGTCACGCTGGGGATCACGCCCACGTACCCGGCCACCGGTTACGGCTACATCCAGCGTGGGACCATCCTGGCGGAGAAGTTCGACTACCCGGTCTATCGGGTGCTGCGCTTCATCGAGAAACCGGATGAGGTCAAAGCGCGCTCGCTGCTGGCGGGCGGCGACCATTCGTGGAACTCAGGCATGTTTGTCTGGCAGGTCGGGCGTATCTTGCAGGAGTTTACCCGCCAGATGCCTGAACTGAAAGCCGCCCTCGACCGGATCGGTTCGGTGTGGGATACGCCTCAGCAGGAGTCGGTGCTGGCGGCGGAATGGCCTAAGTTGAAATCCGAAACGATCGACTACGGAATCATGGAACACGCCGAGAACGTGGCCGTTCTCCCGGCCGGGGGTTTGGAGTGGAGCGATGTGGGTTCGTGGGACAGCCTATTTGAATTGCTCCTGCCGGATGACAACGGCAACGTGGTTGTCAACAGCGAACTGATGTCCCTGCAAACGCGTGATACACTGGTATATTCGACCAAAAAGAAACTGGTTGTGACCATTGGGGTGGAAGACCTTATTGTGATCAATTCCGGCGATGCCTTGCTGGTTTGCAGGTGCGATCAGGCCCAACAAGTCCGCCAGGTGATCGAAAACCTCAAAAAGTCAAAACGAGAAGAATATCTCTAGGAGGTGGCTTGTGGAAGCTTATTGCATGAAGTGCAAGACCAAACGCGAAATAGTGGACCCGAAGGCTGAATTCAACGCTGCCGGAGCGCCAGTTACACGCGGCACGTGCGGAGTGTGCGGTACCACGCTATACAGAATCGGCAAAACTCCCGCCCATGAGGGCATGGTCAAGCCGGAAAAGGTGGACAAGCGAAGTGGCAAATTGGTTATCGTCGAGTCGCCAGCCAAGGCCAAGACGGTGGGGCGGTTCCTGGGAAAAGGCTATACCGTGCGGGCATCGGTAGGACACGTACGTGACCTGCTGCGCTCCCAATTATCGGTGGATGTGGAAAACAAATACGAGCCGAAATACCGCGTTCCCAATGAGAAGAAGGCGGTTGTGAAAGAGTTGAAACAACTGGCGAAGGAACATGCCGAGGTCTACCTGGCGACTGACCCCGACCGTGAAGGCGAGGCCATCTCCTGGCATTTGATGGAGGCGGCAGCGATCGAGCCCAAACTGGCCAAACGGGTTGTCTTCCATGAGATCACCGAAGGCGCAATCAACGAAGCCTTTGCCAACCCGCGTGACATCAATATGGACCTGGTCAAGGCCCAGCAGGCCCGGCGTGTGCTCGACCGGCTGGTGGGCTACAGCATCAGCCCGATTCTGTGGGAGAAGGTGCGCTCACGGCTCTCGGCCGGGAGGGTGCAGTCGGTGGCAATGCGCTTGATCGTCGAGCGCGAGCGTGAGATCGATGCCTTCGTACCGGTGGAGTACTGGTCCATCGGGGCGGAGTTGCGCCCGCAGGGTCAGAAACAGACCTTTATCACCAAGCTGGCGAAAATCGATGAGAAGGACCCCGAATTAGGCAAGGAAGAAACAGTCCTGCCCATCCTGGCGGATATGGAGAAAGCCCCTTACGTGGTTTCGAAGGTGAAGCGCGGCGAACGCAGGCGCAAACCCTCAGCACCCTTCATCACGTCCACCCTGCAGCAGGAAGCCTCCCGCAAGCTGGGATTCACGGCCAAGCGGACCATGGGCCTGGCGCAGGGGCTCTATGAAGGGCAGGAAGTGGGCGAGGGCGGCACCACCGGCCTGATCACCTACATGAGGACGGACTCAACTAATATCGCCGAAACGGCGCTTCAAGAAGTGCGGAAATATATCGCTGAACGGTATGGCAATGACTTCCTGCCTGAGAAGGCGGTTGAATACAAGGCCAAGTCGAAAGGCGCACAGGAGGCCCACGAGGCTATCCGGCCGACATCGTCTATGCGCGACCCAGACAAGGTCAAGCCGTTCCTTGAACCGGCCATGTTCAAACTCTACCAATTGATCTGGCAGCGTTTCGTGGCCTCGCAGATGGAATCGGCGGTCTTCGATACCATCTCGGTCGACGTGAGCGGGAAGGGTGCAGAGCATCTGTACACGCTGCGGGCGGCAGGTTCGGCGGTTAAGTTTCCCGGCTTCCTGATCGTCTATGAAGAATCCAGGAACGAGGACAAGAAGTCTGAAGAGGACGAGGAGTTGAATGTACGCATCCCCGCCTCCATCGCCGAAGGACAAGCACAGGAACTGGTGCGGTTGATCCCGGAGCAGCATTTCACCCAGCCGCCGCCGCGCTATTCCGAGGCCTCGCTCGTGCAGATCTT
Organism: uncultured Chloroflexia bacterium; assembly: GCA_963847105.1. Lineage (GTDB taxonomy): Bacteria > Chloroflexota > Anaerolineae > Anaerolineales > Villigracilaceae > UBA877. The sequence continues at coordinate 380,938 of CAWJYP010000001.1, read as the reverse complement.
GGAAGAGTACGGTATCGGCCGGCCTTCAACCTATGCGCCTACGATCTCGACCATCCAGGCGCGCGGCTATGTGGAGCGGGTGGACCGCAAGTTGATCCCCACCGAGACGGGCATCCTCGTCCACGACATAATGATGCAGTATTTCCCCGGCATCATCGACCTGAACTTCACCATCCACATGGAAGAAGACCTGGATAAGATCTCGCAGGGCGATGCAGACTGGGTCAAAGTGATGGATGAATTCTACAAGCCCTTCTCCGTTACAGTCTTGAAGGCACAGGCTGAAATGCCGGTGGTCAAGACCGGTCCGGAGCCGATCGGACGCGCCTGCCCCAAGTGCGGCAAAGAACTGGTCATCCGCTATGGGCGCTATGGCAAATTCATTTCCTGTTCAGGCTTCCCGGAATGCCGCCATACAGAGCCGTGGCTGGAAAAAATCGGCGTAACGTGCCCCAAAGACGGCGGAGATATTGTCTCGAGAAAAACACGCAAGGGCCGCATCTTCTTCGGCTGCGGCAATTACCCCACGTGCGATTTTACTTCATGGAAGCGGCCGCTGGCGCAACCGTGCCCAAAGTGCGGCGGCACGCTGGTGGTAGCCAATAAGCGCGAAGCGCAGTGCATGGTCTGTGAAGAAACATTTCTGTTGGATGAGATCGTCCCGGAAACGGCATAGAACGTATAGCCCCCCTGTCCAGTACCTGGACATCCCCCCATTTCAAGATCAGAAATGGGGGGAATCAACAGAGCGACCTTCGCCGTTGCTACACTCTCCCTGTGAGAACAGGCAGGCTTATCGTAAAATTTGGATAGATCCATAGGAGAGAACATGATTCTATTGTATTTGGACCCAGGCTCAGGCAGTTTTCTGATCCAATTGCTCATCGCCGGATTGGCCGGCATTGGATTAGCCATCGGGGTGGGCTGGTCGAAGATCAAGCGATTTTTCAACCGGAAAAAGAGCAGCGGAACGACAGACGAAGACGATGACGACGACGAACAACCAGGCGCATAACGCCTCGTTTCGCGACCCGAGCGGCTTCCTTTTTTCGCAGAAAGGCGTTCTCTACCGGCAGATCAACCAGGTCTACGCGGCGGACTATGCAGCCCTGATGGAGTCCGGCCTGTATGCCCGCCTGATCAAGGCCGGTCAGATCATCCCTCACGAGGAAGTGGAACAAACGCCCGCCATACCCGCGCTGGCCTTCAAGGTCATCCGACCGGAGCGAGTGCGATTTATTTCCTACCCGTATGAATGGTCGTTCGGGCAGTGGAAAGAGGCGGCGCTGTTGACCCTTTCGGTCCAGAAACGGGCGCTCAAACTGGGTATGTCGCTCAAGGATGCCAGCGCCTACAATATCCAATTCCATCACGGCAAGGCCGTTCTGATCGACACGCTCTCATTCGAGAAATATAAAGAGGGTGAACCCTGGGTGGCTTACCGGCAATTCTGCCAACATTTCCTGGCCCCGCTGGCGCTCATGGCAACTCGAGATATCCGCCTGGGACAACTACTGCGCGTATATATCGACGGCATCCCGCTTGACCTGGCTGCGAGTCTGCTGCCGGGGCGGACCCGCTTAAACCTGGGCCTGCTTTCGCACATCCACCTGCACGCCGGTGCACAGAAACGATATGCGGAGGTGGCAGTCGCAGAGGCGCGCGGCGGCCGGGTGATGACTAAAGATGCGCTGCTTGCATTAATCGAGAGCCTGCGCGAGACGGTCAAGAAATTAGAATGGAAACCGGCCGGGACGGAATGGGCTGATTATTATTCCGACAACAATTACTCGGACCCAGCTTTCGATCACAAGAAAGTGCTGGTAAGCAATTGGCTGGCAAAGGTCCAGCCGAAACTGGTGTGGGACCTGGGCGCTAACACGGGTGTGTTCTCCCGCTTGGCCGCGGCGGCGGGCGCGTATGTCGTTGCTTCAGATATCGACCCGGCAGCGGTAGAATTGAATTATCGGCAGGTGAAGGAGAACAAGGAAGAGAATATCCTCCCTTTGGCGCTGGACCTGACCAATCCCAGCCCGGCGATAGGATGGAATAACAGCGAGCGTGACTCTTACGTCCAGCGCGGTCCGGCGGACCTGGTTTTGGCGCTGGCGCTGGTCCACCATATGGCCATTGCCAACAATGTGCCTCTGGCGAAGGTGGCGGAATTCTTCGCCGGGTGCGGGAAAAATCTGATCGTGGAATTTGTCCCCAAGAGCAACTCACAGGTCGAGCGGTTGTTACGCAGCCGGGAGGATATTTTCCACGACTATACGCGTGATGGGTTTGAGCGGGCTTTCGGTGAATATTACAAGATCAAGGAATCAAGCGAAGTGCGTGATTCGGAACGGTGGATATATTTGATGGAAGCACGGCTTTCCTAAAGTCGATACAAAGGAAAAACAGACGCCAAAGAGAAGGATTTATCCAGTAAACAGGATATTTAATGGAGAGAAAGTAGGTTGCGCAAATTAAGCAAGTCTTTGTATAATGATACAATAAAGGAAGGCTGGATTTTTGTGAGGAGGATCTATGGAACAAATTCGTAAATCTATGAAGAGACCGGTGATCGCCGCAGTAATCGGTGGTATCGTCGAAATCATTCTTGGTCTCATCTGGGCGTGGGGGATCCAGCCGGTCCGATGGACGGATGTGCCGCCGGTCCAACTGGGGACAACCTACCAGGAACAATATCTGCGCATGGCGATCAACTCTCACCAACTGGTTGCGGATGATGCCCTGGCGATCCAACGCTTTCAATCTCTGGGAGCAGCCGGTTCCGCCGTTCTCGATACCATCAAGAATAATCCGGGCAATCAGAATCCCGATGCGATCCTCAAATTTTCCAGCCTTGTTGAGGCTGCCAACGCAGTCGGCTTGACACCTGCTCCAGCGGCGGGAACGCCTCCGGCCTCCAGGTCCAGTTCGATCACATTTGTGGTCATTTTTGGCGCAGTGGTGGTATTTGCCATCCTGGGATTTTTGGTCTTCCGGTATCTTATACCCCTCCTCCGTAATACTACCGGCAGTCCAACCGCCGCCACGCGGGCGAGAGATTTTTCCAACCAGACCGCTCTGACCGATTACGCCGCCAAGGGCGAAGAACCACCCATCGCTCAATTTGTGACCACCTATGTGCTGGGGGATGACCTCTTCGATGACTCCTTCAGCATCGATTCGCCCTCCGGCGAATTCCTGGGCGAATGCGGTATCGGCATCTCGGAGACCATCGGTGTGGGTGAGCCGAAAAAAGTGCAGGCCTTTGAGGTGTGGCTCTTTGATAAGAATGACATCCAGACCGTCACGAAGGTGCTGATGAGCCCGCACGCTTTCAACGATGTAGCCACCTACCAGCGTCTGCAAGCCAAGGGCGAACCGTTCATGGTGGAACGCGGCAAACAAGTTATCCTTGAAACTGCCGCCTTGCAGTTGGTTGCCACGGTCTCGGATATGGAATTTGGCCAGGGCGCTCTTCCGGAAGACAGTTTCTTCGACCGGCTGACCCTGGAGATAGCGGTGTGGCCCAAGGGAACGGTGCAGGGCTAGGATCTTCCTTAATGTAAACAAAATTGGGCGGCTCAACATGAGCCGCCCAATTCTTTATTTGAAAGAACCCCCTGTCCACTGCGTGGACATCCCCCCATTACAAGGTCAAAAATGGGGAGAGAGCGGGATGCCATCCCGCTCCACTGTGCAACTTTTCATCACTCTATTCTTAAAATCTTCAGCTTGAACTTGCCGCCGGGGGTTTCCACCTCAACAGAATCACCGACGCGGTGATCCGTTAACGCTTTCCCGATGGGGGATTCGTTGGAGATCTTCCCGCTGCGCGAGTCGGCTTCCTTTGCTCCCACCACGTAATATGTTTCGGCCCCCTCAGTTCCTTCCTGCACGGTCACGTGGACGCCTACCTCGACAATGCTTTTAGGGCCACTGCTCTCATTGACGATGATGGCATTCCTCAAGGTATGGTCCAGGTCCTGGATGCGCCCTTCCAGGAAGGCCTGGTCTTCTTTCGCCTTGTGATAATCGGCGTTCTCGGAAAGGTCGCCCATCTGGATGGCGTCACGCAGCCTCCTGGAGATGGCTTCGCGCTGGGGGCCCATCAGATCGTTCAATTCGGCCTGGAGCCTGGCTGCGCCTTCAGCGGTAAGGTAGGTGGGTTGTTTTTCTCGCATGGGTCATGGCCTCAGGGACGGATTGGTTAGTCTTTCATGTTCTTCGATGGCATAACGGTCGGTCATGCCGGCAATATAATCGCAAATGGTGCGTTCCAGGCTGCGGGAGGGAATCCACGCCTGGACATGGTCAGGCAGGGTGAGGGGTTCGGAGCGATAGGCTTCGAACAAGCCGGTGATGATCATTTCAGCCTTCACCTGCATCCTCACGACCCGGTAATGTCGGTAGAGTTTCTTATACAGGAAATCCTTGATCTCCCGGTTACGGCGCTGCATATCTTCGCTGTAGCCGATGACGTTTTGCGGTAATTTCTGGATATCGAGCGCACTGTGGGCGTTACTCTTCATCAGGCGGGCATCGGTGGCCTCAACCATATCGGTCACCATCAATCCGACAAGGTGACGGATCATCCGGTGGCGTTCCAGGTCTTGCAGGGTCGGACCGCGCCATTTGAGCATGTCCACCAGGATCTCCCACAGGGCGATGCCTTCGAGCAGATGCGGGGTGATCATGCCGGAGCGGAGGCCGTCGTCCAAGTCGTGGGTGGTGTAGGCTAACTCGTCGGCCACGTTGCAGATCTGGGTCTCGAGGTTGCCGCGCAAGTCGGGATTGAAGGCGCTCGCATCGGTGACGTCATACTCCAACTCGTGCTTCGACCATGCCCTCGCGCACTTCCCAGGACAAATTCAAGCCGGGAAATTCCGGGTAGCGCTGCTCCAACTCGGTGACGATGCGGAGGGACTGTTTATTGTGGTCGAAGCCGCCGAAATCTTTCATCAGTGCGGCCAGGGTGGATTCGCCGGCGTGTCCGAAGGGGGAGTGGCCCAGGTCGTGCGCCAGGCAGATGGCTTCCACCAGGTCTTCATTGGCGCCCAGGGCGCGGGCGATAGTGCGGCCCACCTGGGCTACCTCGAGGGTATGGGTCAGGCGGGTGCGGAAATAATCGCCCTCGAAATTGAAGAAGACCTGCGTCTTGTATTCCAGGCGGCGGAAGGCGGTGGTGTGCAGAATCCGGTCTCGGTCTCGCTGGAAGGTGGTGCGATAATCAGGTTCGCTGTCGAGGTAGGCGCGGCCTTTGGAATCCTTGCTGCGGGCTCCGTAAGGAGCCAGACTGCGGTCTTCGATTTCCTCAAGTTCCTGGCGGCTATACATATTTATTCTCCCAAAATTATCCGAAAACTGAGTTTAATCGAGGTGCGAAGGGATGTCAACGATGCAGGCGCGTGCCGGGGTTTTCACCCGCCAGGGCACGACCCAGGTTGGACGGATCTTCCCCCGAAAATATCAGGACTTCCAGCCCGGGGACTTTTTCCACCAGGGACAGCATGGCCGCCACTTTGGAGCGCATGCCGCCGGTCACGTCGGTTTCGAGAGCCCCACTCAGGCCGGATGCCTGCTGAGCAAAAGTTGCCGGTGTGACTGTTTCGAGAAGGTCTTTCCGTGCCGGAAAATCGGACCATACGCCTTGTTCCATTCCAGCCAACAGTATGCGGGCGGGCTGGATTTCCTGTGCCAGGTGGAAGAACAGGTCTTCGGTGGAGAGGATGGTACCGCCACGGACTTCGTCGAAGACAACATCCCCGTGAATGACCGGCAGGAGTCCGTTCGCCAGGGCGGACCTGAGCGGGTAGGTGTCCCAGATGAAAACCTTGCCGTCGTGGGCGGTGACCGTGGCGGCAGGAGAAAAGGTGACGACGGGCAGCCCGGCCTGGTGCAAGGCTTCGACTACGATGCGGTTCAAGGCGGAGGCCTGATACCATACTTCGGCGAAGCCCAGCCAGGCGGCAGCGTCTTTCACGCCTGTGCGTGTGCCATATTTGCTAGCAGCCTCATGCCCAAAGGAGCCTGATCCGTGCCCAAGGACGAGCTGCAAGGATGGATCTTTCATGCAGCCGGATGCGATTTGCTGCGCCAGTTGGGTGATCTTCTCCGTGCGGGCGGTATATGGGTGAACTCTTGTCGGTGATGAGCGACCCGCCTAATTTAAGAAAGATGATTGCCATGGCAGGAATTTAGCACGTTACACCGCTGGCGTCAAGCAGGTATAATCGGGCTGAATGAAGCTGGATATTCACGATGCAGTTGTTATGACGGTGATCGTCGCAGCAGTGGGGGCTTTCCTCAGTGTGTGGCTTGGCCTGCGAAGGATCCGCAGTGGACGGAAGATCGCATATTATCGCCTGGCGCGTAAACAAGTGGCGTTGGGCTGGCGGACAATCCTCTTCGCCGTGGTTCTCATTGCTACTGCTTTCCTGGTGGGGAAATTTGCCGAACCGGTGGCTTACAGTTATTTTCCACCCAGCCCGACCTCTCGCGTACATGGACGATCTCGCTGACGCCGACGATTTCGTTAACCCCCACGATAACGCAAACGCCTACCATCACACCCACCCCTGCTGAGAGTTACACCCCCACCATTACGCTGACGCCTTTCATGCCGGATATGGTGGAAACCCTCTTTACCAGCCAGATCACCCCTAACGTGGACTCGGTCTTCAGTTCGATCATTTTCTCGCTGGCGGTGAGTAATTTCCAGGCGGTCGACCCGCAGACCGTTTTTCAAAATCCGCTTAAACAGATCTACGCAACCTATTCCTATGACAACATGAACGACGGCGTCCAGTGGTCGGCCCTGTTCTACCGCAACGGCAAGTTAGTCTATTACGAGACGGCTCCGTGGGAAGGCGGCACGGGCGGGTACGGCCAATTAACGCTGGAACTGCGGCAGGATCAGTGGCAGGCGGGGACATATCAACTCATATTCTTTGTGGGGATGGAATGGAAGGTGTTGGAGCAGTTCCTGGTGATGGGTGACCCGCCAACGCCCACCATTTCACCGACAATTTCAATTACCCCGCTTCCCTCGCTTACGCCGACGATCACGAACACCCGCCGGCCCACATTCACGCCACGTCCGACGGATACACGGTGGCCATCACCGACGCCATAAATTATTGGGGAAGGCAGCACGTTTTTCTTTGAATTGGATAACGGTTCATTGGGGAATGGTTAATCGGGGAAAGGGTATTTAAGGAATAGGGCAGTTGGGAATTTGACAATTGGATAGAATTGTTGTTGCCGCGTCTATTCCACCATTTTCTATATATTCATTTTCTTATTGACCATCTCGGCGGCGAGGAGGGCAGCCAGGCGGGCATTGTTGAGCAGCAGGGCCAGGTTGGCTTTTAGCGACTCTCCCCCGGTCAATTCCGAGAGGCGGGCAAGCAGAAAGGGGGTTAATTGTTGCCCGTGGATGCCTTGCTGGTGCGCCTCTAGCCGGGCTTGCTGGATGGCTCCATCCACCTGATCGCGTTGCAATTCTTCCTCCGCAGAGAGCGGCTGACAGACCAGCACGGCGCTTTTCATGCCGATCTTCCAGTGCGTTTTGGCAAAGAAAGCCACTTCCTGAGGGTTGTTCAGGCGGACGCTGACATCCAGCCCGCTGTGACGGGAATAGAAAGCAGGGAACTCATCCGTCTGGTAGCCTACCACCGGCACTGCCATCGTCTCCAGGTACTCGAGGGTGGCAGGCAGGTCCAGGATGGCTTTGGCGCCCGCACAGACGACGATCATGGGGGTGTCTGCCAGAGCTTGCAGGTCGGTGGAGATGTCGAGGGTATCGGTGTCGTGCACCCCGCCGATGCCGCCGGTGGCGAAGACTTGTATGCCGGCTTGATGGGCGGCGAACATGGTCCCGGCTACGGTGGTGCCGCCGTTTTCTTTTTTGACGATGGCGGCGGCAAAGTCCCGCCGGCTGATCTTGCGGACGTTGGTGGCATTTGCCAGGCGTACCAATTCTTCATCGGTCAACCCAACGCGGATCTCGCCGTCGAGGACTGCCACCGTAGCGGGGGTGGCTCCATTCTCGCGGACGGTGCGTTCCATCGCCCGGGCGAGCTCCAGGTTCTGCGGGCGGGGTAATCCATGCGTGATGACGGTCAATTCGATGGCTACGAAAGGGGATGTTAACTTGTGGAATGGGCGTGGAAGTCGCAGGTTCTCTACCATGTCGAGATTATACCAATTTCGCGATGGCGATGACAACCACCATGACGTCGACACACTCGAATGGGATTTCCAGGGAAGTGAAACTGCTCTCGGTCTTCAAGCCTTTGTCGGTAAACCGAAAAAGCATGTAAGTCATCTTGCCGGCAGGCGCCGGAGTAATCTGGTGGGCGATCACAATGTCATTGTAGTGGGGCGTCAATTTTCGGTCGGTTAGCAGATAATCATCCGGCTCGATGGGGATGGGAGTGGCCCGGTCCATGCTATTGTCGTCGGCTTTGACCCATTGGCTGTCGCCGCCGGGACTGGGTTCGATGACGTTGCCCCGGGGAGATTCAAATAAAATATATGATCTACCTTTTATGACGACTTCTTCACTGGCAAAACCGCCGAGATTAATGACTGCACCTTTCCAATGGACAGGGTATTTTTCCATGGGAGGGGGAGAAGGAGGTTTTGTCTTATCTTTCTCCTGAATTGCGGAGCTCAGGGCTTTTATTTGCAGGATGCAATTTTCGCATTTCGCTTTCTTAGCGTAGTTGCTTTCCATTTCGTGGAATTTCGCACTCGTGGAAAGAAGTTTTACGGCCTCTTCCAGTTGAGGAATGGCCAGGTGATCTTCTTCATAGAGTTTATACAGCAGACCGATATACCAGTGCGCCAGGGCTTCGTTGAATTTCTCGCCGCATTGCCTGTAGCCTTTCACTGCATCCACAGCCTCGGCGAAGGCCGATATTTTGAACCCCAATTGGTCATAGGCGCAGGATTTCAATATGCAAAAAAGTGCATGGTCTTCCATGCACCCATCTTCTTTTTCCTCATGGTTCAATTCCATCAATAACGCGCGGGCATTTTCGGGTGAATTGCACAGCGCCAGCACCCGTTCACGCAGGTCCTTTGCGAACGGAGTGTTCATTTCCAGCGCATGGACGATACCCTCGAATTCAGCCCGCATTTTATTCTCCCGGTACCAACCTAAAAAGTAAACACTATGGATACAGAGTATCACAAAGAAAGAACGAATAAAAAGATTAACACGATTCTATGAAAAGCACCTAGGACAGGCGAACACGACGGAAAGAAAGGAATGAAAAAATCCACGATTTCGCAACTTACTTCAACACTGCCCTTCGTCTACAGGGCGAATAGCCCCTCCGCTCAGGGCCTTTATTTAGAAGCGTTCTTTGAGTATCTTCTTCAATTTTTCGAGCAAATCCAATGAGTTCTTGGCAATAAATGGGCGGATGAGAGGATCATCGAGGGAGTTATCCAGGATACCCGCCAGGGAGAGTAATAGCGGTTCCGTCAGGTTTTCAGGTCCGACCCGCTTAAGCCTTTCGGTGATGGCGTCGAGCACGTCCCGTTCGGCATTGGCGCGGGCTTCCTGCTGGATGCGAATACTGGCGGCCTCAGCGATGCTATCGCGGATGATAGAGAGACGGTCCCTCTCGCTTTTCCAGTATTCCAGCCGTTTCTTTTCCACTTCTTCATCGACAAAGCGCAGAACGAGGTGGATATTGGTGGCATGGGCGCCGACTTTGCGGTTGGCCAGGTCTTGATTGATCTCATCCAGGTGTTCTTTGGCGAGTTCGAAGGTGTGCAGATTCCCGTCACTGGGGCCGATGTCCTTCAACTCAGTCAGGGCGAGTTCGTCGGCGGAATGACGGCTGATATGACGAGCCAGGTACCCACTGACCTGTCCCCACACTCCGTCGATCCAATCGGATTCGAAGAGGGCTTTGGTCTCGGGATTGCGCTTGACGGCGGTATATTCCACTGCTTGCATGACTGCGACCGGGTCGAACGGATAGACCAGGTTGCTGGAATCCTTGACCGCATTGGGGCTGGAATTGATCTGGCATTCCATGCGGACTTGCAGTTCCACCTGCAGGCCGTCCTTCGTCCAGGGTTTGATCAGGCCCGTTTTCAATTGGGGGCGCAAGTCCACCACGGCCTTGACGGTCTCGAACCGGTCGAGGAAGGGCATGGGTGGTTTCCCTGGTCCGATGATGCGGGAGAAGTGGTTGCCCCGTTCCACATAGAGGGCGGTGCCGTCATAGACCACCAGCGTAGCCGGTCCGCCGAACCAGCGCACCCAATGGTCCTTGGAAAGGTCTCCAGCCTCTTTGATCGTAACGAAGGGATACTTCATTAGCATGTTCATCGGCGGCGGCAGGGGAGGCACTCCCACCAGTTTTGTCTGGACCCGTGAAAGGAGCGATTTTTCCAGGTACTGGGCATGGAAGGTGCGGATGAACCCGAGCACGGCCCGGTAGAGCAGTACGATGGCACCGATGGCGAAAAACATGGGGCTGAAGAGAATGATATAAATGCGGAGGAGGAACCAGAATTGCTGGAAGCGGGTGGTGACGTTGGCGGCCCAGGCGGAGGCGTGGATGCCGTTGTAGGCTATCGCGGCTATGGTCGCCAGGAAGATCAGCAGGACGACGGGAAGGAAGACCTTCCCGGCCCGCTGGATATCATTCCAGTGTTCTTTTTCGGCGGTGTAGAGGTCACGCCAGTTGGTTGGATCGGGAGTTGCGCCGTTATAGCCCATATTTTTCCGATCTCATTGGTTATAGAGCAAGATCTGTTTGATCATGTCCAGACGATCCCTGGCTTCCTGGCTGCCGGCTTCGGGCTGCTTCTGAACGATCTCTTCAATGGCGTGGATGTAGTAGAGAGCAATGACATGGCGGGGCAGGTCGGGGTGCTCGGCGCGGGCTTTTTCGATGCTGTCGGCGATGGCGTCCAGCACTTCCGATTTCGCATAGGCATGAGCCTTTTCGATCTCTTCCTTACGGATGGCGGCGGCATCGGAGAGGGCCGCGGTGATGCGCTGGTCCCAGATGGTCTTCCACGAGGCAACCTGCTGTTTGCGAACGGGACTGTCGAGGGGAATGTCGAAGTTGACCACCCGGCAGGCGTAGAGATTGATCCCGATGCGGCGCAGGTTGGGTTCGACAATCTCGCGGATCTGTTTGGCGATCTCATCCAACGCACTCGACCCGGCGCCGTTATCCACCGGCCGCCACAATTCGTCGACGGTGCGTTGGGAGAGGATCTGGCGGGCAGCGTTTTCCACCTGTTTGACAGCTAACTCATCCCAATAGACGACCGGCCCGGCCCCATCATCTTTCGGATTGATGTCCACTCCCGCGGTGCTGAGGACGGACTTGACCCGAGCAGTGGAATACCAAAAATGGCCGTTGCGCCGGTTGATCTTTATTCCCTTGGCCAGGGCCGGGTTGTTCTTGATATCCTCCGTCATCCGAAGCGAGTTGGCATGGTCCCAGCCTTTTTTGGGCCAATCTTCAAAGTCGATGGCGAAGGCGGTGAACAGGATGGCCTTGAAGGTGATGCCGTCTTTCGTGGTAGCGTCCACCTCGGCTGTGCGGATCTGTGTTCGCAGGTCCACCAGCGCGGTGGGGCGTTTGTACGTATCGGTAAAGATGATGCCGGGACCCTCGACCTGGTCGAACTCGATGCCGGCGGAGATGCCGGCTACCTGGTGGGAATGGGTCCAGACGATGCCGGGCCTGGTATAACTGTTGAAGTAATCGCCGCGGAGGCGGGTTTCAAAATCTCGCCCGGCGCTGTCTTTGGCGATCCAAACGGGATATTGCAATCCCAGAAGGTAGAATAGTAGAAACTTGAACCGGGGGAATCTTTCTCTTTTGTCCGTTGGGTTGGATACGGGAATGACCACCTGGGCAAGCTGGTTGATCAGGTGAAGCAGGATGGCGTAAATCGGCACAGAGATCAAAATGACGCCCAACCACCGTTCGAAAGACCAGCCCAGCAGACCGATAACCAGTATCGCCTCGGCTGTATACAAGCCGCGATAGCCGCTGAACTTACGGGTGGTGAGGTATAACAGGGGCGGCAAGGTCAGGAAAAGGAAAACCCAGCGGAAGACTTCGGCTTTGATGTGCCAATCCCAACGGAGCAGCACCGCTCTTTCCAGCACGGCTGGAAAAAAGACGATCACGTATCCGAACACGAGCGCTTCGACCAGGGCGATGAGCCCCAGGAAAACGCCTTTTCCGGCATCTTCGCCCTTTTTAATGTAACTGGTGATGCGGCTGATGGAATACCAGATAACCAAAATGGCAAGGGACAACAAGAAAAGAGCGGCGGCGATATAACCGATGCCGGTATTGAGCGCATCAAGAAAAGATATAATGGATGCCATTCGACCTTTGCGTAAATAATTCGATGGTGTTACTTTCGATTCGGATGGTTAGAATTTTCAACACGACGGACACGACGGAAAGAAAAGAGAAAGAAGAAACATCCATTAGAAATCAGTATATAACCCCCGACTTCTTATTGTCAAGGAAAAAAACCATGACTTTGATCGATTTCCATTGCCACACCGATGTGTCCATTGACTTACGTACTTCACCGGAAAGACTCATCGCGGCAGCGCGGCGCAAGGGGCTGGACCGGTTGGTGGTGACCGATCATAATACCATCGTGGGGGCCCTGGCTGCGTATAAACTGGACCCGGAGTTGATCATCGTGGGGGAGGAGATCAAGACAACTCGGGGGGAGATTCTGGCGGCGTTTGTGACGGAGGAGATCCCGCGCGACCTGACGCCTGCGGAAACGATCCGGCGATTGCGGGAGCAGGGCGCGTTCATCAGCGTGTCGCACCCGTTCGATCTCCGCTCGGGCGCATGGCAGTTGAACGACCTGATGGAAATCGTGGAGTTGGTGGATGCAATCGAGGTTTTCAACGCCCGCATCATGAAGCCGGATGCCAACGCGCTGGCAGCGGAGTTCGCCCGGGTGCATGACCTGCCCGGAACGGTCGGGTCGGACGTGCACGCGGCGTTTGAACTGGGCGTGGCGGCGCTGGACTTGCCGGCGTTCGAGGGGGCGGATGGGTTGAGGGCGGTCATCCGCCAGGGGAAGGTGCGCGGGCAGGTCTCGCCGTGGTGGGTGCATGCGGCCTCGTGGTACGCCCGCTGGCGGAAAATGGTTGTATAATTGCGCCGTTGGGGCGGTGGCGGAATTGGCAGACGCTGCGGACTTAAAATCCGCCGGTGGAGACACCGTGAGGGTTCGACCCCCTCCCGCCCCACAGATATGGCTTGAAAAGCCCATTTTCGACGAAAAAACCTGTATATAGGGGCACTCGGCACACACAAAGGAGTGTGCTGAATGTCTTTAAATTCCCATACCCGGAGGACTCTTTCTAACCGCGTTGTTGATGATTTGCTTGTTTCATGGACAAACGCATTCCTGACGGACCGAAAAACCCAGGGAGTAGCAAATGGAACAATGCGTTTCTATACTCAGAAGATCAAGTTGTTCCTTGACTTTTGCGACACGAGGGAGATCGAACGCATAAGCCAATTGACGCCAACGACCTTGCGTCAATATCTACTTCAACTGGAAGCAGATGGCCACAAACCTGGTGGAAAGCATGCCGCCTTTCGAACGCTGCGGGTATTTCTTTATTGGTATGAGAACGAAGTGGAACCGCCGGATTGGTCCAATCCCATTCGGAAAGTTAGGGCGCCCAAAGTCCCGATAGAACCATTGGAGCCGGTCAGCTTTGAGACGGTGAGCGAATTGGTCGCTGTATGTCCTCACGATACCTTCATGGGTGATAGGGATGTTGCTATATTTCCTTTGCCTCTTGGATACAGGCGCCAGGGCCAATGAGTTCCTTTCTATAAATATCGATGACATCAACCAGGCTCGAGGAGATATTCTGATCCGCCAGGGGAAAGGTCGGAAACCCCGTACCGTGTATATCGGGAAGCAGTCGAAGAAAGCTCTTAGGAAATACCTGAACCATCGTACGGACAATAGTCCAGCATTATGGGTTACGCATCCGCGAACATGGCTCGTACCGCTTATCTTACGATGGGCTAAGGGAAGTATTGCATCGGAGGGTAGCCGAAGCAGGCATCACTTCGGAAGAACCCTCCTTACATGATTTCCGGCGTGCCTTCGCTCTATCCATGCTAAGAAATGGGGTAGACATATTCACCTTGGCCAAATTGATGGGGCATGAAGGCATTAGTGTTCTGCAGCGTTACCTTAAGAAAACTGATACGGATACCATTGAGGCTCACCATCGCTGGGGGCCGGCGGATAATGGAGGGTTGTAAGAAATGTCCATTTTCATAAGTGATTTTCTGTCAATCAATGTTCAACGATGTTCACTCGTGCAATAAAACCCATTTCCGGTTTTTGATCTTTCTATCATCGGTCATGAGACCTTGGATATGGTTCGTAAATCTGTAGAATTGGCATCAGACGATGTGGTTTCGGCGCAGGAGTAGGCAAGTACTGTCGATGGTTTGAGGATATGAATTTGCCAAAGAGAACCAATAGCTATCTTATAGGCGACTCATAATTCGCTTGGTCGCTGGTAGGTGCCATACAAGGGCATCGACTCCGGCCGTGTCTATAACCATAAAAAATCCCTTTGCAAAAGGGATTTTTTATAAAACCATATTACAGGAGAGATCCTGGCCTTATTTGTCGCTTGCCATATCGTGCCTAATCAAACGACACTTTTGACTTGTTGTTGAGTGGGTTGGGACAATTCGCCACGACCACACATCCCGCACGGACCACGGCGACGCAGGTAGTAGCCTAATGTCGCCACGGCGAGCGCAACTCCCCAGACCGGGAACAACAAGGTGGGGCCAACGACGATCCATACATTTTCCCCGACGGTCTCTGCAGTTGCAGCCATTGAAGGGAAACTGGACCATATTGAGATGCCGCCCACCATGAACAAAACCGCCATGATCGAGGCCGGGACCACCGCCAGAGCGATGGGAACCCGCCGCCCGGCCAGGCCGATCATCCAGCGCGGGAACACCTCACCCCAGCGCTGCACCAGACCGAGCATGAGCACTGCCCCCACCAGGCCGACGTTCGCCAGGAAGAGCCCCGCGACCCACATCCCGCTTTCCTGTCCGGCGCGCAGATGTTCCTCGGTCATTCCCAGAGGAATACCGACGGCCCATGCGTAACGAGTTACAGCATAGATGACCGGCACCGCCATCGCCACATACACTGCCGTCCGGCTCCAGCGTGCGGCTTTGCTCGGGCTCGTCCACCCCTCCGGACCATCACGGCGGCCGCAATACAGGCAGGCGTCCCCACTCCGGCGGGCGTAACTGACGGTAGCTGCCAACCAGATGAATCCGCCGATGAGACACAGCAACTGATGCACCAACGGCCACTGGATTAATCCATTCATGAAAACCTGGGCAATATCATCGCCGGTGATGAACTTGAATACCACAAAGGGGATGTAGGCAAGAGTTGTCAGCAGGGTGAGATCGGTCATGAGCAGCAAGAAGATTCCCGTGAACAGCACTCCTGCTGAGATAAGGAGAAACCTTAGCCGCCTCACTCCCCGCAGCATCAACGTTCCCACGAGAACTGCCGGGAGACCTGCCGTGATCACGACGACCCAGGCTGCGACTGGTCCTAACCGTCCTGCCATCGGAACTGTGTAGCTTCCCACGAGCCCGTGGTCGAAAGGGAACCCACGCCCACCCAGCGCCCAATACAATCCCAGGGCAGCATAAACCAGTGACCATGCCAACGCTGCGTAGGGTGTCCAGCGCGGCCAGTCGCGAATCCAACCGACACGTGCGGCCGCTGCTTGGGCTGACATGGCCTGGCTACCACCATTCTGCTTGCTTAGTTCCTTCTCTTGTAACATAATTCCTCTTTTCTACTGAACGCCTCCCGCCACGTAGACTGGTCCAGTCTGGGTTGCGGGTTATGCAATGGATGAGATGATAAATACTCTCATTGAAGTTCTTCTTGAATTCGCTCGGCTACCAACCGACCGGAGACCATGGCTGTGGGAATACCCGTGCCGGGATGCGTGCTGGCTCCCACGAAGTATAAATTCTGGTAGCGCGGATGCCGGTTGGATGGTCTGAAGTATGCCATTTGGGTCAGCCGGTGGGACAACCCATGAGTGGACCCTTTCACCAGGTTATATCGTTTAGCCCAGGCAGGCGGGGTATAGGTCTCTTCGAACTTGATGTGCGCTTCGAGATCGGTAATGCTAAAGCTCTGCAGCCGGCGGAAGACATGCGCACGAGCCTTGTCGCGCAGTTCGCTCCAATTCTGTTCCCCGTTTTCGCTCAGGTGACCAACCGGGACAATTACAATCAGCGTATCTTGCCCGGTTGGAGCCATGGAGGGATCGAGTCGGGCCGGTGCGTGGATATATAAACTGGGATTGGCGGGCAGGCTCAGGTCCCGGTCGATGCTCCTGAAGTTCTCGCGGTAATCATCCGCCAGGAAAAGAGTATGCGGGCCGATGCTTTCATATTTCTTATCCACTCCCCAGAAGAAACTGATGGCCGAACAGGAGAATTGTTTGCGGGAGATCGTTTTAACCAATTTGTCTTGCGGGAGCAGGTGCTGGTATACATACGGCAGGTCCGCATTGGCAAGAACCACGTCCGCTTCCAACTGCGTGCCATCGGCAAGCACAACACCGCGAGTCTGCGCCGCATGTACATCGATCCGCTCCACGGCCATGTTGAAGTTGAACTCCACGCCAGACTCGCGGGCAAGTTCCATCAGAGTCTCTACGATTCGGTACATACCACC
Source organism: uncultured Chloroflexia bacterium (assembly GCA_963847105.1). Classification (GTDB taxonomy): domain Bacteria; phylum Chloroflexota; class Anaerolineae; order Anaerolineales; family Villigracilaceae; genus UBA877. Next base: position 364,144 of record CAWJYP010000001.1, on the reverse strand, counting down.
CGTAGGATACCAGACCCCGTGAGCAAGTTCGGTAAAAGGCATCATCGAAAAAGTGGCCGGGGCCACAAATGGGTTGGATCCCACGTACATATCCTGGAATGCAAACGCGGTCTTCAGACGCGGCTCGTTAAAGTAGGCCGACATATTCCGATAATGGTTGGTAATGGGTTTGATGCCAATCAGGTCCAGATTCTGGAGCTTGAAGAGATCGGAAGCCTTGCGAAAATCTCGATTGACTAATTTGTCCAACACCAGCCGGTAGTGCCGCTCACCCTCTTGCAGATACCGCAGAAAGCCACCGAAACTTCCCGGTTGGATGGCTTCCAACCGTTCCTGCATCGATTTCAAATCGGAGGTAAGCGCAAGCTGGCTGCCATCGTCGAAAACGAGGTGATACGTTGGGTCGACCCGCTGCAAATCGAGCCGTTCGCGCAGGCTCGTTCCCATGCTGCGAAATTCAGCTTCATATAACAGGGGCATAACCATAAGTGTCGGCCCGGTGTCAAATTCATGTCCATCCCGGCTGAAGCGGTCACAACGCCCGCCGGGGCGTGCATTTTTTTCCACGACCGTGACATGCAGCCCGGCTCTCGCAAGATGAATGGCGGCGGTTATCCCACCGATCCCAGCCCCGATGACGATCACAGATTTCGGTTTCATGATTTGCCCGGCTGTCGTGCTGCAATAGTATGGGATGACGCGCTGCCTCCGCTCGAATTGATCATGGAGACAATAGTCAGCCAGCACATTTTCAGCGCGGTTCCAAGGCTCTTCCTTTCATTATATTCGGGACGCAGTAGAAAGCTTTCTCCCTCAATCGCCTCGAGCAGCCATTCGAAGCGGGAGATATAGGCAAGCCCGGCGAACCGATGACGCAAGTTTCTGATACGGGCGAAATATCCCTTCCCGGCTTCAAAATACCCACGAGCCAGTTGTATCCGGCTTTTCACCCAGACCCGATACGCCTCGCTTTGAACGTCCCGCGGCCCTAAGGCATTCGTATCGAGCACTTCCTGCGGGATGTTGAAGTAGCCGGCCTGTACATCGTCGAACGTATCCCGCAGCATATGGATGATATGCGCGGCAGAGACAGCCAGGATGCGCGTTTCATTGCGAGGCGTGATGTCCCCATGCCCGATGAAATAGTGCATGGCTTCGGTCACTGCAATCGCCAGCCAGCGTGTGTACTCGTTCAACTCGGCCTGCGAGATCAACCTGCCGCGGCGCTTGGCATCGAACTCCATCACTTGCATCATGTAACGCAGGTAGGCTTGCAGGCCGCTGTTCTTTTCGTCATCCTGCTGGATCAGTTCGACCAGCATGTTTTCCTGTATGTCCACGTCGATAGGGACCTCGCCCCGGTAGCAGTTATCGAGCAGGGTCTTCTGCCGCTCGAGGAAAGCCAACCTATCGGAGGTTGTGCCTGAATTTGAGTTCGAGCACATCGTCCACCCAGCGGAAGTAGGCATAAGCCCGGTAGGCGTCATCGACGCGGTCGCGGTCCACCAGGAAGCGGATGGTGTAATAGGTTTGTTTACTGGCGGTTTTCGTGATCGAAGATGCGAGATTGGGTACCATTTGATTTACCCGTTTATCCTTTCGAAAGAACTCTCCTGCCTGGTATGGATTATCGTATTGCTACCAAACCCGCGGGATCAAGCGACTTGTGGTCCTGGCGGCATACTCGCGGTAGCCGGGTAACTCTGTTAATAACGTGCGATCCTCGAGATAGGTCCGCACGACCAGCAGTGCCACGGTCAATACAGCCGGAATGAAGGTCCATAATGAACCCAGCACCACCGGGATTACCAGTGTGTACAAGATCGATCCGGCATAGCCGGGATGGCGCACCAAGCGGTAAGGGCCGGCTGTAATCGCTTGGTGGCAGCGCTCTTCCTGGATGCGCACGGTGGTGGCAAAGAACCGGTTGGTGGCCATAGCCCACAGGACAAATACCTGGGCGGCCAGAGCCAGCGCAATTGCAGCCCACCAGATGGCTGGATTGATCGGCCTGCTCCATCCAAAGCGCGCATCCAGGCCGGCGGTAACGATGAGGGCGAGCGTCCCCATGACCATGATGGCTGGCGCAAAAAAGCGGTCCCAACTCTTCGTCCCTTCCCGGACCTTCGATCGCTCAGCCAGCAAATCCGGCCGCCGCGGGATCAGGATGAATGAACTCAAAAGCTGGGTCAGCAGGTTCAATCCAAAGAAGGCCCAGCCACCGGCCCAATCCAACTTGCCGGCGGAAAGGAAAAGCAGGAGGCCGGCCGTGAGGGTGGCGAAGACGATCTGGAAGATCCACGCGCGCGAGCCGCGACTATTTTCTATATGTTTATTTCCTTGAGCTTCCATTTTTCCTCCTGCATCTTTCTTTCCTGTCCGTTTTTTATAACAAATGCCGTCATTAGGTTGTTATCTCGAAATCAACTCTTGATCTCATTTTAGCCACAACCCCGGATGGTTGTCTTCTATCGAAAGATAGGTCTGAAGGGTTGTTTTATCGAAACCTGCGATTCTATATATGTAGAGTCCTGTTCAAAGTCTCAATTTTTTCCGGCAGGTAAATTTCCCATTTCATGGTGTAGCGCCTCTTCAAGGCCCGGGAAACGGAATGTATAACCAGCAGTAAGCAGTTTGGCCGGTTGGATGCGACGGCTGGCGAGCAGGAACTCCTCGCCCATCTCACCCATGATAAGACGCACAAGGGGGGCAGGCATGGACCTTCCCGGTTTTTGTCCTAATGCCTGGGAGGCGGCTGCGGCAAATTCGGCGTAGCGCATGGGGTTGGGACTGACTGCATTTACCGGTCCGACTAGGGTTTCAGCCGCCAGGGCGAACTCAATGATCGAAGCCAATTCCTCCAGTCCGACCCAGCTCGCCCACTGCTGTCCATTACCGCCATAAGAACCAACTCGCTGCAAGGCGGCTCCACCCACGACCGGCGGGATGCGCAGGTGTACCACCCGGATGCCGGCCTTGCTTGCCGGAGCGGTGGCAGCCTCGCCATCCTGTTGAAGGCAGGCAAGGAAGCTTGTTCCGGCCGGGCTGCTCTCGGTCAGAACCATGTCCTCGGATGAAGGGTAGTAACCCATCCCGGAGGCGCAAATGAGCACCCGGGGCTTGTGTTCGCAGCCGGCCAGCGATTCGGCCAGAAGACGGTTGGTCGTCAGACGATTGGCCCTTATCATCTGTTTGGCTTTGGCCGTCCAGCGCATGGGCCAGGGCATTGAGGCGAGATGGACAATGCCGTCAAAGCCATCCAGGCCGCCAGCGTCAATTTCACCGGCGTCAGGGTCCCACTGGACTTCACCTGGACTGGGAGCATGCCTGACCAGACGAACAACTTCGTGACCATTTTCGATCAAGCGGCGGGTTAGGGCTGACCCAACCATGCCATTGGAACCGGCGATTAATATTTTCATGTCCAAATTTCCTTTCCATACAAGAACGGTCTGTTCGAATCAGGGTCGAATGCTGCATATTCTCAAAGAAATTCTTTTTTCGATCAGGCAGCCTGGGCGATGGATGTCATCAAGATGATGAGCATACCCAGAACAGTGTTGATACTCAACGCCCAGTGGAATTGCTTCAAAGCCCGGGGGTTTTTGTCACCGATCTTGCCTAGGAACGCTCGCTCGGAATAAAAAGCCAGAGCCAGAAAGGCAAGCACCACAAAATGTTTGATCACGATCAGGCTGCTCCACGGATTGGCGAAGAAGTGCCCCAGACCCAGATATTTCTCGTTGATCAGCATGAGGTAGGTGCCGGTAACCAGGAAAACCAGCAGCGCACCGCCAAAATAGGGTCGAAGGCGGGCGGAGACCTTTTCAAGCAGGTCGCGCAAGGTGTTTGTTGACAGTTGGCGTTCTAGAACAGGCAGGAAGATAAGCCCTGTAAAAATGTAATACCCGATCATGATGATGGTCGCCAGTGTGTGGAGCCAGGTAGAGAGTGCAATAAGGATGGTAGACATGGTTTATTCTCCTCTTTCAAATGTGTACTATTATTCTTCAGAAAGAAAGCGCGGTAGATCCGTTTCCATCACGTGGGCCTTCCGCCCATTGTCTCTTTGATGAATTTGTGGATCTTGTGGGGAAAGGCTGTTCCGGGCATGTACATCATGATGCATTCACCCGAGACCAGGTTGAGGTTGTGTTCCGAGCCAAACTGGATTGCCGCAGGTGATTCGGACCCTTGCTGCAGCCAGATATTCGTGATCCCCAACTCAGCCGCCTTGCGCACGATCTGCTCGGTAATGGTTGGTTGTATCACGACGATCAGGCCCCCGACCTTTTCCGGTAGCACTTCGAGGGAGGGGTAACAAGGGTCACCTTCAATGTTTTGAGCGGTCGGGTTGACGGGGAAGACCCGGTAGCCCTTTGCCTTGAGTGCGCGGTAAGCCATATTACCGAACTTATTGCGGTCCTGTGATACTCCTGCCACTGCGAGTGATTTCTGAGATAGTACACTTTCAATCAATGCTTTTGAGGTCATGGCTTTCTCCTTTTTCTCTTCAATTCGGTGAGATTATTCCTATGCGTTCATCATACCGATAACCCATTTCAATTGTCTTCTATCGAAAGATAGGTCTGGAGGGTTGTTTTATTGGGCTAAGAATGGAATTGTTCATATGGTCCAGGATCCTGCTCGTTAATCAGGATATTAAAACAACCTACCAGCCGGGTAATTGGATCAGATCAAGATGGCCAGGTTGAATACCAGCAGAGCCAACACCGCGATGGTGAAGTAAACCCGGATTCCACGCCCGTTCCGGCTTTGTTTCCAGGCTATTGCGATCAGGGCAGCCGCTCCCACAGCCAAAGCCAGCGCAATATACGGCATGCTCATCCCGGCAAACTGGTACCACTCCAGTTCATGCCACGGAACCGGCCAGGGTACGTCGATCAGGTTGGGAATGCGTGCAATGAATGCCAGGCAGACCAAACCAAGGATCCCGGCAAGGCAGGCCAATAGCCATGTCCATCCAATCAGGCGACCAGGTTGCGTAATGGGTAACCCTTTCATCTGGCGGCTGCGGCGAATTAAGGCTTGGGCTGGCAAGTAGAATATGGTTGAGAGGAACACCAGTGCACAAATGGGGTAAAAGACGATCCTGGCCGTCCGCGCTGTCTCATTTACTTTCACCAGGCGGTAATTCTCTATCATCGGAACCGACCCGCGCAGGTCTACCGCGTTGGCGTGCAGATCAAATAACAAGCCCGGCTGCACCTCGATCAAATTGCCCGTCTCCCCCTGGCTGGAAATGGTAACCTCTCCGCTTACAACCTTGATCAGCCCTGTAGTCACTGGAATTCCCCAGCGGCGAAAAATATACGTTCCTTCATACGCTTGGCGGCGCAGGATCGCAGCCGGATCAGTGGGAAGGGCCAGGGCCTCGATCATTTCTGCCAATTCCAATTCGGAAATGGGCACAGGTTGTGATGCCGGTGCGAGGGCGGGCTTCACTTGCTCGGCCGTCTCTTCTCGTTCGTGATACAACTGGTAGTGGGATGAAATGATCCTCCCAATGATCTCACCGGGTAGTTGGCCGTACAAATTCTCATGCTCCGTATTGGTCAACATGGCCACCCCTAATTTCAATTCTGGATACCAGATCATCTGGCTGACGAAACCAAAACCACCGCCGCCATGCTGGAGTTCACGCGTACCGGCATCATGCGTGACGCTGATCCCCAGAGCATAACCTTCCTGCCGGGCAGCCTCATTCGGTGGGGTATACATGGTTTCGGCCAGATCGGCGCGCAGCAAAGGTGTTCCATCCAGGGTTCCCGCATTGATTTGGAAACGCATATAGCGGGCTATATCGTTGGCAGTCGTCCAGACTCCCCCCGATGGGATGATCGCCCATTCGGAAAGTGGACTGAGTGGACCGACGAAAAGGGGATTATGACCAATGGCCCGGTCTGGCATGGCGTGGACACGGTCAAAATCCATCGTGCTGTTAATCATCCCTAATGGCTCGAATACTTTTTCGCTGACATACTCGATAAAGGGTTTGCCCGATCGCACCTGCAGAATATATCCGGCCAGGTCGATGCCCAGGTTCGAGTAGGAATACCCCCGGCCAACCGGAAACTTCAACCACGTATCCGAAATGCTGGCAATGTGCTGCTCGAACGTCGGCGTCGGCCGGTCGTTGTTCCCACCCAGCGGGGCCTCGTGGGCGAGACCCGCCGTATGGCTCAGCAGCATACGCAGGGTGATCTTTTGCTCCGGGCTGTCCTCAAAGATGCTGTTGATGTGAAAATCGGGCAGGTAGGCTGTGATGGGGGTATCCAGGTCCACCAGGCCGTCTTGCGCGGCAAACATGGCTGCCGTGGCAGTGAAGGATTTGGACATGGATTGGATCGAGAAAAGGGTATCGGCTGTGATCATTGTTTTGCGGTTCGAATCGGTATATCCGAACCCTTCGGACCATAGCACACCTTCTCCATCGACCAATGCGATGGAGAGTCCGAGAATATTCTCGCTTTCCATGCGGGTGGGAATCTCATCCCGAAACCTGCTGATGATGGTACTGATATCCGGTGTTTGACCGGATGCAGCCAAAGGAGAGGCCTCTTCCCGGTTAATTATCATAGAAGGAAGACTCGTCAGTGGTTGGGTCGAGTTGAGCGGGAGGATTGGTTTGCCTCCGAACATGAAGAGGCAACTGATGAGGAAGAGAATTCGAGTTTTCATGTATATTTCTCCAGAAGAAATTCAGCCATTCGGTGGCTGATGCGGGTGAAATCGGGCCCTACCCAGAAGAAGTGCCCGGTGATGCCGGCTTCACAGAGTTCTGCCTGCGGGATGTGATTTAAAGACCACTCGGCGTGGGCGAAAGGTACCGAGTTGTCTGCGCGGCTGTGGATGATGAAGGTGGGTTGACGTATCATCTTGATCAGGTCCGTGCCAACAGTATGCGTGCTGTCCATCAACGCGCCTGGGCGGGAAGAGCAGCCTTGATAAAAGCGGGCGATGGTCTTGATATCTTCATGTGAAAGTGCCTGAAGCCCATCGTCCGGGTCGTGGCTGGAAAAGATCGTCAGGGTCTGACGAGCCATGGAACGTGGTGATATTCTGCTCATCAATCCCAGCATCCCCCAGATCAGATTGTGTATTGGCCCGTAGAAGGCAGACTGGTTCTTGTAACCCGGCTCGTTTGGTCTCTCTTCCGGCTGGCTGACGGCTGCAGCCAGGATCAACTTTTTGACACGCTGAGGATACCTGGCAGCCATCGCAATACCGGTCGGCCCGCCCCCGGAGATAGCCAGGACCGAACAGGTTTGGACCTGCAGGGTATCCAATAAGGCAACAAGCGCGTCTGCTGTCAGGTCCGCGCTCCGGCCAACCTGGGGGGGAGTGCGGCCATAGCCTGGGCGGGATGGTGTTAGCACGGAGAAGCCGGCAGTGGCGAGGAACTCTGATCCGGCGGTTGAATAGCAGTTGGAGGAGGTGCCGTGGGAAACCAGCACCACCGGTCCGCTGCCCATGAGGGTGTATTCGATAGGCCCTTTGGGTGTGAGCGCAATCTGGCTGTTCATTCTTTTATCCCTTTCTAAAATTAGTTTTAGTGATCAATAGCATGTTGTCTGGGTGTGAATTCGAGTTTTTTTCATCGAATTTCCACTGGTCACAACATATGTAAGAAACAGTAAGATTGTGATCCATTCGAAAACAGGCACTGAACTAAAGAACACAGAGGCCACCAAATCGAATGAAGCCGATAGCACACCCAGTACAAGCAGCATCCGGGGCCACTTCGGGTTGTATCTCAAAGCGGCAACAGAAAAAGCGAAGCCAGTCCCAAGACTGATATATAAGACGGCTGACAATGCACTATGTGGTTCGGGGTTATCGATCGTGAAGAAAGCGCTCAAAGCCATGGATACACAACCTGATACCCCGAAAAGTTGCGTCAGCAAAACCATCAGATTCTGGATTCGATTTTCCTCGCTTTTCACCACCGAGAAACCGAGAAAGAAAAGCATTAGCCAGGCGGATGTTATGACGATCCCTGCGTTATAGTAGATTGCTCCGATTGGGTTCACGACTTTGTTCCCCAGATCACTCAGCCAATTTCTCGCCGGTGAGTAGGCAAGTGGATAATGGGAAAATGCCATAAGGGTGAAAGCAGAGTAACTCAACAAGACGAGCAGGCTGCTAAGAGAAGGGTTTATCCTAAATGGTTTCATTTGATTTTTTTCCCGTCATGCTTTGTAGGTTTTTTCCGTTATTCGCCGGTGAGGAGAGAGTCGGGTTTTCATCCGCTATACACGTTACCGCCAGCAGAGTCAGATTCAGGTCGCGGACTTGATTTAACGCGCCATGTAATTTGGATTGATCGACGCCGTAGCCCCTGAGCAGGACTTCTCCATTCTCAAGATTGGTAATTGACCAACCCTCGAACCATTCAAACCAGTACGTCTCCAGGTGGTCCCTGACCCTGATCTCGTACCCGGCTGACCTTGGGCAGACTTGCAGTGGTGTATCTGTCAATTCAGAGGCTGGTATATCTTCTTTCTTAGTGGGTTCTTTTTTCATTGGTAGTTTTGCCATCCTTCTTGTTTTGAGGTTCGTCTTCATGCTCCCATCTTATCGACAACCCCCTTGGCCTGTCATCTATCAAAAGATAGGTTTTACAGGTTGGTTAACTTGAAGCATAAAATAACAACACACCCGGCCGCCTGGACCGGGTGCATCGAGTGGGAAACTACGCAATTCCCAAGTTCATATTATTTTTTGTTTTTTCGCTTCGATGACTGCCTGGGTGCGGTTGTGGACGCCCAGCTTCTCCAAAACAGCATGCACATAGAACTTAACCGTTCCCTCTGCCAGGACAAACTTACCGGCGATCTGACGGTTGGATAGACCTTCTGCCATTGCCTGCAGGATTTCCACCTCCCGGACGGTTAATGGTTCAACCAATCCTTCACTGGCAAGGGTCCGAATGGCGGTCCGGTTGGTTACTTCTGGAAATGCCGATAATAGTCTATGAATATAAGGCAAAAGCTCGCCTGCATTCTTTTCCAGTTCCATCAAGACTTTCTGCAGACGTTCACCCTCTCCTTTAAAAACACTGACATATTCGTTGGGCGCAGCCAATTCCAATGCATGCCGCAGCGCCGTTTGAGCAGACGACGTGTTCCCTAAAACCTGCTGAGTAAGGCACTCGATTACACAAAGTTGGATCTCCCAATGGACCCAGCCGCGTGACCGGATGGCCAGCTCTTGCCGGTCAAGCCATTCCAACAGTTCTTTCAGGCGCGGAGTGGTCGCTTTCGTTTTACCGCTTTGGTTTCCTTCTGCCTCTGCCAGGTACACGCGCGCCAGTGCCATGGAAATGGTCCATTCCATTCGCGGTGGGACTTGCTCGAATTCAACCAAGGTGTAATTTTGTGCCCATTGCCTGGCCAGGCTGAGATATTCCGGGTTATCTGCGCTCATGGCCAGCCACAGCGTCGCCCGCTGAGCGCCGGCCAGCTCCGCGGCAAATTCCGATACACTTTTAGCTTTGGCGAGATGTGCGAACGCAGCGGTTGGATTTCCCCGCATCGCTTCCAACGCGGCCAGATTGAGATGACCTCTCAGCAGGGTATCGTGGCTCACCGTCCACCGGGCCAGTTGCATGCTTTCCTGAATGAGCTGTTCGACTTCGCCTAGCCTGTTTTGTTCGATCAGAATTTCCGCCAGTTGTATGCCTAGAAAGGCAGAATGCGGGGTCCGGTGTCCCAAGGTTTCTTTTTGACGGTCGAAGGCTGCCAGCGCCTCCCGGCAGAGTGCGGCGGCTTCATCCAGCCGACCTTTCAAAATGTCGAATTGGATCAGGTGAATAACGGAAGCCGATTCATTCAGAAAGTCGTTACATGCGTGGCTGATCCCGCGCGCCTTGATAAAAGTTTGCCGGGCGATCTCATCCTCCCCGGCTGCCCAATAAGACATCCCCTTCAGGGTCTGAAGTGCGCTGCGGATGAAATATTGGTCCGTAATCGGGCCGCATTCCTCCGAAGGAAGAAGAGCCAACCCATTCTCGATCAATTGCAGCACAACTTCAGGCGGCTCGCCGCGAAAATATGCCCAATAGGAGCGGATATTATAGATAAATGTGCGAACCAGGTCACAGTCCTTGGCGCTATCGGGGAGACCCGCCTCGGCAGCCTGCATCCATTTTTCGGCCGCGGCTAACGATTTTGGGGGATAAGGCGGCAGTAGTGCGATCGTGGCTGCGTGGACGGCACACAGTAAAGGCTGCTGGACCAGGATGGTTTCGGGCAGCACTTCAAGCCAGCGATGCACCTGCATAATCTCGCTCTGGTAGAAAAAGGACAGGATATTCTTCTGCAAGATCTCGCTTGCATAACCTGGGTCCGGGGATGCCAGCGCTTGCGTGATGGCTTCGGCCAGCAGTCCTTTACTCTCGTACCACTGGGCGGCGCGCCGGTAGAGTTCATGCACCTTTGCAGGTTCCATCGACTGCTTGAGCCGGGTGCGCAGCAGACTGGCGAACAGGTTGTGGTAGCGGTACCACTGGCGCTCGGAATCCAGTGCCACCAGGAACAGGTTGCTCCGGTCGAGGAATTCCAGTATTTCCTGGCTGCCATGCCCTCTTTTTGCCGGTTCCTGGGAGTCGAGACCAGTCACCGCATCACATAAAGATCCGGATAGATTCTCAAGGATGGAGGTCTGCAGGAGAAAATCCTGGATCTCCTGCGTCTGGTGGTTCAGGACTTCCTCCACCAGGTAATCGAGAATATAGCGATTGCTCCCGGAGAAGTGTTTGACGAACTGGGATATCTTGGAATGGTCTGTCTGGGAGATCCCCTTCAGGGCCAGCGCGGCCATTTGCAGACCGGCGATCCAGCCTTCCGTACGTTCGTCCAGGCGGATCATATCCTCCGGCGCCAGGCCCAGCCCCATCAACTGGTTGAATAGACACTCCGTCTCCCCATAGGTAAAGCGCAGGTCGACGGCCCGGATCTCGTCCATTTGTCCGCGCGCCCGTAACCGGGCTAACGGAATAGGCGGATCTGACCTGGTGGCGATGACCACGTGGACGTTCGCCGGCAGATGATCCAGGAAAAATGCCATCCCCGCATGGATGGCCGTATTGGTAATGGATTGGTAATCGTCCAGTATGATGAATAATGGAGCGACGTTTTTTTCAAGGTCATTGATCATGATCGCCAGGACTGCCCGGATCTCAGGGGCAGGGCTGGCTTGAAGCATCGAATGGGCATCGGCATTGGTTGCAAGACCGGCAGTCTCGAAAGATGCCAGCAGGTAGTTCAAGAAACGGACCGGGTCGTTGTCCCCTTCTCCCAAGGAAAGCCAGCAGACGATCGGGCTGGCGCCTCCCGAGGTCTGCTTAAGTTCAGCGATCCAGTTGATCAGCAGGGTGGTTTTCCCGTAACCTGCCGGCGCGCACAGCAGCAAGAAGGGATTTAGGGCACTTTTCTTCATTTGGCCGAGCAGGGCCGGGCGCGCGACCAGGCCGGCCCGCAGCTGGGGCGCGGAGAGCTTGGTCTTTATCAAAGGCGGGTTGAATCGTTCTGCAGGCGTGCTCAACCGAACTTTCCCTTCGCAATAATTATATACATAACCTTTGATGGCGGCAGGGAAATTACACACCCAATGGGCGGCGAAACAATTTCAGATCTGTATCGAAGAACAGTCTCACTCTCGAATTTTTATAATCATATGCTTGAATTATTAAACGATGATGATCTGAATTCCCAGTTTCGAGATGTTTAATCGAATGCTTGGCGGAAGAGCATCATCGCTGATCAACCTGTGTACATCAGTCAAGGGAGCGACTTGGATCCCGGTCTCCTCGCCGAAGGAGGTATGGTCGGCCAACAAGATGACTTCATGAGCCGAGCGGATCATCGCCTGTTTGATCGTAATTTCTGATATGGGTTGATGTGACAACCCAAAATCGAGGCTAATCCCACTGACCATTAAGAATAATTTATCGGCCCGCAGTTCCTTGAGCGCTCCCTCGGCAGTCGGTCCCACCATGACCTGATTGCTGTATCGGAACGTTCCACCGGTGGAAATCAGAGTAATTCCGATTGTATGGTTGAGGGTATTGAGAACCATGACGGAGTTGGTAATAACCGTAATATCCTTTTTTTGTTTCAACTCCTCGGCCAGATAACCGGAAATGGGTCCCCTGTCGATCAGGACGACATCGCCGGTATCCACCAGCGTAGCGGCTTTGTTCGCAATCTGGCGGCGGCGAATTTCGACCTCATCGCGCACGTTTTGGTCCGCATCAATTACCTGGACGCCGATCTTGTATTGGGCTGCATAAGTTATAACATGGGAAGTTAAATTTTTATACCATTCATGTTCGGTGAAAGGGACTAGAAAGCCGATTTGATTGGGGAGGCTGGCTGTCGAGTGGACTGGTATCCCGTTCGGGTTTGATGGGGATATTTAGATGCTTACGGGCAAAATCCCAATTTAATTCCCAACCACTGGAATTGTGTGTGTAGTAATCTGTAATGTTTTGGAAGTTAGGACAACATGTGGGGTTATGAATTTCTTGGGAAGTGTTTTGTGATTGAATGCCGCAATGGCGGCCTCCATGCAGGTGAAGCTTACGATCTCTGGAAACATAGCCAATGCGACTTTGCAATAGCTATTCTCCTCCATGAGTTCATTTTTGATTGTATCGCCTTCGAGGCCGAATGGCGATCACGTGTCATGCGCTGGGATCGATATTCAAATTCGGCAAGCATCGATTGCACCCTTTGCAATGGTATCGTTTATTGCAAAAATCAAATTGATCTGAGGATAGACCGTCAACGCATCGTATGCCAATTGGTAGGCCATTGCATAACGCGATTGTGCATTAATGGATAATACGACCTCGGATGGGCAGGTTCTTGCTAATCCTTCTATAAATCCGCGGCTGCGCTTTTGGGTGTTGGGCTGATGAAAAGTCAAATCCAGCAGATAGGCTTTTTCGTGCCCTGTTCTGCCAAGATGCTTTCCGGCCCAAACTCCCAGGTCCATCCCGGCTTGATAGTTATCCACTGCCACCTCAGTCAATTGGTTTGGCATTACTATCGATTCGGCAATGATCGGGATATTTTTCTTGCTGGCACGGTCGATCAATAGTCCATCGTAATAGGGGTTTACTGATGTAGCGATTAACACATCCACCTGGTCGATTAACAATACTTCAGTTGTCTGGATTGCTCCGTTGAGATCTACATTGCCGTTAATCACAGATTCGGAATGGACTGGGAACGGCTCCACCGTAGGTCCGGCGGATCCGGCGCTGGGAATCCAATAGCTCAAGGTCACGGCGTGTCGTCATTTCTGAGACATCACACAGGCGGCTTAACTCACTTACGGATAAGAAACCATGCTCATTTACCAGGGAAACGATACGATCATAGCGGAGGGTTTGTTTTCACGGGTATTTATTTTCCTTCCGTTATTTTCTGAATAGGCCAATTATACAATAAAAAATGTTCGAAGTCAACCATGAATATTATCGAGTTTTCACATAAGTGCTTGACTTTTGTTCATGTGTGTGATATTATTTTATGATAATTGACAGTTGCAAACATTATTATTCTCTTTTTATGGACTAATTGTTCTGTCTAGAACGTTAATAAATGGTGTTTTGTTCGAGTGGTGGAAGACTTTGGAATATGGGATTACTTCCATAAACCCCAGAAATCTCAATTCGCTGGCCCTGAATATACCAGTTGATCATCGCAGTGTACTTATCCAGCCGGAAGGAGGAGCAGAAAAGGATTGATAGACAAATTCACAGCTCTTGTTGTCGAAGCCCATTTGGAACGTTACTATTCTTTGCATACATCATAAGGAGAAGAATATGTATAAGAAACAATCATTAATTCGTCTTTAGCCTGGTGCTTGTCTTTGCTATGCTATTGACAGCCTGCGGTGCAAAACCGGCTACAGCCACCGACACACCCACTGGCCCCATGACGATTGCCGGTGTCGTGTTCCAGGATGACCAGTTCATGAAGAGCATGGTCCAGGGCTACACGGATGCAGGCGCCAATACGGGATCAAGATCCTGACCGCCAACACCAACAACGACCAGGCCAAAGAAGCCGAGTTGATCCAGACCTACATTGCACAAGGAGTGAACGGCATTGCCATCGCACCATTGAGCCAGGATGCCTCCATCCCCAATTTGAAGGAAGCGGCCTCCAAGGGCATCAAGGTTGCCATCACCAACATGAACCTGTCAGGCGACCCGTCCTTCCTGTCGGGCGGCTACACCTCGGATGATGCGACCAACGGCAAGATTGTTGGCACGAATGCAGCCGAATTCATCAAGGCCAACATCACGGGTGCTGTGAATATTGGCCAGGTCGACTTCGACGATCAAATCAAAGAGCAATCCGAGGCGCGCTGGGGTGGTTTCTTCGCTGGTTTGGAAGAAGCCGGGGTGACGTACACGAAAGTTGCCACGGTCAGTTCGCACGTCCAGGACGATGCTCTGGCGAAGGTCAGCCGACATGCTGACCGCTAACCCGGAGATCAACGTCATCTTCGCCTGCAACGACGGCAGCACGATCGGTGCAGCCATGGCAGTGAAGCAGGCCGGGCTGGCGGGCAAGGTGTTCGTCTTCGGCTACGATGGCGGAGACCAGCAGACCAGCATGATGCTGAGTGGTGACAATATCCTGATCGGTGTGGTGGCTCAGGATCCGTATGCCCAGGGCTACAAGGCCGTGGAATCACTGGCATTGACCCTTCAGGGCAAGGCCAATCCGGATGCAGGCAAGATCACCGTTGTTCCGGGAATGTACCTCAGCTCTACCGATCCGGCTGGAGTCAATGCCTGGCGTAAGCCAATGGATTGAGCTGAAGATCGCGCCCGCGGAACAGCTTGTCGATTGCGGGTGTGGTGTTCCAGGATGACCAGTTCATGAAGAGCATGGTCCAGGGCTACACGGATGCAGGCGCCAAATACGGCATCAAGATCCTGACCGCGAACACCAACAACGACCAGGCCAAAGAAGCCGAGTTGATCCAGACCTACATTGCCCAAGGCGTGAACGGCATTGCCATCGCACCCTTGAGCCAGGATGCCTCCATCCCCAACCTGAAGGAAGCGGCTTCCAAGGGCATCAAGGTCGCCATCACCAACATGAACCTGTCAGGCGACACGTCCTTCCTGTCGGGCGGCTACACCTCGGATGATGCGACCAACGGCAAGATTGTTGGCACGAATGCAGCCGAATTCATCAAAGCCAACATCACGGGTGCTGTGAATATTGGCCAGGTCGACTTCGACGATCAGATCAAAGAGCAGTCCGAGGCGCGCTGGGGTGGATTCTTCGCTGGTTTGGACGAAGCCGGGGTGACGTACACGAAAGTTGCCACGGTCAGTTCGCACGTCCAGGACGATGCTCTGGCGAAGGTCACTGACATGCTGACCGCTCATCCGGAAATCAACGTGATCTTCGCCTGCAACGACGGCAGCACGATCGGTGCAGCCATGGCAGTGAAGCAGGCCGGGCTAGCGGGCAAGGTGTTCGTCTTCGGATACGATGGCGGGGACCAGCAGACCAGCATGATCCTGAGCGGCGACAATATCCTGATCGGTGTGGTGGCCCAGGATCCGTATGCCCAGGGCTACAAGGCCGTGGAATCACTGGCATTGACCCTTCAGGGCACAGGCGAATCCGGATGCAGGCAAGATCACCGTTGTTCCGGGCATGTACCTCAGCTCTACCGATCCAGACGGTGTGCAAAAGTGGCGCACCGATAACGGCTTAAAGTAAATTCGGTTGTAAAATAAGGAATAGTGACAAAGGAACAGGGAGACTTCACAGGAAAATCCCTGTTCCATACTAAAGCGGAGTACTTGAGGTGAACAAGATGAGTGGTCTTCAAATACGAACTGAACATATCACAAAAGATTATCCCGGTACCCGTGCGCTTGACGATATCACCGTTTCTTTTGACAGCGGTCAGGTGCATGCCCTGGTCGGCAAGAATGGATCCGGGAAATCCACCCTGGTAAAAATATTGGCAGGGGCCATCAAACCCACTCAGGGCGAGTTTTACCTCAATGACGAGAAACTCCATTTCAATTCCACCTCGGAGGCTTACGCAAAGGGGATTATCACGGTCTATCAGGAAATGAGCCTGGTTCCGGGCTTGTCCGTCGCGGAAAATATCTTTTTAGGTCGCTTGCCGATAAAGAATATGGTCATCGATTGGCAAAAGACCTATCAGATGGCCAGGGCTGCTGCTGCAACAAATGAAAGTGGATATCGACCCGCGTGAACAGCTGTCACGATTGAGCATGTGGCAATGGCAGGTTGTTGAGATCACCAAGGCGCTCAGTTTTAATCCCAAGGTCATCATGCTGGATGAACCAACTTCCGCCCTGGCGCAAAACGAAGTTCAGAACCTTTTTGAAGCGGTGCGGGCGCTTAGGGACCAGGGAGTGATCGTCATCTACATTACGCACAAACTACAGGAACTTCCAAAGATCGCGGATACGGTGACCGTATTGCGGGATGGCAAATTGGTGGGGAATGTGCAGATGGGCGATGTGGAGCACAAAGACATCATCAACATGATGTTTGGAGAAGTGAATATCAAGAGCCGCCCGAAAGATATTAAGGTTCGGGATGAAGTGATCATGGAAGTAAAAGGACTGAGCCGGGAAGGCTGGTACCAGGACGTCAGCTTCAATCTGAAACGGGGTGAGGTTCTAGGCATCGCCGGCATGCTCGGTTCCGGCCGGACGGAGTTGGTGCGTGGAATTTTTGGCGCGGACCCGGTCGACCGCGGGGAAGTGATCATCGAAGGAAAGACCTTTAAATCGGCAAATCCGATCAAGATGGTACAGGCTGGCGTTGGCCTGACTCCGGAAAATCGGAAAACACAAGGGCTTGATCCTGATCCATTCCATCCGGGACAATCTCTGTTATGCCAGCATGAATATCACCGCCGATGGCTGGTTGGAAAATAAACGCAAACGGAATGCATTTGCAGAAAAACAAGTAAAGGAATTGGGAATTATACTTCGCAATCTCGACGCTCCGTGCGGTTCGTTATCGGGCGGGAATCAGCAAAAAGTCGTTGTCGGGAATTGGTTGAACACCAGCCCCAAAATCATGCTTTATGACGAACCAACCCGCGGCATTGACGTGAACGCCAAACAACAAATATTTGAAATCATGTGGGCGGAGGCTCGGAAGGGCGTCTCCTCCATTTTTATTTCCACCGAACTGGAAGAATTGCTGGAAGTCTGCCATCGCATCCTGATCATGCGCCACGGAAAAATCGTCGCAGAGGTGAACCCGGACACATTGAACACGAATGAACTTGTACGAAATTTGTATGAGAGGAGATTAGTAAAATGACGAATACCGCCGCCAGCCGCCTCACGTTTAATCGAAGAAAGATTGCGATTTTTTTGCTTGACCATGTCATTGAGATCTTTCTGATCATCCTGATCATTGGGCTCACCTTCGGCGCCAAGGGTTTCTTGACCTGGGCCAACTGGATGAACATTTTCCGGGCCAATTCGCTGAAGGGTATTATCGCATTTGGGATGACCATGGTCATCATCGCGAAACTGATCGACCTTTCCATCGGTTCGACCGTCGGTTTGGCCGGAGTGGTTGTTGCCCTGATGTGCCGGGATCTGACCGCTGCAGGGGTAGATCTCAACGTTGCCTGCATCATTGGGATTGTTGTCTGCTTCCTCGGTGCCATCTGCGATCGGATGGTTCCATGGCTTTTTCCAGCATAAAACAGGCATGCCGGCATTCATCGTCACCTTGGCAAGTTTGTATGCATTGCAAGGCCTGGCGGGCAGCCTTTCCGGGGGGTTCCCGATTGCCAACCAGTTCCCCGATTGGTTCAACCAATTGGGCGGCGGGCGAATTGGAGGGCAGAATGGCATCCCGATCCCGGCTCATCGTCCTGATTATTTGCTTCCTGATCATTTGGTTCATCATGGATTACACCACCACCGGGCGGGCCAGCTTATGCTGTGGGCGGCAACCCGGAGTCGGCCCGGTTGAGCGGGATCAATGTGGGCAAGACAAAGATCATCGCTTTCATCACGATCCAGATTATGGCGGTGATTTCCGGGTTTATGCTGTCCGGCCAGGTCATGTCAGGCACGTACACCTTTGGCAAGGGCTGGGAGTTGGATGTCATCGCCGCAGTGGTCGTGGGCGGCACCAGTTTTGACGGCGGAGTTGGGAAGGTTTGGGGAACGTTGATCGGGGTCATTTTTATGGGCGTGATCTCCAATGGGATGACCCTGCTTAATTTCGACCCCTATACCCAGTATATTGTCAAAGCAGTCATCATGTTCCTGGCCGTGCTGCTCAGCTCTTACCGTGCAAAAGTGAAAGCGTAAATCAAATAGATCTGTCCTGTATTATTGCCGGTTGAAAAAATTTCGATTCACGAAATACTACCATGGTTATGAGATGTATTGCGGGTGAAAAACTATTTGCAATAGAAGCTTAGAAGTGAAGGCGGGTATTCAAATGGAAACATGGGTTGTATGGTGGCATCGAAGCAGGTGGAACGAAATTCGTCTGCATGGTTGCAGAGGGGTCTCATCGGATGTATTAATGAAGTCCGCTTCCCTACCGCATCCATCCCGATGAGACCATCCAGCATGCCATCGCATTCTTTGAACCCTATGTTCATCGGGGGGAATTGGCAGCAGTGGGCATTGCATCTTTTGGCCCTTTGGATCTGAATCCTGCTTCACCAACCTATGGTTATATCACTACCACGCCAAAACCCAATTGGAACCAGGTGGACTTGTGCGGTCGCATCCAGCAGGCATTGAATCTTACCGATCGCCTTTGATACCGATGTGAATGCCGCAGCTTTTGGCGAACATTATTGGATCATTGAAAATCAATCGCTCGACCCGTTTGCATACATGACCGTTGGGACCGGCATCGGTGTCGGGGTAATTGCCAATGGGCGCCCCGTGCATGGAATGGTGCATAGCGAAATCGGACATGCCCCTGTGCCCCATGATTGGACCAGGGATCCTTTCCCCGGGATTTGCCCTTATCATGGTGACTGCCTGGAAGGGCTTGCCTCGGGAGTATCCATTTATAAGCGGTGGGGACAGAACGGAGAAACATTGCCCGTTTCTCATATCGGCTGGGACTTGGAAGCCGAATATATTGCCCTGGCAGTCACAAATCTGATCTACGTCTTCTCTCCTCAAAAAATTGTGCTAGGTGGCGGGGTTCCGCAGCATGTCGGATTTCTTACCGCCGTGCGGTCCAAGGCTCAACAGATTTTGAACGGCTATATCCATTCTCCGTTGATATTGGATGGAATGAACAATTATGTAGTGCCGCCTGCATTGGGAAACCGATCGGGAGTATTGGGCGCAATCGCTATGGCGATTGATCTTGTCAAAGTATGACCATTGATAGAAGGCGTAAGAGCCTTGCATTTCTTGGAATAACCTGTCTCACCACGCTGCTCATTGCCATTGCTTTGCCCCGGCTGGAGTTTCAAGCCGGGATTCCTCTCCCAGGATGGCAAGACCAGTCGAAAGCACTACCGGTAGAACCAGTCGTCTTGCCCCCGATTTCGGTCAATATTTTTTTTCGGGCCGTCGTGGGGGTCATCCTGGTGATGGTTTTTTCTTATTGCATATATAAAGTGATTAAAGGGGCTGACTGGAAAGAGATCTTGCGCTCCCTTCGCTTCAGCGCCATCCTGGGCCTGCTGCTTCAGGTTGTGATTGTTATCATGTTCGCCCTGGCGCACCTGCCAGTTACAGACTTGCCGGCTGTACCCGCGGTTCCACCCCGGGCAGTAGCAGTCAATGGGCCGGCGCTCGGACCACTGCCCCCTGTTCTGTTCTGGCTTGTATGGATTGGCCTGGGCCTGGTGGTGGCTCTTATGGTCGTTTGGATCATCCATTGGCTGGGCCGGCGAAAACGAAACCGGGATCCGCTTTCGATGGAAGCAGAACGTGCTATGCAGGCGTTGAAATCGGGCGAGAATTTTAAGAACGTGATTGTGCGCTGTTACCAGGAAATGAGTCAGATACTGCAAAGAGAACAGGGAGTGAAACTGGAAGTAACCATGACGGCCCACGAATTCGAGCGCCTGCTCGAAGCCAGGGGCATCCCCCATACCCCCATCGATCAACTGACGCACGGCTTTTCGAGGCGGCCCGCTACGGATACCGGCCGCCCACCTCAGACAATGAAAAGGAAGCGTTTGACTGCTTGAACACCATTGTACTGCACATCCGCAACCAGAAAAAAGCCCATCTGAGATGAAAAATAGCGGACGCGTTTCCTTATTCTCCTCCTCCTGGGTCTGCTCTTCTTTCTGGGGATCCTGTTTCGCGCCTATATCCTGGATTACCTGGTGATGCCTGTCACCACCCTGCTTTGGTACCTTGGGCGGATCTTGTCGACCGTGGACCAGGCCTTCTATTGGGGGACGCTGGTTTTTTTAGCCCTGCTCTATATCACCTACAGTTTATTTTTGCGCCAGCTGCTCAGGCCTGCTTCCTCTCTGCCGGCTCCGCCGCCCGCTTCCAATGCCACTTTGGAAAATATCCACTATTGGCGCATGACGATTTTGGTAACCAAAGACGAGATGGCCGAGTCCAATATCCTTACGCGTAAACTGGGAAAAATGCTGGCTACCATGTACGCATCCAAACAGGCCGGGGCCTCTACAATAGAAATTTATGAGGCTTTAAAGCAGCATCAAATCCCGCTGCCTGAACATGTATACACATTCTTATTTCCGGACGAATCAATTGCAACCAGGCGGAGTTTTGCCCAGGTTCTGCAAAACATTTGGCGAGCCCCCCGCAGCTGGATCCGCCGGTGGACGAAGCAGGACCTGGCTGAATATTACCGCTCGATCGATCAAGTGATCGCTCTGATGGAATCAACGATGGAGATAGAAAATGACGCTGAACCAATCAAAACCTCTTACCATTGAGCAGGTGGCCGACCTTTCGGCTCAGGTCATTCAGGAAGTGGAAAAAGCGGTGATCGGCAAACGCACCGTACTCAACCTGATGATGGCGGCTTTTCTGTCTTCCGGCGGCCATATTTTGCTGGAAGACTATCCCGGTCTGGCCAAAACCTTGATTGCCAATAGTTTTGCCTCCGCCCTGGGGCTGGAATTCAACCGCATCCAGTTCACCCCCGATCTGCTGCCCGGCGACATCACCGGTGGGTATGTATTCGACAGCAACCAGAACCTGTTCCAGCTGCGCAAAGGGCCGCTCTTTACCAACCTCCTGCTGGCCGATGAGATCAACCGCGCCTCCCCCAAGACCCAATCCGCGCTTCTGGAGGCCATGCAGGAGTATCAGGTGACCCTGGAAGGGCGAAAGCCTGGCCCTGCCTCATCCGTTCATTGTGATTGCCACCCAGAACCCGATCGAATATGAAGGCACCTTCCCGCTGCCGGAAGCCCAACTGGACCGGTTCATGGTCAAACTCTCCGTCGGTTACCCCGAACCCGCAGGAAGAGGATGAGATCTTGAAGCGGCGGACCGAGCGCAAACAGGATGTCGTCGCTCTGCAGGCTGTGATCACGCCGGAAACATTTCTGGCCATGCGGGCTGCCGTTGAGGATGTGTATGTCGACCCGGACGTACGGCGCTATATCGTCGACCTGGTGGCTGCCAGCCGGCATCACCGCCAGGTGGTCGTGGGAGTCAGCCCGCGCGGTTCTCTGGCTTTGCTTAAGCTGGCCCGCGCATGGGCTGCCATTCAAGGGCCGGGACTTTGTCATGCCGGATGATATCAAGCAGTTCACCCAGCCCGCCCTGGCCCATCGCCTGGTCCTGGATCCCAGCCTGTGGGGGTCGAAGAAAACCGAAAATACGGTGATCGAAGCGGTGGTCGCCTCGGTCCCTGTACCTGTGATCCAACCATTGCATGAATAGCAAAGCCTTTACGCTGATCCTGGTACTATTTGGTCTGCTGCTGGCTGCACTGATCACCCGCAACGGGGACCTGGCCTGGATGGCGTTGCCCTTCCTGGTCTATCTGGGAATGGGTTTCCTTTTTGCGCCTTCGCCCCGGAAGAACAGCCTGCACGCTGAACGTTCCATTGAAACGAACAGGTCCGCTGGCGTTACCTCCATACAGGTCCGTCTATCCGTCAACAACCAGGGAGCACCCATCCATCGACTTTGCCTTTCCGATCCGCTCCAGCCCGGGATGCATATCACGGATGGGCAAATCAGGCAGGCTGTGGCGTTAAAGCCGGTGAAAGCACTTCCCTTCATTACACTTTCCAGGCCGAGCGTGGAAGTTTTAACTGGAATGTACTTCAGGCGCAGTTGAGCGATCCATTCGGCCTGATCGAAACCGGGCTGGAACTGCCAGCCGACTCGCAGGTCCAGGTGCATCCCGAGCTGAACAAGTTCCGACCCTTCCCGCTGCGGCCTCAACGCACCCTGCATTCGGCCGGTTCGATCCCGGCGCGCCTGGGCGGGAGCGGCACGGATTTCTGGGGTGTGCGTGAATATCATCCTGGCGATCCGCTGCGCCGGCTTGATTGGCGTCTGACGGCCCGCCACCCGCGTAAATTCTTCACCAAGGAGTTTGAACAGGAGGAGATTGCCGATATCGGCCTGATCCTGGATGCCCGCCGAAAAACGGATCTACGGGCAGGGGAAGACAGCCTGTTCGAGCATTCGACTCCGCGCCACCGCCTCGCTGGCCGAAATGTTTTTGCGCCAGGGAAACCGGGTGAGCCTGCTCATCTATGGGAAGCCCATCGTCACTTTATTCCCTGGATATGGCAAGGTGCAGCTCTACCAGATCCTCCACACCCTGGCGCAGGCCACCACCGAAGCAGATGCCGTCCTCGACAGCCTGGAATATTTGCCGGTTCAGATGTTTTCAAGCCATTCCCTCATCTTGATCCTTAGCCCGCTGGCTCCCAACGATTGGCTGCTGTTCCCCCGCTTGCGCGCCTACGGCTACCAGGTGCTGCTGATCTGCCCCGATCCGTTCGATTATGCCCAGCGCATGCTCCAGGCCGATCCTACAACCAGGTTGGCCAGCCGCCTCGCCCGTTTGGAACGCCAGCTGGAAATCAGCAAGATCACCCAGTTGTGGATCCCGGTGGTCGACTGGCAGGTAAGCCAGCCACTGTCTCCGCTGGTCCGAAATGCGCTGAACCATTCCCGTATCCAACGGCAGCAATAAGGAATCGTGGAATGGTTCTCCGCATAGTCTTCCGTCTGGTTTGTCTGCTGCTTACGGCTCTCTGCCTGGCAATTGGTGCTGCAGCCGTTGGGCTGTGGATCTCTATCGCAGCAGGATTGGCCGCCATCTTGGTATGGCTGGCCGCTTATCACTGTCAGTCTACCTGGCTACCTTCGCTGGCCCTGCTAGTCTCCGTCAGCCTGGCCGCAGGCGGGCTGATCGCCGGTGCAACACCTGTCCTGATGCAGCTGGCTGCGATTCTCGCCCTGGTTGATTGGGATCTGGCTATTTTTGGGCAGGCGGTTGGTCCAAGATCCACAGGCGTTACCCTTCTTGAGAAGATACATTACCAGAACCTGGCGCTGGCCGTAGGGCTTGCCCTGTTGGTGATCTTCATCGGCCGGACGATCAAATTCCAAATCCCTTTTATCGGGATGATCATTCTGGTAATCCTTGCCATCATCAGCCTGGGCCGCCTCTGGCAAACACTCTCTGAGTAAAGTATCGGTTGTGCGAATATGTGGGCGGCTAAAAAATACTTCCTTTCCTAAACATCGATTTTTATGTTAGCATGAAAAAACCTTTGGGTGCGTTTTGGAATAGACTCCTGTTCAGTCAGTCGAACGGGAACGCTGCTTGAGGGCGTACGGCGTTGGGATGTAACCGGAATAACTTATGGGACTTAATCAGCCCGGTTTCATGTTTGGTTGCCCCGGTCGGATCTGCTAACTTGAGATGTCCCGTAAGGGAGAACTCGATTGTGTGTGTGAAGCGCCACCCCGGAAGAGAACGCACTCAAAGGTTTCTTTCAGAAGGAGGGCTTCATGCCAAAATCTCCCGAAATTCGTCGTTGGATCGGGCTGGATATCCACAAGTCCTACTTTGTGGCAGTAGGGGTGGATGCTGAAAAACAACCGGTCTTCGGTCCTCAGAGAGTAATGAACGAACAGCTGGAAGGGTGGGGGAGGAGCCATCTCCAATCCACAGATGCCATCGTGATGGAAATGACGACCAACACCTATCTGTTCCATGACACATTGCTGCCCCTGGTTGGCTCGGTCATGGCTGTCCATCCTCCCAGTGTTCGTCTGGTCACCGGAGTGAAGGTGAAGACGGACAAGAAGGCCGCCTTGGCGCTGGCGAAACTGCATGCGGCTGGGCTGCTCACTGGAGTGTGGATCCCGCCGGTGGAAGTGCGGGAGCTGCGGGCGGTGATCGCTCAGAGAGGCAAGATGGTTCGGATGGCCACCCAGGCCAAGAATCGCTTGGGCTCTCTGCTGATCCGCATCCACCAGGAACGCCCCACCCAGGCCTTCAAACCGCAGACGTCCTGGTGGGAATCTCTGCCCCTTTCACCTATTGAAAAGAGCATCTCCTTCGCACCAACCTGGACACCCTGGAATTCGCCGAAAAGCAGATCAAGACTTATCGAAGAAGGGTTACGCCAGGAAGCCGCCAGGGAAGAACGGGTGCCCTTGCTGGTTCAGCTGCCTGGGATTGCGATACTCAACGCCCTGGCTATCCTGGCGGCCATCGGTCCGATCGAGCGGTTTGAGGAAGCCAAGCACCTGGTGGGATATGCTGGGCTGGGGGCTAATGTTCATGACAGTGGTCAGACCCATGCTACCGGGCATATCACCAAGGCTGGACGGCGGGATCTCCGCTACGCGATGACTGAAGGCAGCCAAAGTTGCCGTCCTCCATCATCCCCACTGGAAAAAAGAATTCGCCCGGTTGGAATTCCGCCTGGGTCGCTCCAAAGCCATCGTGGCGATTGCCCGGCATCTGCTCATTGCCGTCTGGCATATCCTGAAAAACGAAACGCCGGATCGCCATGCGGAGGTGAATCAGTGTGGCGGCTTCCATGCTCACGTTGGCCTATAGATCAAGAAACGCAACCTTCCCAAAGGCATGAGTGGCCGGGCCTTTGCCCGAACCCAGTTGGATTGCCTGGGTTTGGCCAGGAACTGCAAGCCGTGGCGGTCGGGAAGAAGAGCCTCGCCTTACCCCCATCCAATTAGTTGCCAGAAAAAGAGTGAGCGGTGTCCCAAACAGAAATATCTGTTAACTCTCCGAAGAGAGACCTTGAAAGGTTTTTCGGGCTCACCGCTCAATTAAATTATACAACTCCAGTCAAGAGACCGGTTCATCTGTTGATGAAGCCGTGGATTCGCTTGTCTCCATCCTAGAAATCATTCTTTCCTTGACTAATTTTTATTTGTGTAAGGACAGTTACATTAAGTTGATGAACTTTGCGCTCAAGGCTGTATTCCCCCGCGACTGGCACCTTCCTTACCAGAGAATTCGTGGCAGGGAAATTATAATAGACCCCTTTCACTCAATCGTTGGAACTACGTTGATGGAAACCCCGTCAATAGAGTAGATCCAGATGGAAGATTTCCGAGGGGAGAGAGATTGCTAGCATCGTTCAGGAATTATGATGAAATTGATGGTGATACTAATGAAAGTGGAGATCCGCTAGATTTTACAACAGAGGAGATGGACTTAATTGAAGATGCACTAGAGCTGGTCGCAAATGCTTATGCACGGACAGCATTACCATGGGCACACCAAACATTATATTGCTTACCACAAGCAATTAGGAATCATTTTCGGCCAATAAGTCCTGCATCCGCATTCTACAGAATTCATAGAGGGAAAATTGTCTTCTATAAGTTTGACGAAGAAGAAAGAATTGGCAATGGTGTGGGCGGTAAAACTTTGGGAGAAGATAGCTTAAGAAACCGAATTTGGATATATAAGTATGGAGAAAGGAGAGGTACCTATTTTTGCAATCGAAGTGATGAGTGTTATATGAATTTTATTATCCACGAAACTGGGCATGCATTCAACAATGCGCTGAATAAAGTTCCTTCATCGGTTTTAGGCGGTCAAACAAATCCACTAAGCATAGGACTTCTAACAACAGACGTAACAGTTAAAAATGGATTTTATGGAACACGAGAAAATTGTTGGCAACGTAGGTTAGATGGAGTTGGGACTGGTTCTGAGGTCTTTGCGGATCAATTCTTAGGCTGGGTCTATAACCAATGGGAAGAAGAAGTTGGATCAGGAAAGTGGTCTGATATGGGTATTCGGCGCCATGATTTTATGGAAGAATATATGCCCGTTTGGATTAAACGATTAATTGGAAATCCACTTCAATGGAGTCATTGGTAATTAACCAAGGACAATTTTATTACTATGTTCAACACATTTCTTCTATACAATATGAGCATCAATTATCGAAGCTCCGATCATGGTATATATTTTTCAAGGAGAAATAATTATGTGCTTCATAAAAATGACTATCCACCGGAGTTGGAAAAGGAATCTGATTACCTTTCATTTCAATAATGATGTTGATGCTTAATCAGGCCTGTTCTGTCCCATCATCCGTCACCCCAACGATTGGTATGTCAGTAACGATTAATGGATCTCAAGACACGATTACGCCTACATCTCTTCCTTCCAAAACGTCAACTATTACTAGTTCGTATGTTCCGACGAATACATTCTCTCCTCAACCATCCATTGCGTTGACAAATCTTCCAACGCTTTCTGAGGGTCTAGCCGAAACTCAATTATTGCAGTGGCTGAAAGGAAAAACGGATTGTCAATTGCCTTGCTGGGGTGGGATCATTCTCGGAGAAACAACATGGGATGAGGCAAAACATATATTACATCCAATTGTTGATTTCAGGTCTATAAATGAAAACGCAACATGCTCCTTTGGTAAATGTGATTATCTTGAGTGGGGAAGCAAATCAAACGTAGATTTAGAAGGATATATTGCTAGCAGCTCCGATCGAATAAATTGGGTAATAATAAAAGGTTATCCTCCCAATCCAATTCTTCGATTGGATAATATCCTTAACAATATGGTTCACCGGAGGAAGTGTATCTACAGACAGAATATCATACTATGGATGATTTCAATGTCTTTTTTGCATTAACATTGACCTATCCAAATCATTCTTTTATCATCACTATTCATTGGCAAGCAACTATCCGGGGTAACAATGTCGTTGGATGCATTCAAAACGGCTATGCACGCCTTTCCATAAAAACCATACCCAGTGAATGGACGGATGATGTGATATGGCATGAAGTTTATGGAAATTCTATTGACCAATCACCTTTCTTTCGAAAACTTCAAGATGTAACCAATTTGACCGTCAATGATTTTTATGAAGAATTTAAAAATATTACCGGCGATGAATGCATTACTACTCCAGGAAATTATTGGCCTTAACCCTATTATTCTTTGAGAATAATGAATTACCTTACTTTATGCACCCAAATTTTAAAGTACAGAAACTAGGTCGACTAAGAAATTTCATTCTACTTCTGGTTTCCGCTGACTGTGTAACCACCGCAAGGTGACCATTGGTACACCACCTACGCCTATGACGGCCTTGGCAACCGTTACTAGCAGACAGCAGATGGGGTTGCCACCACCTGTGTCCTTGACATTGCTTCCGGTTTGACGAAGATGCTGGCGGATGGGACAAACGAATACCTATATAGTAATGGCCGCATTGCGCAAGTCGATGGAACGGATATCGAATACTTCCTGGGTTATGCGCTGGGATTAACCCGGCAGATGGCAGATGCCAGCGGGATGGCGATCCTGTCAAATATCTATAAATCTGTAAGGAATTTTGATGTATACTTTATTTGTTAGTCCTCCGGGTCAATAAAAAGCCCATCACGCCCAGAGGACTTCTTAAAACTATCATTTTTCTTGCCGAGGGCGACCTGTATATAGGTGAAATCACAAAAATTGGCATAATAAGGGCATATTTGGGGTGCGAATTTATTAAGGACACGCACAGGAACCTTAAAAATCCGCCGGTTGAGAGACCGTGAGGGTTCGACCCCCTCCCGCCCTACAGAATGAAGGAACGGCACGCGAGCATGCGTGTCGTTTTGTGTGGATCCACATGCCCATCGGACTTGGAGCAAGCCGGTGGAGACACCGTGAGGAGCCTGCCCCCAGAATGGGGGTTCGACCCCCATCCACTTCGTTACTGGGGGCAAGTCCCCTCCCGCCCTACAAAAACGTACACGGCACACGAAGAGGGTGCCGTTTTGTGTATATAGTTTCATTCCAGCAGGGGAGGCTGGAAGGTTACCGGCGAATGGCCCAGAGACTATTAAAAAACCGGTCGCACTTATGAAGAAGGCGCGACCGGTTACTCGTTAAAACGATGAGATCATCATTTGCCGCGATTGCGGGTTGCGACGTCGAAGATCACGGCTGCTGCAAGGACTCCGGCCCGGACGAGGTACTGGTAGGAGATGTCGATGCCCATGAGGTTCATGCCGTTGGTCAGCGAGGCCATTACCAAGGCGCCGATGATCGACCCGGTCACCTTGCCGACGCCGCCGGAGACTGCGCAGCCGCCCACGAAAGCAGCCGCGATGGCGTCCAATTCCATGCCGTTCCCTGCAATCGTCGTGGCGGAGCGCATCCAGGAGGCGTAAACGATACCCGTCAGACCGGTCAGCATACCCATGGAGCCGAATATGACATAGGTGATCTTTTTGACACTGATGCCGCTTAATTCGGCTGCTTCAGGATTCCCACCGACGGCGTAAATATGCCTGCCCAGAACCGTCTTTGTTGTGAGGAAGTAATAGAAGCCAACCACAATGAACAAGACGACGGTAGCCCAAGAGAGACCCTGATATCCAGCCAACACCCAGGTGATTGCGCCGACCAAAGCAGAGACGAAGACCAACTCGAGGACGAACATGTCCATCGGCAACACTTCGAAGTTGTACGCCTGCTTTTTCCTGCGATCATTAATGGCACTTATGATAAATAAGATGATGGCAAGCACACCGAGTAATAAGGTTAATTTATGCATTTCCGGTAAGAATAACTTCAGGCCCGGAAAGTCGGGTATGAAACCATTGCCGATAGCATTAAACAGGGTCCGAGATGATAACCGTGCCGGTTCCGCGGGTGGCCAACTGCAAGGCACCGCGGTATCCCAGCCAACCTGCGAGTGTGGCAACGAAAGCCGGGATGCGCATCTGAGCGACGAGGAAACCGGTGAGCAGCCCTGCGATCACGCCGAATGTCATTACCAGGGGGATAACGATGTAGACCGACAAGCCCCAATATTTCAGGGCGATGGCTGCGATCGCTCCGAGGAAGCCGGAAAGAAATCCTACCTGCAGGTCGATGTGCCTCATGACGATGACCAGTGTCATACCGACTGCCAGGATGGCAATGTAACTCGTCGCATTGATCAGATTGCCAATGTTTCTGGACGAAACAAAGAGGCCTTTGGTCATGACGGCGAATATCACAATGATCACGAAGAATGCGATATACATGCCGTATTCACGGATGTTGTCTTGAAACAGCTTCTTTGCATGATTGAAAAACGACATGTTGGGCCTCCTAAGATGTTGCCAATTGAATGATTTTTTCTTGAGTCGCTTCCGCTACCGGAAGTTCGCCGGTAACTTTCCCGGATGAAACAACGTAAATTCGGTCGCTCATTCCCAGGATCTCAGACAGTTCTGACGAAATCATGATGATACTCATGCCTTGCTCGACGAGTTTGGTCATGATGGTATAAATTTCGAATTTTGCGCCAACATCAATGCCGCGAGTGGGTTCGTCCAGGATCAATACGTCAGGCTTGACGAAAAGCCATTTTCCCACAGATACTTTCTGCTGGTTGCCGCCGCTCAGGTTGGACACCTTTTGTTCAATGGTCGGCGTCTTGATATTGAGAGAATTCTTGTATTCGTTTGCAACCTGAATTTCCTGATTGTTATTGATCACACCTCGTTCGGCAATTTCTGCCAGGTTGGCGAGGGTGATGTTCTGTTTCACATCCTGTATCAGGATCAGCCCTTTCCCTTTTCTATCTTCGGTTGCATAGGCTACGCCTGCCCGGATGGCTTCTCCCGGATGTTTGAAATTAATCTTTTTCCCCTTGACGTACATTTCGCCACGGATTTTATATCCTGTTGAATTTCCGAATATGCTAAGCGCCAGTTCGGTCCGGCCCGATCCCATCAGGCCGGCAACACCTACGATCTCACCCCTTCTTACGTTCATGTGTACATCACTCAGGACGGTCCTGCCCACGCTGGGATCGTAAGCATTCCAATTCTTAACCTCCAAAACAACTTCGCCGAAGGTTCTTTCCTTTTTTGGAGGATAGATATTTTCCAACTCGCGACCGACCATGTTCTTGATAAGGATGGCTTCGGTCACTTCGCCTTTCTTCGCATCCAACGTACAGATAGTCTGACCGTCACGGAGGACCGTGACCGTATCTGCTATGCGGATTACTTCCTTTAACTTGTGTGAGATCAAAACGCAGGTCACGCCGTGGTCTTTCAGGCCACGGAGCAAATTGAACAGGTTCTCGATGTCATTTTCGTTCAATGCGGAGGTGGGCTCATCCAGGATCAGCAATTTAACATCCCGGCTCATCGCTTTTGCGATCTCTATCAACTGCTGCTTACCCACACCCAGATCCTTAATCAATGTGGCAGGATTTACATCCAGTTTTACTTTTTGGAGCATTTGCGTGGCTTCGTTGATCGTTTCATTCCAGTCGACGACAACGCCGCTTTTATCAGTAATTTCATGGCCGATGAAAATATTTTCATAAACTGTCAGATCAGGAATCAGGGCAAGTTCCTGATAGATAATAGCAATGCCGGCTCTTTCACTATCGGAAATACCGGAAAATTTCTGCTCTTTTCCGTCGAAAAGGATCTCACCGGAATAGTTGCCGTACGGATACAGCCCGCTAAGGACCTTCATCAAAGTGGATTTCCCGGCGCCATTTTCACCGACGAGACAATGAATCTCCCCCTGGGTGACTTGAAAACTGACGTTGTTCAAGGCTTTCACACCGGGAAATTCCTTGGTGATGTTTTTCATTTCAAGTATGGGAGTATTCATGAACGCTCCAACGCAGATATCATGTGTAGTAAAGTTGATTTAACTCGGGGAATGATCAGGAGTGAAAAGAGATAATTTCTAAAATTATACAGGAATTGGTCAGAAATAGTGATGGCTTTCGCCATCACTATTTCTGAATTTAGATATGGAACTTACTAGGGTACGTTCTGGAAATCCTCGGCCGGCCAGTAACCTGAGTCAATGATGGCGGCCTTGACGTTGGCGATGTCGACGGTGATGACCACAGACGGTTTGGCGGGGATGTCAGCCGTGCCGTTATTGTAGGTAGCGGTCTGAGGCGGGGTCTGGCCCTTGAGGAAGGCCTGAGCAGCGCTGATGGCGTCGGCGACGAGGGTGCGAACGTCCTTGAGGACGGTCATGGATTGCTTGCCGTCGATGATGTACTGGACGGAGGCTTCTTCCGCATCCTGACCGGTGACGACGTAGGAGGTCACGGCCGTGTCCGCGCCGAAGGTATCGGCGATGGAGCGGGCGGTGCCATCGTTCGGGGCGAGGATGAAGACATCACCCTTGTCGGCATCGCTGGCGGCGGTCAGATTGGCCTCGGCCAGGTTCTTGGCGACGTCGAACTTCCAGTCGGTCGTGACCTGGCCGATGATCTTGGCCTGTTCGTCACGGGTGAGGGTGGCTTTGCCCTGGAGGGCGACGGCTTCGCTGGAGTTCTTGATGACGAAAGTGCCATCGGCGATCTTGGGCTGGAGGACGTTCCAGGCGCCTTCGAAGAAGAGGAAGGCATTGTTGTCGGTGGCAGCGCCGGCATAGAGATAGAGCGGGTTGCCGGTGCCGGAGGCTTTGTCGACCAGGTATTGGGCCTGGGCGGCGCCAACGGCAACGCTGTCGAAGGTGACATAGAAGTCGACGGCGGCGGTGTTGAGGATCAGGCGG
Source organism: uncultured Chloroflexia bacterium (assembly GCA_963847105.1). GTDB lineage: Bacteria > Chloroflexota > Anaerolineae > Anaerolineales > Villigracilaceae > UBA877. The sequence goes on along the minus strand of CAWJYP010000001.1, from coordinate 332,080 downwards.
TCATAGGAGATGACCTTGACGCCGGCGGCGCGAGCCTCATCGGCGGCGGCAGCAGCGGCAGCACCGTCCTGCGGGCAGATGATGAGGACTTTGATGCCCTGGGCGATGAGAGCCTCAACGTTGGCTTTCTCGGTGGCGGAGTTGCCCTGGCTGAAGAGGATCTGAACCTTGTCACCGGAAGCGTTGAAAGCATCGGTGAAGCGGGTCTCATCCTGGATCCAGCGGGGTTCGTCGCGGGTGGGGAGGACTACACCAACGGCCAGTTTGCCGATCTGATCAACATTCTGGAAGTCGCTGGCCGGCCAGTAACCGGAGTCGATGATGGCAGCTACGACATTGGTCTGGTCTACTGTGACGACTACAGACGGTTTGGCGGGGATGTCAGCCGTGCCGTTATTGTAGGTAGCGGTCTGAGGCGGGGTCTGGCCCTTGAGGTAGGCCTGAGCAGCGCTGATGGCGTCGGCGACGAGGGTGCGAACGTCCTTGAGGACGGTCATGGATTGCTTGCCGTCGATGATGTACTGGACGGAGGCTTCTTCCGCATCCTGACCGGTGACGACGTAGGAGGTCACGGCCGTGTCCGCGCCGAAGGTATCGGCGATGGAGCGGGCGGTGCCATCGTTCGGGGCGAGGATGAAGACATCACCCTTGTCGGCATCGCTGGCGGCGGTCAGATTGGCCTCGGCCAGGTTCTTGGCGACGTCGAACTTCCAGTCGGTCGTGACCTGGCCGATGATCTTGGCCTGTTCGTCACGGGTGAGGGTGGCTTTGCCCTGGAGGGCGACGGCTTCGCTGGAGTTCTTGATGACGAAAGTGCCATCGGCGATCTTGGGCTGGAGGACGTTCCAGGCGCCTTCGAAGAAGAGGAAGGCATTGTTGTCGGTGGCAGCGCCGGCATAGAGATAGAGCGGGTTGCCGGTGCCGGAGGCTTTGTCGACCAGGTATTGGGCCTGGGCGGCGCCAACGGCAACGCTGTCGAAGGTGACATAGAAGTCGACGGCGGCGGTGTTGAGGATCAGGCGGTCATAGGAGATGACCTTGACGCCGGCGGCGCGAGCTTCATCGGCGGCGGCAGCAGCGGCAGCACCGTCCTGCGGGCAGATGATGAGGACTTTGATGCCCTGGGCGATGAGAGCCTCAACGTTGGCTTTCTCGGTGGCGGAGTTGCCCTGGCTGAAGAGGATCTGAACCTTGTCACCGGAAGCGTTGAAAGCGTCGGCGAAGCGGGTCTCATCCTGGATCCAGCGGGGTTCATCGCGGGTGGGGAGGACTACACCAACAGAGAAACCCTCAGTGGCGGTAGTCGGTGCAGGGGTCTTAGGGCCGCAGGCTGACAAGCCAATTGCCAAAACAGCCAGGACGGCAAATAACGCGTAAAGCGAATTCTTCTTGAACATATTGCTTTCTCCTTGTTTATTAGGTGAATGACGATATGAAAAGATTTTCTCACCAGGGTTGTCTTTTTACCGGGATTTCCTCCTTTCAACGCCAAGCAAAACAGTACGATCACTTTCGCCATAATAGTTTAGCATCTGAAAGAAGGCTTGTTAGGATTTTTCCCCCTACTTGTTAGGGGGAATCCCCCCTATTTCTTGTGAACAGGTTTACTCAGCCGCATCCGGGTTGACATCCACCCGCGGATGGGGGATTTCAACGAGAAGATTTGCGCCTCCTTCCGGCAAGCGCTGGAGGCGGAAACGTCCGCCAAGCAGCGTTACCCGCTCGCCGATGCCGATGAGTCCGTAATGGCCTTTTGTGGCCAGGGCAGGCAGGTCCAGGTCTTCGGACAAACCCAATCCATTGTCGCGCAAGGAGACCATGAGTGTGCGGGGCGAACTGTGCTGCAGGTTGATCTGTACCAGGGTGGCTTGAGCGTGCCTCCAGACATTGTTCAGCCCTTCCTGAATGATGCGGAATATGGACAACTCGGTTGCCTCAGGCAGGCGGCCAAGGTTCGTGTCGATAGACAATTCAACATTGATACCGGTACGGTCCGACCAATCACGGGTGTAGGATTGCAACGCCGCGCCCAGGCCGAGACTGTCGATCGTCAGCGGACGCAGGTCGCCGCAGATGCGCCGGAGATTATCGACCAATTCACGGATGCCTTGATGAACTTCGGCCAGATCGTTGGCCAGGCCGGAAAGGCCGGTATTTTCGGCTACCATCTCTTCCAATTCGTAGTTGACGCTCAGCAAATCCTGGATTATCTGATCATGCAACTCACGCGACAGGTGTTTGCGTTCCTGCTCGCGCTCCGACAGGAGCCTTCGCTGGGCTTCGAGCAGGGCCAGGTTGGCCTGGTCGAGGGATTGGACTTGTTCGGTCAACTGCTCGACCAACTGGTTCTGGAGGATGTCCTCTGCTGCCAGGTTCTTCCCCAGCAGCATTTGGTGATAGCGCATCTTTTCGGCGTGCTCGCGGATACGATCGTAACTATCAAAATCCCAGATGGCAGGGGAGGATTCCCCCGAATTGGTTGTGCCAAGCAGGCGACCGAGTACATTTTCACGGGTAGTTTCATCGGTTCTCAGATCGGCGGTTTTACGGCCCTGGTCCAGGATGATGATCCGGTCGGTAACGGAAAAGAGGTGGTCCAGATTACTGCTGCTGAACAATACGGCAACTCCTTGCTGACGCCAGTTTTGGATCAGGCCGAGCAACCTTTGCTGGTAGGGATAACTCAGAAGGATGGTGGGTTCGTCGATGATGATCATGCGGGCCGGGTGGGTGAGCACGCGCGCGATGGCAATCATCTGACGCTGCTCGCCGGAGAGGTTAATCATTTTTTCGTGAATGATATTGGCATCCATGCCAAGTTGGACCAGGATGCTGATCGTCTCCTGAATCATCCGGTCGGCGTCCAGGAAACGGAGTGACCTAAGTTTGGTAGGCCAGCCGATCTCGTTGCCTAGAAAGATATTGCTGACGACGTCGAACTGATCATTAATGGTAGGCCGCTGATGAATAACACTAATGCCGATGGAGTTGGCAATATAGGGCCAATATAAATGTTTATCGGCGAAATAGATCTCGCCTTCCGAAGACTCATACAGACCAGCCAGAAGCATGGCCAGTACGGATTTTCCTGACCCGATGCTGCCCGTCAGCCCGACCACCTCGCCCGGTTGGACCTCAAAACTCACGTGCTGGATGGCCGGCAGTGTGCCAAACGATTTCGAGAGATTGACGACACGTAAGAGTGGGTCCATAGGAAGTTATAAGGAGATGGTCGCTACTGATTCTGCAAATCTATTTTTTTGCGAATAGAGTTATATTTTGTGATTAAGAAAGTTGGAAAAGAAAACCCGAACACCGATGGGAAGGGGAATTACTTTTTCATTATACATGAAATGGGTATTAAGAATTTATCCGGGTATCCGCCACGAGCCTACATCAATAGGAAAATAGTCGCCTAACGATTTTACAAGGGCGAACATACTTAATCGTCATCTACAATAGTGGTATAAATAACACATGTCTAGAGTTCATGTCTTATTGGCCGATGACCATGCGATCGTGCGGGCTGGCATTCGAAAGATGATCGAGGAGGTTCCTGACATCGTTGTGGTCGATGAGGTTGGGGACGGTCCGAAGATCTTTGCGGCCCTGGAACGGGAGCCGATCGACTGCCTGCTGATCGATGTTTCGATGCCCGATTTCGAGCCAATTACAGCGATTCAAAAGATCCGGCAACTCTACCCGGCCCTGAAGATCCTGGTGGTCAGCGCATACGATGACGATGTCTATGTGCAGGGACTACTGGCGGCGGGGGTGAATGGGTATCACATGAAAGACCAGCCATTAAACGACCTGAAACTGGCGATCCAGCGGGTATTGGCGGGGGAACGCTGGATCTCCAGCTCGTTGATCAGTAAACTGGTCGAACCGGCACAGGCGACGGCAGCCATCCCCGACCTGACCAGCCGGCAGTTGGACCTCCTGCGCCTGCTGCAGCAGGGTCTGGACAACCAAACCATTGCACAAGAGATGGGACTGAGTATCAAAACGGTCGAGAATCACCTGACACGTTTGTACCGGCAACTAAATGTTCAAAGCCGGTTGGAGGCGGTTAATTTCATCCTGCGCCACCCGGTTATTCTGGGAATCACCGGCCAGGAGGCTGCTTATTTGAAGATGCCGGTGGGGTCGAGTTCCCATAAGGACCTGGCCATTCTCGTGGTTGACGACAACAGCCGTTATCGCAAACAACTTCTGCGTTTGATCGGTAAACTTTGCCCCAGCGCGACCGTTTACGAGGCGGAGAATATCCAGGGTGCTATTCATATTGCCCAGCGGGTCAACATCCATCTTGCCTTGATTGACGTCGTTCTGGGGGATGAGGACGGGATCGCTTGCGTTCGCCGCATCAAGGCAATATCTTCCAAGAGCCGGCTGATCCTGATCAGTGCTTATCCAGACCGGGAATTCCATCGCCAGGGCATCCAGTCAGGGGCGGTGGCATTTCTGGATAAGAAGGACCTGGATCTATCCACCTTGCGACATGTGATCGACGACGTCACGGTTTAGCTGAGTAGTAAAATTCCATTGCGATGAACGGCACGCGATAAGGCGTGCCGTTTTGTATTTCTGTGAGACGATAGCGGTGTAATCTCGATTACCTATGTAGTTTTTACCGCTTAGGCTTGTCTTGCTCTTGATCAAGGTACTTTCAGCGAAGAGATGATCATTTCGCCCAGGAGTTGGACTTTCCCATCCAGGCTGTGTCCGCTCTCACAATGTGCACCGGCGCTGAAAATTAACCCAAATTCAAGGTCACCGCGGGAAACATTGGGTTGGTCCTCGATCTGGTGATACCAGATCGAAGTAACCTCGCCGGTGGGACAGACCAGCAGGATTCGCTGCGCAGGCTGACCGGTTATCTCAATAGTACCCTGAGGGATAAACTCGCCCTGACCCACCCCCGTTGGCCAAAGGCGAATATCTTCGCCCTTTTGTCGGAAAGTCAGGCGAATATTCTCTGCCCCTGAGTTGTTTGCAGGATGCAGGTTGAGCAGGTGACCGTCCAGAAGGCGATCATTCGTGGTCTGTTCGTCGACGATCCAATCCTGAGGCAACATGATCGAGAAGTGATAGATAGGATGGGTATATGTCCACCAATCCTGATAGAGGGCAGGATCGATTGGGAGAAAAATCGGCAGCAGGGTCGGGTCAGGTGCGACCGTCTCAGTGGGCAAGGGTGGCGCAAGTGGACTGGTGGGAATCGGCGAGACGGTTGGTTGGGTGAGGGTGCAGCCGGCTAACAGGAAGAGTAGGATAAGTGCGCAGAAAATATTTTTCATGGAAACTGCCTCTTTTCTTGGAGGAAACGATCACAGAATTTTTAATGATGACGACAAAGATCTTTCTCACGGGATTTATCATCACCGTGTATGGGAAGGCTGCACCCGGAGCTACGTCTTTCCGCGCATGCGTGGATCCAGCACGTCGCGTAAGGCATCGCCTACCAGATTCCAGCCCATCACGAAGAAAATGAGGGTGAGACCCGGCCAGACAACGATGTACCAATACTGGCTCAAGTTGCCGATCCAGTTGCGAGCAAAACTGAGCACCTGGCCCCAGTCTGCGTACCCGATGGGCGTACCGATCCCGAGGAAGCTTAGAGCGGCGAAGCTGAGGACAACATCACCCACTGCCAGGGAGGCCAGTACAATGGTTGGGAAGATCGCGTTTGGCAGGATGTGCCTGAAGATGATGCGCCCATCCTTGGCGCCGATCACACGGGCAGCCATGACGTAATCACGTTCCTTGATAGACAGGATATCGCCGCGGACGACGCGGGCGTAGGTCATCCAGCCGAATGTGATCAGGGCTATGATCGCCGGGAGAAGACTCCTGCCTATCCGTGGTGTGAGCACTGCCGCCATGATCAGCGCAGCCAGGATATAAGGAAGGGTCATGAATATGTCCACGATCCTCATCAGGATGTTGTCTATCACGCCGCCGTAAAAGGCCGAGAACGACCCCACGATGATCCCGATCAGGAAGGTTGCCACGACGACGATGAACCCGGTCCGGAAAGCCGTGCGAGTGCCCCACAACACACCGTAAAAAATGTCATATTGTCCCTGCGAGGTGCCGAGCAAGTGGACCCAGTGATCTGTCTTCATCACCGGTTTCCACCAGAAGGGCAGCGGCGGCTCGTCGCTCTCCCACGGTGACATCATCGGGCGTGGCTCGGGTTTGTACCCGTCGCGGGGGATCTTGTAGGGATCGTTGCTGACGGGCGGCGCGATGAGCGGGGTGAAGAGGGCCAGTAATACAAAGAATCCTATCAGGATGAAGCCCAGGATCGAAGCGGGGGTTTTCAACAGCCCTCGCAGGATGCGGTAGTTTTCCGGACCAAGGAAACGTTCCAGACGGCCGATCTTGCGCATCGGTGCGGCCTGCGGGAGTAATGTTGGAAGTGTAGATTGAATTGCATCCATGCCGGCCTCCTCAGGACAAACGCACACGTGGATCAACGAAAGCATACAGGAGATCCACGACGAGATTCGAGACGATGAGGATCAGACCATTGAAGAGTGCAAATCCCAGGACGGTGATCACGTCCAGTTGAGATGCCGCGCTGGCGGCTGCCTGGCCGATGCCGGGATAATTGAAAACGGTCTCCGTGATGACCACGCCTCCGAGCATGGTAATCACCTGGAAGCCAGCCAGCGTCAGCACCGGGATCATGGCGTTGGGGCGGGCATGCTTATTGATGATATCCCTCTCCCGCAGACCCTTCGACCGGGCGGTGGTCACATACTCCATCCGCAGCGTTTCCAGCATGGAGGAGCGTGTTACCCGCACGAATGTGGCCCAACTGATATAGGAAAGGGTCAGGATGGGCAGGACCATGTGCCGGAGCGCGTCCAGAAAAACATCGATCCTGCCGTTGAGCAGCGCATCGATGGTCAGCAGGCTGGTATAGTGCCTGAAACCCTCGGAATAAACAATGATATTAGCCCAGTCGGAAACCCGACCGGGCAGGAATATATGCCATTTCGCATAGAATAACATTAGCGCCAGCAGGCCGAAAACGAAGACGGGTAGAGACGTTCCCACGATGCTGAATATCCGGGCGGCCTGATCGATGATACCGTTCTGGTGGATGGCGGCCTGTACACCCAGCCAGATCCCCACGGATAGAACCGGGACTATCGCCCAGAGAGTGAGGTCGAGGGTGTTGGGGAAGCGGGTGCGGATCAGGTCGATGACCGGCTGCGACCCTGTCCGTGAATAGCCGAAGTCTCCATAGATGATCCCGCCGTGCCTTTCCCCGTTCGCGGGTCGATCGTTCCCACCAACCAACGCCAATACTGCTCGTGGATCGGTTTATCCAGGCCGTACAGCTTGATAATGCTGGCGATCTGCTGGTTGTTGCGGGGGATATCGCGAACATACAGGGCGGCGCGCTCGGTCGGGCTGATGAACTGCAGCATCGCAAAGATCAAGATGGTCACTCCTAACAACAGGAGAGGTACCAGCAGCAGGCGACGGATGATGTAATTGGTCATGGGAAGCCTCGTTTTCAAGTTTCACAACCGGCGGATGGTGCGGGGACCCGTTGCCAGATCCCCGCACGCCTCGCCTATCCCCAATGGGGTTAAGGCATGAAGAAATTGAACGTGACTACATCCTGGCTGATGCCTGGACGGCCGATGTAAAGGCGCAGTTTGCCCTTACCGGTCTCTCCGGCTGCGCATGGGATGAATTTCGCAATTCCCATCAGGGACGAGTCAATGGAGCAAACCTGCACGGCCGCAAGATATTGGTTGGTTGCCATATCGAATACCATCATTTCGCCAACCATGTTATCGACCTGCGGGCGCTGATCGGGAAGAACGTCGGCGAAATCGGCATCCCCGGCTTGCAGCATGGCATAGCGTGTGCCAAATTCGGCGATCGGCAGAAGAACGACACGTTCCAGAACCGGCGCCTGACCCCAATAATCAGGGTTACGCACGAGCACGATTTCCTGCGAGGGAGTCCAGTGGTCCAGTTTGAAAGGACCAGTGCCGTTGGCGATGGTGTTGATGGAGTCGTCGGCAGTGGTGGCGGCATAGTAATTTTGCCATGTATCGCAAGAGCCATCCCAGCCGTCATTATCCACGACCCACTTCTGTTCGAGGACAGAGCCCCAGGTGCCAGAGAGGGTAGCCAGGAAAGGACCCCAGGGCTGCTTGAGAGTCATGGTTACAGTCCCGGTGGCGTCATCTGCAACGATGGCGGCCTTGGTTTGTTCGCAGGCTGCGACCAATGTTGCAGGGTCAGCTTCCACTATCCCGGCCCGGTTGTCAGCAAGAGCGCCGGTCTCGTCGACCAACAGGGAGACATCATCGATCCCGACGCCAAAGAATGGTTCGGCCAGCAGGAGTTGAGGAGAAACATACCCGCCTTGCAGCAAGCCGCGTTGGAAGGAGTAGGCTACATCTGAGGCGGTCATCACATTCCCGCTGTGGAATTTCACATTTGGACGGAGATGGAAGGTATAGGTCATGCCGTCTGGTGAAATCTCATAAGTCTCTGCCAATCGTGGGACGAATTTTTCCGCCGCAGCCCCATCAAAGAAGACGAGAGTTTCGTAAACATTCTGAGCAATCTCGCCGCTGACTACATCGTAGATCAGGGCCGGATCCATATCGGTGACGTCCGCGATGGATGCTTTGGTGAAAGTCGTAGGGATTCGGCGCGCCGCCAGCCTTTGAGAGCACCGCAAAATTAATACCCGCATAGAGTGGGTTCATTATCCGTCCCTGCACCCAGCGCTGCTCGAAATTATGGCTGGTGGCGGTGACCAGGGGGAACCCTACCGCGTTCTCGTAGTACAGTTGATTGACTTGGTAATAGATCTCCGCCCGGTCAGCCGGGTCTGTCAAAGCCACACCCTGATTCACCAGGGATTTTAGCTGGTCGGCGAGTTCGACCGGCAAGTGCTGGCGGGTACCATAAGCGCCGGTGATGAATGGTTGGAACCAGTTATGGGGATCGTGGATATCTTCCTGCCAACCGGGGACCAGGATGGGAATCCGTCCGGCGCGCTGGGAAGCCAGGAAAGCCGGGAACGGTAAGCCCAATACATCCACTAGGAATAGTTGGTTGACCTTGTAGAGTTTCGATGCCAAGATTTCCGAGGCGGTCTGTCGGACAGTGTTGCCCTGGTTGTAGACGATTTGCAGGCGGAAGCCCATGTTCCAAACATCGGTACCATCGGTTTCTTCACCGGCGGGAATCCCGTCATGGTCCAGGTCGGCCAGTTTGAACTCCTCTTCAGATTTTGCCAGGTCATAGTAATAGTGCGCCTGGTTGGGATCATAACCGGCCATGCCCAGCAGAGGCAGTTCGAATGACTGGACGGCTTCGCCATTGTACAGGTCGCTGGCGTATGTGTCCCAGTCGAAAGCGTAGGCGAAAGCTTTGCGGATGTGCTCATCCGAAAAGAAATCCGGGGGAACGCCGTTGCCGTCCAGTTGTCCCGAACCAATGTACGGGTTTTCAACGGGTGCTTCGGTCGGGACCTCGGTAGGGACGACATCGTCGCCGGGAATGCCATCGGTGACAGGGTCAGTGGCAACTGCCGTAGCCGCGTTGCCGCAGGCCGAAAGGACCATGCTGGCAATGAGCAACAGGCTCACAAAAAACAGAGATTTACGCATATTCTTCTCCTCTTTGATCGAGTATGAAATGTTCAGGATCGGATCGGAATTTTCGATAAAAATATTTTCAGGAATCACCTCCTTGACTAGCATCTAATGCTGGACAAAATGACAGGCAACGGAGTGGTTCCTGTCGATCTCACGCAATGGAGGCGCCTGCTCTGAGCAAAGGGATTGGGCGAGCCAGCAGCGTGTGCGGAAGCGGCAGCCGGAGGGAGGGTCGACCGGCGAGGGCACGTCCCCTTCCAGAACCCTGCGTTTCCGGCGGGCATCGGAAATGGGGTCGGGGATGGGCACGGCGGAGAGCAGCGCCTGTGTGTACGGATGTAAGGGGTTTTTATACAGCCCTTCCCGGTCAGCGATCTCAACGATAGTGCCCAAATACATGACTGCTACGCGGTCACTGATATGCCGGACCATCGACAGGTCGTGGGCGATGAATAAGTAGGTGAGATTGAGTTCTTTTTGAAGGTCTTCCAACAGGTTGACTACCTGGGCCTGGATAGACACATCCAGGGCGGAGATGGGCTCGTCGCAAATAATGAGAGAAGGCTGGAGAGCCAAAGCACGCGCCACCCCGATACGCTGGCGCTGGCCGCCGGAAAATTCATGCGGATATCGGCGGGCAAATGAGGGGCTGAGCTTGACGACTTCCAGCAGGCGTTCCACGTTTTGTTGGATCTCCACTGTGTTGGTCATGCCATGGACGACAAGTGGTTCACCAATGATCTCGCTGACCGTCATGCGGGAATTCAGACTCGCATACGGGTCCTGGAAGATCATCTGCATTTCCCGGCGCATATAGCGTAAATCCTCGCCCTTCAAGGAGGTGAGGTCAATGTCATTGAAGTAGACTTTGCCGGAGGTGGGGCGATAGAGTTGAAGGATTGTCCGGCCGGTGGTGGACTTGCCGCAGCCGGATTCGCCCACCAGGCCAAGCGTCTCGCCGCGCTGGATGGTGAAGGAAACGCCATCGACTGCGTGGACGGAACCGACCTGGCGTCGGATAACTCCCCGGTAGATGGGGAAGTGCATGACCAGGTTTTCCACCCGCAACAAGGTGTCAGAAGCGAGGATGTTCATTCGGTGTTCCTCCCATCCAGGATATCCGCCCAACAGGCAACCAGGTGACCTGGGGAAATCTCCTTTAGCGCCGGGTTCTCCCGGCGGCAGCGTTCGATAGACCAGCGGCAGCGGGGGGAAAATGGGCAAGAATTGGGTTTTTCGTACAAGATGGGCGGCAGTCCTTCGATGGAATACAATTTCTGGTGAGTGTGACTGTCCAGCCTAGGCAGACTACCAAGCAGACCGATCGTATAAGGATGGGTCGGGTGAGTGTACAGATCTTCCACCAGGGCCGTTTCAATGATACAGCCTGCATACATGACGAACACCCGCCTGGCCAGGCCGGCGATGACACCCAGGTCATGGGTGATCCAGATGATGGCCATGCCCAGTTCGTCACGAAGTTTTTTGACCAGTTCGATGATCTGGGCCTGGATGGTTACATCCAGGGCGGTGGTCGGTTCATCGGCGATCAAGATCTGCGGACCACAGGCCAGGGCCATGGCGATCATCATGCGCTGGCGCATACCCCCGGAGAATTGGTGGGGAAAGTCGGGCAGGCGTTCTCTCGCATTGGGTATGCCGACCAGACTCAACAATTCGGTGGCACGGTCGCGGGCTTGATGCTTGTTCATGCCCAGGTGCAGTAACAGGGGTTCCTCCAGTTGAGTGCCGATGGTCAGAACCGGGTTGAGGGATGTCATGGGGTCCTGGAAGACGAAGCCGATGCGACTGCCGCGCACATGGCGAATATCTTCGTGGGTCATTTTTAGTAGGTCCTGTCCATCGAAGAAAGCCTCGCCGGCGGTGATGTGGCCGGGGGGCATTTGGATCAAGCGTAGGAGGGAGAGCATGGTCACGCTTTTCCCGCAGCCGCTTTCGCCGACCAACCCAAGCGTTTCGCCTTCCTTCAAGGAGAAAGAAACCCCATTGACCGCGTGAACGATCCCTTCGGGGGTTTTGAACTGCGTTTCGAGATCTTTAACATCGAGTAATAGGGCTGGCATCATGTGATTTCCTCGTTTTTTTATTTACCGTATCACTCTGAACGGTATTGCAAATGGGTGCTCCGGAATTTTTATGGGAGAAGGCGGAGGATCAGTTGGGTCTCGAGGCCAACCGGTCCCCACTTTTTTCATCCCATCCTGCTCGGGGATAGCAGGTGATTTTCTTCCGGAGGAGAAAGAGAAAGAAGCAGCGTTTTCCGGGGCACCTGTTTGAAATCGTTCCTGCGGCTGGTAATGTTCCAAATGTCTTGATCGGAGAAAGGACTGGATTGCGTTTCCAGAATAACCCTGATCAGGGGAGAAGTAATCACCCAAACTAAGTGATTGAAAAGGTGATTGAAGAGCGTGAATCGGAAAAACAAGGCTGAATTCCCACCCAGGATGATGTCAATTTCCTTCCACCAGTCGCTTTTGATATATCTTCCGCAAAGAATGAACTACTGCCGGAAATATCACCAATCCTGAGTGATGACAAACTGGGTCCCTGCGGATACTCTATAGACAGTAATTTGTATGGACCTCTGCAAGAGAATGGCTTGCTGTAGAAGCCTTCCCTTGCATTTGAAAGGAGTTTGTGATGGCTGCCATGACACAAAAATACAAGCTGCGGATAATGCGATATGCTGTAGTCGTCGAAGAAGCGGACAGACCGTACAGGAAAGCACTTGTCCGCCGTTGTATGCTTATCTCGGTCGGGTTGATCCTGGCCGGAATGGGAACGGTCGTGCTGATGGTCCTTAACCTGCTGCCGGTCACCTTTCTGACCGCTTTCCTGGGGCTGGCCCTGGCGGGATCAGGCGGGATGCTGGCACTTTACTACTGCGGAGAAATATAAGAATTGACGCCTGATTTATTCCCAGCCCTGGAGGCAACCCCATGCAGGATGAGATGAACTACGAGATCCGACTGGACAATAATTTGGATGAGAAATGGTCAGCATATTTTCAACCGTTCACAGTCACTCCCTGCGGGAATCTGACCATTCTCTGCGGCAGCGTACACGATCAAGCAGAACTATTCGGCATCCTCTTGAAGATCCGTGACCTGGGGCTGAAGCTCGTCTCGGTCAATCCTGTTTTGAGGCTGTAAGCAGGTGATCGCAAAACTTGCTTTCACGCACTAATCCCTGAAATAAGAGTGAGTTTTGTGTGTATAATAATTTTGTGAGAGGCCTACTACCCACCAAGTTTTATTTTCCACCCATTCCGGCGGGGTTTGTCACGCGTCCGCAGTTGAGGAAGACCCTGGACGAGGCTTTAAGCCGCCGCTAGACCCTGAAGTGCTTCAGCACTTAAATAGTTACCTGTCCACTTCCGAGATTGCTCAGGTGCTGGTTGTGTCGGCTAATACGGTGCGGACTCACATCAAGAACATCTACGCCAAACTGGAAGTGCATGGCCGCAGCGGGGCTATCAAGCGGGCCGGTGAACTGGGATTGTTAACCTGAGATACTGAGTGGGTTCGAGCCTCACCCGCCTTACAGATACGAGGAACGGCACGCGATCAGGCGTGCCGTTTTGTGTTTATATTTTAATTTCCTAACCCAGCTCCTGAAGTCAGTCCCTCGCGGCTTATTCGATGGCGGATTTGGGGATTTGAGTCATTTCTCTATCCATTCCCATGTTTTATCGAGTGCTGTCCGATTCCATTCTTCGGTTTCTTTTCTGTATTTCTCAAGAGCTATCCTTATTCGATCAATATCTTGTTCATTGATAAACGGTGCTTCCCAATATTGAAAGAATGAAGGATTTTCGATTGGCAACGCCATATGATCTTCAGAAAATAAAATTGAAGACAAAAACTCTGCTAACTCAAAAACAATCCTTTGCGCATCCCACAATTGTCTTAATGTAAATTCCGATTCATTTGCATTTTCCACAGAACGGCTTTCAGGTGCCGCTGAATGAGCAATAAACTTATCCATAAATATTGTAATATTATGGCACACGTCAAGTTTTTCGCCTAAACGAATATATATTTTATTAGGTATGACATCATCTGGTTGTCTCATATCAGAGGTTTTACCACTAAGACGATCAAAAATTCTGTGAGTCTCCTCAATTGTTTCCCAGTCATATTCTCGTGGTACATTAATAGCTTTTCCAGGTGGTAGATTGTTAAAGAATTCACTTCGGCGTCTTTTAATATCTGAATAATCATAAGGCATGTTTTTAAGATTTAGAAATGCCTCTCTTGTTAATTCGTTCCGATATTCCTGTAAACTCCCAATTAAAGAGCGGATAGAATAAACCCCCCTTGCGCCTGTAAGGCCAGACGATTTATCGCATAGACGCCGAATAAATGCTGCTTGAGAATAAAAATAATTTCTATCAATAAATGAATGTAAAGAGCCATTAATTGCAGGCTCACCTGGGTTCTTACCGATTTGAATATTACGGCTTTCTAGAATCAAATGAAAAATAGCAGTATCCCATATCATCAGAGTGATTTGTTGGAATATGGAGTTAGTATCGTCCCCTTTTATGCAATCGATCCAACTCTTCCATGCCTGATCTAAAGTTTTTCTTGTTACTTTCCCCATAATTACCCTTCCATATCCTTAATCCTTGCCTCACCCCGCATCAACTCGGGTAGCAGTGTATGTCGCAACATCGCCAGTGTGCGGGATTGCTCATTATTCTTCAACATGCGCTGAAAGGACAATTACTACCTCTCCTGCCGCTCGCGGAAAGCCTGCGGCGAGCATCCGCTGATCTTGCTGAACACCCGGCTGAAATAGGCCTGATCCTTAAAGCCCACCTGCTGGGCTATGTTGCCAATATTTTCGGTCGTTTTCAGCAGCAGTTCCTTGGCTCGCAGAACGCGGTAGCGGTTGAGGTAATCCCAGGGGGTGATGCCCAGTTCCCGGCTGAAGACGCGGCTGAGGTAGTCGTCGCTGATGCCCACGGAGGCGGCGATCTCCCAGCGGGAGAGGGGCCGGCTGTAATTCTCTTGCAGATAGGCAACTGCCCGCTTGACGATGGAACTGGTCTGGGGCGGCAGCGTATCCGAGCCCAACAAGGCCCGGTGAAGGGTTGCCACGATCTCGTCATCGGTCAGCAGGCCCTTGCTCTGGAAGGTTACCTGGGAATGGACCTCCAGCCGCGTCACGTCTTCCTGGGTGAGAGCCTTGTTGCTCAGTACCACCACCGGCACATGCCGCAAGCGCGGGTCGGAGCGCATCCGCTCGAGCACGTCGGCTCCGCTGAGACCCGGCATGACCATGTCCAGGATGACCAGGCCGGGGATCTCCTTTTCCATTGCGGCCAGGGCGGATTTGCCGTCTTCGAACAATGTTACCGGGCAGCCCAGCAGTCCCTCTTCGACGACGGCTTTTTCGGAGGCGCGTGCCTGCGGGTCATCGTCGACGATGTAGACCGGGTCGGTGGTATAGATGGGGCAGAGCGTCTCGATCAGGCTGGCCAGACCCTGCTCCTCGGTTGACTTGACCAGGAAGCCGGTTGGAGCGAAGGCTTGCTCGCCTTCCGGCGAATCGAGCGGGGCCGGGTTGTTGAACAGGATGAACGGCATTTGCGCCATTTGGGGATAGTTCCTCAGGCGGCGCACCAGTGCCCAATCCTCACCTTTGGCAGTGGAAAGGTCCCACGCCAGGGCGGCCGGTTGGGCGTTGAGGAGAATGTGTTCAAGGTCATCGCCGACATTTAAACGCTGGATCACCATTTCCTGCCGGGTGCTTATCTCCTGAATAGATGAGGCGATTTCAGCAGAGGAGGAGATATACAGGATGACGGAATTGGCAGGCCTTGCATCCAGTTGGCTGCCATCTAGGGAAGGCAGCGGCAGGTTCACGTGGAAGGTGCTGCCTTTGCCCGGGTGACTCTCCAGGTTCATAGTGCCCTCATGCAGCGCCACCAGGTGGCGTGAGATCGTCAGACCCAGGCCGATGCCACCGGCGACGTGCTGTTCGTTTTCGATGGTGACGAAAGGCTCGAAGATGCGTTCCTGCTGTTCGGGAGCGATGCCGACGCCCGTATCGCTGATCCAGATATGCAATTGCGGCGGGATGATCTCTGCGCCAAGCGTAATCGATCCGGTGCGGGTGAATTTGTGGGCATTGCTGAGCAAGTTGAGCAGCACCTGCCGCAGCCGGACTGCGTCGGCCCGGATGATGGGCAGGCGGTCGGGCATTTCCAACTTCCACTGGACGGATGGGTCGGTGTACTGGTCGGCCAGGCTGTGGAAGGCATCCCGCAGCAGGGGAGCCGGGTCGATCAGTTCGAGGTTGATATCCAACTCGTCGATCTCGGCGCGGGAGAGGTCGAGCAGATCGTTGATCACCCGCAGTTGGTGTTCGGCGTTGTGCTGAATATGCTGCAAGTCGGTGACCAGGAGGGGGTGCAGGTCATGTGGATAGGCGGAAGGAACTTTTAAGGCATTCTTCGTGTAGCCAAGAATAATGTTCAAGGGGGTGCGCAATTCATGGCTTACGTTGGCGAGAAGGCGGGTTTTTATACGGTCGGCTTTCTCGGCGGTGAGGCGGGCCTGCTGGATCTCGCGGAAGAGGCTGGCTCCCTGGAGCGCGCTGCTCAGGTTGCTGCGCAGCAGTTCATACACATCCCCTTCGCGTGGTCCAATCTCAAAGACCACATACCCAATGGACCTGTCCTGGAAATACAGCGGTTCCACTACCAGGCTGAAGCGGCGATTGTGGGGGAACAGGCTGGGCGGGATGAGTTTATTGGCCTGGAAGCGGCGCCCATGCGGTTCGAGCGGCAGTTCTTTGCCTTCGGTATATGCCATCACCAGACGGGCGTACTCCAGAGAAGCGCCGCCTTCTTCATATAAAGCCAGGTAAGCGCTGGTTATTCCCAGGCGCGGCAGGCAATCTATCAAGGCTTGGGTGAGTTCGGGGATTTCGAAGGTGGTCAGGAGTTTGCGGGCGGTCTCGCGCAGGTTATCGGCCTGCCTTTCCGATTGCCACTGACGATAGGCATGCGAACGTTGGACGGCCTCGCTGATGACGATACGCGCCTGGGCGAATAGCGCCTCGATCTCTGGACGCTGTATCACCGGAATGGACGGCATGGCCCACTTCCGTAAAACTGAGATTGTCCCGTTCCAATTCAGGGGATCGTTGTTCTCGCGCATCCCCCGGTCGAGTGTATCCTCGAGGGACTTGAGAAAATGGACGTGGGTGTGTTCCTGCATATCCTTCAGGAAGGCTTTCCAGACCGGCTCGATCCAATCGCTGATTTGCTCCGGGGGTATTTCACCTGCCGCAGCCATTTCCCGAAGGGTTTGCACCCGGGCTTTCACAAAGATCTGCAGATCATCCTTGACCGGCTTTTCGGAGAAGATGGCTGCCTGGGCAACTGCGGTGGAGGGGCAGCCGCAGGATTGGCGCAGGATCAAGCGGGAAGGCAGGGTGATCAGGGCCGGAACCGTCTCGCCTTTCCAGCGGGCAAGTAGCGTCTCGATGGACTTTGCCCCCTGGTCGTAGAATGGCAATTCGACCGTGGTGAGGGGCGGCGTAGCCAATCTCTCCTCGATCGAGTTGTTGAAGCCGGTCACAGCTACGTCTGCCGGGACGCGGAAGCCGCGGTTTTGCAATGTCTTCACTGCCCACAGGGCGAGCAGGTCGCTGACCGCCACGACTGCCTGGAAATCTTCCCCCGGTTTGAGATTGCGTTCATCGAGCAGGATGCGTACGGCTTCTTCGCCCGACTCCCAGCGCAGCGGGCTGGTGATCAGGCGTGGGTCAACGTCGATATCGTACGCCTGCAGGGTATCCAGGTAAGCGCGATAACGCTCCTGCGCATAATAATGTTCTTCGGGTCCGCGGATGAAAGCCAGCTGCCTGAATCCATGTTTGGTGATCAGGTGCTCGAGCAGCACCCGCATGCCGTGGTAACTGTCCACGGAGACTGTTGGCATACCCTCCATGAACTGCGCCAGGCTCACCACCGGCAAGGGCTGGTAGCGTTGGTGGAAGGCGTTAATATCTGCGGAAGAAATCACGCCGCCCAGGCTGGAGGCCCAGGTGACCATGCCGTCAAGGCAGGATTTGCCGGCCAGGTCATAGATGACGTTTTTTTGAGATTCGTAGGCAACCTGCGCCCGCAAGCGCCCACCCGGAAACACGATCAGGTTCACGTCGTGCTGGATGGCTGCGTCGATCAGTCCGGGCCACAATGCCCGGCTGGCGCCTGTGTGAAGGCTGGCGAGCAGGAATCCAAAAGTGGGGCGTTTCTTCCAAGCCTTTCGTTTTTCGTTCGCGGCGGGATGTTTGTCTGCGTTTTTGGTTGTCATTGGATGGAGGCTCTGTTAAAGTTTACTCCGCTTCAGGCACTTTGGGAAGCACCCAAAATTTCTTTGCGGAATATGTAAGGATTTTGTTGGTGCGGGGAGATTAATTTTGCGCCATAATTCTCGATATATAGAACGGTATTATCCATTAACTGAACGGCAAAATCCATCCGGGCTTCCCTATAATGATGGTGTACCTCTCGAAGATCTTCTTCGACGTTCTATATTATGACCGGATGAATTCACGCAGGCCAGGAAGGCAGCCAGGTATGAAAGAAATCCTTGTTCGGCGATCCATTCCCAAAGGGAACGCACGGTTGATTGGACTGAATCAGAAGATCGCACCGGTCCTGAAAAACATCTATAAATTTCGATGGTTGTACCTAATGGTCCTCCCTGCGGTGGTGTATTTTCTTATCTTCCAGTATGGACCGCTGTGGAATGCCCAGATCGCCTTCAGGGATTTCAAGCCGTTGTTGGGGGTTTGGAAGAGTCCATTTGCAGGTTTCGAAAACTTCGTTACCTTCTTTAAATCATTCTATTTCACGCAGTTGCTTGGCAACACCATCATCATCAGTCTGTTCAAGCTGATCATCGGCCTGCCCATGGCCATTGTCCTGGCGTTGGCGTTGTACGAAACCACTTTCAAGCGGTTCCGCAGTCTGGTTCAAACAGTGGCCTATTTGCCGCATTTTCTTTCGTGGGTCATCATGTTTGGCGTTTTGCTGATGATGCTCTCACCCGGCGATGGCTTGATCAACACGATCATTAAATCAACGGGGGGCAAGCCTATCGCTTTCCTTACCTCACCTGACTGGTTCCGCTTCGTCGTAGTGACTTCGGAAATATGGAAAGAAACGGGATGGGCCACCATCATCTACCTGGCAGCATTAATGGGGATCGACCCAACCCTTTATGAGGCGGCTCAGGTGGATGGGGCATCCCGTCTTCAACGGATTTGGTACATCTCGCTGCCCGGTATCCTGCCTGTTGTGGTGATCCTGACCATGCTGCGGCTTGGGCATATCCTGAATGCCGGCTTTGGACAGATCTTTGTGCTCTATTCCCTGCCTGTATATAAGGTGGGCGACATTATCGACACGTGGGTATACCGCCAGGGTATTCTCGATTTCCAATTGAGCCTTGCTACTGCAGTAGGCTTGTTCAAAGGCGTCATCGGTCTAGTCTTGATTTTGGTCGCCAACCGGGTTGCCAAGAAAATATCCGGACACACGTTGTATTGATCGGGAGTCACAATGAAACCACAGATCAAATCCTGGGATAACCTGTTCTTCCAGATACTGGTAAACGTCTTCCTTGCCTCTGTGCTGGTGGCGATCCTGATACCCATCTGGCGCGTAATGATGATGTCTCTCACGCCTCTTGGCTACGGCGATGACCCCACATTCGGCTTGTGGATCCCGCCGTGGAGATGGTCTTTCGAGGCCTACAAGCAATTGTTCCAACACCCAGCCTTTGCCCAGGCGACATTTAACAGCGTCAAGATCACACTCGGTGGAACGCTGATCAATATGGTCCTGACAACGCCGCTGGCGTATGTTCTCTCCAATCCCCGTTTGCCCGGGCGTAAATTCCTGATGGGGTTCATCCTGGTGCCTTTCCTTTTCCAGGCTGGACTCATCCCTACTTACATGGTGGTGCAACGCATGGGTTTGGTGGACAGCCTTTTCGCCATCATTTTGCCTTCTGCCATCAGCGTTACCAATACGTTTGTGATGAAAGGGTTCTTCGAGGGGTTGCCGGAAGAGTTGGAGGAGGCAGCCCGCCTTGATGGCGCCAATGACCTGCAGGTATTATGGCACGTGATCCTGCCGCTATCGAAACCCATCCTTCTGACGATCAGCCTGTTCTATGCCGTCGGCCTGTGGAATGAGTTCTTCACTCCCATCCTGTATTTGAACGATAACAACCTACAGCCTCTGCCGGTCCTGTTGCGGAATATCCTTCTGGCTGCCAATATCAATGAATACGTTGAATCTGATGCCTTTAGCAATGCTCCCATCCAGGCATTCAAAGCCGCTAGCGTGTTTATAACCATGCTCCCCATGGTGGTCATTTATCCATGGATCCAACGCTACTTCACGAAAGGCACCCTATTAGGCGGAGTTAAGGAATAGCGAATCAGAAAAGGAGGTATCCAATTCAAGAATAGGAAATTGTAGAAAGATTACCCTTTCCGTGTTCAAAATCCCGGTTTCATATTGAAGAGAGGAAGAAGATGAAAAATACCATTAGCAAGATTTTCCTGATCACCCTGTGCGCGGTTATGCTTCTCAGCGCTTGCGCGCCGAAGGCAACACCCACCCCCACGGTTGTTGTACCTGCAACCGAACCGCCGCCTCCACCCACTGCCACCGTTCCTCCCGAACCGACAGCCATTCAGATGGCGGACATCGAACTATGGGCCAGTGGTAGAGTGACCGAAGCCGCTGCACCGCCCGATGACTGGGTGGCTTATCAGCTCATCCAGGATGAGGCGAAGGTCAATCTCAAACTCGTACTGCTGCCTTCGACCCAATCAGACCAGGACACCAAGATCAATGCCGCCGCAGCCAGCAACTCGCTGCCCGACATCTTCTTTACCAGCCGCGATACCTGGTACAAACTGGTCCAGGCTGGACTGGTAGCCAAGGTCGATGACCTGCTGCCCATGATGCCGGTCCGCACCGCCACTCACTACAGCGATCCAGACCGCAATAAACTGGTCACGCTGGATGGCTCCATGTACGGTCTGCCCGATCCCGGCGCCATGCCCATGACCGATGGTATGGTGATCCGCCAGGACTGGCTGGACAAGCTCGGCCTGACCGCTCCTACCACGCTGGATGAGTTCCTCACCGTCGCCAAGGCCTTCACCTTTGATGATCCCGATGGTAACGGCAAAGCCGATACCTATGGTTTCTGCGCCTTCATTGATGGATCTGGCCTCACCGCCATGGGCGTTGGCCCCCGCTTTGACTGGGTCTATGGCGCTTACGGCGTAGCCGGCATCTTCAACATGGACAGCGCCAACTTCGGTCTCAATGTTCGCAGCGATGCCTACATGCAGGCCACCCAATACATCAAGTCCCTGGTCGACGCAGGCGTCATCGATCCGGACTGGCCGACCCTGAAGAAGGATGAGTTCCGCGCCCGCTGGAAGCAAGGCTCGTGCGGTATGATGCACGAAAACTTCGCTGCCCTGTCCACCAAATCCAACTACAAAGCCTTCGACGAAAACTTCAACGATGGCGCGTGGTCCGTTTTGGTTCCGCCTAAGGGTCCCAATGGCGACAATGCCAACGGCACCGTGATCCTGTCGGCCCGCATCTATGCCGTCTCCCAGAAAGCCATCGATGATGGCAAGGGTCCCGCGATCGCTCGTCTGCTCGAGTGGATGGCCAATGATGAAGGCTATTACCTGTTGGGCTTCGGCGAAAAAGGTGTCAACTATAACCTGACCGACGATGGAAACATCACCCTCGAAGGCCTGCCGGATCCTGCCAAAGCCTGGACGACTGCCGAAATGCAGCCCCTGACCCAGCTGGCGAACATGGTGTACGTCTTCACCCCGGTGGAATTGAACGCCCGGTATCCATCCTACAAGACCATCAACGGCCGCACCATGAGCCCGCTGGATTACTACAATTCCTTCACCACGCAGCCTTACACGGCCGCGACCGGGTCTGCCATCGTCAACCCGCCCTCGAATGCGGCAGACTTCACCCGCTTCTACAGCGAGAATATCGTCAACTTTATCCTCGGTGAGCAAGAACTGACCGCCGAGACCTGGGCCGCCTTCCTTGACGGACTGGATGGCCTGGGCGCAGCAGATCTCGAAGCAAGCGCCAAACAAACCATGATCGACGCCGGTTTCCTCGAATAATCCGGCCTGCAATACCCCCGAGGCGGGCGGCAACCACCGCCCGCCTCGTACAGAAAACCCTGCAGTGAAAACTGCTGGAAGATGTTCAAAAAGATACTGCAAGCCAAAATCCTGGCTGAATCTGAACGAATGTCATCATAGGTTCTTCATGTCATCTACTTTATCCCCCTCTCCCCGGCTTCGAACTCCTGGGCTATCCGCATGGCAGATTCTTTGCTGCAAGCCTACCCGGTCACAGCCTGGAAGTGGCATTATGAACATGGTTTATTCGTCAAATCTTTGTGGGACCTGGGGAAGGCGACGGGATATCCTGGCTATTTGCAGTTCTTGAACCGCTGGGTGGATCACTTCGTCACCCCGGATGGGGACATCCAGTCATACCATGCCGAAGAATTCAACCTGGACCAGATAAACCCCGGGCGGCTGCTCTTTCCCCTATACGAGCAGAAGAAATCCGCCCGTTACCTTCAGGCCATTCAGTTATTACACAGCCAACTAAGCCGGCAGCCTCGCAACACCAGCGGAGGCTTGTGGCACAAGAAAATTTACCCGCAGCAAATGTGGCTGGATGGGCTTTACATGGCAGAACCTTTCCGGGCCATGTATGCCGTTACATTCAACGAACCGGCCATTTTTGATGATGTCATCCACCAATTCCGACTGATGGAAGAACATAGCCGCGATCCCGAAACGGGTCTGCTTTACCATGGCTGGGATGAGAGCCGCCAGGAGAAATGGGCCAACCCCGAGACCGGTAATTCGTGCAGCGTATGGGGCCGGGGCGTCGGCTGGTTTGCCATGGCCCTCATCGATGTGCTGGAGATATTGCCGGACACCTATCCGGACAGGCAGTACCTGATCGATATCTTGAAACGACTTTCCCAGGCCATGGTCCATTATCAGGACCCCTCGACCGGCCTGTGGTGGCAGGTGGTGGACCATCCCGCCCGCGCCGGCAATTACCGTGAATCTTCCGTCTCGGCTATGTTCGTCTATGTGTTTTGCAAGGCGGTCCGGCAAGGCTACCTGGAGAAGGATTACCTGTTGGCAGCCGGACGTGCCTACCGCGGCCTGTTGGAGAACATGATCAAGGTCAACGGTTCGGGCAGCCTGACCCTGGAAGGTACTTGCGGGGTAGCCGGTCTGGGTGGCCATCCATACCGGGATGGGTCATACAACTATTACGTCAGTGAAAAAACCAATCCCAATGATTTTAAAGGTGTCGGTCCTTTCATTTTGGCAACGCTGGAAATGGAAGTCACTCGCACAGAGAAGACACCATGAAGACGGTTGCCCAGGGGATGACGAAAGCCGACCATTTCAACCCGCGTGAATTCGGTGCACAGGGCGACGGTATGGCCCTGGATACACCGGCCCTGCAGGCGGCCATCGATGCCTGCGCGCAGGCCGGGGGTGGAACCGTCACGGTCCCGGCCGGGCAGTACCTGACTGGCACTATCTTCCTGCGCGACGATATCACCCTGAACCTGGAGTCTGGAGCGGTGCTGCTCGGCAGCCAGGATCCGGCCGATTATCCTCTCACCTCCAACCGCTGGGAGGGGAGGCAGCAAACCACCCATTCATCGCTGATCGCCGGGAATGAGTTGAAGAACATCGCCCTGGTCGGGCGTGGTACCATCAACGGCCAGGGTGAGACGTGGTGGCGCGCCTATAAAGAAAAGACACTCGCCCATCCACGGCCTCGCTTGATTGGCTTGGCGGATTGCAGTAATGTGCTTATCGAGGGAATTACCCTGCTCAATTCGCCCGCCTGGACGGTCAACCCGGTCCGCTGCGAAAACGTCAGGATCACCGGGCTGACCATCATCAATCCACCCGAACTCGCCCAACACCGACGGCATCAACCCGGATTCATGCCGGCTGGTGCATATTTCCGATTGTCACGTCAGTGTGGGGGATGACTGCATCACCTTAAAAGCCGGCAATCAGTTCGAGATGCCGGATCTGCGGGCCTCCTGCAGGGACATCACCATCACGAACTGCACCCTCGAGAGAGGTCATGGGGGTGTGGTCATCGGCAGCGAAATGAGCGGCGGTGTTCAAAACGTGGTCATCTCCAACTGCGTATTTATCGGGACCGACCGCGGCATCCGCTTGAAGTCTCGGCGGGGGCGCGGCGGGACGGTCGAGCATGTACGGGTGAACAACCTGGTCATGGATGGAGTGCTCTGCCCGTTCACGATGAACCTCTACTATCACTGCGGCGCACGCGGCGACCAGACCGTCTCGGATAAGAATGCCCGCCCGGTGGACGAAGGCACGCCGATCATCCGGCATATCCATTTCAGCAATATCACGGCGACGGGCGTCAGCACGGCGGCGGGTTTCTTCTATGGGCTGGCGGAGATGCCCCTGGAAGACATCTCCTTTACGGATGTGAGTATCTCTCATGACGGACGGCGCGGATGCGGGTCACCCCGAAATGGCTGACGATATCCCTCCCATGAGCCGGGCCGGGTTCTTTATCCGCAATGCCCGCAAGGTCCGCCTGGATAACGTCCAGATCACGGGGCACAACGGGGAGGCCTTCGATATGGATGCCTCCGTTGAAGCAGACATCCGCCCTTGAGCAGGTTGGAAGATGTATTGTTCGAGGATGAGTAGATAGATGAAGAAGATCATTACCTTTGGTGAAGTGATGCTCCGCCTGGCTCCCCCGGGCTTTCAACGGTTCGGACAGGCGCAGGTGTTTGAGGCAACCTACGGCGGCGGGGAGGCCAATGTGGCCGTCTCGCTGGCAAATTACGGCGAAGCGGTGGAATTCGTCACCTGCCTGCCCAAAAACGACCTGGGCGAGGCCTGCCTGAAAACGTTACGCCGGCATGGCGTGGACACAGCGCACATCCAGCGGGGCGGCGACCGGCTGGGCATCTATTTCCTCGAAGCGGGCGCGGCCCAGCGGCCCAGCAAGGTGATCTATGACCGGGCAGGTTCGAGTTTTGCCTGCGTCGAACCGGGATCCTTCGATTGGAGTGCCATTTTTGCACAGGCTGACTGGTTCCATTGGACCGGCATCACCCCGGCTGTTTCCGAACGCGCCGCCGAGGCGTGCCGGGCGGCCATCGTGGCAGCCCGGGGTGCGGGTCTGACGGTCTCGTGTGACCTGAACTACCGGGCCAAGTTGTGGAAATGGGGCCGTACTGCCGGCGAGGTGATGAGCGAACTCGTTGGCATGTGCGACGTGGCCCTGGGCAATGAAGAAGATGCGGAAAAAGTCTTTGGGATCAAGGCGCCGCAGTCCAACATCACTGCCGGAAAGGTCGACGCAACCGGCTATCAATATGTCTGCGATACACTGGCGGAGCGGTTCCCCAAGTTGAAAACCATCGTCATCACCCTGCGAGGTTCTTTTTCCGCCAGCCACAACAGTTGGTCGGGTGTGCTGTGGTCGGAGGGCAAATTCCATGTTGCTCCGGTTTACGACATCCAGCCCATCATCGACCGGGTAGGCAGCGGCGATGCTTTCATGGGTGGCCTGATTTTCGGCTTGCGTCAGTATAACGATCCGCAGAAGGCGCTCGAATTTGCAGCGGCGGCGGCCTGCCTGAAGCACAGTATTTCCGGCGACTTCAACGCCGTCAGCGTGGCAGAAGTGGAAGCGCTGATGGGCGGGGACGCCTCTGGCAGGGTCTCCCGCTAAGGGTCTGCCATGCGGCTGGTCACTTTCAAACATAACGGGCGGGTCCGTCTCGGAGCGCAGATAGCCCGATCTGGTGCGACGTATATCGTCGATCTGAACCAGTTGGATCCGCTCATCCCTGCTGATATTCTTCTCCTTGTGAGAGCCGGGGCTTCCGTGTTGGAGAAAGCACGTGAAGCCCTGGCTTCAGCAGGCGCAAAGGACCTAATCCCAGCAGGCGAAGTGACACTATTAGCGCCCATCCCGGCTCCGGGGAAGATCCTTTGCATTGGTCATAACTATCGAGGTCACATTGGCATCGGGAACGAGGAGTTGCCGGAATACCCCAATATTTTTTGCAAGACCGCCAACACGGTCATCGGACCTGGCGAGACCATTCTCATTCCATCGGTCACCAAACAGGTGGATTACGAAGCCGAATTGATGGTCGTGATCGGGAAAACGGCCCGGAACGTCACCGAGGCGGAAGCCGAGAACTGCATCGCCGGATATACTATCTTCAACGATGTCAGTGCTCGGGACTATCAAAAGCGCACCAATCAATGGATGCTGGGGAAATCCTTCGATACGTTCGGCCCGATGGGACCCATCCTGGTGACACCTGATGAGCTGCCGGACCCGTACTGCCTGGATCTGGAATTGTCTGTCAATGGAGTGCCGAAGCAGCGCACCAACACACGTAACCTGATCTTCCGCATCCCGTTCCTGATCTCTTACTTGAGCCAGGTCATGACCCTCGAACCCGGGGACGTGATCGCCACAGGCACCCCGGCAAAGCTGCCGGAAGCGGTGGAACCGAAGATATTCCTGCAAGACGGCGATATTGTCTGCATTACAATCGAGAAGATAGGGTCGCTGGTAAACCCGGTCAGAGATGAACCGACCGGGAAGTAGAAAGGAAATATGTCATGGCAAAATTCATGCGTCTGGAAGTGATCAACACTCTCCTGCAAATCGGGGTCGTGCCGCTATTCTATCAAGGGGAAACGGAGCGGGCCATCGAGCTGGTCGATGCCTGCGCTCGTGGAGGTGCGAAAGTCATCGAATTCACCAATCGCGGCGAGATGGCGTATCCTGTATTCTTGGAATTGGTGCGGCATTTTAGCAAGGCCGATCCGTCTGTCATCCTGGGAGTCGGTTCGATCATCGATGCGCCAACGGCGGCGCTCTACCTGGCTGCGGGGGCGAATTTTGTCGTGGGGCCGAGCCTCAACCCGGAGGTATCGCGTTTCTGCAACCGCCGCAAGGTGCTTTACATTCCCGGCTGTGCCACCGAGACCGAGATCTCCACTGCCGAAGAATTGGGCGCTGAGATCTGCAAGGTCTTCCCCGGGGATGTCTTGCGACCGGCTTTCATCAAGGCGGCGTTAGGCCCGTGCCCGTGGCACCGGCTTATGCCTACCGGCGGGGTTGACGTGACTGAAGCTAGCATCAGCGAATGGGTCAAAGCAGGAGCGGCAGCGGTGGGATTAGGGAGTAAACTATTCACCGGCGAGGCCGTCAAGAACAAGGATTATGACGGCATCAGCAAGAACCTGGCTCAATGTGTGACCTGGCTGCACACAGCCCGGAATGAAAAGTAATAGGAGGAACTGCGATGAAATACCATACCCTTTTAACTGCCAATCAAGGTGTCAATACCCTGCCGATCAATCCATGCAAACTGCTGGACTTTTCACTGCTGAAACTGGCCCGAGGCGAGAAGTACAACGCCACCACCGAGGGACGCGAAATCCTTGCCGTTATACTGGGTGGCAAGGCATCCTTCGAGGTGAACGGTCACACGTTCGAGAAAGTCGGCGGCCGCCCGAATGTATTTAGCGGGAAACCGCATTCGGTTTATATCCCTGCCGGAGCCGCCTATACCATCCAGGCCGAGACTGTTGTGGAAATTGCCCTCCCGAGTGCTCCCAGCGACGAGAAGGATATCGTGCCCTACGTGATCACTCCAGCCCAGGTCGCCAACGGGGTGTGGGGCGCGGCGAATTTCAAACGCAATTTTCACCAGATCCTTACCACCGCAGCGCAGGCCGATCTGCCTGCTCGCCGTCTGCTTGTCGGCGAGACCTATACCCCCAGCGGGAACTGGAGCACCTTCCCACCGCATAAGCACCAGCAGGATGACTTGCCGCGGGAAGCCTTCCATGAAGAGATGTATTATTTTAGGGTCAGCCCGGCGGAAGGATTTGGGATCTGCCATTATTACAACGAAGAGGGCGAGGAAGAAAACTTCACCGTGCGGGATAATAGCATCCACATGATGCCGCGCGGCTATCACACGGTCGTGTCGGCACCGGGGTACACCACCTATTACTTGTGGTTCCTTGCGGGCAACCAGCGCATGCAGGGAGCGGTGGAAGATCCGCAGTTGAGTTGGGTTGGTAAGACCGTGGCGATGTTGAAAGAACTCGGGCATTAAGATTGACGACAGACTCTGGAATGTGTCCTACTAAAGAACGCGGGACAGGCTGGGCAGGGTCTTCATTCCAATAACCGACTGAAGTCGGTACTACCTAGATGGATGAGAGGGTTGGCATGATCCTGGATTCTTTTAAATTGGATGGCAAGGTAGCTCTGGTGACCGGCGCGGGTCAGGGGCTGGGGCAGGGCATGGCCCTGGCGTTGGCAGAAGCCGGCGCAGACGTGGCCGGTCTGGACCTCGTCCCTAGTGAGGCCACGAGTGAGGCTGTTCGTAAGCTCAACCGGCGCTATCATCAGGTCATCTGCAATTTGCGTCAGGCGAGTGTGGAAGATCTAAATTCCCTGGTCGACGAGGTCGTTGCCAAATTAGGCAGCGTGGATATTCTCGTTAATAATGCCGGCATCATCCGCCGGGCGCCCGCACTGGAATTCAGCGAAACCGACTGGGATGATGTACTGGACATAAACCTGAAAGCAGCTTTCTTCCTCTCACAGGCGGTAGCGAGGAAAATGGTATCCCAGGGTGCTGGAAAGATCATTAACATCGCCTCGATGTTGTCATTCCAGGGCGGTATTATTGTGCCCTCTTATACCGCTGCCAAAAGCGGTATCGCTGGTATCACACGGGCGTTGGCGAACGAATGGGCCGGATATAATATCAATGTGAACGCCATTGCACCCGGTTACATGGCCACCGAAAACACCGCTCCGCTGCGGGCCAACCCCGACAGGGCTCCCGCCATCCTCGCCCGCATCCCGGCTGGCCGCTGGGGAACTCCCGCCGACCTGCAGGGCGTGGTGGTTTTCCTGGCCTCGGTCGCCTCGGATTATATGCAAGGTGCCATCATCCCCGTGGATGGCGGCTGGTTGACCCGCTAACATGCATCCCGACCGTTTATTTCCCGCTGACCCATCCGTCCGCTCCTTCGCCCGCGACCTGTACGAGGGCGTGGCGGGCTTGCCTCTTGTCTGCCCGCACGGGCATGTGGACCCATCCCTCTTCAGCAATCCGGCTGCAACATTCGGCACGCCGGCGGATTTGTTCATCATCCCCGACCATTACATCACCCGCATGCTTTATTCACAGGGCATCCCGCTCGAAGCGCTGGGGGTGCCAACATTGGCGGGAATAAAAGAAAGCCCCATTGTCGAGACGGATCATCGCAAGATCTGGCGGACCTTTTGCGCCAACTTTTTCCTTTTCCGCGGCACTCCCAGTGGGCTGTGGATAGGCCATGAGTTGAGTCAGGTTTTCGGTATCGAAGAAAAACCGTCTGCTGAAAATGCGGACAGGCTGTATGACCTGATAATCGAAAGACTTGCTTCACCGGAGTTTTCTCCGCGGGCACTGTTCGAACGCTTCAACATTGAGGTCCTTTGCACCACCGATGCCGCCACGGATCCCCTTGACCATCACCGGGCTATCCGCCGGAATGGCTGGAACGGACGACTCATACCGACCTTCCGACCCGATGGGGTGGTCAACCTGGATGCGCCGGGATGGCGCGCCAATGTGGAAAAACTCTCCAAACTCAGCGGCATGGATGTGAAGGATTACGCCTCTTTCCTGTGGGCCCTGGAAGAGCGGCGGTCATTTTTCCGCTCGATTGGAGCCACTGCGACGGATCATGCCGTCCTACAGGCTGATACGGTTAACCTTGACCCGGCCGAGGCGGAGGCTATCTTTGCCAGGGCGTTGCGAGGGCAGGTTACTCCCGCCGATACCAGCCGCTTCACCGCCCATATGCTGATGGAAATGGCCCGCATGAGCATCGAGGACGGCCTGGTCATGCAGGTGCATCCCGGCTCGTGGCGCAACCATAACGAGCGCATCTTCCGGTACTTTGGGACCGACAAAGGCGCAGACATCCCCGTCCGTCTTGAATTTACCCAGGCGCTGCTGCCGCTGTTGAACAAGTTTGGCAATGACAGCCGTTTGACCCTGATCCTCTTCACACTGGATGAGTCGACCTATTCACGTGAACTTGCCACCCTGGCAGGGCACTACCCGGCGGTGAAATTGGGGCCGCCGTGGTGGTTCTTCGACAGCCCCAACGGCATGATACGCTACTTCGACCAAATCATGGAGACAGCCGGCCTGTATAATACCGCCGGGTTCAATGACGATACGCGTGCCTTTTGTTCCATCCCGGCTCGGCATGATATCTGGCGGCGGATGTCGGCGGGCTGGGTGGCGGGATTGTTGGCGCGGCATCAAATCGACATGGACGATGCCCGCGAGATGATGGAGGCGCTGGCGGTTGGGCTGGCGCGGCAGGCGTATCATTTATAGAGTGTAATCGTGGCGGAACCAAGTAACTCTTAGAATTATTTGAGGTTGTTGAGATTTGATCTGGAAAAATCGACCCCATCGCCCATCCGCTTTGCTACTGGGCGCAGGCCCTTGCCCCTTTCCCGAACTAAAAAAAACTTTAGAATTGCCAATTCCAAAAGTGGATGTTGATGGGTACAATGATGGTCCCCGGATGAATTCTGCTCCGAGGGTCAAGTTTGCCTGGCGGAGTCTCCCATGCTTTTTCCTCAATCCAACCCATACCGGCAAGTGATCGATCTCTCAGGCTTGTGGGATTTTCGTTTTGATCCCGGCGACGAAGGCCTAAAGAATAACTGGCAGACCGGCTTGTCAGATTCCCGTCCGATCGCCGTCCCGGCCAGCTGGAACGATCAATTCGAAGACGGGCGCGATTTTCTCGGGCCAGCCTGGTACAAGACCGATTTCGATTCCCCGCCGGGTTGGGAGGGGAAACGCTTCCTGCTCCGTTTCGGCTCGGTCAATTATTTATCGGAAGTTTGGCTGAATGGTCAATCCATTGGGACTCACGAAGGCGGGCATTTGCCTTTCGAGTTCGATGTGACCGCGCTGGTCAAGCCAGCGGGGAATCGGTTGGTTGTGCGGGTGGACGGCAATCTGTCCTTTGACCGCGTCCCGCCCGGCAACGTGACCGGCGAAGCGGCGGATTTCTTCGGCAGCCATGCCGGCAATTATCCGCAGACGCAGTTCGACTTCTTCCCCTATTGTGGCATTCAGCGGCCAGTGCTCTTGTACGCAATCCCGCCTGACGCATTAGTGGATATTGCCGTCCAGACCGACATTGTGGGGTTAAGCCGGGGGAAGGTCAGTGTGCGGATGAAGCAGGAGCGCGATCTGCCCGGTCAGGCGCGGCTGCACTTACAGGGACATGGGTTCACTTCCACACTGGAGATCCCGTTTGTGGGGAAGGATGCCGACGCCGCGTTCGAGGTCGAAGGGGCTGCGTTGTGGTCACCAGATAGTCCCAACTTATACAAATTAAGAGCGGAGATCATCCGCCAGGGAAAATCAACCGATGCGTATTCCCTGAACATTGGCATTCGCACGGTGAAGGTGGAGGGCGACCGGCTGCTCCTGAATGGAAAACCCGTCTACCTGAAAGGATTTGGCCGCCACGAGGATTTCCCCGTGGTCGGGCGGGGTTACCTGCCGGCGGTGATGATCAAGGATTACGCGCTCATGGATTGGATAGGTGCTAATTCCTTCCGCACAACCCATTACCCCTATTCTGAGCAAATGCTCGACCTGGCTGACCGGCTTGGTTACCTGGTGATTGACGAGACACCGGCGGTGGGGTTGTATTTCCAGGAGGAAGGATTGGAACACCGGCGCGACCTCTGCAGCCAGTACGTTCGGGAGATGATCGAGCGCGACCGCAATCACCCCAGCGTCATCATGTGGAGTGTTGCCAACGAACCCCATTCGACCTACCCGGCTGCCCGGTCATTTTTTGAGCAAATCATCCATGAAGTCAAGACGATGGATTCGACCCGCCCGGTCACCTTGGTGAGTTTCCTGGGAGTTACTGAAGATGCATTCGAATTTTGCGATGTGGTTTGCCTGAACCGTTATTTGGGCTGGTACAGCCTGGGCGGTGAGCTGGAGAAGGCCTTCGCAGCCCTTTCGACCGAACTGGACGGGTTGCATGAAAAATTTCCCAAACCGCTGCTGCTGACCGAATTCGGCGCCGATGCAATCCCGGGTTACCATGCTCAACCGCCGGAGATGTTCAGCGAAGAATACCAGGCCGAAATGCTGGCTGGCTATATCCACTGCCTTCGCCAGAAATCGTATGTGGTGGGGGAGCATGTGTGGAACCTGTGTGACTTTAAGACCAGTCAGGGAATCACCCGGGTGGGGGCGCTTAACCATAAGGGCGTGTTCACCCGTGATCGCCGCCCAAAAATGGCGGCACATCGTCTGCGAACTTTGTGGAAAAAAGAAGAGGTAAATATTTCAACCGAGAGCAAACCTGCATGATCGAACAGGCCAAGGATCTGTTCCGCATTTACGGCAAGGTAATCGCGCTGCTGCTGACCATGGCGGTTGGGGCATTATTGCCGTCATTCCATACTTACTCATTCCTGATCCAATATTTGTTGATGGCGATGTTATTCTTCGCTTTTCTGGATATAGATATCCATCCCCGATCCTTCCAGAAAGGGATGTTGTGGGTATTGCTGGCGAACCTGACAATCGCCTTCATGGGGTATTGGTTCTTCTCCAAATTCGATCGCAACCTGGGGCTGGCGGCTTTTATCACCGGCATCGCCCCCACGGCCATTTCGTCACCCGTCATCATCAGTTTCATCGAGGGCCGGGTGGAATATGTGGTCGGATCGGTTCTCCTGACCAACCTGTCCATGTCGCTGGTTGTGCCGCTGGCTCTGCCGTTCCTGTTGGGGAAGGCGGCTACCATTTCGGTTTGGCAGGTGCTCCAGCCGGTGTTGATCACCATGTTTGTCCCCTTGATCCTGGCGCGCTTGACATTATTGTTGCCTGTCCGGGCGAAGATCGTTATTCGGAAGGGGAAAAATTACACATTCTATATCTGGCTGCTTAACCTGTTCATTATCAGCGCAAAAGCGGTCGATTTCCTGCGGAACGGGTCATCCAGCACAACTGGTATCCTGTTTGCCATCGCGGGGGTTTCCCTGGTTATTTGCATCATTAATTTCGCCCTGGGGGCGCTGATTGGAGGGCGGGAATTCTGGCAGGAAGCCAGCCAGGCGCTGGGTCAAAAGAACAATTCTTTTGTTATCTGGATCGCGCTCACGTTCATTAATCCCCTGGTGGCGATGGGGCCGACTTTTTATGTTCTTTATCACAACCTCTATAATTCATTCCAGATCTATCTATTCGAAAAACGGAACCATTTGAAGTGAGGAGAATTATTGTAAGGAAAAAAGGGAGTGATATAGTATCAAGACTCAAAAAAGCGGCGAGAGGAATATTCCTCTCGCCGCTGAGTATATTGGCGGATAGGCCGCTTTATCTGACCACAAGTGGCAGGAAGGTTTGGTTAAGGGCAACGAACGTGGCAGTTACTGCCTTGTTTTCATTGACCGTCAGTACGCATGTCCCCATACCGGTACAAGCCCCACTCCAGCCGGCGAACCTGGAATTTGGGGAGGGCATTGGTGTCAGAGTCACGGTCGTGCCGGCAATGAAGCCGTAAGCACATGTAGTTCCGCAGTTGATGCCCGTCGGTGAACTGGTCACGGTGCCGCTGCCGTCACCGCTCTTGCTGACCGTCACGGTGGGGTGATGATAGAGCCGAATATTGTTCGAGTTTTCTTCGTTGAAATCTATCCAGGGGGACTGGTTGTTTGCTACATCGTAGGAGAACGCCCATACTTGGTTCGGGCCAGGGACCAGGTCACTGGCGTTGAACGTGATCCGGTAAGGAGCGGAGGATACCCGCCCGATCTCAATATTCCTGAATGGGATGCAATATGGTTCGGGGCAGTGACGAGTGAAAATGACTGTAGAAATTCCGATATTGTCTGTGGGAGTAACTTCGAGCGTTACCGTTGGGCCAAAAACTTCAAAATCACCTCCGCCTGCTACTGGACCAACCCATGTCAGGGTGGGTTTGATCTTGTCAACCGTGAAGGTTGGGCTGGGTCCGGCAGCCGGGGCAAGATTGCCGGCGCGGTCACTAGCGGTTCCCGCAGCGATGGAGATGCCCAGGCTGTCAATAACAAGAGGGTCGTTGCCTCCGGTGATGCCGCTGGTTATTGTAATCCTGCGGACAGTGGTTGAATTGCTGGTTGTGTTGACAGTTCCGTTGGCAGTGCCGGTTTTGTTGAGGGTCACATCGCCTGCCGACAGAGTGCTGGAATTGAAATTCGCATCCGCATATGTGATCCAGTAAATGACCGGTCCTGCGTATGTGCTGGTCACATTCGGACCGACGATGGTGATGGTGGGAGGCGTGGTATCGTAGGTCACGGTCATGTTCGTGACCGGTGCGGCCGCGTTGCCGGCGGCGTCCACGCCATTGAATTGGAATGTGTAGATGGCATTGCTGACCAGGGTAAAAGCTTCGACACAACCATTGGTATGATTGGACATGTCGAAGAGAGAATGGATGCCGCTGTTCAATGCTGTACCAATGAGAGTACAGGTATGCGGTGATCCCACGTCGGCTGCCCCGCCTGATTGGGTCATTGTAATGCTACCGCTGGAAATTGCGGTGGATAGCGTGTAGCCAACGTCTGAAGCCGAGGTGATGTTGTTGATAAAAGCAGTGGCTACAGGCGTCACACCCGAAAAAACAGGCGGAGTCCGGTCGATGGTGACGGTGGGACCGTCTGTTGGCGCGATCATGTTGGCGGCGGCATCGGTCACTCCGCCTGTTACTATGTGTGGGATGACCGTCCCGGTGGAACAGGAACTCACAGTGACGGGATAAGTATTTCCGGAGGGTGTGCCAATACTGAATGAACAACTGGTGGCGTTGCCGTTGTTGGTAAGATCGGTGTCTGCCAGGTCGTAGACCGCTTCGCTGAAGACGGCGTCGAAGATGAGCGTGGTTGCATTGGTCAGGTCGTCAGTAGTGGATATGCCGGTATCGGACCCGGCTAGCAAGTCGAAGGTTACGGAGGGTAGTGTCCTCTCGATCGTGATGACAGGTCCATCGGTCTGCGCGATCAGGTTCCCGGCAATGTCGGTCAACCCGGCGGCGGCAAGACGAAGGATGAGCGTACCCTCCGAACATAAAGTTGCTGTCAGCGGGAACACATTTCCAGTCTCCACACCAACTTCAAATGAGCAACCTGTGGCTGTCCCTGCATTCGAAAGGTCACCGGCTGTAAACCCACCTACTGCTTCGTTGAACGTAGCATCGAAGAGCAGGCTGGCGGCATTGGTGAAGTTGTCGGTATTGGAGATGCCTGTATCCGATCCGCCTCGCAAGTCAAAGGTGACGGTGGGAGATATTCTGTCTACGGTGACGAGCGGTCCGTCCGTTTGCGCGTTGAGATTACCGGCCAAATCCGTCACGGCGCTCGGAAGCAGCCGCAGCACCACGGTCCCGGCGGAACAACTCGCCGCGATCACCGGATAAATATTGCCAGTTGGTGAGCCAATCCCAATGGTGCAGCCTGTAGCCGTGCCCATATTTTCCAGATCTGTGGCTGTGAGCCCGCTGATGGCCTTGTTGAAAGATGCATCGAAGATGAGACTGGCTGAATTGGTGATATTATCCGCGGAAGATGTACCGCTATCTGAACCTGCCTGGAGATCGAACGATACAACCGGGGCAACACTGTCATAGGTGCGGCTGAAGGTGGCTGCGGCGGTATTGCCATTCCCGGCTGTATCGCTGGCAACGGCTCCGGCAATATCGGCGCTGACCGAGCCCTGCCCCGACGGGTTCAAGGCGAAGGCGTAATCAGTCCCCGACCCGGTAAAATTGCTCACGCTTCCATTGGCGGTGACCACATCGGTCTCAATGAATCCCGTGACCGCCTCGCTGAATACGATGGTGACAGGGATCGGGGAAATGCTGGTAGGGTTTGGCGCGGTGGATGACATAGCCACCGACGGGCTGGTCCGATCGATCGTCACTGCCGGACTGGTCGTCTGGGCGTTGGTGTTTCCGGCTGCATCCACCACTTCGGTGGCTGCCAGCCGGATCACCAGGGTGCCTTCCAAACAGGATGATGCTGTTACAGGAAATGTATATCCTGTGGGTGTGCCGATGGAGAAAGTACAACCAGCTGCTGTACCAGTGTTGGAAAGGTCATCTTCGGTGAAGCCTGTGACGACCTCGCTGAAAATGGCTTCGATAATCGGGCTGGCGGCGTTGGTCAGGTTATCAGAGTTCGAAGTCCCACTATCGGAACCAGACTCAAGGTCGAAGGTGACACTTGGGGCTAAGTTGTCATACGTGCGACTGAAAGTGGCCGCGGCTGTACTACTGTTATTAGCCGAGTCCTGGGCTGCATCTGCGGCAATGTCTGCGCTGACCGGTCCCTGTCCAATGGGGACAAGGTCGAAGGTGTAACTGGCTCCGCTTCCGCTGAAATTACTGACCGTTCCGTTGGTCGGGGCGATATCTGTGGAGATGAAGCCGGTAACAGCCTCGCTGAATGTCACCGTCACCGGGATGGGTGAGGTATTGGTGGGATTAGGAGCGCCGGAAGACATGCTGACGGTAGGAGCGTTACCATCATAGGTGCGGCTGAAAGTGACCGCGACGATGTTGCCATTGGCAGCAGAGTCCTGGGCTGCATCTGCGGCAATGTCTGCGCTGACCGGTCCCTGTCCGCCAGGGGCGAGGTCGAAGGTGTAACTGGTTCCTGAGCCGCTGAAATTACCGATTGTCCGTTGGTCGGGAAGATATCAGTGGTGACGAATCCATGTATCGTCTCGGTGAACGTCACCGTCACGGTGATAGGTGAAGTTTTGGTCGGGTCTGCCGCCAGGGAACTCATGCTTAGGGTTGGCGCAATCCGGTCGATGGTGACCGATGGAGCATCGGTCTGGGCGTTCTGGTTCCCGGCGGCATCATTTACTGCGTTCTCTGCCAGTCTGACTACCACGGTCCCGGCTGAGCAGGAATTGACCGTTAGGGGAAACGTATTCCCAACAGGCTCGCCAATGGAAAAGGAACAACCACTGGCGGTGCCGGTATTGGTCAGATCTGCGGGAAGAAAGCCGCTGACCGTCTCGCTGACCAGCGCTTCATAAACGAGACTGGTTGCATTGGTGATGTTGTCAGTATTGGA
This sequence comes from uncultured Chloroflexia bacterium, assembly GCA_963847105.1. Lineage (GTDB taxonomy): Bacteria > Chloroflexota > Anaerolineae > Anaerolineales > Villigracilaceae > UBA877. The sequence continues at coordinate 295,042 of CAWJYP010000001.1, read as the reverse complement.
AATGCCCGTATCTGAACCGGGTTGAAGGTCAAACACTACCGTTGGTAGTTGGCTGTCATAGACCCGGCTGAATTGGGTCGCAGTGACGTTGTCGTTCCCGGCAGCATCCTGGGCAACCCCGCCGTCAATATTGGCGGTGGTGGCCCCTTGCCCGCTGGGAGTGAGTTCGAAACTGTAACTTGCTCCCGACCCACTGAAATTGTCGATCGTTCCGTTGGTTGGGACGATATCAGTGGACGCGAAGCTGGTCACCGCTTCGGTGAATGTCACTGTCACAGGGATGGGGGATGTGTTGGTCGGGTCTGCCGCCAGGGAATTCATTGCCACGGTGGGACCGCTGCGGTCGATGGTAATGGTCGGTCCGTCGGTCTGGTCGTTCGGGTTCCCAGCGGAATCCGTTACCGTGCTCCCGGCTAACCTGATGATCGCCGTTCCGGCAGAACAGGATGAAAGGGTCAATGGATAGGTGTTCCCGCTGGGCGTTCCTACGGAAATGGAACAACCCGTTGCGCTGCCGATATTGGTCAGGTCGTCAGTGGTCAGGCCGGTAACGGCTTTTGAAAATGCCGCCTCGATGATCAGGCTGGTGGCATTGGTAAGATCATCTGAATCGGAAGTGCCGGAATCTGAACCGGATTGCAGGTCGAAGGTGACGGTGGGAGAGTTACTGTCATACGTTCTGCTGAAAGTAGATGCGGCAGTATTGAGGTTCCCGGCTGAGTCTTGTGCCACACCCGCGGCAATATCGGCGCTGACCAAGCCCTGTCCACTGGGGACGAGGTCGAAGGAGTAACTTGCGCCGGAGCCGCTGAAATTGTTGACGGCCGCGTTCGTGGGGCTGATGTCAGTTGAGATGAAATCAGTCACCGATTCGCTGAACGTGACTGTCACGAGAATGGGGGAGGTGTTGGTGGGACTGGGAGCAGTCGAAGACATGCTGACTGTGGGAGCCTGACTGTCATATGTACGGGAGAGCGTAATAGCAGCGGTATTGCCATTCCCGGCGGCGTCCTGTGCCACACCCGCAGCAATATCGGCGCTGACCGTTCCCTGTCCACTGGGGACGAGGTCGAAGGAGTAACTTGCGCCGGAGCCGCTGAAATTGTCGACGGTCGCGTTGGTGGGGGTGATGTCAGTTGATATGAAATCTGCGACTGACGCGGTGAAGGTCACCGTGACAGGGATGGGAGAGGTGTTGGTCGGGTTGGATGCGGTGGAATCCAGGCCCACCGCCGGCCCGGTCCTGTTGATGGTCACGGTTGGGCCATCCGTCTCAGCGGTGGTGTTGCCGGCTGCATCGCTCACGGACCCGGCTTGCAATCGAAGGATCAGCGTATTTTCAGAACACGAAGTGACCGTCAGCGGGTACACGTTTCCGCTGGGTGTCCCTACGGAAAAGGAACAACCCGTGGCGGAGCCAGCGTTGGAAAGGTCGGTATCAGTAAATCCTGTGATGGCCTCGCTGAAGGTCGCGTCGAATACTAGGCTGGATGTGTTGGTGAGATTATCGGAGTTGGATGTGCCTGTATCAGATTCATCCTGCAGATCGAACGTCACCGATGGAGCAGTGGTATCGATGACGATGTCCTTGTTTGCACCCAAGGATCCGCTTGCGCCCGGCTCCGGCAGGGCCAGAGACACGTCAAAAAGTCCCGAATCCTGGATGGACCCGCCGTTCAGCGCCAGGGAGGAGGTGGCTGCATAATCCAGGTCAAGGGAACTGTTGCCGGCTGCAACGGTGTAATTAAATAGCAGGGTATTTGGACCACCGCCAACTATATAATCAACCACTGTCGTTGCAGGGGATCCGGTTGTAAGAGTTAGTTGAGGTGTACCCGACACGGTGATCGTATCCGAAAAGATCACCTGGATGGGGACGACTTGACCGACACTGTAGCTGCCATCACCAAGGATGGATGTGACGGAGATCACAACCGTATCGCCCGCACCATACAAGGACGGTATGTGTTCAACCAGGATGGGCCGCGAAGACAGGCTGTCTGAAACACCAGCATCCATGGGGGATGATGGAAAAGCCATTGCGGTGGTTACATTACTCAGCATCAACGCAACGGCCAGGAAAATGGCGGTTAATTTTCGGCGTATATTCATCTCACCCTACTCTTAATCAAAAAGGATTCTGTGTCATTTCCCAAAATCGGGTTTCAGAAAATCATTTCAGGAGAAGAGGCGCATTAGGGCACCTCGAACGGACCGAGTAATTCTGGTATTGGCGTATCTGTGTCTTTGTAAGGGTTGTGAATTGTCGGCGTGGATGAAGGTAAGGGATTGTAGGTGGTCGGCGTGAATGAAGGTAAGGGATTGTAGGTGGTCGGTGTAAACGTTGGCACCGGCGTGACAGAAGGTGTTGGGGTGAATGTCGGTGAAGGTTTCGTTGTCGGTGTGAACGTTGGCACAGGCGAGTTATTTTTCGTTGTCGGTGTGAACGAAGGCACAGGCGAGTTGTATCTCGTCAGTGTAAACGTTGGCAAGGGCGAGTTGTATCTCGTCGGTGTGAAAGTTGGCTGGATGGTGTTGGTGGCGTTGAATATCACTTTTGTAACCGATGGAAAAGCCGGCGTTTTGGGGATATATCTCGTAAACGTCGCAGTGGAGGTGGCAGTGGTTGTGGCTGTGGCGGTATTGGTGGGGCGGGCAGTCTTCAAAGGAATGGTGGTCGGCCTGAAGAAAATGACCACGGAATGATTGTCCCGCTCGCCCACGGTGGCGATTAGTTTGCCAACGTTGGCCGCAATCGGACCGGGATGATAAAGCTGCCAGACGACCACTGCCACAGAGGCGATGAAAACAACCCCGGCGATCACCTTGGTCCGTAAAAGGCAGCCGGGCCGGTTGATGCTGCGACTGGTTGGGCGCGGCCGTTTTTCCAGTGCTCTCTGGCGGATGGATTGAGCCTGATCGAAATAATAGCGCGCCCTGGTCGGATCTCCACTTGCCTCCAGCACATGAGCCAGGTCATTCAAGCTTAGCAGCGTTTCAGGATGTTCCTCTCCCAATGCTTTCTGGCGGATGGTCAACGCCTGTTCGAAACAATCCTGCGCCTCCAGGTGGTCACCTGTTGCCAGCAGTAGGTTGCCCATATTGGTCAGGCTGGTGGCTGTGTCGAGGTGCTCATCTCCTAGCACTATCCGGCGGATGGAGAGGGCTTGTTCGTAGTATGGCCGCGCCCCCACAAGGTCACCGCGGGACTTTAATAGATAGCCCAGGTTGTTCAGGCTGGCGGCCGTGCCAGGATGGTTTTCGCCCGATACTTTTCGATTGATCGCCAGGGCATCCTCATAATAAGTCCTGGCCCGGCGATAATTTCCCATAGCCTGCAGGAGATAGCCCATATTATTCAGGCTGACGGCGGTATCCGGATGTTCCTTTCCCAATACCTTTTTGCGGACCCGCAAGGCTTCTTGATAATAATGCTTTGCACCTTCATAATCCTTCATCGCCTGGAGCACGAAACCCATGTTGTTCAGGCTGTGAGTAGTCAGGGGATGTTCTTCCCCCAATAATTTACGGTTGATCTCCAGTGCTTGTTCGAAATACTTGCGCGCCCCCACGTAGTCGCCCATGGTTTGAAGGAGATATCCCAGATTATTGTGACTGATGGCCGTGTCGGGATGTTCGCCACCCAGGACTTTCCTTCAACTCTTGAGGGCTTGTTCAAAGAGGCTGCGAGCGGCGGGGTATTCTCCCATGACTTGCAGGAGGCTGCCGAGATTGTTCAGGCTGACGGTGGTATCCGGGTGTTCTTCGCCGAGGACGCGCCGGTTGATCGCCAGAGCTTGGCGGTAATAGGAACGCGCACCTTCATAATCAGAAACCACGTCCAGGTAATACCCCAATTCATTGGCCAACCGGGCAGCCAGTGTATCCTTGCGGACAAGCGCTTTGTCTGTCAGATATTTGAGGTGTGGCAGGATCATTGGCATCCTGCCGAAGGTTCTGTGCAGGTTGATCTCCCCGGCCATGGCGAGGACACCTTCTTCGGCGGCCGTCAATGCTGACCTGTCCGGTATCATTTTCCATATGAAGGCCGCTGCCAATCTGTGTATGTGAAGGTCGCCGGCACCGTTTTCTTCTATCAGGCCCAGGCTGGTCAATCTTTTCAGCCCGTTCACGAATTTCTTCTCGTCGCCCAGACCTTCGTCTATCAGCCGTTTGAGCAGGTTGCGCGGGATGGTGGTATCGGCGGCCAGGCAGGTGATCCGAGTCAGGATCTGCAAGGCCAGCATGTCGGTGGGATTGTCATCATCCAACCCATCCAGACTGACTTTCAAGGCCCGGCCCATTTCTAGGTCGTGCCCGCTGGGCTGGTACTTTCCACCCTCCAGCCAATGACGTTTTAGTAGGCGAGGCTTTCGCAGGGCATCGAGGTATTCCCTTGGATTGATCTGGCCGTGACAAGCGCGAAGGTAAGACCCAGCCATGTGCAGAGCCAGAGGCAGGTCCTTCAATTCAGCAGCGATTTCATCCAGGTCAGCCGGATCGGCCTGAGGATCCTTGAGGATGTCCTGAAGCAATGCCAGGCTGTCCTGCCGTTGGAGCGGCTCCAGAGGCAAAACCGCCATGACGTCGTCTGCGGTCCATTTGGTGGTTCGGCTGGTGACAATTACCCGGCAGCCTCCGGTGGAGGGAATCCATTCCGCCACCAGATTGGTATCCCGGCAGTTGTCGAAAATGAGCAGTCGCGGCAACTCTGTTTGCCATTCGCTCAAGACCTGCTTTACCCGTCCGGCGATGGACGAATTTGCCGGTAAAGGCCTGCAGGCGGCGACCTGCGCGGGGATGAGATCGGGTTGGGAGAAATCCAGCCAGAATACGCCGCCGCTGAAGAATTGCCCATACCGGCGGGCGAATTCGGATGCCAGTGCGGTTTTGCCCAAACCGCCCAATCCACCCGTGGCTTCCGTTTGAGTGATGACGACCAGACGCTTTTCATTCAGCATGGCAGCCAGTTCTTTGAGGCTGTCTTCGCGCCCGATAAAATGTGGACGGGGGTTGAGATCGGGCAGGTGTGAACCAGGCGGGAGGGGGGTTGGCCGGGGAATTCGTTTGCCGGATAATTTTGCCAGCCGTGTCAGGTCTGGTTGATTGGCCGTCTCTTCTTCGGATATGGATATCGCCTCTACAGTCAAGCCACTTTGATCCCCACTCTTTCTCGCCTGGCGAAGGCGGCTTTCCTGGCTCAACAGGGTCTTATCCACCCGCTGGCGCAATTCCAACATGCTCGGGTCGTTGGTGCGGCGTACATTCTTCCGGAAGATTTTATCGGCCAGATACAATTCTTCCGTCAGGGTTGTGACGTAATCATCTACGACCTTTCGGATGGTTTTGGATGAAAATTCATCCCGCTCCCCCAGAATCTTTTTTAATACGATGCCAAAACCCGCATGAGCCGGATGGAAATAGAAAACCTGCACGGCCTTGTGCAAGTCGGCGAGTAATTCTTTATTCCTGGGAAGACTGGTGAAAACGGCATTCCATAATTTTCTTTCCGGCCATTCTGTTTGCAGGCGCGCAACGGTCGCCTGCATGGCAGTCTCAATGAGTGTCTGTTCAGCCTCATTGGATGTGCCATCAGGTGTGCAGTTGACGAGACTTTCAATGATCGCCAGGCTTAATTTCCCGGTGACTTTACTGCGCTCAACCATCCCTATATTCTCTTCCTTAATTTAGAAGGGGCCACCCTGTCTTTTTACATTGTAGTAGTTAATTCGCTTCATTGCAAGCATTAGTTTTCGTGGTATACCGCTGAATCAGTCCTTGTAGAGTAATTATTCTTTACTGATATACCGATTTCCACATAAGAAACTTATGATAATGTCCTTCTTCCTCTTGCAAAGAATGGGAAAATGTGTAAAAATTATTGTGTCGGACGGTTGGGTGCCCCCCTCACCCAGCTGTCCGACATTTTTAATAGGTGGAGAGACCATTTCAAGGACTTTCATCAATCCCTGAGGCTACTCAATTTATTAACCCTTTTATAGCCTTCTTAAAGCCTATTATTGCATAATTCATTTCCCTCTTTCATTGCCATTGGATTGCGCTGTTTATTTGCTTCCAATATTAAAATCCAAACGAATTTCCACAAACAACCAACTCCAGATACCATGTCTTGTGTTAAAATCTCCCGGTTGAAATATAGGCATCATTCCATTATTGACTGGAGAAAGCATGGCAAAAAAGCCCGTCTCAAAACCCAAAGCACCTGTTCGTTCATTGCCTCGCTGGGTCATTTGGGTTTCCATCGGATTAATGGTGATCATAGTCGGGGCCGTTTATTGGGCCTCCCGTCCATCCCAAGCCGGTTCGACAGACGCCAATCCCACTGCCGCCCTGCCGGCTGAGATCAGTGTGGAAGATGCCTATGTGCTCTTCGTCAGCAATTCAGCCCTCTTTGTGGATGTGCGCTCTGCTGAGGATTGGAAGGCTTACCGAATCGACAAATCCCTCTCGATCCCTGCCGATCAACTGAGCGGGCGAATGACTGAAATTCCTCAGGATCGTGTCATCATCATCGTGGATGCATTTGGACTGGGAGAAGCCCGCCAGACGCAGGCTGCTTTGCAGGAGGCCGGTTATCCGCGCGTCACAAATATCATAGGCGGATTGGAATCGTGGATCCAAAAAAGATATCCTCTCGTCGGGATAGCACCTTACTAAGAAATTCGGCGCACTGTACAAGTGCGCCGTTCTCATTTGTGGGATAATATTAATTCTTTCCAACCAAATGAATTGCCCGGGAAATATGCGTAGTACACTCAGATTGATCTTGCTACTACTTTTATTGCTCACATCCTGTGGTCAGAAGCCTTCTGCTTCTCCCTCGGACGGTTTGCCGCGGGTCCTTGCCATCGAGTCCTTCCTTAGTGATATCACCCGCCAGGTTGCCGGTGAGCGGATGGCCGTGGATTTGCTGATCCCGTTGGGAGCCGATCCGCATGCTTTCCAGCCAACCCCGCAGGATGCAGCCCGGCTGGCGGATGCCGATATTCTCATCATCAACGGCGCCAACCTGGAGACTTTCCTCGAACCTTTGCTGGAAAACACTGCCGGGAATCAGCTGGTCATCTCGGCCTCGGATGGGCTCTCGCCTAGGCCGGACCCGTCCGGTGAACATCCCGAAGGCGACCCTCATTTCTGGCTGGACCCCAATAACGTAATCAAGTACGTGGAAAACATCCGCGCCGGTCTCACCCGGGCGGACCCGGACGGCGCGACGGTGTATGCCGCCAATGCGGAGAATTACACCACTGAATTGCAGGCTCTGAATGTCTGGGTAGAATCGCAGATACAGATGATTCCCCCTGACCGCCGATTGCTAGTCACCAATCATGAGACCTTCGGATATTTCTCCGAGCGCTATGGGTTTAAATTGGTAGGCGCAATCATCCCCAGCATTAGCAGCGGCGCGGCATCGTCGGCCCAGGAACTGGCGGCGCTGATCGACCAGGTCCGCACTACCGGCGCTCCGGCGATTTTCCTGGAAACAGGCGCTAATGTCCAACTGGCCAACCAGATCGCCGCCGATACAGGTGTGAAAGTAATCACCGGGTTGTATACGCACTCTTTGGGTCCGGCTGGAGGTAACGCGGATACGTACATTAAAATGATGGAATACGATGTCACCGCTATCGTGGAGGCTCTTAGATGACCATTCCTCCCGTTTATTCACACGATCCGCGCGTAGCCCACGATCCATCTGCGCCTATTTTGGAGACACGCAAGCTGTCGGTCAACTACAACGGCAATCCGGCGCTGGATTCGATAACCTTCCATCTTCATGTGGGAGAGCGGGTGGCGGTGGTGGGGCCGAATGGAGCCGGTAAGAGCACCCTCCTGAAGGTCGTGGCGGGTGTCCTGCCGCCTACTTCCGGGGAGGTGAAGATCTCCGGTCACGGTCCCCGCAAGCATATTTGCATCGCCTACGTGCCCCAGCGCAACCAGGTGGATTGGCGCTTCCCTGCCAGCGTGGCCGATGTGGTCATGATGGGGCGGGTGGGGCAGATGGGCCTGTTCCACTGGCCGAGGCGGGCAGATTGGGAGATCGTCCGCGCATCCCTGGATGCAGTGGATATGTCTAATTTGGCTGGACGGCAGATCGGGGAACTTTCCGGCGGCCAGCAGCAGCGAGCCTTCCTGGCGCGTGCCCTGGCGCAGGAAGCCGAATTGGTCCTGATGGACGAACCATTGAACGGCCTGGATGTGCCTTCGCAGGAAGCCATCCTGGGTCTGTTCGATAAACTGCGCCAGGAGAAGATCACCGTGATGGTCGCCACGCACGACCTGGGCCAGGCCTCCACGCACTTCGACCGGGTCATGCTGCTGAACCACCGCCTGATCCATTTCGGTCCGCCGGCGGATGTTCTAACGACCGAAAACCTGCTTCGTGCCTACGGCGTTCAGGCTCAGCTGATCCGCGGTGAGAACGGATTGCCTACGCTGACAGATACCTGCTGCGATGGGGAGCCGGTCGAATGAGCGGCCTGTTTGACATTTTCCTCAAGCCGTTAACCTATGATTTCATGTTGCGCGGCCTGGCGGCATCGGTGATCGTCGGGATCGTCTGCGCGGTGGTGGGTGTCTACGTGGTTTTGCGCGGGATGGCTTTCTTTGGCGATGCCCTGGCCCACGCGGTCCTGCCGGGCGTGGCGCTGGGATATCTTCTCAGTGGTGGCAGCCGGGAAAGCCTGTTCTGGTGGGCGTTGGGGGCGGCATTGGTGGTGGCGCTGGCGGTTGGTCGGATCTCGAAACGGGCGGAGATACGCGAAGATACCGCCATCGGCATCATCTTTGCCAGCATGTTTGCCCTGGGGATCGCCCTCATCTCTACGGTGAGGAGTTATACGGTCGATCTCAGCCATTTCCTGTTTGGGGATGTACTGGGCGTCTCGGCTTACGGTCTGACCCTGACGATTGTCTTCGGCGCGCTGGTGTTGTTGGCGATCTTCTTATTCTATAAGGAGTTCCTCGTCCTTTCCTTTGACCCGGTCCTGGCTGCCACACTACGCCTGCCGTCATCGCTGCTGAACAACCTTCTGCTCATCCTGATGGCCCTGACCGTCTCCGTGGCCATGCAGACGGTGGGTGTAGCCCTGATGGTGGCGATGCTGGTCACACCGGCAGCAACCGCCTCTCTCCTGACCCGCCGCTTATGGCAGGGCATGATCGTCTCGGCGATCATCGGCGCTTTCTCCGCCGTGACAGGGCTGTACTTGAGTTATTATTTCAATATAGTTTCTGGGTCTGCCATTGTGCTTACGACTACCGTTATTTTCCTGATCGTCTTTCTCTTCCATCCGCAGCGAGGACTGGTATGGAAGAAGAAATGAGCCATCGATTGGTGGTTGCTTGCTGCAAATATTAATAGATTCCTTATCCATATCATTTAGAATTTCCGAAAATGCACTTATAGACTTTATTCCTTTGTATGGTTTTCATAAGTGAATCTTCGCGTCCTTTAGGTTAAATTCTTTTTATTTTCAAGAGAGTAATCAATATGTCCGAACTTACCGATTTTCGAAAAGCCAAAGATGATTTCTTCAAAGAGAATTACCAATCTCCTCTGGACAACCAGGAAAAAGCAACCTTTGCCGGTTTGAAATACTATCCCGAAAACCCGGCCCTGCGTTTTGACCTGCCGCTGGAGAAATACCCGCAACCGCAGCAGATCACCATGCCCACCTCCACCGGCGACCAGCAGGATTACTGGCACATTGGCCAGATCCACTTCGGCGTGAACGGGCAGGAGGCCACATTACAGGTCTATTTGGGCGTGGACGGAGGTGAGTATTTCATCCCCTTCGTGGATGCCACCGCTCCTGATGAGACTTATGGGGCGGGCCGCTACCTGGAGCCGGAAGATGTGGGTGATGGTCGCCTGCACGTGGATTTCAACCTGGCTTACAACCCTTACTGCGCATACAATGACCGCTGGTCCTGTCCCATCCCCCCGAGGCAGAACCGGCTGACGGTCCGCATCGAAGCGGGTGAAATAAATTATCACGAGTAGAGTAAAACGAAAACACAATGGCACTCAACACTTCTGAATTACCCACCCGTATCGAAACAGACCGCCTCATTCTTCGCCCATATCGACTCGAAGACAGCGGCTGGTACTTCCACATGAGTCAGCGGAATAAACCCCACCTGACCATATTCGAATCCGGCAATGCCGTGAATGCGATTTACAGCGAAGCGGATGCCCAAAACGTGATGGGCGATTTTGTCTCCCTGTGGGAGGCTCGCAAAGCCCTCTTTTTAGGCGCTTTCTTGAAGGACTCCGATGAATTTGTCGCCCAGGTCTATATCGGTGTGGTCAAGCGGGATTTGCCGGAGTTCGAGATCGGTTACTTCGCCGACGTGGACCATGAAGGCTGCGGCTATGTCACCGAAGCGGTCAAAGGCGCGATGAGTTTCCTGTTCAATGACCTCGGCGCTCACCGGCTGCGGCTCGAATGTGATGACTCAAACGTCCGCAGTGTGGCGGTGGCTGAACGCTGCGGGTTCGTGCGGGAAGGCCATATCCGCGAGAATAAACGAAATGCGGATGGCAGCTTCAGCGGTGACTTGCATTACGGTATTTTGCGGAGTGAGTTTTTCCCCTCGCAATAAGCTGGAAGATTCGACGGTGCGATGAGCAGAGCCGTTCATTCTAACGTGAACGAATCCCACTAAACATCATAAGCAATTTCCAGCGCATCCGTCAGGGTTTCGTGGACTTGCGCTCCGCAGGCTGCCAGCGCCTCGCGCTTGACCGGGTTGCGGGCGATGCCATGACAGTTGATGTGGATGGTGATATCAACGGCAGCCAGTACCTGCCTGGCCGCCTGCAGGCTTTTGATGCCGCCAGGAGTGTCTTCGAAGACGTTGACATATGCACCTTCGAATTGCTTCCATGCCGATGCGGTCGAAGATGTTTGCAGTAACCCTGCCGCAGCGGTAAGGGCAGCCTCTTGGCTCTCTCCTTGGGCTACCCGCATGCCCGCCAGCGCATGGATTGGGCTGGGCTTGAGGAAATTTTGAGGGTCCTGGTGGGTCTGCAGGCCCAGCCAGCACATACCGCCCCAACCCAGAATGGGGATGCCCTCGAGTCCCCACCAATTTCGCTCCCAGTTCGGCTTCGGAGGTCGAAAATATCCCTAGTGGTGGATGTGATGGGCGGCTGGTGATTACCGCCGCGCCGTGGTCCGGCTCGAATATCCAATCCCACAAGCGTGCGCTCTCTTCAAGAGTTAGGCTGGAGCGATCATATGTCAGCAAGTAACTTTCGCAGTCCAATTCGGCGGGCAGGTCATAGGTGCGGCCAAACTCGGCGCTGCCCAGAACGAGTTCTTGGAATGTGCGATGGGTCAAAGATACCTCCGCCAAGCGGGCAGACAGGATCAGGTCGTGCAGGATCTGTTCCTGTGCGTCACTGCGGCTTGCCTTGCGAAGGAAAAACCGCCCGGCCCGTTCCAGCGGATGCAAAGGTAGCATATCCGGCGTGGAAAATGTTCCTGCAAGTGAATTGAAATCGGGCAAGGGACGTTTCCCAGCGCCGGCCGGCAAGGCTGCGGCAGCCAGCGATTCAGGTAGGGACAGGCCGGGTTCGTCCAGCCAGGCTTCTTCCAGCATCAAGGCGGTGCAGATAGCGGCTTCGTCCCATTCGCAGGTGATCCCACCGGCTTCGAAAACAGCGATATCATCCGCCGTTAGGGTGGCGTCTACAAAACCCAACGCCCGCGCCATCCGACGGACGGTCTCCTGCAACGCCAGGTGATAGCCGCGTGACTCGAGCAACGCGCCGTCCATGTCGAATAAGAAGATGTTCATGAGGCCGGGGAGTCAGGTGACGGCGTTTGAGTTCGGCTTCCACCTCCGCCAGGGTCACGCCCTGGCGGACGAGCACCACCAGGGTATGGTAGAACAGGTCCGAGACCTCTTCGACCAGGCGCTGGTTTCCTTGGCCCTTGGCAGCCAAAATGACCTCAACGGCCTCCTCACCGATTTTTTGCAGGAGGGCATCCATATTCCCATCAAGCAGTTTGTTCGTGTACGATCCCTCTTTGGGATTCACTTTGCGTTCAACGATGATGTCGTAAAGTTCAGAGATCATTCTGTTATTCCTCACCTTTCGTTTCCTGATAGAAACAGGAGACCGCGCCAGTGTGACAGGCTGGTCCGGCGGGGACGACCTGAACCAACAAGGCATCGGCGTCACAGTCCAGACGTAAGTCCACCACCCGCTGCGTGTTGCCGGAGGTGGCGCCTTTGTGCCATAATTCCTGGCGGGAGCGGGACCAGAACCAGGTTTCGCCGCTGTTCAACGTTCGCTGCAAGGCTTCGGTATTCATCCATGCCAGCATGAGCACCTGCAAAGTCTGGCTGTCCTGGACAATGGCGGGCAGGAGGCCCTGCTCATTCCACTTGATGGAACTCGTATCAATCGACATTTTCCATAAACTCCACTATTTCCAGGTTCGGCCTGGAATAAACCAATGCGGCCGGCATCCCCAGCCGCTTCCAAATTTGGAAGGGTTCGTCACCACTCATGGCGGCTGCCCACAAGGAAAGGACCGTGCCGTGGCTGACCACCACAACTGTCTCGCGGGGGAAGCGGCTGATGGCGGCTTGCAGTGACGCTGAAAACCGCTGAAGCGCTGTCGCGGCGGACTCGCGGCCGAAGACAATTTCATCCGGTTGGGCAAAAAAGCGCGCCACGCTGGTCTCGAAAATATCCCCATCCATATGAGCAATGCCTTGACGGTCATGCTCGTGGAGGCCAGAGAATTCGGAGTGAGGCAGATTGAAGACCTTCGCCAATTCATTCGCGGTCTGGATTGCCTTCGGTTCAGTGCTGGTGATGACCCGCGCGGGCGCATAGTTGCGGATCTTTTCAGCCAGCAAGATGCAGCGTTGTCTGCCAAAAGAAGAAAGATTCCACTGCGATGCTGGGAGTGTTGGGTCCTCTTCGGAGTTTGAGTGGCGGACCAGGATCAGATATTTCATTTGAGTATCACAACCTTATCTTTATTCCCCGTCCGGCCAAGTATTCCTTGATCTGTCGAACGGTGTACTCGCCATAATGGAGCATGGATGCCACCAGGGCGGCATCGGCTTTGCCTTCCGTGAGGACGTCATAGAGGTGCTCGGGTTTCCCGCCGCCGCCGGATGCGATGACGGGCAGGCTGACGGCCTCGGCGATCAAGCGGGTCAGACGCAGCTCGTAGCCGGACTTGGTCCCGTCCGCATCGATGGAGTTGACCACCATTTCGCCCGCACCGAGTTCTTCCGCCCGGAGAGCCCATTGAATGGCGTCCAGTCCCATGGGCATGCGGCCTCCGTTGATGACGATCTCGTAGCCGGAAGGGATGGCAGTCGTTGGGTCGACTCGGCGTACGTCCATCGAGAGGACAACCGCCTGCGCCCCGAAGGCACGCGAGACCTCGGCGATCAGAGCGGGATCCTTCACGGCGGCGCTGTTCAGGTTGATCTTCTCGGCCCCCGCCAGCAGGACCCGGCTGCAGTCTTCCACAGTCCGCAGGCCGCCGCCCACCGAGAAGGGGATGAAGACCTGGGCGGCCACACGTTCCACCACCTCGATCATGATATTGCGGCCTTCACTGGAGGCGGTGATGTCGTAAAAGACCAGTTCATCCAGCCCGTCCTGATAATATTTCCTGGCCTGCACAACCGGGTCGCCGATGTCTTTCGTATCCACGAATTTGATACTCTTGGCGAGTTTGCCGTCGCGCACGTCCAGGCAGGAGATGATGCGTTTGCTCAACATGGGATAACCTCACCATTCCAGTGGGCGAAGTTCTCGAGCAAGCGCAACCCCAATGGGCCGCTCTTTTCGGCGTGGAACTGGACGGCGAACAGGTTGCGGGTGCCGATGGCAGCCGGGAATGATCGTCCATAGTCGCATGTGGCGTAGACATGATTAGGCTCAGCCGGTTGGGGATAAAACGAATGGACAAAATAGAATTCGTCGCCGGGTTTCAGGTGCGCCAGCAGCGGATGCGGCCGCGTGACCGTCACGGCATTCCAGCCCATGTGCGGGACCTTGAGAGAGGCGTCGTCGAAGTGGAAGCGCAAGCATGTACCCGGCATCAGCCCCAGGCCGGGGGTGTCGCCTTCCTCGGAATGGTCCAGGATGATCTGGCAGCCGATGCAGATGCCCAGGATGGGCGTCCCTGCCCGGAAGGCGGTGGTGATGGCTTCGCCCAGGCCGCGTTCCTGCAGCGTCTCCATGGCGGAACCGGCATGACCGACGCCGGGGAAGATGATCTTTTCCGCTTGACGGACCTGTTGTGGGTCGGCGGAGATCTGGTTGGGGATGCCCAGGGAATCCAACGCCCGTTTGACGGAGGTCAGGTTGCCGGCTTTGTAATCGACGATGGTTATCATTTCACGCTTCCATCCAACAATCTTTCAACAATATCTGGCCTTCGTACAACGCCCGGCCAATAATGATGCCTGCCAGCCCGGCTTCTCTTGCCTGGCGGACTTCCTCCACCCGGCTGACGCCGCCGGAGGCGACCACCTTCAAGCCAGTGGTGGCTTGAAGCGTCTGTGCGCCGGCGAGATCGATGCCCTTACCGGCACCGTCGCGGCTCACGTCGGTGAGGACGCACCATTCCAATCCCTGTTGGCGGAACCTTTCGCCGACCTGGCTGACCGTCAGAGGGGTGGCCTCCTGCCAACCTTGGATAACAACCTTCCCGTCCTTCGCGCCGATGTCCCCGGCGACCTTCTCCGGGCCATACTCTGCCAGCGCCCAATCCAACAGGTCCGGTTGACGGATGGCAGCAGTGCCAAGAAAGACACGCCTCACGCCCAGGTCGAGCGCCCGCTGGATCGAGTCCTGGTCTCGCAGGCCGCCGCCAAACTCCACCTGCAGACCGGTCGATAGAATTCGCTCCAGCGCCAGCAGGTTGAGTTGCGCATCTTCACCGAAGGCCCCATCCAGGTTGATCACGTGCAGCCAGGCGGCCCCTTCTTCCTGCCAGCGCTTTGCCCATACCAGTGGATCATCGCCGTAGGTGGTCTGGCGGGATGGGTCCCCCTGGGTCAGCCGGACGACCTTCCCGCCGCGCAAGTCGATGGCAGGGAAGATGATAAAGGCTGGGGGAGTTATCGGCAGATCAGGCATGTCGGGCCAGTTGTGTGGCGATCTGGGCGCAGTGGATGGCGTCATGGCAAGTATGATGGATGGTGTGGGCCATGATGGTGATCTGACCAAGTTCACTGTGCTGACCGGGGCGGTCCCATTCGGCAAGGGTGAGGGCAGACAGTGCCGCGACGTATTGACTGCGGTAGTGGTTGAATCCTTCCAGCGCAAGGCGCAGGTCCTGTGATTTGTAATCCCGGTCCCGCGCCAGGGCCTCCTGGTCGTAGCCGGTGATGGTTGGGTTGGCCTGGTCGCGCATGGCCTGCATCCGCTGCAGGCTGATCTCCTCGGCATCGCGGAGGTGACAGATCACTTCAATAACCGACCAGCCTTCATCGCCGCCGGTGGCATGTGGCTGCCTTTTCCTGACTGACACCCTGGAGAAGGGAGGTCAAGATGGTGGGGGTGGCTTTCAGTGCATCGAGCATGTCATGCGGAAGGTCATACATGGGGACTCCTTTTTGAGCAGATCATAGATTGCCCTTAGTGGAAGGGATGCTGCCTGAGCGGCGGGGGTTGTTGCGCGTAGCCATTTCGAGACACCTGCCCAGGGCTTTGAAGAGCGACCTCGGCCTTGTGATGGTCATCCCGTCCGTACTCAATGCGGGCATGTAGGTTGCAGCGGCAGGTGATGGCGAAACTCTCCAGGAAGTGGGGGAACAGGCTGGTGGGAATATCTCCCAGGGTAGGCGCGTTCCACTCGGCCTGGATGATGGAATAGGGCCTTCCGGAAAGGTCGATGGCGACGAAAGCAAGGCTCTCGTCCATCGGCACGTAGACCGAGGCCATCCGCACGATGCCGCTGCGGTCTCCCAGGGCCTGGTCGAAGGCCTGACCGAGCGCCAGAGCGCAGTCTTCCATTGTGTGATGGACATCCACGTGCAGGTCGCCACGGGCTTTGAGATCAAGGTCGAAGAGACCGTGGAAGGCTACATGCCCGAGCATGTGGTCGAGAAACCCGATACCGGTGTCGATGGAATGCTTGCCCGTTCCGTCCAATCCGAGGGAGAGAGAGATGTCGGTTTCGTTGGTCTTGCGGTTCACGTTGGCTGAGCGCATAAGGAACCTTTCTGTGGCGGGGTTCGCCATTCTTCTAGTTCAATTCCATCTTGCAGGGCCGAGATGAGCGTATCACTCTGTTCAGGCTTGCCGACCGAAATGCGGATGCAATCCTGCAGGCCGGGTTTGTTGAAGTATCGCACCAGGATGCCTTTTTTTGCCAGTGACTGCTTCAATTGGACTGCGTCCTTCCCGATCACCCGGCAGAGGATGAAATTGGAGCAGGTAGGATAGGGGCGAAGGTAAGGTATCGCTTTCAACAGCTCGAAGAGTCGTTCCCGCTCTTCTATCAGACGTTCGCCGATTTTATTCAACTCGACCCGGTGCTGGAGCGAGGCGATCGCAGCCGTGGAGGCGGCTGCAGAGATATTATACGGCTGCTTGATCTTCCACAGGTGCGGCATCAGGGCGGATGGAAAAACTCCAAAGCCCACCCGCAGCCCGGCCAGCCCGGCCCATTTGCTGAACGTGCGCAAGACAACCAGGTTGTTCCTCTGGGCTGCCTCCTGAAGCATGCTCGACCCGGGCGGGGCGAATTCCATGTAGGCCTCATCCAGGACCACCAGGATAGGTAGAGCCAGCAGTCGCTCGATGTCCATGCGGGAGGTCAGGCTGCCGTCGGGGTTGTTGGGCGTGGCCACGAAGATCAGTTTGGGATGTACACGTCGACTGCCTTCTCGATGGCGGGCAGATCCAGGCTGAAATCATCCCGCCGGGTGACGTTGACCACCTCGGCGCAGTTCAGGTCCCCGTCGAAGCGATACATGCCGAAGGTGGGTGGGCGTGTTGATGATCCTGTCGCCGGGATCAATGGTGAGGCGCAGGAGCAGGTCGATCAACTCGTCCGCGCCGGCGCCTGCCAATGATGTTCTCGAACGGCAGGCCATGCGCCTCCGCCAGAGCGGAGCGCAGATCCTGGCTGTTCGGGTCGGGATAGATGTGTGGGAAGGGCATGTCTGCCAGCGCCTGCCGCACTTCTGGCAGCATCCCGTAGGGATTCTCGTTGGCATCCAGTTTGATGATCTGGTCGGGCGTCCGGCCCAACTGGCGCGACAAACCTCGAATGGCAGGATGGGTTCGTAGGCGGGCATATCCTGGATGTGCGGGCGGATGATCGTCTCGGGATCGAACATTTATGCACCCTCGATGGGCGCACGTTCAGCGCGGAAATCGGCTGCGATGGCGTGGCCGGTCAGTTCTTCGGCTCGGGCGATCAGGGCCGCCACCTGGCTCAATTCTTTTCCCGTGGCTGCATCCAGGGCGATGATGCTGGAGATCTTGACGAAGTCCATCACATTGAGCGGCGAGGCGAAGCGGGCCGTCCCGCCGGTGGGCATGACGTGGCTGGGACCGGCAGCGTAGTCACCCAGGACTTCGAAGGAGTGTTCGCCCAGGAACAAACCGCCGGCATTGGGGATGGAGGCGCTCCATTTTTCCGGTTCTTCCACTGCCAGGCAGGTGTGTTCGGCGGCGTATTCGCTTGCCAGGGCGCAGGCGGTCTGCAGATCGGGGGTGAGGACGATGCCGCTGCGGTTCGTCAGCGATTGCGCGATGATCTCAGCCCGGCTGAAGGATTCCATCTGGCGGGCGACTTCGGCCTGGACTGCCTCCGCCAGTTTTCGGTCGGGAGTGAGCAGGATGGCGCTGGCCAGCACGTCGTGCTCGGCCTGCGCCAGCAGGTCGGCTGCCACCCAGGCGGGTTTGGCGGTTTTATCGGCCACGACGACCGTCTCGGTGGGGCCAGCCAGCCCGTCCAACCCGACGGTCCATAGACTTGCTGTTTCGCCAGGGTGACGAAGAGGTTGCCCGCCCCGACGATCTTATCCACTTTGGGGATGCTCTCGGTGCCGAAGGTCATCGCGGCGATGGCCTGCGCGCCGCCAATCTGGTAGACCTGGTCGATGCCGCACAGATAGGCGGCCGCCAGGATGACCGGGTGCGGGTTGGGCGGCGTGCAGACGACGATGCTTTTGCACGCCCGCCACCTGGGCCGGGATGACCGACATCAGCAGGGAGGAAGGCAGCGGCGCCGTCCCGCCAGGGACATAGACGCCCACCCGCTCGATGGGCGTGACCCGCTGGCCCAGCCGCCCGCCCATCTCACGGGTTTCCCAATCCGGCAGGGGCTGGTACTGGTGGAACTGGCGGATGCGCCCGGCGGAGACCTGCATGGCCTCGACCAGCTCCGGCGGCATGGAATTGAAGGCTTTTTCCAATTCAGCGGGTGGGACGAGGAATTGATCCGGGACAGACTTTTCCAACAGGCGGCACCAGCGCAGCAGGGCCGCGTCGCCTTCCAACTGGATGGAGGTCAGGATCAGCGTGACTGCCTGCGGCGGGGTGATGCCCTTGCCGAACAACTGCTCGGTGCGCGCCAGCGTGGAGGCAGGATAGATGATGCTGTTTAGCGGGATCCGTTTCAGGATGGTCTTGCGGGCGGTTTCGACATCGTAAATGGTCAGCATCTCAGTCCTCCAGTTGTTTGAGCATGTTCTGGTATTCGATCGGCTCTTCTTCGAAAATATAGCTGACGGGAGAGACGACCACGCCGCTGCCGCCGA
Organism: uncultured Chloroflexia bacterium; assembly: GCA_963847105.1. GTDB lineage: Bacteria > Chloroflexota > Anaerolineae > Anaerolineales > Villigracilaceae > UBA877. The sequence goes on along the minus strand of CAWJYP010000001.1, from coordinate 276,253 downwards.
CGCTGCGGAGTTCGGCGATGGCCTGCGCCAGCTGGTCCTTGCGCACCACCAAATGAGCGGCGAACCATTTCTCGCCTTCGTGGGTGATGACCGGGCTCATGGTGGGACCCTGCAGGCCGCGGATGACTTTTTGCCCGTAGATGCGCTCGGCGATGATCTCGGGAGTCTCGCCGCGCATGTTGGCAAAGATGGAGACGTTTTCGCGGGCACGCAGGTAGGCCACGATGAATTCCAGCAGCGTGCGGGCAATCTTCAGCGCAGCCGGGTTGTCCTTCAGGCAGGCGCGGTTGGCGATCAGGCAGCCCTGCGACTCCAGTATCAGGCCGTCCGAGAGTTTCTTCAGGCGGTTGTCCCGCAGGGTGGTGCCGGTGGAGACCAGGTCGATGATCAGGTCGGCGTAGCCGATGGGGGGGGCAATCTCCAGGGTGCCTTCGGCGGAGATGAACTCAGCCGTCTCCAGCCCGTGTTGGCGGAAGAAGGCCTCCGCCTGCAGGGGGAACTTGGTGGCAACCCGCAAAGGTCGGCCCAGGGATGCTTCCTTGGTCTTCAGGTCAGCCATGCAGTCGGTGGTCTCCCAGGTTTCCGGGACGATCACGTTGAGGGTGCATTGGCCGAACCCGAGGGCCGGATGGATGACCATGATCTTGCCGTTGGGGCCGCGTTTCTCTGCCAGCACATCCCCGCCGGTGATGCCGAAATCCACGCTGCCATCGCGCACGCTAACGACCACGTCACCGGGGCGCTGGAATAACACCTTCACCTCCGGCAGGTTGGGGATGGACGCCTCGTACTGGCGTGGGTTGGGGTGGTGGACGCGCAGGCCGGCCTGCTCCAACAGGTCCCGGCTGATCTCGGCCAGCACGCCTTTGCTGGGCAGCGCCAGCCGTATTTCCCTTGATGTTCCAGTCATAATGCCTCCTAAAAATAATAAAACGCTCCCCTTACCGGGGAGCGCAGGTTCACAGATTTGTGGATAGACCTCAGTCTTATCCTACTTAAAACTGCCCTGCCCGGTAAGGTTTCCGGCTGCGATGTGAATGATGATGGTGCATGCAGGGCAAAGTATTTTTCATATTGGGGCGCATTCTATCATAGGGAATAAAAATCCGCAATGTATAGACATGGATTTCTTTATTTTTCGACGATTTCGCGGATCTTTTCGACGTAAGCGAGGGATTGGTGGCGGAAGTAGGTGTTGTACAGTCCGGCATAGTGCCCGCCCGCATTCAGCAGACCGGTGTGATCGCCGGATTCGATGATGCGGCCTTTTTCGATCACGATGATCCGGTCGGCGGCTTTGACCGTGGAGAGGCGGTGGGCGATGAGGATGCTGGTGGATTCTGCCAGGATCATGCTCAGTGCCTGCTGGATCTGCCACTCGGTGAACGGATCGATGCTGGCGGTGGCTTCATCCAGGACGAAGATGGCCGGTTTCTGCATGAGCACACGCAGGAGCGCCACCAATTGGCGCTGACCCATCGAGAGCATGGCTCCCCGTTCACCCACGACCGTGGCGAGACCATTCGGGAGCGTCTCCAGCCATTCGCCCTCGCCGATTCTGCGGGCCATGGTGAGGATGTCCGCGTCGGTCACTTGCGGGGCGGCGTAGCGGATGTTCTCCGCGACCGTGCCTGAAAAGAGGAACGGCACCTGCGAGACGATCCCCAACTGCCGCCGGTACTGCTGCAAATTCAGAGAGCGGATGTCCATCCCGTCGATGAGGATGCGCCCGGTCTGGAATTCGTAGAAGCGGGCGATCAATTTTGCCAGGGAGGATTTTCCCGCGCCGGTATGACCGACGATGGCCAGGTTCTCGCCGGGGCGAATATCCAGGGTGAAATCCGTCAAGACGGGTTCGTTTTCGGCGTAGCGGAAAGAGACGTTATCGAAACGGATGGCGCCTTTCAAGGCGGGAACATCCTTATTGTCGGTCTGGACAACATTAGGGTCGGCGTCCATCAGGGCGAAGATGCGCTCGGCCGCGCTCAAGCCGGATTGGATATTCGACCAAAATGAGGACAGGTTCATGACCGGGTCGAAGAACCGCCCGACGCTGAGGATGAACAGGTACCAGGCCCCGATGGTCACGATGCCCTGGGAGGCGCTCAATCCGCCGGCATAGACCAGCAGGGCAGTGCCGATGCCGACCATGGCGTTCAGGGATGGCCAGACGAGGGACAGGATAAATCCTCGCCAGACGTTCACCCGATAGGAGACCTGGTTGGCGGCATTGAAGGTCTCGAAGATGCTGTTTTCCTGGCGGAAATTCTTGGCAATGGCGATGCCGCTGACGGTCTCCTTGATGGCCGAGTTCACATCTGCCATGGCTTGCATGCCGCTCTTGGTCACCTTGCGGGCCATAGCCCTGAACCCCAGCGCGATGAAAAAGATGAACGGCATGATGGCGAAGAGCAGCAGGGACAGTTTCCAATCTATCCGCACGATGACGATGCCGAGCAGGACAGCCTGGAAGATCTGCGCTGACACATCGGTGACGATGACGACCAGGTTGCCCAGGTCGGTGGTGTCCGAGTTGATGCGGGAAGTGATGCGCCCGGAAGAGAACTGATCGTAAAAGGAAAGGTCGTGTTCCACGGCGGCGCGGAATGCCAGTGTACGCAGGTTGAGGATCACATCCCCCACTGTGCGGACCGTCAAACGGCGGCGGATCCAGTTTAGCCCCCAGTCAGCGGCGCCGATGAAAAGCACGATCAGGCCGATGAGCAGGCTGGCAGCCAGGGTGGGCTGGCCTTTGAGAGCATCCAGGCCTCTGCTGACGACGATGGGCTGGGCGGCGGAGATAACGGCCATGGTGATGACCAGGAAAATGATGACAGCCACCCGGCGACGCTGGGCGGTAAAGTATTGGGCGATTCGCTTGGTCAGTACGTTGTCTTTGTACTGGCGGTCGTATTTTTCTTCGTTAAGTCCTTCGTAAAATCCCATAAACCCTTTCGATAAGAGCGACTAAATGTTGCAATTACGGCAACTGGTAACCTTATTCCCTAAAGATGCGGGAATAGGCCTCGGAGGTCTGCATGAGACTATCATGGTTGCCGATGGCGGCTATGCGGCCTTTGCGCAGCACGATGATCAGGTCGGCCCAGCGGATCTGCGAGAGGCGGTGGGTGATGATGATGGTGGTGCGTCCCTTCGCCGCCGCGGCGATGGCCCGCTGGATCATGTCCTCGGTGGCCGAGTCGATGGCGCTGGTTGAATTGTCCAGAATGAGGATGCGCGGATCGGTCAGGAAAGCGCGTGCAATCGCCAGGCGCTGGCGCTGCCCGCCGGAGAGGGTCACGCCGCGTTCGCCGATGATGGTCTCATATCCTTTTTCAAATGATTTGATGAATTCTTCGGCCTGGGCCGAAACGGCAGCGGCTTCGATCTCTGCCTGGGTTGCCCCGGGTTTGCCGAAGGCGATATTCTCGGCGATGGAGCGGGAGAAGAGGAAGACATCCTGTTCGATGATGGAGATCTGCGAACGGAGGGAGGCCAGGTTCCAATCCCGCACGTCCTTGCCGTCCACCAGGATCTGTCCCCGGCTGGTATCGTAGGTGCGGTTGACCAACTTGGCCAACGAGGTCTTGCCGGTGCCGGTCTGCCCGACGATGGCGACCGTCTGACCGGGCATGACTTTGAAGGATATGTCCTGCAGGACGGGCTCGCCGGTGGGGTAGGAGAAGGTCACGTTGCGGAACTCGATCTCGCCTTGCATGGGCCGGCTGTACCCCTGCACATTCTGGTCAAGGTTGGTCTCCCGGTTGATCAGGTCGAGGATGCGGCGGCCGCTGGAAACGCCGGAGGAAATGAGCGAGTAAGCCCAGATGGAGGTCCAGGTGGGGAAATCGAGCATAAGCAGGATGCCAAAGTAAGCCACCACGTCGCCAATATTCAGGATTCCCACCCGGAACAGCAGGATGGCATGCAGGAGTCCGCCGGCCAGGGCGATATAGAAAAGCAGTAATGGTACGAACTGCGCTTCCACATCTCCCTGCCTGACGTTGTCAGCCCGCAGGCGGCGTGAGTTGATCTCGAAGCGCTTGACCTCGGCGTCTTCCTGGGCAGCACCTTTGAGGGTTTCCACCCCGTCCAACGCTTCAGAGAGATGCGTGTTCATCACCCCGAATGACTCGCGCACATCCTCGGTGATAGGGTTGAGGGTGCGCATATACAAGCGCAGGGCGATGAAATAGGCGATGGTGAACAGGATGGGGGTGAGCAGGAGCGACCAATGGTACTGGGCGGAGAACAATAAGGGCATCGCCAGGAAGATGAGCGAACCCACCACCAGGTTCACGCCCGGGCTGAACATGTAGTTGACTTCGCGGACATCGTTGGTGGCGCGGGCCATCGTGTCGCCCACCGGCTGGAGGTTGTGGAAGGTCATGCTCTTTCCCAGCAGGGAGACATACAGTTCATCCCGCACATCCCGCTCGATGCGTTGGGCGATCAACTCGGCTCCGAAATTGCGGCCCAACTGCAGGATGCCGCGGAGCACCTGCGACCCGCCCATGATCAGCGCCAGGGGCAGCAAAACTTTCACGTTAGGCGGGGTCTTCAGCATGGCGTTGAAGGCCTGCCCGGTCAGCACCGGCACGTAGGCAGCCAGGGCGGCGTTGCCTACGGCACCGACGAACATGATGATGATGAGCCACCAATGCCGCATGGAATGGGATAACAACCAGCGCAGGGGACTGCGGCGGTCTGCCGTGTGACGGCGGGTAAGTGTAAATTCGGCCAGGGAGGTTTGAGTAGTCATAGGAGCAGAATGTTTATTCTACCATTTTCTGCCAGAAGCACCCCCACGCTTTTCTTAAGATATGCAAAAAAGCCGGAGACTACAGGTTTCTGTCGTCTCCGGCTAACGGCGTATGCTGTGAAAAAGCAGGCGATCAGTTATAACCGCTTGGTGAATATTACAAGATCATCCCCGTCGCTGTAGAAATCCTTCAGGGTGCCTTCATGGGTATATTGGGTGGCGAAGTAAAACGCCCGGGTAGACCCATAATTGGGCAGCCCTGAAGTTTCCACGATCAGCAACCGTCCGCCCAGGGAGCGGATGGCCTCTTCGGTGGCAGCCAGCAGTTTCTTGCCCACCCCGCCGCCGCGCGCATTTGGGTCTACCGCGATCCAGTACAGGTCATAGGTGCGGTCGGTCAGCGCGCGCGGACCGTAGCAGGCATACCCCTGTACGTGACCCTCTTCTTTGGCAACGATGAAGTAATAACCGCTCTTTTCCGGACCCTGGGTCAGGTACTCGTCCCACATTTCATCCACCGCCTCGACTTCTTCGGCTGTGAACACGCTGGTATTCGCGTCGATCTCATGGATACCGGCCCCGTCCTCCACTTTTGCAACAGCGATCATTCCATCCATCCTTCCCGTTTCATTGCCACATTCAAAATCCGCTCGACCATTTGGGGATATGTAAACCCTGCGGTGCGGGCCGAATTCCAGAAGCCTGCATCCGGCGAGAGGTCGGGGATCTCATTGATGTCGATGACGTAGGGAATCCCGTTGTCATAGCGGATATCCACGCGGCCGAAGTCGCGCAGCCCTACTGCCTTAAAGGTATTCTCCGCCACTTTGCGGATGGCCTGCTCTTCCTTACGCGCCAGTTGGGCCGGGATGCGGGAGGGGATGTTCTGGAAAAAGGGTGATTCCGGCTTCCACTTTGACTCATAGGTGAGTACGTGCTGGAGCGGGTCGGGGATGGCAGAAAAGTCATCTTCGGCGATGGGCAGGATCTCCACAGGTTTATTGCCCCACATTGCCACTGCCAGTTCACGCCCGCTGATGAACTGCTCAACCATGGCAGGCTGTTCATACTCGGTGATGATGTAGGCGATCCGCTTATACATATCCGCCATATTGGTGGCGACAGAGCATAAGTCGATACCCATGCTGGCGTCTTCAATGGACGGCTTCACGATGACGGGAAATTCCAGTTGGAACGCGCCTTTGGCTTTTTCGAAGACCTGGAATTTGGGCGTGGGAACGCCGAATTGAAGCAGTTGTTTTTTAGCGCGGGGCTTGTCGATGCACAACTCGACCGAGTCTGCCGTGGCGCCGGTATGCTTGAACCCCATCCGTTCGATCAGACGGATGATAGAGACAGCGCCCATATTGTCGCCGTTGAATCCATCACAGTTGTTGAAGATAAATGTTTCGTTTGGAGGAAAGAAATTGAGCCTGTCTTCGAGTTCTTTCAGATCCCCTCTTACAGCAACCTTGACGACTTGATAACCGAGGCTCGTCAGGGCTTCGAACAAATTTTGTGTGGCTGTAATGGTGCATTGAACTGCCAGTAAATCTTGTGGATCACCTCGTGCTACTTGACCGTCCTCGTTATAGAGTATTGCAATCTGATGGTCGAATCCGTTCATCAAAGCCTCTTAAGTAAATTATCTCCCGGTTCAAGGGAGGCTTGTACGCAAACGTTTCAAGCGCGTTCGCGGCTTTATGGAATGTAGCATGGTGGTAATTAAATACTTGACCATATAAAATTCAATCATACCCTCTTTTTGAATCTTAAAAAACGATTCAAATAAAAATATAAACATATGATTCTTCAGAAGATAAAAAGGAACAAAGAACCGAAAATAAAGAACAGTGAACTGTGTGAACAGAGGCAGTGTCTTAAACACTTTAAAGATGATTTCCAGAAAGAATTGTCATATAATAAGTTATAGCGATTTTAACAAGGCTATTGGGTGGTTTTCGTTCAAGCGTTTGATCGTTCCGGAAACAATAAAACTAAGTGAGGGAAAAGGAGTTCATTTATGGCCAAATTCACTTTCATCAGGAAAGCACTGGCGATTGGATTGCTTTTTGTATTCGCCGTTTCGCCTTTGTCAGTGGGAAGAGGGGCGACTCCCCTGGCAGACACCACCCGTCATGGCGGCTGGCTGGACGAAATAGAGGTGTCCGTGGTCGCGCCTGGCAACGCCGTTACCCAGTTGAGTGCCGACGGGATCGATCTGTATGCAGGGGGATTAAACAGTAATGCAAAACCCTCCATAGATACAGCCGGTCTGAGATCTGTCGGGTACAAAGGCCTTTACTATTCGTTATTATCAAATCCGGCTGAATTCAGCGATGGCCGTCTCAACCCTTTACGAGATCGTAAGATCCGTCAGGCCTTGAATTGGCTGGTTGACCGCAATTATATTAATGCAATTATCTACTCGGGGGCAGCCTTGCCGAAGTGGTTCCCAATCACAACACAAGGCCCGGACTATTCCGAATTAGCCGTGACTGCCCGAGCCCTGGAGGAATATTATTCCTATAATTTCACGAAAGCGCAGGAAGTCGTCCAGCAGGAGATGACCTCCCTGGGTGCGGTTCTAGATGGTGGAATATGGATGTACGACTTGAATCCGGTTACGCTGATCTTCCTGATCCGTACGGATGGCGACGGTACTCGTCACGAGATGGGTGATTACATCGCTGACCAATTGGAGGCAGTTGGCTTCACGGTTGACCGACAGTACGGTAATTCCTCTGCGCTTGGTTCAATCTGGATTGGTTCCGATCCTGCGGACGGGTTATGGAGTTTGTACACAGCCGGTTGGTCAAATGACACATGGGACAGAGACCAGAAAAATTTGTTTCAGCAAATGTACTTGCCGACCAGTATCCAGGGAATTCCCGCCTTCTTGCACAATGATCCGGATCCGGCTTTCCAATTGTTGGGAGACGACCTGGCGAGCGGCAATTTCACTACACTGCCCCAGCGCCATGAGATGATGACCGATGCAATGGAAATGGCTTTGCAGGATTTGCTCCAGGTCTTCCTGGTTGACGGTTTATCCTACGCTCCTTATCAGACCGATATCTATCTGGCAGGGGATCTGGCAGTTGGGATCGAGGGTTCGCAGATTTGGCCTTTGACCTTGCGGTTCAACGGCACGGAGGGCGGAGTTTTACGTTGGGCTGATTTCGGACCTGTTCACCGAGCCGTGGAACCCGGTGGCTGGGAGCAATTGGGGCTGGGACCAGTCTGTTATGCAGGCCACCCGCTCGGGCGGTTTGGTGACAAATCCATATAATGGCCTGCCCATGCCGTGGCGGATCGCCACCGCCGAGGTTACTGCCCAAACAGGTCTGGCGATCGGCAAAACCTATGATTGGTTGACGCTAAGTTTTGCCGACCAGATCGATGTCCCGGCTGACGCATGGGTCGATTGGGATGCCACCACGCAGAAGTTCATCCCGGCGTCGACCAAGTTCCCGACTGGGACAACTGCAAAAATTAAGAGCTTGGTCCAGTACCCGGCTGACCTGTTTAGCACCGTCGCCTGGCAGGATGGCAGCCCACTCTCCGTAGCCGATTTTCTCATGCCGATGATCATGCTTTTCGACCGGGCCAATCCCGCCAGCGCCATCTATGACCCTGCGGCTGTGCCTGCTTTTGATGCCTTCATGGCTGGTTTTAAGGGATTCCGGGTCCTAACGACCTCTCCACTTACGATCGAATATTACACGGATGATTATTCGAGAGATGCCGAATTGAATGTTTACCCCCTCTGGCCCGATTATGGTTTTGGAGAGGCGCCCTGGCATGTGATCGCCACTGCAAACTCTCTCGAGGCAGACGGCTTCCTGGCCTATTCGGCTGACAAAGCCGTATCACCGCTGGCGCAAACGGATTTCGTGAATGGCATCAGCCTGACCTTGCTTTCAGGAAGACTGGCCTCTACTGCTTTCAGGGAAGGCGATCCCATACGCATCCACCCTGGAGACGTATATCACAGGAGACAACCTCAGCACACGTTATACGAACCTGCAAAACTGGTATACGGCTCGCGGGCATTACTGGGTTGGCACAGGCCCTTATTACGTATATAGCCTGGATTTTAGCTCAAAAAAACTCGTGCTGCGGAACAACACGAACTATCCCGACCTGGCCGACCGCTGGAGCAGTTACACATTTCCTCTCCCGCCGCAGTTGGAATTGACCGGACCAGCCCAGGTGGATGGTGGCGGTACGGCCACTTATGATGCCTATGTGACGTCCGGCCTTTGATCCTTACCCCGCTGCGGAGGTGCTGAGAGTGGATTATGCCTTATTGAATTCAGACGGGATGATTAAATCGAATGGCGTGGCGGCATTCGTGGAAGCGGGTCATTACCGGGTGGTCCTGACGCCTGCTCAAGTTGGGTTATTGGGTTTTGGTCCGGGGAAGATCATTGTTTCCGCAACAGTGAGGCCGATCTGTATTCCCGCATGGGATGAAATGAGCATCCCGATCGTACCCAAGAAGATCTTCCTGCCATTAGTCATTCGGTAATGATTCTGCTTGTCTTGACTCGATTGCCGCAATGACAATGTAATTTTGAGTTTAGCCGATCCTCTCGCAGGATTGTGTGAACCCGGCAGCGGCTATTTATTGAAGAGGTCCCCTCTCAAGCGAGAGGGGACCTCTTATTGATATGCATTTCATACTTTCCAGACCTCGCTGATGATAATTGTAATTCCGAAGGTCTGAAGGACCGGGATCGGACAGGCTTCAACCTTACTTCTGCAGTTCTTCCCACTCGGCCAGCCATATATCCATTTCATTTTGAACTCGCTGATATTCCTCGCCCAGGTGAGCCACCCTGGCCGGGTCGGAAGGGGGATTCTCCAGCCTGAAGCCGAGCTGCCCCAATTCTGTCTCCAGGGCGGCGATCTTGTTCTCCAACTCCTGCAGGCGCGCCAACCGGCGGCGTTCTTCTTTTTTGGCCGGGTCCGCAGATCGGCGAGCAGGTCGGGGGCCGTTTCCCTTGATCTTTTCGGCAGCCACCAAAGCAGCCAGGCGCTGGCGCTGCTCCCTGCGCTGGCTGTAGGTACCCTCGAAAACGGTCAACTGCGATTCGTCCGGCTCGATTTCCCAGATCTGCGTACCGAGCGCGTCGATGAGATAGCGGTCGTGCGTCACCAGCAGGATGGTGCCGCCGTAGTCATCCAGCACGGCTTCCAGCACCTCCTGCGAGGGAATGTCCAGGTGATTGGTCGGTTCGTCCAGCAGGAGCAAGTTGGTATCCTGCAAGGCCAGTTTCGCCAGCGCCAGACGGCCGCGTTCGCCGCCGGAAAGGACCCCCACCTTCTTGAAGACATCCTCGCCGGAAAAGAGATATTTGCCCAGGTACTCGCGGATCTGACCCGGCAGCCAGTGCGGCATGATCGAATCGATCTCCTGGACGAGAGTATTTTCGGGATTGAGACCTTCGTGCGCCTGGGCGAAATAGCCGATCTTCAGGGAAGCGCCTAGGGTCACTTCACCTTCAAGCGGGGTCAATTGGCCTAATACAGTCTTGAGAAAGGTGGTTTTGCCCGCCCCATTAGGGCCGATCAATGCGCCACAATCACCGCGCCGCAGGACGATATCCGGAGCGGAGAAGAGCAGGTGCCCCGGGTAGCCGATGCACAGGTCCGTCGTGCGCAGGACGAGTTCACCGGACCGGCCGGCGGTGCGCAAATTCAGGTGCAGGCGCGGCAGGGTCCGCCGGGGAACGCGCAAGGCCCGCACACGCCGTTCCGCCTCCTCCGGTCCGAAGGGCGAGGTGGCGATGGTGACATCTTCACTGGTCTCGATCCATTTCTGGTTAAGGACGGCTTCCATGCCGACCTGTTCGATGGCCTGGACGATGCGGCTGAGGCGGCGCAGTTTGCCTTTCGCCTGGCTGACGTTCTGCCCGGAGATGTTTTTCTTGATGTAATCGACATCCTTGAGCAGTTTTTCCTTTTCGGCTTCGAAGGCTTCCCGGCGGTGTTCCCAACGCAGTTCGCGCGTCTGCAGGTAAGCCGAGTAGTTGCCGGGATATTTCTCGGTAGCGCCAAAGGCCATTTCGAGGATGCCGTTGGCGACCTGGTCGAGGAAATAGCGGTCATGCGAGACGATCACCACCGCCCCTTTCCACTGGCTGAGGTAATTTTCCAGCCATTCCACCGCGGAAATGTCCAGGTGGTTGGTGGGCTCATCCAGCAGCAGCAGATCGGGTTCGGAGAGCAGCAAGTGCGCCAGGAAGGCGCGTGTCCGCTGCCCGCCGGAGAGGTGGTCGAGCGGCAGGGTAAAATCCTCCGCCGAAAATCCCAGGCCTGTCAGGACCTGCTTGATACGGGTCTGGAAGGTATAGCCGCCGCGCCGTTCGAACTCGTGCTGAAGGGTTCCGTAGCGCTCCAGAACCTGGGTGCGGTTGTCGGGGATGGCCATTTCTATTTCGAGTTTCTGCAAATCTTCCTGCCGGGCGAGCAGGTCGGAAAACACCGCAATGCAGGCATCCCAAACGGTGCCTTCCATTTCAAACTCTGCTTCCTGCGGAAGGTAGCCCATGCGGACGTTCTTCGCGTATGAGACTGTTCCACCGGAGGGTTCGTCCAGCCCCATCAGGATGCGCAGGAGGGTCGTCTTGCCGCAGCCGTTGGGACCCACCAGGGCGAGACGGGAACCCTTGGGAACGGCAAAGGTAACGCCCGCGAACAGGTCCACGGGGCCGAAGGATTTGGAGAGATTACTGGCAGTGATGAGAGACATGGTGAGGCTTAATCTTTGATAGGTGAAATGAAAATAGCGAAGAAATTATACCGCGGCGGATGGGATAAACTTCACGCCGCGGCGCGATCAAATTAGGAAAGTTCATGGACGGTAAAGCGATGTTGTTTGGAGTTGTCTACCTACGATAGAGGCGCACCTGGACTTTTTCCATTGTTACCAGCCCGGCTTTGATAGCACCTTCGATGGATGATAAGAAGGCTTCCAATTTCTCTTTCGCATCAATAATCTCGATGACCAGCGGCAGATCGACCGACAGGTTCTCGATCTTGAAGGATTGGATCTTACGGCTGCCTGCGCTGAAACCCATCAGGCCACGTAGTACGGTCACTCCAGCCAGTTCCTGTGCTCGCGCCTGCAGGACGATCCATTCATATAAAGGCTTTCCCTCATGGTGTTCCAGTTCGCCGATGAAAATTCGGAGCAGGTAACTCTCTTCGTGAAGTTCCATGATCACCTCCAGATCAGAAATGCAACGGACCGGCCTACCCACACCATCAAAAGGCCAATGACAACATTTAAGCCGATATTTCCTAGGGCGTTCAAGAATTGCGCATCGCGAAAGAGGTTGAGTGTTTCATTCCCAAATGATGAAAAAGTGGTGAAGCCACCCAAAATCCCCACGAAGACCAGCAGGCGCGTCTGGGGTGAAAATATGCCCGCGAGATTCAGCCAATTGAGCCAGGAAACCGATCGCAAAACAGCCTAAAAGGTTCACCACCATGGTGCCGTAAGGAAAATTGATGCTTTTGCTGAGCTGTTGGGCGTAATTTCCCAACAAATACCTGCCGATGGATCCAAAGAATCCACCAATGCCAACCAACATGATATTCACAAACACGGACAACTCCTCCAAAATAATATTTTGGTAGGAGTCATCAGCCCATGGGCAATTAGGCGGACTCCATCGCCGGTATGAAAACCAAGGAATTATAACGCAGGTATCGGATGTATCTGGAGTATCTGGTGTGCGGAAGGCGATAATGGGGAACTTTTTGGAGCATTAGTCAGTCTATGTGATGATTACAGTACAAATCCTATCGGTATAAAGGAGATTTACATGAAACGCACCTTTCTTTTTCTGGCTCTCTTGATCGTGGTTATCCTGGGAGTTTATGGTATTCAGTACGTCAAAGCGAATGCCGCCGCGGCGGAACCTACCCTGCCAACCGACCAGAAGGCTTTTGAAGCCGTCCGGGCAACACTTGCGCAAGAGCTGAAAGTGGACCCGCTGACGATCGCCCTTGTGAGCGCTGAAGCGGTGGAGTGGTCCGATAGCTGCCTTGGTTTAGGCGGACCGGCCGAATCCTGCCTGCAGCGATCACTCCTGGATTCCTGGTGACTGTGCAACATGAGTCCACTGTCTATGAATTCCACACCGACCAGACGGCTGAAAGCATCCGCCAGGTGAAGTGATCCACATATTTGAACAGCGGGAAGAAGGTCAATTCAGACTTCTTCCCGCTGTTCTATTTTGGTGGCATAGATGAAGTTACTTTTCGCCTCCGTTATTTGTCTCGGGGATATGGGTGGGTTTTTCCCGGCCCAGTTCCATCGACCGCTGGTAAGCCGCCCAGACTGCCCGGGAAATGGCGGTACGGAAACCGGCCTTCTCGAGGAAGTACATGGCTTCAGCGGTGGTACCGCCCGGTGAAGTGACCTGGTTGCGTAGGGCGGCCACATGGACGCCAGTCTTCTCGTTGAGGGCTTCGTAATAGCCGACGGAGCCTTTGAAGGTTTGCAGGACTAACTGTTCGGAGACACGCCGCGAAAACCCCAGGTGGACGCCCGCGTCGATCATGGACTCCATGAAGAGGAACACGTAGGCAGGTCCAGTACCAGATAGGGCGGTAGCCATATCCAGGTAGCTTTCGTCGTCCACGTTGACCTGGTCACCCAGCGCGCCCAGGATGGTACAGGCGATCTCCTTCTGCGCCTCGCTGACCTCCGGCGAGGCCATCCAGACGGTGATGCCCTGGCTGATCTGGGCGGGGGTGTTGGGCATGGAACGGACGACGGCCTGGTGGGATAGGCCGTTGCTGATCTTGGCGATGGTCGCCCCGGCGACGATGGACAGTACCAGCGCGTTTTCCGGAATGCTGCTCTTCAAGCCTTTGAGCACGTCGGTCAGGCGCTGAGGTTTGACGGATAGGACCACTACATCCGCTTTCTCGGCGGCTTTCTTATTCTCGGTGAAGGGATGGACGCCATATTTCTTATGCAGTTCATCCACTCGTTCCTGGCGGGAGTCCGAGGCGTTCAAATTCCCCGGTTTCGCCAATTCCTGGCGCAGCAGACCGGAGATCATGGCCTCTGCCATGGCTCCCGATCCGATGAATGTGATCTTCTTGTCGAGCATTTTCTCCTCCAGTTGGCGATGAGGTTTTCCCGCTGATTATACTCGTTGGGACAAATTGCAAATTTGTCCTACTTGCTGGTGAACTGCTGCAAAGCCACCCGCAAGCGGCCTTCCACATCTGCGGGGGCGTCTTTGGGGATGGATTGGATGGCGGCCTGAGCTTCGATGACGCTATAACCCAGTGAAGTCAGCGCCGCCAGCACTTCTGAGTCAGCGTCGGTCATGTAGGCGATCTTTTCCAGTCCGCCGGCGGGTTTCAGTTTGTCGTGCAGATACAGAAGCATCTTCTGGGCGGTCTTCTTGCCAATACCGGGGACGCGGCTTAACAGGTCGGCTTCGTCGTTGAAGACAGCCCGCTGGACGGTCTCAACCGTCAAGGTGGACAGCACCGATAGAGCCGTCCGCGGCCCGACCCCATCCACGCCCAGCAGGGTTGTGAAGAGTTCCCGCTCGGATTGCGAGTCGAAGCCGTAAAGGATCCAGGCGTCCTCGCGCACGACCAGGTGGGTGTACAGGAAAATGGCTTCACCGGTTTTCATGCGCTCGCGCAGCAGTTTAGGGACTGCCACACGGAGGCCTACTCCGCCAGTCTCGACGATGATGGCATTGTCTTCGATCTGGGTTATTTCACCACGCAGGGTTGCGATCATGGGATGCCTCTTGGTTGATTCTTCCAATGGGAAAAATTATGTCAGGCCTATTCTACCCGGTTGCAGAGAAGTGGAGAAGCCTTTATTATTCGCCCCCGACAGGTGAAGGATATCCCCCATCCTGTTCTTGAAATGGGGGAGAGAAATATTAATATCTCTGTGTGTTCAGATGGGTGATGGCTATTGCGAGGGCGTCGGCGGCATCGTCGGGTTTGGGGATCTCCGGCAGGGCCAACAGCACCCGCACCATTTCCTGCACCTGCCGCTTGTCGGCGCTGCCATAACCCGCCACAGCCTGTTTGACCTCGTTGGGGGTGTACTCGCCCGGGTCCAGCCCGGCCTCGCTGATCGCCAGCAGGACCACTCCGCGCGCCTGTCCCACGGCAATGGCGGTCTTGACATTGGTCTGGAAAAACAACTTCTCCACCGCAACCCGGTCGGGGCGGTGGAGAAGCAATATTTCTTTCAAGCGGTGATAGAGAACTGAAAGGCGTTGGTGAGCCGGTTCGCCGGCGGCGGTCAGGATAACACCGTATTCAACGGCTTCCAGGCTGCCATCCGCCCGCTCGCGCACCAGACCGTAGCCGGTCGTGGCCGTTCCCGGGTCGATCCCCAGCACCAGCGACATGGTTACTCGGCGGCCTCAAGCGCTTCCCAGGCCTCGTCGGAGATCTTCAGGTTGTGGTAAACCGCCTGGATGTCGTCCAATTCTTCGAGATTCTCGATCACTCGCAGCACAGAGAGGGTATGGTCAACCGGCAGTTCCATTTCCTGTTTGGCGATCATACGCAATTCGGCTTCGTCGGGGGTGACGCCGGCCTTGTGCAGGGCATCGGTGATCTTCTTGAAGGCTTCCACCGGGGCGATGATCTCGATGTTTTCATCGTCTTCAGTAACATCTTCGGCGCCGGCATCGAGCGCCAGTTCGAAGGCCTTATCGAAGCCCAACATGGTTTTGGGGAACGAGAAATACGAATTGCGGCTGAACTGCCAGCCCACTGCGCCGGCTTCGGCCATATTCCCACCGCTGCGGCTGAGCAGGTGACGGATCTCGGCGACAGCCCGGTTGCGATTGTCGGTGACGCATTCGAACATCAGCGCCACGCCGTGCGGACCGTATCCTTCGTAAGTGATCTCTTCATATACAGCGGCATCTTTGTCGTCACCGGTGCCCCGGCGGATGGCGCGTTCGATGTTTTCTTTGGGCATGTTACCGGCGCGGGCTTTATCGACCGCCAGCGCCAGCCGGAAATTCGATTCGGGATCGCCTCCGCCGTCGCGTGCGGCCATGACGATCTCACGTGCCAAGCGGGTAAAAACGGCGCCCTTTTTGGCATCGGCTGCGCCTTTCTTTCGGCGGATGGTTGCCCAGTGGCTATGACCTGACATAGGTAGACTCCTTGATTGTTGTCCACAAGCGTGGGAATTGGCACAATAGCCTGCGAATTATACCATAGCGGTCTTTAAGCCTCAAAGAATCCGACGGCAAGCACACCCGGCCCGCCGTGAGTGACAATGGCAGGGGGCAGTTCATAGATGGGGATATCGGTCAGACCTATGCGGGTTTTTAATTCAGCCGCCAGGGCTTCGGCTTCCGCATGGAGCGTCGGCTTGCATGACACACAGGTGCGCCTGCGGACCTTTGGGCATTTCTCCTCCACCACCTCCAGCAGCCGGGCCAGGGCCCGCCGCTTTGTGCGCTGCTGCTCGAAAGGCTCCACCTGTCCCTGCTTGATGCACAGGATGGGTTTGATCTGCAGCATTTCGCCCAGCAGAGCTTTGGCCCCGCCGATCCGCCCGCCTTTTTGCAGGTATTCGAGGGTGTTGACCAGGAAGAAGATCTGCCCGCGCGGGATCCACTGGTTCAGCCGTTTGACGATCACCGCCGCGCCTGCGCCTTCACGGCCCATGCGCTTGCCATCAGGACCAGGCTGGCCAAATTGCCGGCGATGGTCTGCGTATCCACCACCCGAACTTTCAGCGATGGGAAATCCTGGGCCGCCACTTCGGCGGAGCGGACCGTCCCGCTGACCTTGGCCGAAGGCGCCACCACGATCACCTCTTCTCCATCCTTGATAGCCTGCTCGAATAATCGGATGGTAGAGCGCCGGCGGCGGTGCGGCCGTCTTGGGCAGTTCCGAGGCAGATTTGAGCTTCTGCAGGAACATGGCGGTATCCATTTCGGTATCGTCGCGATAGGAATCTTCTCCAAAGCAAACGATCTGGGGGATGAGGGCGATATTGAGATCTTTCAATAATTGTTTGGGCAGACCGGACGTGGTATCAGCAACGATTTTGACCATAATTTCTCCTCTCGCTCGAATAGAATAACCTTTTATGATAACTTCTTTTCATACAATCGGTGCATCTTGTAAAAATCCACGCCGAAGTTTTCCATTTCCCTCTGCATATTATCATTTTCCATGCCGATTTGGACCACTTCGGCGTTGCGATAGCGCGGGTTTTCGGTCACGCTCTTGAACATCTCGCTATA
The DNA here is from genome assembly GCA_963847105.1 of uncultured Chloroflexia bacterium. Lineage (GTDB taxonomy): Bacteria > Chloroflexota > Anaerolineae > Anaerolineales > Villigracilaceae > UBA877. The sequence goes on along the minus strand of CAWJYP010000001.1, from coordinate 259,210 downwards.
GAGGATGGCGGTGCCTCCCAGGCCTCGGTATGCCTCGATCATGCCGGCCCCATTGATGTTGATCCAGTCGGTGCTGTGCAGTTCCTGCAGCAAGGTGATCCAGCCTAAGGGGAAGAGCCTGCCCTTCGTCTTTTGCAGCCCGGCGGAGATATCCGGGTAGGCCAGCATGAACCCGACCGGCTGGTCGCCCTTCATGACGATCTTGATCAATTTCGGATCGGCGAACCACAGCATCTGGTCGGCCAGTGACTTGATCTCCGCCGCCGTGATGGGGATGCCGTCCGTGGTACCTGCCAGGGCTTGATTGTACAATTCTTCCAATGAGCCAAGGGCTCGGCGCAGTTCCCGCCGGGAATGGAAGCGGGCAATGTGCAAGCCGCGCCGGTCGCGGATGCGGGCCGCCAGTTCGTGGATGCGGTCGGGAAATTGGATGTCCGGGCCCAGGTAGCCGGAGACGATCTCATCCACGCTTGCGAACCCGAGTGACTCGATCAGGTCGACGTAATAGGCCGGGTTATACGGTAATCCCAGGGCGGGGCGGCGCTCGAACCCTTTGACCAGCAGCCCCAACCCGTCCAGGGCGGTGAAGCCGCGTGGCCCATGGATCGTGTCCAGGCCGCGTCCGCCAGCCCAACGCGTACCCGCCTCGAAAAGTCCGTTGGCGGCCACGGGTTCCTGCTCACATTCAAAGAGGTAGAAAAAAGCGGTCTTTTTGTGATTGTGTTGTTGAAAAGACGGTTATCCAGCACAGCCAGGCGGCCCACCGGCTCTCCATCCTGATAGGCCAGGAAGAAGGCGGCCTGTGAATGTTTGTAATATGGATAGCGGCGCAGGTTGAGCCGGACCGATTCTTCCCCGGCTAGAGGCGGCACCCAGCGGGGATCGTCCCGGTAGATGCGGCCCGGCAGGGAGAGAAAATCCCGCACCTGCTTGCGATCGGCAAGGTTAACCTGGATAATATTCATTGATGAGGTTTATGGATTTGTTTGCGCCTGTTTGCCGGCTCTTTCGGCCAGTTGAGCCCGCAGGGATTTGATATCCTTGTCGACGAAGAACAAGGCGCCCAGGTAGAGGAAGAAGCACACGACCCACGCCGAAATGCAAACGGTCATGATGGCGAACTGCTTGCTCCCGGCAGCCAGGGCGATGGCTCCCGCCAGGGTGGGGGCCAGGGCAGCGCCGCTGTTCTCGACGAAATATTCCACCGATTGGGCCGAACTGCGCACCTCCGGCAAGGTGATGTCGAAAACGGTCGAAGTCACATTGGGGGAAGAGAAAGGCATGAACAAGGCCGTCAGGCTCATCAGGATGAAGAAGGTGGTCTTATCCGCTACGGGGGTCCGCATGGCGAAGAAGAGAAAAATGGCTCCCAGGAGCACGCCGGCGCTGGAGATGATGATGCGGCCTTTGAGAGTACGTTTGAAGAGCCAGTCGCCCAAGACACCACCGAGGAAATACCCGGCTGCCAGGATGATGACAACTGGTCCCATGGTAAAGAGGACGGAGTTGTTGTTGTAACCGCGTTCGAGCATGAGATAGCCAAAGAAGAAGAAAGTGATCACATTCCAAGGGAAAACCCCTGCGAAGCCCTGCAGGAAGATGAACCACATGGTCTTCTTCTTCATGGCGTCCTTGAGGGCGGGCCAGTTGAAGCGTACCTGCCCGATCTCTGCTACACCTTCAAATTCCGGTTCCGATTGGCCGCGCGGCATTTCCTTGACCCCGAAATAAATGATGATCGACATGACGATGCCGAGCATGCCGGTGATGAGGAAAATCGACCGCCAACCCTCGAGATGAAAAAGTTTCCCTTCAAGCATGGGGGCGACCATAAGTGCCAGGATCATGCCCATAAGATAGCCGATGGGTTGGGCAAGTTGCAGCACGCCGTAGACCTTGCCGCGAATTTTTGGGCTGAAGTAATCTGCGATCAGGCTGTACATACCGGGATAAGACGAGTTGTCCACGCCGGTGGAGGCGCGTGTCGCCAGAAAGGTCGGGTATGTGCGGACAATGGCGCTCAGCCAGGTGGTAGCGCCCCATATGAGGGAGGCCAGCGCCAGCAGTTTTGGACGGGCGAACCGGTCATACAGGTAACCCCACAGGGGATAGAACAATGTTCCCACGATCAACGCCCCTGTGTTGACCAATCCCCATTGGAGGTCGTTCAGTTTGAAGGTATCACTGACTTCAATCTGCAGCGAGCCGATCAGCAATTTGTCTGTTTGGTGTAAGAGAGTGAAGAAGAAGAACACAGCCACCACAAAAATCGGGTAGGTATTGCGTTTTCTCTGCATGAGGGCCCTCGTTTCGAAGAGTGTAGGAAAAGTGTACAGCATAAAAAGGGCTGCGTCAAACGTCTTTCTTCTCTATCTTGTATGACAATCCTTATTATTGCTTCTTGTATAAAAAACTGAACCCCACTTACTGCAAGCCGCCCCAATTCACTGAATCTGGGTGTAAATATTTACGTAGCACTCTGGAGTTGGGCGGCCTGGGCTTAACCCACAGGAGACCGCCAGAATTGACGGTCTCCTGAAACTGGTCGAAAGGTTGTCTGCTACGGCCGATATAGAACCGGCATATAGTAGATGAACGTAAGTGGCTCGACGGAAGTGATGGTCACATTCACTGTGATCGTGTCAAAGCTGCCGTCTGCGTCGGTGACCCGCACCACGAATTGATCGGTGCCGTTGTAATCTAGGTCGGGGGTGTATTCGATAACCATCGAATTGCCGGTGCCGCTGACAGAAGCAGTGCCATTATCTGCAGGGGAGGAGATATCCCATGTAAGGACGTCGCTATCCACATCTGTTGCATGCAGGGTCAAGACGAATGGGTCTGGTGTCCCGTTGGCAGACATGCCGACCGAGATGGATGCGCCTTCAGTGATCACCGGGAGGATGGATGAAGCGAAAGAGGTGCAGGTGGTATCCAGGTTCCACGGCTTATAATCCACATTGGCGCTGACCGTGCCGCCGCTGCCCAGACCCACTCCCGCAGGTCCCGAAGGCGAGCCCCACCAATTCTTCTCGAAATCGAGCAGGGTGGAAGTGGTGTTGTTTACACCGGCAGTGTTATCACTAATGAGGTTGCACATGCCAGTGGCGGATGCGTCGGGGCCTTCCACCAGGACGGCGTTGGCCGAGAAGGTGATGGGTGAGTTGATAACCCGAGCCCAAACTGTCGCACCGTTCGTGTTGAGTGGGTCGTCCTGCACGTAAACGCCAGCTAAAGAGGCACGGGTAATGCTGACTTCGTCCACCGTGATGGTGCTGGAGGCGCCGTTGCTGGGACCGTAGCCGGCGTAGTTATTGATCCAGACACCGTAGTCGGCATCACTGACCGAGCCACCTGTGATGGTTACTTCGGCAGCGGTGGAGGTATTCCAGACCTGGTAGCCGACCGTCATTTGGGTCACATCGGAACCAATGATAGTGTTGTTGGTGACAATAGCATCCACTCCGGTTTGGAGCGATGAAAGCATGATCGTGTCCCAGCGGGCGGTGGCGGTCGAATTGATGACTGTTAGGGTGTTCGAGTTGATGGTGAAGGCCGATGCGTCACTGTAGTGAAGGTTGTGGAATATGCCGCGCCGCCAGGATGAGATGGTGTTGTGGTGGATACTGGCAGTTGTCCCGGGGTTGGACCGATGGAAATTGCCGGTCTGCACACCAACACGGACAGCCTCGAAGACGTTGTAGGAGACGTCGGCGTAGAAATTGTTGTACAAGACCACGCCAATGCCCCAGTCGTTGCCAAGATTGTTTAAGAAGTTGTAGCGAATATAGTTGCCGCTGGTAGCGGAATTGTCCACATCATTGGAAAAATCGATACCGGTGTAGCGGAAATTCTTGGCGATATTATTTTCGATGCGAATACCTTCCACGCCTTCGAAGCCAACGATACCCTCGCAAGCATCAACGTCGATCCCGTTGACCAGGTAACCGCTTGTCAGGGCCGGGTTGTTCCCGTCCAAAGTGATACCATCGACGGTAACATTGTCATCATTGACGTGCAGAACGGCGATACAAGTGGCATAAGGATCATGGCCGATCTGGGTTGGCTGGATGATAGCCTCTGCCACCCGGGTTCCGGTATAGGGATTAATCCCCGCATTCGGACCAACCAATGAAAGGGGTTTGTCGATAACAACCTCTTCGATATAAGTACCAGCAGCCACATTGACGGTATCTCCATCATCCGCCGCATCGACGGCAGTCTGGATGGTACCGCTGAGCGTGGTGACGAAGAAATTGTTAGGAACCCAGGTGGCCAATCCAAGGGACGGGTCATCAATGCCATGCCAGATGCGGTCCTCGATCTCAAAATTATCCGTGGTGTCAAAGGTCACATCCGAAAGGTCCAGGTCAATGTTCGTAAAATTGATCACGTTGTAACCAAAATCCAGCGGGGCAGAAGATGGGCCAATGATTTCTGCTCCAACGGTGACCGAGGTTGCGCCACTGATGTAGAGGTTTTGGTCGTTGTCGGAGATGGTGTTCCCACCAGCCAGGGTAACATTGCCAGCGTTATAGAGCAGGATACCGGCAGAACCCCAATCCCAGGCATTCCCTTCCCTGTGGAAACTATTCCCGGTGATCGTATTGCCGGTGAAGGTGGCATTGGCACCGCGGCTGATCTGGATGCCGTTCTGAGCGATATCATTGATGGTGCCGGCGCCTGTTACGATATTGTTTGTGATGGTTGCCGAAGAACCGGTATTATCCACCACGATCCCGCCTTTTTGGTAGCCGATGATGGTGTTATTAGCGATCGTGGCAGTTCCGACGGTGCTCAAGGAATTGACGCCCAACGAAAATGCCGACGCCATTCTGGCAGCCACTCACGCCACCCACGACGTTGTCACGGATATCCTGAATGGTATTGTGGTGGATATTGGCAACGGCATTATCGCGTACAAAAATGCCAGCGAGAATACTTCCGCAGGCTGATGGTCCGGGACCCTTGACGGTAAAACCGGTGAGTTCCACATTCACACCTGCGCCGCTGATCATAACGATTACTGAAGTTGGATTTGATGCAGCCGGCAAAGTGGGCGGGGCAACAATGCTGGTGGAGGCGGCGCTTGCACCCACCAAGTGGAGACTCTTGGTGATGCTGATCTGTTCGGTATACGTCCCCGCGGCTACATTGACTGTGCCATCCTCGGCAACCGCATCCACACCTTTCTGGATGGTGTCGAAGGCGTCCAGACCAATAAAATGAGCGGTTGAGCTGCCTGGGAATGCAACCTCAGTTCCATTCGGTTGGCCGACCCAATCGTCATCGACAAAGACGTTCTGGGCCGACGTGACCGCCAGAGCGATCATCTTGGTATTGCCGAAGGCACTACCTGCGGCTGTATAGTACATTTTCAACATGCCGCTGCCGTCATCCACCACCGAAGGAGTATAGGTACGCTGGTCGCGATAAGTTACTCCATCAGTGATATGGAAGACCGGCTGCGCAGTCTTTATCCAGTCTACTCCGTTGTCAGATGCTGCATAGCCGATGCCCTGCTGGACCGGCGCGCCGGTGACACAGCCACCCGAGCCATTATCGCCACCGCCACCGCTGTACCAGTAGTGATATTTCATACCGTCGTAATAGACCGACCCGTACGCGGCGTCGTCACAGTCCCATGTGTTGCCGGAACCTTTGTCCAATACCGGTGAGGCCGAGTAGGCACTCCAGTAGAGACCGTCGGTGGAATAGGCCAGGCCGGTCACTTCGGAACTACCGTCGGTGCCGTCGTAATACATGGCGTAGCTGTAATCCCAAGGATCGGAGCCGGTGTTATCGGCACCATCCTGGTACACGAGCGAGACCGGACCGTAACTGCCCCGGTTCCAGCCCGTCCCAGCGCCTGTTATCAGTTGTTCGGTAGCTGATTGACTGAGGCTGGTATCGTCCGTCCAGGCGAGTCCGTCGACGGACTGGGCGCTGGCGATGGCTTCGATGCTGTACAGATCTGCATTGATATCCCAATACCAAATTTTGTATTTCGGAGTTGTCGCCTCACAGGGATCCACACCGAAGCAATTTTCATCGTAGAGGACCTGGACATGGTGAGCGTCATCCCCCAGCCCGCTGACCTGCGCCGGTGATCCCCACTCCATGCCATTGGCAGATGTGGTCAGGAAGACCTGACCACCGCCATTGCTGTACCACATTTTATACAGGGGAGTGTCGATACCAAAGCCTTCGACATCAAACAACACACTTGGATAGTAGGCTCCGCCAGTGGGAGCTATATAGACGATGCCTACATCGCTCCAGGCTGGACCTTCCAGGATGGCGGCGCGGGCCGTCTGGGCAGGCATGTAAAGATTGAGTGCCAATAGCAAAGCTACTCCAAATTGGAGTTTATACAAGTACTTTCGCATGGTTTACCTCTCCGTGGTTATTATTATTTCGACCCTTCCCGGAGCTGCCTCTATCGATCAATAATCAAAATTGCAAGCTAATAGATTTGGAAGGTGGGAAGTGTCTGCATTCATCATATTCTATTAATCCTGGTTATTCATTGCATTATCGTGAACCAATCGGGTTAATTTCATAACAGGGATGTCTAGTTTACTGGTTGCCATTTCATGTGCAATCTCACTATTGTGGTCTTTAATGAAGCAGTTAAAATAGTCGGAGACCTCTTTCAATCCGGTCTCCGATTGTTTGGAAAATTCTGAACAATTACCACAGCCTTAGTTTTCCGCCTTTATTTTCTTCTTAACCGGACGTTTCGATTCACCGGTCTTTTTTGATGTAGCGGGTTTCTTAGGTGCGGCCCGTTTCTTGATCGCCTTCTTCTTCAACTCGACTGGTGTCGCTGGTGCATCCTTGGGCTGGAAAAGTTCATCATATTTCGCCTGCATCGAACTGACCCCGGCACCGTTGAGAGACTCATAGACCGTCTTCCAGTTGTCGCCATCCACGAAACGCCAATCCAGGAAGACGTGGCACTGGTAGCCGCCTAGCAGAACAAAGAGACCTTTTCCGGTCAACTCCGCGCACGGGCGGATATATTCCTGGGCGGTGACGTAATCCTTGAAGATGGCGTAACCGTCCCGCGGCAAACCCAGTCCGGCCGAAAGATCTCGTTGCTGTTGTTGGCCGCGAGCCTTGTCCATATAAGCAGCCGATGTTTTGATCCAGCCGCTGGTTTCTGCAAACTTGTTGTGATAGATCACCAGTCCGCACTCGTTGTTGCCGGCAGAATGATGGAACAGGTTTGAGTAGGCGAACACATCCTCATTGACATTCCCTTGCGGGGTGAAGAAATCATACAGCAGGAAATTCTCCACCTCGGCGAAGAGATAACGCCGGTGGGTGAGCGGGAAGACGCGCCACTGATGGCCTCCCACCAGACCCTCGTCGACAAATTCCTGCCATTTCGCATAGCGATATTCCATGCCGTATTTTTCACGGTATCCCTCGATCTGTCCGTGGCCGAACATGGGCAAACCCGGCAGGGTCACCATCATGGTGCACACGCCGAAGTATTTTTCCATGGTGCCGAACTGCTCGGCGGCGGTCTTTTCGTCGGGGTTGTTCATGAAGTTGACGTAGCGCTTCAACACCTGCGGGTCGAACTCGAGTGTGTTCTTCATCACCTGGCGATACTTGGCATTGTCTTCATCGCGCAGCATGTGCATGAAGGCCGAGTTGTAGACCCGGTGCATCCCCAGCGTGCGGACGAAGTATCCTTCCATCATCCAGAAGGCTTCCGCCAGCAGGAGGGTGTCCGGCACCTCGGCAGCCACCCGGTCGACTACTTCCCGCCAGAACTCCTCGGGCAAGGCCGCGTCGAACTCCGCCCGGGTCATCCCATATTCCGAGCGGGACGGGATGGCGCCGCCGGATCCCGGTTCGGGGAACCACAGCCGCTGGATATGCTTCTTTGCCAGCGTCATGGCAGCATCGAAGCGGATGATGGGAAAATTGCGGGCTACGTGCAGGATGGTCTGGATGACGGCTTCACGGACCTCCGCCCGGGAGTAATCCAGTTGGGCGGTGTCGTTCCATGGCATGGATGTGCCATCGTTGCCATGATAGATGTAGCGGCTGGTACCGGTCCAGCGGTCGAAGCGTTTGAACACCACGGCTGCGTCAGTCTTGTCGTAATAGTGATCTTCGATTTGGATCCCCACGCGGTTGTCATTTGACAAGTCTGCACCGTTGAAGGAGTAGTTGGGATAGGGAGAATAGGGAAGCGAAAGGAACCAATCGGGGTGCTCGACCACCCAGGATGAATCGATGCCCATGTGGTTGGGGACCATGTCAGCCGAGAGGCGGATGCCGCGCTGCCACGCTCGCCAACGCAGGTCTTGCAAGGCATCCCACCCGCCCAGGTCGCCGGAGATCTGGTAATCCATCAGCGAGTAAGCCGAGGCCACCGCCTCGGGATTGCCCATCATCTGTTTCATTCGCTGCGAAGCCAGGCTGCGTTCCCACAAGCCGATTAGCCACAGGCCGGTGATGCCGCGCTCCCGCAGCAGGTCGAGTTCCTCGTCGGGGATCTGGTTGAGATGGTTAATGGGTCGCTGGTATTTCTTTGATAACTGGTCCAGCCAAACATAGGAGTTTTTTGCGATCAGGACCAGCCGGGGCATCCATTCCTTGTCTTGACTGAAGCGCTCATATTCGGTGTAGTCGCGACCGGTGAAGGTAAGCAGCGGAGCCTGGTTCGGCATTCCGGCGGGACCGGTCTGGCGGATGCGCTCTTCGCGGACGTAGTCGATACTGCGCAATAGGCGGGTCACAAAGGCTTCACCCAGCACCTCCCGCCAGCGCTCGAGAAGGTATTCCAACTGTCCCTGCAGGGAGGCCGGTGAGCGCCGCGCCGGGGCCATCAGCACCTGGATGAGCGATTCGCGCTCTGCAGGTTTAACAGTGGCTGCATCAAAAGCGGGCTGACCCTCGAAGAAATCCACCAGGGAGCGGACGGTTTTTTCATAGGGGCTTTCCCGCTTGAGCACCTCTTCGTCGAATAATTCCTTGTAAGCTACGACAGCAGGATTTAGGTTGGTGATGTGCAGGATGAGCATTTCTTCCAGAGAAGCAACCCGGTTCTTCCTTCCGGCGGTCTCCAGGTCGAGATACGTGCGGGTGTCCACTTCCCCTCGCTGAACAGGCATGGGCGGAAATTCTTCGATGAACTTGAACAGGCTGGGGTCCGCATCCAACCCGACCGTTTGCAATGCCCGCTGCATGACGCCTGGGTTTTGGGTTTCGTATCGCCGGATGAGCAGGTGCAGGATCTCGTCGATCAATCCCATGGCGTTTATATCCGAGGCTGGTACGACTTGTCCGCGGACGGCAGTGATCTGCTCGGCGAAGCGGCGGGCGGCGGCGAAATCTGCCAGGACCACGTTGCCGTTCAGTGCGAACAGGGCTTCGTCGAACTCGTATTTCCGGCGCGCTTTGCGGGATACATGAAATTCAAATTCGGCCATCTCTGCCTCGCCTATGTTTTCTTACGTGAAATCCGATGCCTCCAATCATACTCAATTCGATGATTTTGGGCATCTCGTTGAGAATATTCTTTTTTGGAAAGCAGGACTTTTGTACTACCCAGATCTGCCGGATTCTAACAATATTCATACTTGACGGATCTGGTTTCCTGGCGTATGATAGTCCCTGTAAGATGCCGGTAGGTTCACGTTGGAAAAAGAAAAAGACGATGATCCGAGCTTTCTTCAGGCGGATCGTTTATTTTTACAGGACTAATGGAACTCATCTGGCACATCATTTTTTTGTTTTGTTGCCATAAGGAGGCAAATCACATGTCAGAACGAATTGTCGGCACAGTAAAGTGGTTCAATGGAAGCAAGGGCTACGGGTTCATCACTCGTGAAAACGGCCCGGACGTCTTTGTCCACTACTCTGCCATCCAGGGTGACGGTTTCCGCAACCTGGACGAAGGTCAGAAGGTCGAATTTGAAGTTGAACAGGGCAATAAGGGCCCGCAAGCAACCAACGTTACAGTCCTCTAATTCCTGACCGAATAGAAACTCCCGCCAATCCGGCGGGAGTTTTTTTATTCCTTCAATCGATGGCTTTATGATAAACGCGGTGATTTTTGTATTCCACCCCGTTCAGGTTCTTGAGGTCCGCCCGCATTTGCCGGGTCGTTTCGGCGACCTGGGTCATCTCCACAAATTTGAAATCATAATTCTCGAGGATGGTCTTGCCCATTTCATAATATAGGAGGGCATTGCCGCCGGTCCCCTGGAAGTCCGGCAGGATGCCCATGCCGTTCCCGGAGACCGTTTTGGTGCGCTTCATTTCCAATAGAATATCGGGGAGACCGAAGGGGAATAGGCGCCCCTTGGCGCGCTGCAGGGCCGCTGACGCATCCGGGAAGGCGAAGAGGAAACCGACAATGTCATCACCGTGCATGATGAGTTTGATCAACCGGTGATCTGCCACCATGAAGACATTCTTGACGGCATAATCCACGTCGCCGTCGGTGAAGGGGTAATACTCCCAGTTGTTAATGAAAGTCTTGTTGTAGGCTCGTCCAACCCGGTGAGCCCAACTGCCGACCAGTTCCTTCTTGCTCTTGAAGGTCTTCACCCACAGATTGCCGCGCTGCAGAACCCGCTGGGCGATCCGCTCGACTCGTTCGGGGATCTTGAACGCCTCGGCTGGTAAATAACAGGAGACAAAGTCGACTTCCTTTTCGAATCCCAGCGCTTCCATCAGGCGGGGATAATACTCATAGTTGTAGTTCATCATGGTCATCATCTGGCGCTGCTCGAAGCCTTCCACCAGGATGCCATACCCATCGAAGGGGGAGAGGCCCTTCGGGCCGACCATCGTATCCAGGCCGCGCTGGCGGGCCCAATCGAAGGCTGCATCGAAAAGCGCCCGGGCAACCTCCAGGTCATCGATAGCATCGAAGAAATAAAACTGCGCCTTGCGAGTCTTGTGGTATTCGTTGTAAAGTTTATTCACCCCTGCGCAGATACGCCCGACCACTTTCCCGTCCCGCACTGCCAGGAAGAAATCTGCCTCGGAATGCTCAAAAAAAGGATGTTTTTTGCGGTTGAGTTGGAGATAGGAGTCGATATAAAGCGGCGGTACCCACTGGGGGCAATCCTTATACAGGTCGTAATAGAATTGCACGAATCGTTTTGTCTGGGCCTTGTTCCCTGTATCCACTTTTTCAATGGTGAGCATAAAGTCTCCTGCGCATGTTGAAATTCAGTGATTGTTCAATACCCGGCTGGGGATACTATACAGTATATAACACGAATTTTTTTCGGGTTGCTGAAAAAGGGAAACCATGCTCGAATGATAGAAGGACGAACTGTGCATTAATTCCGCGATCAAAGATAAGGATAATCGTAATAGAATAAAAAGTGAGATAATTGGAGAGGCTTTACAACGTCAAAAAGGAGAGAAAAATGCCAGAATACAAGACCGAAGAATTCAGTGTGAATGGCGAAGAATTGCTCGCCAAGATCAAAGATTTGATCCATGAAGGCAATATCCGCCGCATCATTATCAAAAACCGGGAGGGGAAAACCATGATCGAATTCCCGCTAACGCTGGGCGTGGTGGGCGCCGTTCTTGCCCCGACCCTTGCGGCAGTGGGAGCCGTGGCGGCCTTGATCGGTGAGGCTACGGTAGTAGTGGAGAAGAACCAGTAAATCAGCAACAGGGCAGCATGAGTTCGATCAATTTCCGCCGAATATTCATCATCTCCGCTCTGATGATCCTCGCGGTGGTGTATGCCGTTCTTTGGCTGGGCATGATCGGCGACCCCGCCCAGCGGACAGGCACGGATTTCATTGCCTCATACTCTGCCGCCGGGGTGGCTCAGCGATATGGAATTTCGCGCGTGTATGACCTGGAATTGCAGCAAGCCATCCAGGCAGAAGTGGTCGGTTTTGACCTCGCACCGGGTCAGGTGCTGATGTACAACCACATCCCTTACCTTGTGCCGATGCTGATTCTTATCGTAAATGGGGATTATGTCGCCTCGCTGCTGCGTTACGTGCTCATCCTGCTGACCTTTTATGCCGCCAGTTTGGCCGTCATCAACTGGCTCTTGCGCCGCGATGAATGGAAACGATTGATGCGCTGGCTGCTCTTGGCCGGCCTGGCGACCTTTTATCCGCTGTTCATCAGTCTCGTCAATCCGCAGGAGACGGCCTTTACATTTTTTGGGGCTTGCCTTTTCCTTGCCGGCATATTGACTGGCCGGGATTGGCTGGCAGGACTAGGTCTAGCCCTCACAACCGTGCGTCCCCATATAACACTCCTGCTGGCCGTCCCCTTCTTATTTCGTCAGATTAAGGTTTTTGGCTGGTTTTCTCTTTTTGCCGGAATTTTGGGTCTGCTGTGCGTGGCGATGCTCGGTCTGGATGGAACCAGGACTTACCTGGATGTTCTCTTTACGTCCGCCGGCGGTACCTGGTTCGGCTTGCATGAACCCCAGATGGTGAACCTGGTGGGGCTGCTCTGGCGGATCGTGCCTGGATTGGGTGAAACCGTAATACACAACATCGGCTGGGTAGTCTACGGGCTGACTCTGCTGGGGCTGTGCATCCTGTGGAGGCGCAGTTCAGTGATCACCGGAAAACAGATCGGCATGGCCGTCATTCTGACCCTTTTTGCTGTACCTCACCTGCATTACCACGACCTGGCTCTGCTCCTCGTTGCGTTGGTTGCGCTCCTGATGGTGTTGGTAAAAGGGAATTTTCTACAACCCAGGGATGCTGTTCTGGTTCCTTTTGCATTTTCGCTTGTCTTGTTGTTAGCGAGTTTTATTCCGGCCGTGAAATACAATGCACCTTTTTTGATCATGTTGCTGATGCTTATGGGCTTCATTTTCCCTCGTAAATTCACTTTCCAGAGGCGGGAAGTTGAAGTGCAGACATAATTTGTGTTTTTGGGGTAAAAGCACACGGTTCTTTAATTGTCATCTTGTTGGGGTTAATACTATAATTAATCAGAACCTAAATCAAATATCAAAGGGAGTTCATCATGTCAGATATGCTTGTTCTAGCACTCGTTTGTGGCGGTTTCTTTTTGTTCCTTGTTGTCGTCGTCGGATTTTTTGTCACGAAGAACGCAGCCAGGCAGTTCTTCTGGGGAATTTTGGAGATCATCATTGGAGTTCTGAGTTTGGCGGGTTTCATTATTATCATCATCAATGATCTGCGAGGCGATTGTTCTCTGAAAGGATTGTCAGTTGTTTGCTCAGGCAGTTCGGTAACAACAACCACCGGAATAGGAATGTATGTTATTTTACTTATATTGGGAATCGGTGGACTTTTTGAAGGAATGAAAACGCTCAAGAAAGCGAAAGCGATGAAAGCACAATTGGTACAGGCGAGTCCTGTAAATGAGCCAAAAATATAGGCAAAAACGTGGCGGATAGGACAGTGATCACAATGTGAGAAGAAGATTGATTATGACGGACGGGTTGATCTATTGAGATTGACCCGTCCGAAAATTTTCTAATGGGTCAACTCACACTGTCTTGCCGGGAAATCTTTGGTTCGAAATGAACAAACACCGCAACATAAAAATCAAAATCCAAAATCCATCCCTTGAGATCCATCCCATCTCGTCGGATGACCTGGAGGCGGTGCTGGCTGTTTACAAGGACTGCGAAGACTTTCTTGCTCTGGGACCGGTTTCCACAGCCTCCATGATGATGGTGAAGGCCGACCTGGAACTGTCCCGCAGTGAACATGGCATTTTCTGCGGGATCTATCAGGCCAACGGCAGGATGATCGGTGTTTTCGATTTTGTGCCGGACAACTATCGCGGCGAACCCGGTATCGCCTACCTGGAACTTCTGATGATTGCCGCGCCGTTCCGAAGTTTGGGCATCGGCAAGGTGGTAGTGGAAGCAGTGGAGAACGAGATCAGGAAAGATGGGAAAGTGAATACCATCATGGCGGGAGTGCAGGTCAATAACCCGCAGGCGATCCGCTTCTGGACCAGGAATGGTTACCGCATCGTCAGCGAACCGAAGTTGTATCCCGACCAAACCACTGCGGTGGATCTACGCAAGGATTTCTTCTAGGAGGCCGAATATGAAATTTCTTCGTTTTATCGTATTCGCAGGCGGGCTCGTAACCCTGGCGATCGGACTCGGTTTTGCTTTCCAAATACCCATTGTAACGGCCATCTGGCCGTGGCCGGATGGCCGGCTTTCCTACCTGTTCATCGGTTCGATCCTGGCGGCGGTGAGCGCGGCCATGCTGTGGATCGGTTGGACGGGTGAATGGGGCGCGCTGCCGGCCGGATCAATGAATGTGCTGGTCATTGCGATTACGTCCACTGCGTATTTCTTCTATCTATATGCGAACAATCGACCAGAACTGCTGCCGTATTGCCTCGCGGGGATTTTATCGGTGATCGCCAGTGTGGCAACGTTGATCTGGAGCCTTAAAATTCCCCTGCAGGATGATCGCCCGACGCCCTTGCTGGTGCGTATCTCCTTCGTGATTTTCATTGTCTCGCTGATATTTGCCGGAGTTTCGATGGTTTTGCGCCTGCCGATTTTCCCCTGGGAAGTGAAGCCCGAATCATCCGTCATCTTCGGTTGCATATTCCTGGGCGACGCCTTCTATTTTATCTATGCACTGGTGAAACCGCGCTGGTACAACGCCCTGGGACAGTTGTTGAGTTTCCTTGCCTATGACCTTGTCTTGATCGTGCCGTTCTTGTTCCTTTTCAGGACTGTTAAACCCGAATTCAGGGTCAGCCTGATCGTTTACACGATTGTTCTGGTCTATAGCGCTGTGCTAGCGATATATTTCCTGTTCATCCATAAGCAGACACGCAGGTGGGCGGCGACGGGGGATGCAGGTAATAGCAAATCGGCTATAAAAGCAGGCACCAGTTTCGCCGCAAGGTAAGTTTTTGCGGTTTGCTCAAAATTTGACAGTAATTGAATAGAAGGTGAAAACTTGCCAAACGTTCGAAATGGACCGTATTTGGTCTCTACTTTGTGTTTCTACAGCACGGAGATCTGTTCGGCGACGAAAATTACCACATCATGAAAAATGAAACCAAGGTTCTATGGGCAATTATCAGGAATAATCCGTTTTGTAAATACTTGAAGAATATGAGGATGGATTTTTATATACCCGCCGTTTACCGCAGCCAATGGGGTATTTTCCTCATCCTTGGAGGATTATTTCGATCCTGAACCATACGCTTAATTAGGTAACCTATCTCAAGTTTTTCCCGAAAATCTGAATCGATAAAGTTGTTTTTGAACATTGTGAGAACAAAGAAAATATGCGCCTTAAGTTCTCTTTCCTCACAACATATATTTATGATCTTTGGGGCATGCACTTGTAGAAATAATCATGAGTAAACATGGTGCGGCGCAGGTAGCTGCTTATTCAGAATTTTCTATTAGGTCTGAATTTCACTTCCTTAACATCTTGGGTTGACAACTAGTGAATTGTGACGAATACAATAGAGAAAGTGTTTGAGCACGAGTTCTTCTCCGATGTCGTGAATTATCTGATTATCTGCCTGCTTTCTTCCATGGTATTTATGTGGAAACTGATCCGCCAGACTGGGCTTTACTGGGCAGCCTCCAGCCTTGTGGCTCCAGGCTGCGATCTTACGCGAATACCCCTATAAAGAATATCCGAATTCTAGAATCACCCCAATCACAAAATCCTCCCCTGAGTGAAGCGCATGCTAACGAGCACTGCTGAGGAACAGACAAAAACTACTCGGATCTCTCTCCAATCACCCTGGTGATTATCCTCGGTGCGGTATTGAAATTTACGCTCCACATGCTGACCGGCTCCAATTACGGCTATTTCTGTGACGAGTTCTATACCATTGCACTAAGTAACCACCTGGCTCTCGGATATGTCGACTTGCCGCCGTTGGTGCCTGCGCTGGTTGCATTGAGCCGTTTGTTATTTGGAGGATCGCTGCTGGCATTACACATAATCCCCTCACTTGCCGGTGCAGCCACATTGGTCTTCGTCTGCCTGATCGCAAGAGAATTCGGCGGAAAATTATTCGCCGTCAGCCTGAGCGCCCTGGGATTTATCATTGCTCCTGTCTGGCTGATCCTCGACTTCTTTTTCGCCTATGATAGTATCGACCAGCTGATCCTGGCGATATTTATGTTCCTTCTGGTCCGGTTCTTGCGGACAGGGAACAAAAAGCTGTGGTTATCGTTGGGATTGGTTGCGGGTATCGCCGGCTTGACGAAAATGACCATTTTGTATCTTGCGCCTGGATTTATGATCGGCCTGTTGATTTCCAGGCACCGCAAGGATTTATTAACTCGCTGGCCGTGGCTGGGGGGAGGTTTGTTCCTGGTCATAATTTCTCCATATATATATTGGCAAGTCGCCAATAAATGGCCGACGCTCGAATATTGGTCCAATTACAGTTCGAAGATGTTGTATCAATATTCTCTGCCGGAATATTTCGTCAATATTGTTCTGGCGATGAATCCATTGTTGGTTCCTCTGCTTTTGTTAGGTCTATATCGCATCTTCAAACGCCTGAATGACACCGACTTCCGCTTTCTGGGGATCATGTTCCTGGTTACGACTGTTCTGATCTTCATCCTGCATGCGCGAAGTTTCATGCTGGCGGAGCTTTTCATCCCACTTATCGCAGCGGGTGCGTTATTTGTAGAAGAATTGTTTTTCAAAATCCGCTGGAGCGAAAAATGGAAGGTAGCCGCAGTCTCTTACATGGTGGTTGGAGGGATCCTTGTCGCGCCGGCATCGGTGCCCATCCTGCCAATCCAACTTATTACCGCAGTACGCAAAGAACTTTGGTTTCCTTTATCAACCCGTCCGGGATTTCACTTTTTCAAAATCGATCTATCCTCAGGAATTTTCAAACAGGATCGGCTGGGATGAACTTGTTTCAACTGTGGCCAATGTGTATAACGAACTGCCGCCGGAAGACCGTGGAAAAGCTGGAATTTGGGGCGATTGGTATGGTCCCGCCGGCGCAATCGACGTGCTGGGGCCGGAGTATGGCTTGCCTCACGCGGTCAGCGGTCATCTGAATTATTATTTATGGGGGCCAGGTTATTCGTGGGATGTCATGATCCTGGTCACAGGGAATATTCAAGGATTGTCTTCTTTCTTTACTCAATGTGAGGTGAAAGCCGCCATAACGAATGAGTATGCTATGCCCTGGAACCATCTTTTTGTCGGTGTTTGTAGAGGTCCTAAAATGTCGCCTGAGGCAATTTGGAGTTATGTCAAAAACTACTAGGTGGGAATCTGCAACAAGCGAAGTCGTTTCTAGAATCTTCAAATTCAGGTAGAATCTCCCCAATTATAAAATCCTCCCTCAAGAGATTCCCATGAAATCCTACCGAAAAGAACTCTGGTTCAACATCCCCTCCCGCCGCGGCTTTGTCAATATCACCGCCCAGGTCGAGGCCGCCCTCAAGGAAAGTGACGTTACCGAAGGGCTTTGTCCTGGTCAACGCCATGCACATCACCGCCTCCGTCTTCATCAACGACGACGAGTCCGGCCTGCATCACGATTACGAGCAGTGGTTGGAAGGACTTGCCCCGCACGAACCGGTGGGGAAGTACTGGCACAACCGCACTGGCGAGGATAACGCCGACGCCCACCTGAAGCGTCAGGTGATGGGGCGGGAGGTGGTCGTAGCCGTCACGCAGGGTAAGCTCGACTTTGGCACGTGGGAGCAGATCTTCTACGGCGAGTTCGACGGCAACCGTCGCAAGCGAGTGCTGGTAAAGATCATTGGCGAATAAGGGAAGGTTTCCACGGGGACTGATCCTGCCGGGGTTGGTTCTCCTTGCCTGCTCACTGGCGCCGTCTGCCGCCGCCACCTCCATCGCCGCCCCCGCCGCCATCGGTGGATGTGCCATGTTCCCGGTGAACAACATCTGGAATGCCCGCGTGGATGCTCTCCCGCTCGACCCTCGTTCTTCTGCCTGGATCGGCAGCATCGGCCGAGACACAGGTTTTCACATGGACTTCGGTTCCATGTGGGAAGAGCAGACTATCGGCATCCCTTACAACGTCGTCGGGGCGGGGACGCCGATGGTCTATTTCACGTTTGACTACGATGACGAGTCCGACCTGGGTCCGTACCCCATGCCCGCCAGCCCGCTGATCGAAGACGGCAGCGACCGGCATCTGCTGGTGGTCGATTCGAGCACATGCAAACTCTATGAACTCTATGCCGTGGAGTATTCCGGCGGGACCTGGTACGCCGGCTCAGGAGCTATCTGGGACCTGGCCTCGCACGCGCTCCGCCCCGATACCTGGACCTCCGCCGATGCGGCCGGTCTGCCCATCCTGCCAGGCCTGGTCCGCTATGAGGAGGTGCGTGGCAGGGTCGATCAACCATGCCATCCGTTTCACCGCCGAAAATACCAACTACTACATCTGGCCCGCCCGTCACCTGACTTCCGATGATCCCACAACACCTGAGATTCCGCCCATGGGAGCGCGCTTCCGCTTGAAATCTTCATATAATATTTCCGGCTTCGCACCGCAGTTACAGGTGATCCTGCAGGCCATGAAACAATATGGGATTATCCTGGCAGACAACGGTTCGAACTGGTACGTCAGCGGCTCACCGGATGAGCGGTGGGATAATGACATGTTGCACGATCTGGATGTGCTGACGGGGGATGATTTCGAGGCGGTGGATACATCCCTGCTGATGGTCGATCCCAATTCCGGGCTGGCATTTCAGCCGGATTGGGCGAGGATATTCTTACCGCTACTCTTTTCTCCGCTGCGATATTAATCGAATCATCAATCCGCCAGGGTCTTTTATCCGATCTCTAGCGGATTGTATTAACAGTTCTCATGGCGCTTGATAACGCGCCAAACCCTCCGAAGCCGCCCCCACCCACATCGACCCATCCGCCGCAAACGCCAGCACATGGATTTCCGCAACCGGCAGCCCGCCCGCCTGGTTGGGCAGGTAGGTCGTCCATGCCTCGCCATCCAGGCTGGCCATGCCGATCCCGCAACTGCCGAACCAATAAGTCCCATCCGGGCTGATCGTCATCGACTCGACCCATTCACCCGCCAGCCCGTCGGCCTGGGAATAGTTCGTCCAGGTCTCGCCGTCAAAGCGGGAAACGCCTCCCTCGCCGATGGTGCCGAACCATAGCGCGCCATCAGCGTCTTCCATCAGAGGGACGGCTGTGTTTCCCGGCAGCCCGTCTGCGGGGGTGTAGGCGGTCCAGGTTTCCCCGTCGAACATGGATACGCCGCCCATGGGCGTGTCATCCTGGCTGCCGAACCACAGATTCCCATCCCGGTCGATCAGGATGAAGGCGACATTGTTCGTTGCCAGACCGTCAGCCAGGGTGAAGGTCGTCCAGGTCTGACCGTCGAAGCGGGTTACGCCTGCATCCGTGCTGAACCAGGTCTCGCCATCTTCCGTGACGGCCACATCGAAGACCTTATTCGACGGCAGGCCGTCGTTGGTGGTGTAGCGGGTCCAGGTCCCGTTGGCGTAGTGCGAGGCTCCGCCGCCGGCGATGCTGGTGAACCACAGGCTGTTGTCGGGGGCGAGGGTGACGCCCCAGTAAAAGATGCTGTCGGGAGAAATGCGCTGGTAGGTCCCGTCGTTCAGGTTCCAGCGGTAGACCCCGTACTGGGTGGCGGCCCACATATTGCCATCTGCATCGATGACCATGTCGTACGGGGAGAGGTGGCGGTAGCGCGTCCAGCCTGCCGTCTCATGCACCTCTAGCACCGGCAGAGGCGCGGTGGGGGTGGGGGATGGCGCGGCTGTGGGGGTCACGGTCGGGGTCGGCGTGGGGGCGATCTCTGTCGCGGGGGCACAACCCACCAGCGCGATGACCGCCAGGCACATGATCGACAGGATGATCGAAGATTTCTTCATAGGATTTCCTCCGATGGGTATGACAAATAGTCCGGTATTCCGAACAGGACCAGTATCCCAGATATGCGGCTGGGAGTCGTCACCCGCAGGGTGTTAATCGGGGTGGTATATTCTTCTAAGGATAACTGATCAGGACGCACCACAAAAGAAAAGGGCGGGATATACAATCCCGCCCCGTCAATTCAGTTCTCGACTTTGTCTTCCTCGTTGATCATCACCAGGAAGGCTTCTCCATATTTGTAGCGCTTCTTCTTCCCCTCATCTTTGGCCCATTTGCGGATCATTTCCTCCGGGTCCCACTCGCCCAGTTGGGAGGCATGCTTCTTCAGCGCCGCCACCTTTGCGTCGATGGTCTCGGTGATGTCCACCACCGTGTCGGTCTTCTCGGCTCCGTGGACGTATATCCGCTTGACCTTGTGCGGCTCGAACCCTGCCTCCAGCAGATCGGTGAAGATCAGGCGCGTTTCGGAGGATGGGAAGGTAGCATAGAGGGCTGCCTGCGCGGCCGCCCGGTGA
The DNA here is from genome assembly GCA_963847105.1 of uncultured Chloroflexia bacterium. Classification (GTDB taxonomy): domain Bacteria; phylum Chloroflexota; class Anaerolineae; order Anaerolineales; family Villigracilaceae; genus UBA877. The sequence continues at coordinate 238,821 of CAWJYP010000001.1, read as the reverse complement.
TCGGGGTGGTTAATGTAACCGTTGCCGTAGAAAACGGTCTGCGGGTCGCCGATGACGACCGCCTCCGGCCTCACCTGGCGGATGATGCGGGTCAATTCCTTGCGCAGTTCCAGGGTCGGTTCGAGTTCGCCGTCGGCGTGGCGCAGGAAAATCGTTTCCTGGATGCCCAGAAGGGCATTGGCGGCGACCTGTTCGGCCTCTCTCAGGACAGCCAGTTCGGATTTGTACTCGGCCCCCTTGCCTACCTCGTTCGACCCGGCATCGCCGCTGGTGATGATGACGGAGGAGACTCTGCAGCCCGCTCGGGTCCACTTCGCCAGCGTCCCCGCCACGGTGAATTCCTGATCGTCGGGGTGCGCCTGGATCGACATGGCAATTTTAGGGATAAATTCCGGTTTTTTCATGCAGCGATTTTACCCGATAATCGGGTACTAATTTTTCCTTTGTGGTCCTTTGTGACCTTTGTGTTTGAATTCTTCCCACCAGTGATGGGAGAACCGAAAAGTCTTCCCTGCAGTCCTTACCCGGCTTTAACCCCCAGCAATTCTTCCCGCATTTCCCCGGCCCACTGGCGGATGAACTCCATATTGTGGTGACCGCCCGCTTTAGCCTGGACGACCAGCAGCACGAACAGCATCTGGTACCACTTCATATTGCCCATGTTGAGGATGCCCCCAAAAAAAGCCGCGCTGACGGGTCTGACCTCCGGCGCTGCCCGGAAGACAGGCCACAGGTAATTCTGCACGGTCGAGTAGTTCTCGCGGAAGGAAAGGCGGGATGGGTCTTTCGGCGGCTTGGACAGTTCGGGATCCACGCAAACCTTTGTGGCTTCGAAACTGACCTCGCCCAGTTCGGTCAGGCTCTTGCAGGTGAAGAAATACGCCACCGGGACCTGGCTGAGCGCACGTTTGTGATTCTTGACGAATTTGACGGCGGCCTTGTGCCAGCCCAGGATCATCGGCGCGCCGACCACCACGGCAGAGTAGGGAGTCAGGTCAGCCACTTCTTCCAGCCGCGCCACATCCACCGGGTTCCCGTCCTTGCCCAGTTCTTCGCCCACGGCTTTCGCCACCTCCGCGGTTGTTCCGGAGTTGGTGGTGTAAGCCACCAGGACCCTCTTCTCTTAAATTAACTCTCCTCCTCGATCCAGCCCGTTGGCTGAATTTTACGCCCCCATTTCATTAATGAGAGACTGGTGATTGTTTCCTGCGAACAATTCTACCGCATTTTGAACTTGTATGGATGTATGGACGCGTTTAAACGTTTTCATGTTCGAACGTTTATGTGGTTACTTCTCATGGCCAATACTCACCTGGCGTACTGATGCATTCGGTTCCATCAATATTCTTGAACTCTTCATAAAAATGCTCGATTGTTAGATCGGTTACCTCTTCCAATGAGTGGAAGAATTTCTCTCATCGGCTCCTTTAATATAGTCAATAATCTGTACATCAGACCATTGATCATTTAGCGAATTGTTCAATAAAAATTGAGATGTGTTGTCTTGAATACAACCTACTGTATTTTCTCCCGATTTGGTATGCTATCCATAGATATTTGACTAGAAATTGTTGACTTGGATATGCCAGGAACAAGGTAAATGGAATAGGTCGGGATGCATAATCCCATGGTAGGAAGTTCTAATCAAGACTTGTTCAGGTTGACCATAAAGTAATAGAATTTTATCTACTCGCTATAAGATGGTGTTGGTTTTTGTAGCCCTACCTTCATTGCATCAACAATATCATTCGACTTGCACTAGATAACCGTCCAAGAACAAATCTATCATCGACTTTTCCCAAAGTTATGATGTTACAAGGACCCATTTTGGCAAGGCTGATTTATTTCAGAATCTGTTGGATTTCTAATACAGAACCCAATACCTGTTTCGCTTCTTCCCAATGGGTTTTCCCAGGTGTTAATTCCTCCCCAACAAGGCAATCGGCAATCCGCAGACCCTTGAAGCCATTTTATGAGCTGTTCTTCAGCCCTGATATCCGACAAAGTAGGAAGCGGAGTCCAGATTGGGAAATGCCGTGGGTATGGGCTCTTTGTTGGGAAAAGCGTCTGCGTAGGCGCGGTTGTTTCTGTCGCTGCAGGGATGATCGTGCTGGTATTGGCTGGTCGCTGTGTTGGGACAATTGTCGCAGAAGGAACAGCTTCGTCAACAGGAGAACATCCAGCCATCGAAATCAGCAAGACTATTGCTATAGTGACTTCCAATATACCTTGAATACCGATTTTTCATTGATTTTTCCATTTGTCCACCCGATTTTTGCAGATTGTAATGACTATATTATCCACTATTTCTCTCCACCTGTCACCCAATTCCAAACAATCACACTTTCCCTTCACACTCTCGGGATAATTATTGATTACAGAACATTCGTGCTACAATAGATTATCTCCTTCCAATATGGTGCTGAGACAAAGGATCACCGTGTGAATTATCTGAAGATAAAACTATCTGACATACAAACTAAAATCCCTGCTCTTTTTGGTTGTTCCTCAGGAACAACCTCTGAAGAACAAGTCGCTTCTATATATATCGGTTGTTCCTCGTTGTTCCTCAAACTTTTATTTGAGGAACAATCCCCTAACTCCCCCAACGTTCCAACGTGTCAACGTGCAAACGTGCAACGCACCTCCCATTCGTTCCTCGCGAAATGTCAAATTAAGTGACCTAAATTCCCCCCTGATTGCCTGGTTGCCGTATTCCCGACTTTTAAACGTTTCGACTATTCAACACTCCCCTCATTCGTTCCTCGCGAAAAGTTAAATTAAGTGACCTAAATTCATCCCTGATTTCCTTTTCACCCATTTACCTTATTACCTGCACCCTTATGCCTTATAATTCGGTCAACCCTTATCCAATTACGAAGTGCTGCGTAAATATCCACGTTGGAACTAGTGCATACACCTTGTTTCAGACGAATTCACCAAAATATGGAATAAGCAGTACCAGCGGGAGAACAAAATGGACAAAACCTTCAGTTTATGGCGGCCTCATCCCTGGCACGGTCTGCAGGTCGGACCCGAACCGCCGCGCCTGGTTAACGCCTATATCGAGATCACCCCCTTCGACCTGGTCAAATATGAGATCGACAAGCCCAGCGGCTACCTCATGGTCGACCGGCCACAACGCACCTCCTCCCAGCCGCCGGCACTGTATGGGTTCATCCCACGCACCCTCTGCGGAGACAAGTTCAGCCGCCTGTCGCCTCATTCCAAGCGTGGCGACGGTGACCCGCTGGATATCTGCGTCCTGAGCGAGCGCTCCATCTCCAAGTCGGAGGTGTTGCTCGTCAGCCGGGTCATCGGCGGCATCAAGATGATCGACGACGACGAGGCCGACGACAAGATCATCGCCGTCCTGCAGAACGACTACTTCTGGGATAAGGTCAAGGATGTGGCTGACCTGCCGTCGGTGCTGATCGAGCGGCTGGAACATTATTTCGCCACCTACAAGTTGATCGCCGACGAAAAGCCCCGCATCGTCCTGGATGGCACCTATGGAAGAGAGCAGGCATACACAGTCATCCAGGCTTCCATTGATGATTATCAGGAAACCTTTGCATCCATGGTAAAATAGAACCCCCGTTCTACTTTCTTGTTCCGTCCTTTTTCCTTCAATAAGAAAGGTTCTCATGGATTTCAAACTGAACGCCCCCTTTATCCCCACCGGCGACCAGCCGGAAGCCATCCGCCAGTTGATCGATGGCGTCCAAAAGGGCTACCGCAACCAGGTCCTGCTGGGCGCCACCGGCACCGGCAAGACCTTCACCATCGCCTCCATCATCCAGCAACTGCAAAAGCCCGCCCTCATCATGGCCCATAACAAGACCCTGGCGGCGCAGTTGTATGCCGAGTTCCGCGAGTTCTTCCCGGACAACGCCGTGGCCTACTTCGTCTCCTACTACGATTACTACCAGCCGGAGGCGTATGTGCCGCGGCACGACCTCTTCATCGAAAAAGAGACCGATATCAATGAGGAGATCGAGCGCCTGCGTCTGGCGGCCACCACGGCGCTCATGTCGCGCAAGGATGTCATTATCGTTGCCTCCGTCTCGTGCATCTACGGGCTGGGCAACCCGGAGGAATACGGCAAGGGCGTGGTCGGCCTGAAGGTGGGCGAGATCACCCGCCGCAACGCCCTCATCCGCCAGTTGGTGGACGGGCAGTACCAGCGCAACGACATCGAGCTGAAGCCGGGCACCTTCCGGGTCCGCGGCGACACGCTCGAGATCATCCCCGCTTACGAGGAAAAGCGCGGCTACCGCATCTCCTTCTTCGGCGACGAGGTGGAGCGCATCAGCGAGGTCAACCCGCTGACCGGCGAGATCCATTCCGAGCCGGAGCAGGTGGATATCTACCCTGCCAAGCACTACCTGGCCCAGGAAGACAAACTCAAAGAGGCCGTCCGCAGCATCGAGCAGGAGTTGAATGACCAGGTGACTTTCTTCAAGTCGCAGGGCAAACTGCTTGAGGCCCAGCGGATCGAGCAGCGCACCGGCTATGACCTGGAAATGCTGCGCGAGGTGGGCTATTCCTCCGGCATCGAGAACTACTCGCGTCACCTGGACGGTCGGGCAGCCGGTTCGCACCCGTGGACGCTGATGGACTTCCTCCCGCAAGACTACCTGCTCGTCATCGACGAGAGTCACATGACCATCCCGCAGGTGCGCGGCATGTATAACGGCGACCAGTCCCGCAAACAGACCCTGGTGGAATACGGTTTCCGCCTGCCCTCCGCCCTGGATAACCGCCCGCTCAAGTTCGACGAGTTCGAGCAGGCGATGGGCAACACCATCTACACCTCCGCCACCCCCGGCCCTTACGAGATGAGCCACGCCGACCAGGTGGTGGAGCAGATCATCCGTCCGACCGGGCTGGTGGACCCGGAGGTGGAGGTCCGCCCGACCAAGGGCCAGGTGGACGACCTGGTCAAGGAGATCCGCTTGCGGGTGGAGAAGGGTGAGCGCGTCCTGGTCACCACTCTGACCAAGCGCATGTCGGAGGACCTGTCGGAGTACCTGATGGAACTCGGCATCAAGGTCCACTACCTGCACTCCGAAGTGGATACGCTCGAACGCATCGGCATCCTGCGAGACCTGCGTCTGGGTGTGTTCGATGTGGTCGTGGGCATCAACCTTTTGCGCGAGGGTCTGGACCTGCCGGAGGTCTCCCTGGTTGCCATCCTCGACGCGGACAAGGAGGGTTTCCTGCGCTCTGATACTGCCCTTATCCAGACCACCGGCCGCGCCGCCCGCCACATCAACGGGCGGGTGATCATGTACGCCGACCGGATCACCAACTCGATGCGCCGCGCCATCGATGAGACCACCCGCCGCCGCGCCAAGCAGGTCAGTTTCAACCAGGCGCACGGCATCACCCCCGTCAGTATCCACAAGGCCATCCGTGACCTGACCGACGCCTTCTCAGCCAAAAGCATCGCCGAGACCCGTCCCGATTACAAGGCCGGCAAGCACAAGGACGTCACCTCCCGCAGCGAATTGATGAAGGTCATCAACGAGATGGAAAAGCAGATGAAGGAAGCCGCCAAGAACCTGGAGTTCGAGCGCGCTGCCGCCCTGCGGGACGAGATGTACGAGCTCAAGTCCATCTTTGCGGACGACGAGAGCCTCAAACCGTGGGAGCGGCTGAAACTGCTGACAGGCGAAGAGAAATAAAAAATCGGGCCACCTTGATATGGGTGGCCCTTGTAATTTTTTCCCCGATTATTGCGCTTTGACCAATGCCACCCCCAGGTTGGTCATTTCCTCCACTGCCTCGGGGAACATGGTCCCCAGGCTGACTGCGTACACGCCGCGCGGCGAGTACAGGACCGCCAATTGCCCGAAGGGTCCCTGCGCCTGCACCTGCTTGAGCGGGTAGCGGGTGGCCCAGCCTTCCAGCGGGGATTCAGTCCACGGGTTGAGGACTTGCCGAGCCGCAGTGGCGTCACTGGTAAAGGCGGAGAAATGCGCCTCCAGGTTTGCGCCTAGTGGCGCCAGCAGGTCAGCCGTTTCCATGCCGGGTGTATCCTCTGCTCCAAAACCATACAACCTGGCGGCTTGCTGGAAGAGGAACTTTCCCACTCCGCCCATCAGACCTCCGGCCATTGTCTTTTGTCCCGCAACCTTCTGGGCCAGCAGAAGGAACCCGCCGGGAAACTTGTAATCCGGGGAGAACCAACGCGTCACCGTTGTGCTGCCGGCGCCAACCGTCTGGACGGTCCAGTGAACTCCATCGGTGACCTGTTCGGCTGTGGGGGTTCCGGTGACCGTCGCCTGCCGCTCCGTGAAGGTCTCCTGCACGGCCTGTAAGGCGGCTCCGAAAGATTTGAAGGAAGTCTGGTCCTGCCCGCCCACTTCCAGGAAGGCGCGCAGTTGGTCGATTTTCTTTTGCTTGCCCGCAATACCGCTGGAATAATAGGAATGGAAGGGGATGGCCTGATTATCCTTGCAGATGACTTCGATACGGTAAGTGGAACTGCCGTCGGAGTCGTGGTTCCTTGCCAGTTGGATGGCGGCGATATTCGAGAGAGGAATGACCTTTTCCGAACCGGGCAGCAGGCCGCGGTAACGCAGTGTGAGGGTCTGCCCGACTTTGTCAGCCGTGACGGTAAGGACTTTGCCCAATAGGAGAGCCAGCAGGCCAATACCAATTTCGATGAGCGAGAAAAACAAAGCCCCTTGATTTTGGAAATAGAAGAAAACACCGGACCCGATCAGGCCAAGGCCGATGATCCACGAAACAAGGGGATATTCGCGGAATGTCAATGTGGCATGTGGATTGTCCATGGCGGTCTCCTGTGAGTGTTGATTTTCTTCATTATACAATGGGCGATTCGCATCCATGCGTAAAACCTATCTTCATTAAATTTATCCCCAACACTTGTCCTACAACTTGACTGGACATTTCCCTTACGCTAAAATCACCCCATACCAGTCGTCAGGACACAACATGCCAGTATATCGATTTGTGGTTCGCTTCAATCAAGGAAACGATCCGCGTAGTGCGGCTTTGTTGGCCGACGCACGCGCGCTAGGGTTCGAGCAACTCGAATTGATCACTTGTCAGGACCTCTACTTCATCGAGGGCCAACTGTCTCAGGAGGATTGTAAGCGGTTGGCCCTCGAACTTTTAACCGACCCGGTCACCCAATCTGCTGCGTGGTCGGAACTGCCGGCAGCCCCATCGTTGGTCGAGACGGATGTCACCCTGGTGGAGGTGGCCCTCCGCCCGGGTGTGACCGACCCGGTGGCAGATGAGATTGTCCGCGGAGCGGAGGAATTGGGCTTCAAACAGGTCCACCGCGCCTCGACCGGTTTCCGCTATCTCATAGAAGCGGCGGGGACAGAGACAGCCAGTCAACTGGCACAACGCTTGCTAGCTAACATGGTTATCCACCGTTGGACGATTGGCGAGATTGAACCGATCTTCCCCAGCGAAGTTGCCTCCACCGGTGAAGTGGAAACCATCCACATTTTGCAAAATGATGAAGGTTTGCTGGCTATTTCGAAAGAACGGCGGGCGGCCCTTGACCTTGCGGAGATGCAGGCCATCCGGGCGTACTGCGAACGTGAGGGCCGCGAATTGACCGACGTGGAGTTCGAAGCCATCGCCCAGACCTGGTCGGAACACTGCGGGCACAAGACTTTCAAAGGCCGGATCACGGTCGAGAGCTCCGATGGCGGGCAGAAGGTGATCAATTCGCTCTACAAGACATACATCCGCACAGCCACCGAAGAGATCAATGCCCCGTGGGTGCTTTCCTCCTTCGTGGACAATGCCGGCATCATCGACCTGGACGGAGAGAACGAGATCTCCTTCAAGGTCGAGACGCACAACCATCCCTCCGCTATCGAACCATTCGGTGGGGCCAACACAGGCGTGGGTGGTGTCATCCGAGATGTGATCGGCGTATCGCATAAGCCTATCGCCAACACGGACGTGCTCTGCTTCGGTATGCAAAATGCTTCGTTTGATGAACTGCCGGCGGGGGTGATCCACCCGCGTCGGATCATGACGGGGGTGGTGGCGGGCGTGCAGGATTATGGCAACAAGATCGGCATTCCCACGGTCAACGGGGCCATTCTTTTCGACCCCGGCTATGCGGCCAACCCGCTGGTCTTCTGCGGGACGGTGGGCATTTCGCCGCGGGGATTACACCGGCGGGAGGCATTCAAAGGCGATCGGGTCATCGTGCTGGGTGGGCGCACGGGTCGGGATGGGTTGCGGGGAGCCACATTCTCCTCCATGACCATGGATGCGCAGACGGGGGAGGTCTCGGGGTCATCGGTCCAGATCGGCAACCCCATCACGGAAAAGGGATTGATCGATGCCATCCTGCCGGCGCGCGACCTGCACCTCTATACCGCCATCACCGACTGCGGCGCAGGCGGACTTTCTTCTGCCGTAGGAGAAATGGCCTCTGGCATAGGCGCAGACGTGGACTTGACCGAGGTGCGGTTGAAATACCCCGGCTTGGCTCCGTGGGAGATCTGGCTGTCGGAGGCGCAGGAGCGGATGGTGTTGGCTGTTCCTCCCGCCAACCTGTCCATACTGCAGGAATTGTGCGATACCTATAATGTCGAATTGACGGATATTGGTGAGTTTACCGGGTCGGGTCGGTTGGTGGTGCGGTTTGGCGGTCAGACCGTGCTGGACTTGTCCAATGAATTCCTCCATAACGGCATCCCGCAGCGGCAGTTATTCGCCCGCATTCCGGCTAAGGCTGCCAAAGAAAGCGCTGCTGCCGATCTATCTACAAGCCAGGTGGACTTTTCAGCCCTTCTGTTGAAACTGTTGGCCCATCCGAACATCGCCAGCAAGGCCTCCGTCATCCGCATCTATGACCACGAGATCCAGGGCGGGACAGCCGTCAAACCGCTGACGGGCGTCTGCAACGACGGGCCCTCGGACGCCTGCGTGATCAAACCGTTGGGAGCAAAAGGACGGGCGGGTATTGCCATTGCCAGCGGCATCAATCCTGAATACGGGAAGCGTGACGCTTACCGCATGGCCCGCTCGGTGGTGGACGAAGCCATCCGCAATGCCGTGGCGGTGGGGGCGGACCCGCAGCGTATTGCCATCCTGGATAACTTTTGCTGGGGTGACCCCTTGCGGCCCGAGACGCTGGGTTCGCTGGTGGAGGCATGCCGCGGCTGCAAGGAAGCGGCGCTTCTTTTCCAGACCCCCTTCATTTCCGGCAAGGATTCGCTCAACAACGAATACTTCGGCACCGACGGTCAGCGCCACGCCATTCCGCCGACGCTGCTGATCTCTTCCATCGGCGTGATGAACGATGTGACCGAATCGGTCACGATGGACCTGAAAGAGGCGGGGGACCTGCTCTACCTGGTGGGCGACTTCCAGCCGGTTTTCGGCGGATCACACTTTGACCTGGCGCGAGGTCAGCCATCTGCCGAACCGGTTCCGGTGGTGGGTGAGCAGACACCGCTTCTCTATCAGGCTCTTCACAGGGCCATGCGGGCGAAACTTGTTCGGGCCTGCCATGACCTGTCCGAGGGCGGGCTGGCAGTGGCAGCGGCGGAGATGTGCATCGGCGGACGTCTGGGGGCTGACCTGGATTTGGCGGCTCTGCTTTCCGCCGGAGCTTCGCTTGACCCGACCCACGCACTTTTCGGCGAGACCAATGGCTGTTTGATTGCCGAAGTGCATCCGGAAAAAGTGGCTGAATTCGAGGCGTGTCTGGCGGGTTATCAGTTCGTCCGCCTGGGAAAGGTCGCGGCAGGGCAAGTGCTGCAGGTGAAGAATGGTGCTGCCAGGCTTCTGTCCGTGTCAGTCGAGAGCCTGGTGCGGGCATGGAATACACCTATCCAGCCGATAATCTAATAATATGGAAACTAATCCTTTATGAAACCAAAAGCTCTTGTTCTCCTCGCTTATGGCACCAACCGTGACCAGGACGTAGCCGAAGCACTCACGCTGGCTGGCGCAGAGGCGGAAGTCGTCCCGTTGAACGCTTTACAGGCTAGGCGGAAAAACTGGGCCGATTACCAACTGCTGGTGGTGGCAGGCGGTTTTTCGTACGCGGACGCACTGGGGGCGGGCAAACTGCTAGCGTTGGACCTGCAGGCCTACTTCACCGATGAGATCCGCGCCTTCGTGCAGGCAGGTAAACCCATCATTGGCATCTGCAACGGCTTCCAGGCGCTGGTCAAGGCGGGTATCCTGCCGGGATACGAAAAAGGCACCGGCGACAACGCCACCCTGACCTTCAATTCCAGCGGGCATTTCGAGTGCCGCTGGGTGGACCTGCGCCCGCTTTCGCAGACGTGCATCTGGACGCACGGACTGAGCCAATTGATCACCTGTCCCATTGCCCACGGCGAGGGGAATTTCCAGAGCCTCAGCGGTTCTTTACCGACGGAGCAGATCGCATTAACCTATGTCCATGCGGACGGCACTCCGGCGGGCGGAACGTATCCCGCCAACCCGAACGGGTCCATCATGGATATCGCCGGGATCACCAACCAGGCCGGCAACGTGCTGGGGCTGATGCCGCACCCGGAGAACCACATTCACTCCTGGCAGCATCCGCAGTGGAGCCGCGGAGTCGATGGTTGTAGTGGGCTGGCGTTGTTCAAAAATGGGGTAAGTGCCTGTCGATAAAGATGAGGTTTTTGAAAGTATGAGGTTGTCTCGATTTGTCATTGTGATAACAATCTCTTCACTTCTCGGCGCATGCCAGCCCGCAGAGACTAATACCGCGCCACCAACTTCTACATTATCCACATCTGCAACACCAACTCAATTGGTGACTAATACTCGAACGCCATCACAGCAAGCCACAGGATTGCCATCGCTTACTCCAACTGTACCGGATCGACAATTTCTCGATCTACCGGATTGGATGAATAATCCCAGTCAAAATATCCTTATGTACCGCATGCTGGGAGAGAATAGCAGTACCGACCAGCAATCAACCGTACATTTCTTGAATCCGGATACAGGTATTGAATTTAATCTCGAAATGCCAGATGCCTTCATGTGCTGGCACAATGAATTTGAAGTAGTGTTTATCCATGATCCAGATGGTGATAATCTTCCTGTTTTTCTATTCGTTTTAGATTTACATGATGGTTCTTTAACAAGGTATACAGAGGATGACACTCTTTATAAATCCTATTACTTTTATACCTGGATGTGTGATCCACATACAAGGCAGAATCCGCCCATACCGAAATATGACCATAAAATTATTACCGAACATAACGAATCGACTGCCGAAATAATAAATAATCAAGACGGGACAACATTTATATTAACAGATCCCAATGATGGTATCGATGATACATTCGTATATTTTGCTTATGGTTACAAATATATTTCGATCTTACAAATTAATAAAAATTCCCTCTCTTCGAGCAGTCCTGCCGAAAATCAAATATCCATATTTGATTACTCTAATCGGAAATTGATTGTTGTTATTCAAAATGAAGATATGCGAACAAGCAAATTCTCGCTTGATAATACAAAATTTATATATGATAAAGGATTGCAAGAAATCTGTATCATGGAATTAGAATCGCAAGTTGAGAATTGCATAGAAAATCATGAGAACATTTACAATATTGATTCTTTAATCACAAATTCTTCTGACTACCTGATTGTGCGGCAATCAGAAAATGAATATGATGTTTGGGAAGATCGTGGTGACCGATTATTCATATATGATATAAAGAATAACCAAGAATTCTTTTCCATCATGGATCAGGATATAAATGATTTGAGGTTCATAAACAAAACCTTGGAGTTTATTTTCATGCGAGGTCGAACCACTCCTTGCATAGTTGACATACTTACAAAAAGTAAAAAATGTATTAATGCGATCCCTGCTCAATTTCCAAGCCAGAGTATATATCTTGGTGGGTTAAGAACTGATGGAAGAAATCTTATGTTCACACACTGGTCTGAGAACATGGGAGGCGGTCTTTGCTCCATTAATCTCTTGACTGGAAAAATAACCTGTCCCACGGAAGCCATTTCAATCTTCAATGATCATGTCGTATCCTCATTTAGCCTATCTCCGGATGAGAAGTATATATCTTTGATTTATGAATATCATGTCTGCATTCAATGCGATGATCGCGCCGGTGGTTTCCCAAATCTCGCAGTAATAGACTTGGATGGTAATCATTTTATCGATTTAGGAACTACGAATACAATTCAGCTCTTTCTTGTGTCATCTTGGCGCCCATTAGCAGTTGCCCTTCCAACCCCATAGGAGAATTCATGATTTCCAAAGATGAATTAAACCGATTAATGCCTCATGCCCTCGACAAAACGGACCTGCCTCTTCCGGGTAAAGCCCACGGCAAGGTGAGGGACTGGTATGGCTTGCCGGAAGGCAAGCGGTTGATCGTCACGACCGACCGGCTGTCGGCCTTTGACCGTATCCTGGCACGCGTGCCGTACAAAGGCCAGGTGCTGAACCAACTGACCAACTGGTGGTTCGACCAGACCGCCGATATCATCCCCAACCACAAGGTCTCCGTGCCGGATCCGAATGCGGTCGTGGCGGCGGTGGCTGAACCCATCCTGGTGGAGGTGATCGTACGGGGTTATATCACCGGGGTGACCACCACGGCGCTGTGGTACCGCTACTCGTTGGGGGAGCGGGATATCTACGGCTATAAATTCCCCGATGGCCTGCAGAAGAATTCGCAGTTGCCGCAACCGATCATCACGCCGACGACCAAAGGGGTGGGGGGAGCGCACGACGAGCGTCTGACCTGCGCCGAGGTGATCGAGAAAGGGCTGCTGGAAGCGGATGCGTGGGAGCAGGTTCAGGCGGCGGCGCTGGCGGTCTTCAAGCGGGGGCAGGAACTAGCTGCCAAAGCAGGGTTAATCCTTGTAGACACGAAGTATGAGTTTGGCCGGTCGCCTGACGGCAAAGTCGTGTTGATCGATGAGATCAATACCCCCGATTCGTCCCGCTTTTGGAAGGCGGATACTTACCTCGATCGATTCAGCCGCGGCGAGGAACCCGAGAATTTCGACAAGGAATTCGTCCGCATTGCTTATGCTGAAAAAGGCTATCGCGGCGATGGCGAGATCCCGACCATGCCGACAGACCTGTGGGTGGCTGCCAGCCAGCGCTATATCACAATTTATGAGATGCTGACGGGCAAGACCTTCGACCCCGGCGAATACCCGGTCGAAGCCCGCCTCGAGAAAAACTTGCGCTTAGCCAATATATACTAGCGAAGAAAGATCATTGAAGGTGCTCATGAATTATCCCCAGTCTGCTTCCCTAACCATCACCAACCACTGCAACCTGCGCTGTCAGATGTGCGGGCAGTGGAGCCAGGAAGGCTACATCCGCCAGCATACTGAACTGCTGAAGCATGAAATGAGATTATCGGATTGGAAGAGGGTGGTAGATGAGTTGGCCGATCACGGTATTGGCTCGGTTTTGTTGCGCGGCGGCGAGATCTTCATGTTCCCCGGCATCATCGACTTGATGGATCATATCCACGACAAGGGCATGTTCATCTCGGTCGATACTAACGGGACGATGCTGGAGCAGTTCGCAGCCGACATTGTCCGCATTGGGAAAATGCACCTGACCGTTTCGGTGGATGGTCCCGAACCCGTCCACGATGAAGTTCGCGGCATCCCCGGCACCTTCCAAAAGGTCAAGGCGGGGCTGGCAAAATTGGCGGAGTTGGAAGCAGCCTCCGAAAATAAAATTAGCCGCTCCATCTGTTTCACCATCAGCCGCTACAATTACCGCAGCCTCGGTGAAATGCCGGAGGTGGCCCGTTCGCTTGGATTGACATCCATTGCTATCGTACCCTACTATTATTTTCCCCAATCGATTGGGCGGCAATACGAGCAAGAATTGGAAGCGCTCGGCTGCAAGGCGTTTTCATGGATTGGCTTCCACCACGAAGACTCGGGCGTGGATTTTGTGGAGTTCCAGCGCCAGTTCCGCCTGTATCAGGCGAACCTGGGTGAGGTTTACAGTTACCCGTATATGGCATTGGATGAAGGTCAATACAAAGACTGGTTTATGGATACCCAGACCCAAGTGGGGCCGCGCCACTGCCATAATGTCGAAAAACTGATCGATATCCAGCCGGACGGTTCGGCCAACTTCTGCGTGGACTTTGTAGATTTTTCCTTTGGCAACGTGCGGGAAGCCACCATCGCAGACCTGTGGAACGGTGAGCGGGCGGAGTGTTTCCGCAATGCCCGCCGGGATGGACCTCTGGCCGTTTGCGGACGCTGTGGCGCGAAATACATGTCACAGTTATGGAGTGATTATGGATAAACCTTTGGTGGTCATCCTTATGGGTTCCAAAACAGATCTCGACCATTGCCGCAAGATCGCTGATGCCTGTGAAGGATACGGCCTGGATACCGATTTGCGGATCGGGTCAGCCCACAAGACTCCGGCACATCTGCTTGGTCTTCTGGGTGAATATGAAGCGGATCCCCGCCCAAAGGTGTACATCACCGTGGCGGGGCGAAGCAATGCCCTCTCTGGCTTCACCGACGGCAATGTGGATGCGCCGGTCATTGCCTGTCCGCCTCCTTCTGAGTCGTTCAGCGGGGCGGACCTGTTTTCCTCTTTGCGAATGCCCTCCGGCATTGCTCCGGCGGTGGTGCTTGAACCTGCCAACGCGGCCTTGCTGGCGGCGAAAATCCTGGGATTGCTGAACGCGGATGTCCAAAACGCGGTCAGGTCCAGCCGCGCCAGCGCTGCGGGAAAGATCATCGAAGCGGATCGGGAACTCCAATGAATTTTCTTTTTGAAGACCACCCCCAGGAAGAGTGCGGTCTGATCGGTGTGTTCGCACCTAATGAAGACGTCGCCACTATGACGTACTTCGGCCTGTTTGCTCTCCAGCATCGCGGCCAGGAAGCCGCCGGTATCGCCGTCTCCAACGGCGAAAGTATGTCCATGCACAAGGATGTTGGTTTGGTCGCCCAGGTCTTCAATCATGCCAACCTGGAAAAACTGCAGGGAAAATATGCCATCGGCCACACCCGCTATTCCACCACTGGCTCGAGTTCCATCCGCAATGCCCAACCGTTCATGATCGAGACTTTGCACGGTCCTCTGGCGGTGGGACATAACGGCAACCTGGTCAATTCCTCCGACCTGCGCCAGGGGTTGTTGAAGGGTGGGGTGGGACTTTCGGCTTCCTCCGACAGCGAAGTGCTGACGATGATGCTGGCGCGGGCGCCCGGCGCTACCTGGGAAGAGCGGATCAAAGCTTGCATGCAGGAATGGATGGGTGCATATTGCCTGGTCATCCTGACTCGTGACGGCGTCTATGCTGCCCGCGACCCGTGGGGCTTCCGTCCACTGAGCGTGGGACTGCTTCCCAGCGGCGGGTATGCAACCGCCTCCGAGTCCGGCGCATTGCAAACGCTGGGATGCCGCGCCATCCGGGAAGTGAAACCCGGCGAGATAATTTCCTTACATAATGGCGCGCTGGTAGTGACGCAGGCATTGAAGCCCGCCAGGCCGCTGGCCCGCTGTGTTTTTGAGATGATCTATTTTGCCCGTCCGGATGCGGTGTGGGACGGTCGCAGTGTCCATCAAGTCCGGCAGAACCTGGGCAGCGAAGTGGCTCAAGAGATGAGTGAAATCAAGGCTGATGTGGTTATCCCGGTTCCGGATTCCTCCGTCCCGGCGGCGATCGGATTTGCGGCCAGGTCGGGAATCCCCTATAACGACGGTTTCATCAAAAATCGCTACGTCGGGCGGACCTTCATCGAGCCGACTGATTCATTGCGAAAGCGCGGCGTGGCGTTGAAATACAACGTGGTCAACGAGAATGTGCTCGATAAGAAAGTCATCCTGGTGGATGACTCGATCGTGCGCGGCAATACCATGGGTCCGCTGATCAAACTCCTGCGGGATGCCGGAGCGGCGGAGGTCCATCTCGCCATTACCTGTCCACCGATTGCACATCCGTGTTTCATGGGGGTGGATATGGGTACCTACGAGGACCTGATCGCCCATAAACGGACCGTGGATGAGATCTGCCAGTTCGTGGGGGCCGACAGCCTGCATTACCTTTCGTTGGAGGGGATGATGCGAGCGGTGGGGCGAACGGAGGGGTACTGCCAGGCCTGTTTCACCGGGAAATATCCATTGGATGTCAACCCGGTCTATGCCAAGACCGGCTTTGAAAAGGCGATATCGTAATGAATGTTCTCTTGATTGGGTCAGGCGGTCGGGAACACGCAATTGCATGGAAAATTGCCCAGTCGCCCAGGCTTTCCAGGCTTTTCGTTGTCCCTGGCAACCCGGGTACAGCTTCGCTGGGAGAAAATGTGGGAATTGCGATCACCGACCATCTTGCGATCATCGAACTTTGCCGGGCAAAGAAGATCGACCTGGTTGTGGTCGGTCCGGAAAACCCGCTGGCGGAGGGTCTGGCGGATGATCTTACTGCCGCCGGATTCAAGGTGTTCGGCCCCAGCCGGGCGGCTGCCCAGATCGAGGCCTCGAAAGTCTTTTCAAAGGATTTCATGCAGCGGCACGGGATTCCTACCGCCCGCTATGCTACATTCAACCGATTAACCGAGGCGCTCACTTACCTTAACGCACTGGATTATCAAGTAGTGTTGAAGGCCTCCGGTTTGGCAGCTGGCAAAGGTGTGATACTCCCCGATACTATTGAAGAAGCAAGGGCATCTCTTGAAGACATCCTGGTTGGGGGGGCGTTCGGAGCAGCGGGGAATGAAGTCGTCATCGAAGAAAGGCTCAACGGTCCGGAGGTCACCCTGATGGCCTTCAGCGATGGCAAGACGGTTATCCCTATGTTGCCGTCGCAGGATCACAAACGCCTCCTGGATGGTGACCGCGGACCCAACACCGGCGGGATGGGCGCTTATGCTCCCGTACCCGTCTGCCCGCCCGAAAAGATGGCAGAGTTGGTTCGGATTGCCCTCCAGCCCGCCGTGAATGGATTACGGAAAGAAGGCTGTCCATTTGTGGGGGTGCTGTATGGTGGCTTCATGCTGACCGAGGCTGGCCCGCGTGTGATCGAATTCAACTGCCGCTTCGGCGACCCGGAAGCAGAAGTCGTTTTGCCGTTATTGGAATCCGACCTAGTTGAAATCGCCCTGGCCTGTGTGGAAGGTCGGCTGGACCAGGTGGAGATCAAATGGAAAAGCAGGTCAGCTGCCTGTGTCGTCATGGCATCGGGCGGGTATCCGGGGAAGTACTGCAGCGGTATCATTATCAATGGCATGGAGTGGAAATCTTCAGACAGCGTGGTCTTCCAGGCGGGCACCAAACTTGTCGATGGCATGATCGTCACAGGTGGGGGACGGGTACTGTGCGTGACCGGCTGGGGTAAGGATATTGGAAAAGCACTAGCTTCTGCGTATAGCCATATCAAGATCATTCATTTTGACGCCATGCAATTCCGCAAGGATATTGGCTGGCAAGTTGCGGGAGAAAAAGCATGACCCCTTCGGATTATTCGGCTTCCGGTGTGGATATTGAGGCGGGAAATCGCGCCGTTGAGTTAATGAAGGCGGCAGTCAAATCGACTTATAGCCCGGAAGTGCTGGGCGGGATTGGCTCTTTCGGCGGCTTGTTCGACGCCTCATTATTGAAGGATATGAAGGCGCCCGTCCTGGTGGCTTCCACGGACGGGGTGGGGACAAAGGTCAAGATCGCGGCAGAAGCCGGGCGATACCGCTCGATTGGGCATGACATCGTCAACCATTGCATTAACGATATCCTGGTGCAGGGTGCACGACCTTTGTTCTTTCTGGACTATTTTGCCACGGCGAAGTTGACACCGGAAATTGTTGCGGAGGTTGTAAGCGGGATTTCTGAAGCCTGCAAAGAGGCCGGCTGCGCCCTCATCGGCGGCGAGACTGCCGAAATGCCGGGCGTGTATGCTAAAGGGGAATTCGACCTGGCCGGGACGATCATTGGTATCCTGGAGAAGGATTCGGTTTTACCTCGGGAAGGAATCCGGCCGGGAGACAAGTTGATCGGCGTTCGCTCGTCCGGTCCGCACACGAACGGGTATTCCTTGATTCGTAAAATATTCGCTGGTGTGCCCCTGGATACAGTTTTTCCAGAATTGGGCATTCCGCTTGCGGATGCCTTGCTTGCTCCTCATCGTTCCTACCTGCCGCTCCTGACCGCTGTGCTACCGCAGATCAAGGCCTTGGCACACCTGACCGGCGGGGGATTTATCGAGAATATTCCGCGGGTATTGCCTAAGGGAGTCAGTGTACGAATAGACACCGGTTCCTGGACCGTGCCGGCCTTATTCAACCTGATCCAACAAAGGGGCGAAATAGCCACTGAGGAAATGTACCGGGTGTTCAATATGGGTATCGGCATGGTCCTTATTTTGGACGAAAAAGAAGTTGCGAAGGTACAAAAAGCCATCCCTGAAGAAACTTTTGTGATCGGCGAGATCATTGACGGCGATAAAAAAGTAATCCTTACCTGAAAAGGACCATCCATGGCAAAAGAGATAACGCTCCGTTACGGTGCCAATCCGCACCAGACCCCAGCTCGGATATATATGAAATCCGGTGACCTGCCAATCCAGGTGCTCTCCGGCTCACCCGGTTATATCAACCTGCTGGATGCGATGAATTCCTGGCAGCTAGTGAAAGAACTGAAGGAAGCAACCGGTTTGCCTGCGGCGGCGTCTTTCAAACACGTCAGCCCATCAGGCGCAGCCGTGGCGATGCCATTGCCGGACGTGCTCAAGCAGATCTACTTTGTGGACGATATCGAACTCTCCCCTCTGGCGACTGCCTACGCCCGTGCCCGCGGCGTGGACCGGATGTCTTCCTTCGGCGACTGGATTGCCCTGTCCGATACAGTGGATGTCCCAACGGCGAAACTGATCGCCCGGGAAGTATCGGATGGGATGATCGCCTCGGCGTATGAACCGGAAGCGTTGGAGATATTGAAAAAAAAGAAACAGGGCAAGTATGTGGTCATCCAAATGGACCCTGCCTATCATCCGGGTGAACTGGAAAGTCGGGAAGTCTTCGGGCTGACCTTCGAGCAGCGCCGTAATGATCGACCGGTCAGCCGGGCGGATCTGGTGAACATTGTCTCGGCGAAAACGAGTCTGCCTGAGAGTGCCATTCGGGACATGATGATTGCCTGGATCACACTCAAGTATACCCAGTCCAACTCCGTTTGCTATGTCCTCGACGGCCAGGTGATCGGCGTGGGGGCTGGCCAGCAGTCACGCGTTCACTGCGTGCGGTTAGCCGGGTTGAAAGCCGACCTGTGGTACCTGCGCCAAAATCCACGCGTGCTCAATCTTAAATTCAAAGCCGGGGTGAAACGGCCCGACCGGGATAATGCCATCGATCAGTTCCTCCAGCCAGACGTGACCGAAGCTGAAAAAGCTGCCTGGGGAGAGGTATTCGAGGAAATTCCTATCCGGTTGACAGTACAAGAGCGAAAATCCTGGTTGGATACCTTCAAAGGGGTCACGCTCGGTTCGGATGCCTTCTTCCCATTTCGTGATTCAATTGACCGGGCGGTGATGAGCGGGGTGCAGTATGTGCTCGAACCGGGCGGGTCCAACCGGGACGATGCTGTCATCCAAGCGGCGGATGAATACGGGATGACGATGGTCTTCTCGAATGTACGCCTGTTCCACCACTAGGCTGGATCGATGACCTTGAAATTGGGCTTTTTCGCATCCCACAACGGCAGCAATATGCAGGCGATCATTGAAGCCTGCAAGGCAGGCCTGCTGGATGCGAAACCCAGTGTGGTCATCAGCAACAACAGTGAATCCGGCGCGATGGAAAAGGCCCTGCACGAGGGAATCCCGGCATACCACCTTAGCAGCAAGACAATTCCTGACCCAGACCAACTGGATCAGACTATTTTGGATACCCTGCATAAGCACCAGGTGGAATTGATCGTCCTGGCGGGGTATATGAAGCGGCTGGGAGAGAAAACTCTCGCTGCATATCAGGGTCGGGTGCTCAATATACATCCGGCACTACTGCCGAAGTTTGGTGGAGTGGGCATGTATGGGATGAACGTCCACCGGGCGGTGTTGGCAGCAGGTGAGCGCGAGACCGGCGTGACTATCCACATGGTGGATCGCGAGTACGATCATGGCGATATCCTGGCGCAATGCCGAGTGCCGGTTTTGCTAGGGGATACGCCAGAGTTTCTGGCGGCTCGAGTCCTGGAAAGAGAACACAGTTTCCTGGTGGAGGTGCTTGGAGCCATAATCATTGGGGATATCAAATTGCCCTCTGGACTGGCGATCAGGAAGAGCAACGACTAAGGTCGGTATTACGAGATTTTTCGAGAGTAATCGATAAGGAGTCAGAATGCCGAAAGCAATTCTTTCAGTTCATGAAAAAACGGGATTGGTGGATTTCGCGGTGGCCCTGAGAGGCCTCAGTTGGACACTTCTCGCTTCAGGTGGAACAGCCAAACTCCTGCGAGAGAACGGGCTGGAGGTCACGGAAGTGGCCGATTATACGAAATCCCCCGAGATTTTGGGTGGGCGGGTAAAGACGTTACATCCGGCCATCCACGGCGGCTTGCTGGCCCGCCCGACGGTGGCGGATCACCAGCAGCTGCTCGACCTGGGCTGGGATTATATCGATCTGGTGGTGGTCAACTTGTATCCTTTCGAAGAGACCATCGCCAGACCGTTTGTCAGCTATGCGGATGTCATTGAGAATATCGATATCGGCGGAGTGACACTCATTCGGGCGGCGGCGAAGAACCACGAGCGAGTGACACTGGTTTGCGATCCGCAGGACTACCCGGAGATGATCGCGGCGTTGAAGGCAGGACCCATCCCGCCGGAAATGCGAAAACGCCTCGCCGTAAAAGGGTTCCAGGCTACTGCGCATTATGACACGATCATTTCCAATTATCTGGCCGAGCATTGAAAACGGACTGATCACTCATCCCCAACGGGAATCAACAAAACAGAAATGGATGAATGGCGGGCCATTGTTTTGGCTATGTTGTGATTCCAAAACATTGACCGCCAGATATTATGCCTTTTCCATCCTCTTTTGACTCGATTGAGCCAACGTATTGATAGTCTCCATGATCTTTTCGGAGATAGATTTGACGTAAGGACGGTCTTCCACATTGCCATCGAACTGCATCGGCTTGCCGATGGTGATCGCGTAGGGTCCGCGCAAATACCAGTAGCCGGTTTCGGACCTTTCGCCGAATTTTGAGACAAGACGGTGAGCCCGTTCCCGGCGGAAGTAGATCCCGATGGGTACAACCGGTACGCCCGTCATTAATGCAAGCCGGGCTGCCCCACTATGAGCCGGCAGGGAGCCTCCCTGGCGCGGGCTGAGATCGCCTTCGGGGAAAATGGCGATGGAGCGGCCTTTACTGAGCTGAGTATGGGCGGCATCGAAAGCGGCGTGACCGTTCTCGGTTTCCACTGGTATGTGACCGGAATGGTGTAGTATCTTGCCGAAGATAGGCGCATGAAAGGCATGTTCAATGATAAGGATGCTAAGCGGTTGGGGGAACAGGGTCAAGAGGTAGAATGGATCGGTCGTGCTGGGATGATTTGCCACGATCAATTTCGGACCGGGGGGCAGGTGAGCCTCCCAGAAGATATCCATATTCAGGAGGAATTGAGCATAGAGGCAAATAAGTTGGCGGCCCAGTTTATAAAAGAGGGTTTCGGTAGTTTTCATCAGTGAATAGAACACCCCCAATTGGACAGGGATGTGCTTGAATTATGAGCGGGGATTAAGAGGATACAGATGAAAAAACCACTTCACCATCGTGCCATTCTGGTTCATCTATGAGGTATTTCGCCACCTGCCGGTACTCATTATCCTGTTCGGGGGAGGCGGCATTCACTTGATACGAATCCTTGTCCCGGAAGATGGCTATCAGCCACAATTCACTCGGGTCGTTGTCGCTTCGAAAGACGAAGGATTTGACAAACCCGGCGGGCTGGCGTCCGGTTTCCATCTTACGTATCTGCTCCAGGGCACCTTCTTTCGCTTTCAGCCTGGCAATGGTCCCGTACATAGCTTGCCTCCTGATTGGAACAATCGTTATAGTTCACCAAGAGCGGATAAGACCGCGTTGGCGGCATTCCTGGCTGCGATCTGGTTATTGCGGATCATTCGACGGCCTAGTTTTACCAAGCGAGGATTCTTGAGGACTTCCAAAGCTAATTTTCCCATGCGGAGATTGGAATTTTCGTCCATGAACTCTCCCATATCAAAGGGGATGGGCGCCAGCGGACCGTCGCTGATGGATCTTATCACCACCAATGGAGTCCCCTCTTTCCGTGCAGGCATCCAGGATGCCGGCGGTTTCCATTTCAAGTATAGGATTGGCAAGGTTGGGGACACTCTCCGCTTGAACTTGTGTACCGCGGGTGGTGATGGCTGTGCCGCGCAGGAACCGCGCTTCTTGAGCGCTCAACGTATCTTCTATGGCCCGGAGTGACTGCTCCGGAAGACCCGCCAGAGACCTGGCAGGGCTAAGCGTCTCACCATTGATGTTACAGGCTGTTTCCGCCAGGATGACATCGCCGATTTGAAGGTCTTCCCGGACTGCCCCGGCGATCCCAAAGGAGATCATCAGCGATGGCTTGCAGTTATCCATCAGACGTGAGGCGGCTTTGTTGGCTCGTTCGATACCCATGCCGGAGGTGACCAGTACGTATCGATACTCACCCAACACGAATTCAAAACCTCGAAAAGCGGCGATGCGAATGCTTTTCCCGCCTCGCACCCGACGAGTTAAGGCCCGGCTTTCGGATGGCATGGCTGCGATCAAACCGATGGTGTCCATGAAAATATCCTCAATCCTGGCAGGCTGCGATAGTCTGCTTGAAGGCTTCGTCGAGCCCGCCAGTCTCGTAGCCAAGGGCTTTTTTCGAGGGAAGCGGATCGATGAATGTATTGGAAGTCTGCAATGCCGCGAAATGACGCGGGTCTAGGCCGGCTTCTCTTCCATTAATCCGGTGGAGCAGCCACAACCCAT
Source organism: uncultured Chloroflexia bacterium (assembly GCA_963847105.1). Taxonomy (GTDB): domain Bacteria; phylum Chloroflexota; class Anaerolineae; order Anaerolineales; family Villigracilaceae; genus UBA877. Next base: position 215,816 of record CAWJYP010000001.1, on the reverse strand, counting down.
ACAAGGCAACACGGACTATCCATGTTGGCAGGGTAATGACCTTACGTGTGAGTCCATCGGCGTCGGCCAGCCTTTTCAACAGTTCCACCCAGGTCAGGTTTTCGTCGCCAATGGGATAGCATTGTCCCGCTCGAGAGCTTTCTATCGCGCCAACAATAGCCTGCCCAACCGTGGTGGCGGTGATACAGGCAGAGCCGCCTTTCATGTAGAGAAGAAGTGGGGTAGCGCGTATGTATTTCACCAATGGATACCAAAGGGGCTTGCGTCCGAGGCTATCCCCGAAAATATAGGGTAGTTCAAGGATGCTGACCGTGAGGCCGCTTACACCCAGGGCGGCTTTTTCCTGTTCCACTCGGCTGCGGATGTAGGGATGTCGTTCTGTCATCTTCAATTCGGGCCAGAGGCGGTTGAAGTAGGCGTAATATGAACCGAGCACAACTGCCCTTTTGACGCCGGCTTTTTGAGCCAATTGCAGAACGCGTTGGCAGACTTCCACATTTGCATGGTGGAACTTGGGGTAAGCTGGTCTTTTTGGTGTGACACGGTCGTCCATGCCCGCCGCAAAGACCAGCGCGTCGTATCCGCGCACTATATCGATCAACTCCTCCGCGGAAGTTTTTTCTACATCCTGAAGGACGATCTGTACAGTCTGGGGGAATAGATGCGCAGGCGGAGCAGGAGGCAGACCCAGGACGGTCACATGCCACCCCTTTTTCAGGAATTCCCGGGCAGCGTGGTAACCGAGGAAACCCGTCCCTCCGATGATGAGAACACCCTTTTGTTTTGGCAACTCTCGGACGTCCTTTCTGGATTGATAAACTCGATTCTACTTCGCTTTGGATAATTCCATGTAAAATTAAGCGGGAGTTCTTTATGGCTTACTTTGCAATTTGTATTTTTTTATCTGCTTTCCTTCTTTTCCAGATCCAACCCATGATCGCCAAATATATCCTGCCGTGGTTCGGCGGGTCGCCGGCCGTCTGGTCGACGGTGATGTTGTTTTTCCAGATCCTTTTGACGGGTGGGTATGCCTATGCAGCCTGGTTGACAGTGGGCGGTAGGAAGAGGGAACGGGTTCATCTTATTTTACTAGGTGCATCTGTCTTGTTGATGCTGCTGCTCGGTGTTGTTTGGAAGTCACCCATCACACCCTCCACCGATTGGAAACCACAGGGAGGAGCCTTTCCTGTTTGGGAGATCTTCAAATTATTATTGATATCGGTCGGGCTACCTTATTTCCTTCTGTCTTCCAACAGCCCGCTGATCCAGGCATGGTTCCACCGCACCTTTCCGGAAAAGACCGCTTATCGCTTGTATGCGTTGTCCAACATTGGCTCATTGCTGGCTCTGGTGACGTATCCTGTCCTGGTGGAACCATCGTTCAGCCTGCCCTGGCAGGGATGGATCTGGTCTTTGGCTTATGTGCTTTATGCGGGTCTGTCGTTCTACGGAGCAGTGAGGGCTGGACGGCAAAAGCAGGTCCAGCCGGAAGAGGCTTCACCGGAGCCTACGGAGGTTACTCAGCGGCCACGACTGGGCGACTACGCCCTGTGGATCGGGCTGTCGGTGACAGCCTCGGTCCTGCTGCTGGCGGTGACCAGCCAGATCACACAGGAAGTGGCGGTGATTCCTTTCCTGTGGGTATTGCCGTTGACTATTTATATGCTGACCTTTATCCTGGCGTTCTCGGGAGAACGCTGGTATTCGCGGCAGATCTTTATCATCCTCTTTTTTGGAACTACCCTGGCTGCTACCTGGGCGTTGGGAAAATCCTCGGCAGTCGATATTTGGCCGCAGATTGGGATCTATTCGGCGGTCCTCTTTACGGCCTGCATGGTTTGTCATGGTGAGTTGTATCGTCTCCGTCCTGATGCGAAATATTTGACCACTTTTTATCTGATGGTGTCCATTGGAGGCGCCATCGGCGGGCTGCTGATCAATTTCGTTGCCCCCGTTATTTTCAAAGGTTATTGGGAACTATCTCTGGGACTGGTTTTGTGTTGGCTGTTATTCCTAGTTGTATCCATTATTACCAGGAAGGCAAATTTCAACCGCTTGCTGTTCATTGTAAACTCGGTCTTGCTGTTGAGTATGATCGGTGTCACCTCGGCGCGCGCATACCAACAGATCCATGCCGATATGAATTTCGGGATGTTCATTCGCAGGAATTTTTACGGGGTTGTACGGGTGCGGGAGAATTACTTTAATGCAGTTGTACCGATCCCCTTGCTGGAGATCGGTCAGACCATTAACTACTATGACCGTTTTGCCCTTGTGCACGGGGTGACGATCCACGGATACCAGTTCCATGATGCCAACCTGCGTGATCTGCCAACGTCTTATTACGGAGAAAACGGCGGAGCAGGGCTGGCCGTTCGGAGTATGCAAGAGCGGCATCCAAATATGAGGGTAGGCGTTTTGGGGTTGGGGGTAGGCACTCTGGCCGCCTATGGCCGCCCCGGAGACATTTACCGTTTCTACGAGATCAATCCGATGGTCATTACGCTCGCCGAGGGGGAAGCGGAATATTTCACCTATTTATCCAACAGTGCGGCGGAGGTGGAGATCGTTGCCGGTGATGCCCGCTTATCCCTGGAGACTGAATTGGGAGACGGCGGTTCGCAGGAATATGACCTGCTGGTCTTGGATGTCTTTTCCAGCGATGCCGTCCCGGTCCATTTATTGGGCGCAGAGGCCTTCGAGATCTATTTGCAGCATCTCAAACCGGGCGGGATTTTGGCGGTCCATATCTCCAACAGCCACCTGGACCTGAAGCCGGTCGTGTGGACGCTGGCAGACCATTTTGGTTTGAGTAGGGTTGTCATTGACAACAGCGGCGACGGCGTGATCACCTATCCTTCCGTGTGGGTCCTTCTGGCTCGCGATCAAGCCTTGCTGGACGATCCATCCATTACCGAGCAGGCCGAAAACATGGAAGGTTATTCCCCCAACATCCGCCTGTGGACGGATGATTACAACAATTTATTCCAGATATTCCATTAAGAATAAGATCAGGGTAAGAGCGACCAGAACTAACCGATCTGGTTGCTAGCCTGGTCGAGCGCCTGTACTTCTTCGTGGGTCAATCGCCAGCCGCATGCTTCGGCATTTTCTTGAGCCTGTCTGGCGGTTTTTGCGCCCGGGATGGGCAATGCTCCCTTGCAAATGATCCAATTCAGAGCCACCTGGCCGGACGTTTTATCGCCGTGACCTTTTCCGATCTCGACCATAAGGGCGATCAGAGGCGCAAGTTCCTTCAGAACGGCGGCGTATTTCCGTCCGCGGACCGGGCGGAGGCATTTCTCTGGTGTATTTTCCGGTCAACAAGCCCATTGCCAGGGGTGAGTATGCAATAAGGCGGATTCCCGTCTCCTTGCAGGCTTGCAGCAAGCCGTTCTTTTCCACTTGACGGTTTAGTAGGTGATATTCCACCTGGTTGGACGCCAATTTGATGCCATGACTTGCCAACACCTTGACGCTTTTCTGCATTTGGTCTTTGTTGTAATTGGATACGCCCACGTGGCTGGCGAGCCCGGCTTCCACCGCCAATGCCAGACCTTCCACATAGAGGTCCAGCGGCACAACCGGGCTGGGCCAATGGAGCTGGTACAGGTCGACTTTATCGAGCTGCAGGCGCTCCAAACTGCGCTTCAATGCCTTCACCACGCTATTTTTCGTAAGCCGATACGGGATGGGAAAGAACTTGGTCGCCACCCTGACGGGTTTTTCTGTTGTTTTGATGAATTTCCCCAACAAGATCTCGGACCTGCCTGAACCATAGATTTCAGCTGTATCGACGAAGTTTACGCCGGCGGCTAAGGATGTATTGAATGCTGCGGCAATATCATCATCATTGTATCCATGACCATAATGCCAAAAAGTGCGATCCCCCCATGCCCATGCCCCCAATCCCATTTCCGTGTCTTCCAGACAATTCGCCTCTTGTGCAGGTTGTGCAGACATTCGTTGCTCCTAAGTTGAAGGCTGCGTGGATTTTATCACAAACCCCTCGGAATGCTGGTCAGACAGGTAAAATCGAGTTACAATCATTCAAAATCATCTGAACAAAGTGACCGCCAGCCGCTTGACCATGTGAGGCGGCTGACGCTCCCTGAGTTCCGGGAGGCTTCCATGAATTCCAATAACAATGGGGATCGTGAAGAAACGCCAGCCGCGTTGGCTCAGCGGCTGGAGCTTCCATTCAGAAATCTGTTGCTCCTAACGAGGGCGATGACTCATCGCTCGTATATCAACGAGCACCCAGAAGCGCTGGAGGATAATGAGCGCCTGGAGTTCCTGGGCGACGCGGTGCTTGATTTTATCTCCGGGGCCTGGCTGTACAATCACTTTCCTGAAATGGCCGAGGGTGAATTAACCCGCATGCGCTCTTCGCTGGTGTGTACGCCCCAACTGGCTGATTTTGCCCGCGCGATGGATCTGGGTCCAGCCATGCGCCTGGGCAAAGGCGAAGACCAGGCGGGCGGGAGGCAGCGGGATATACTCCTCTGCGCCACCTTTGAAGCTCTCATCGGGGCCTTGTATTTGGAGAATGATATCCTGGCAGTCCAGCGGTTCGTCCACCCCATGCTCGAGAATGTCAGTGAACAGTTTTCGCTGCGACTGGACCAGTCAGATCCAAAAAGCCACCTGCAGGAATGGTCGCAGGGGCAGAAACTGGGCATTCCCCAGTATGTGACAGTCCAGGCCACCGGTCCCGACCACGACCGGCTATTTGAGGTGGAAGTGATTATCAACGGCAAGGTAGCCGGACGCGGGAAAGGCCATAATAAGCAAACCGCAGCCCGCCAGTGCTGCCAAGGCTGCTCTCGATGACGTCGAAAAATCATAATTCCTCGTCCAGTTTACTCATTTCCTCTGAAAAGGTTACCTTACATCTCCCATGCCACTTCGCCTGAAATCCCTTGAACTTCACGGATATAAAACCTTCGCTGCAAGGACGAATTTCGAATTCTGCCGAAGGTATCACCGCCATCGTTGGTCCGAATGGCTCGGGGAAGTCGAATATTGCCGATGCCTTGCGCTGGGTGCTGGGAGAGCAATCCTATAGCCTGCTGCGAGCGAAAAGGACCGAAGATATGATCTTTGCCGGTTCGGAACAGCGTCCCCGCTCCGGCATGGCTTCGGCAGGGATCACTTTCGATAATGCCGATAACTGGCTGCCGGTGGATTTCTCCGAAGTAGCCCTGGCCCGCCGCGCTTACGGGATGGGCGCAATGAATACCTGCTCAATAATCAGCATGTGCGTCTGAAAGATATCAACGAACTGCTGGCTCAATCCGGTCTTTCTGAACGTACATACACAATCTTGGGACAGGGGCTTGTCGATGCCTCGCTGGCGCTGAAAGCCGATGACCGCCGGCGTCTGTTCGAGGAAGCGGCGGGGATAGGGCTGTATCGTTCCCGGCGAGAGGAGGCCCTGCGCCGACTGGATAATACCAAGCGCAACCTGGACCGGGTTCTGGATATCCTGGCGGAATTGGAACCGCGCTTGACGCAGCCTCGAAAGACAGGCTGCCCGCGCACAGGAATTCACCCAGGTGCAGGCGGACCTGCGTGTGCTGCTCCTGGAATGGTACGGATTCCACTGGCACCGAGCTCAGCGGGAACTAAGAGAAGCGGTAGAGTTCTCCCGCTCCCAGGAAACAAAATTGGACGAGAACCGCAAGGCTTACCAAAATATCCGTCAGGACTTCACTGTATTTCGTGACCGGTTGAACGGTCTGCGCGCCCGTCTAAATTCATGGCATAGGCAGTCGGCCCAACTCCACGAGAACCGCGAGTCTGCCAGCCAGAGCCTTGCCACGCTGGAAGAGCGTCAGCGAGCTTTGCTGGACAACCGCCAAACGGCCGTCAGCAATCAATCCAGGCTGGCAGAAGAAACTCGCATTGCAGCGGAACGGGTTAAAGAGACAGAAACCGAGATGGCCCGTTTACAGGCTGAATTCGACGAAGCTCAGGAGCAGATGAAGACTGCTCAATCTGCGTTGAGCCAGCGTCAGGCTGAAAGGTTCCGCTTGGAGGGGAATATCCAATCAGCCCGGCAAAAATTGGAGCAGTTTACGAAACGACAGGCTTCCCTGCAGGCACGTTCCGACGAATTACGGTCGCGGGCGGATGGGCAGAAGGAAAAGATTTCCACCGTTTCCACCGCCATCCAATCGCTGGAAAACGAAGTCGAGACTGTATCCGAACAACTGATAGAAGCCGAGAAAATCCGTCAGCGAGCGGAAGACGAAGTAAAGAAGGCCGAGACTTCGCTGCAGGTAGATCAGCGGCGATTGGCTGACCTGGAAAAGCAGATAAAGGATAAACAATCCCTAGGCTCACAACGGCAGGCCGACCAGGCCCGTGTTAAGATCCAGATGGATGTGCTCGATCAGGCGGAGCAATCGCTGGCGGGTTACGCCGAAGGCGCCAAGATCCTGCTCGACGCTGCCCGCGGTTCCAAACTCGCCGGTGCACGAGGAGCATTATCCTCTGCCTTGGATATTCCGGCAGAGTTGGAAGCAGCTATCGCGGCTGCCTTAGGGGAATATGCCGATGCGATCTTGCTTGAGTTTGGTCAGCACGCCGAACAAGCATTAGCTCTGCTGGACGCGAACCCTTCCGGGCGGGCGTCTCTACTTCCATTAGATTGGCTTTCGCCGCAGAACTCCTCACCCAAAAAAGAGGATGCGGATTGCCTGGGCATCGCTGCTGATCTGGTAAAGGTTCCGCCAGAACTACGGCCTGCCATCGACCTGCTTCTAGGGCAGGTGCTGGTCGTACGAGACCGCAAGGCAGCCCGGCGTGTACTGGCTGGGCAGCATGCCGGAGTTCGGGCGGTCACTTTACAGGGAGAAGTGTTTTTTGCTACCGGACAGATATTGGCCGGCAAGCAGACCAAGGCAACTGCCTTGGGACGGCCTCGTCAACGACGGGAATTGCAGGAATCATTGGTTTCCATTGGTCGACAGACCGAGGAAATCGATTCGGAGCTGCGAAAACTGGCTGGCCAGGCTGAAACAATGCAGGAGGAGATCAACACTCGCCAGGATGACCTGAGCGCAGCGTGGGTTCGTTTGGAAGCCGCCAGAACAGAAGAGCTGCAGAGTCAGTCCAGACAGGATTCGATTGTACAACAGCGTAACTGGCAGATCAATCAGAAAACATCACTGGAGACCGAGATCCTTCAGGCGGAAAAAGAAAACGAACAGAATATATCCCTCCTGGCGCAGAATTCCAAAGACATCGGACAGACGCAGGAAGGATTAAAAACACTCACTGCCAGCCTGTCGGATCTTTCTTTGGAAGATGTGCAGGAGCAAACGACCATCTGGTCGACGCGTTCGGCGGTGACCACGCGGGCATTGAACGATGTCCGTCGTCAATTGACCGAACGGCAGGAAGCGGCTAGACACCTGCAGGAACAGCAAATCGGAATTGAAAAAATGCTGGCAGAGATCGCCCAGTCATTGGCGGATCTTGATCTGGATCGAGCGCGTCTGCATAATCAGACTGCCGGAACCAACAGCCAGTTGGATGAATTGCGCAAATTGATCGAACCGACCGAAAAGGAACTTGAAGAAACTGAAGCGCAAGAAAACGACCTCCAGAAACAAGAGACTGAAGGCCAAATGGTACTGGCGAGGGTCGAACGAACCTATAACCAGATCCAACTTGACCTGGGCCGCAAACAGGAGATGTTGCAGAACCTGCGCCAGAAGATCGAGGATGATTTTGGCCTGGTGGCATTCGAATATGCGACCGATGTCTCAGGGCCTGTTCCATTGCCGTTTGATGGCATGGTGGAACAATTGCCGACCATTACCGAATTACCGCCCGACCTCGAAGAGAACATGACCCGCCAGCGGGCGCAATTGAGGCGCATGGGAGCGGTCAATCCGGAAGCGCAGCAGGAATACCAATCGGTCAAAGAACGACATACGTTCTGACTGCCCAGGTGGAAGATCTGCATAAAGCCGAAGCGGATCTTCACCAGGTCATTGCCGAACTGGATGAACTGACCCGCCGGAGTTCCAGAAAACCTTCGATGCGGTGGCTGAGCAATTCCACGTGATCTTCCACCGGCTGTTTGGCGGCGGATCGGCGCGGCTGGCACTGACCGATCCGGAGAACCTGACCGAAACAGGTATTGACATCGAAGCGCGGCTGCCGGGGCGCCGTGAACAGGGTCTTTCGCTGCTCTCAGGTGGCGAACGCAGCCTGACGGCTATTGCACTGGTCTTTGCCCTGCTGAAGGTATCGCCGACGCCGGTCTGTGTGATGGATGAAGTGGATGCCATGCTCGATGAGGCCAATGTGGGTCGCTTCAGCGACCTGCTGCTGGAGTTGAGCAAGGAAACGCAATTCATTATCATCACCCACAACCGCAACACGGTACAGGCAGCAGATGTGATCTACGGCGTGACCATGGGCCGGGATTCTGCCAGCCAGATCATCAGCCTGAAACTCGACGAGATCTCGGAAGAATACCTGAAATAATTAGGCAATTCTTTAGTGGAGTTAACAAAAAATGACGGGCTCTTGTGCCCGTCATTTTTTGAATTTAGTGATTTGACTGATTGTGTTACCTGGTTACAGAGGGTGTCTGTCCGGCGAAATAAGTGGAAACATAAGCCGTTTGAGTGGCGATGTCATTTGCCTGGGCTTGCTCCAATGTGGGAGATGTGGGAACGTATTTGGTCCAGCTGTTATTGACTTCGATTTTGGCAGCGGCGCGTTCGTCCAGTAGCCATTGGGTAAAGGCTGCGTTGACGGCTTCTTCATATTCCGTATCGGTCAGCGGGCGGACCTCGTGGCCCAACACCTGCACCAAGTGGTAGCCATAGGTGGTCTGGATGGGTGGGTTGATGGCTCCAACTTCCATAGTCCAGACAGCGTCGGCGAAATCGGGGGGATATTTTGCCTTGCCGAACCAACCCAGATCGCCGCCTTTTTCCGTGGTTTGTGTGTCGATGGAGTAATTCGCCACCATTGTGTTGAAATCGCCGCCACCCTTCAGTTGATTGTAGACACTTTGCGCAGTGGATTCATCTGCGACGAGGATGTGGCGTGCCCACACTCGTTCCTGTTCGTGGGTGATATCGGCGGTGATCAATTTCTTCACTTCCTGTTGGATGAGGCCGCTTTCATAATAGATCTTGCGAAACTGGGCCTCACTCATTCCATTGGGGGCATAGATATTCATTGTGTCCCGATACTGAGCCTGATACCCTTCAACAGTATAAGGTGTGGGGCTGGGGGTAGCACTGGGAACCAACGTGGCAGTGGCAGAAAGGTTAGGTGTGAAGGTGGGCCGAGGAGTATTGGTCGGCGCAACGGTTGGTGTAAGAGTTGGTGTAATGGCTGCCAACTGGGTGGGATTCAACGTCGAATATACCAGGCTGGTCGGCGTGAGCGTGGGAGTTGGAGTCCCCAGCGGGTAGTATTGCATGGCACGCTGGATGGCTTCTTCAACAGCCGTCGCGGATACTTCGATTCCATGGGCCTTGGCGTATTGGCGGATGATCAGATCATCGGTCATCTCATCGATGACATTGGAGCCAATCGTGGTAGTGGAATCCAATTCGCTGATGATCTGGTTCAGGGTCTGAGCCATCTGAGGGTCAGCATTGGGATCCATTCCAAATATTCTGGCGAATTGCTCGTACTGCATATACTGGCCGATGAGTGACTGCCGCCGAACTCGGGCGCGCACCTGGAACTCTTGCAGGGTGAGCGATTCACCATTGACGGTTATAGCGGGTCTCCAACGCAGGAAGAGGGTGTCATTTAAGACTTACGACGATCGCCAATATGATCAACGAGATGATACCAATGGCAATACCGGTAATGAGCCGGGTTTGCTGGCGTTCCCGTTCCTGGCGGGCCAAATGCTTTTTGGTGATTATTTTTGTAGGCGTTTTCTTTGCCATAATTGCCTCAATGCGAAGTACCAGACTTCACAAGTCTTTCAAAAATTTTTATTGCGACCATCGAGAGGAATAAATCCCGATGGGTCAGTGAAGAGCGGGTTGCTAGCGGTCGTCGTCGAAAGCCCGACCAGTGTAAGGCAGCAAAGCGATGTGGCGGGCGCGCTTGATCGCTCCAGCGAGTTCGCGCTGGTGACGGGCGCAGGTGCCGGTCTGGCGGCGCGGGCGGATCTTGCCTTCGTCGGTAACAAAACGGCGCAGAACGTCGCCCAGCTTATAGTCGATGATCATGTGCTTGTCGGCGCAGAACTGGCAGATCTTCGGGCGGGCGTAGTAACGACGCTCCTGCCCGCCTTCCATTTCGTTGTCCATGGTATGGTCCATAGGATCTAATACTCCAATCTAGTAGCCCGGGCAATCACGCACAGGCTTGTGTAAAGAATTCAGCTTTAGAACGGGAATTCGTCTTCGTTCCCGCGCTGGCTTTCAGGTTCTTCGGTGGCAGTTTCTTCACCGGGGGTAGTATGACTGGCTTCGCGGCGCTCTCCCAGCATCAGCATCTCTGAGGCAACGATCTCCACAGTGGAATGCTTGACGCCTTCCTTATCTTCCCAGCGACGGGTCTGGAGACGGCCTTCGATATAAACCTGCTTTCCCTTGACCAGATATTGTTTACAAATCTCGGCCAGGTTACCCCAGGTGACGACATTGAACCACTCGGTTTCGGTATGACGTTCGCCGTCGGCTGTATTCCAGGAGCGGTTGGTTACGACCGTGAAGGTGGTTACGGGGCGGCCGGATGGGGTGTAACGCATCTCGGGGTCACGCCCAAGGTGACCGATGATCATGACTTTATTCAATCCGTAGCTCATATCATGCTCCTTCCTGGTAGTGATACAACTGGTGCCGTCGGCAATTCTCCTTATTCAACAGCAGTGATCATGTAACGGATCACGGGTTCCATAAAACGCAGGTTCTGATCGAGTGTGGCTGTGGAAGCGGGATCAAGGCTGAGATTGAAGAGAATATACTGGCCATCACGCTGTTTCTTGATCGTGTATGCCAGGCGCCTGCGGCCCCAGATATCGACCTTGTCAACGGTGCCGGTTGATTTCGACAACCCAACCGGTGACTTTCTCGACGACGCCGTTAAACGCAGCCTCGTCCAGATCGGGGTGGACAATACAAACTAACTCATATTTACGCATGGTGGAAACCTCCTTTCCTCGGGGTATGCTCCCGGACATTCACCGTGGGTGAGCCGGGGGCGGAAGGCATGCCAATTGCAGGGTATGGCATGAACGGGCGTTAGTTTACTATAAAGTATCCGATTTGCGAAGAGATACGCTAAACCAATCTCGAGTGGAATTGCTTATACAGCCTGCCTAAGATAAATCGGATTGCTGAAGATCCAGCCGCGCAATTTGCCAAGAAAGCGCCGATAGACTTCCACCCGGTATGCGCCGGGTTCATCGGTCGAGAAGGTCAGCGTATCGCCACTGACCTCTTTGACCACTTTCCCGTCCTTTACCAGGCGGATCAAAGCCCTGGAAGGAAGTTTGGTCTGCAATGTCACCGCGCCTTGTACAGCGATCTCATCTCCCATGATCACGTTGCCGGAAGAACCATGCGCTGAAAAACGAAAGCCGCGTGTGGGCAGGCAGGTCATAACCAACAAAACAATGTCCTTTCGCAAACGCATCGAAGATCATCTTGCGATCTGTGACCAAGTCGCCGGTCAATTTGACGGGGACAAATGTGTGCGTGTTGACGCAGGAGAAATGAAATTCGTAGGGGAAAATGACCTTGCGGATTGGCCCCAGGGAAAGGTGGAGGGCGTGAGCGTCAGACCCGCCGATGGCAACGATCCGCCCGCCATTTGCCAGCAGGCCATCCCAAATATTCAATGTGCGCACAAGAGGTCCGTGTGGATAGGTCTGGGGAAAGAAAGCATAGAAAATTGCGCCAAGTTTTCCTTTGGCGACCGTCTTGAATTCACTGAACCCATTCCATAATTCCAGGCCGGTGAACCCGGTCACATCCCAACTTTCCCAGGAGATATCCGTTTCGCCAAAGGCAGGCATGGCAGACTCAACAGGGTGGGCGAGGAAACTAAGTCCGCCGGCGCGTTGCACCGCGTTGATCAGAGCCTGCGGGTCATCTGCGTAGGTAGAGAGGTCCTGCCCGGCATTGAAGACCAACAAGTGATTTTTTTGCGGGTCGCGGTCTTGATCGTGGATCTCCTCCCCGACCAGGACGAGGGCGCATTTCTTTCCGTCCCGGTAATATGCATCCATGTCCTTGACCAGGGTATTGTGGTCGGTGACGATGAGGACATCAACGCCGGTTTCGAGGGCAGCTTTGCCCAGGTCTGCATGCGTACCGGAACCGTCTGAGTAAGTCGTGTGCATGTGTAAATTGATGATCAGTTCTTGCATGGCGGGCATGGGCAACCTTTATCCGAGAAAGGAGAGGTAAGTATCAACTGTAATATTATAAACTCTCGCGGCTCGTTATTTTGATAAATTGGCCTTGAGAAAGTCGAATGTGCGCATCCATGCAAGATCAGCGGAGGTCAGATCGTATTCAGGGCGGTTGGTTTCCACGAACCAATGCTTTTTTCCCGGATAATAATGAAAGGTGGTTTCCACCCCGGCAGCCTGCAGGGCTTTCTCAAGCTGCTGCACCCCTTCCAGAGGTTCCCACTCGTCAATGTCGCTGAAGTGCCCCATCACCTTCGATTTGATTTTGGAGAAATCTGCCTCTCCGTTCCCATAAAAAAGAACCGTCGTCGCAACTTGCTCAGGAGCGTAGGCAGCCAGGATAATGGACCAGGCTCCACCCATCGAGAACCCGACCACGCCAAGTTTTTCTTTCGTGCAAGCGGGATGAGCCAGTAAGAAATCCTTGGCTGCCATCACGGTATCACCGGTGAATTCAAAGTCACGTTTTTCCATCAAAGCCTTGGCCTCTTCGACGGTGTTGGCTACTTGCCTTTTATTTAGATCGGGCGCTAGAGTCACGAAGCCTTGTTCAGCCAGGTTGTTACAGACTTCTTTGAAAAAAGGATTTAATCCCCACCAGGCGTGTAATACCAATACGCCCGGACCCTGTCCTTTCGGAGGCAAGGCCAACACAGCATCAACCGTACTTTCATTCACCTTCAATTTTATATCCATGTCATCTCCGTATATCGATAAAAATCCGAATCCGCTTGTCTTGGAAATATAGCGCATTTGTTCTGGTGCGTAAAGAGAAGAGCGGAGGGACATTTTTCCTATTCGAGAGTTTTTTGCTTGGTTGACGGTTATGCACTAACACAGGTATAATTTGGCGGTTAATTTCTCCGGAGGCTTGACAATGACCCCAATTCTGCAAGGTGCTCTGATTTTGGTTTCAATTGCGTTGGTTGCCAGTATTATCCTGCAAAGCAAGGGAGCCGGCCTGGGCGGGCTTTCAGGTTCTGACGCAGGCGGTGTGTTCACTGCCCGGCGCGGTATCGAAAAAACCCTTTTCTGGGTTACCGTTGTTTTCAGTGCGCTATTCTTCATCCTGGCAATCACACTGGTGATCATTTCCGCACGTGGGTAATTTTCATTATTAAGGAAGGCCAGCGCCGGTCTTATTTTCGCACACCCGGAGGCGGCCTTTCTTTATTTCCCACAAATTTATGAAAAAACTTCGCTGGCAAATCCTGGTTGTAGTCCTGACGCTAATTGTAGTGGCAGTATTATTGCTATCCCAGAAGCCATCCCTCACACCGGTGTTACCCGAACCCGTCAGCGGCGGCATTTATACCGAGGCCTTGGTCGGGTCGTTTGGGCGCCTGAACCCGCTGCTGGACCTGTCAAACCCGGCTGACCGGGATATCGACCGACTGATTTTCAGCAGCCTGATCCGTTTTGATTCCAGCGGAATGCCGCAGCCCGACCTGGCTGAATCATGGGGCGTGTCTGAAGACGGCACCATCTATAATGTGACCCTGAAGGCGAATGCGACCTGGCACGATGGAACGCCGATTACCAGCGATGATGTGCTCTTCACCATCAATCTTCTCCAGACCGAATATTCCGCCTATTCTGCCGATGTTCACACCCTGTGGGACAACGTCGAGATCAGCCGGATAAATGATAAGAATTTACGCTTCACATTGACTGAACCCTTCGTCCCATTCCTTGACTACCTTACTTTCGGGATCCTTCCTAAGCACGTGCTCGAGAGCGTTCCGGCAGAATCTTTCCAGACCAGCGATTTCAATCTCGCTCCTATAGGGAGCGGCCCATTCAAATTCGATCGTTTGACAGTCGATAATGGTGAAATCACCGGCGTGGTCTTAAGTCGTTGGGGCGGTTACTACGGACAGGTTCCATTCATTGAGCAGATAGTCTTTCGCTATTATCCTGATGTGGCAACTGCCTTGGCTGCGTATCAAGCCGGGGAAGTCCTCGGTATCAGCCAGATAACTCCTGACGCGATCATGCAGACCTGCGGACAACCCGAACTTGCCTGTTACTCCAGCCGCCTGCCGCGTGTGACACTTGTCCTTATTAACCTGGGCGACCAGCAATTGCCGTTCTTCCAGGATAAGAAGGTTCGCAATGCGCTTATGCTAGGCATCAACCGGCAATGGATGGTGGACCGGATTATGCAGGGTCAGGCTATCCAGGCGGACAATCCGCTTTTGCCCGGCACATGGGCTTATTATGATGGTATCGAGCACGTCGCCTTTGACCCGGATGCGGCGACTGAGGAACTCAAGGCAGCCGGTTACGTGTTGTCTCCGACGAGTAGCGTGCGCGCCAAAGATGATGTCCCCCTGAGTTTCACCCTGGCTTACCCCAACGACGCTCTCCACGAACAACTCGCCCTGGTCCTTCAACAAAATTGGGCCGATATCGGCGTGGAAGTGAAGCTGGAAGCGGTGACGTATGATGCCCTGCTCAATGACTACCTGACTCCGCATACATATCAAGCCGCCTTAGTGGACTTGGACCTGAGCCGTTCCTATGACCCCGATCCGTACCCATTCTGGCATCAGGCGGAGATAGCCGGGGGACAAAATTATTCCCAGTGGGATAACCGCACAGCCAGTGAATACCTCGAAAATGCGCGTGTGGTGGCAGACCCGAATGTGCGAGTGCGGCTTTACCGCAATTTCCAGGTAATCTTTTCCCGCGAACTTCCGGCTTTGTTGCTTTATTACCCCGTGGAAACTTTTGCGGTGGATGCACGGGTGGGTGGCGTGCAGGCTACGCCTCTCTTCGAGCCGGCTGATCGCTTCAATTCAATCTCCAGTTGGTACTTGCTTACCCGGCGACCACAAGAGCAGACTCTCCAACCTACCACCGGGCCTTAGGTTTTCCTGGTTTGAAAGGAGTTCTGTATGTCCGACCGGCGTGAAAAAGCCCTCCAATATGCTCATTCCTCCCAAGAGAATTTCCTGAGTGCCTACAAGGAAATTCTCGCTATTCCTTCCATCTCGACGGATGCGGACCGTAAGGAAGATATTCAACGGGCGGCTGAATGGATGGCCGCACAACTGCGCGCCCTGGGGATGAAGAAAGTGCAACAGTTTCCCACTGCAGGACATCCCGTCGTTTACGGTGAATGGCTGGAAGCGGCGGGGAAACCGACTTTGTTGATCTACGGGCATTACGATGTCCAACCGGTGGACCCGCTGGACCTGTGGAAGAGCGAACCCTTCACCCCGACTATTGTCGGAGAAAATCTTTTTGCCCGCGGCGCCTCGGATATGAAGGGGCAGGCTGTCATTACGATGAAGGCGGTTGAATCCCTGGTAAAAACAGGCGAACTGCCGGTGAACATCAAGTGGCTCTTCGAAGGCGAAGAGGAGATCGGCTCACCGAACCTCGGAGCTTTCATCCAGGAGCATAAGGACATGCTGGCGAGCGATTTCGCCGTCAATCCTGATTCGGGTCTCATCGGCGCGGAATATCCAACCATCACATACGCTTTGAGAGGACTGGCTTACTTTGAATTACGCGTGTTCGGGCCTGCCCATGATCTCCATTCGGGCATGTTCGGCGGAGTTGTGCATAACCCGGCCAACGCCGTGGCAGAATTGATCGCAGGCATGCATGATGAGCACGGCTGTGTCACCTTGCCGGGCTTTTATGACAAGGTCCGCCCTCTCAGCCAGGACGAACGGGATGAGTTGAAAAAGCTTCCGGATGATGAGCAGCATTACCTAAAGCAGACCGGCGCGCCGGCGCTTTACGGTGAAGCCGGGTATACTCCCAACGAACGCACGGGAGTGCGGCCCACGCTGGATGTGAATGGGCTGCTCTCCGGTTTCACGGGGCAGGGATCCAAGACGGTCATCCCCGCCTGGGCTATGGCGAAGATCTCCTGCCGGTTGGTGCCAGACCAGGATCCGCAGGAAGTGCATCAGCAATTAGTACGCTACCTGGAAGAGCACGCACCGAAGGATATCCGCTGGGAACTCGATATCATGGCTGGCGGCCCTGCCTCCATCTCTGACAGGAATAACATAGGGGTGAAGGCCATGGGGCAGGCGCTGGAAACCGTGTGGGGCAAGCAGCCCTACTTCCGCCGCGAGGGCGGCTCCATCCCGGTTGTGGCACAAATGCAGCAACTATTGGGCATCGAGTTGGTCATAGCCGGATTTCGGCTTGCCGGATGACAACGTCCATGCTCCCAATGAAAAGCAGCATCTGCCCACCTGGTACCGCGGCATCGATGTCTACATAAATTTCTTTTTGAATTTGTAATCAAACGAGAAACATAAATCGCAAGTCATCAAGGGAGATTATCGGTATGGCGGAAAAACTGGTCAATTATGGCGGACAAGCTCTCATTGAGGGGGTGATGATGCGCGGCCGCTCATCCTGCGCCGTGTCCATGCGAGCCCCGGATGGAACGATCGTTACAAAGATCCAACCCTTGAGCGGGATCTATAAATCACGGATCGCCAAAATTCCATTTTTACGTGGGATGGTCATGTTATGGGACTCGCTCGGGCTGGGCATGCGGGCGTTGACCGACTCGGCCAACCTGCAAAGCGGTGAAGATGAAAAACTAGAAGGTCCGGCTTTGTACCTGACCCTGGCGTTCACCTTTGTGGTCGCTATCGGGATCTTCTTCCTGGCCCCGGCGGGGGTTGGCTGGCTGACCGAACACTTTCTGAAATGGAACCCCTGGTGGAGCAATTTTCTCGAAGGCGTGCTGCGATTATTGATGCTGATCGGTTATATATGGGGCATCGGCTTTATGCCCGATATCGCCCGCATCTTCGCCTATCACGGGGCTGAGCACAAAACCATTAATGCCTTTGAGGCAGGGGCTGACCTTACGCCCGCCTCCATTGCCAAATTTCCACTGGCCCATACCCGCTGCGGCACAGCCTTCCTTCTGACCCTGATGGTGCTGTCATTGTTCATTTTCACCATCCTGGGACCGCTGTCGCTGCAATGGCGGCTGGTCACCCGGATTTTAATGATCCCGGTGCTGGTTGGCGTGGCGTATGAATACCTGCGCTGGACGGCCGGCCACATCAAATGGCCTATTGTGAAATATATCGTCATGCCCAACCTGGCGTTGCAAGCGCTGACCACGCGTGAGCCCGACGAGAAAATGATCGAAGTTGCCATTGCGGCATTTCAAGAAATGAGGAAAGCCGAGGGGGAGTAATTGGCAGCGGTTTATCCCTTTTTGCCACTAACGATCATTAGCATCCTGACCGTGCTGGCCTGGCGGATCCAACCGGCTTTGCGTCCCGCCTGGATCGCTGTTGGGTTGGTAACGATCCTTTGTTCTCTGGGGGATTTATATCTGCTGGCGCGGTTGCCGCGCCTGGGTCTCTCTTTCGGACCGGTGAAACCACCCTTCTTCATGTTGGCGATCCTGCGCCTGCTACCTTTCCCGTTGGCGTTGGCGATGATCGCCGCCTCCACCCTCTCCTGGCAAAGGTTTGGTGTGGTGATTGTATTGGCTGCTTTCCATGTTGTATTCTTGCGGATGGTCTATCAGGGGACGTATATTGAACCCTTCCACCTGACCACTTCTGAAGTGGATATCGATGATGCTCCTGTTTTCATCCCCGGGGGGCCCCTGCGCATCCTTCAATTGAGCGACCTGCACATCGAACACATTACTAAACGCGAAAAGCAGATCTTGGAGGAGGTGAACAAGCTGGCTCCAGACATGATCGTCATGACGGGAGATTACATCAACAAGAGTTTTGTAGACGACCCTGCGGCTCTGCTGGAGGCGCGGGAGTGGCTGACCCAACTCCGTGCTCCCTATGGAGTCTACGCCGTCAACGGGAATTGGGATTTACCTGAACTTATTCAGACGATCTTTGATGGGTTGGCGAACATCCGGGTTTTGGATGATGAAGTGGCGCCGGTACTTTTCCCAAATGGGACATTATATTTGTTGGGTGCTTCAGTGACTGAAAATGACCGTCGTTCCATGAGTCTGGAAGACTTAATGTTTCAAGTCCCACCTGATGCTTTCACCCTTCTCTTATACCATTACCCCGACAGAGCCGATATCGCCGCGGACCATGGTGTGGATGTATTCCTGGCGGGGGATACGCATGGAGGGCAGGTACGCCTGCCGGGGCTGGGGTCGATCGCCGCTCCACGTTGGAGGAATCCATTTGTTATGGGGCGGTATCAAGTTGCGGAAACTACATTGTATGTGAGTCGAGGCCTGGGAATGCAGGGAGGAATATGGCCACGCCTGCGCTACCGCTGTCCGCCTGAAATTGTGATGATCAATCTGGGGGATTGATCCAGTACGTTATTTTTCTTCTGTTTCCGGTTGTAAAGCCATCACTGGTGTGGCGGTTTTGGATCGCATGAGCATCAGCCCCGCCGCAATGAGGATCACGGCACCCATCCAGTAAGGCGCGCCTGGCATGATGCCATCATAAACTGCGCCAGCCCACAGAGGCCCAAAGATGTTCATCAGGCTGGCCAGCCCGGTGGTGACTCCCATGAGCAAGCCAACTTCGCGGTGGGGGATGCGGTCTATGGACAAGGTGGTTAGGGTGGGGAAGGTAAAAGCACTGATTCCGCTGATGAGCATATTCAGGATGAAGATCGGCCAGAAGATGGGCATGAAAAACACGGCGATATCGACCACCGCCTGTCCCATCAGGCTTGCGCTGGCAACTTTCCTGTCCCCGAACCGGGGTACCAGGCGAGGAACCAGCATGAAATTCGTTGTCATGATGGCGGCTCCGGCCAGCATCATCAGGAGACTGACATGCCAGGTTTGAGCGGAGAACTTGTGGATAAAAAATAGGCTAGAAGTGGTGTTGATGCCATTGAATGCGAAATTGAAAAGACAAGTTACCATCAAAAGCCAACCAAGGCCGGGCCTGCGGGCCATATCGACGATGGCGAAAATGGGGTTGAAATCCTTAACCTGCATGGGCGATGTTTCCCGGCGCTCTCTAGGCAGGGATTCAGGCAGGAGGAAATATCCCAAGGCCACATTAATGAAGGTTAGGGCGGCGGCAATATAAGCCGGGGCCGAAAGGTGCAGTTGACCTAACACTCCGCCGAAAGCCGGTCCAAGGATGAGACCCAGGCTCCAGGCCGTGCCGATAAGGCTGAAATTCTTGGCCCGCTCGGCAGGTTTGGATACGTCGGCGATATAGGCTGCTGCGGTGGACAGGTTGCCGCCGGTAATCCCGCCGATGACCCGGCCGAGGAAGAGTACCCATAAAGACCCTCCCAGGGCGAAGATGATATAACCAAGACCCTGCCCGAACATGCTCAACAGCAGGACAGGTCGACGCCCGTATCGGTCACCCAGTTTACCCAGCAGCGGCGCGGCGATAAATTGCCCGGCCGCGTAGAGGATGGTCAGCATTGTGACCATGAGAGCGGAATCGCTATATTTCCCAACAATAAAGGGAGCCACCGGCGCGAGCAACAAGAGGCCGATGATATCCATCAGCATGATAAAGAATATTAGTCCCAGGGCGCGCTTTGAACTGGGAGCAGGGATGCTTGGCGGCACCGGGCTGGTTTCGGGTAGGATTTCCACTTTTTAATGAAGCCTTCTAGGGTCGATGAAGCTAAATCTTCGGCAATGCAAACTGAATGCAAGCCCCCTGGTCGTTTTCCTCTGCCTTCAAGAAAGCGCCTGCGTGCAGTTCCACATAGGCCCGGTTGGTGAAGCCGAGTATGTCCAGGTCCAGTTTGGATGGTTGGAGTGCTTTGGCGCCTGCGCTGGCGAAAGTAAAGATGACCCGCCCGATCTCATCTTCGGCGGTTAGCGTTACTTTTGTTTTGCCTTCGCAGTAAAGAGCCGTATAGGCAATGAACCCCGCGAAGACCTGGCGCATGGTCTGGTCATCCAGTTGGATCGTTGGCGTAATCAGGTGGATGATCGTCTTGATCTCTACCGTTGAGCCGGGATGAAACTTCTTCCACTGGGAGATGCTCTGATCGAGAATCTGCTGGATATCCACCTCGGTGAGATGGAGTTCTTTTTCCTTGCGATTAATGCGGGCGATATCGATCAATCCATTAAGATAATTCAAAGCCCGCATGCCGCTCCGGTAGACGGTCCCCAGGTCTTCTTTCTGGAAGTCGGTCAGAGGCGCGTCACCGACGGTGTTCAAGATCATCTTGCTGAAGCCGATGACGTGGTTGAAAGGAGTGCGCAGATCATGGGCCTCAATGGAAATGAACTCGTCAAGGTCGATCTGCGTTGGAAGGATTATCGGTTTAGTCGGCATGTGAACCCTGCATAATTTTCGTTTATTTTACTACCATCGAACAGCGACTTGCGGAACTTTCGATTGTGAGAATCTCTACAGTGGATCGAAACGAGCCGTGAAGTGTCGCAGTAATTCAGGTGCGTAAGCGAATTTATACCCGCCGATCTTGCCGGCGCGCTGGCGGATCTTTGCCAGCACATCGACAATGTAATCAAGATGGCTCTGAGTGTAAACCCGCCGGGGGATTGCCAGGCGGACCAATTCGAGGGCCGGATAGATGGTCTCTCCGGTGTCAGGGTCGGGATGAGCGAACATGACCGAGCCGATCTCCACGCCGCGAATGCCGCCTTCCAGGTACATTTCCACAGCCAGGGCCTGACCGGGGAATGCTCCATGTGGCAGGTGGGGCAGCATTTGACCCGCATCCAGATAGACGGCATGGCCTCCGGGTGGTTCGACGATGGGGATGCCGGCTGCGCGGATCCTTTCGGCGAGGTAAGCGGTTTGTGCCAGGCGATAGGCGAGATATTCCTCTTCCAACCCTTCGTACAAGCCGACTGCCATCGCATCCAGGTCGCGTCCGGCCAGGCCGCCGTAAGTCACGAAACCTTCGCGAATAATGAGTTCGTTGGATAATTTCTGGAATAAGTCCAAATCGTTCACGCACAACAGCCCGCCGATGTTCACAATTGCGTCTTTTTTGGCGCTCATGGTCATGCCGTCGGCCAGAGAGAACATCTCGTGGGCGATTTGCTGAGGCGTTTTACTGGCATAGCCTTTTTCACGCATTTTGATGAAGAAGGAATTCTCAGCATAGCGAGCTGCATCAATGAAGAAGGGGATGCCATAATGGCGGTAGGTTTTTGAGATAGCCCGCAAGTTTTCCATCGAGACCGGCTGCCCGCCGCCGGCGTTGTTGGTTACCGTCACCATCCCAAAGGGAATGTTATCCACGCCGACCTTCTCGATGAAGGCTCGCAGTTTGGCGATATCCATGTTGCCTTTGAATGGATGCGGATTGCGCGGGTCGAAAGCCTCATCGATGATCAGGTTGGTGGGCCGCCCGCCACGGGCGCGGATGTTGGCGTCGGTGGTGTCGAAATGCATATTGGAGGGGATGAATTGGCCCGGTTTCACCATTACGCTGCTGAGGATGTTCTCGGCGGCTCTACCCTGGTGCGTGGGGAGGAAATATTTGAAGCCGAAGATCTTCTGGACCGTTATCGCAAGGCGGTAGTAGGAGCGCGCGCCTGCATAGGATTCGTCGCCTTCCAGCATGGCGGACCATTGGTGCTGGCTCATAGCGCCGGTGCCAGAGTCGGTCAGCATATCGATGAACACATCCTCGGCGGGCAATGCGAAAAGGTTGTAGCCTGCCTTTCTCAGCGCCTTTTTCCGTTCGGCGGTCGAAATCAAACGGATCGGTTCGACCATTTTGATGCGAAAAGGTTCGGGAGGGTAATTGGGCATATATTCTCCTGGGGTTTATCCTATCACCGTTTTTCGGCGTGGGAATTATGAAAACATGGCAAAATCCCCTTCGGTCCGTCTATGTTCTGACAAAAATGATAATGACATCGAACGGAAAGCATTGTGATGTTTGGCCTTTATGGTAAAATTTGCCAGTCATGCAATTGTAAGACAACTTTATCTGTATTGGGAGAGCACATGCAAAACGGATGGTTGTATATTGGGCTGTTCATTATTATTGGGATCATCGTCCCCATTGTGCCCCTGGTTTTTTCTGCTTTAGTATCACCGCGCAAGCCCAATCCCATCAAACAAAGCACCTATGAATGCGGTATCGAGACCGTGGGAGATTCGTGGGTGCAGTTCAAAGCCCAGTATTACATTTTCGCTCTGGTCTTCCTTGTTTTTGACGTGGAGACTGTTTTCCTGTTCCCGTGGGCGTTGTCTTTGAAGGCGCTGCCTCTTTTTGTTGTCGTTGAAGGTATTATTTTCATCTCCATTCTGGTTGCCGGGCTGGTTTACACTTGGCGAAAAGGATTGCTGGAATGGGTGTGATTCTGAGGGAAATATATCAAGGCTGATAGGAAAATTCCTCTCAGCCTTTTCTTTGTTTGCAAGGAGCAATAAATGGTGTTCTTGAACGACCCAATCAATTTCATTGATGAATGGATACGTGGATTGCTGGCGGGCTGGGGACTTTCAGATGGCCTGGCAACAGTCATTATCTACATTATCGGTATTACCGTCTTGATCGTTTTTGCCATGGTATTGGATATATTCCTGGTTTGGGTCGAGCGTAAGGTAGTAGCTCGTTTCCAGGACCGGGTCGGTCCCAACCGCGTCGGACCTTTTGGGTTGGTGCAGCCTTTTGCCGATATCATCAAATTGGTCATCAAGGAAGACATCACCCCAAAAGGGGCGGACAAGATCATCTATAACTTTGCGCCGGTGCTGGCGATGGCCTCCGTGGTAATCCTGTGGGCCATCCTGCCGCTTTCCTCCCGCATTTTTGGGGTGGATCTGAATGTGGCTGTCCTGTACCTGGTGGCAGCTGGAGCACTGGGAACACTGTCCATCATCATGGCGGGTTGGTCTTCGAACAATAAATACGCGCTCCTGGGTGCCTTCCGCATGGTCGCCAATATGGTCTCGTATGAGATCCCCATGGTGGTGGTGCTGCTGATCCCGGTCATCCTGGCGGATACGATGAGCGTCCAGGGGATCACGCAGGCGCAGAGCGGAATGTGGTTTGCCATCCTCTCGCCGCTGGCCTGCCTGATCTTCCTGATCAGCGCTATTGCAGAACTGGGTCGTTCGCCCTTTGACCTGAATGAGGCCGAGTCCGAGATCGTGGCGGGTTTCCATATTGAATATACCGGCATGAAGTTTGGCCTTTTTTATGCGGGTGAGCTGCTGCATGCCTTCACGTTCGGCGGTTTCATTGCAGTGCTGTTCTTCGGTGGCTATGGCGGCTTCTTTGACCTGGAGAAATTGGCTTTCCCGCCTTTTTCATGGCTGAACATTCCCTTCGTCCAGGCGGGTATCTTTATCGTCAAGGCTATGATCGGTTACTGGGTCATCATGTGGATCAAATACTCCATGCCGCGTATCCGTATCGACCATATGCTGGCATTCAACTGGAAATTCCTCACGCCCCTGTCGCTGGTGGTGCTGGTCAATACGGCCATCTTGAGCAAATTGCTGGCCGGTCTGCCGCAGTGGGCTTATGTGGCGGGAATGCTCGGCTCCAACCTCATTATTGGTGTGATCACGGTGGAGATCCTGCGTGCTTATGGTCGCAAGCAGAGAAGAATGGAGAATAGTCTGCCGAGCGCGCTGGTGCCGCTCCGGAAGGTCGAAGGGATTAAGGAAAGGTCATGACTGTCGATCAAATCATCTTCCTTTTGTGCGCCGTGCTGATCCTTGGCTCTGCCTTGATGGTGGTGGCGAGCCGAAAACTGATCCACGCGGCCTTATGGCTGGTGGCGGCGTTATTCGGTGTCGCCATCCTGTTCGCCATCCTGCAAGCCGGTTTCCTGGCGGTCGTCCAAGTGGTGGTCTATATCGGCGCCATCGCTATCCTGTTCATCTTTGCGGTCATGTTGACGCGCCGAGAATTAATGGATCAGGAACGGCCCTTGCGTTCCTCCTGGTGGATCGCAACGTCTCTGGCGTTGTCGCTTCTTGCAGGCCTGGTCTTCCTCATTGTCAAGCAACCTGATGTAACCAGAACGGCTGAGCCCATCCCTGCCTCGGTGGACACGCTCCGCAATTTGGGCACTGCCCTGGTTTCTCCGGACGCCTACGTGCTGCCGTTCGAGGTGGCTTCGATCCTGCTGTTGGCTGCCCTGGTGGGGGCAGTATACATAGCCGTGGGTAGAAAGCAATAGGTGGCGTAGATGAGCATCCCGTTATCGTGGTATTTGCTTCTGGCGGCGGCCCTGTTCAGCATTGGCCTTTTTGGAGTGCTTTCACGCAAGAATGCCATCGCCATCCTGCTCAGCGTGGAATTGATGCTGAACGCCGTCAACATCAATCTGGTGGCTTTCTGGCGTTACCTGGACCCGGCTCGCATGGGCGGGCAGGTTTTCGCCGTGATCGTTTTTGCCGTCGCGGCGGCAGAGGTGGCTGTGGGCCTGGCGTTGATCATTTCGGTGTATCGCAATCGCAAGACCGTGGTTGCCGATGAAATTGATTTAATGAAATGGTAAAAGAGGTTTCATGACGAATTGGTTGATCTGGCTTCTGCCTCTACCGCCCCTGCTGGCTTTTGTTGCCATTATTCTTTTTACCAATAAAAATCGGAGCTTGAGCCACGGCATTGCGATTGGGGCGGCGGCTTTATCCTGGCTGGGTAGCATGATCGTTTTCATCCAATCCCTGGGGGCGGAAGAGTTTGGCAAGACCGTTTTCACATCGGCAGTTAACTGGCTCCCCGCGGGAGCGACATGGCTGAAAGTGGGTGTCTTGATCGACCCTCTTCAGCCGCGGTCGTCTTTTTCGTGGCGTGGACGGTATTGGCGATCTTCGTCTATTCCGTGGGTTATCACAACTTCAGCCAACCGGTCGGCAAGGCGGATGTAAAAGGCTTGCCTCCGCATGGCGCGACGGTTACGGAGCACGGCGAGACCCACCAAGTCCCGTCGGTGGAACCTATGTACTCGCGCTTCTTTGCATTTATCAGCCTATTTGCTTTTGGGATGTACACGCTGGTCGTCTCCGATAATTTGCTGACCCTTTTTGTGGGTTGGGAGATCATGGGGCTTTGTTCCTATCTTCTGATCGGTTTCTGGTACGGCAAACCTTCCGCCCGCAATGCGGCCGTGAAAGCCTTCATGACCACCCGCATCGGCGACGTGTTCATGCTACTCGGCATCTGCCTTCCTTTATTCAGCCACCGGGACGCTCTCCTTCCGGGAGATTTTCCAGCCGGAGGTGCTGAGCGCACTCGCGTCGACGCCGGCATTCTTCGGTCTGTCAGCGGCGGGCCTGATCGGCTTGTTGCTCTTCATCGGCACCATCGGCAAATCGGCCCAGTGGCCGTTGCATGTATGGCTGCCGGATGCGATGGAAGGTCCCACACCGGTCAGCGCCATGATCCATGCTGCCACGATGGTTTCGGCAGGCGTGTACATGGTCATCCGCATGTTCCCGCTCGTCTCCGCCGGATGGGTCGAGGGGACGGCGCTCACCCCAACCATGAGCTTTATTGCTTTCATTGGCGCGTTCACGGCCATCTTTGCTGCTACCATCGCGGTGGCACAGAATGACATCAAGCGCGTGCTGGCCTATTCGACTATCTCGCAATTGGGCTTCATGATCGCGGCCCTGGGCATCGGCGCGTATGTGGCGGCGGTTTTCCACCTCATCACGCATGCATTCTTCAAGGCGCTGCTGTTCCTGGGTTCGGGCTCAGTCATCCATGGGATGGAGCACGGGGCTATGCACACCGGCGACCATGTGGATGTGCAGGATATGTTCAACATGGGCGGCTTGAGAAAGAAGATGCCGCGCACCTTCTGGACCTTCCTGATCGGTGGTCTGGCTCTATCAGGGTTCCCCCTACTGACAGCCGGGTTCTGGTCGAAGGACGAGATCTTTGCTGAGGCCTTTGGTTCTGGGCATTGGGTGGTCTTCATCACCCTGGCGTTGGCGGCCTTCCTGACCGCTTTCTACACCGCGCGCCAGATCACCCTGACATTCCTGGGTCAGCCACGAAGCAAAGCCGCCGAACACGCTCAAGAAACCCATTGGACCATGACCGTGCCCTTGATCGTCCTGGCGGTCTTTGCGGTGGGGTATGGCTGGGTGGGTATCCCCGAACACTTTCCCATTCTGGGGGGGCTGATCCCTAACTGGTTCCACGGATTTGTCGGCCACACGCTGGAAGAGGTTCCGGCTGAGGTGGCGTTTAGTCCGGTGCCGCTGTTGACCTCATTGGCGGTGGCTCTTGGCGGATTGTTCCTGGGCTGGCTGGTCTATCGCAAGATCAAATCGCCTGCAGCAGGATTTCCTGCAGATCCCGGTCTTGAAGAACAAATGGTATTTCGATGAAATCTACCAATTCCTATTCATCAAACCGGCAGTGTGGATCTCGGAAAAGTTCACCTCCATCTTCATGGACCAGAAGGTGATTGATGGGTTCCTGCACGGAGCGGCACGGCTCTCGCTGTGGGTGGGACATTTCTTTCGCAACCGGATCGATCTGCCGGTCATTAATCAAGGGATAGGCGACGGCACCGGTAATGCGGTCAAGGCCACGGGTGGAGGCTTGCGCAAGATCCAGACCGGACGCATCCAGTATTACATGGTCGTCTCGCTGGCAGTATTTGTCATTTTTGCCCTGCTATTCTTCTTCATTCGTGCAGGGATGCAGTAACGGTTTACGCCGCTGCTTTTTGGAGAAATGAATGCAATTCTTGAATGATCATTTATTGACACTCATCCTGTTCATTCCGCTGATCACTGCGGGAGTGATCCTGTTACTACCCAGGGATAATGTTAAGGCTATTCGCTGGGTGGCGGTGGGCGGGAGTCTGGTGGCGTTCCTGCTGACAGTCTATTTGTGGACGCAGTTCAATTCCGGACAGGCCGGCTATCAATTCGAAGAACAATACAACTGGTACGAGGCGATCCATTCCAGTTTCCACGTGGGCGTGGACGGTCTCTCGCTGACGATGGTATTGCTGACGACGCTGCTCATGCCGCTGGCGTTGCTGGCCTCCTTTACCATCACCGAGCGGGTAAAAGCCTACATGTTCCTTTTCCTGCTGCTAGAAACGGGCATGCTGGGTGTCTTTGTGGCGGTTGACCTGCTGATCTTCTTTGTCTTCTGGGAGGTCGGGTTGGTGCCGATGTATTTCCTGATCAACCAGTGGGGCAGCGAGAAGGGCGAACGGGAAGTGTGGAAAGGCGTCAAGGTCCAGGCGCGCAATTATGCTTCGCTGAAATTCATCATCTATACCATGGCAGGGTCGTTGGGCCTGCTGTTGGGTATCCAACTTCTGGGTGTGCTCTTCGCAACCTACGACCTTCCAACGTTGTATGCAAGATGGAACGCAATCCAGGGCGACCTGTTGGGGATGCCCATTGAATTGGTCAAGACGATCGCATTCTGGGCCTTCGTTATCGCCTTTGCCATCAAGGTGCCGGTGTGGCCTTTCCACACCTGGCTGCCGGATGCCCATACCGAAGCGCCCACTGCCGGGTCCATGATCCTGGCGGGTGTGCTGTTGAAACTAGGCGCGTACGGTTTCCTGCGGCTGGTCTTGCCGCTCTACCCGGTCGAGGCGCAGAAGTACGCCGGCTGGCTGGCTTTCCTGGCGGTGATGGCGATTGTTTTTGGCGCATTCGCCTCGTTTGGACAGAAGGATTTCAAGCGGCTGGTAGCCTACTCGTCAGTCAACCACATGGGCTTCGTCTTGTTGGGGATCGCCGCGGCCGCCAGGATCGGGATCAACAACACGGATGCAGCCTTGAACCTGACCCGGACCATCGCCTTGAACGGGGCTGTCCTGCAGATGTTCAACCATGGTCTCTCAGCGGCGGGGATGTTCTTCCTGGTGGGCGTGATCTACGAGAGATCCCACACCCGCAACCTGGATGATTACGGCGGCCTTTTTCCGCTTGTGCCTATCTACGGAGGCATCCTTTTGTTCACCAGCATGGCTTCCCTGGGGCTGCCCGGCCTGAACGGGTTCATATCCGAGTTTCTGGTGGTGCGGGGTTCCTGGCCCGTCCTGACGCTCTATACCGCCATTGCAATGATAGGCTTGCTGTTCACGGGCGCTTATATCCTGAAAGCCCTCAAACAGGTCTTGCACGGACCTGTGAACCAGCACTGGGCCACCAGTGAACATCGAATAACAGAAATGAAACCGCGTGAAATAGCGGTCATGGTTCCGTTGATGGCGTTGATCGTGGTGATAGGCATCTTCCCGGCCTGGATCCTGGATGTGATCAACAAAGCCATGATGACGCTGTTCCACTAGTACCCGAACCATTTAAGGTGACGGGTAGATTGGTAAAACGCAATATGTTTTCATCTTACATTTTTAGTTGGTTCGAGCACTAGAGGTGCTGATGCAATTCTTGGCTCAATTTCCGACCCTGAGTGTGATCGTCTTCACCCCGCTGGCTGCAGCATTGGTCATGCTGCTTTACAAGCCTGAGTGGAAAAAAGCGACCCGCGTAACCGCGCTTAGCGCAGCCGTTTTTGCGCTCCTGCTTTCTGTTATTGTCTATATTACTTACGACAAGGCTGCCGGCGGTTACCAGTTCATCGAAAAATACGATTGGATGCCCATGCTTGGCATCAGCCTGTATTTTGGCGTGGACGGGATGAGCGCTCCGCTGGTGCTCCTGACAGGCATCGTCATGGTGACCGGCGTGATGATCTCGTGGGGGATCGACGACCGACCGCGTGAATTCTTTGCCTTCCTGTTCCTGCTCGCCAGCGGTGTCTTCGGCGTGTTCGTTTCGCTGGACCTGTTCATGCTGTTGTTCTTCTACGAGATTGCCGTGTTCCCCATGTATTTGCTCATCGCCATCTGGGGCTGGATCAAGACACGCGAATATGCAGCGATGAAGTTGACCCTGTATCTCTTCCTTGGCTCGGTCATTGCCCTGGTGGGCATCCTGGCGATGTACTGGCAGAGCGGTCTGCATACATTCAACATGCTCGCAATGGAAGGGGCTGCCTTTCCAGTGGCGTTCCAGAAGATCTGGTTCCCCTTCGTCTTTCTCGGATTTGCCATCCTGGGCGGTCTGTTCCCCTTCCATAACTGGTCGCCAGACGGGCACGTGGCCGCTCCGACGGCAGTATCCATGTTCCATGCAGGTGTGTTGATGAAGTTGGGCGCATTTGCCGCCCTGCGGGTGGGGATCATGTTGCTGCCGGAGGGAGCCAAATTCTGGGCACCAGTGATCATCGGTCTGGCATTGGTGAATATTGTCTATGGAGCATTCATCGCCAGTGTCCAGACGGATTTCAAGTATGTAATCGGATTTTCATCCGTTTCGCACATGGGACTGGTGATGATGGGTTTCGCCACGCTGACGCGGGAAGGCCTGATTGGTGCAGGGGTGCAGATGTTCTCGCACGGCATTATGACGGCTCTCTTCTTTGCTGCTGTCGGAATGGTCTACGACCGGGCGCACACGCGTGAAATCCCCCGCCTGGGAGGAATGGTCAAACCCCTACCTCTGGTCGCCATTGGCGTCATCATTGGCAGCCTGGTTTCCATGGGCATGCCGGGCTTTTCCGGGTTCATTGCTGAGTTCCCTATCTTCATGGGCATGTGGAAGACCCAATGGCTGGCGGCGGTGATCGCGGCCATCTCCATCGTCGTGACGGCTTCGTACGTCCTGCTGGTCGTGCGCAGGGTCTTCTTCGGAAAAATGCCGGAAGAGTTTGAGGGTCATATCAAGCCGATCAACACGCTGGATAAGATCGCCCTGGTGATGTTATGCGCGCTGATGATCGGGATAGGTCTCTTCCCGGCGCTAATGGTCCCGTGGGTTCAATCCGGAGTCAAACACATCCTTACCCTAATGGGAGGTGCATAATGACCAGCCTCCTTCCCATCCTTCCTGAGATCATGCTCCTTGCGTTGGGAGTGCTCCTTCTGATTATCGATCCATTCCTGAAAAAGGAAGAGACGCGGCGTCAGTTCCTGGGCTGGTTCACTGCCGGTGGAATCTTACTCACCCTGGTAGTCAGCCTGGTATTCGCCCGCCCCACCGCAAACTCGACGCTGGTCGTCTTTGGCGGCATGTTGCGCTTCGACTGGCTGGGTTTCCTGTTCAAGATGTTCTTCCTCCTGGCTGCGGGGGTGACGGCGCTCTTTTTCATGGATTCGGAACAGTTAAGCCACCGCGCCGAAGCCTATCTGCTCATGCTGGCGGCTGCAATCGGCATGTGCCTGATGGCTGCCTCGGCTGACCTGGTGATGATCTATCTGGCGATCGAGATGACTTCCATCCCGCTGTACATTCTGGCGGGGTTCCTGATCGGCGATAGCAAGTCCACCGAGGCGGGTTTCAAATACCTGCTCTTCGGGGCTATGACCTCGGCGGTGCTGCTGTACGGCTTCAGCCTGGTCTATGGTTTCTCGGGCACTACCAGCATTTATGGCATGGGCGAACACTTCCGTGAACTCGACATCCTGGCAGTTGGTGTGACCTTCCTCATCCTTGCGGGACTGGCGTTCAAGGTATCCCTGTTCCCCTTCCATTTTTGGGCGCCGGATGTATATGAAGGCGCACCCACGCCGGTGGCGGGATTCCTTTCCACTGCCTCCAAGGCGGCTGGGTTCGCGGTGATCTTAAGATTGGCTTCGGCAGTGTTCCCGGCTATATCGACGGATTGGAGCCTGGTGCTGGCGGTGCTGGCTACCCTGACCATGATCGTGGGAAATTTCATCGCCCTGACACAGAAGAACATCAAGCGTCTTCTGGCTTATTCGTCCATCGCGCATGCGGGTTATGCCATGATTGGCATGGTGGCATTCTCAACGTTCGGTTTTGCCAGCACTGTCTTCTATTTGATTGCTTACCTCCTGACCAACCTGCTGGCTTTTGGTATTGTCGCCTATGTGGGCCGCGCCACCGGTTCGGATGAGTTCAAGGTCTATAACGGGCTGAGCCGCCGCAATCCCGGGCTGGCGCTGGCTGTACTGGTAGCCTTCCTGTCGCTGGCGGGGATGCCGCCTTTTGGCGGTTTTGTGGCAAAATTATTCGTCTTCCTGGCGGCGGTAGACAGCGGCTGGATCTGGCTGGCCGTGGTAGGCGTGTTGAACTCCATCGTGGGATTGTATTACTACCTAAATGTGTTGAAATACGTCTATCTTTACCGCATGGAAAATGAAGACGAACACGAGCATCCCTTACAAGTTTCCCGCCCTGTCTCAGTAGGACTGTGGATCCTGGTCGCCGGAGTGATCCTGCTTGGCACCATTTTCGGTCCGTGGTTCGGACTGGCTACGCAAGCCGCCAGCAAACTTTTTTAGCCTCTTGAGAATCTGATATAATTTTGCCGCTATGAACCGACCGGAGAACGAGAACGAAACCAGTTTTAAATCGGCTGTGACCATCACGGTGGTTGGCGTTGCAGTCATCACTTTCGTCATTCTGCTGGTAGCCATTTTCGGCGGGCTATGGCTGGACCGGGTGCTGAACACCCGTCCTTGGATCACCATCGGATTGGTGATGGCGAGCATACCGGTAACAATCATCCTTATGTTTCGTCTGGTAAAGATTGCCACCAGCCGGATCAAACCGACCATACCTAAATCTTCTGATGAGGAATCAAATCGTGGAACAATCTCCTAGGAAACCCTTCTGGCGTTGGGGTGTCAATCGTTGGATCGTCCTGGCTTTTTTATTGATTGGCGGCTTTCTTATTGGCAGTTCGGTCATCACGACCCCGGTGCTGCCGAGCGTTCTCTTGCCTGCGGAGCATCTCACCCATGATCCCCTTTTCACCCTGCCGGTGATTGGCGAGTTTTACTTTACCAATACGATGACCGCTACGATCGGAGCATTTCTCATTTTGTTCTTCATTGCTCTTTTCTTCAATCTTGCGGTTAAGAAAGCTATCAAGGATGGCAGTCTCGTCCTGAAAGGCATCCCGGGGGCGGTGGAAGCCCTGCTGGAAGTGCTGTATAACATGACCGAGTCCACCGCCGGGAAATGGGTACGGACCATCTTCCCATGGTTCGCCACGATCACCTTGCTGGTACTGGTGGCTAACTGGATGGAACTCATCCCGTTCGTGGATAGCGTCGGCATCCTTGAACATGCCGAGGGCGCAGGGTATGGGGTTCGCGAGTTAGGTGGAAACCTGGCCACGCTGGTCCAGCCGCAGGTGGAAGGCGGTTACACGTTGGTGCCTTTCGTGCGGGTGGTTTCGACTGATCTGAATTTCACCTTTGCGCTGGCGATTATCGCCGTGGTGGCGGTGCAGGTGATGGGTATCCGGGCGCAGGGGATGCGGTATTTCTCGAAATTCTTCTTTGTCAAAACGCTTTTTACCAAACCGATCTTCGGTGTGATCGATTTTGGCGTTGGCCTGCTGGAATTGGTCTCCGAATTCTCGAAGGTCCTTTCTTTTGCCTTCCGTCTTTTTGGTAATATTTTTGCGGGTTCCGTCCTGCTGTTCGTGATGGGGTTCCTGCTCGGCAAATTCACATTGGTGCCGACAATCTTTTACATGCTAGAATTCTTTGTCGGCGCCATCCAGGCGATCGTGTTCGGCATGTTGACTATGACCTTTATGGCCCAGGCTACCCAGGGCCACGGTGATCATCCTGAAAAGGTTCCGGCTTAAGCCAGAGGCGCCATTCAAGGAAATATTCAAAGGCGGTTTTTCCGCCTGACAATTATCAAAATGGAGGTATGAATGAATTCTGCAGATTTTATTTTGGCGGCGAGGGCAATTGGGGCCGGCCTGGCCATGATCGGTGCGATTGGGGCAGGCGCCGGTATCGGTATTGTCACCAGCGGCGCTGTTCAGGCAATGGGGCGTAACCCTGACGCCACCAGCACTATCCAGACCAACATGATCCTGGGGATCGCCTTCGCCGAGGCAGTGGCTATTTATTGCCTGGTGGTTGCTCTTCTAATCCTGTTCGTCGGTGTGGCTGCGTAAAGCCCAAAGGAGGCCGTTTTGGAAAAGTTAGGTCTCAATCTAGGCTATATCTTAGTTCAGATAATCTGCTTCCTGATCCTTTTCACGGTCCTGCGGGCATGGGTATATAAGCCCATGTTGACCCTGCTCGACAAGCGGCGGCAGAAATTGGCGGATGGTCTGGAAGATGCCCGCGTGGCTGCCGAAGCGCACGCCAGCGCAGAAAAGGATGCTGCTGCTATTGTTGCAGAGGCTCAGACCAAAGCCGCCCACATCGTCAGCCAGGCGACAGAACGAGCCGATGCCGCCATGATCGAAGTACGGGCAGATGCCGACAACCAGATCGCCAAAGAACGCGAAGCCACCCTGGTGGAAGTGGAAGAAGAACGCAACCGCATGCTGGGCGACTTGCGTGGTCAGGTAGCGGCGCTGGCTGTGGCTGCCACTCAGAAGTTGGTCGGAGATGTGTTGGATGAAAAACGCCAGCATGCCTTGCTTTCGGAGTTCTTTTCAGGCGTCAAATCCGGCAAGGCCGTGGTGCTGGAGAGCGCTTCGATCAACGGGGATGCTGCCGAGGTCGTTTCGGCGCTGCCTCTGACAGAAACTGAACAGGCTGCAGTTAAGAATGATGTTTTGGCCAAAATGGGCTCAGGGACAAAAGTCGAGTTCAAGGTCGATCCTTCCATTCTTGGCGGACTCATCATCCGGGTGGGCGACAAGGTATTGGACGGGTCCGTTGCAGGTCAACTGGACGATCTGCGCCAGTCGCTGCGATAATCAATCCGTGCACTAATAGAGGGTTTTGGCGTAAAATTGAGCGTCAAAGCCCTCTTTTTCTTTAACGAAAGCCGACCCTGCTATGCCAACACAGATTTCCCTGGCTGACCTTTTTGAACAATTCCCTTTGCAAATTGTCGATGGGAAACCCGACAGTACAGTTGTCGGCGGGATTGCCATTGATAACCGCAAGGTCCAGCCGGGAGACCTGTTTGTTGCCATGAAGGGGAGCTCGGCTGATGGACATGATTTCATCCCGGCAGCGATCGAGTGTGGAGCGGCTGCCGTGGTGGGGGACCGTTCCCGGGGCGCATTGCAGGTACCCTATATCCAGGTGGAAGATTCACGCCAGGCGCTCTCGTGGTTGGCGGCGGGGTTCTACCAATACCCGGCCCACAAACTGACCGTTATCGGCGTTACCGGTACGGACGGAAAAACCACCACCTGCAATCTGCTTTACCAGATCCTGCGGGTGGCGGGGATAAAGGCCGGTCTTATTTCGACCGTCAATGCGGTCATCGGCGACGAGGTGATGGATACGGGTTTCCACGTCACTACACCGGATGCCCATGATGTCCAGCGCTATCTGGCTCGCATGGTCGAAGCGGGCTTGACCCATGTTGTCCTGGAGACCACCTCGCATGGATGGGCGCAGCACCGGGTGGATGCGTGCGAATTCGATATCGGCGTTATCACTAACATCACCCATGAACACCTTGATCAGCACGGTTCCTACAAGAGTTATCGGAAGGCCAAATCGCGCTTATTCCAGTCCCTGCAGAAGACACTACCGAAGCCGCAGGGAAACCTACGTCTATCAGTGTTGAACCGGGATGATGCCTCCTACGAGTTTTTGAATAAAGTTGCCGCCGAACCCAAGTTATGTTATGGCTTTGGCGAAGGTGCGGATGTGCGGGCGGAGGCAGTGATGTACACGCCCGATATTCAGTTTCGCGTTCATGACAAGGCTTACGACCTTCAGATCAGCACTCACTTGAAGGGTGATTACAATGTAGCGAACTGCCTGGCTGCATTTACGGCGGCAGTACACGGACTGGGCATCGACCCGCAGGTAGCGTCGAGCGGAATCTCGAGCCTGGAGATCATCCCCGGCAGATGGGAGGAGATCGATCTCGGGCAGAAGTTCACTGCCATCGTTGACTTTGCCCATACACCCAATGCCTTGCGTGTAGTCATTGATGCGGCTCGGCAACTGACAAAGAAAAGGGTCATCGTGATTTTCGGTTCAGCCGGACTTCGCGACAAGGAAAAACGTCGCCTGATGGCTGAGGTGGCAGCAAAGACCGCTGATATGACCATTTTGACAGCCGAAGACCCCCGTACGGAATCACTCGATTCGATCCTGAATGAAATGGCCGAAGGCGCTCGTTATCAGGGAGGGGTGGAAGGGAAGACCTTCTGGCGCGAGCCGGACCGCGGCGATGCCATCCGTTTGGGAGTCCGCATGGCAGCGCCGGGGGATATTGTCCTTGCCTGTGGGAAAGGCCACGAGCAATCCATGTGCTTCGGCGAACGGGAATACCCCTGGGATGACCGGATTGCCATGCGGGCTGCCATTGCGGAGTTGTTGGGAAAAGATGGCCCATCCATGCCAGTCCTGCCGACAAGCAAGAATGGATGAACCCTGGAAGACTCCTGTCACCTTGACAGGCAAAGCAGTGCGGCTGGAACCGCTAAGTCTGGACCATGTCCGCGGGCTTGCAGCAGTCGGGTGTGATGACCGTATCTGGCGTTGGCTGATGTACGGGCTGATCCGCACGGAAGCGGATATGCGGGTCTGGGTGACGGAAATCCTCGCCCGTCAGGCTGCCGGAACGGACCTGGCCTTTGCCGTCATTCACTTGTCTTCCGGTCGGGTTGCGGGGGCCACCCGCTACATGGACATGAGGCCAACCCACAGAAGTTTGGAGATTGGGGGAACCTGGTACGGGTTGGAATTCCAACGCACAGTCGTCAACACGGACTGCAAGTATCTGCTCATCAAGTATGCCTTCGAGACTTCTCGGCTGCGTACGGGTCCAGTTCAAAACCGATGTTCGCAATGAACGGTCCATCCATGCCATCGAACGGTTGGGTGCAAAGAGGGAGGGCGTCCTGCGTAACCACTACCTCCTGCCAGACGGAAGGCTGCGGGACTCGGTTTTCTTCAGTATACTTGATCGCGAGTGGCCGGAGATCAAAGTGCGACTGGATGGGTTGCTAAGGTGATGACTGATCAGGGGGTTGTTGGAATGGGAAGTGATTCGGCCTTCTTTTCCCTGCGAGCGTTCCTGGCGAAGGAAAGACTGATGAAACCGACTGCGGCCATACCAGCCCAAAAGATGAAAGGCAGCGAGGGTGAAAACGCAGCCAGACGGTTGCCGAGCGGGGGAGAGATGAAATTGCCCAGGAACAAGAAGAACATCATCAATCCAGAAGCGGTTCCTGCATAGATCGGCCCAACTCCGTCGGATTCAATAGCCATGGTGATCAATAGGGCAACAGAGGTTTCCTTGGCCATGCCTGCAAAAAGGACAGCTACCCACACAGCTGAGGGGGTGGGTAGGGCCATCATAGTTGTTGCTGCTACAAGCATGAGGACAAGACCTAAAAGGAGGCCTTTACGCGAGCGCAATCGGTCTGAAAGGAACGTGAGAGGCAGTATGGAAACCAGACTGATGCCGCTGATCAACGACAGAGTCGAGTCGGCTTGTACGGGAGTCCAACCGGACTCGCGCAGGTAGAGGCTCAAGTAGCCGAAAACACCTTGCATGGCCCCGGCGGTCCCGAGGATGGCGATTCCGAGTAGCCAAATATTCTTCAGACGGCCAATGTGTCCCAGAGCCTGACGGATGGTGATGTGAGGTATGCCCGGAGATGTGATAGGGAGCGGGTCCTGGACGCGTTGAGTCAAAATCCAAGGGATGCAAAATAGCAAAGCCACACCACCATAGAAGAACATGACGTTGCGCCAGCCGCCTAGCCACGGTGAAAGGATTGTGGCGCTTAGCAATGAACCCATCAATAATCCCAGTGCCATTCCCATGGTGAGGACACCTGTGGCGAGGCCCAATTGAGACGGCGGGAACCACTGGGCGCAGATTTTGAATGTAGAGCTGGTAATGAGAGGCAGAAGTACACCGATCACGAGGATAATCAGCAGCATGGAGATGAAACTGGTTGCCAGGCCTCGCATGGCGCAAGCGGTGGCTACCAGAAAAGTCCCGATCAAGATTATCCGCTTGGGGCCAAAACGGTCATCGAGAGCGCCGACAAGCGGACTGGTGAAAATTGCTGGGAGTGAGCCAATACTCCATATCAAACCGATTTGGACGAGGTCCAGATGCAGGTCGGCAGCGATCTCGTTGAAAAGGACTGCCAGGCTCACCGCCGGTGCGCCAATAGCAAACGCACTGGTCAGTGCAGCCAGGATCAATAGGAACCATTTTGGGGAAGATTTTATCTGCACGAAGAAGGCTTTCTATGGATGACTGACCATATCATCGATAATTTCGCGAGCCATGGCGATCAAATCTGGCACGCGGGGATCCCTGGACGTGAAGGTGCAGCGCATCCGCCCGGCGAAGGTAGTCACTCCCAGGATGCGGTGCTGTGGCTGGGATACATTCATAGTTGGTCCGTAAACCAATTCGAGCGAGAGTTCCCTATATTTAGCTGGGATATCGATCCGACCAAGATTGCTGATGGAGAGATCGTAGTCGAAGTGGACCAAAGGACCAGATAGTGGTTGGTCCAACACGCGCATCATCAGGATGGGGATGGAGAATATCTGTTCGTCCGTGATGGAGGCAAGGCTCTTACCGGCGTGACGGGTTATATCCCAATAATTTTGGCCGGGCGTGCAATCGATTTTGGAATAGATAAGTGAAATGTAGCACCCATAAACATTTTCCACCGATTTTTGCATGCGGCTGCGAATGCTGATTGGACTTTCGATCATGCGAACAGGGGATCCGGGCTGTCTCTCGGAAAATGGGACGGCAAAAGATGTACAAAGGGCAGATTGAACAGTCACTTGGTGGATCTTACAGGCAGATACCAATGCAGATGTTTCGTCTTCATCGAATTCGAAAGGGATGACACGCAGTGGGTTGATTGGCTCAATTCCAGCGGTGGGAATCGAGAGATCCTGCCGGGCTTGAGCGGGAACGGATGCGATTTTCTGAATATACTCCTGCATTTTTACAGGAACGAGGTCTTCCATGGGGAAAGGTAGCAGTGGATCTAATTGGTGATCGGGCCAGGCTATCTGTAATAGTAGATCGCGCAAAGCAAAGATAGCGGCATATCCATCGGCAGTGAGGTGGTCGCAGACCAGGACCAGGTCCGAAATGTTGCTACCTCGCACCCAGATGCAGCGGAAGAGTGGACCGGTCCGGTGATCGGACGGAATGGCGATTTCACGTTCGACCTCCGCGACCCAGTCCAGGTCCGAGCGCCGCTCGACGATCTTCAATGGAATTTCTGGCACGCCTTCCGTGGTAAAGCAAGCCCCATCTTCTGTGGGAGCGATCCGCACAGCCATAAGCGGGTGACGCCGTCTCAGTTTTTCCAGGGCAACCTGTAACTCTGATTCTGAAAATGAACCGCGCACTCGAGCACTGACGGTGAAGTTCAGACTGAATGGTATGGGATGATGTAATAATCCATGCTGAGCACCAGACAACTTCAATTGCATCAATTCCGCTCCTAAATCAACTCAATATCCTGCAATTGGAAAGAACAATTGGCGTTTTTCCCTTCATACTATACGTGGATTATAGCAGTGCTGGAAGGTAAAACAATCCAACAAAAGACCAATTCGGTTAATTTACAGAGATTGCGGGTTCGGGGAGCGTATTGATCTTGCGCCGGGACATGAAGAACAAGCCAATCGTACTCGCGAGACCAAAGATCAATCCGCCTATCCAGATGGAGCGGGGGGCGATATTGTCGTTCAGGAACCCGCCGATCAGCGGAGCGATGGCACGGGCGATGCCCCAGGCGAACCAATAGAAGCTCATATAACGGCCGCGCATATCTGCTGGGGCCAGGTCGGATATGTACTTGCTGGTGGTGGGGATTAGGATCAACTCGCCCATGGTCATGATAACCATGCCGATCCAGAAGCCCCAAAAAGTAGTCATGATGGCGAAGGTGCCCACTCCCACGGCGAAGGTGAACATGCCCATGGTGGCTACTGAGAGTGAGCGATACCTGCTGAAGAACCTTGTCACAAAGATTTGAACGACCACACACATGATGCCGTTAGTGGTGGGTAACCAGCCATACAAGTTCTCGGATAGACCGTAGTTCTGTTTTGCATACACTGCCACCAGGGTCCATACCATGGACGGGGCGATCAGCCCCAGTCCTATCAGGAGGGCGAAGGCGACGAAAGTACGGTCCCGCAAAACTCGCCCATAGCCTCCCAAGCGCTCTGGCACCCGGGCGGCTTGACTGTATGCCGCCGGCAGAGTCTCGCGTGCCCGGAGTATAAGCAGCAAGCCGTAGATCAACATACCTGCCGACGCACCCCAGAAGGCATAACTATACGATATTGTTGCCAGGAACCCGCCCACTGCTGGTCCGATGGCGATGCCGACGTTGTTGATCATGCGGATAAGCGCATACGCGGTCAGGCGACCTTCTGCAGGGATGAGGTCAGCCAGCATCGCATCCGCGCCGACCTGGTAAAGCGGGTTCGAGGCTCCCATGAGCACCATCAGGCCGGCAAAGCCAAGGTAGGTGTGGGTCTGGCTCATCAGGAAGTATCCCAGCCCATTGAGCAGAAGGCTGGTCACCATGACGAGTTTCCGACCAACCTTGTCGGCTATAGAGCCGGCAATAAAAGATGCCAGCAACCCGGTGGCTGCGTTGATGGTAATGAGCGATGAGGCTTTGCTGAGGGAGAGGCTCAGGTTTTCACTGACGTAGATCATCAGGAAAGGCCAGATCAGCGATGCGCCTGCTGAACTGACCAATAATCCCGCACCCATTAATCGGAACTGGGCGGGATATGTTCCCTGGATGAGGCGGAGTTTTTTCAACATGGTGAATAAATGAAAATGGGGCGACTTATCGTCGCCCCATGGAATTCATGGACTGATTTACCGCCGGGGACCGCGGCGATCGTCTCTGCGATCCGGACGGCGGTCGCCACCGGAGCGTCCACCACCACCCGGGCGTCCACCACCACCGCTCTTGCGGGAGTCGCGTTCCTGGGCTTCTTCGATGGTCCAGCCTTCCAGGACGGCCTGGCGGCTTAAGCGGATCTTGCCCATCGGGTCGATTCCGGTCACCATGACAGTGATCTCTTCGCCCATCTTGACGACATCTTCCACTTTTTCCACCCGCTCACTATCCAGTTGGGAGATGTGGACCATGCCATCGGTACCGGGCAGGATCTCAACAAATGCACCAAAATCGGCGATGCGGACAACCTTGCCGGTGTAGATGCGGCCCAACTGCGGAGTTTCGGTTATGGCTTCGATGCGTTCGCGGGCCATCTGGGCAGCTTCTTGACTGGTGGAGGCGATGTAGATCGTGCCGTCTTCCTCGATATCGATCTTGGTGCCGGTCTCTTCCTGCAATGCGCGGATGTTCTTTCCGCCGGGGCCGATGATGGCGCCGATCTTATCGGAGGGGATCTTGACGGTAGTGATGCGAGGCGTATGTGGCTTCAGTTCAGGCCGAGGGGCTGCGATGGTTTCGATGATCTTATCGAGAATAAAGAGCCTGGCCAGGCGGGCCTGTTCGAGAGCCTGCTTCATGATCTCGGTGCTGATGCCGGAGATCTTGATGTCCATCTGCAGGGCGGTAATACCCGTTGCCGTGCCGGCGACTTTGAAATCCATGTCGCCCAGGTGGTCTTCCGTGCCCTGGATGTCGGTCAGGATCTTGTAGTTATCGCCCTCCATGATCAGACCCATGGCGACACCTGCCACGGGGGCTTTGATCGGCACGCCCGTGTCCATTAGCGCCAGGGTTGATCCGCAGACGGAGGCCATGGAGGATGAACCGTTGGAGGCGAGAACTTCCGAAACCAGCCGTAAGGCATAGGGGAAGGTTTCTTCACTGGGAATGACCGGTTCGAGAGCGCGTTCTGCCAGCGCCCCATGACCGATCTCGCGGCGGCTTTGGCCGCGCATCATTTTTGTCTCACCGGTGGAGAAGGGCGGGAAGTTGTAATGGTGCATGTACCGCTTGCTATCGACCGGGCTGAGGGTATCGATCTCCTGCGATTCGCGCAGGGTTCCCAGGGTAGCCAGAGTCAAGACTTGCGTCTCGCCGCGGGTGAAAATACCGGAGCCGTGGGCACGCGGGCTGAAATCTACTTCACACCAGATCGGGCGGATCTCATCGGGTTTTCGGCCATCGGGACGCTTTCCCAGGTTGAGGATGCGGTCACGTACAACCTTCTTTTCGGCATCACCAAAAGCTCCC
Source organism: uncultured Chloroflexia bacterium (assembly GCA_963847105.1). Taxonomy (GTDB): domain Bacteria; phylum Chloroflexota; class Anaerolineae; order Anaerolineales; family Villigracilaceae; genus UBA877. The sequence continues at coordinate 174,337 of CAWJYP010000001.1, read as the reverse complement.
TTGACGGCCTCCACACTGGGAGGTTTGGGAAGCGTGACGTCGGGAAGGGTTTCCACATCTTGCTCGTCGGAAACGCTCACTTTGGCCACAACAGTCGGGACGAGTTCTTTCACCAGGTCCTGCAGAAGGGTATCCATACCCTTGTAGAACTCGGCTTTCATCAGCGGCTTGTCCAGGAGCTCGTTCATCGGGCCGCTGACTCGTGCCAATACTTTTGCCTGCAAGGCTGTGTCGGGCAAGGCAACGGTAACTTCCCGCTTGGCCTTGCCGATTTCGGCCTGCATTTTAAATTGGAGTTCAATCAAAGGCTGGATGGAGCGATGGCCGAATTCAAGAGCCGCCACCATGACGTCCTCGGGGATCATATCTGCCCCGGCTTCGACCATCAGGATGGCATCCTTTGTTCCGGCGATGCGCAGGTCCAGGTCCGATTTGTCGATCTCGGCGAAGGTAGGATTGGCAATGAATTGACCATCGACGCGGCCAACACGCACAGCAGCAACCGGACCGCCCCAGGGCGCATCCGAGATCATCAGGGCTGCGGAAGCCGCATTGATGGCGAGAATATCCAGCGGATTTTCCCCATCGGCTGAGAAAGAATACATAATGATCTGGACTTCATTGCGCATCCCGGCAGGGAAGAGCGGGCGCAGAGGCCGGTCGGTCAGACGGGCGGTCAGGATGGCATCGGTAGAGGGGCGACCCTCACGGCGGAAGAACGAGCCAGGGATCTTGCCGCCGGCGTACATGCGTTCTTCGTAGTCCACGCTGAGGGGGAAGAAATCGATCCCTTCACGGACGCCACCCATGGTGGCGGCGGCAAAAACGATCGAACCGTTCAGGTGAACGGTCACGGCTCCGCCTGCTTGTGCGGCTAATTTGCCAGTTTCAATCGCAATTTCACGGCTGCCCACGGTTGTGGTGTAGCGTTTTACTTCGGGTTTCATAAATTAATCTCCTTTTCCCGCCTTCAGGGACTGAAAGATGCAGGCAACTCAGGGTTGTCAACATGTTTCAATTCCTGAATGACAGGTCGACTGTGAGGACAGATACCCCTGTCTGTGCGGCTCACATATGAATAAAAAAGGTAGATGGACATTGGCCCATCTACCCGGGCGAACCGATTTCTATTTTCGGCGCAGTTTCAGCTGCTCAGTTAGCGCCAGGTATCGTTGATAATCATTCCTGCGCAAGTAGGCCAGCAGCCTGCGGCGTTGACCAACCATCTGGAGCAGACCTCGGCGGCTAGCCTCATCGTGCTTGTGGCTGCGCAGGTGATCCGTCAACTGAAGGATGCGGCTGGTCAGAATGGCCACCTGGACTTCCGGTGAACCGGTGTCCGTGTCGTGGCGGTGGTAATCGGTAATGACCTTAGTTTTTACTTCCTTATTAAGCGGCATGACGTTTGCAATTCCTTTTCGATAGATTTTGAGCAGGTCTCCGCACTGGAAGGTATGTGCCGCCAGTGGGACCAGTCAATGCGGGCCGGATTATACCAGAAAAATGGGCATATTTATCTCGTATTGGCGGATCCTGAATGAGTGGGATAGGCGGCCGAGTTGGATTCGCATCTGGACATTGTATGGAGATTTACAACAGGGGATTAGAAAAAAACTTACTGTGAATTTTCAGGACTGATCCCCAATCCCTTGCCGCCCTCCGGTTTGGAAGTGCGGTTGTAGCGCATACCGAAACGGAAGATGCGGAACCAATCCCGCACCCACTCCCACAGGACGGCGTTATTGCGTAGCACGTATTGAGGCTCGCGGTATTCGCCGTAGAAGCAGCCCGAACAGGTGGCAGAGACCTTGCGGGCGTACTGGCGATATTCCCGGCTGTGGAAACGTTCCTCGAAGCCAGGGTCTAGCAGATTGCCGAAGGGTTCTTTTTCTTTGCAGACACTGACACTTCCGTCGGGAAGGATATCCAGGGAGATCGAGCCGGCCTCACACTTCCATGAATGGTCCCTTTGCTCCAGCCAGGTCAGGTAACTGCGTAAAAAGTGAGACGAGTTGGTCAGCCCGAATCCGTCCCGCCGGAGTTGTAGTAATTCATTGATCACCCGTTCGTGGGTTTCCGAAGACAGTCCATCAATCTCAAAGGACTCATCCTGGCAGCGGAATTGATAGCCATCTTCCAAAATATCCATCTCGGAGATGATCATCACCGGGGTGATGTAGATGTAAATGCCTTTTTCGTGGAAGAAGCGGACGAGCGATGGCAGTTCTTCGAAATTGAATTTCGAGGCGACGATATTAGCCTGTGAAATCCCGTTCGGAAGTAGTTCGCGTGCGTATTCGAGGGTCTGCAGGGCATGGTTGACCACCCCCTCGCGCTGGCAAATATCATCCTGAATAGGCTTGTTGAGGGTGTCAATCGAGACACTGAGATCATTCAGACCAGCGGTAACGCACTCCGCCAGACGCTTGTAGCTCAGTTGCGGTCCGCCGTTCGTCTGCACACGAACGGAAAAATTGTGTTCGCTGAAGGCAGCAATGATTTCGGGCAGGTCCTTACGCATGAAAGGCTCGCCGCCGGTCAAGACGACATGGCGTGCGCCGAGATGAGCCAGTTTCGCTGCCATCTGTCGGATCTCTGCGATTGGCAGTTCCTTAACTGTGCCAAGGTCTATCTGGCGTTGACCGCACATTCGGCAGGCATAATTACACCGATAGGTGACTTGATAACGAATATAGAATGGATTGCCAGTCAATTTGGAAGTTGCCAGGCCTAAGGCTGTATTGATAAGTTTCATTGGAAGGCACCTTTAATGAATGATGTATTAAATGGATGCGGGCACTCCCCGGAATACCAGGAACAGGATTGTGATGGCTGTGTTGCCGATGTAAATGGAAAAGATCACATTTCTCCATTGGTTCAATTTCTCAGGAAAATGGTTCTGAAGAATATTTTCGAAGAGCAATCCGGTTGCGAAGGCGAGGGTGATATAGACTGAGAAGAAAAGATCGATATCATTTACTGGCCCAAGACGCGGGATTTTTATGATGAAATAGATACATTGCCAGAGAACCACCAGGCCGATGGCGAGAAGGCTGATTTTATCTGGTTTTTCGATAATCGGGGATGACGAATCTTTCTCGGCGCGCTTCACCGATCCGATATATTTCTTGAGCCAGATCCAGGCTGCGAAGAACATCCCTGTGAGCACCGCCATGCCTCCACCCCAGAAGAACATGAAGAACTTATCTTTCAAGTTTGACCAGGAAAAGGAATATTTAAGGGTAAAGAAAGGAGTATAGGCGAGGGCATTTCCCTGGTACGCGGTATAGAAAGTGTTGCGTTCACCAAGGTTCAGGTGATGGATATATTGGTTAAAAACTCAGGCAGGGAGGTAGGCCATAATATAGCAATGAAGAGAATGATGCACACGATGGCGAACAACCCGGCGGTCAGGCTTTTCCTTCCGCCAACCCGCAAGCCATATATGAATAAGATGATCATGCTGATGGGCAGGAAACCGGCATAGGCTAACCCGAACACTGATGTCAGCACCCCCATCCAAAAGGGGGAGATGGTTTTCATGTTGTTCTGGGAGAGGAATACTAAAAGACCCAAGAATATTGGAGCAATGAAGGGGTAGTATTCGTTATAACCACTCGATAATAATATCCACAGGGGCAGGCTGAGGGGCAGCACGACTGACAACTTGTTAGGATACCGTTTTATCAGGAAGAAAGAAAACAAGCCCATCCATATCCCACCGAATAGGCGCAAAAAGATATTCGCCCCGACGGGGAAGGGAAGCAAGTTGTGATTGGCGAGTGGATACCAGATGGAATGATAAATGGAATTCAGGAATTTAGACCCCAACATCCAGCGCTCGAAGAGCAAATTAGCGTCTATTCGTTCGCTCAAGAACCCATTGTCACCGTAATTTTGGAGGGGGATATGAAATATGATCAGGTTCAGGATGACAATGATCGTCAGGAAGAGGAAGAAGTATTGAAAAAAAATAAATCCTTTTCCCGACCGCTTTGACCAAAGCGCGATCCCGGCAACGAGAGGAAGCGGCAGGAAAAATGCCAGGGTAAAACCGATGTTGCTTCCATCGGGAAGGATATTTCCCCAAAAAAGGCGGGCTAATAAAAAGGTGAAGAGCCAGGCAACAGTGAAGGCTGCCAGGGATAAACGGAACGTACTCGCAGACAAATATAGGATCGATCTCTTGGCAAAGGCGATCATGAATTTGGTAGTTTTCTTTCAGCGATAATTTGGCAGTAATTGTTCAGACAGAGGAATCAGACTAGCCCCGCCAGCAGTTTTTCCATTTCTTCTTCTTCCCCGGCCTGGTCGCGGAAATAGTCGCTCATGAAGTTGGAACGCCGCAAACGCAGGGCCATTGGCGCGATGGCTTGCAGGTCTGCCGGGCCAACCCGCGTGCGCCCATCAGCTGCAACGTAGGCACGGGCGGCTTCGAACCAGGTGATCTCAGCCCGCAGGCTGTCGATGCCCATCTTCTGGACCAGCCGGATGGCTGGCCGGGCGACCTTGTCGGGCAGGGTGACTTTTGCCAGGCGGGCTCGGGCAGATTGGATCTCCTCCAGTGCCGCCTGCATTTCTCCGCCATACGAGAGAGCCATACCGCGGGGATTGGACAGATACGCCTGCACTCGCCGGTAAGCCTCTAGGCGCTCAGCCGGATCGCTCAGGCCCCGCACAATGACACGCAAGCCGAAACGATCCATGATCTGTGGGCGGAGGCGGCCTTCTTCCGGGTTCATCGAGCCGATCAAAACAAAACGGGCGCGGTAAGTTGCAGAAACCGGTCCGCGACGGACGGTGTAAGCGCCCTGGGCGGCCGCGTCAAGAATTGCGTCGATGATCTCATCGGGAAGCAGGTTGATCTCATCGATATATAGCAGGTTTCGGTCTGCCTGAGCCAGGATGCCGCGGCGCAGGCGCAGCCGTTCGTGAGCCACCACGGCGCGGTCATCAATCCCTCCGACCACATCTTCCAGACGGGAATTGAGCGGTAATTCGATCAGGCGGACCCGGTCGGCGGCGACAAGTGGCTGGCCCTCGGCGTATTTCCTGGAGCAGTCAGGGCAGACTGCATCGATACCGCCACTCTCGATATCTTCAGGCAGGCAGCCGTAATAGCACAACGAACGCTGGACCTTGGGTAGGATGTCCAGTAGGGAGCGGGCGGCGGTGGTTTTGGCGGTACCGCGTGGGCCAACCAGTAGGATGCCGCCAACCGACGGGTTTACCAGCCCAAGGAGCAGAGCTAACTTCATTTCCCGCTGTCCCACGATTGCAAGGAATGGAAATGGTACCGCTTCTGCCAGCCCAGCTTCTTCAGAGCTGGCGGCGGGAAGGCTCTTCCCGGAAACATAATCGACCAATTCATGCAGAGAGCGAAAAGGGTGGGCTATGCGTTCTTTTGGTTCGCTGTTTTCAGGGATGGGGGTAGTCATTCTTTTCCTGGCAAGGTGAGGGGATCAGGAGTTCTTCTGTTCCAGACGCCTTTGCTGGCGCTGTCTGGCGGCTTCCATGCGGGCTTTTTCCTCGGGTGTTTCTGCCAGCAAGGGTGGGATGCGGGTCGGCTTGCCGTTATCGTCAATCGCTACGTAAACAAGATAGGCCGTATTGGTCTGGGAACGCTTGCCAGTAATGGGGTTTTCGGCAACCACATCCACTTCGATTTCCATGGAGGTCCGACCTGTAAAGGTCACGTCGGCGTTTAGGATCACTAGGTCGCCGATGCGGATGGGCTGGCGAAAGACCATCCGGTCGATGGCGACGGTGACGGTCCGATGACCGGCGTGGCGCATGGCTGCCAGAGCGCCGGCCTCGTCCACCAATTTCATGATCCAGCCACCGTGAACGTTGCCCTGGGTATTGGCATGCTCGGGCTGCATCAACTGAGCGATCTGGATGCAAGAGGCTTGCATTGTCTTGGGAGTGTGGTCGTCACTCATAATTCAATCCTCCAATAATAGTAGGTCTACCGATAAAGGGATCCGGACTGTTACAAGATGATCAGTCAATATCCTGTCGCAGTTCACCGGCATCCATGGTGTGGAGCCGTTCTGGTTCCTCCATGAGCACATCTGTGACGCCGAAGCGCAGATCGCTCATCATCGGTGGCAGGGGGATGGTGGCAGGCAGTGAAAGCTTCTGCGGGCGCGCCGGTGGAGTCTTGCGCGGCTTGAGCGAGGCGGTGATACGCTTGCGTATGATGCGGGGTTCGGCTGTCAGTTCGCCCACGAAAAAGCCCAGCACGGAATAGACCTGCCTCTCGGGGGTCACCCAGCCGACCCATTCGCCCATGCGATTATATAAATATGGGTAAACAAGGTACGCCTCTGCATCGCCTCGAGACGTATAAATGGGAATAATTGCGCGTGAGCTTGCCATCCATCCTCCTCGAAAATCAGGTTGGGACTATGAAGAATTGGGCCGTTTACGGTTCTATTGTAGAGGATATTTCTTTTTCTATCGTGTCAACATCATTATATGTCCAATACCGATTGACGAAGAAGTTCCACAGCATGACAATCACCACGGCAATTGCGAGGGTAAGGTTTTTCGCCATGAACTCAATCGAGAAGGGTGCGGAGATAGCCATATTCTCCAGCAATCTTTCGAGCGGCTTTTCCAGGTAATGGAGGATGGGCAGGCGGATGAGTACCCCGGCTATGTTGACGAAGAAGAACATGACCAACTGTTTATGCAAAGGCCGGGAGCGTGAATCCGGATAGGTCCAGAAGCGGTTCCAGATGAAATTGCTGATGATGGCACAGACGAATGAAATGGTCCCTGCCCACAACAGGGGTAGGGCGAATAACTTTGTTAACAGGTTCATGATGCCAAAATCAACGACTGCGCCGATGAGGCCGACTGCCAGGAATTTCAGAAAGCGGGTGCGCTCCTGCGCATTCGTGACGATTCCTATCATGCCAACCCCATCTTCCTGCGAAAATATTCAATGGTGGAGGCAAGACCTTCTTCCAACCCGATTTTCGGCTCCCAGCCAAGGATCGAGCGGGCGCGGGATATATCCGGGCGGCGGCGTTGAGGATCGTCACCCAGGCGGTCAGCCGGGCGGAATACCAGGCCGGCGGAGTTGCCAGTGAGACGGTTGATCAATTCGGCGAATTCGAGGATGGAAGTCTCGTTGGGGTTGCCGATATTGACGGGCATATGTTCGGACGACAATAGCAGGCGGTAAATCCCTTCGATCAGGTCGTCCACGTAGCAGAAAGAGCGGGTCTGCGAACCGTCGCCGTAAATGGTCAGGGGTTGACCGGCCAGGGCTTGCGAGATGAAATTGGGCACCACGCGGCCGTCATCGATGCGCATGTGGGGGCCAAATGTGTTGAAAATACGCACAATGCGTGTATCCACGGAATGCATGTGGTGATAAGCCATGGTCATGGCTTCAGCGAAACGCTTGGCCTCGTCGTACATGGAGCGTGGACCAACCGGGTCTACATGACCCCAATAGGTCTCCTTCTGGGGGTGTTCCAACGGATCACCATACACTTCCGAGGTCGAGGCTAACAAAAAACGTGCTCGCTGGGCCCGGCAAACACCCAGGCAGTTGTGGGTACCCAGGGCACCGGCTTTCATCGTCTGGATGGGCAGGTTGGGGTAGCCGTAGGGAGAAGCCGGGTTGGGGCTGGCAGGTGAAGCGAAATGCAGAACCGCGTCCAGTTTTTCCTGAACGGATATGTGTGAAGATACATCCTGTTTGATCAATGAGAATTTGCTGTTCTTCTCAAGCGATTTGAGGTTTTCCGGATCGCCGGTGACGAAATTGTCCAATCCAACCACTTCATGGCCTTCGGAGAGAAGACGCTCGGATAAGTGGGAACCCAGGAAACCGGCTGCCCCGGTTATAAGGATACGCATGAATAACTCCTACCGCGATAATTCCACAGAAAAAACTCCCGGGGTTGACCGGAAAAAAAGAAAAACTGCCAGGACGAAAATACCCCTGTGCATCAACGAAAAATTTGGATCACTTCCAATCTATTCGGCTGACCAGCCCGTCTCCGGTGACCTGTTGAGGTTGGCCGCTGGCAGCGTCGACGATCCACAGGTCGCCCTCGTATATAACGCTGAGTAAGTCGGCGCCGCTCTCCAACAGGCGTGGAGCCCATACGGGCGTGTGCGGGGCCAGGCCGGGCTGACCTTCGGCGGGCAGAAGGAGACGTCCGTTCGAGCCGTCGTTGGCTATCACCATCAAGCGATAGCGGCTGGTGGCGGATTGGGCCGGGAATATCGCCTGCAGATAGGCGATCATAAAGGCCGGGCTATTCTCGCTTTGGCGTTGAGGTGACACGGCCACGTAGGCGAACATGCCGGTCTGGGAAGCCACTGTACCGCTGGAATCTTCCGTCAGGGAAACCGACGATAGATTAAAGTTGGGAGACTCTTCGGGAGATGCCAGCCCGGAGGATGGTTCGTGCGTGACAGTGTAGATGGATTGCCCATCGCTGCCCCACGCTAATGCAGGTAGCCAGGCCCAATCTCCATGCGTATTAAATGGGGTCAGGGGGAGCAGTGTTTCGATGGGTTTCACGCCTTTGACATCTACCAATCCGACACTGTCTGGGCGTGAAAAAGCCAGCCTCTTCCCATCCGGTGACCAGGCGAACATCGAACCCCACCAACCGTAGATCCCGCCAGAATTGGCTTCCAATATTCTGAATGTCTTGCCGGGTTTGCCATTGGCAAATGTCAGCAGTTGGACATCGTTATTCGCCTGCCAGCCGGGCGCGGTGGCGCGAGGTTCCACGGTGGAATAGGCGATTTGATAGTTTTGACCGGGCTGCCAATCTGCAAAATGGATGACATTGGCGACGCCAAGGCTGACCGGCGGCAGCAGGCCGGTTGTGCTCACGGCCCACAATGTGTTGATCTGCTGATCGGCGGGTAGAGTGGATTTGCGGGTGAAGAGCAGCCATTTTCCGTCCGCCGAGAGCGAGAAGATGCGCCCGTCCAGGTCACCTGAGATGACCAGCGGTAGACGGTTGGCGGTGGATCCATCCATGATCCAGGCGTTGCCGCCCGTCAGGTAGGCCAGTTTCCCCGGGATGGTGATGGTGGAAAAAGGTGACTGAACGCCGATCATGACGATTTCAGGAATGGACTGCTGCATGACCGTTTCCGACACGACCGAAGTACCGGTTTCCTGGTCGTTTTCGAAAATATGGCGGATGGTGATCTCGTTCAAGCCATTCTGACCGGCCTGGACCAGGCGGGTCTCGCCGGAGGGGAGAGACTCGTTGCGTAATTCCTGCCGTTCGAAAGGAATGATGACCTGGCGGGTTTCGAATTCCTCGCGAACCCGGGTGATGACGATATTTATCGAGGTAGTGATGGCAGTAAACGCGGGTGGGTCGACGCGGTCGGTTTGAGCGATGTCTACTTTGGCGACCTGGAGCGCCTGCTGTACTGTGCTACCGGATTGGACGTCAACGGATGTTGTTATTCCGTCCGCAATGACATTCACAGTCAATAGGGTGGGCACCCGAGTAGCCGGGGCGCAGCCAACGAGGACGATGATCAACAGGATGAGAACTATCGCACCGAACTTGCGCATAGATATACGATGGAAAAGGATTGTGAAAATCTTCTTGTTAAGTGGATCATTTGAGGTGAGCACGTCCATCATGGGGATACTGGTATAATTCTGGCGCTATTTCGATCGCCCAACAATGGTCATTGTGCCATCGGCAATCGTAACGCTTTCCAGGCGGAAGCCGGTGGCAGCAGGCCCAACCGCCCCCGTGTAGGCTTCCTGGATGCTCGCAGTAATGGCTTTCTTTATACTTTCAGGGGCTGGAAGAGGTCCGACATCCGCAGATTTGAGGACAATCTGCAATTGGCCTTGCGAATCCACCCCTGCAGAAACAAAGGCAGCCATCGTCATCAGAACATTGCCCCGTTTGGCTGTCCCGAAGATCTGGATTTCGCCATTCCGTAAATAAACCTGTGGATCGGTGATAAAAGGGTTTGTTTGTGACTGAAGTTTATACGCAAGGTACGAGGTGATTTGGACTTCGGTGATGACCATGGTTGTTGTGCCGGACACCAATCCCTCCGCAGCCGCAGTTTCCATGGAGGTCAACAGATTGCCGACGGCTTCAGTGGAGATGGGAATAGCCGGGGCTGGATAGGTTGGTCCGCCGACATTCATAGTGCAGGCGATGATGCTGATGCACAGAACGATAATACCAGCAATCAAGGAAAGTTTGCGATTTTTCATAGCACCTCTCTATTAACAGGAGTTATTATAGCATGAGCGAATCGGGAAATACTATTGCTCTGGATGTGCCGGCTGCGCTGGAAGCGCTGTTGTTCGTATCGGCTGAGCCGGTTTTACCGGCGCAACTGGCAACCGCTTTGGAAATTTCCACTGCGGCAGTGGAAGAAGGATTGAAGCAGTTGGAAGGAGAATTGCAGTCGCGCGGTCTGCGTTTACAGCGCCACGGCGGGCGGGTCCAGCTCACTACGGCAGCCGAAATGGCTGAACTTATCGAAAGATTCCTGGGGTTGGAGGCTACCGCCCGCTTGAGCCGGGCCGCATTGGAAACTCTCGCAATCGTCGCCTATCAGCAGCCGGTCACCCGACCGTACATCGAAGGTGTCCGCGGCGTCAGCAGCGACGGTGTGATGAAAAGCTTGTTGAGCAAGGGTCTCGTCCAGGAAGTAGGCCGCGCCGAAGGACCGGGGAGGCCGATCCTGTATGGTACCTCGCCTGATTTCCTGCAGCACTTTGGATTGAACTCATTAACGGAATTGCCGCCGCTGAACCTGCCCGAGCCGGCAGTTGAAAACGGTCATAATGAAGCCTTGAAAGGTTGAGATGGAAGAACGATTGCAAAAGATCCTCGCACGTGCAGGCTACGGTTCACGGCGGAGCTGTGAAGAATTGATCACCGCCGGACGGGTGCGGGTGAACGGGGCCGCCGTTGGGCTGGGTGACAAAGCCGATGCAACCACGGATAAGATCACCGTGGATGGAAGAGCTATCAAGCCGTCTGAGGAACTTATCTATATTGCCTTGTACAAACCGCGCGGGGTGATTTCAACCGTCACCGACCCGGAACTGCGACCGGCAGTGCGCGACTTGATCCCGCTGGAGGGAACCCTTTACCCGGTGGGTCGCCTTGACTTCGATTCGGAAGGTCTGCTCCTGATGACGAACGACGGCGACCTGGCGAACAAGTTAACCCATCCGCGCTATGAACACGAAAAGGAATATCGTGTCCTGGTGGCAAAGCAGCCCGACCAGGAACAGTTGAAAGTATGGCGGCGTGGGATGGTTCTGGAAGATGGGTTTCGCACTGCCCCTGCCAATGTCTTTGTAGAGAGCAAGTATGGAAAAGGTGCCTGGCTGAATGTGACCCTCAAGGAGGGCCATAAACGCCAGATCCGTGAAATGGGTGTCCAGACCGGCCTCCCGGTGGTGCGCATCATCCGAGTGCGGATGGGCAGCCTGCTGTTGGGGAACCTCAAGCCTAAGCAATGGCGGCCTCTCACACCTGCAGAAGTGACCGAACTCCATCAACCCGGCGGGGGGAACAAACCGGCCGAACGAAGAGGCAGATCGCAACACTCCTCTCGTCAGCGAACCCCCAGGGTGAGATCCACCAGAACAAAAACCAGCCGCTAAGGCTGGTTTTTGATTTCAGTTTGAAGTCAGATGAAGATACGGGAAGGCAGGTTATTTTTGACCTGCCGCCTCCGAGATCCAGTTGACCGAGTAGAAACCGGCATAGGCAAAGGCGAGCATTTTTATGGTCTTGCCGATGGCGCAAGCAAGCAGGAATTTCCACACAGGAAGTTTGAGCGCGCCTGCCGCCATTCCAGCCACGTCAAAGACCGGGTTGGGTATCAGTGCCAGCCCCACCACGCCCAGGTAGGCCAGATTCTGATGCTCTCGCATCCAGGTTGTCAGGCGTTCGTAGGCTGATGATTTCTCGATCACGCCCTGACCACTGAACCCAGCCAGGTAGCCCGATAATTCACCAATGGCTGCGCCCAGGCCGGCCGCGACTGCTACGCCGATGGGGTTGAAGATGGCTCCCATGGCTGTGGTGAAGGCCACGCCGGGCAGGGGGATGATGACGGTCGCGTTGGCGGCAATCGAAATCAGGAAGATGCCCGGGTAGCCAAATCTTTCCAGGTTTTTGACCTGGTCTCGGAAAATGAACAGGACTGCTATCAGCGCCAGCACACCCAGCAGGGCTAGTATGCGAAAGAAGGTGATGCGGCGCTTGTTGTTCATGCTTCCTGGATGGTGACCTTGTTCAATTTGACCGCGGGCGATCCGGTGCGCATGGGATCACGCGGGGGGATGGAGAGGAGCACATCCATGCCGGTGATGACCTGGCCAAAGACACTGTGCTTGCCATCCAGCCAGTCGGTGGGGATGTGGGTGATGAAGAATTGGGAGCCGTTCGTTCCCGGACCGGAGTTTGCCATGGACAGGATACCAGCTTTACTGTGCTTCAGACTTGGATGGAACTCATCGGCGAAGCGATAACCGGGGCCGCCAGTGCCGGTGCCGGTGGGGTCGCCGCCCTGGGCCATGAAATCCTGAATAACTCGGTGGAAGATGGTCCCGTCGTAGAAACCTTCCCGGGCCAGGAAAACGAAATTGTTGACCGTGCGAGGGGTTTTGTCGGCAAACAGTTCGATGACGATGTCGCCTTTATCAGTGCTGAGGGTGGCTGTGTATTTCTTGGCGGGGTCGATGGTCATTTCGGGGGGGTTATTCCATTTTTGCATATTGCATCCTTTTCTAAGAATTTTTTGTATTGATCGAAGTTGATCACAGGCGGGAGAGCATGGTTTCCACGCGCGCTACCACCATATCAAGAGCGGCAGCGTTGAAGCCGCCTTCAGGGATGATCACGTCGGCGTAGCGCTTGGAGGGCTCGACGAATTCCAGGTGCATTGGGCGCACGGTGGATTGATATTGTTTGATGACCGACTCGGTGGTGCGGCCGCGCTCGATGATATCTCTTTGCAGGCGGCGGATGAAGCGGACATCCGAGTCTGTGTCGACGAATATTTTAACGTTAAACAACTGCCTCAAATCCGGTTCGGCAAAGATGAGAATGCCTTCCACCAGAACGACGGGTCGGGGTTGAACGGTGAAAGTTTTGTCGGTGCGGGAATGGGTGGAAAAATCGTAAATGGGCACATCCACCTTCTGTCCGTCGCGCAGCATGATGATATGTTGGATAAGCATTTCGTTATCCAGCGAGTTGGGATGGTCGAAATTAACCTCCGCCCGCTGCTGTGCGGGCAGCCCGCTCAGGTCTTTATAATACGAGTCATGTTGGAGGAAGGAGATCCTGTCTGGTCCGACTCTTTGAAGGATTGTTTGGGCAACGGTGGTCTTGCCCGACCCCGATCCTCCGGCAATGCCAATGACAAGGGCAGGTGAGTGTTCAGGCATGGTTCGATTATACACGCCAAGGCTGGTTATTTAAGGTTCAGGTTATTAATTATGGACATATAAAAAGCCTCGCAAGGATGCGAGGCACTTTCATGGAGCCACCAAAGAGATTTGAACTCTTGACCTGGCGTTTACGAAACGTCTGCTCTACCGACTGAGCTATGGTGGCAATTATCCAGCGGCGGGATTATATCAGTATTCTTTATAATCACGCAAGTTTTGAGAATTGGTTGCACGTGGCTTTCTCAAAATATTAACGGTTCTATTTTTTCCAGCACTTATGCAGAAATCATAGCGAAAAGTGGGGTGCGCAGAGCGCATTTTGCCCCAGCACCCCACTTTTCACTATAATTCTCCATCTCCCTTCAGGGAGAGGGCCGGGGTCTTGCCCCAGTCATGGGGGGTGAGGGTCAACGATCTGGAAAACTTCTCGACTTTGAGAATGCCTTGGTTAATTGCATCTTTCTTTCAATTCGTGCATCCAAAGAATAGGGAAAATAAAGGATTAGAAATTTATTTGAATAAGAGGCCCAAACCTGACACCCATGCCGAAAGCGATTATACTAACCGCATGTTGAATATCGCCATGCTCTCCTATCATACCTGCCCGCTGGCTACGCTGGGTGGGAAAGATACCGGCGGGATGAATGTTTACGTCCGCGACCTGACAATCGAGTTGGGGCGCATGTGCATCCACGTGGATGTATTCACGCGTTCGCAGGATGAGCATGTGCCGCACGTTTTGCATGACCTGGGATACGGCAACCGGGTCGTCCACGTACCGGCAGGACCGGAAGTACCCCTGCCTAAGCGCGAACTGGCAGAGTACATCCCCGATTTTGTCGAAGGCGTCAAAGCCTTCGCTGCCGAAAAGGGCATCCACTACGACCTCATCCACAGCCATTACTGGATGTCGGGCATTGCTGCCGAAGCGCTGTCCGATGCCTGGGGCGGCACACCCATCGTCCACATGTTCCACACCCTCGGTGAAATGAAGAACCGTGTTGCCCGAACCGAGGCGGAAAAAGAAGGTGATTACCGCTTGGACGGTGAGCGGCGCGTGCTGGACCGTGCTGACAGCATCATCGCGGCAACACCGGCGGAACTGGCTCAGTTGGAGTGGCTTTACAAGGTCGATACTCGCAAGGTGACCGTCATCCCGCCTGGAGTGGATACCGACCATTTCTACCCGATTGCGAAGGATGAAGCCCGCCAGTACCTGGGCCTGGCTCCGGACGCGCACATGCTGCTTTTTGTTGGACGGATCGAACCGCTCAAAGGATTGGACACACTCATCAAAGCCGTGGCCTGCCTGCGGGTACAGGACCTCGCCGAACCGGTCCACCTGGCAGTTATCGGCGGGGACCCGGATGCGCCGCCGGAAGAGATGACGGTCGAGATGGCGCGCATCCAGAAAATGTGCGACGACCTGACTGTGGGAAAAATGGTGGCGTTCCTGGGCAAGCGCAGCCAGGATACATTACCATATTATTATTCGGCTGCCGATGTTCTGGTAATGCCGTCGCATTATGAATCGTTCGGAATGGTGGCGCTGGAGGCAATGGCCTGCGGTACGCCCGTGCTGGCCTCGCAAGTAGGCGGACTGGCCTTCCTTATCCAAAATGGGGTTACTGGTTACCACGTCCCCGATGGGGATGACAATGAGCTCTGTCAGAAGTTAAGCGCCTTGCTGGGAGACAAAGCGCTGCAGGTGACAATGGGCAAGAATGCCGCCGCATATGCCAAGGACTATGCCTGGGACAAGGTCGCCACCAAGGTCGTGGAAGTGTACCAGAAGCACTCCAGGCGAATTCTGGAGGTCAAATCTACGCCTGAGATCAAGCGAACTCCGGAAACTCCCGTTTAATTCAAAAACTTGCGTAAGGCAGTTACGATCCGCCCGGCGGTGTGTCCATCCCAAAGAGGGATAGGCTCGCCTTTTTTGTATTTCCCACTCAACACCAGTTCAAAATTTTCCCGGATAAGAGCCGGGTCATTGCCCACAATCGTAGATGTCCCCAATTCTACGGTGACGGGTCGCTCGGTATTGCGGCGCAAGGTCAAGCAGGGCACACCCAGGCAGCTGGTTTCTTCCTGGATGCCGCCGGAATTGGTCAGTACCAATTTGGCCTGTTTTTGTAGACACAGCGAATCGAAATAATCAACCGGCTCGATCAAGATGAATGAAGACGGAGGAGCGTAGCCGAGCGACTCCACTTGTTTTTTCGTACGTGGGTGAACGGAAAAGATGATCGGTAATTTTTGCGATAATTCACCGAACAATTGCAGCAATTTTAGAAGCGTGGCTGGATCATCCACATTGGAAGGGCGATGGAGTGTCAGCAGAGCATAGCCGCCGATTTCGAGACCGAGACGGGTAGTTGTGTTCCGTTCCAGCGCCTTGGGTAACATCCGAACGAGAGAATCGATCATGATATTCCCGACTAACCTGACTTTTTCATCCGCAATGCCCTCGTGCTTCAAATTCACCAGCCCGGAATTTTCGGAGACAAGCAGCAGGTCGGAGAGCGAATTGGTCACGAGACGGTTGATCTCTTCGGGCATGCTGCGGTCGAAGCTGCGCAGGCCCGCCTCGACATGGACAATGGGGATCAGTTGTTTCGCCGACGCCAGGGAGCATGCCAGGGTACTATTAACATCACCAAAGACCACCACTGCCCGAGGCGGCTCACTCTGGATTAGTAGGTCAAATCTCTCCAGGATACGGGCGGTCTGAATGCTCTGATCGGCTGAGCCGACCTCAAGGTTTTCGTCCGGTTCGGGGATCTCCAGAACGTCGAAAAACGCCTGAGACATGGCGTAATCATAATGCTGCCCGGTATGGATGATGCGGAAAGGAATGTCGGGATTTGCGCTTCAATTCCCACACTAGCGGGGCGAGCTTGATGAAATTAGGCCGGGCGCCGGCGACCAGATAGATCGGTCCAGTCATGTTGAGGTAGCCTCGATCCTGAAAAAGGCAGAGTCGATCATTGTTTTGGAGGAATATCGAAAATGAAGGTCGGATAATTCCTGGGAGTATTATAAGCGCGAGAGATGTGATTTAAGGGGGTTAAGAAAATTTGCATGGGAAAAGAATGCCTCGGCTTTCGGCCGAGGCGATGGTGAAATGAATTATTTTCCTGGGATAGTTGTTAGAGGATCAAAGGGTCGAAGGTTTCGTAGACGGATATCTTGGCGCCGTCCTTCAGGATGGGGCAGGTTTTGACCATGGAGACGGCCGTCTCAAGTGAATTGGCCTGGATGATGGAATAACCGGAGGGGGCGCACTCGTCCGAGCTCTCCATGATCCTTCCATCGCTGGTCACGCTTTTGGCCCGGGAGGCGAAAGGATTCCCCGCATCCACCAGCGCATTACCGATCTTCCCGTACCACGCCTCCCACTCTTTGAGAATAACGTCCTGCTCCGTCTCGCTTTCGGGCATCTTACCGCCTGAATAGAGGATCAAATAATTGGTCATCATTTTACAAGCACTCCTTTGCCGGGGATTAGGGTAAGTAAGACCAATATTATCCTAAATAATATACCCCGTCAAGAAACAGGAGCGGCAAGCGGACTAATTATTGACCGAAACCGGAGCTGGTACCTTGCTTCTTCTCGTTCTTGAGTTTCTTCTTTTCTTTTTGTGTCAACTTGGGTTTCTTTCGCGTCTCTCTTTTGGCTTTATCTTTACTACCTTTATCTCCCATGGTGGTTTCTCCTCAGTGGTATGGATGGATATGGTCGGAAAGGCTTACAGGCGGATTGTTAGTTTTCTTCCTGCTTCATTTTTACGTAAAAAAGGGTCGATCCGTCGATCTCCTGGGTACGCATCTGGAACTTATCCTTGTAACTGGCGATCAGGCGGGAAAGCTGGCGATGCCCATAGGTGCGGGGGTCGAAGCCGGGATCCAACTGATAAAGGGCATTGCCCATGTGATCCAGGCGGGACCAGCCATCTTCCTGGACGGCCATTTCATACGCCTGGCGGATGAGGGCCATGGCTTCGGGTTCGCCATCCTGTTCCTGTTCGGGTTCAACTTCCACTGGCGTATTGTTCTTGCCTGCATCCTTGGGCTTGCGTGTCTGCTTGGGTTGTGTGCGGGTATGGGCAGGCTTCGGTTCGGGGACAAGGTTCTCGGTGTAGACGAACACGTCGCAGGCATTGACGAAAGGCTTGGGAGTTTTCTTAGCACCTAGTCCCATGACGAACACACCGCTCTCCCGAATGCGCGTAGACAAGCGGGTGTAGTCGCTATCCGATGACACCAGGCAGAATCCATCAACTACGCCGGTATGGAGCAGGTCCATTGCGTCGATGATCATGGCGCTGTCGGTAGCATTCTTGCCGATAGTGTAACGGAATTGCTGGACGGGTTGGACGGCGTGGAAGTTCAGCACATCCTTCCAGGAGTTCATGTTGGAGGTGGTCCAATCACCGTAGATCCGGCGAACGGTCACCTGACCGTATTTCCCGGCCTCCACCAGCATTTTTGGAAGGAGGTTGGCCTGGGCATTATCCCCGTCAATGAGGATGGCTATCTTATGTCTCGAGAGTGATGAAAGTTGTTCTTCTGGCATCATTTTCTTTCCTGATCTCAAATTTCCTTTTTCTTATTATACCCTTCACGGTCATAAAGGGAATGATTGAATATGTATCATGTCCCGGTTATTGGATCGATTTAACTATTCCGACTTTCAGGGGCACCCAACCGGGCAAACCGATTGCCTTGCAGCTCGTGTGGGAGACCGATGCTGTGAAACCCTGATCTGTTGTGACATCTACCTGAATGGAAGTGTCCTGCTGAAAGCCCGTATCGACGGTCAGTTTCAAGACTACCTGGTAACCCGGGAGTAAGGCAGCCGTGCAGCCGCTTTTATCGGGATGCAGGCGGGCTTCATCTGATGCCAGCAAAAGACCACACACATTCGTCAGTTCCACATTTGTGCGGTTGCGAATGACCGGGTAGGCATTGGTCACTTCACCCATCAAGTGCATGACATCCTGACTTGTATCGCAAGCCACGATATCCACCTCAATGATTGGGATTGGGGTGGGGGTTAACGTTATCGTCGGTGTATCTGTTTGTGTTGGGCTGACTGTAAATGTGCCTGTAAGTGTAGTTGTCGGCGTGCTGACCGTAGGGGATAGGATGAAAGGCGGTGTTGGTGAAATCAGCGCAGGCGGGCGCGAAGGTGCTAGAATTGGTGTCTTGAAGGCTGGCAATTGAATGCCCGAACAAGCGGTGAGAACGAGTAGAATGATAGGCGAGATGATGATTTTGATCATTTTCTCCTCCTGCAATACCTATTGTAGCGGAATTTAGGGAAAGTAATGAGGGAATTTTCCATATATGCTTTACTAATAGGTTTCCTATCTCCAAACCGGAATGTTGCAAGTGTTGACCTAACCTGTAATTTTATCTATACTTAGAATATCTCAAGCAAATATATAATGACGAAGACTTCCCAGGGTAACAAAGCTCCAACCAAAAAGGGGCAAGGCGTATTGCACGAGACGGACGCTCAATTTCGCGTTTTTGCGGAAATGACTGCGTCAGCCACTTTCATCGTCCAGGGGATGAAATTTAAATATGCAAATCCGGCTATGTGTACACTAACCGGTTATTCGCTAGCCGAATTGGAAGCCCTGGCTTTCAAGCAGTTGTTCCCTGTTGCCAGGCAAAAAGAAATCCACAAATGGGTGGTCGAAGTTCAAAAAGGCAATATCCTTTCGCCGCGGGTCGAGTTCGATATCATTACAAAAAATGGCGAAGAACGCTCGATTGACCTGACTGTTGCCATCATCGATTACCAGGGAGCCGTGGCCATTTTTGGAACGGCATTCGATATTACCGATCGCAAGAACGCCATTGTATTACAGGATGTGGTCTATCGGATCGCCAAAGCGGCTGACCGATCCAGGCGGCTGGACGACCTTTTCCCGGCTGTGCATGAGATCATCGCAGAAGTAATGCCGGCCAATAATTTCTATATTGCGCTCAAGAATCCCGAACTGGATATTATCGAGTTCCCGTATAGCATCGATGATTACGATCCTCCCCTGGCTCCGCATCCTCCTCAGAAGGGACTGACTGAGTATGTGATGAAAACGGGCAAGTCGCTTCTGTGTGACCTGGATGAATTCCACCGGTTGGAAGAAACGGGAGATGTCGAGCTGGTGGGCGAGCAATCTCCCATCTGGCTGGGGGTCCCGTTAATCATGGATGGGTATGTCACCGGTGTGATGGCTGTACAGGATTACCGGGATCCGCTGGCCTTTGGGGCGCGCGAACAACGCATTCTCGAGTTCGTCTCCTCCCAGGTGGCGATGGCGATCCATCGGAAACGGGTCGAGGATACGCTACGCGAGAATGAGATCCATTTACGCCGCCGGGCGGATGAGTTGTCGGCACTCTACGAGACCACCCGTGATATCTCCACGGAACGTGATTCCAAAACACTTCTGCAAACACTTGTCGACCGAGCCGCCCTGCTGTTGAATGCAGCCGGAGGGTCCATTTTCTTGATCGTCAATGATGGCAATGAATTGGAATTGAAGGTAGCACATGGATCCCAGGACTTTGTAGGCGTCCGCATGGGCATGCAGGAAGGATTGGTTGGTCAGGTGGCGCAGGTGCTCCAGCCCATCGCCCTGGATGATTATCGCAAATGGAAGAATCGCTCCAGCAAATTCGACGCGCTTCCCATGACGGCTCACATGGCTGTGCCGATGTTATACGGCGGTGAATTGGTGGGCGTCCTGTCAGTTTATGAGTTGGATGACGGCAGCGGCTCGCCGGTTCGCAGGTATTCTGCTTCCGAGATGGAGCAACTGACGTTCTTCGCCGGGTCGGCAGCGATTGCGGTTCACAATGCCCATCTATTCGACGAGGCCAGGCAGCGGCTGGTTGAATTGGAATTGTTGTACCAGGCCAGCCTTTCCTCGGCGCAGATCCACAGCCTGCATGCCATTGCCCAGAGGATCGTCGATTTGCTGGAACATCTGCTGAGTTGGCGCGGGTCGATCTGGCTGATCGAAGACCAGCGGCCCGTTCTCCTGGCCCACAGTACGATGGGTTTGACCGGCGAAGCCTTGAAGGAAATGTTGGAGAAGGCAGCCCAGTTGATCCCATCTAATGAAAATGGGATCATTGGGTGGGTATGCAAGAATGGACGCGCTCTCCGCTCGGGCAATGTCAAGAACAACCCCCTTTACGCTCCTGGTTGGGATGAGATCAATTCCGAGCTATGCGTGCCGCTCAAGGTAGGCGGAAAAACGATTGGCTGCATCAATGTTGAAAGCCCCGTCCGGGATGCGTTTGGCGAGCACGACGAACGACTGATGAACACATTGGCCAACCAGGCCGCCATGGGGATTGAGAATGCACGCCTGTTCGAAGAGACCCGGCGGCGGGCCATCAGACAGGTGGCTGTGAATGCGATCATCAGCGCTTCCGCCCGTGTGGGGACCGGACTGGATGAAATCCTCAACATTGCCTTGGAGCAGACCCTCAAGGCGCTGAACCTCGACATGGGCGCCATCTGGCTTTCCTGGTCGCCCCGCAGCGTGCAGAGGATCGTGTCGAGGGGGTCGCCGCCTACCATCAACGCTATGATGGCTAATGCCGTCGTCGCGGGGGATATATCCTTCGCCCGTACCATGGTGGTGAATGATTGGAACAATTCCCTTCACGGGTTTGCCGAAATGTTCCTTGCGATCGGGATCAATTCGACCATCGTGGTGCCGTTGCTGGCGAACGAAAAACGCATCGGCGGTCTGTCGGTTTCCTCCTCGGTCATCCAGCGCTGGACCAATGAAGAGATCGCCCTGGTCGAGGCGATCGGGCGGGAAGTTGGGTTGGCAGCCGAACGGGCGAAGTTGTTCGAAGAGACCACCAACCGCATCAGTGAATTGGAGGCGGTCAACAAGATCTCCACTTCGTTAAGGTTAGCCCAGTCCTTGCAGGGGATGCTGCCGCAATTGGTGGATGATACCCTCAAGGCGCTGGATTCGGAGACCGGCGGCATCTGGCTGTTCGATCCGGTCAAAGACATGTTATGCCAGATGGTCGGGCGGGGCTGGTGTTTGCGGGCCTCCAGTCTGGAGTTGCCGCGGGATGAGAACCTGTTGGGCAACGTGATGACATCAGACGATGTCTATTATTCGAGTGATGTATCCACCGACCCGCTGGCCTGGACTCGCTTCAGGCAGATCGCTCCGGCCGGGTGGGGGGCCATTTGCGTACCCATCCGCACCGAAAATGAGACCATCGGTGTGTTTGTCGTCTCCGCCCCGTTCCCGCGCGAGTTTTCGGGCGAAGATGGCCGCCTGCTGGTGACTTTGACCGAGATCGCCGGGAATGCCATCACCCGCATGCGCCTGAATGAGAAGACGCTGCAGCACGCAGCCGAACTGGAAACCCGTGTGGCGGCTCGCACCGCTGAATTGCAGGAAGCGCTGAAGAAGGCTCAAACGGCAGACAGGTTGAAATCGGAGTTCATTGCCAATGTCAACCACGAACTGCGCACCCCCTTGACCAACCTCGTGCTTTACTATCAGATGCTGCGCGCCCAGCCTGCCGTGAAAACGGAGGAGCGCATGGATGTGATCGGGCGGGAATTACAGCGCCTGCGAGGGCTGATCGAAGAACTGCTCAACCTTTCCCGACTGGACCTGGGCAAGGTGTCCCTCCATTCCGTTCACTGCGACCTGGGGAAATTGGTGCAAACGCTTGTCAACGATCGGCAGGCGCTGGCAGAATTGCATGGGCTAAAGTTGATTAGCGAACTGCAGCCCGACATGGGGCTGGTGGTACTGGACGAAGCCACCATCGTGCAGGCGGTCTCGAACCTTTTAACAAACGCCTTGAACTACACCCCTAAAGGAGGGCGGGTGGTGGTAAGGACATTAACCAAGAAGCAAGAGGGGAGGAGCGAAGTGGGGATCAGCGTGGAAGATACCGGACTCGGCATCACCGACGATGACCTGCCGCACCTATTCGAGCGCTTCTACCGGGGCGGGACGGGCCGAAAATCAGGCGCGCCGGGCACCGGCCTGGGACTGGCGATCGTCAAAGAGGTGGTCGACCGTCATCATGGGTGGATCGAAGTGGGGAAAGGACCGGATGGGCAGGGGGCTGTGTTTACCATCTGGTTACCGGGTTAAAACCTTAAACGAGATTTTGATGTACTCAAGGAGACTATTTAGCCCTATTCCTTGAAATAAAAGGTTGAACTTGAGACTTTCCTAACAAGTCAACTCGTTGAATTCTACCAGAGCTATAGGGGATAAAATAAGGTAGGAGAGGATGATCTAGCATGGGAAAAATTAAATTCAAATCAAAACCTAATTGGAAGTGGTTATTTACTACCCCATTTGGACTAATGACTTTTTATAATATATTTCGGCAAGAAATAAATCCAAATTTACCACCCTTAATAAACTTTGTAAAAAATTGGCATTGGATTATTTGGTTGTTTCTATTGCTTTTGGTGTCCGCCATTATTGTTATAGAGGGTTTATTGAGACGGCTAAAAGAAGCAGAGAAAATTGCACAGGCTAACTCTTTGGTTAGATCAGAAATGCAAAAAGGTGGTGTAACAGCGGGACATATTGAAACTTTAACTGTATCTACTGTCAATTCCCTTACAAAAGACGTAATTCCACCAAATATAGTTGTAGGATTATCTGATGAAAATGGTAGACTCTCGCAAAAGATGATTCTTCATTTACAGCCAAAACCTGAAAAACCAGATATAGAAGAACTTCTACAACAAAAAAGAATCAAATTGGAAAAAAGAGAACTAGCAAGGCCTGCCGAAGAAGTTAAATTAGAATTGCCGGATTATTTAAAATATTTTATAGTGATTTTGATACATCTGAAGTTAAAGTTAGCAAATTATCAACTAAGAATTGAAGAATACCTAAACCATAAATATAGAAATTATCTAGAAGATAACTATCAGTATATGATTATTTAAAGACAGATACAAGGAATTGACACCAATTATTGAAAATCGCAGTTCTACCTCAGCATCATTAGTGAAAATAGAATTTTCTGTTCCAGATAAATTTCCCTTTCCACTGAATGAAATGATCGTCTTACATTTGATGGCTAGAGATTATGGATTTTCGAAAGAGGAGCCTGAAGAACCCGACCCTTATGATGTTCACAGTCATATTGATATTCCTCCAATGTGGGGAAATGAATTTATGGCCCCATTACCAAGAAATGAGCCCGAAAAAGAACCAGTTAATCGTAGGGAAAAACAACAAGGCAAATCTGTTTATAAATATGAAATCGATGACCTTATTCCCTTTCATCTTGAGAGTTTGAAACCTAGTATTCTTATGTGGCTGGAATTTATTACTCAATCGATAACATGTGATATTTTAGTAAAAATTTATGCTAAAGAGCTTCATCAGCCCATTGAACAGAATATTGAAATTGAAATCATCGTAGAAGATAAAGAACGAGTTACTAAAAAGGTCTCTTCGGGAGAATAACTATGGACCAGATTATTTCTTATGCCATCACGATTCTGAGCTTGGTTGGAGCCATATTAGCTTGGGTTGCTAAACTTAGGTGGTCTAAAGAATATGCTACTGCAAAAGATGAAACTATTAAAGCTAGGGAGGCCCAGATTGCTGTTCTTGAGGCACAAATAAAGGTACTTCAAGATTTTACTCCCATGAAAATTCAAGAATATTTTGTGGCTGTTAAAAAACAATTGGAAGATTACAATGACCTTCTTCAAAATAAATTAAAGCAAGCTGAAGAAACTATTAAACAAGTAAAAGATGAACTTGAAAAGAAACTTGAAGATTTAAAGATAGCTAAAAAGGAAAAGGAACAGCTAAGATCTGAGTTAATCACAGTAAATGATATGTATGCCTCAGTCAAAGAAACTCTTGTAGTAGGTACAATACGACAGAGAGATTATCCGTTCAAAGATATTATCGATAACTCCATTGCGGCATATTCTGAGGGAGTAGTATTACCTGATTATATAATCAAGAATCAAGAAGCCATTTCACAAATCATTGAAGGCAATAAGAAACTTTCTGAAAAATTTAAAATTATTGACGTAAAATTACAAAGCTGGAATAACAATTCAGAATTTAATGTGAGTATTCCTGGTTAAAACATATAAACCCGATAATGAAGAAAAGGAATGACATAATCTTCTTTCAGTTAATAGAACAGCGCCCTCGGCGAGATTTCGAACTCGCAACCACTGGATTCGAAGTCCATTACTCTGTCCATTGAGCTACGAGGGCGGGCAGAAGCGCCAGAATTATACCCTTAACGCTCCCAAATAGTTCGAACATTTTTCAAAAACTTCGGATAAACATCTTTATGAAGGTCTATTTCCCTGGCCCATTTACAGGACTCGCTGCTTGTGCATGCCAGCCGAGAATAAGGGGTGTGCGATGTACTTTCGCACACCCCTTATTCTCGGAACTAACCCCTCCCCGTAATAAATCGGCTGAATGAAGTCAATAATTCTCGGGGAGGGATGGGGTGGGGCCAAAAGCTCCTGCTGCGGCTTGTAAAGTCCAGTAGCAGAAATGAAATTTATTTTTGTCTATTGATACTTAGAGCATCTGTGCTATTATGATAGTATGAATTACTTCGCCGCCCCCGCCACGCCTCCCCTGCTTCCCGCTATTGAATTGTTCCTCGAATTGATACTGAGTATCAATTCAATTACCCATCACCCATCCAACCCCCCATTCTCCGCCATGCGCCATTCGTTCCTCCGCAAACCCAAATTAAGTGACCTAAATTCATCCTCACTCCGACCTTTGACCTTTGACGTCCTTCGACGTGTCAACGTTCCAACCTGCCAACATGCATCCTCCCTCGCCCTATTCGTTCCTCAAACGAATGATTTTAGGCCTTTTTGTAGAGAGGAATATTCGTTCCTTTTTCGTTCCTCAATATCGAATATATTCCCTTCAAGAACCTCAAACGCCCCGGCTACCTAAGATGTCATCTACTCGAATTTCATCCTTGCTCCATTCAGATGCGCATGTTATAATCTCGCCCCGCGCCACAAATATAAAGCATACCATTCGTGAGGAAAAAGTACGATGATTGATCTAAATAAAACCTTCAATGCCACAAAGAATGAAAAAATCCCCACCTTAGCCCCTGGTGACCAGGTCAGTGTTCACGTGCGGATCAAGGAAGGCGATCGCGAGCGTATCCAGGAATTCAAGGGCACGGTCATCCGTACCCGCAAGGGCGGCAACAACGCCAACTTCACCGTCCGCCGGACCGCCTCCAACGGCATCGGCGTGGAACGTACTTTCCTCCTGCTCTCCCCCCGCATCGACAAAGTGGTGGTGGAACGGCACACGCACGTACGCCGGGCGCAGTTGTACTTCCTGCGTGGCCTGACGGGTAAAAAAGCCCACCTGAAGCAGAAATTCGAATAATTCGAAAATCGTTTACAATCAAAGGGTGCAGAGTTCCTTCTGCGCCCTTTTTGTGTTTTCCGGAGACTGAATGTCTTATCCGATCATCGGCCTGACCACTCGCAGCGATATCACTTCCCGCGGCATCCCTTTTGTGATGCTGCAAACAGCCTACATCGACGCGCTGACGCGGGCGGGCGCCATTCCTGTGCTAATACCATCACGTATCGGCGCGGAAAGAGGGTTAAGTCTCTTGAAGAAGTTGGATGGAGTCTTGTTCACCGGCGGTACGGATATCGACCCGATCCACTTTAATGGTGAGCCGCATCCACGCATCGATGGGATCGATGTCGACCGTGACACCCTGGAATTGGAGTTGGTCCGAAAAGTGGTGGAAGAAGGGAAACCTTTCATGGGCATCTGCCGAGGTTCGCAGATCATTAACGTCGCCTTGGGCGGGTCTCTATATACGGACCTGACGGATCAGAAAGCCGGCTCTCTGAAACACGACTACTTTGACGATTACCCCCGCAGCCACCTTGCCCACACGGTCAGGCTGGAGAAAGGGACGCGCCTGGCAGAAATCGTTGGCGAGTTCGAACTGACCGTGAACAGCCTGCACCACCAGGGCGCGAAGGCTATTCCGCAGGCATTCAGGGTGGCCGCTCTGGCTCCGGATGGATTGGTCGAAGCGATGGAATTGCTGGGCCATCCATTTGGGATGGCGATCCAGTGGCACCCGGAATGGTTGACCGATCAGCCTCACTCACAGCGTTTGTTCAGTGCCTTCGTGGAGGCCGCCGCGAAAGGCGGTTAACACAAGGTGGATAGAATGACCCGCATAGGAATTTTCGATTCCGGCGTGGGGGGGCTGTCGGTATTGAAGGCCCTCCACACGCAACTCCCGGATGCCTCTGTCCTGTATTTTGCCGATCAGGCACATGTCCCTTATGGCCCGAGGCCGCTGGAAGAGGTGCGCCAGTATTCCGAGGCGATCACCCGCTTTTTACTGGCGGAAGGCGCACAGGTCATTGTGGTGGCCTGTAATGCGGCCTCGGCGGCTGCGCTGCATTTCTTGCGGAAGAAATTCCCGCAGGTCCCTTTCGTGGGGATGGAACCGGCGGTAAAGCCTGCCGCGCAAGTCACGAAAAGCGGGATCGTCGGTGTGCTGGCGACCCCGGCGACTTTCCAGGGAGCCTTGTACGCATCTGTGGTGGAGCGGTTTGCAGATAACGTCACCCTCTTGCAAAATGTTTGCAGCGGGCTCGTCCAGCAGATTGAGTTGGGGGAATTGGCTACTACTAAGACCCGCTCCATCCTCGAAGAAGCACTGAGACCCATGCTGGCACGCGGCATCGACACGATCGTGTTGGGCTGCACTCATTACCCTTTTGTGATCCCCTTGATCCAGGAAATTGTCGGAGATGGCGTAAATGTCATCGACCCGGCGCCGGCGGTAGCGCGCCAGGCGAAGCGATTATGGGACCAGTTGGATACCCAATCGGGAGGAAATGATACCCGGTCCAATCTGGACCGAGGCGCAAATCCAGCGACGGTCTTTTACACTAGCGGCGCTACACAAAAGTTTCATCAAATTCTGCGGCAACTTTTGGGCGAAGATGGAATGGTTCGGCAGGCGACCTGGCGGGATTGGCAAGTCGTGGTTGAGTTGAGCGGAACTACTTCCGCTTCTAATTGGCTTTTTCAATTATTAGGGGAATGATATTCAGCAGGATCTGTTTTTGCTGGACGGTCTCGCCGGCTTTCACGCGCAGGCGTGCCACCGTTCCGGCGTAAGGCGCTCGTAATTCATTCTGCATTTTCATCGATTCGAGGATCAACAGGGTTTGACCTTTTTCCACCGACTGACCTTCCTCCACCTGAACCGCTGCCACTAGGCCAGGCATAGGCGCCTTCAAGACGGCTTCAGCCGTGGTGTGCTCGACTACTTGGCCCATTTGCCGAAGCCGCTTTTCACGCTCATCCTCCACCCGGATCTGATAGAACTGCCCCTGCAATAATACCTGCCAGCAATCCTCGTCCGGGTAGACGTAGCCTTCGTACGATTCATTATTGACGATGAGGGAATAGAGTGGCTCGCCGCTCACCGCTGACAGATTGATCTCCAGCACCTCATTGCCGAAAAGGACGTGGTTCTCATCCAATATCTCCACAGGAAAATCGAGCCCATCCACCTGAGCGATGTATCTCATCGATGCGTTCTTTCTCCTCGCGCGGCCCACTTCCAGTTGGAACCGTTGTTGTTTTGAGGGTAAACCTGAGCATGCTTCTCTACCTGCCGGTGCGCCACCAGGGTAGCCATCAGTGCGGCGATATCTAGGTAGTGTTCGCGGTTTTCCGCCGCATCAATTGTGGAAAACTGCTCTTCCACCAGGCGGGTGTCATACTTGCCGGTAATGAAGGGGTAAGTGCTCATCATGGTCTGGTGGAAGGGAATATTCGTCCGCACCCCGACGATGCGATACTCTTCAAGGGCTCGGCGCATTCGGGCAACGGCTTGGGAGCGAGTCTCACCCCACACGACCAATTTGGCGATAAGTGGATCGTAATAAGGTGAAACCTCAAAGCCAACATACACACCTGTGTCCACCCGAATGCCCGGACCAGTGGGCAATTGGGTCAAGGTGATGCGGCCTGTGGAGGGGAGAAAATTATTGTAGGGGTCTTCGGCGTTGATGCGGCACTCGATGGCCGCGCCATGGCGTTGAATTTCTTCCTGGCGGTGGCTGAGAGGCCGCCCGTTAGCAACTCGGATCTGTTCGGCGACGATGTCGATACCGGTGATGGCCTCGGTAACCGGATGCTCCACCTGAAGGCGAGTGTTCATTTCCAGGAAGTAATAGTTGAGCTGCTGATCAATCAGAAATTCGACCGTGCCTGCGTTGGCGTAATCGACAGCGCGGGCGGCCTGGCAGGCGACTGCGCCCATTTTCTGGCGGAGCTCATCGTTATTTGCAAGCAAGGGCGAAGGGGCTTCCTCGATCAGTTTTTGGTGACGGCGCTGGATAGAACATTCGCGCTCGCCAATATGGATAGCGTGTCCGTATTGGTCGGCCATGATCTGGAATTCGACATGGCGCGCTCCTTCGATAACCTGTTCGAGATAAATATTTCCATCCCCAAAGGCAGACTCGGCTTCGCGGCGAGCCGACTGGAGCAATTCCGGCATCTCCTCCTGTTGGCGGACTTCACGCATGCCTTTCCCGCCTCCTCCTGCAGTAGCCTTGATGAGCAGAGGAAAGCCTATTGTGGGGGCGATAGCCAGCAGTTCATCGTCCCGGAGCGGCCCTTCTCCCTCGGTGCCCGGAACTATCCTTACCCCGGCTTTTGCGACGGTGGCACGCGCAACCGCCTTGTCACCCATGGCGGCAATGGCAGCCGGTCTTGGACCGATGAATACAAGGCCTGCATCTGCGCAGGCGGCGGCAAAATCGGCACGTTCGGCCAGGAAACCGTAGCCGGGGTGAATGGCGTCGGCTCCGCATTTACGGGCGATGGAGATGATCTTGTCAATGCACAGGTAGGATTCGCGCGCTGGGGCGGGACCGAGCAGGAAAGCTTCATCGGCGTATCGTACGTGGATGGCCTGCCGGTCGGCTTCGGAGTAGACGGCTACGGTCCTTATCCCCAATTCGCGACAGGCGCGTAAAATGCGGACGGCGATCTCACCGCGGTTGGCGATAAGCAATTTCTTGAACATTTTATAGCTGCGGTAATAGGGTCAGGGATTTTTCGCCTACGAATTCGCAGAAGAAGCGGATCTGAAGGTTGAGTTGTTCTGCAAACAACTGCTGCCCGGTGGAGGTGAAAAGTGGGTTCTCTTCCCGGTAGGTTTCGAGCCGGCGGATGCGATCAGTTAGTTTGGTGGTCAACTTGTCGTAATCTTCAATATCCGAGTAGCACCACTGCAGGATGCGATAGGGACCGAAGCGATCCACATTATCGGCATCGCTGAGTATTTTGGCTTCCAACGTGAGTGGATGGTCTTCATCCACGTGGGTCGCGATGGAATAGCAAATGTTCTCAATTTGCTTTTCGGTATATCCCATTTCAACAAGGAACGGACGGCTTACCTCTGCTCCCAGGCGGCCGTGCTCGCGACTGTTATCGGCGTGTGTGTCGAACCAGGCGATGTCATGCAACAGGCAGGCTGCCGCAATCAGCTCCAGGTCTACGCCTTCGTTCTCAGCCAGGACCTTACCGAATTGTGCCACGCGCAGGGTATGATGCCAGCGATAGTCCACGCCCAACAGGTAGCGTTTGAGATTGGCTTTATCGGCTTTGGAGCGCTTATCATAGCTTTCATTCAAATAAGTTTGAACGAATTCGGCAATTTTATTCAAACGAGCGTTGACGTCGGATATCATTTTTGCTCCTGATCGTTGGTAAAGGTTTGGCTACAGCCGAGGTAATAGGATTGTGTAGAAAACTATAAAGGAATATTACTGTGCTTCTTATTCGGAACCGTGTCACGTTTATTCTTTAGCATTTCCAGGGCATTAATTAGGCGAGGGCGGGTATCATGCGGCTCGATGATATCGTCCAGGTAACCGCGTTCGGCAGCAACGTAGGGGTTTGCGAATTTTTCGCGATATTCTGCCACGAGTTCGGCTTTACGCTGAACCGGGTCGGCGGCTTTTTCCATTTCTTTGCGGAAGATGATGCTCACGGCCCCATCGGGACCCATGACGGCAATCTCCGCGGTGGGCCAGGCCAAATTCACGTCTCCGCGCAGGTGCTTGCTCGACATGACGATATAAGCGCCGCCGTAGGCTTTCCGCAGTATGATTGTAATTTTTGGGACAGTCGCTTCGCAATAGGCGTGCAGCAATTTTGCACCGGAGCGAATGATGCCACCGTGCTCCTGCAATGTTCCGGGCATAAAGCCGGGCACATCCACAAAGGTGATGACAGGGATGTTGAACGAATCGCAGAAGCGGATGAAGCGGGCAGCCTTTTCGCTGGCGTCGATGTCGAGAACACCCGCCAACACTTGCGGCTGGTTTGCCACCATCCCGACCGAATGGCCACCCAAACGGGCAAAACCCACGACGATATTCTGGGCAAAGGCTTCCTGGATCTCATAGAATTGCCCGCTATCGACGACCAACCGAATGATATCTTTGACGTCGTAAGGTTTTCCGGGATCCTCCGGCACAATTGAATCCAGGCTTGCATCCATTCGCAGGGGGTCGTCGCCATTAAGGAGGAACGGCGCATCCTCCATATTGTTTTGTGGCAAGTAGGCCAGCAATTTGCGGATGAGGTACATGGCGTCGGCTTCGCTCTCCGCGGCGACGTGGCAGACACCGGATTTTTCGGCATGCACATCGGCGCCGCCCAACTCTTCGGCGGTGACCTGTTCGTGAGTGACGGCTTTGACCACATCCGGTCCGGTCACGAACATGTTGGAGGTGCCGCGAGCCATGAAGACAAAATCGGTCAGGGCGGGGGAATAAACGGCTCCACCGGCACAAGGTCCGAGGATGGCAGAGATTTGCGGGATAACGCCGGATGCGAGGGTATTGCGCAGGAATATCTCGGCATAGCCTGCCAGGGAAACAACTCCCTCCTGGATGCGGGCACCGCCTGAATCGTTCAGGCCGATCACCGGCGCGCCGTTCTTTAAGGCCAGGTCAAAAATCTTACAAATCTTTTCGGCATGAACCTCGCCGAGGCTGCCACCGAAGACAGTGAAATCCTGCGAAAAGACATAGACCAGCCGCCCTTCTATGGTCCCCCAACCTGTCACAACGCTGTCGCCAGAGTACAACTGCTCCTGCAGCCCAAAATCGTGCGTACGGTGTACAACAAAAGGATCAAACTCGTGGAAAGAACCTTTATCGAGCAACAAATCCAGGCGTTCACGAGAGGTCAGCTTGCCCTTTTTGTGCTGGGTTTCCACCCGTTCGGTTCCGCCGCCCTGCTGGCTTTTGGCTTTTCGTTGACGCAGTTGGTCTATCTTGAAATTTTCTGTCATGAAGGTCTCATCGGAGGTATCGTTTGGCGCTGCGCGAAGAAAGGATCAATACCACCACACAAAGGAAGATCGCCGTTAGAAGGATGGAAAAAGGCCAATTGGTGTGGGGCACCTGCACGAGCAGACGGTCAAGCCAATACCAGGCAGGGTAAGCGATGAATAATCCCATCGCAACACCCCAGGACCACGATTTTCCGGTCCACAATCCCCAGACTAAGGAGAGCCCGCTCAACAGCCAAGCCGCACCACTGAGAAGAGTATACAGGGGTTGTCCATCATATTCTATCAGGATTCTCCAAAAGAAAATCGCCTCACCAATTCGAATGACGTTGAGAATGGCGATGATCAAGGCAAGGATGGCTAGAAAAGTAACTCTCTTTGGGCGGGGATTGTTTGATGACCTATTCATCGGAGGCTGCATGGGTAATGGTAAAGGAGGATAATGGTGATGCGACGCCCTGTTCTCCGGTGGAGTTTATCAACCGGTTCCCATCGTAAAGGCGAACATGCCAGCGATAATCTCCGGGAGGGAGGGCGGTCCGGATTGTATGCTCAGTGGACGCGGATGAAATGATACCAGTATCGAGCATTGTTTGCCATACTGAGAGTTCATTCGGGGGATCATCCAGATCGGGCGTGAGAAGTAAAGTATCTATGAAAACAGAGTACTCAGGGTCAATGCCATAGCTGCGGATCAGTTCGAGCGGAAGTCTGCCCTCGTTCAAATAAAAGATGCCCATATCCTCCCACAGCCAGGCGTCGAGCGTGTTTTCGTTGCTGGCAAAGTCCAGTTTCTCTCCATTGATGGTGATCGAGTTGACCTGGTCATTGACCTGGCGTTTATATGACCGGATCCATAACCGATATTGGCCTGTTTTTTGGAGAGTCAAATCGTATTTAGCGGTGCCGGCTTGCCAGGTATCGAAGAAGAATCCACTCCCATTAAAATCGTTCACAAATTCTGCCGAGGTTACCCAACCAGGGCCGCGAAAAGATTCTTCCACTTCTATCCAATAAGTATCGGTGGCTTTCTTTTCCAAGAACAGCGCGTAAGCGTTAGAAGACACACCGTGTGTGTCCCATGAAAGTGTGACCGGGCTTCCGAAAGGCAGGATCGCTCCCAATGTGGGCGAGATTGCCAGAGGCGGTTCGGCTTGATAGCACTCGGGCTGGCTGAGTATACCGGCCTCGAAATGGTAGACGTCGAAGAATTCTCCGTTTTGTGTCAGGATAGCGCCTGGGTAGCAGCCAAGGACAACTTCCAAAGAGGCCAATCGCTCTTCGAGCATATTGGCTGGTGTCTTGTCGAAAATCAGGTCCAATCCAGGAAGGTGTCGGTCTTGCCAGAGGGTGGGCAGGGTCTGCTCGAACACGACCTGCTGGAAGTTCTTCTCCGCCTCCAGCCCGTTGCTCCTGCCGGATGCAACTGTAAACAAAATGAGATGCAATTCTGTGAAAACCGAATCATTTTGGTTTGGCTCGAATGGGTAGACGACCATTGGCACCTCGCCGGCAGATTGTTCACTAAAATCGGCCAATTCGCGGCGTTTTTGGCGGTCGATCGGATCTCCCAGACGTGAAATAAAAATATGATAGTCATTGAAGACGATCGCCAGAAGAAGAATTATAAAGACCGGCACAGCGAACTTAAGATGCAGACTGTTGAACCAGGTCCGCAGCGCGGCCAGGGTGACCCATAGTCCCATGGCGCCCCAGATCACCAGGGGAGCCAACGACGTATAAAGAACCCGCGGCCAGACTGAGCCAACCAGGATGGGCGCAGCCAGAATATTTGCGGCGTACCACAAGGGGATGAAAAGGAAGAACGGCTTGCGCAGATGCCATAAGTTATAGATCATGCCAATGACGATGAAAACCAACAGGAGCGGGTTGATGAAAGGTCCATCCCATCGGATGAGCGAATCGGTCCAGACCACGTTAATGAAGGTGGTGCGGAGCACATCGCCGGCATTCTTTAGGAAGAAGAGCAGATAGCCACCGAGCCGGGATCCGGTTGTTACGGATTCTGTGAGTGGGTCAAAGTGATAACGCTGCGAAGCCAGGTAAGGGCCGATATAAATAATATAGACCAGGACAAGTGGCCAGATAAAGAGCAGCATATCTTTCAGCCAGGGAAGAAGCACTTCTTTTTTCCTGGCAAGGCGATAGATACCATACCCCAAAACGAAAAGCAATGCAAAGACGGGGGTTGCAAAGATAGTCTCGTAAGTCAACATACCCAGCGCCAGAACAATACCAGCGAGTTGGAACTGCCACCATTTCCTTTCCTGCAGTGCAAGGACGGTTAAGAATATACCGCTCATCATCCAGATCTCCACAGTGGTATTGTGGAGGGCTTGATGGGATTCGCTCAATTCCACGAATGAAAAAGCATAAAGCAGGGTGGACAGGAAAGCCGTAGGTGGACTGTGCGTCAAACGCCGGACTGTAAAGTATAAGAAAACGGCTGAAACGAGACTGAAGAAGGCACTCTCGATACGTGCTGAAATGAAATTCAAACCGAATACACGCAGGAAAAAGGAACGCACCCAGAAGCTGACGGGCAGATAATCATAATGGGCGTCGGCGAATTCACCCTGGTCAACATTCAGGATGGTGGAATACCAGCTTTGGACCGTCCATTTGGTTTCATCGGCTTCCAGGCCGTAGACGCGCTGATTGATATCGTAGAAGCGGGTGAAAGCTACAGCAAGCAGGAGCAAACAGGCAAAAAGGATCTCCACCCTCGGGGAAAAGCGGACCTGGTTGTGGAAGACGCCGGTCCACTTGCGGTTGCGGAATGCCCAGAATACCAATCCTGCAGTACTTAAGCCATAGAGGATGAGACCCAATGGAATAGAATTGCGCGAGATGAAGAATTGGCCTGCAATGGCAAGAAAAATGGAGAGGATGAACAGAACGCTGGCAGGCAGGTCGAAGTGAGGCATGCGGATTTCGACGGCGGGTGAGAGATTTGACTTTTTCTTCCCCATTACCGGCATGTGCAAACGGAAGAAGATGTCGCGTCCTTCGTCGGTGCGGACTCGCTTCAATTCCATGCCCCACCGGCGGATTTGAGCGGCTTCAGAGGCGGAGAATTGGGCAACCCATTCGGGCGGCTCGTCATTGGCAGGTGGGGTCGTGTCTACCGGCTCTGCTTCCAGCAGCAGGTCGGGTTCGGGCAATTCTTCAAGAACGGCAGCCGGGACCGGCCGATTTAACCACTGGAACAGCCGGCTGAAGCCAGTCGGGAAGCGGGAGAACACTGAGGCGGGGATGAAGGCGATCAATGCCATGAGCAACAAGAGAACCGATAAAAGGATCACAAATGCTGGCTGGCGGAAGGAATCCAACAGGGTGCTGATGACGGGACGATCTCTTTCGAAAGTGAAGGGCGTATTCATGGCAGCTGTCAGGACGGAGATGCCGGTGGTGCTGGTGAATGTACGCAAGGTCAGGGCATCACCCCATTGAGCCTGCAGGAGCGGCGTAATGGTCGGCACCAATTCAGGTGCGAAGAAGATGATGGTTTTCCTATCGGTTGTGAAAGTTACAGCGCCGCTGACCAGTGATTCGACTGGGATGGTTCTGAAATCAACGGATTTACGGATCTCCACCATGACGTAGGGCCGAAAATCTTTTTGAGAGGGTTCTTGATACACAAAGATGAATGATTCGCCATTAGAGTTCAACCCGGCCCAAGACATAACTTGATCTGGCTGCTGATGATATTTGCGGGGCGATAAAACGAAATAATCGTATAAACCCCACAGCGCCACTGCCGCCAGGAGGATCGAAATGACGAGAGAACTGTGTCTCTTGAACCATCCGTGGACATGATCCAGGGCGCGGGTCAACCCGTTCAGGCTGACGGCAATGATCATCGCCATGGCTGGGATGATGGCGACCATGTGGGTATGGCGGGGAGGCACCGTATTGAGCGCGCTGAGGGCCAAAGTGCAGGTCAGGAACCAGATCAGCAGAAGTTGATTGCGAGGCTGCTTGATATTCCTGACGGTCAGGCCTAAACCAATGAGATAGAATATGGCCCCGAGAGTCCCTGCCAGCGGAAATGCAATGAAATGTTCCGAAACGAGCCAGGGCTTTTGGAAGGCCAGGAAGGTCCGCACCAGTCCCTGTGTGAAGAGAACAACATAGAGGCGAGGGTTGAAGAAAAGATCATTTCCATTCACATGAATAACGGGAGCATATCTGAAAAGCTCCGCGTCCTGATAGTATTGGCGGCCATTGAAAACATTGAAGAAGAGGCTTTCGAATGTCTTATAGCTGATCGACTCGGCATTATTGTGAGCGCCGTAGATGAAATAGGGAGCCGTGAGAAGGAATACACCCAGGATGTAAATAAGCAGGTATAGAGCAGATAGTCTAAACTTAATTCTCCTGGTCAGCCACAGGACGGCGATATACAATACCCCGATGACAATAGCGGCCCTGGCACCAAAATATGTGTAAAATCCCAACCCGGTCGCACAGCCGGCCAGGAAAATCAGGAGAAAGCTGGAGCGGTTCAAGCCGTTATAAAGCCAGTAAAGGGCCAGCGTGGTAATGAATAATGCCTGGATATTGTTATAGCCCAGGCGGGCAAATGCCAGGAAATATGGGGAGGAGATCAGAACGATGGAGGCGACAATGGCGATGCGTTTGTTGAAGGCATCGCGGGCAAGCAGATAGAGTGGGATGACCGTGATGACGCCCGGTAACACGGAGGCAAAGCGCCAGCCCCACAGGTTGATCCCAACCAGCTGCATGATCCAGGCCTGCAGATAGGAACTGAGAATGGGGAAAGAATAGACTCCGCTGGCAAAGATAGCCGGGCGGAATTTACCGGTGGCAATATCGCGCGCGATGGTCCAAAAGGTGCCCTCGTCTCCCATGAGTTGATCAGGCCAGCCCTGCAAACGGTAAGCGGCGATGAGAATTCCGCCGACCAACAAACCCGTCAACCACAGCAGATCGCTGCGGGTCAGGTGAGGCGAGAGGTCCACCTGGCGAATGTGATCCCACATGGCGATGGTGGTCACAAAGAAGAAGATCGAAATGATCCACAGGATGGGTGTGGCAACAGTGTAATTGAGGCGGTTCAGTTGAATGAGAACAAGGGCGAAAAGGATCGTGCCGAACAGCGATGGTATCCAGGCTGACTTGAACAAACGGAAACCGACCGGTTTTTCCAGTAGGATTTCAGAGGCAAGTGTGACAGATAGGGTCAGTCCTCGCAGAGAGAGGACCAGGAGAACTGCGCCCAGGATCAAAATGGGAAGGCCCACCAGGACATTATTGATATCCGGGATACCCAGATGGATGGTTTTATTGAGCCACGCTCCCAGTGGGATTTGGGATTTTATCTGGATGGCTGAACCGGCAAGCTGAAATTGACCATAAACGAGCAATCCCAACCCAATGATGGCGGTCAGCCAGCGGACATTTGACCAGGAAAGGCTATTTTGATGTGTGCGTAGAGTCATGCGGTTCTTTTAACCGTTGATGATTTTCCCGGATTATAGCATGCCATACTTAATTTCGTATTGCAGCACCGTTTCCATAAGAAGAGATGTGGTTTTCTTGAAAAACAATCCAAATTCAGGCCGTATACTGGATTTCTGGAGTAGAATGGGTCCCATGAAAAGGTGGAGGAACTTTAAGACTTTTTCATGTCGCATCTTCCTGGTGGCGCTGCTCTTGCGTCTGGTTCCTGTGATTGCAATGCGGAACATGGGCATTGGCTTGGACGATATGTTCCAGTATGACATGCTGGCGCGTTCCATCGTTGCGGGGAACGGCTTTCGCTGGTATGCCCAGGAAGATCTGCCCATTGTTTTACCTTACCTTCGGTTGGATTTGACCAGCACGGATTATGATCCGCGCGGGGTGCCGACGTCTTTTCGACCGCCGTTATACCCCACATTCCTGGCAGGAATATATTTCATCGCCGGGACCGGAGTCAGGCGGTTTTTTGTTGCCAGGATGGTTCAAACGATCCTGGGGGCGGCTTTGGCCCCATTGACCTACCACCTGGCAAGACGTTTCTTCCCCGACCGTCCGAAGGCGGCAAGCGTGGCTGCCTGGGTGGTGGCATGCTATCCGGTCCTGGTCATCTATCCTTTGGCCCTGGCTACGGAGAACCTGTTCTTTGTGTTGGTGCTGGCATCCACATTAACGTTATTGAAAGCAGCCGAATCGATCCACTCGAGAGAGGTTTTGGACTCACCTCCAAAGAACCAAGGAGGAATTATACAATCGGGTTGGTTCATCCTTGCCGGGCTGCTGCTGGGATTGATGGCTCTGACACGCTCCGTCTCGCTCGGATTGGCTGGTTTAGTGGTGATATGGGTGTGGGTGGAGTTACGCCGTCCCAAAATGGCTATGCTGGTGGTTGGGATGGTGGCGCTCGTTACGTTACCATGGATGGTGCGGAACTCCATCCTCGATAAACGTTTGACGGGCGTCGAGTTTGCCCTCGGTTATGACCTGTATGTAGGTTACTATCCAAGCGGGAGCGGGACCTTCGAATATCCCCAGTCGCTTGACCTGATGCCGATGATGGACGACGGGGAACGAGATCTGGTTGGCCGGCAAAAGGCTATGGAATTCATCCGTGCCGATCCGGGGCGTTTCCCTTATCTCATTTTCCGCCGGGCGGGTTTTTTCTTTGGACTGGAATGGCGGGCCCTGATCTATTTTTATTCAAATAACTTCTTCGGCAATTTTCCGCAACCATTGTTGATTTTCATCGGTTCACTCATTGCTTTGCCCTTTATGATACTTTCCGCCTCAGCCGTGATGGGATTAGCAATCATGCGCTGGAACAGACTCACGACTCTGCTAGCTTTGTTGATTGGAGGATACATCACGCCGCACCTCCTCATTATCGCGGAGGATCGCTTCCATCTTGCCATGGTGCCCTTCTTTGCCATCCTGGCGGCTTTTTGCTGGACAGGCGGATGGGGGGATATCAAGGGTCGCTGGCAGACGACCCAGGGGAAGGTCGCAATATGCCTGGCTGTGCTGGTCATGGTCCTGTTGTTCGCCAATTGGGGCTGGGAGATATGGCGGGATGGGGCCAAACTGGCGCAATTGCTAGGCCCGGGCGGTAACCAGACTTACTATAGTTACTAGGTGGCTCATGAATAAATTATTCGGCGAAAAACTCCACTTGGACTGGAAGATCGCAGTTTTGGTGGTCTTCAGTACCCTGGCCTTGATACTGGACTCCTACCATGCTGAATTGGCTCCTTGGGCAACATGGTTCCCGGCCTGGAATAGAACTGGTCTATCCACCAAGATCATCGACCGGACTCTGCTGTATTTCATTTTACCTACGCTTATCACCCTGCTGGTCTTTCGTCAGCGCGGGGCGGAGTATGGTTTCAGCCTGGGCGATTGGAAGGCTGGGATTATTTTAACGTTAGTGAGCATATTGCTGATCGCGCCGGTATTGTGGTTCGTTAGCCGGCAGGACTCGGTCATGCAGAATTATTATGAACCTATGCTTGAAGGGTCTGCCTTGGAATACTTTGCTGGACCTGTTTGGATGGGAATTTTTTTTCAGAGGTTGGCTGTTGTTCGGTCTAGGCCGCAAATTTGGCCCAGAAGCGATTTGGCTGCAGGCGGTCCCGTTTGCGCTGGCGCATATCGGCAAACCGGAGATTGAAACCCTCTCAACCATTTTTGGCGGTTTTGCGTTTGGCTGGATCGCCTGGAGGACAAAGTCGTTCCTTTATCCTCTCCTAATCCATTGGTTCGTTGGATCATTCACCATCATTGTGGCTGCAGGTGCCTTTGGCTAAATTTTCCATTCGCCCGGCGCGGATGGAGGACTTCCCAGCCATCCGGAAACTTATCCATGA
Organism: uncultured Chloroflexia bacterium; assembly: GCA_963847105.1. Lineage (GTDB taxonomy): Bacteria > Chloroflexota > Anaerolineae > Anaerolineales > Villigracilaceae > UBA877. The sequence continues at coordinate 134,596 of CAWJYP010000001.1, read as the reverse complement.
GGTAGGGATCAATCCTACTGGATTGAAATGGAACAGGTTCGTGGTGGCCATTTCGCCGGAGGGGACCCTTCTTGGCTGCGGGCAGATCAAGTTGCATAGTGATGGTAGTAAGGAATTGGCGTCAATTGCTGTGCAAGAGGCAGAGCGTGGTCATGGAATTGCCAGGGCGGTGATCGAAAATCTACTGGCACGAGAACCCACTCGTCCGGTATACTTAATGTGCCGGGCCCGTTTGGGTGCTCTGTATGCCCGCTTCGGTTTCATTACGATTGGTGTCGCAGAAATGCCCCCATATTTTCGGAACATTAACCGGCTCGCAAGGTTCATCAACGTGAAGGCTCGGTCAGAAAACCAGTTATTGGTGATGCGCCTGGGATAGAATAGGTAAAAGCATATGAAAGCAGTCTTGAATATCACGTATGGGGTTTTGATAGGTTTGTTGGCTGCCGCAGTAGTCTATTATGCGGTATCTTCCCGCCCGCGCGGCCAGGCGGTGGTGCTTCTATCGACTCACACGCCTGGAATGATCACCATCTATATCACCGGCGCGGTGGCGACGCCGGGTATGTATTCTCTCCCAGATGGCAGCAGGGTCGTCGCGGCAATTGAAGCAGCAGGAGGTTTCTTGCCGGGAGCTGAGCAGGAGAATATCAACTTGGCTACGCCGCTCGAAGATGGTCAACAGATCGATGTGCCGGGGATTGTGGAGACGGGGCATGTAAATGCCGGCCGGGTTAACATCAATACGGCGACCGTGACCGAGTTGAACACCCTGCCGGGCATCGGCATCACTACCGCGCAGGCGATTGTGGATTACAGGCTCGAACACGGACTGTTCCAATCCATCGAAGATATCAAGGATGTCCCCGGGGTCGGACCGGCAACGTTCAATAACATCAGGGATTTCATCACCATCGGAGAATAGGTTGCCATTCGATCATTTCAATGCGATCGCCGGTTTCTATAACCGGGCTGCCGATTTTCAAGCATCCCCGGCACTGATGCAATTACTGGACCTCTCTGGGAACATCAGGCTACTCGATGCAGGTGGAGGCACCGGTCGGGTTGCGAAGGGGTTGAGAGAAAAGATAAGCATGGTGGTGGTGGCGGACCCATCCGCCGGGATGCTGAAATATGCACGCCAGAAAGATTTGCCGTCAGTCTGTACTCCTTCTGAAAAACTCCCTTTCGCCCCCAATTCATTCGAACGAGTGATCATGATCGATGCACTTCATCATGTGATCGATCAGAGAAAGACCGCCGAGGAATTGTGGCGTGTCCTCTCGCCTGGTGGAAAAATATTGATCATAGAACCGGATATTCACAGATTTGCGATGAAATTGGTGGCCCTGGGGGAAAAATTATTATTGATGCGGAGTCATTTCCTGGCCTACGACAAGATCAAGACCCTTTTTGATGAAAAAGCAGCCAATATTCGTGTGGAAAAACTGGATGAAAACCAAGTGATCGTTCTGGTAGAAAAAGCAAAGGATGAGTAATTGCCTGCCAGAAAATTCGATGCTAAAATTATTGCATACGGTCACAGAAGGAGACAGGCATGGATGAGAAAGCAAGGAAGCTCAAGAAGATGGCAACCTGGACAATCGCAATATTCGCGACCATTTTCGCGGTCACTTTCGCGATATTATGGATACCTCTCTATCAGACGAGTGGGGCAGCTTTGGCAACGATTGCGGGCATTTTTTCCGAGGCATGGGTAGTCATCCTGGTGGACCTGATCCTGTGCCTTGGCACTTATTTCGGATATAAACTATATATTGATAGAAAGAAATGATAAGAAAGAGATATAGATAAACCAGAGACCGCAGCGGTATTTGCTGCGGTCTCTGGTTTTGTAAAGAAATCACTTAATCATTCGTTTACAAATCCGATTCTTCATCAATGCCATCTCGATAGATCTTCATCAGATCGCGTGCTTCGTCGATCTGTTCGATCGGAACAAAGATCTGCACCCGGCCGAGACCATCGACGGCGACGGGGTAAATAGATTGACCGACAAACTCCTGGATGAGTTCCACGTCAATACCCTGGGCTTCAAGGTAACTCTCGATCATGGTCGCATCCAACCGCCCTTGGACTTCGGTGAGTTTTTCATATTTCATATTTTCCATAATTGGCTCCTTGGATCATATCCCCAGCCATTTGGTAGTGGCTGAGGGAAGGTTTGCCAGAGAACCTACTTTCAGTGTGCATTGTGGCAGGGACTCGATAAAAAGCTTACCGTACATCTTGGTCAGGACACGCCGGTCTAGTATGGCGACCACGCCCCGATCCGAGGCCGTACGGATCAATCTGCCGAAACCCTGCCGGAATCGCAGGATTGCCTCTGGCAGATGATATTCGTTGAACGGGTCTTCAAAAGTCTCCGCCCGGGCGGCAATGAGCGGGTCGGATGGAACGTCGAAGGGTAACTTGACGATTACAAGCACGGAAAGCGACTCGCCGGGAATATCCACACCTTCCCAAAAGGAACGGGTTCCCAGGAGAACTGCCCTTTCCGAGCTTTTGAATGACTCGAGCAGGGCATTGGGCGATGCGCCTTCCCCTTGTTCATAAACGGTGATATCAGCCTGGGCCAGCGGGCTGGTGATACTTTTGGAAGTGCGTTTCAATTGAGCATAAGAAGTGAACAGGACCAAAGCCCTGCCGCCACTGGCCTTGCACAGGCTGACCAGAGTCCGGTCGAGTTGGGCCTGGTATTCACGGGCGTTCGGCTCAGCGATGTCATTGGCGATGAACAACAGAGCGGCGCTCTCGTAATCGAACGGTGAACCCAAGGCCAGTTCGTCGGCCTCGTCCGCCGCCAAGGTATTGCGGATGTAATTGAATTCGCCGTGGGTGGTCAATGTAGCGGAGGTGAGGATGACGCTGCGCTTCTCATGCCACAGGTATTTCTCGACCAGCGGCCCTACCCGGATGGGGGCGGCATTAAGAGCCACCCGATTGTTCATGGGGTTGATGTCGACCCAGTATACATATCCGGCAGTGGGATCGAAGATCATCGAACTGATCATGCTCTCGGCCTCGGTGAAGCGCCGATAGAGGTTACCCAGGTTGCTGATGATGTCTTCCAGCAATTCCACTCCGTCGGAGTACAGTTCGGTGATCCCTTTCTGGACCTCACCGAGCAGGGCAATGAGAAGCGAGAGGGTCTCGCCAGACACACTCCAGGCGGCCTCGATACTATCCCAGCCGGGCTGAGTGCGCGTAGAGGGCAGGAGTCGTTCCTGATAGACATAGGTGCTGGGTGGCTGACCCTCCCGCTGGTACTGGATAAATTCGGTCAGCGCCTCGAAGAACAGGCGGGCCTGTTCCTGCAGTCTCCATATGAGGTCGGTGGCGCGCTCGATCTTCTGACTCAATAGTGCATAGTCCGAAGGGCGGACCTGGTCGCGGGTGGCGAAAAGAACGTGCCCGAGGATACCCGAGGAGGAGCCACCGGCTTCGCGGATCAACCGGTCAAGGTCTACCTGCGTTAAGCGGAAGGAGAGGGAATCTGTGGTGGCAGATTCGAGGTGGTGGCCTTCATCGATGATGAGATGCTCATATTCGGGAAGGACCCGGTTACCCACGGCAACATCGGTCAATAAGAGGGCGTGGTTCACTACCAGGATGTGGGAATTTTGGGAAGCCTGCTTGGCCCGGAAGAACGGGCAGGCTCCACCGGTGCGTTCCAGGCAGGTCTCAGTGGTGCATGCATCGTCTTCGGCGGAAAGATGAGTCCAAACATCCCGCTCGTTCGGGCCGGTGAGATTGATCTCGGTTCTGTCGCCGCTGGAATTTTCCAACTGCCAAACCAGTACCTTGGCGAGAATGCGCATTTCATCGGCGTTGCGGGGACCATGTTTCCGTAGTAATTCCAGGCGGCGGGGGCAGAGATAATTGGAGCGTCCCTTAAGCACCGCAGCCCGCAGGTCCAGACCCAGGGCGGAACACAGGTCGGGAATATCCTTCTTGATCAGTTGATCCTGCAGGTTGATGGTATTGGTGGAGATGACCACGCGGGTGTTGTTTTCCAGCGCAAACAATGCCGCCGGGACAAGGTAAGCAAAGGATTTCCCGACGCCGGTGCCGGCCTCGACCATAAGGTGCTGGCCATAGGAAAGGGCGTTTGCCACGGCTCGGAGCATTTCCACCTGTTCGGGGCGGTACTCATAGCTCTCGAAATACTGAGAGAATGGTCCGCCATGTTCGAGAGCTGAGGCAGCCACTTCCGGGTCGATGGCCGCGAATTCCTTCGGCAATTGGATCGGATGGGCCTTTACGCTTCTCATCCCCCGGAATGTACGCCTGTTCATCTGGCGTTGGAGGAATATGTTTGGCTTTGATCCCCTCCCTGGAACGCGAGCGCAGCACCTGTTCGAAAACCCACGCACCACCCCATTCGATGGGCTCGCTGTGACGGACGATCTCTGCCAGAAGGTCCAATGGTAATTGACTGGCCTGCTGGATCAAACGCTGATACACGCCATGGGTGGCGCGGGCATCATCGAGCGCGCGATGGGTGGCAGGCAGAGCAATTCCCAATTGCTGGACCAGTGAGCCCAGGTTGTAGCGGCTGGCCGAAGGAAGCAGAACGGAGGCTAGCTCGTACGTGTCGATGGGTTCATTCAGACCGAACAGTTTGTATTTTCGGAAGAAGGATAGGTCGAACTGGATGTTATGACCCAGGATGGGAAAATCCCCGATGAAGGTTTCCAATTCTGCTAGAACATCATGGATATGGGGCGCCTGGCGGACCATTTCATCGCTGATACCGGTCAGACCAGTGATGAACTCGGGGATATGGCGGCCCGGGTTAAGTCAGAGTAGTGAACTCGTCATCCACACGGTTGCCGGAGAACTTGCGCGCGCCGATCTCAATAATGGCATCGGTCTGGGGGTCGAGCCCGGTTGTTTCAATGTCCAGTGCTACGATAGTTGTCATGCTTCGGATTGGTCCGCCTTTGGAAGGGCCTGGCGGATCGTTTCGAGGGTCAGGTCACCGATCGGTTTCGGACGGCCGGCTTCGCGCATAAAATCTTTCAAGTTTTTGGGGGTGAGCACCGGTAGAGGCGACTCCTCCACATGCAGCTCGACTTTGGGATGGGCAAAAAATAAGGCAGATCGGATGGGAGGCATCTCGGTAGTGGGCGGCAGGACGCGCTTGAAATAGCGGGTGAGCGATTCGACCTCGGACGAGGCTTCCAGGTCCGGGCGGCCGATATTTTCCTGGCCGAAGAGACGCAGGTAGGATTGGGCAAATCCACCGCCTTTGACCTTCCAGCGTTTCTTTTCATACACAACTGTTCCAGAGATAAGATAGGGCAGAATCACCCAAATTCCGGCAGGTCCGAGTATCAGGTGCGATACAGGGGTGACATAGTGATAAATGGTGTATTCTCGACCGAGACCCTTCATGCTCTTGTCGATGACTTCATCGGGGCGAGGCGTGCGGCCCCAACGATTACCGTAATACATTCCCAACTGGGAGAGGAAAAAGCCAATTAGCAAGGCGCCCGCAGATAATGCAAATTGGTCCGGGCGGGAAAACGAAACATAAAGACCGATCCCTAATACGATTAGGGCGCCTGTGTTGGCGTATTTTCCGATCTTGGCGTTGCGTTGAATCTTTTTGATGTCTGTAACAGTTTTCATGAAACCTGCTTTTCTTTTAGGGTTTGTTCGATGGCGGTCTGGATGGATACCAGGACCCCGGCTTCCACGGCATTCCTGGCGAGGCGGACGGCGTTTTTAATGGCGATTTCGTTCGAGCGGCCATGGCCGATAAATACCAGGCCGTTAACTCCCAGGAGCGGCGCAGCGCCTTCCTCTTCGGGGTCGAGGAGTTTCTTGATCTTCCGCAGGGTGGGTCGGACGAGCGCACCGCCGATCTTGGCTGTGAGCGGACCGTTGTTGATCAGTTCCTTGACTTTATCGAGGATCAGTTTGGCAACCGCCTCCGAGGATTTTAGCATGATATTTCCGGTGAAGCCGTCGCAAACCGCCACATCGACTTTTCCGCCGATGACTTCCTTACCCTCGACGTTGCCATAGAAGTTCAGCCCGGAGTCCTTAAGCAAAGGATAAGTGTGTTTGACCAGGTCATTACCCTTGCCGGCTTCTTCGCCGTTCGAGAGCAAGCCCACCTTGGGCTCTTTCACCCCGCGGACCTTGGAGGTATAAATGCTTCCCATGATGGCGAATTGGAGCAGGTTCTCCGGTTTGCAATCGGGGTTGGCGCCGACATCCAGGACCAGGCAAGAGCCGGTGGCAGTGGGAAAGACTGGCGCGAGACCGGGCCGGTCCACGCCGGGGATGGTGCCGAGCCTGAAGTAGGCTGTCACTGCGGCCGCGCCAGTGTTGCCCGCAGTGACGAAGGCATCAGCCTCACCGGTTTTGACCAGGTCGATGCCGACAGCCATGGAATTTTGCGAGTTTGGTCGTCGGGCTTTAAGCACCAGGGCCATGCCCTTGTCTTCCATGGTCAACATCTCAGGTGCGTGGACCACGCGGATGGAGAGACCGGCGGTATCCTGGGTGGTCAGGATTGGGGCGATTTTTGCTTCATCCCCAACCAGGATGATTTCCACGCCATATTCCCGCGCAGCCATCACTGCGCCGACAACATCAGGCTGGGGAAATTCATCACTCCCCATGGCGTCAACAACGATTCGGATCATGTAGTCCTCCGGAGGGCAGAATGATAATGATAATATTGCTTGACAACCTTCTGAACGTGATTATAATACGACCTGCTTCGCGCTGGTGCTGGAACTGGCAGACAGGCATGCTTGAGGGGCATGTGCCGAAAGGCGTGGGGGTTCAAGTCCCCCCCAGCGCACAAGACAGAAAACCGCCTTACGGCGGCTTTTTGTTTTTCTATTCCTCGATCTTCATTTTCTTTTCGAGCCAACGAACAACACCGGAAAGCAGTAACGTCATAGATAGATACAGGAATGCAACGACGTTGAATACTTCCAGGACGCGGAAGGTGCTGGCCCGCAGCATGCGCCCCAGTTGGGTCAATTCGTTTACAGCCAGTACCGTAGCCAGAGAGGAATCTTTCAAACAGGCGATGAAATCGTTTCCAAGGGGTGGCAGCACCCGGCGGACAGCCTGCGGAAGAATGATGAATCGCATGGACTGCATATAGGTCATACCAAGTGATCTGGCTGCTTCGGTTTGACCTTTTCCGATGGATTGGATACCAGCGCGGAACACTTCAGCCTCGTAAGCACCATAGCCGAATCCCAGCGCAATAATGGCGCGGCCTTCCATGGGGACGACCCGGATGCTGAAGGATTCAAGAGTTTCAAAGAATCCACTGCCGGGCAAGAGCCCCAATCCCCACGTTCCCAGGCCCTGTACCAACTGTACAAAAACCGGGAACAGAGCAAAGGCAATGTAGAGCAGTAGTACGACGAGGGGGATTCCCCGGACGATTTCTACATAGAGGGTGGAGATATTAAAAAGGAAAACGTTTTTGGATACGCGCGCCAATCCTGCCAATAGTCCGATGAAAGTTGCCATCAGATAGGAAAAGACCGTGATCCGCAAGGTTGTATAAACACCCTGCAGTAAATAATTGAAAGTATCTTGATAATTCTGTGACGAAAAAATTAGGGTAGTAAAGAGGATACCCGCCAGCACGAGCACAATGACCCACCAGGGCCATTTCGATATGCGCCAACCACCCGGGATCAGACTGGGCGTTGTCCCGTTGCTTACTTCCATCGAGGTCATCGACGACTCCTGAAAATTAATGTGGTGAGATGGAGGTTTTTGCCTCCATCTCACCTGTATCAGAAACGGTTATTGCGAAGTTAGCGAGAAAGTCCCCACTTTTTGTTCAATTGATCCAGGGTGCCATCGGCTTTCATGGCAGCCAGGGCGGCATTGACCTGGGCGGTCAGTTCGCTCTGGGGAGGAAATACGAAGGCCAGCTCATCGCCTGCGGAAATCTCACCGGCGAGCTTGAAGACGCCTTCGTTCTCGCCCATGAAACCCTGAGCGGCAATGTAGTCAATGACGACACCATCAATGTCGTTGGATTTGAGCGCCAGGACGGCAGCGCCAAAATCTTCAAAGGCCTGGATGGTCTTATCGGTGAAATACGCCTTGGCGGCGATTTCATTAGTGGTGCCAATTTGAGTGCCGATCTTGGCATTGGCATCGGCTTTCATGTCTTCCACTGTGCGAGTCTCGGCGGCGCGCACGAGCAGCAATTGGTTAACAGCCACGTAAGGGGTGGAGAAATCGACGATCTTGGCGCGGTCTTCGGTGAAGGTAACGCCATCAGCGAGCATGTCAAATTCACCGGCTTGCATGGCGGGGAAGATGCCATCCCAGGCAGCCTGCTTGAAATCAGCAACGCAGTTCAGGCGTTTGCAGATCTCGGTAACCGCATCATAATCCCAGCCGACACCCTTACCGGTGGCGGAATCGATGCTATTGAATGGAGGGTAGGCGTTTTCCACAGCCACGGTGATGGTCTTCCCCTTGAGGTCGGGCAGACCGGCTGTTCCTGAGCCGCCGCCGGTATCAGTAGCCTTGGCACCACATGCGGTGAGGACCAGACTGGCAATCACGAGGAATGCCAAAACAAATGTAAATCTCTTCATCTCTTCTCTCCTTTTGGTTTGTAGTCTTTCCGTTTCTGATGTTGTGGAATGGGCAAATCATTCCCAGCCACGAAACAAATTAAGCATAGACGAACTTGCCGGATTCCGCAAGAGTAAATCCACCTAATTTCTCCCGATATTAAAAAGTTTAAGGTTGCGAAGTTGTATGGAGATCGATCAGGAGTTTTTATCAAACAAGGACAGAAGAAATGGATTATGAAATTTTCAGGCATCACTCGGAAGGACGATGAACTATTGAGCGGTATAATAAGCCGCAATATTACACAGGAGAGAATAATGAGCGCGACAGTAGACGATGGCCCCATAATTATTGCGAAAGATGTGGTGAAATGGTATGGTCATTTCCAGGCCCTCAAGGGAGTGAGCATGGAGGTGGAGAAGGGCGAAGTGGTCGTTATCTTTGGACCTTCGGGTTCGGGAAAATCCACGTTCATCCGCTGCATCAATCATCTTGAAGACCATAATGATGGCTTGATCATCGTCGATGGGGTGGAGTTGACGAACGATATGCGCAATATCGAAAAAATCCGCATGGAGACCGGGATGGTCTTCCAGCAGTTCAACCTATTCCCTCACCTGACGGTGATGCAAAACATCATGTTGGCGCCTATGCAGGTCCGCAAGTGGACGAAGGAAAAAGCCGAAGAAGTGGCGATGCAGCTGCTCCAGCGGGTGGGAATCCCCGAGCAGGCGAACAAATTCCCCGGTCAGCTATCGGGCGGGCAGCAGCAGCGCACAGCCATCGCGTGTGCCCTGGCAATGCAACCCAAGATCATGTTGTTCGATGAACCCACGTCAGCGCTCGACCCGGAAATGATCAAAGAGGTTTTGGATGTTATGGTGGAACTGGCCCAGTCGGGGATGACCATGCTCGTGGTGACCCACGAAATGGGATTTGCCAAGGCGGTTGCCAAGAGGATGTATTTCTTCGATAAGGGCCAGATCGTCGAATCCGGAACGCCGGAAGATATCTTTAAGAATCCACAAGAAGACCGGACGAAATTATTCCTTTCACAGATATTGGAAAAATAAAGAGACTTATGAAACTTTTAACGGTTCCTCAAATACGAGTTATCGAACAAGAGGCCGATGCCAGCGGACTTACTTTCGATAGAATGATGGAAAATGCAGGGCGCAACCTGGCTCTGGAAGTAATGAAATTAGCCTACGTAAAAGACGATGAAGAAGCCATCCAGGTCCTGGGATTGGTCGGCCCGGGTAATAATGGCGGCGATACCCTGGTGGCGTTGCGCTACCTGGCTGATAAGGGCTGGAAGGCTCGCGCATATTTTATCCACAGGAAGCAAAGCGGGGATGCCCTGACAAAGCGCTTTGAAGCAGCTGATGGCGAGATATTTCAAGCTGAAAAAGATGAAGATTACCAACAGTTGACTACCTTCCTCGAAAATGCCGATGTGGTCCTTGACGGCGTTCTGGGAACCGGATTCAAACTGCCCTTGAAGGAAGAGATTGGTTTGGTCCTTGGAGCGGTAAAAAAAATCATTGCCGAAATGGAATGGCCTCCGTTTACGATAGCGGTGGATTGTCCTTCCGGGATCGACTGCGATACGGGCGAGAGCGCTTCTGAAACTATCCCGGCTGACGCAACCATCACAATGGCGGGGGTAAAACAAGGATTACTAAAACTGCCGGCTTACGACCTGCTGGGGGAACTGCGCGTGGTAGATATTGGCAACCTGGAAGGATTGAAAACCTGGAATGCCATCAAGCATGAAGTGGCCGATGAAAAGATGATCGCCACACTCATGCCGGCACGACCCAGCGATGCCCATAAAGGCACATTTGGAACGGCATTAATCGCGGCGGGTTCGATCAACTATACAGGCGCTGCCGTGCTGGCAGGCAAAGCTGCCTACCGCAGCGGCGCCGGTCTGGTGACGCTGGCTGTCCCGGGACCTCTGCATGGAATATTGGCGGGTCATTTCCCGGAAGCCACCTGGATCCTTTTGCCCCATGAAATGGGTGTGATCGCCTCCGGCGCAGCCGGAGTCTTGCGGGAGAACCTGGACAAGGCAACCGTCCTGTTGATCGGACCCGGTCTGGGTATGGAAGATACGACCAAAGACTTTATCGGTAATTTGCTTAATCTATCCCAGGAAAGAATGCTCCACGGACGGATAGGTTTCGTGAGAGATAACAATCCGCCTGCGGAAAATAAGAGTATCACTTTACCGCCACTGGTCATCGATGCCGATGGTCTGAAACTGCTGGCAAAACATGATGAATGGTGGAAGTTGCTGCCCCCCGATTCCATCCTGACCCCGCACCCCGGCGAGATGGCCATACTCTGTGGGACATCAGTCGATGAGATCCAGCATGACCGGCTGAATTGTGCTCAGAAATATGCGCAGGAATGGGGTCACGTGGTCGTTTTGAAAGGCGCTTTTACAGTCGTGGCAGCGCTCAACGGACAGACCACCACCATTCCGCTGGCTGTGCCAGCCCTGGCCCGAGCTGGAACTGGGGATGTTTTGGCGGGCTTGATCGCGGGTTTGAGGGGGCAGGGAATGGCTGCGTATGATGCTGCCCGGGCGGGAGTATGGGTCCATGCCCAGGCCGGGGTGACGGCTGCTCAAATCACCGGCAGCCACCGGTCCACGATGGCCGGGGATATCCTCGAATCGCTATCGGATGCAATGAGCCATTTCGAATAATAACGGGTTTTAGGTTATCTGCAAGACCAGGAGCACTAATACCGTTTGGAGGAACGCTCCCAGGAGGAAAATTCCCAGGTTCGCCAGCCAGTTTTGTTTGCGGCGGACGCCAAGGGCGATGCCGGTAAGGATACATAAGGCCGCCACAATCATGTACGCGGGACCAATGGAAAAACCGGCCAGGATGGTGAAGGCAATGATGCCGCCTGTCACAGCCCATAGGATGAAGGCGGCAGAAGGATAGTCACGCCAGATCAAGTACACGGTCGCACAGGTGAGGAGGGCCAGTTCAACCAAATATAAGCCCGGGAAAAGCCATAACTCCTGAAAGGAACTGATCGTGATCGCAAAATAAACGGTCAGGGCTAAACAAATGAACGCTGTAATGCAAGCGAAGAGAATCTCAAACCTGCGCATAGACATAATGTATTGCCTGTAAATCGCTGAAAAATCCCATTTTCAATCCGAATGTTCCAGAGGAACCTGGCGGACACGTTTGATGGCGCTGCGCCGCTTCTTCGATTCGAGCCGTCGTTCCCGGGCGGCCATCCCGGGGCGGGTGGGCAGGCGCTTTTTTGGAGCGGCGAAAGCTTTCTGAAGGAGCGCGACCAGCCGCTCCTGTGCATCGAGACGGTTCTGTTCCTGGGTGCGGTAGCGTTTTGCCTCAATGATCAATTCGCCGGCCTGGGTCAGACGGGAATGGACCATCCGAAGCAAGCGTTCCTTCGTTTCTGCGGGGAGGGATGGGGAATTAAGAACGTTAAAACGCAACTGGACGGCGCTGGCTACTTTGTTGACATTTTGCCCACCAGGTCCGGCGGCGCGGATAAAATCAAAGGAGAGTTCGTTTTCATCCAGGGAAAATGAAGAGGTGATTTTCAACATGGGTCGAGTATAACAAGGTCTCCGAGTTCGTAAAGAATTCGGAGACCTTGAATTTAGAACATCATCTGGTTGATCTTATCGATGGTGTCGCGGGCGGGCCGCATTTCAGCCTCGCTCAAGCGGTTGAGGGGTCTATCTACTAGATTATAGATGTCGGTCAGGGTCGGTTTGGAGGTATCCACATAGATCAGCCCGGTAACCAGCCAATTTTGACCTTGCGCCTCTTCCAGCATCTGGAAAGCATGAGCCCGGTTGGTGGGATCATAATCCTTTTCGAGTTTCTTTAAAATTACGGAGGAGCCATCGTGCATGGTCACTTCGCGGACCGTGCCTTCAGGGAACTCACCATCGAGGATGATCTCAGCCAATTTGGGGGTGTACATAATCTCATGTAAGGGGGCTTCATGATCCTTGCCCCAGGTGTAAGAATGGAAGGCATTTTCCTGATTGTTGAAGGTAACACAGGGGCTGATGATGTCCAGCACGGCAATACCATTGTGGCTGAGAGCGGCCTTGAGCAATTCCTTGACTTGCTTTGCGTCCCCGGCAAACGAACGGGCTACGAAGGTGGCGTTGGACGCGAGAGCCTCCATACAAATATCCACCGGCATATACTGGTTGACGCCCTGGTGCTTGAGGTTTAGGCCAACTTCAGCGGTAGCGGAGAACTGGCCTTTCGTCAGGCCATAAACGCCGTTGTTTTCGACGATATAGACCATGGGAGCGTTGCGGCGGACCATGTGTTTGAATCCACCCATGCCGATGGAAGCGGTGTCTCCATCTCCGGAGATGCCGATGGCGCGTATGGTGGTGTCAGCAAACAGAGCTCCTGTGGCGAGGGAAGACATGCGTCCGTGCAGGCCATTGAAGCCAAACGAGCGGTTGAGGAAATAAGCCGGGCTTTTGGATGAGCAACCGATGCCACTGAATTTGACCACCTGTTCGGGGACGATATCCAGTTCGTAACATGCAGCAATGAGTTGATTGGCAATCGAGTTATGTCCGCAGCCCTGGCAAAGTGTGCTGACCAGGCCCTTGTAATCGTTCTTGGTGAGACCTGCTTTATTGGTCTGACCCGCAACAAGATTGGGAGTTGTCATTGTTTTTTCTCCTGCAGGACAATCGCGTCCTGGATCCATTGAGCCGTGAGAGGCAGGCCATCGGTATGGGCGATCGAGCGTAACTTGGCGGCTTGTTCGGGAAATGTTGCCCGCATGATCTGGCATAACTGACCGTCGCGATTGGCTTCGACGATATACGTGCAATCGTGAAGGTTGATGAAATCGAAGACATCATTGGTGAATGGCAGTGCGCGTAAACGCAGGAAGTCGCTCTTGAGATTTTCGGTCTCAGCCATATTGATGCGAGCCTCTTCGACGGCCGGTTCAGAAGAGCCATAGGCGATGATGCCGATAGTTGAGGCGGTGGTTTTTTCGAGGATGGGCTGGGGTACAAACCTCTTGGCGGTTTCATATTTTTTCTTCAGCCTAGCAAGGTTGGTTTCCCAGGGACCGGCGTCTTCGGTGTAGCGGGCGTTCTCATCGTGACCGGTGCCGCGGGTGAAATATGCCGCGGAAGGGTGTTTATTGCCTGGAACAGTGCGGTAGGGGATACCGTCGCCGTCCTGGTCGTGATAACGAGCCCACACGCCCTTCAATTCTTCCAAGTCGGGTTCCCACAGGATCTTGCCGCGATCCATGGGGGTGTCGGGATACTCGAACGGGCGGGTCATCCACTGGTTCATGCCCAGGTCAAGATCGCTCAAGACGAAGACCGGCATTTGCATTCGCTCAGCTAGATCGAAGGCTTTCCAGCCGAATTCAAAACATTCTTGGACTGAGCCGGGGAGCAGGATGATGGCTTGTGTATCCCCGTGACCGAGGAAGTACACGCCGGTAAGATCTCCCTGAGCGGTGCGGGTGGGCATACCGGTGCTGGGACCGACACGTTGGACATCCCACACGACTAGCGGCACCTCGGATTGGTAGGCCAGGCCGGCATATTCTGACATCAGACTGATGCCAGGGCCGGAGGTAGAGGTCATGGCCCGTAGACCGGCCCAGCCCGCGCCGGTGGCCATGCCGATGGCGGCTAATTCATCCTCCGCCTGCAGGACTGCATAGGTCTGTTTCCCTTCAGGTGTCTTGCGAAGTTGTGGCAGATACACATTTAACGCTTCGGCGAGGGACGAGGCTGGTGTGATGGGATACCAGGCAGCGAACTGCACGCCCCCGTAGATAGCGCCCAGGGCAGCGGCGGTGTTTCCGTCGGCCATAATATAGCCAGATGTTTTGTCCATTGGTTCAATGAAATAGGGATCATTCTTGGTTAGGTTCTGGGCAGCCCAATCATAGGCTGCCTGAATGGTGGCAAAATTGGAATCAATAGCTTGGCTCTTTCCCTTGAAATGGAAATCAAGCGCAGACTTGATCGATTCCAGGTCTATGCCGAGCATTTTGGCCAGGACGCCTACGTAAACCATGTTGGCGATGTAATCTCGTAGCGCAGGTGAGACATTCGCGGCGCGGGAGAGGTCCTTGATCGGCATGGGATAGGTGGTGATATCTGTCCGGTCGATGGAGAGCTTGATGTCATCCGGATAGTAGAAGGCACCACCGGGAACGACCGAAGTCAGGTCACGCACGAAGGAGGACGGGTTCATGGCGACGACGATCTCCTGCTCCAAGCAGCGGGCGGTGAATCCATCTTTGTTGACGCGAATGGTATACCAGGTAGGCAGACCCTGAATGTTAGAAGGGAACAGATTCTTGCCGGAAATTGGAATACCCATTTTGAAGAGCGACCTGAGCAGGGTAACATTCGCTGTTTGCGAACCAGAACCGTTGACGGTTCCGATGGTGATCGAGAAATTGTTGACTATCCTTTTCTTATCCATAATCATTCCTCAATATAGTGTAGGCAGGTATGCACCATCAATAAAGACGATTTAAGATTCTTAATCGGGTTAGTGCTTATTCCATAATTTTCCCGGCCTCTGTTAGATGAAAAAATCGACAAAAAGAGGCTAAATCATAATAATTCAGACCTTGTGGAGGGTCAAGAGGGAATTGTTTGAGTATCGAATCTATTTCAAAGCGAGAAATTTTCGGTATACCGACCCATCCCACCAGCCTTCTTCTGATTTTTTGGAAAGGGGTCGGCGTGGAGGAGGCTGAACATTATTTCAGAAAGTCGATTACTGCTGCCGCCATTAATGCGGCCGAGTTCGGCAATATGCTCTCGTCAAAATCGAAGCGGGGATTGTGATGGCTGGCATCCAGACCCTTCTCGGGATTGGCAGATCCAATAAAGAAGAAGCAACCCGGTACTTTTTCTAGGATGAAGGCGAAATCTTCTGAGCCCATTGTCACGTAATTCCCTGCGTCGACTGTGGCCTGCGGGAATAAGTTTCGCGCCACAGCCTGAATGCGGGCGGATGTTTCAGGCTGATTGATGGCTGCAGGGGTGAGGCGCTGAAGATCGATCTCGGCCCGGCAGCCCATAGCCTCGGCGCTGGAGTGAATGATCTGTTCGAAGCGTTCCAATACCAGTGCACGGACCTGTGGTTCGAAGGTGCGGATGGTACCCGTCAATTCCACCTGCGAGGGGATGACATTGAATGCCTGCCCGCCATGAACCGTACAGACGCTGACGACGGCGGTTTGCAGGGGAGCCACATTGCGGGCAACGATGCTTTGCAAGGCCGTAATGATCTGCGCGGCGGCAAGGACCGGATCTGCTGAAAGGTGCGGGGCAGCGCCGTGACCACCTTTGCCGATGACCTTCACATTGAAAATCTCCGCGCCTGCCATAGCAGGACCGTTGGCGATGCCGATCCAACCGACGGGCTGCTCGTTCCAAACATGCAAGCCGAGGGTGACATCCACCCTGGGATTGTCGAGGATGCCGCCTTCGATCATCTTCTCGGCTCCACCCATGCCCTCTTCGGCAGGCTGAAAGACAAGTTTCACTGTTCCGGCTAATTCCTGGCGATGAGCATTCAGTAATTTCGCCACGGTCAACAGGATGGCAGTGTGACCATCGTGTCCACAGGCATGCATGACGCCGGGGTTCTGGGAAGCATACTCGGCACCGGTTTCTTCAGTGATCGGAAGCGCATCCATGTCAGCCCGGACCAGGATGACAGGTCCGGGACGGGCGCCTTCCAACAAAGCCACAACTCCTGTTTCGGCAATCCCGGTGTGGACTTCCAGCCCCAGCGAGGTCAGTTCGCGGGCAACGATGCCGGCTGTGCGAACTTCGTGGAATCCCATTTCGGGATGGGAGTGAAAATCACGGCGAAGTGCGCGGGTATATTCGAATAGGGCTTGAGCCTCGGCAAGAATGTCGGTCATGTGGAACCTCCCATAAACAACTAAAAACGGATCACCGGAATTTGATGCGGTGGAATTTTTCTTCGTAATATTCGTTCTCTTCGGTGCTGCGTTCTGACTTGCGCGCCCGCATGCGTTCTTCGAACTTGACCGGGTCGCCGATTTGGGATTTGTGTTCCTTAAGTGCCATGATCTTGATCTCCCAGGTATCGGTAATATCCAGAATTACATTAGGCGAACTCGTAAGCGATACCCACACTTCGCGGGGCGAGTGCGGCTGCAGGCCTTCGTCTTTCAAGAGTTCGGGGAAGAAGAACGGATTACCGGCGGCGGGAAAGACCGCATCCAAGACCACTTGCCCGGCATAACGATGGTCGGGATGATTGATGGAATAATCGCCGGCGTAGAGGTGATGGGGATCACACGTTACCAGGATGTCCGGTTTGACCTGGCGGATGGCGCGTACGACCTGCCGGCGCAAGTCCAGCGAGGGGACCAGGTAACCATCTTCCAGGTTCAGGAAGCGGACGGATCTCGTTCCGATGATGGCGGCGGCGGCATTCTGCTCCGCATGGCGGATAGAACAAATATGGGAGGAGGTAGCTTCCTGATCATCAAAACCTTTGTCGCCGCAGGTCAGAAGCAAATAATGAATCTCATGCCCGTCGCGGGCCCAGCGAGCCAACGTGGCCCCACAGAAAAATTCCGGGTCATCCGGATGAGCCAGGATGACCAGGATAATTTGTGGGGATTGCCATTGACCGGGTTGTTCGTCCATCGTGCGAATCCGGAATCCTTCAGATATTTAGTTCGTTGGAGACTTGTTTTCGCAGTTCTTGCAGGGTTGAGCGGATTTGCGGCGCAAGGCCTCCAACTCATCCCAGGGTTCGATCTCGTCACGGGAAAATTCACGGTGACCACCCTCGGGTAATTCCACCCGCACGGTCATGAGCAAGGGCGAGACGTCGATCACTTTGCCTTCGCCCACAGGTGTCATCACGCGCTTGTTGCGCTTGGGAAGTTCTTTCCTGGCGGCGGCGTACTGCTCATATTCGTAGACGAGACAGCAGCGCAGGCGTCCGCACATGCCGGTGATTTCCTGGGGCGTGAGCGAGATACCCTGCTCTTTAGCCATTTTGATGGAAATCGGGCTAAACTCGGTCAGGAACTTGGAGCAGCAGCGGGTTTCCAATCCACAAGCGCCCATGCCGCCGAGCATCTTGGCAACGTCGCGTGGACCGATCTGGCGCATTTCGACTTGGGAGTTTTGGTACTGCTTCTGCATATCGTGGCGAAGGGATTTGAGATCGGCCTTCTCCTCGTTCTCGGAGCTGAACATCAGGGTCAGGCGGGTACCGTCAAAGGAAAATTCGCCCGCGAATATCTTGATGCCTCGCAGTTTTAATTGAGAAGCCCTCTCGCGACAGGCGATCATGGCTTCGATCTCTTTTTGAGCCCAGGTGCGCCTCAAGACAAGGTCGCGGGGGGTGGCAAGGCGTTCGATAGGTTTCCAACCTTCAGAAGTATGGACAGGTTTATCTATCAATTGGGTCACTTCACCGAGTTGTTTTCCGCGGGAAGTCTCGACAATAACACGATCACCGGGTTTTATCTGAGGGGTGGAAGAGGCGTCAAAATGATAGACTTTGCCTATCGGGGCAAAACGCACGCCAACAATAAGGGGTTGCATGGGGGCGATTATAGCAGACTTCCTTCATCCATGTTTCTGGTGGAGTTTACGAATGAGCAAAGATTATGTCGGAACATTACGGCCTCTGGCCGAAAGGGAAATATTGTGATCACTCTACCTTGATTGTAGGAGCGGTTTTTTGAGTGAGTGCTTCCACACTAATGCGGGCGGCTACCTGACCGGCAATGGACAGGATCGCCTGGGCGGCAGCCGAATTGGGCTTGGCAGCCACCACAGGAGCACCACTGTCGCCACCGACCCGTACGGATGTTTCCATGGGGATGGCGCCAAGGAAAGGCACTTTCGCCATCCGTGCCAGGTCCTCACCACCGCCGGAGCCGAAGAATTCGCCGCGCATGTTTTCGACAACTCCCAGGATGGGAACTTCCAATGTGCGGAACATTTCCAATCCACGGCTGGCATCTTCGAGCGAGACGGTTTGAGGTAATGTTACGATCACCACGCCGGATAGCGGCAACATCTGTGCCAGGGACAGGGAAGCGTCGCCTGTGCCGGGCGGGAGATCGATCAACAGATAATCCAACTCACCCCAATCCACATCTGCAAGGAATTGACGGATAGCGGAATTCAACATGGGTCCGCGCCAGATGAGCGGTTGGCCCGGTTTGACCAGGAAGCCCATCGACATCAATTTCACGTTGTAGGCCTCAGCAGGGATCAGGCGGTTGTTCTTGGTGCCGGGGATATCATGGACGCCCATCATGGTGGGAATGTTGGGGCCGTAGATGTCGGCATCCAGCAACCCTACGCACGCTCCACTCTGGGCCAATGCCACAGCCAGGTTAGCGCTGACGGTGCTCTTGCCCACGCCGCCCTTGCCGGAAGCGATAGCGATGGCGTTGCGAATGGGCAGGTTCAACAGGCCGCGGTTTCGGCCATCCCCGGGAACCGTTGCATCCATCTTGATGGTGACACTCTTGACGCCGGGGACTGTCATTACGGCTTCGCGGGCCTGCTTCTCGATGAGACTCTTTAACGGGCAAGCCGGGGTGGTGAGGCGGATAACGAACTGAACCACGTCACGTTTGATCTCCAGATCGTGGATCATGTTGAGAGCGACCAGGTCACGGTGCAGTTCGGGTTCCTGGACCTTGCTGAGAGCAGCCATTACGGCTTCGGAGGTGATATTGTTGGTCATTGTCGGATACCTTTAATCGTCCTGTCTACTTTGTGCTGCGGTTGTGGAGGAAATCATCCACGTCTTTTTTGGCCGTCAAATACAACCCGATCAACTCCTCATCGGAGCCGCGGAAGCGCTTGAGCGACTGGCGCGCACAGGTGGCGCACCCGTTCATGGCGCGGAAAGAATTGGAATTGCAGGTGGTGCATGTATTCATGCGCGCCATGAGCAAGATCAAAGCGGTCTGGTCGAGGCTGTCTGGCGGGCATTTTTCGATCTTCGTCAACAGATCTTTCCAGGATGGGCCACGTTCTTCAGCCAACGCTAAGATCGCCCGAGGTGGGAAGATCAAGTCAGTATCAGGGTTATACATGGTTATTCCGTCTTGGCCATTCGGGCGGCTTCTTTGGCGGCTTTGGCAGCATTTTCAGTGGCCGCGTTGAACGGGCGGATGCTTTCGTAGTATTTTGCCGGCTTTGATAGAGCATCCATGTCGAGAATATTGCGGTCGAAGGATGACAATTCGTAATTGTGGTCCATCTTGATGGCATCGAACGGACAATATTCCGCGCACAATCCGCAGTTCATGCAGATATCAGCATCGATGAAGAACTCAGCCGGGTCCGGGATGGGGCGGCCGGTAGCCGGGTCGGTCGAGCGGACGATCCAGATGCACTGGGGCGGGCAGACTTTCGCGCAGATTCCGCAGGAGGTACAGCGTAAATTCTTTTCACCGCCCGGACCTTCGTCATACACCAGGAGGGGGATATAGCGGAATTCTTCCGGAACGGGGATCTTTTCCTCCGGGTACTGGACGGTGAAGATACCGCGCGCATCCTTACCGCTGCGGTGTGCGATCCCCTCGTCGGTGCGGTAGCGTTTGCCCAGCCAGGCCAGGTCATCGATGTAAGTTTCCACGAAACGCTTCAGGCTTACGCTGAGGCCTTTCAGGATACCTTTGCCATACATATCGGACATAGAGAGTTCTCCTGTGTCACGTGCTCCAGTGTTACGTTAAAAAGGAATGTGAACACTTGACACTAACGTATTTGAAACTTTTTATCTATCCACTTCGCCCAGAACGATATCTATAGAGCCAAGACTCCGACCACGTCGGCGATCTTTTGCCCGATGCACATAAGTCCGAAGGGGGTCAGGTTGATGAAAGATGGTGCCCGCACGTGATAGCGGAATGGATTGGGTTTTCCGTTGGAAATGATGTAGAAACCCAGTTCGCCCTTCGGACCTTCGACACGCCCGTAGGCTTCACCGGGCGGGACGCGCACCTGATAGGCCGGCTTTTGGGACATCACCGGTCCATCGGGGATCTGTTTGACGGCTTGCTGGACGATGCGGATGCTTTGGCGGATCTCATCGAAGCGGACCATCAGGCGGTCGTAAATATCGCCGTGCTGGCGGGTGCAGACATCGAACTCGAAACGGTCATAGAATGAATAAGGATCTGCCCGGCGCACGTCGTAGGGGATACCGGAAGCGCGCAGGAGCGGTCCCGAAGCTGAATTGCGGATGGCATCTTCGGCGGTGAGAACACCCTGGCCGACACAGCGGGAGCGGATGATCTCATTCTCGCTCAGGAAACGGTCCAGTTCATCGATCTTGCGAGGCAGGCGCTCGAAGAAGATCTCTCGAATCTTTTGTAGGGTGCCTTCGGGAAGATCGCGGGCGACGCCGCCGAAACGGAAATAATTGCACATCATGCGGGAACCGGCAACGGCTTCGAAAATATCCAGGATCAACTCGCGTTCTTCCAGGGCATACAGCATGGGGGTAAAGTACGCGCCCAGGTCGTTGAGCAGGGTGCCGATCAGGAACAGGTGGTTGGAGATGCGGGTCATTTCCGCCATCATGATGCGAATATAGTCAGCCCGCTCGGTGGGCTTGATGTTCATCAGTTTTTCGACCGCCAGCGCATAGCCAAAATTATTGCTCATGGAGGCCAGATAATCGAGCCGGTCGGTGTAGGGCATGTTCATGATATAGGTGTTGCGTTCACCGATCTTCTCGTGGTTGCGGTGCAGGTATCCCATCACCGGCTTTAGGTTGACAATTTTTTCGCCATCCAGCATGACCGCCACCCGAAAAACTCCGTGGGTGGAGGGGTGTTGCGGGCCCATGTTGACGATGATGTGATCGGTATCCAGGCCGATCTCATTCTTTTGATAAGTGCGCAGAGACTCATATAGAGCACTCTTCGGCATCAAAGGTCTGGTCTTCGGGATGGAAATCTTCGGGATAGCGGATATTATCCTCGAAAGGGTTCTTGCTCTCAGCGGAAGAATGGTGGCCTTCAGGCCAGCGGCTTTTGAAGGGCTTGGTCTCTTCCTCGAAATAGGGTTCCTGCCAATCCTTGCGCATGGGATGACCGGCAAAACCTTCCCACATGAAGATCCGCCGCAAGTCCGGGTGACCGGTGAACTTGACGCCGAATAGATCCCAGACTTCGCGTTCCTGCAATTCGGCTCCGG
The DNA here is from genome assembly GCA_963847105.1 of uncultured Chloroflexia bacterium. GTDB lineage: Bacteria > Chloroflexota > Anaerolineae > Anaerolineales > Villigracilaceae > UBA877. The sequence continues at coordinate 112,740 of CAWJYP010000001.1, read as the reverse complement.
GATAGATGGGCACCAAAGATGGGATCTCGATGGGATCTTGCCGTGGCAACTGGATCTTGAAGAGGATGCCAGGTCCGCCGGTGGTCTTGTAGGCCTGGTAAACTATCTCCATTATCTCCTGGGGAAAGTAATCCACAGCCGGTGATGGAGGAGAGATAATCGTATCCCAATTCATCCCGCAAGGCGGTGGCGAATTCGACCAGGTCCGCTTTATCGAGCATCCAGCCGGAATAACCGGGGCGGCTGTCGGCGGTGAGTTTACCGGGAAAACGGTCGGCGAGGGAGGTTTCTTCAACAGGAGCGATGCTGGCCATATCCATCTCCTATTCCTTCCCGTTTGCATTGATCAGGTCGATCTTGCGTGGGTCGATCAGATCCGGACCCAGCATGGGAATGGGTATCTCAGCCTGATCGGCGCCTTTTTGATACCAACGAGCGCTCTTGATCGATTCGCCTCTGATCTTTTCCTGGACCTTCATCAGACCGTTGAGCAATGCTTGCGGTGTGGGCGGGCAGCCCGGAATATAGACATCCACCGGGACGAAGCTATCGATGCCAGAGACGACGTTGTAGCCATCCTTGAAGGGGCCGCCGCCGGAGGCGCAGGCGCCCATGGCGAGGACGTACTTGGGTTCGGGCATCTGGTTGTAGAGGCGGACGATGATGGGAACCATCTTCTTGGTGACGGTGCCGGAGACGATCATCAAGTCGCTCTGGCGGGGGGATGGGCGCATGATCTCCATGCCGAAACGGGCCAGATCAAAGCGGCTGGCGGCGGTACAGATCATTTCGATGGCGCAACAAGCCAGACCGAACATCAAGGGCCAGACCGAGGCGCTGCGGCCCCAGTTGTAGATCCTGTCCAGGCTGGTGACAGCCACGCGCCCTTGCATTTCGGGGGGGATTTCGAAACCGGGAGCATTCAGACTCTTCTTTTCCATTCCATCTCCTGCAATCAATAAACGGATTGTCGATCCCGATGAATTTCTGGTTACTTAATTAGGAATGTAGTTGAATGAAGTCATTGTCAATCATTCCAGAACCGCTGGCATTATAGTCCAGAGAGGGACTTGCGTCAAACGAATTACGCAAATAAATCTTTGCATAAATAGTATAATGGGCTTATGGTAACTGGTACGCGTTTACGCATCTTGGAATACCTCCGTAAGAACCAGACCGCCACGGCGGAAGAGATGAGCCACAGCCTGGGGCTCACCGGCGCGAATATTCGTCACCATTTGAGCATTATGGAACAAGAAGAGCTCATCACAGTAGTGGAACAGCGGACTGAGGGGAGGGGACGGCCCGCCTCCGTCTACGGCGTGTCAGACAAGGTCAGCGGGTCGGGGTATAAGGAATTGGCACAGGCGATGATGGAAGTGTGGTTGGATGGACTGAAAGGGGACGAGCAGGAGGCCGCACTGCGATCCCTGGCGGGGAAATTGGCGGGTGAGGTGGATACTCGGATTCATGTCGCGATGCCGCGCCGACTGGCATTGACCGTCGAGTTATTGAGTAAATACAACTACCGGGCGCACTGGGAGGCGGGAGCGAAAGGGCCGCGGATCATCCTGGCGCATTGCCCCTATGCGGAGATCATTCAGCGTCACCCGGAATTATGCCGGATGGATGTCCATTTATTGGAGAGTCAACTGGGCTTGCCAGTGGTGCAAACTGCCAAATTGGAGCGGAGTATGAGCGGTTTGAGGTTGTGTATGTTCGTTATTGGGTAGTGCGCTTGTTATTTCGACCTCCTTCGGGTATAGTTGCACGTGAAATTATTCACATAGGAGGTTACATGATCAGAATCATCACCGACAGCACCGCCGACCTGGGCGGCGTCCTCTCCGCCAAATTCAGTATTGCAATTATTCCTCTTTTAGTAACGATCGGCGAGAAGACTTATCAAGATGGGGTGGATATTCAGCAGAAAGATCTCTTTCGTTTGGTGGCAAAGGAAGGTGAATTACCCAAAACCGCCGCTCCCTCTGTGGGAGAGTTCACCAGGGCATTTGAAGCAGACGGGGAGGTGATCTATATTGGTATTTCCTCGCGCCTGTCTGCGACCATGCAGAATGCCAAATTGGCAGCTGACATGTTCCCGTCTGGCAAAGTGACGGTGATCGACTCGTTGAATTTGTCTACGGGAGTGGGTCTGTTAGCGCTGCGGGCGGCGGATCTGCGCGACCAGGGATGTTCCGCGGAAGAGATATGCCGCACAATCACGGCGGCCAGACTAAAAGTGAAAACGTCCTTTGTCATCGAGACGATGGATTTCCTTTATAAGGGCGGGCGCTGTACTGCTTTGCAGGCGATAGCAGGCAGCGTGCTCAAGATCCATCCAATCATCGAGGTTCGGCAGGATGGCAGCTTGGGAGTAAAGTCGAAGGCGCGTGGGACCTTGCAAAAAGGCCATACGATGATGTTGAATGATCTCGAGCAACACCTACCCGAACTTGACTTGCAGCGGGTCTTTGTGACGCATACCTGCACGGACGAGAATGCGGTCCAATTCCTGGTAGATGAAGTGAAGCGCATCGCCAACCCTCGGGAAGTTTACGTGACGAGTGCTGGAAGCGTCATTTCCAGCCACTGCGGTCCTGGTACGGCGGGGATACTGTATATGCTGAAGTGACGCGTTGGGCGACCGTATTATTTAATGCCCTGATCGCTAAGGAGAATGACGAAGGCCGCCTCTTGAGGCGGCCTCATTTGTTTGAGAGAATCATCCCTGCACGATTTGCAACAACTAACCCATTTCGACCAGCACTTCGTTGATGGTTCCAACAGTTTGAGCGAGGATGGGTGTGGTGATTGACTTACCGTTCAATTTGATCGAGCGAACGCCTTTTTGCACACCACTGGGATTGGTCACTTTGATATGATAGGCTGCACCGCGCCACTGGCGGGATATCTCGAATTCCTTCCAGTCGGCGGGGATGCACGGGTCGATGGTCAGTCCGGCGAAACCAGGTCGCACGCCCAGGATCCAGTGGGTGACGGCATGATAGGCCCAACCGGCGGAACCGGTCAGCCAGGGATGGCGCGCCCGTCCGTGGGCGGTATGGTCGCGGCCCATGACGAACTGGCAGTATGAGTAAGGTTCCGACTGGCGGATCTCGATCATGTCGTTCTGGTTATAGGGCAAGGTTGAATCGTAGAACTTCATTGCCTGGTCGCCGCGGCCGAGTTTGCACTCCGCCACCACTGCCCAGGGATTGGGGTGGCTGAAGATGGCCGCGTTCTCCTTGATGCCCTTGTAGACGCGGGTGACATAGCCGATATCGTCATCGGGTTTCGAAAAAGCCGGCCAGAGCAAGTGGATGCCGTATTTCGAGTAGAGGTGCTTGTCCACCGAATCCATGCACTTCAACCCATGTTCAGGCGGGGCGGCCTCGGAGAGCACCGCCAGCGAATTGCTCTCGAGGAAAATCCGACCTTCCTCGTTTTCATGCGAGCCGATCTTGATGCCCTTGCGGGTGAAGCCGCGGAAATACCACTCGCCATCCCACAGGTTCTTCTCGCAGGCCTGGCGGACCTTTTCGGCCATGGCGCGCATATTTCTTGACGTCCTCGTCCCTGCCCAGGAACTGAGCCGCCTCGATGAAATTGAGCAGCGCCCAGTGGTGCAGGAAGGAGACCATGGCGCTCTCGCCGCCGCCCAGGTTGAGGCAGTCGTTCCAGTCGGCGCGCAGGCCCAGGCAGATGCCGCTTTGTCCGATTTGCTCATCCGAAAAATCCAGGGAGCGCTTGATGTGCTCGTAAACCGTAGCCTTCGCCGCCATCTGCAAAGGGAATGACCTGGTCGAAGAAGGCCACATCGCCGGTCTCCTTGACGTATTCACAGACCGAGGCAACGATCCAGAGAGCATCGTCGGAACAGGTATCTTTCAGCCCGTGGATGATGTCGGCCGCGCTGGGGGTGGGCACGACGGTGGGGAGTTTGACACCGGGGAGCCGTCTGTTTGCGGCTTGAATACTTGCGGGTCGAAGAGGTGCAGCCCGTAACCCTGCTGGACCTGGCCGTTGAAGAGCTCCTCCATGCGCTGCTTGACCTTGGCGGGATTGGTGTGGGGGACCGCCATCACGTCCTGGGAGGTGTCGCGATACCCCAGCCCGGTCCGCCCGCCGACCTCGATGAAGGAGGCGAAGCGCGACCAGACCACGCAGGTCTCGGCCTGGTAGAGCGTCCAGGTGTTGACCATGGAATCCAGGCCGGCGTGGGGCGTCTGGCATTGGAATTTATCCAGTTTAGCCTGCCAGTAGGCCTTCAACTCGGCGAAAGCCTGATCGACAATCGCCAGCCTGGAATACTTGCTACGCATCTTTTGACCGCGGACGCGGTCACCGACCCCCAGCATGAAGATCAGGCGGGTCTCTTCGCCCGGCACCAAGTGTCAGGCGTTTGTGCAGTGCGCCGCAGTGGTTGCCGCCCAGCTCACTGCTGGCAGCGCAACACTCGCCGTTGATGACCGCCACGGGGTCTGTCTCGGTGCGGTAATCGCCGATGAAAGTGTCCCGCAGGCAGTCGTAGCAGTCCGGCTCGAAGGAAGCGGTCATGTAATGGAAGGTCCAGGGCTCGTAGAAGAAGTCATACTCGATGACGCCATCCTTGTAACTCGAGCCGCTGGCGTAGAGGCACATCTGCAGGTTCTGGTTGTCGATCTCGATGTGGTGGAAGGAGAACTCCACGTAGGAGAAGACGCTCAGGTTGCGCGGCTTGCCGGTGGTATTCTTGAGCCGCACGTCCCACAATTCCACATCGTCTTCGACCGGGATGAAGATCAGCTGCGAGGCCTGGATGCCCTGGTAATCGCAGGAGAACCTTGAGTAGGAGAGGCCGTGGCGGCACTCGTATTTGGCTTTGCTCAGGTCCTTGCCGACCGGCTGCCAGGAGATAGTCCAATACTCGCCTGTCTCATCGTCGCGGATGTAGACGTAGTGCCCGGGCGGTCGAGCGGGACGCCGTTCTGGCGGAAGCGGGTGATCCGTCCATGTTCGGCGGATTTGTAGAATGAATAGCCGCCGGCGTTGTGAGAGAGCACGGCGCACATATCCTTCACGCCGATGTAGTTCGTCCAGGAGACCGGCACATCAGGGCGTTCCACCACGTACTCGCGATTCTGGTCATCGAAATAACCGTATCTCATGTGTATTCTCCGTAAGTGAATTATTGATGCAGGTGTTCAGTCTATTGCGGGCGGGCGCAAAACTTCTTCAGCCACTCGATCAGTTCCTTCGATTTTTCGGGCGAGTCCGCTTCAACCATCAGGCGCAAGACGGGTTCGGTCCCGGAGAATCGCAGCAGAGCCCAGTTGTCGTTTTCCAGCAGTATTTTGGTTCCATCGTGATGGGAAACTTTCACCACGGGGTATTCATTGATCATGGTGATGGGAGATTCCTTCAGGCGATTGGGGACGTCAATGCGCATTTCTGGCGTGGCGGGAATATTTTCCTCCTGCCCGAAGAGCCGCCCGGAGATCTTCCAGGCCTCTTCCTGGATCTCGGAGATGCGTTTGCCCGTGCGGGCCAGCATTTCCACCACCAGGGCGCAGGCAAAAATTCCGTCTTTGCCCAGGATATGGCCGCGCACGGTCAGGCCGCCGCTGGATTCGCCGCCCAGCAGGGCGTTATGTTCGACCATGCTGGCGGCGATGTGCTTGAAGCCGACAGGCACTTCGTAACTGCTTTCCCCAAATTTCGCAGCCATCCGGTCGAGCATGTGAGTGGTGGCAAGGTTGCGTACCACTCCGCCGCGCTGGCCTTTGACTTCGTGCAGGTACCAGTAGACGATCAGAAGGATGTCATTGGTGGAGATGTAGCGGCCTTTTTCGTCCACGATGGCGATGCGGTCGGCGTCGCCGTCCGTGGCAAGGCCCAGGTCGTAGTGGCCTTCTTCCAGGTCGTTGATGAGCATTTGCAGCGCTTCCAGGTCTGGCGCGGGGGACCGCCCGCCAAAGAGCGGGTTGCGGCGTTCGTGGATGAAGGTGACGCGGCAGCGCGCTTCGGTGAGGATGATGCCGAGGGTCAACTGGCCGACACCGTACATGGGATCGACGATGACGCGCAGGCCGGCGCGGCGGATGGCGTCCAGGTCGATAAACTTTTCCACAGCATCGACATATTCATTGGTCATATCCCGCCGCTTGATGATACCGGCCTCAAGCGCAAGATCGAAGTCGAGTTTGATCACCTCGCTGGCTGTGAGGGAGTTGGTCTCGGCAGTGATAGCGCGGGTCTCCTCGTCCAGCAGGAGGGAGCCGTCGCTGCGGAAGACTTTCAGGCCGTTCCATTCCGGCGGATTATGGCTGGCGGTGAAGACCAGTCCGTAAGCCGAGTGGAGCAGGGCAGTCGCGTAGGTCACGAGGGGGGTGGGGGCGTCTTCTGAGAGTAGCGTGACGGGGATGTCGTTTCCGGCAAATACCTCGGCGGCAGTTTCGGCGGCGCGGTCAGAGAGGAAGCGCCGGTCATAGCCGATCAAGACGCCGGCTTTTTCCTGCTGAGAGCGGGTAATGGCATTGGACAAAGCTTGCGATAACCTGCGCACATTGTGGAGGGTAAAGCCCTCGCCGATGACGGCCCGCCAGCCGCCAGTCCCGAAGGAGACCTGGTCTTCAGCTTCCGGTCGATGCGGGCGGAAGAGACGCTTCTGCAGGATGAACTCGGCGTTGGTCAGGTCGGCGGCGGTATTCACGCCCTGGACCTCATCCTGGTCATAGGTCTGGTAACTCTCCACCAGTAGACCCGTGCGGACAAGCTGGTGCACGCAATCTGTTAACCGGTATCCGCCATCCACTGGGGAGATGGGCAGGTTCTCAAGGGCCGGGAAAATGGTGTCAGCTTGAACTACGTATGCACCTACATTTAATTCGTGGATCTCGCGAATGGATTCGGATGCCTCGGATGCTTCGATGATGTCGATGATGCGGCCTTTGGAGATCGCGAATGACGCGGCCATATGGATATGACTGGTCGACGATGGCGCTCAACAAGGTCAGTTTGGCGTTGCGTAGGTAGTGCCGGTTGAGCAGGCCGCGGATGAAATCGGGTCGGAAAAGCGGCGTATCGCCATAGAGAATGAACAGATTGCCGTGAAAATCGGCAAAGGTGGGTTTTAGTTTGAGGACCGCATGGCCTGTTCCCAATTGTTCTTCCTGGCAGATATATTGATAATCCTCGCCAAGATGGGCACGCATCTTCTCACTATCCGGTCCGACTACGATAAACAGATCTTTTTTTGATACCAATTGAAGGGCATTGTGAACGACGTAATCAATGACCTTTTGAGGGCCCAGGTTCTGTAGCAAAATGGACTTGACATCATCCGCGCCTGACTCTTTCCCCGCTGCCAGGATAATCACTTTCAGTTCCCGGCGAGATTCCACTACTTGATTTGCCATGTATTTTCTCCGTTATTAGTCTGTTGTCAATATACTGCCAATTTTTAAAGGCGTCAATGATATTAACACGAAGAAAAAAAGTGTCATATATTCCGGTATCACATGTCAAGGAAGAGAACAGAGTTGAGAGAAAAGAGAGCAGTATTCAGTGATCGGTGAACAGTGAGCGGTTCATCGGGTGGTTGTTCCTCGAAAAAAAGAGGAACAACTCATTTCCGCGAGGCACAATGAAAGTCAAAAATCGTCAAAGACCTAACGTCAAACGTCGTTGGAATAACGGGCAAGAAGGCCTCCAGGGAAATGATAGCGCGTGAAGACGGAATAGCCTTCACGCTTAATCTCATTATAGAGCCGAAATTCTCAAAGTCAAGTCATCTTAAATAAAGAAAGCGGGCAGGTTGTAGACCTGCCCGCTGGAAGAGATGATCAAGAAAATTTTATTTTTCCGAAATGGTAACAAACTCGATGGCGTCACCGACGTAGGTGGGATTATCATCGGGGTTGCGTAGGGTGATGGAGGCGACCACGTCCATGCCGCTGGTGACCTGCCCGAAGATGGTGTATCCGTTGTTCAGGTATTCCTGCGGGCCAAAGGTGATGAAAAACTGGCTGCCGCCACTGTTGGGGACACCGGAATTGGCCATGGCGACCACACCAGCCTTATCGAAGGTGAGATCGGTGATCTCGTCTGGCACGTTGTAGCCAGGTCCACCTCTGCCGGTGCCGGTGGGGTCGCCACCCTGGGCCATGAAGTTCTCCAGTACACGATGGAAGGTGACGCCGTTGAAGAAACCTTGATTCGCCAAGTAAACAAAACTGTTGACGGTGACAGGAGCTTTATCAGGGAAGAGTTGAATGACAAACTCGCCGCCTTTCACCAATTTGACCGTGGCGAAATATTGTTTGGCGGGGTCGATGGTCATGGGAGGCAGCCCTGAATTCTGGGCGGAGGCGGTGGTGGGTTCGACCTGCGAGGCGTTCTTATTTTGCTGGGGCAAGACATTCCAAACAATGAAGGCGACGACTATGAAGGCGACCATGCCGATGACGATTGTCTGGATCGTCTTCTGGCGGGCGCGGCGGCGACGGATCTCGGCTCTTAAATGACTTTTATTGGACATCGGCTCATCCTTCTGGATTTTATAGTATCAATATTATAGAACAGAATGGGTGGAATTGCGGGGCAATGTGGATGCTATTCCACCGTCACGCTCTTGGCGAGGTTGCGGGGCTGATCCACGTCCAGGCCACGGATGGCGGCGATGTGGTAGGCCAGCAACTGCAATGGGATGACGGTGATGACAGGGGAGAGCATACCATGGGCAGGGCGGCACCCACAAGACATGGTCTGCCAGGGAAGCAACCAGATCATCCCCCTCGGTGGCAACGGCGATGACGGTCCCGCCGCGAGCCTTGGCCTGCTGGATCTGGCTGACCATCTTGTCATGCCAGGGGTCCTTAGGGGCAATGCAGACGACCGGCATGTTTTTGTCGATCAATGCAATGGGACCATGTTTCATCTCCCCGGCGGGATAGCCTTCGGCATGAACGTAAGAAATCTCCTTCAGTTTCAAAGCGCCTTCGTAGGCGATGGGCATATTGATGCCCCGCCCCAGGTAAAGACAGTCCCGCACATCTTTCAACGCTTTCAGGCCACCTGCACTACAGCCGGTTCGCGCTTCGAGCGTCCGCCCGGCCAGGTCGGGGATGAGGCGCAGGTCCGCCACCAGAGCGCGGCGCGTGGATGTGTCGATGGTGCCGCGCAGGTCTGCCAGCAGGATGGCCAGCATGTACTGGTCAACCAGCGGGGCGGTAAATGCTTTGGTGGAAGCCACGCCGATCTCCGGCCCGGTCTGCATGGAGATGCTGCCGTCTGCCAGGCGCATGGCCTGAGAGCCGACCGCGTTGACGATGCTCCACAGGGTGGCCCCTTTGCGGCGGCCTTCTTCCATGGCTGCCAGCGTATCGGCGGTCTCGCCGGACTGGCTGATGGCGAGAACGACCGTGTTTTCGTCCACGATGGGATCGCTGTAGCGGAACTCCGAGCCGATGACCAGCTCGCAGGGGATGCGGGCAATACGCTGGATCAAGCTGCTTGTCCGACCATGCCGGCATAGGCAGCCGTCCCGCAGGCGGTGATGTAGATGCGGTGAGATTCTGCGAGCCAGTTCTTGTGTAAGATTCAGTTCGGGCAGGTCGATGCGGCCTTCTTTGAAGTCGACCCGACCGGCGAGCGTATCGGTCAGCGAACGGACCTGCTCGTGGATCTCCTTCTGCATGAAGTGGCGGTACTCGCCCTTTTCTGCAGCGGCGGAGTCCCAGGCAATGGTGTGCGGATCGGGCGTCCACAACCTGACCATCGAGGGTTTCCACGCCGACAGAGTTAGCAGGTGACCACGGCCATCTGGCAGGATTCCAGGAAGATCATCTGACGGGTGTGCTCCAGGATGGCGGGAATGTCGGAGGCGATGAAATTCTCGCCTTCACCCAGGCCGATGACCACCCCGCCGGCGTTGCCGATGCGGGCGCAGACGATCTTATCCGGCTCGTCGGCAGACATGAGCACGATGCCATGAGCGCCCTGGATCTGCTGGAAGGTTCGGCGGGCAGCTTCGGTCAGGTCCAGGCCGCCGGCGAGATGTTGTTCCACCAGATGGACGATCATTTCGGTGTCGGTATCCGAATTGAAGTTGACACCCTCGGCGGACATTTCATCCCGGAGTTCGAGGAAGTTTTCAACGATGCCGTTATGGACTACCACCACCCGCCCGTTCGAGCCGAGGTGGGGATGGGCATTGCGGGCAGACGGCTCGCCGTGAGTGGCCCAGCGGGTATGGCCTATGCCGGGCGAACCGCTGACCGGGATCTGTCGACCAGTTCGACCAGGCGCGCCAATTTGCCCGCATCCCGGCGGACCTCGATTCAACCCTCGGTCCACACGGCCAGGCCGGCCGAATCATAGCCACGATATTCAAGTCGTTTCAATCCATTGAGTATGATCGGCGTCGCGTCACGCGGGCCGATATATCCAACAATTCCACACATGGGATCCCTCCGAAATAATATTGATGGACACTCTCATGGAAAGATATACTTTCTCATGAGGGGATTGCGTCAGCGATTTTGGATCGCCTTGCAAAAATAGTCGCCAAATCCCATGGTTTTGTCTTTGCGGTTACCCGCAATGTTTGTTGCCGGGAATTATTTTGGAGGGAAAGAGTGCGGGCTTTGGCAAACCCGGAGGGCATCCGCTGATCTGTCGATTTTCATGGAATGCGGAGATTCCATTTGGCTCTGCTATGAGGCAGAGAACCCTCATCCTCGTCATCCTGGGCCTTTGTTCGTAGAGCCTCAGGACCATGCGCTATCTTCCCTGTAAGTGTATTGTGCTGGGGGCCTCCTTTCAATTCTTCCTATATAATAATAGTGTCGAGCATGTGATTGGGCGATTATATCAAATAATTCCCCGCCGGTTTTGGGCTGGGATGGGTGAAGGAGATATCAGGGAATAGGATGCATTACTTACATTTTCGTAATTTGACTATGGATATTCGCGCTGATATGATTAAATTAGTTTTCAATCATGCAGTGGGTTTCGTTGCTCCAATAGCCTAATCAATTCTGTTCTCCGGGATAAAAAATTATGAACACTCATTCAACTAAACGTAGTTTCTATCTTTTGGTTGCCCTAATGGTGGTTTTTTCGATATGCGGCAGACCGGGATACCCTGTAAACGCAGAAAACCAAATTGCTGTGATATTACCTCCTACTGGTACCGTCCGCGTTTCGGTGATCAGTGGGGGAGGCCAGGCGAATGGGCCTTCGGCGAATGTCAGCGTGTCGGATACTGGACGGTACACGGCCTTCGTATCGTCGGCGACGAATTTAGCTGCTGGTGATACAAACGCTTTCGATGATATTTACAGGCACGATCTGCTCACCGGCGATACCGTACTTGTTTCGATTGGATTGCTGGGAGCCGCGGCTAACGATGCGTCTGCTCATCCATCCATTTCCGCGGACGGGCGGTATGTGGCCTTCGAATCTTCTGCATCCAACCTTATTAGCGGAGATGTGGACAACTATAAAGATATTTTCGTGCGGGACATGCTCTCAGGATCAACCGTACGCGTTTCCGTGAATTCGGATGAAGAGTATGGCGTGAACTGGTCACAAAACCCGTCCATATCCGGTGACGGGCGTTATGTGGCCTTTAAATCCTACGCTACCAACCTGGTTGATGATGATACAAACGGCCATGTGGACGTTTTCGTTCGTGATACGGTGGGCGGAACAACTCTGCGTGCATCTGAAAGTACCGCCGGCGTAGAGGCGAATAACTGGTGCTTGTTCCCGGCGATTTCGGCTAATGGCCAATATGTTACATTCCAATCCTCGGCAAATACCTTGGTGCTTGGCGACGCCAACGCGAGAAGCGATATCTTTGTCCACGATACACAGACGGCCATAACATCTCTTGCCTCGCTGGCGAACGGGGGTATGACCCAGGGTAACGAAGCGTCGAATATTTCTGCCATTTCCGGGGATGGACGCTACGTTGCCTTCGGTTCTTCCGCCAGCAATCTGGTTGCAAATGACAACAATGGAGCAAGTGATGTTTTCGTTCGTGACACACAAACGAATGTGACTACGATTGTCTCGATAGCAACCAATGGCACTCAGGGCAACGATTCGTCCTTTTGGCCTTCCATTACTTCCGACGGCCGCTACATAGTGTACATCTCGTATGCATCTACCCTGGTTAACGGGGATACGAATGGATTTGGAGATATTATCCTGCACGATAGGAATGCCCAGGAAACAATGCGCCTTTCCATTAATACGACCGGCGGCGAGGCCAATAATGGCAGTGACGTTCCGGCCATTTCACGCGATGGCACCTACGTAGCCTACAAATCACTGGCAACCAACCTGGTTATAAATGATACGAACGCCGCACGCGATATTTTTGAGATCCCCGCAGCCGGAGAACAGGCCACAACTTCGAGACTGTCTGTCAGTCTGGGTGGCAATGGCAACGGGTCGGTTACGAGCAGTCCAGCCGGGATCGATTGCGGTACTGACTGCTTGTATTGGTACCTTGCGGAGACTGAAGTTACCCTGACGGCCCATCCAGCGCCTTATACGACGTTTGCGGGTTGGAGCGGAACTTGCATCGGAACCGGAACATGTATGCTCCCCATGGCGGAGGCGAGGTATGTAGTTGCAACGTTCATTGCACCTGCCTTTCTGCCGCTTATCGTACGTTGATGAGCAAAGCAGGCTTTCGTTAGCAATCAAAACCGGAGACCAATAATGAAGGTCTCCGGTTCTCTCTTTTTGCAGTGGTTGGTCAGTCTGCTTGCGATCTACACATTGTAAAAACCTATCCGGATATTATGCTCCCGGCAGCGGGAGCAATTAATGGGCAGATACGAAGATATATTAGCGGGTCAATTCGATCATGGGAGGTTCTGGATATTTGTAGTTGTCATCGGGATTGTAGGAGATGGCTACTTCAGCATTACCATTAGAGGTCACCTGGTAACCGACCATCATACTGTCGATGGCATTGCCCGTACCATTCCCGCGATAATCAATGCAGGCAGAGGGCATGAAAATGGTGCCTTCGATAGGAGTGCTGCCATTGCCGCGGATCTCAATATTCTGAGTGCATGGATTGGAAGTGATCCCAGAGAATATGAGGACGCCCTTGTATGTGCCGGTATGAGGGGCAGAAGCGGCCAAGTGGCCTCCACCATTAAATTTCATGGTGAAATCTGTATCTGCAATGTAGAAAGTTACGTCTGTGCCGGTGATGCCGCCGTGAATATTGCCGTCTGCATCGGTGATACAGAACAAACCGGGAGCGTAATCGCCTTCGAAGCCGTTGTCCCACACGCTGCCATCCGTGCCGGTTTCCGGATGGATGAGACCATCTCCACCCAGATAAGCGACACCATCGCATGCTGGGATGGGGGGGAGGAGCGGAATGATGTCGACGGGATAGTTATAGAAGAGGTCTGGATTATGCTGACTGGTGGTGCAGCCAAAACCGCTGGTAGTGCCGACGGCAGTGACACAATCTCCATCCGGGAAGGTGACGGAACCGGAATTTTTCGAAGCGGCGTTTCCATTGGCGAAAATGCCGCCGCCGCTGATGGTCCAATGGGCGGCATTGGAATTGCCGGAATCATAGCTATTACCGGTCGGGTCCAGGCCGACGACCGCGTTACCCCAGAAGGGAGGAACGATCAATTCCGGTTTGGCCCGGGCGATGGCACTGACGCAATTATTCACTGCATCGATGCCGACGATGGGGCCAAAGAATGTATCCACGCGTGACCGAATGACCACCTGGACATAATAATTGATATTATCGCGAGGGTCAGCGGGATTGAGCGGGTTGGGGGTGGCGCCGGTGCAATCCGGCCCGGGTGGGTTTTGGACATCCACGGATGTATTGCCGGAATTATTATATCCCGTCAGGCTGGAGATGGACTGGGCAGCCGTGGTGACATCTCCACTGTTAACATAAGCCAAAGCGGCAGCCAGGGCGGCATTATCGCTGGCCGTCTGGGCGTGGCGCCGGTCTGAAAAGGCAGTGCCGGAATCCACCGCCAGTCCTACCAGACCGATCATACCAACAATGGCAAGCACGATCAGTACCAACGCCTGACCGCGCTGCGAGTGAGATTGAGTAGACATGGAGCCTCCTTATCTTACACAGAACCCCGCTGGAGGAGACTTGAGAATAAAAGAAAAAAGCGTAATGAAAAAAGGAAGAACTCTCCAACCAGGTGAAGGGTAGATGAAAAAGGATCGATTAATCCAATCGCCTTATAGAAACGCCTCCAAAAAAAGCGGTTCAAAAATGGAATTATATATTGAATTATAAATCAAATTTCGGTTTTATAGAGAACCAATTTTTATTTATTCAACTCGACTTGGGGCGGGTTGGGATACTTATAGACACGCGCATCATCGTATTGGAATGTTGCGTTAACCGAACCCGACATATCCACAGTCCTTCCGACCCACTGGCTGCGAATGGCATTGCCGCCGAAATCGCCCAGGAGAACGATGTCGGAGTTGGGGGCAAAGATGCTGCCTTCGATGTGCAAGCCGCTTGTACCATTGAACCGGAGTTCATTGCTGTTGCTATAAGGCACGAAAATGAGCAGGTTCACCGTGGGGCTGGAAGTATCTGTTGGCGCAGTCAGGGTAACTTCGTTATTTCCGCTCCAGGAGATGCCCTCATTCAGTAATATGAATGTCACGTTATGACCTTCCAATGGCGGGTTGCTGAAGGTTCCCGTAATGCAATAAGTGCCCGGGTCAATGGTGGTTATCGAACCGAGAACGGTTACGTGGGCATCGGAGGAGGAAGGTGGGAAATCGTCGTACGTAAAATCACAGGTATAGTCCGGGATCATCTCGTCGGGCAGCGGACAAGGCCATTGCTCCATTCCCGGGGTCGTCGGGCTGGTACTTGAATCCCATCCGGGTGCGTAGATGGGACCTACTGAGCCGATACCCGGTGTAACGAGATTAGTAGGATCGTGAATGTAGACCGCAGGATTTCCATTGGAATTGGAAAAAATACCTCCGTCTATCAGTCGGACCGTGGAAGAACCACTAACGATGACAGACCTGTCACCGGTGCAACCGGCTGCGGCAACCGCGTTTCCCCAGAATAGGGAGGTGGGGACGCCGAGTTTGGCGCGGGCGATGGCATAAACGCAGTTATTCAGTTGAGGAATCCCAACGATTTGGCCAAAGAAGGTATCCACACTGGAGCGGATGGTTACTTGAAGATACTGACTAATGTCATCTGTAAAATCAGCATGGTTGACCGGATCGATGGTATTCCCGGAACAATCGGTGAAAGGGCCGCCTTCGATCAGAGTGACTCTGGGGCTGCCACTGATGGGATCGTCGACGTAGCCGTTCTTGGAGGTATAAAGGAAGACCTGAGTAGCAACGTCTTGCGGCGGATTGGCCTTAGCCAGCGCACCACCCAGGGCGGCGTTATCTGCGGCAGTTTGCGCATGGCGCCGGTCGGAAAAGGAATATCCGGCATCAATGGCAAGGGCGGTCATGGCAATCAACCCGATGATGGCGAAAACGACGATGACGATCGCCTGCGCTCGTTCAGTCCTTTTATAGTTGATCATATTTCCTCCACAAAAATGCCTGAATTCCCACCCAATCCACTCAAGGATTGACCAGGGTAACACGATTGACCAGGATAACACTTGTTGCCGATGCCTTCAATGGAATGGTAGGGCCGGTGATCAGGCTCATTAACGGCATACTGATGGGGTAGTTGTATTCTACTAAAACTGTAAGCGGATCGCCCGCATCTGTACCGCCCGGGGCCGTAACGGTCACACTGGTTGAAGCCAGGTTAATCGGAGCCGCATCGGTGGACGAATTGCGTACACGGGCGATGATCTTGGCCTCAGCGGTGGCATTATAAGGCGGATAGATGCAGCCATAGATGGCGCCTTCCTGGGCGGCGTCGCGCATGGCCACAAACGAGAAAAAGGCAATGCCGAAATCTACTGCTCCAGCCAAAAGCCACAGGAGGATCATCAGGAACAAGCCCATTTCCACCAGACTCTGACCGCGCTGCTTGAAGTGTTTTTGATTTTTCATGATTCTACCTATTGTTGGTTGACCAACTGTCGTCAGATTATTAATGAACAGGCCAGGAACCCGTCGTTGGAATATTGCAGTTACCCGGGATCATGTAGATGGAGGCGTTGAAATTCTTCCCAACGATCGAACCGGGATTCCTATAGGAGAATACGATCGTGTGAGGCCCGGGATCAAGGCTGATTCCCAACTCACCGCTCTCGGGGAGGGACAACATCACTGGAGATACGTTGCCTGAATAGATTGGGACATCATCGAAGCTAACTCCTTGCAGGTTATCGCCACCGAAGAAGATAAGAACCCGCAAAACGGGTACATCCAACGGAGGGGCTGGGGAAGTATTATTGATCACCCAGGTGATGGTCTTACTGCTATTCGTCCAGAAAGGTGTGCCGGATGTAAATGTGCATGGCGGCAGGACGGTGTGGTCGAAATTGGCAACAACTGCTTTGGCATTATCCAGGGTGACAATACATTGTCCTGAAGCCCCGCCGCAAGCGCCGCTCCAGCCGGTGAATTCATCGCCGGCGCTCGCCTGGGCGGTCAAGGCGACCGTTGTCCCGGTGGTGTACGCGAAGGAACAAGTGGCTCCGCAGCTGATCCCGGAGGGAACGCTGGTGACCAGGCCTGAGCCTGTGCCGGTCTTGGTTACCCATAAGGTCTTTTTACCGGTCACATCAAAATAAGCGGTGGCTGTCTTCATGGAATCCATGGTCACCGTACAGATGGGGTCGGTGCCACTGCAGTTCCCGCCCCAAACACTGAAACTGGATCCAGCCGCCGGGGTGGCAGTTAATGTGACAGATGAACCAATATCGAAGGTATTTACACAAATGCTTCCACAGTCGATCCCGGGGGGATTGCTCGCCACTGTGCCGGTCCCATCACCAGCCTTGTTGACGCTCAATGCTGAGACGAGCGGATCAAAAAGGACAGATGCTGAATGGTTGATATCCATGGTTAGCGGGCAGGTAGCACCGGAACACGATGTACCACCAAAACCAATAAAGATCGAGCCCCCATCGGGAACACCGCTCAACTCGACTGGTTGGTTGAGAGGAAATACGAGAGTGCAGCTGGAAGAACAGGTCTGCAAGTCATAATTATTGGAAATTGTCCCCGTACCCAGACCTGTGAACAATAAATCTACCGCCCTCAAGCCGGTATCCTCGAAGGTCGCCGTGACGGCTTTATCCGTGTCCATGAACTGTGTGCAGGGGCCAGTGCCGGGGCAGGCGAGGTCGCTCCAACCAACAAAAACTGAACTGGCATCTGGAGGCGTGGCGGTCAGAATGACGGTGGTTTCGGTCATGAAATTGGCTGAGCAAGTGGAGCCGCAGTCAATGCCTGCGGGCGAACTGGTCACAGTGCCGAAACCGGTGCCATTTTTGGTTACGTCCAACCTCTTCGTATCGATACTAAATGTAGCAGTTACGGTGATGTCACCGGTCATATTGACATTGCAATGAGTGCCGCTGACGGAGCAGTTTGCGCTCCAGCCAGTGAACGTTGCGCTTCCAATAGCGGTCGGGATGAGTTCCACCGGGGTGCCGGCGATATAGTTGAAAAAACAGGTGGAATTGCAGTTATGGATATTGCCATCTGTGGATGAAACCCTGCCGCTGCCGACCACGACGACGGTCAATAAAGGCGGCATGGAGGCTACCGAACCGTACACTTTGACCTTGCCGAGCATGGTGCGCTCGCTCCACGATACAAGGGTGCGGGGAGAAAGTGGAACCAGGCCGGAGAGGGGGGTGAATACGGAGGAGACTTGCACCCTGATACGATCACCTGTGACGATGTTCACAGCAGCCGAGCAACTGGTGGCGAATGGAGAGGTGTCGTTGACATGGTAATAGGAAATACTGATATCGTCCACGCTGATGGAGTTGAGGATATCCACCTTCTTGACGGCATTCTTGATACCATCGCAGTCACGGAAGCGGAACATGGTGGTGCCGGTGACGATGCCAGAAGCTGAGCCATAGCGCGCCCCTTCACGAGCCGCGCTGACGACGGTGGTGTTGACAAAGATAAGCCGGCCCACTTCGAGGAGGCCGTACACGATCAGAAGCAGGAGAGGCATGACCAGGGCGAATTCCACCATGGTCTGGGCTTTTGAGCGCTGATTTCCTGTGAGAAAGTTTTTGACTGACATACCCGACTCCATTGTCATAAAGACGAAGATTACTTGGGAAGAAAATTAAGGACCAGTTGCGGTAAAAAGATGATCAAAATGGCGCTGATAATGAACATGGGTCCCAAAGGGATATACACCATGAAGGCTTGCTCCCGGTACTTCCGAGCAATGACCAGGAATAATACGACTATAAGGCTAACGATGCCCGAGATCAGCGCTCCTGCCAATAGTCCGAACCAGATCAACGGCCAGCCCAGGAAGAGACCCAGGATCGTTGCCAGGGTCACGTCACCGGAACCAAGGGCTTCTTCAGCCTGCTTGGGATCTTCACCTCTGCGGCGGGCACGCACGGTGGAGAACAACTTGCCGAAGAGGTAGAACACGAACATGATGGCGAAACCCGCCAGCCCGCCGATCAATGTACTTTGCCAGCCATGCAAGAGAAACCCACAGCCGGCAGCGATCAGGAATCCGGCGATGCTTAACGGGCGCAGGACGAGACGATGCTCCAGGTCGATTACAGCCACGACATAAAGATAAGAAAGCGACAGGAAGCTTAGCCAGAAGCCTAATTTGGATGGGAAGGTCGTCCACAGGAAAAGAGCGGAGGCAACGGATAAGAATAATACAATGAATGTGCGCAGGAGACGTGGTTTGCCACAGTGCTTGCAGCGGCGAAGCAGGAGATAATCGCTCCAGGCGATGGGCTGATTGCATCCAGCGTGAAGACATACCGGCTGACCAAGACGCATACTGGCAGGCAAAACATCCGCCAGGTAGTTGATCAGGAATCCAACCACAATTCCGGCCAGGAACGGCAAAATGATAAGGACACTCATGTTTTTATTATACACGCTGGCAATTTGAATGCATCTTACAAATGTGTAATAATTCACCCGCCTTAACCTAACAAATTACTTTCAAGACTTTCATGCTGCAATCGGCGCGGAAGCCGCAACTTGGCGGAACGGCAAAAGTGCCTTACAATGCAGCCGCGCCGAATGCGCGGGAGGTTTATCCATGGAGAAATTCCATATCGAAGGCGGTATCCCACTTAAGGGCGAGATGACACCGTCTGGCAACAAAAATTCTGCCTTGCCGATCCTGGCGGCGACATTGATGACCGATGAACCAGTCATCTTGCACAATGTCCCCAATATCCGTGACGTAACCGACATGCGCAAGTTGGTTGCCAGCCTGGGCGTAAAGATGGAGAATGTGGAAGGCAGCACCTGGAAGATCACTGCCAGGACGGTCCGACCGGCCGACCTTGACCCGGACCTGTGCCGGCGCATCCGCGCCTCCATCCTGCTGGCAGGTCCGATGATCTCCCGCACCAACGGCTTTCACTTACCCCCGCCCGGCGGCGATGTGATCGGCAGGCGCAGGCTGGATACGCACACGTTGGCATTGAAGGCACTGGGAGCCGATGTGAAATATACCCGCTCCTCCATCGAGTTCAAGGCCAAACGGCTCAAGGGTAGCGAGATCCTGCTGGATGAAGCCTCTGTGACGGGTACGGAGAACGTCCTTATGGCTGCCACTACCGCCAAAGGAACGACCATCATCCGGAACGCCGCTTCCGAACCGCATGTGCAGGAACTGTGCCACATGTTGAATACCCTCGGCGCGCAGATCGACGGGATCGGGTCGAATACGCTGCGGGTGGAGGGGGTGGAATCGCTTCACGGTGGCGAGTTTACTATCGGCTCGGATTACCTGGAGGTGATCAGCTTTGTCGGTGCAGCCGTGATGACCCACGGCGAGATCCGTATCCGCAAGGCGGGTTCGCAGTACCTGGATATGATCCGCATCATCTTCCACCGGCTGGGGGTGGATTGGGAAGTGGATGGGGAGGATATCATTGTGCCAGCGAAGCAGCGCCTGAAGATCCAGCCCGACCTGGGCAATGCCATCCCGGAAATCAAATCCAATATTTGGCCGGCCTTTCCCACCGACCTGATCAGCATTGCCATCACGGTGGCAACGCAGGCGCGCGGCAGCGTCCTGTTCCATGATTGGATGTATCCCGGTCGAATGTATTTCACCGATAAACTGGTCTCCATGGGGGCACAGATCGTCTTGTGCGACCCGCATCGTGTTATCGTGACTGGCCCGTCGAAACTGTTCGGTGAAAAAATGGAAAGCCCCGATATCCGCGCGGGAATGGCGTTGCTATTGGCGGCGCTGGCTGTCCCGGGAAATTCAACCATCCGTAATGTAGGCCAGATCGATCGTGGTTATGAGAAGGTGGATGAAAAGTTGCGATGCACTGGGGGCGAAGATCGAGAGAATGACCGAGAAGTAATCAGTTTTTCCATTGCCAATAAAAAAAGGCGCTTTCATGTAAGCGCCTTTTTCATACCCAGCTTGGGAATATCAGGTGGTTTTTTGGGAAGTCACTTCCATGAACTGAGTGACGGCTTCGCGCAGCATTTTTTCGGGTAAAGCCCCCACCTGGCGGTGGACGATCTTGCCGCCGAAGACGAACAACATGGTTGGGATGCCCTGGACGCCGTATTTCATGGCCCATTCGGGATTCTCGTCCGTGTTGACTTTGGCAACCACCAATTTATCGCCCATTTCCTGGGCTAATTTTTCCAGTACGGGGGCAATCATCTTGCAGGGTCCGCACCAGGGCGCCCAGAAATCCACGATAACGGGTAATGTACTTTGGAGAACGTGTTTCTCGAATGCGGCGTCGGTTACATGAATAGGTTCACTCATTAATGCTCCTTCATTTGGCTTCTTCGCCAGGTTGATAAAGATGGTATTCCGATGTTATTTTTGCAGCCTTGCCCAGCATAAGTCCGACTGAACAATACTTTGTTTCCGAGAGAGTTATAGCCTGTTCTACATCTTTTATGGGGATGCTTAAACCCCAGAACAGGTAATCAAGGTGTATCTCGGACCATATCATGGGATAGTCTTGGGCTCGCAAGCCAACAACGCGGATCTGCATATCCCGGATATCTATCTGTTTCTTTTGTAGGATGGAGACAACATCCATGCCTGTGCAGCCGGCTACGGCTACCAATAATAACTGCATTGGGCCAACCCCCGGTTTTCCATTCAGCGTGCCCATCTGGACAGTCCCACCGGCAGCATTTTGACCAACGAAGTTCATTTCACCTTTCCAGGTGACATTTACTTCGGTCCGTGCATCAGCCATCCAATAATTCCTTCAATAATGAATTGAGATTGATATTATATCTTATGATGCAAATCACTGGAAAAGGTTGCAATTTGGTGGACTCCAGTCAGGGGAGGAAAAATGGACAATTACGCGGAAGATGTATTGTATAATCTGCCCGTTATGGCAGATATATTGTCACGTTGGAAGGATGGGCTTTCCCGTACCAGCAAGGCGGCTTTTGGCCGATTGGCGGGTATGTTTGGCGCGACCGAGATCAAGGACGAAACCTGGGATGAGTTGGAATCCTTGCTGATCCAGGCCGATCTGGGTCTGGAAACGACCGCCTCGGTGCTCGAATCTCTCAAGAATGGTGTTCGCTCTCAGGGGCTGACGCGCACGAGTGATTTAAGATCTCTATTGGAAAGTGAATTGCGGGCACGCCTGGATGCAGTCCCATCGGTGGAATTTTCGATTAGACCCGCCATCATCCTGTTGGTGGGGGTGAATGGATCCGGGAAGACCACCACGGCTGCGAAATTAGGTCGTCGTTTTATGCAGGATGGAAAGCGTACCCTTTTGGTGGCGGCTGACACCTTCCGGGCTGCGGCCGTGGATCAATTGCAGGTGTGGGCAGAGCGTCTTTCTGTGCCTATCGTGACCGGGCAGATGGGGTCAGATCCCGGGGCAGTGGTATTCGATGGCATCCAATCGGCTGTTTCGAAGGGTTATGAAGTGGTGCTGGTGGATACCGCCGGTAGATTGCATACGCGTGATAACTTAATGGAAGAATTGAAGAAGGTCCATCGAGTGGCTGGAAAGGCTCTCCCAGGAGCGCCTCACGCCGTGTGGCTGGTGTTGGATGCTACTACCGGGCAGAATGCCCTGGTGCAGGCGCGGGCTTTCAAGGAAGCCGTTGGCGTGACCGGGATCATCCTGGCGAAACTGGATTTGTCCGCCCGCGGCGGGATGGTCTTTGCAATCCAGCGCGAATTGGGGTTGCCAATCTTGTTTGCGGGTTTGGGTGAAAAATATGAAGACCTGGCTGTATTCGACCCGGATGCGTTTGTGAAAGGGATTTTGGGCTGAACTTACCCAGAAGGAATATGAAAGATATCGCCTCGATAATCATTGAGTTGGAAAAAGCCGCCCTGACCCGCTGGGGGAATGGGGATCCGGGCGGATTCCTCGAGATAACCGCCCCGGAGATCGTCTATTTCGATCCTTATGTGCCGGTTCGGATCGATGGATTGGCGGCGCTAACGGAGTATTACAAAAAGTTATGGGGGCAGGTCCACGTTGACAGGTTCGAACTGCTCAACCCGGACGTGCGGATCAGCGGCAACGTGGCTGTGTTGACTTTTAATTACGTTTCGTATACAGATGGAAAACCCGATCTCTGGAACTGTACCGAAGTCTTTCGACGGACTGGCGAGGACGAGTGGAAGATCATCCAGACTCATTGGTCATATACAGAGGTTTTTAGGAATAAAATAGAGATTCAGAAGGGATAACCATAATGGAAGATTTATTAGTACGTCTCAATACGGCGGAAAACATCCTGCGTCAACTCATGGAGCGTCTTTGACTTACCCGACAAAGAATCGCAATTAAGTGAATTGGAAAAAGAAATCGGTTCGCCTGACTTTTGGAACGACCCGAGTAATGCCCAACAAGTGAGCAAGAAGGCTGCCGGTCTGCGTGACGAGATCGCAGATTGGCACGGCTTTAAACAGCGTTTCAGCGACGCGGCTGAATTGGCTTCCTTGAATGATGAATTGCTGCGGGAGGACCTTCAAACCGAGGTCGACTGCCCTGGAAGAAGAATTGGGGAAGCGTTCGTTTGCGGCGATGCTTTCAGGTACGTATGATGCCGAAGATGCCCTGCTTGCCATCCATGCAGGCGCAGGCGGGACTGACTCCGCAGGATTGGGCCTCGATGCTGATGCGCATGTACCTGCGCTGGGCTGAAAAGCGCGGCTTCGAAACGGATATATTGGGATATGACCGAGGCGAAGAAGCGGGGATTAAATCGGTCACCATTGCCATCAATGGGCGTTATGCATACGGCTATCTCCGCTCTGAAAAGGGGTCCATCGTTTGGTGAGACTTTCACCTTTCGACTCTGCCCACCGGCGGCATACTTCCTTCGCCCTGGTGGAGATACTGCCGCAGATCGCCTTTGACAGCCCGGAGTCCAGATACCGCCCGCCGATCTGAAGATCGATGTTTTCCGTTCCTCCGGAGCGGGCGGGCAAAACGTGCAGAAAAATGCCACCGCCATCCGAATCACTCATATTCCCTCGGGGATCGTGGTGACCTGTCAGAATGAGCGTTCCCAATCGCAAAATAGGGAATTTGCCATGCGCATCTTGCGAGGCCGTCTTCTCGAGATCCAGAAGGCTCAGAAGGATGAGGAAATAGCCGTTCTGCGGGGAGAATACACCAAGGCAGAATGGGGCAGCCAGATCCGTTCATATGTGCTGCATCCATATCAAATGGTGAAAGATCACCGCAACGATTTCGAGACAGGTAACACCCAGTCTGTGCTTGATGGCGATCTGGATGATTTCATGGAAGCGTATTTGCGACAGGATAATAAGGCTTGACGCTCTCAGACTTCATGCTATAATCAGCAGGCTCTACCCGGAAATTATCAAGTAAATTTAAGAAGAACTGTCAGACTCAAGAAGGAGTAAGTAGAAATGCCGCCTCAACCAAAGCGTAAACTCTCGAAGGGCCGCCGCGATCGCCGTCGTGCACATGATGCATTGGAATCCGCCAACCTGGTGGCTTGCACCAATTGTGGCACCGTGATCCTGCCCCACATCGTCTGCCCGAACTGCGGTTTTTATAAGGGCCGAGAGGTTATTGAAATAAAGAAAGAAGAAAAGAAGAAGTAAAGGCAAAAAGGTGGCGGGCTGGTAGAAATTCCAGCCCGTCATTTTCTATATGGGGAATGGGCAGGGAAAAACCAAGTTCATCAACCAAATCACTTGTCCAGTCAATCTTTTTCCATTAAAATGTGACCCACGCCAAAAACTAAGGAGGAGGTATCTATGAGACTAAGCCAGGTAGCCTGTTCCATCCCCGCTTCACCTACCGTTGCTTTGAATGAAGAGGCCCGGCTTTTACGCGAAAAAGGGGGAGTCGGTCATCCACCTCGGCATTGGAGAGCCGAAGAATAAGACTCCCATCACCGCGATCTTAAGT
Organism: uncultured Chloroflexia bacterium; assembly: GCA_963847105.1. GTDB lineage: Bacteria > Chloroflexota > Anaerolineae > Anaerolineales > Villigracilaceae > UBA877. The sequence goes on along the minus strand of CAWJYP010000001.1, from coordinate 88,189 downwards.
TCCGCAGCCCGCTTGAGCAGTGGGGATGTGAAGTACGCGCCTACCGACGGAAGTCCCTCCCTGAAGAAAGCCATCCTGCGGTACACCGAAGAGAACTATAACCGGGTGGCAGCACCCCAGAATGTGATTGTCTCGGATGGAGCCAAGCAATCACTCTGGAATGTGCTTTTTGCCATCCTGAACCCGCAGGAGGAAGTGATCGTTCTGGCGCCCTATTGGGTGAGTTATCCTGAGATGGTCCGCATGGTTGGCGGGACGCCGGTGATCGTTACCCCGGAGGATGGTTCTTTCGTCCCCACCTTTGAAGAGATAAAGCGCGCCGTTGGACAACATACGAAAGCCATCATTGTTAACAGCCCCAACAATCCTTCAGGTGTGGTTTACCCTGCCGAATTGATCTCGAAGATCGTCGACCTGTGCGAGAGCAAAGGCATCTTCATGATCTGTGACGATATCTATCACAAACTGGTCTTCGACGGCAAGGTGGCGGAACCGGCTTACAAGTTCACCGATAAGGATATCGAAAATTCCAAAGTCATCGCGGTCAATGGTGTGGCCAAGTTGTATGGGATGACCGGGTTCCGCATCGGCTGGGTGGTGGCGAACCGTAAGCTGACCGAGATCATGACCAACATCCAATCCCAGACTACCACTTGTGTATCCCCAGTCATGCAAGCCGCGGCGGAAGGCGCCCTGACGGGTGTGCAATCCAATGTGGAAGGCTTGCGGCTGATGATGCAGAATCATCGTGATGTGCTGATGCAGGAATTGCGGACCTTCACCGATGTTCGTTGCTACAAACCCGAAGGCACTTTCTACGCCATGCCGGATTTCCGGGCTTATTGCAGCAACGGTGTTGTGAAAAACTCGGTGGAACTCTCAAAGTTCCTACTTAAGAAGGCTTTGGTTGTCACGGTTCCGGGCAAGGAATTTGGCATGGAGGGCCATCTACGCCTGAGTTACGCCGGGACGATCAAAGAGGTGACGGAGGGCATCGAGAGAATGAAATGGGCCCTCGATCCGAACGCGCCATCCGATATATACATCGGCGATCGCAAGCAAGTAAGAGACTGGATGTAGGAGCCAAAGGAGCAGCCATGAGCAGTAATATTTACAATATCAAAACCCCCACTGACGGACAGGCTGGTTCTGTTCGCAGTGATTACGGTCTGGAGAACCTGGGGCTGGCTAATTTGCATAAGGTCTACTGGAATCTTCCGGTCGAGGCTTTATACGAAGAGAGCATTTTTCGAGGTGAAGCGAACATTTCCCACATGGGTCCGCTGATCGTCAACACCGGCAAGCACACAGCCCGGGCAGCCAATGATAAATTCGTCGTACGTGAGGCCACCAGTGAGGAGCACATTTGGTGGGGTCAGTACAACCGTCCATTCGATGCAGACAAGTTCGATGCGTTGTTTGCCCGCCTGCAGGGTTACCTTCAGGGGAAGGACGTCTTTGTGCAGGATTGTTACGGCGGGGCAGACCCGGATTATCACCTGCCCGTGCGGATCATCACCGAGTATGCCTGGCATAGTCTCTTCGCCCGCAACATGTTCATCAAGCCAAAGACGGCCGAGGAATACCGGCGGCATGTCCCTGATTTTACGGTCATCGCCGCACCGGGGTTCAAGGCTTCCCCGCAGATCGACCAGACACCATCTGAAACCTTCATCGTGCTCAATTTTGCTAAGAAACTGTGCATCATCGGCAATACGGGCTACGGTGGTGAGATCAAGAAGACGATCTTCACCGTGCTGAATTATTTACTCCCGCTTAACGATGAAATCATGACCATGCATTGCTCTGCCAATGTCGGCAAGGGCGGCGATGTAGCCCTCTTCTTTGGTCTCTCGGGGACAGGAAAAACCACCCTATCAGCGGACCCCAACCGCGGCCTGATCGGCGACGACGAGCACGGCTGGAGCGACAATGGCGTTTTCAATTTTGAAGATGGTTGTTACGCCAAGGTGATCGAACTCTCTCCCACGGCTGAACCGCAGATCCATGCATGCACGAGACGGTTCGGGACCATACTTGAAAATGTCATCTGGGATCCGGTGTCCCGGGCAATCGACCTGGATGATGCCTCCCGCACCGAGAATACCCGCGCCTCTTATCCGCTCGATTTCATTGAGAATGCCATCATGGACAAAAAGAGGCGGGCATCCGAAGAACATCATTTTCCTGACCTGTGACGCTTCGGGAGTGCTCCCGCCCATTGCCAAGTTGAATGTGGAACAAGCCATGTACCAGTTCATCTCCGGGTACACCGCCAAGGTTGCCGGTACGGAAATTGGCCTGCGCGATGAGCCTGAGATTACCTTCAGCGCCTGTTTTGGCGGACCCTTTATGGTCCATCAACCAGCCTACTATGCACAATTGCTGAAGAAGAAGATCGAGCGATATGACGTCAAGTGCTGGCTGGTCAATACAGGCTGGGTGGGCGGTCCTTATGGGATCGGTGAACGCATCAGTATCAGGCACACGCGCAATTTACTCAATGCCGCGCTAAATGGCGCACTGGACAATGTCGAGTGCTATACCGATCCAATATTTGGCTTTGAAGTACCCAAGACCTGCCCGGAAGTGCCGGAAGATGTGCTTTATCCAGCGAGAGCATGGCACAGCGAGGATGACTACTGGGCAAAGTATAAGCAATTGGCTTCCCGCTTCATTAGCAATATGAAGAAATTCGATACCACGCCCGCGGAGGTCATAGCGGCCGGTCCGAAAGTATAAGTAGTAGACCTGCTTGAAGGTTAATCTCGATAAAATCTCCCCGGCCTCATGTAAAGCCGGGGAGATTTTATTAACGATATTCGGAGTCTTTCAAATATAGAATATCACCAGAAGAGGGGAGTTTTGTCATGGTGATGCAAGCAGATTGTTCCTAGCCGAAATGGAAAATCTGGATATAATTGCTCTTTGGTTTGTGAAAAAGAGTACTTATACAGGAGAGTGGATGTGAATAAAGAAGCACTTGATAAGTTGATGCGGCCAAAATCGGTCGCCGTGGTGGGAGCATCTTCGCAGCCGGGGAAAATTGGTTACACCGTTCTCGAAAACCTGATCAAGGGTGGGTATAAAGGCAATATATATCCGATCAACCCTGCAGCAACCGAGATCCTGAGTTTGCCGGTCATCGCCTCTGTAAAAGACCTTCCCGAAGTTGTTGACCTGGCTATCATTACCGTGCCGGTCAAGTTTTGCAACCAGGTGGCGCAGGAATGTGGAGAAAAGGGTATCAAAGCCCTGAGCGTCATCACTTCGGGTTTCAGCGAAGTGGGGCGCAGGGATCTGGAAGATGAGCTCATCGCCATCGCACGAAAATACGGCATGTGCGTGCTGGGTCCAAACATCGTCGGCTCGCTGTCGAACTCCGATGAGCTTAATGCGTCCTTTGGACCTTTCCTTCCGTTCAAGGGTTCGGCGACGCTCATCACTCAATCGGGTGCATTGCTGATCGCCATGGATGCGATCACCTATACCCGCAAAGTGGGCTTTGACAAGATGATCTCCATCGGCAATATGGCCGACGTGGACATTGCCGACCTGATCGAGTGGCTCAATGATGATAAGTTCACATCTTGCATCTGTCTTTACATCGAAGGTTTGAAAGACGGTAGAAAATTCATCGAGGCGGGACGCAAATCGAAGAAACCCATTATCGCCTTGAAAGCCGGTGTATCTGCACATGGAGCCGCTGCGGCGGCATCCCATACGGGCTCATTGGCCGGAGCGACCAAAGTGTATGGCGCAGCCTTCCAGCAGGCAGGTGTGGTGCAGGCTTCAGACCTTAATAATCTGTTCGATCGCACCCTGGCGCTTTCGCTTCAGCCGCCTCTGAAAGGTAACAACCTGTTGCTTATCACCAATGGCGGTGGCGTGGGAGTCCTGGCGACCGATGCAGCTGAAAAATTTGGTATTCCTCTGCACTTTGCTCCCGATGATGTGCAGGTGGAGCTTAAAAAACATATGCCCGAGTTCGGATCTGCCAAGAACCCGATCGACCTGACCGGCATGGCCGGAAACGATTGGTACTACGAATCGGTCAAGTTTGCTTATGCTCACCCCTGGACCGATGGGCTGGTGGCTCTCTATTGCGAGACCGCCATGACCAACCCGCTAGAGATTGCCCAGGCGGTCAAGCGAGCCATCGATGATGCCGGCGGGGTCAAGGACCGCCCGGTGGCTGTCTCCATGGTCGGCGGCACTCGCTGCGATAAGGCCATGCAGTGGCTGGTCGAGAACGGCATCCCGGCTTACGGTCCGCCTGACCAGGCGATGAATGCAATGGCTGCGCTGAGCGAATATAATGCCATCCGCAATATGACCGCCGAACCGAAGATCGATTCGGATCCGAAACGTGCCGAGATGGCTCGGGCGATCATCGAGCGCGCACGCAAAGATAATCGCCTGGCATTAACAGAGATCGAAGCCAAGCAAATTTTCGCTGCATATTCCTTGCCAACGGCTGAGACGAACCTGGCCAAGTGTGAAGAGGAAGCAGTATCGATGGCAAAAGGGATTGGCTTCCCGGTGGTGATGAAGATCGTTTCCCCGGATATCATCCATAAATCGGATGCGGGTGGTGTAAAAGTCAATATCAAGGATGAGGCCGGTGTCCAGGAAGCTTACAAGACGATCACAGCCAATGCCTTAAAGATACAAAGCTGATGCGAATGTTCACGGAATCGCCGTGCAAGAAATGGCACCCTGGGGCACAGAGGTGATCGTCGGTTCGGTTAACGATCCGACTTTTGGTCCAACGATCATGTTCGGCCTGGGCGGCATTTTCGTGGAAGTCTTGAAGGATGTCACTTTCCGTGTAGCGCCGGTGAACAAGGCGCAAATTGACCGAATGCTGACCGAGATCCGCGGCGCGCCTGTCCTTGCAGGTGTGCGTGGTGAAGCTCCCCGCGATCGCGAAGCCCTAAAAGATATCCTCTACCGATATGGACTGATGGTGTCGGACCTGGCGGACGAAATCTCGGAGACTGACGCCAATCCGGTGCTGGTTTACGAGCAGGGCAAAGGCGCAAAGGTCGTGGATGCCCGTATAATATTGAAGAAGAAGTAAACCTTTTGACTTGCTGTCAAAGATGCGCATGGAAAACCATGCGCATCTTTTGATTAAATATGTCGGTAAAGATCGTTATGAATTGTCACGATTAACCAGCCAAACCCCGCCGAGGATCAGTAAACCACCCAGGAGGGCGGGCAGAGTGATTTCCTCGCCCAGAACGATAGCGGCGACTATCACGGTTACGACCGGCTCGATGTAGAGAAATGTCCCCACCTGGGCGACCGGGAGGACTTTGAGGGCGTCGTACCAGAAGATATAGGCGACGCCCGAACAAAATATCCCCAGGAAAGCCACAGCCAGCCAGCCGTCCAGCGCCAGCAGATGCAGGCTTTCCCAGCCGTGGCTTCCGACGAACAGCATGGAGGAAAAAATCCAGCCAAACAACATGACATAGAACATCATCAGCGCAGCCGGGTATGTCTTGAGCCCTCGCCGGGAGAGGATGGTGAAAATGGCCCAATTGGGAGCGCTGAGCAGGATCAGGATATCGCCCATGCCTCCCAGTTTACCTGCGAGAAAAGCGCTCAGGTTGCCGCGCGCGATCACTAATACCACACCAAGCGTAGCGAGAAGAATGCCGCCAGCCTGGGGCCAGGTGAGTTTCTCCTTCAGGATCATCCAGCCCAGGATGGCGATGAAGATGGGCATACTCGCTACGATCCAGCCGGTGGTTGTTGCGGACGAAGTCACCAACCCCGTCGATTGGAGCCATTGATGGAAGGTGATGCCGATGAAGCCAAGGAGGGCAAAGTAGAACCAGTCTTTTCGCTGTGGCCAGGCAAACTGTCTTCGAAGGAGGACTGTCGCTCCGAGGATGACCACCCCGATGGCAAACCGTGTCCACACCAACGTAATGGGGGAGATCGTCTTTACCGTGACCTTGATAGCAACGAATGAGGCTCCCCAGAACACTACGGTGAGGAGGGCTTTTATGTAGGCGGCGATGTTATTAGGCATTGGTGGATCCAAAGAAGGTAATCGATAATGGTTGATGGTTCATGATTAATATGAAGAGCAGGCTGTAGCCTGCATCTAATGTTGATGATAGGTACTGCTTACTGAAGTATCACAACGCCCAGGACAAGAGCAAACCAAAGATGGCGATAACCAGACCCAAATGTAGGAACAGGTTGAAATCCACCACCCAACCGGTCACGAAAAACTGTAATACGAAATTGAAAATGATCAAGCCTATACCAACCAAAGGAAGCAGGCCTTTGCGGGAGGCGAGATATTCTGAGATCTTATCCAGCTTTTTATTCATCCATTGGAACATCGTCTGCCTCCAATTTTTCTCGTGCGGTCTTCACTTCCCAGGGTTTGAATTGTGCTACCAGGCGACCTGGCAAGCGCCCCTGCATGAAGACATCTTTTCGTCCATGTTCCGACCGTTCCACCTGTCCAAATTCGTGGAACAAAGATATCAGTTGTCCCTGCTGATAGGGTAGTCGCACCATGACAGGGGTAAAAGTCTCGTAAAGGCCACGGCGGATGTGTTCTAACAAATCATCGATGCCGAGGCCGGTGCGGGCTGAGATGGCCACTGACTGCGGGAAAAGGTCAATGGCATGGCGGGCGGCTTCGGGGTCGGTCAGGCGGTCGATCTTGTTCAAGACGGTCACAACCGGCACGTGACCGGCGTCTATCTCTTTCAGGGTGTGGTGGACGGCTTCAACGTGATTCATGGCGTTCGGATGTGAGATATCTACCACATGCAACAAAAGGTCGGATTCAGCTATCTCTTCGAGGGTAGCATGAAAGGCGGCCACCAGGGTGGTGGGAAGTTTCTGGATGAAACCGACCGTATCCGTAAAGAGGACCTGGTCGCCACCGGGTAGTTCGACCCGCCGGGTAGTGGGGTCGAGTGTAGCGAATAACTGGTCGGCCACATAAACATCGGATTTCGCCAGGAGGTTTAGCAAAGTGGATTTGCCCGCATTGGTGTACCCAACCAGGGTTACAGTGGGAAGGCGGCTGCGTTTACGTTGGGCACGATAGCGCATCCGGTGCGCCCGAACCTTCTCCAGCTCTTCTTTGATGTGCGAGATCTCGTGGCGAATGGCCCGCCGGTCGACCTCCAGCTGGGTCTCGCCGGGTCCACGCAGGCCGACCCCGCCGACGGATCCCGCGCGGCCGCCACCACCGCCGCCTTGGCGGGCAAGGTGGGTCCATTGACCGGTGAGGCGAGGCAGATAATATTCATACTGTGCCAGCTTTACCTGCAGTTGACCGTCACTCGTGTGAGCGTGTTGGGCGAAGATATCAAGGATAAGGGCAGTGCGGTCGATGACACGCACGGAAAAGCCAATGTGTTTTTCCAGTTCCCTTTGATGGCGCGGGGAAAGCTCGTTGTCAAAGATGATCACCTGTGCCAGGTTCTCGTCAGCCAGAGCTTTTAATTCTTCAACTTTGCCAGAGCCGATATAGGTCTCTGCATTGACGTGATTGAGTTTTTGGGTCATTTCGCCGACGACTTCCAAACCGGCGGTATCTGCAAGAAGAGCCAGCTCTGCCAGCGAATCTTCGAGAGTGAGCAGGTGATCTTCTCCATGCACCTCCACGCCGACGAGGAATACCCGTTCCCGGGGTGGTTGAGTGGATTGCGGTTTTCGTTTAGCCATGGAAAAAATTATGAATGGGGAAGGGTCTGTGCTGTGGCGCCAAAGAGCTTGGCGAGTTTGGGGTCGGGAGATTCGGTGCGGATGGGCAGGAGCACGTGGAAGATCGAACCGGGGCAGCCTTTCTCATCGTGTCCCTCGGATTCCACCCAGATAGTACCGCCGTGGGCTTCAATGATACCCTTGGCAATAGGTAAACCCAGGCCGGGGCCACCGCCTTTGAATTTCGTTTTACCGCTGGAATGCAGTGATGCATTGCCGAGTTGTCCGAATTTTTCAAAAATTGTCTCCTGATCCTTTGCGCTGATCCCAATACCAGTATCTTCAACCGTGACTTCCTGGAAACCCGGCAGGAGGCGACCATCCACGCTGATCCTGCCTCCGTCGGGAGTGAATTTTATCGCATTACTAAGGATATTACGAAAAGCCTGGTAGAGCCGCTCCGGGTCTCCAAAAAGCATCTGATCTCCACCCGGGAAGGGGCGCAGCTCGAATTGGAGTTGGCGGCTCATAATGGATTCGCCAAATTCCTTGGCGATCAACTGGAGGATCTGATTGATCCAAATCGGTTGGAAATTAAGTGAGAGCAGGTTATTGTCGATCAAGGAGACATCGATCATGTCGTCCACGATGGCGCGCAGCCGACGGATGCCATTATTGACTCCTTCGATAAGCGCATCCATCTGACCGTCGGTGTCGTGTTTGGCGCTCTCGCGCATCATAGTGGTGTAGCCTTCGATCAATGTGAGGGGGGTTTTCAGTTCATGGGCTGCAACGGAGATGAAATTGGATTTACTGCGGTCCAGGTGTTCCAGTTTGGTCTGCATTTCAGACAACTCATTGGAAATGAATGTCACCCTGGTTTCCATTTCGTAGCGAGCTACCTTTTCCAATGAGAAAGTAAAGACGGGCAGCACTGCCCCCATTAATTCCATCGCTTCAGCGCCGGAGAGGTCTTCGCGGGCGAGATCATAAGTGATCATCAACATACGGTTGAAGATAGCGGTGATATTCTTCTCCCCGGCGCGCAGTTCACTTTGGGTGGGAGCCGCTGACCAATCATACAAGACCGGGTCGACCCAGGCGGGGTCACCCGTCTCGATTGCCTGGATCAGCAAGTCATAGAACCGGTTCAGTTGCCCTTCAAAATTCTCGCGCACACCGGATCCGCGGGCCATGCTGTTAGACACGCGGCGTACCCATGATGGGCGGATCTCCTTCAGAATCTCCGGTATATTCATTGAAGTTAAGTGTAAGTCAGGTTGTTATATTTGACAATTCCAATATCATTAAAAAATGGTATTACACACCTTATCTTTGCGAAAGGAGCCACTTCAAGACAGTGTCGCCCACGATCCGCAGGCTCTCTGCAGAGACTTTATCGGCTGTATCCTCGCTGGTATGCCAGTAGGGGTAATCAAAGTCTATGATGTCTACGGCAGGGATCCCTGCTTCCAGGAAGGGAGTATGGTCATCGATCATGCTGTATTTGACCAGCGGGATGAATTGCTGCTCATATCCTAGTGACTTGGCTAGCGCCCAAATTTCCGATCGAATAGTTTGATCCGAATTTCTTTCCATATTGATATTGAGATCCGCATCACCGATCATGTCAAGGATGATGACGGCGCGTGGTTTGAATGTCAGGGCGGTAACATAGGCGCGCGACCCCATCAACCAATCGCGGCCATCCAGTCCTCCATCGTCCTCCGCGTCGATGAACAGGAGGGATATGGGGATGGTATCGGTTGGCAGCGTGCGTGCCAGTTCCAACAAGACTGCCACGCCAGAAGCCCCGTCATTGGCCCCAGGAACCGCCCGCTGGGCTGAAGGGGCAGGATCCTTGTCGGCAACCATGCGGCTGTCGTAGTGCGCTCCCAGGATCACCTGGGGCTGTTGTGGAGAGCGGGAAGCGATAATGTTCTTGACAGGGAACCCTTGCCAGGTAGTTTCCTGAATTTCGAACTGCCAGCCGGCTTTTTGTAGTTCATTTTGGATATAGTTTATCGTATCAGCATGGGCCTGGCTGCCGGCGGTGCGCGGACCAAAGGCTACCTGTGCCAATACGTCCTCGTAGGCGCGTTCCCCGTCAAATGCAGGCGGGTTTTGTGAGAGGCGGCGAAAGTACCAGACCGATAGCGGAATGATGGCTAAAATGATACCCAGGAGCAAGAATGCTCTATACTTGCGCATAGTCAATCTCCCGTTCGCTATTTCGCATAAATGCCTCGAGACTGGCAGAAGCCCGTTGGGAAAACAAAGTCGCCCGCTCACGTCTATCGATATGCTTAGGTGTTTCAAGGGGAGGCAGGATTCCGAAAATTGCCTTCATCGGTTGAAAGTCTTTCATGTCTGCGTGGGTTATGTAATGGCATAATGCGCCGATCATGGTGGAAGTGGGGAAGGTAAGTGGAGTTCTTCCCATCCGAAGACGGGCGGCATTCACTCCGGCGATCAAGCCTGTGGCGATATTGCCCATGTACCCTTCCACTCCCGTTATCTGCCCGGCAAAGAACAGGTCCGCCCGACTACGGGACTGCAAGGTTGGTAGCAGGATTTGTGGAGCTGCCAGAAAGGTGTTGCGATGCATTTGCCCATATCGGACGAATTCGGCTTGTTCCAAACCAGGGATCATGTGAAAAATGCGCTTCTGTTCGGCATAAGTCAGGTTGGTTTGAAAACCGACCAGGTTGTACAGGCTGCCGGACAAATTATCCTGCCGGAGTTGTATGAGAGCATGCGGCCATCGTCCCGTGTGTGGATCGGTCAAACCGGTGGGGCGCATGGGGCCAAACGCCAGCGACTTCTCGTTACGGCTGGCAATGATCTCCACGGGCAGGCAGCCTTCAAAATATTGCCCTGCGTTGATGCCTTTCTCGATATCCATTTCGAAATCATGCAAAGGGATGCGATCAGCCGAAATCAAGGCATTCACGAAATCTTTATATTGCTGCTTATTGAGCGGGCAATTAATGTAGTCGCCATCAGCGCGTGTCCCAGAATCATAGCGGGAAGCGCGATAGGCGACCTCCATGTTTACAGACCCTACGCTGATGATCGGAGCGATTGCGTCATAGAAAAATAACGCATTTTCACCGGAGAAGGCAACAATGGCGCGGGAGAGAGCTTCTGAGGTCAGCGGACCGGAGGCGATGATCGCGAGGCCTTGTGGGATCTCCGTGATCTCGCTGCGGACAATTTCTATGTTGGGCAGATCCTCCAACCGGCGTGTTACCAGGTCAGAAAAGGCGTCTCGGTCGACTGCGAGAGCATTTCCGGCAGGAACAGCGGTGGCTTCTGCACATGAGACGAGCAGCGAATTGAGTGAGCGGAGTTCGTTTTTCAGGACGCCAGAGGCCCGGTCGGACAAGTTGGATCCGAGCGAGTTGGAACAGACCAGCTCGGCAAGTCCGGTGGTAATGTGAGCGCCGGTAGTTCTGCCGGGCCGCATTTCGAAAAGGCGCACGGTCAAACCCTGCCGGGCAGCTTGCCAGGCGGCTTCGGTTCCGGCAAGTCCTCCGCCAATGATCGTCAGATCGACATCCTTCATATTAATAAATATTGTACCATTTTGGGATTTCTAATTTGTGTTATATAATGCAGTTAAGAGAGAAATTAATGGCCCAAAATCCATTGGAAAAACAATTAAAAGAGACCAGTCAATTGACGGGGGCTCTTTGCGCGGTGTGGCTGGAAAAGAATGTAGAGTGGGAAATCCTCGGTGCTTACAAATTGAATTCCAAGAACCGAACTGCCGTCTTGGACTACGTTCAAAGCCCGGAGTTGCAGGGGTGGGTGAATGGAGCATTGATCGGTAAACACAGCCGCTCTCGTAAAGCAATTCAAGTGACTGGTTTGGTAGGCGCGCGTTTATATATCTTTCCAGATGAAATGACACAACGGGTGATCTTGGTGGGTGCGAATACCCTTTCCACGGTGGCTCAGCGGTTTTGGCGAGTCGTGGCGCTGGGTAACCCCAGCCGCTCTTTCCTGGAGTTATCTTCGGACCCGGTACTGAGCGATACCGACCTGGGCATCCCTTACCATATGCCTGAAGCGCTGGACCGGATGCTTGAACTGGTATTGAATAAGGCTGGTTGCAATAGCGGTTGGTTGGCTGTCCGTTCGGGGGATTATTTCGAGATAAAGGCATACCAGAATTGTGAAGATTGCAGCGACATTCGTATATCCATCGAGGCAAATCCATTATTGCGTGAAGTTGTAAAGTCTTGCAAGGTGCGGGTCGTCGAAAAAGAAGAAGCCGAATGGGCCATGGTTCCCCGCCTGGGGTATAAGGCAACATACCAAAAATGGATTGCGGTTCCGCTAGTTATTGGTGCCCGCTTGATCGGTCTTTTTGCTATTTGGCCGGAAAAGCAGCTCCCGTCGGATGAGTGGAATATCTTCCTGCAGTTGGTGGAAAAAATGTCCCCTGCGGTCGAAGCCAGCATGACATTTTCCGATCTGACCAACCAATTGCACCGCATGGCGCTGTTGAATGATTTCGCGGTCACTATCACCTCGGCACTGGACCCTGAACAGATCGCTCAAAGAATGTTCGCTTTATTGCGGCGGGCCTTTGGAACCGACCGTGTCAACCTGGTGATCCTGACGCCAGATGGGAGCGGGTTACAAAACTACACCGAGCATGATGGAACGATCACCCTTCAGACCGTGACAATGGAAGAGGCCCAGATTCCCTGGGTGGTTGAAAAGGGGGAGGTATTCCGGACAGAATCCATCATATCTGAGGGGGAATATAAAGCCGTTTATCCGGGCTCGCAGTCAGCGCTGGTGATACCTATGAAATACCGGCGGCAGTTGATCGGTATGCTGGGCTTAGAAAGTGTCAAGAAGGGTGCTTTCACTGTTTACGATGAGCACTTATTAGTTGTCATTGCCAGCCATATCGCCGGCCTTTTGGAAAATGGCCGGTTGCGACGTGAAGCGGAAAGCCGGGCCCGCAATTTGAGTCTTATCCATGAAGTGGTTGAGCAAATCATCAGCCTGACGGATGTTCGTCAAGTAGCGCAGATTTCCGCCGAGTTAATGGCACGGTATTTCGCCTATGAATTGACCGTCATTGCCCTGGCCGAAGGCCCGGAGAGGAGATTGAGGGTAGCCGGCATTGGCGGAAACGCCGCCGACCTGGTCCAGCAAGGTTTGCGGCTACTGGAAGACGGTAAAGACGATGGCGTGGTCATGCGTGTGGCGGCGACAGGCCAGAATATTCTCATCAGCGATGTGGATCAGAACCCCTTTTATCATCCCATCCCCAACTGGGACGCGGGGTCGGAGATGTGCGTGGCCTTAAAGGATGGCGACCAAATCCTCGGCGTGATCGATGTGGAAAGCCAGAAGAAGCATGCCTTTTCGCAGAACGATCTGCTGGTGCTCGAATCACTTGGCGGCATTCTCTCGAGTGCAATTGCGAGCGCGGGGCAATATCAAAAGTTGCAGGCAACGGTGGATCAATTAAGGACGGCCCGGGAAGAACTGCAGGAACGGATCGCCGCTCAACGGATGGCCGAAAGCCGGCTCGTCCAGGCAGCCAAGCTGGCTGCCGTTGGTGAGATGGCTGCAGGTATAGCCCACGAATTGAATAATCCGTTAACAAGCGTTTCGGGATTCACGGAACTCGTTCTGGATGAACTCCCAACTGATTCAAAGATCCGCAACGATCTGGAATTGGTATTGCGGGAAGCACAACGGGCTCGCAGTGTGGTCAGGCGATTGTTGGATTTCGCCCGCCAAAGTGAGAGCGTGCGGGTCCGCTCCGATATCAATGAGATCTTGATGGATGTGCTGGCGCTGGTCAACCACCTTCTACGCACCAGCGGTGTTCAATTGTCCACCCAACTGGCAGATGGGTTGCCGTGGGTTTCGTTGGATCGCAATCAGACCAAACAGGTGATCTTGAATCTGATCCACAACGCGCTGCATGCCATGCCGACAGGTGGCGATTTGGAGATCATCACAGCCTGCCAAAAAAAGGATTCACATAATTGGCTGACCATCTGCCTGGCAGATACGGGCATGGGGATCGCGCCGGAAAATCTCGAGCGAGTATTTGAGCCATTCTTTACAACCCGGTCCAGGGACGGAGGGACGGGTTTGGGGTTATCGGTATCTTATGGGATCATCGCAGACCATGGCGGATATATTGAAGTTGGGAGCGAAGTGGGCAAAGGCTCCAAGTTCACCATATGGTTGCCCGTGGAGGTTGAATAATGCCTCCTATCCATATCCTGGTAGTGGACGACGAACCGGGCATTGCATTGCTTTGTGAGCGTTTGCTTACCAAGGCTGGATACGCGGTCACCACTTTCACCGACCCCGGCAAGGCGATGAAATACCTGGCAAAAGAGAAGATTGACGGGTTACTGGTGGATATTCGAATGCCGGAGATCAGCGGTTTCGACCTGATCGCTTATGCAAAAGAACATCAACCGGATACGGCCATCCTGGTGATGACCGGCTTCGGCACGGTCGAAACAGCCGTGCAGGCCTTGCGACAGGGCGTGGATGGACTGCTCTTAAAGCCTTTCGAAGTGGGCGGTGAGTTGGTCCAGACGGTGGAGCAGGCTCTGGCAGACAGCCAGAAGAAACGCGACAGCGCCCGCATCCAGGCATTGAGACCCCTTTTCGATATCATTAAGTCATTCCTGACAGAAACACACCCCGAACGGCTGCTTGACCTTGTCTTGAATGCTGTCCGCGGGCATTTACGCTGCGAAAATGCAGGCTTCTATCTCAGGTCTGGTGACGGGAAAGAATTGAAGCTTCTGGCCGGTCGGGGGCAAACTCTCGCAGCAGGCGAAAGCAAGGCTACAGCCGGGATTATCGGCAGGGTGGACGCATCGGGATCGCCTTTGTGGATCAATGTCGGCGATTCCGGTGACGAAGACTTGCAAGCCGAAATTCTCGAAAAGGGATTGGGTTCCGTCATGTGCGCTCCCATCTCCCGCCTGAATGTGCGCGGGGTTTTGCTGGCCGGGCAGGCTGCCGACGCTCCCGTTTTCCGTGAAGTGGAATGGGAAATGTTCCTCTTATTAGCCCGCCAGGCTACTGTGGCGATGGAAAATGCCCGCCTTTATGAAGAACTGCGCGAATATGTGCGGCGGGTGGAAGAATCGCAGCAAGCCTTGATCCGCGCAGAGAAGATGGCCGCAGCCGGCAGGTTGACTGCATCCATCGCTCATGAGATCAATAATCCGTTGCAGGCCGTCCAGAACTGTCTCCACCTGGCGACGCGGGGCGAAGTAACAGAGAAGAAACAACGTGAATACCTTGACATGGCCAACCGGGAATTAAACCGCCTGATGAGCACCGTCCAGCGTATGCTCGACTTTTACCGCCCCGGCGCGGTGGAGCCTCAGCGAGTGGATCTTGTAGCGCTGCTCCGGCACGTTATCAATCTGCTTGCCCCACAATTTCAGGCGCGGGAAATCCGTGTGAGTACCGGATTTTCATCCAAGTTGCCAACCATTTTCGCCGTGACCAACCAGTTGGAACAGGTATTCCTGAACCTGTTCCTGAATTCATATGACGCCATGCCGGGCGGCGGGGACCTGCGCATCAGCGCCCGTCCCAGCCGGGGCGATATGGTGGAAGTCTTGATCCAGGATTCCGGACCGGGTGTTTCCGAAGAGATGCGTGCCCGTGTCTTCGAGCCTTTTGTCAGCACAAAGCAGGGCGGAACCGGATTGGGTCTTTCAGTGAGTTATGGAATCATTTCTGCGCATGGAGGCAGCCTGGATCTGCTTTCGGAGCGCGGACCAGGTGCATGTTTCCGGGTTATGTTACCAATCAAAGGAGAATCATGACGAATAAAGCCAATCTTCTGGTCGTAGATGATGAACCGGTCGAACGACAGACGTTAACGGATATTCTCCGCCTGGAGGGATACCATGTCGTTGCAGTGGCGAATGGCGAGGCTGCTGTGGACCATGTCCGCTTGAACCAGATTGACTTGATTATCCTGGATCTACGCATGCCGGGGATGAATGGCCTGGAAGTAGTGAAGGTGGTCAACCGCATTGCACAGGATATAGAAATCATCATGTTGACCGCGCATGGTTCGATGGAATCAGCCATCGAGGCACTCAGAAGCCAGGTCCACGACTATTTATTAAAACCAGCCAGTCCGGCTCAGATCATCGAAAGTGTCGCCCGCGGATTGGAACGGCGAAATGCACGGATACAGGCACGGGAGAGACAGCAAGCCGATTTAGGTTCGGATGAAAACGCCATCGTGGCATTGAGTGACGGCACTGTGGTGGATTTTGGGCGGCGGCTGGTCCGTTCTGGCAACAGGATTGTTTTCCTGACCCCCGCCGAAGGCCGCTTATTGCGGATATTTGTAGAAAATGGAAGCAAGGTATTTTCCCACCGGGAATTGGTTCTGTTGGTGCAAGGATATTCCACTACCCAGCAGGAAGCACCAGAAATTTTACGCCCGCTGGTAAGCCGCCTGAGGCAAAAACTGGCGGTCGTTCCCACCCTGATGGATAGGATTATCAGCGTACGCGGAACAGGCTATGTTTTCGAAGATTTCATAGCCGTTTGTAACGATTGCGATTATGTAAGAACAGGGGAAAGATAATTAATCGTGCGAACCCCAGGGTATCTCGGGGGCGATCTCGGGGGGGCGGACCCAGGCGAGCAATCCGTATGGGCGTCTTTTTTCCGGTTGGATTTTCTCCAGGCCGATCAGTAGCAGGCTCAGTCCCAATAGCGTTGCGCCAATCCATTGGTATGGACTGAGTACCTCTTGCAGCCAGAAATGGCCCACAGCCACCGAGACGATCAACTCCGATAATCCCAGTAACGCTGTTTGGATACCGCCCAGGTTTTTGACACCCAGGAAAAGCATCAAACGGGAGAAGAAAGTCACCAAGGTCAAAGCCAGGACGGGGAACCAGCTTATTCCTTCGGTGGGCAGATGCCGGTCAAAGATGAGGTAGGCGGGGACAACCACAATGCTCATTGCCAATAATGTGTACAAGGTCACTGTCGGAGCGGGGATATCGTACAGGACACGCTGATTGATAGGCAAGTGTATGGCGTACATAACCGATGCGCCAAGCATTAAGCCCACACCCCACCAATCAATTTTGACGGAATTTGAAAAAGTGAGGAATATGATCCCGAGGAATGCGACGGCCATGCGTGCATAGGTAAGGCGGCTGGGGGGTTGATGGTCGATGACCAGCCAGATCACCAGGAAAACGGGATAAAGCGCGTAGAGCAACTGGCCCATGCTAACGGACAGCCTTCCCAGGGCCATGTAATAAAGCAGTGAACCAATTCCGTTCAATGCCCCCGCCAGCCCGCACCCCAACAAACCGGCTGGATAGATGTAAAGAAAAGGCCGTCGGAACAGCCCCATGATCAGCAGCAACAAGCCGGCAGCCAAAATCGTCCGCAAAGCGACAACCGCCAGCGGAGTAAATCCCAGGTTTATGGCCTGTTTCCCGAATACAGGTGCAAGACCCAGAAAAAAAGCAGATGTCAGGGCGGCCCCAATGCCGGTTACCTGGCCCTTTTTTCTATTCAAAGGTCAGTCCTTTTTCCCTGTGCTTACCCAATAAGTGTGCGAACTTCTTCGAGGAATTCATCGCTCAAGAAATCGCCCTTTTGCATGAGAGCCTGGATCTGGCCTTTTAGACGATCCTTCTCATCGGAGGTCAATTCTTTGGCGGTGGAGACGATCACGGGGATGTCGGCGGTTTCCGGGTGGGCTTTCAGCGCGTCCAGGACAGCAAAACCGTCCATTTCGGGCATCATCAGGTCGAGGATGATCAGATCGGGGTGTTCAAGCTCGATCACTTTCAGGCCCAGTTTGCCATTTTCGGCTTCATGAATGGTGAAGTTACCCTGCGATTGAAGGATGCGGCGGATTAGACGGCGCGCATCGGCGCTGTCATCGATCAGGGCGATGCAGGGGAAGCGGTCTGGCGCAACCCGGCTAAGGGCTGCCAGCAAGCCTTCCTGCGGGGTCTGGTCTTGCGACAGGGTCGGCATGACCACGTTGCGGGACCAGTTATCGCCCAGAACGAACGGTTCAGTCGGCATAGTATGGCCTGTGCAATTAACCACGACGACATCGGTGGATTTGATGACGCCTGCACGCACAAGTTTGAACAAGCCTGCAAAAGCGACGGCCGCAGCTGGCTCCGCTGATATGCCTTCCATTTTTGCCAGCACGTGGATGGCCTGGAAGGCTTCCTGGTCAGAGACGCTTTCAAAAACCCCATGGGTTTCATTGACACGTTTCGCCAGGAGATTATAAGAGCGACCCGGATCGCCTGTTGCCAGGGTCTCGATGTGGGTCCGCGGTGATTTGACCGGTGTGGCATTCTCACTGTGTTCTTTCCAGGCAGTAACCATCGGTGCGCAACCATCTGCCTGGATGATGGCCAAACCAGGAATGTGGTCGATGTAATTCATTTTTTGCAGTTCGGCAAAGCCTTTATATACTCCCAATGGACCCATACCGCCACTGACCGCCTGGATGTACCAATCTGGGGCCCGCCAGGGAGCCCGTAGATTTCCAGTTGACTTGGACGCTTGCCCGAGAATTGTGGTGAGCTGCTCGGATACTTCGAAAGCGATTGTTTTCATGGCCTCGATGGAAGTGATCGTCCGCGCGCCGGTATCCTGATATAGATTGCGTTGGCGAGCGAACTCTGCCGCCACTTGTTTTGCCTGGTCGTAGGATCCGGTCACTTTGATAACCTGGCTTCCGTAAATGGCGATCTCGCGCATTTTTACTGCCGGCACCAGGCTGGTCACGAACGCCCATAATTTGATCCCGGCGCGGGCACAATACGCAGAATACGAGATGGCCACATTTCCGGTGGATGCGGCCACCATTTCGGTGATACCGGCTTCTTTGAGGGCGGCGATCGTTACGGCAGCTTGGCGGTCCTTGAAAGAGGACGTAGGTCCCTGTCGTTCGTCCTTGATGAATATGTTCGGGCAGCCCAACATCATCCCAAGATTGGCTGCCTGTATTAGCGGTGTGCCGCCTTCGCCCAGCATAATAGCCGGATGGGGGCTTCGGACCGGCAATAATTCCCGGTACCGCCATAGGTCAAAAATTCTGCTAGATAATTGCGGCAAGAGACCTTTGCCGATGGAATTGAGGTCATATTCGGCTTCACGCCATTGGCTGTTGCAACGCGGGCAACTAGTCGATGTTGGGAAGAATGGTGAAGTATGGTTGCAATCGATGCAACGAACGACGAATGACATGTGTTTGACGATAGCCTTTCTAGGGTGTTTTTATTCGTTTGAGGGCTTTTTCTAGGGATGAAAGCAGTTCATGTTCGCTTAGCGTGCCTTTGTTCAAAAGGCTTTGCCCGAAATTAGCCAGTTGGTTTTGTTGTTCAGAGGTGAGATCTGCTCCGCTCACGACAATGACGGGTATTTCGCTAAGCCTCGGATCGGTGCGAAGTTTTTCGAGGATGGTAAAGCCGTCCATATCCGGCATGAACAGGTCAAGAATGACCGCCTGGGGTGATTGATTCAGCAGGCTTTCCCAACCTTCCTTGCCACCATGTGCCAGCATTGGGTTATAAGCTCCCTGCTTTAGAATACTCTCCATCAGGCGCAAGTCTTTTTCGTCATCATCTATGACAAGCACGTCATGGATATCCCCCGCTCCGTTCAGGCGAGAAAGAGCTTTCAGCATGTCTTCTTCCAGGATAGGCTTGACTAGGTAATCGGACGCACCAAGGCTAAAGCCTTTTTCGTCTTCTTCCAGGATGCTGCAGACGATCACGGGTATGTCGCGGGTATCGGGGTTATTTTTCAATTCAGAGAGGACGGTCCAGCCATCTCTGCCGGGCATCATGATATCGAGAGTAATGGCATAAGGTTTTAATTGGCGTGCCCGTTCCACGGCTTGAGAAGGATCCGTGAGGGCGATCACCTGGTACCCTTGCGGCTGGAGGAACCGTTCATATAGGCCGATCACCTGCGTATCATCGTCAATAGTGAGAATAATCTTGTCGGCAGGGCGGCTTGAATTGGGAATGCGCTTTTCAGAGGCCTGCGGAAGGGGCAGAGTGAAGAAGAACGTACTGCCCTGGCCGACCTCGCTGATCACGTCGATGACACCACCATGCAGCTCCACCAGGCGGCGGGAGATGGACAAGCCTAAACCAGTTCCGCCGGTCTTGCGAGTGGGCGATGCATCCACCTGCGAGAAGGGCTGGAACAATTTGTTTCGATCTTCGAGAGCGATGCCTGCGCCTGTGTCGGTGACTTTGATGACCACTTCGCTTTGGCCGTTCGCCTTTGCCTGGATCTCGGCGCTGATGGTGATGGTGCCCTCGTCTGTGAACTTGGCGGCATTCGATACCAAGTTGATCAAGACCTGGCGCAAGCGCATTGCGTCTGCGCGGAGGGTGGGGATGTCGGGATTGATCTTTTGAATAATTTGAATGGGCTTGTCTTTGATCAACCCGGATACGGTCGGTACGACGGTTTGGATCAACTCTTCAATGCTGACGTCGTCAAAGGCTAATTCCATCTTGCCTGCGTCGATCTTGGACAAATCGAGGATGTCGTTGATCAGCCGCAGCAAATGCTGGCCTGAGTTGTAGATAGCGCTGAGGTCTTGCTCCTGCAATTCAGTTACCGGACCGTCAATGCCTTTAATGATAACGCGTGAAAAGCCGATAATCGAGTTGAGCGGTGTACGGAGTTCGTGGCTCATGTTTGCCAGGAATTGGCTCTTGAGGCGGTCCAGCTCGCGCATTTCGTTGATGGCTTGCTGGGCCAATTCGTACGAGCGGGCATTGTCGATGGCGATGGCCACCTGATCGGCCAGGGTCAACAAGACGGCGATATCCGCCGCAGTGAAGGCATCTTTTTCCCTGGACTGGAGGTCGATGACGCCGATGATACGCTTGCCGATCCGCAGGGGGATGGCGGCTTCAGATTGAGTATCGGGCAGCAATGGGTTGTGCTTGTGGGTTGAGTTGATGGCAACATCATTTACCACCATTGGATTGCCGGTGGATGAAACCGTACCAACGATGGATTTTGACCCTACCGGCAGGGAGTGGTTACGTTTGAGCATCTCTTCGCCGGCTTTTCCGGTGGCAGTGATCAGCACGGCATTAAAGCCTGTTTCTTCGATAGTGAAGATGGCGGCATGGTAGAAACCAAAGCGATCATGGATCAGGTTGACCGTTCGGCCGAAGAGCGTATCCATGTCCAGGGTGGATGTGACCAGGCGGCCGATCTCAGCCGAAGTTGCGAGGTATTCATTTTGCCGGCGGAGTGTCTCTTCGGAAGATTGGGTTTGGGCGAAAAGGCGTGCATTTTCAATGGCAAACCCGATCTGAGATCCCATCGTCATCATTAAATCGATGGTGTTTTGTTTAAACTCGGTGGGATCATTCTTGAAGGTGCACAAGGTTCCAATAGCCTGACCGCCTGCAACCAATGGAACGCCTAGATAAGCCTGGAATCCAGCCGCCAACAATCCGCTCGGATCAATGGGCGAGTACTTATTGAGGTCGTTCAATGAAAGCGTCTGCTTTTCTTCGTACACCTTGGCGCAGAGAGTACCTCCCATGCCGTTGGCCTGGAATTTGTTTACCATCGGGTCCGGCAGACCATGCCAGGTGGATAATTCAAGGATGCCGTTGGTGGCATTGAACAAGCTGATAAGTCCGGCTTCCATATCGAAGGCAGCCAGGACACGGTTGAGAACGACATCGAGAATATCCGAGAGTTCGAGGGTCTGGTTTGCCGCCCCGATGATCTCGTTCAGGGTCGCCAGTTCTTTGTTGCGCTGTTGAGTTTCCGTCAAAAGGCGGGCATTTTCAAGGGCCAACGAAAGCTGGTCGGTGACTTGTTTGGCGAGGAGCTGTTCCTCTTCACTCCAGAGGCCTTTTTCCGGCGATCCAATGACTTCCAGCAGGCTCCACGTATTTGCATCTGTACGGAAGGGCAGAGTCATTGTTTCCGCATCGATGGAAGATTCTGGCCCTGGCAGGATTGTTGTGGTTTGTGGAGTAGTAAAGTAGGTGTCCGCTGGAGCCGGAGGCGGAGGAGGAGGTAAATCTTCCCTTAGTGCAGCCGCTTTTACCCGGGCAAGTTTCTCTTCCTGCAGGATACGTTTACTTTCCGCGACTACATCTGGCGCGGTGGAACCATCCTGACGGGGTGCAGGAGTTTCGGCTTGCTTAATATCTATAAATAGTTGATCAAGCCGTTTCTGTATTCGTTTGCTCGACATATTGGATCAACTCCTCAGCGAGGCCGCGGTATTGCTGAGCGCCACGGCTATTCGGTTTATACTGGGTGATGGGTAAACCGAGAATAGGGCTTTCACGTAGTTTTGTATCGATCTCGATGACGGTCTTGAACAGGCCAATCCCGAAAGTGCGTTCCAACTGTTCGCGGATATCCCGGTGAGCACGATTACGCTGGTCCAGCAGGGTTACCAGAACACGATAGGCCAGTTTTGGGTTATCCACTGAGCGTATCTGTCGGATGATTGTCATCATGTCACGCAGAGCATAGGCGGAAAAGTATTCCGCTTGAGTGGGGATGATGAGCAGGTCGGCAGCGGTGAGTGCATTGACTGTGATGGCTCCGAGAGCGGGGGGACAGTCGATTAGGATGAAATTGTATGGCAGAGGTTCGGCTCCCAGGATGGCGTTGCGAAGGCGGGTGGTGTAATTTAGGTAGATGGGTAGGACTTGTTCCGCCTGCTCAAGGGATGAGTTAGATGGGATAAGGTCCACGCCGACGATGTTCGTTTCCAGGCGGGAATCCATTAAAGGAGTATTCTCCAGGAGAATGTGGGTGGATGCCTTTTCCACCACAGAAGGTTCGAAGCCAAGGGCCAGGGACAAGTTGGCCTGGGGATCGAGGTCAACTAAAAGCACCTTTTGCCCGGTTTCGGCCAATGCGGCACCGAGGGATAAGGTGGAAGTGGTTTTGGCGACGCCGCCCTTTTCATTGGAAATCGCAATTGTATATGCCATAGTTTTCTCTCAGTTTGTCGAACTTATCCAAGATGCCGGAACGAACTTTCGGAAGCCCAGTTACTCATTGGTTGACGGGCTCGTCTGCGGGTGGAGGAGAATATGGACGGATCTGAACTTCCTTAGCGCCTAAGGCACGCTTTAACTCGTCCAGGGCGGTCTGAAGCATCAACTGCGGATCGGTGGTGCTGCGGATGCGGGTGGTGATGTCCGAGACTGCCCGCTCACGGTCAGCACGGCGGGTGGTTTCTTCGAACAGCCGTGCGTTTTCCAGGGCAAGGGCAACTCTTTCAGCAACAGCCTGGACCAGTCCCAACTCATTCGGCGTCCATTGGCGGGATGAATTGTTCGAGCGAACATCCAGCACGCCGATGACTTCATCACGTAATTTCAATGGGATCGACATGGACGCATTTTCTTTATTGTCGGTAATTGTCAGTCCGGATTCCAGAGCGGTTTGCATCTCAGGCAGGTTCACGGGATCTTCAAGCCGGTTGACCCGCGAGGCTGCGTAGCGATACCCGGCGGAGCGTTTTTCGGTAGAGAATTGCTCCCAAGCCTGGCGCATGTAGTGACCGTAGACGGCTCGCGCTTCGGCAAGAGCGTGCCTGTTTTCGCTGGAGATACGGGTATTCTCGATCATGATAGCCACTTGATCAGCCAGTGAGTCCATGATCTCCAAATCTTGTTCGCTGGCTCCTTGCTCGATGCTACTTTCCAGGTCCAGGACACCGATGACTTTATTCCCGACCAGCAGAGGCAGAGCCATCATAGAGCGGGTTTCTGAGAGCTCCGGGTTAGGCTCATAAAGGAGGTCATCCTTGATCCGTGGTGTGACCCGGGCCTGTCCAGTGGATGCCACCATGTTGACAATGCCCGCCTGGTCGATCTTCAGTTTATATCCTCGGGCTAACAGTCTTTCTCCACCGGCGCTATTGGCGGCTCTCAGGACAGTGTATTCATCTTTATCATCATTCATAAAGATGCCGACGTGGTAGAAGCCAAAGTTTTCGCCAATGAGGCGCGCATAAGTCGGCAAAAGTTGATCCAATTCCTGCATAAGCGAAGTGGAATGATAAATGTTCGAGACTGCCAGGAGGCGGGAAGAACGATGTTTTTCCATTTCGGCAGTGGCTGAAAGCTCATTTGTGCGTTCAGTTACCCTGCTTTCAAGATTGATCCTCTCGCTGCTGAGCGTGCTCATCGCATTTTTTAGCGTTGCCTGGGTAACAATGTATTCTTTTTGTAATCGTCTCCAGCCGGCTTCGAAAACGCTGGCTATGATGATCAAGACAAGGATATAGATCAACCAGGTGGACATGCTTCCGGCGCTGACTTCGTTGCTGATCAAACGAATCCTTCCGGAAGTTAGTAACCAACCGGTGACAATAGTGGTAACCACGCTCAGACCGAGGGCGATGAAGTATTCACGGCGGCTGAAAAGAAGCGCTGCCAGCAACACGAATGCCAGCAAATACAAGCGGGAATTCCCAAAAACCCCGGTTTCCATCAATGCATAAACACCCAGTGAGAATACTGAGATCTGGAGAATGCCTGCTTTGAGAACATAAGGAACTGGTACGAAGGCTGAGATCAGCAGAATTAGTGAAATGGTTGTAAGGGCTATCACTCCTGCAGTCGTCATCATTGATATGGATGTAAACGAAATAATCAGCCCAATAATCGATGCGGCTATCAGAATTGTCTTAAGGAAGCGCGAGCGTTGTTCCTGATACGAGAAGGGTAGCGACTCCACCTGCGGAGTTACTTGAGGCATTGGGGATGGATTAATCATTGCTGCCTCCTTGCGGGGTTTGGCCACCCATTTGGATGATCACCTCGGAATCTGGTAGAGCCCGCCCCAACTCTTCTACAGAGGTTCGCAGGATCGTATCGATCTGGATGGAAGCGCCAATCTTGGAGGCAATATCAGAGATGATGGATTCGCGTTCGGCACGTTGGCTGATATCGGCATAAAGACGGGCGCTCTCGAGCGCATTCCCTAATTGTTCTGCAAGAGTATTGGCCATCGTAACATCATCGGAAGTCCACCTTTCGCCATTCTGTTTCTTATCCATCCGGATAGCGCCGATGCTTTGGCCTCTAACCTTGATCGGCATATGGAGAGTCCGATCTTGATCTGATAAGACCACTTCACCGCTTTCGATCGCCTGGTGGAATTCCATGCTGGATTCGCCCGCGATAGGAGAGACTCGATCTTCACTAAGGCTGACGTAACCTATTTCTGCCTGTTTGCCTTTTATCAGTTGCTGCCAACCTTTGAGACTGGTTTCGCCGTACGCACGCCGGGCTGTCTCAAGGGCCGACTGGTTTTCGGTGAACAGGCGGGCATTCTCGATGGCAACTGCGATCTGGTCTGCGAGTACCTTGAGGGTCGTCACGTCGTCTTCGGTAAAAGCTGAACTTTCGGTGCTTTGGATGTCGAGAGCTCCGAGGATCTTTCCGCCTGCGATGAGCGGCAGGGCCATTTCCGACTGGGTCAAAGGCAGATCCGGGTTGGTAAAGTATTCGGCATCCTGACCTACGTTTAGGGCGATACGGGCTTTCCCTGTACCGGTCACATAACCCACGATACCAACCTCGCCGACCCTCAATTTATGGTCTCGGGAGAGCATTTTCTGCCCGCCTTCGCTGTTGGAGGCTCGCAGGACCGCGTATTCATTATGGTCATCGAGCAGGAAGATACCAACGTGGTAGAAACCAAAACGCTGGCTGATCAAACGTGTAACCTGACGCATAAGCTCGTTCAAGTCACGCAAGCGGGCAGCCGTACTTCCTACGTCACCAGCGGCTTGCAACTGAACGGCGCGCCGTTCCAGGGCCTGAGTACGCTCTGCCACGCGTTCTTCCAGCCCACCGATCAGGTCCCGCACACGGCCGGTCATGGCATTGAAGGAGGTTGCCAGTTCGCCGATCTCGTCTTGTGTCTGGATGGAGGCAGTAGCATTGATATCGCCTTGAGTGATCCTCTCGGAGGTACGGGTAAGATTTACGATGGGGGATACGAGCACCTGGGTCATACCCAGGGCAATGGCGATACTGATCAGGCTGATTAAAATACTGATTAACACAACTCCCTGGGTCTGTTGTTGAGCCGGAGCTAGCAAAGTGGTTTTGGGGACGAAGGTGACAGACGCGCCAGTCTCGCGTTGTCAGTTTCGATACACCGGCCTGATCAGGCAAGTTCGTTAAGGCAGCTTCTGAAGACGTTCGGGGGGTAAAACTTCCGGAGAAGAATTGGCTCTCCGACATATTTTCCAGCCCGGGGGTTAACCCATCCATGAGCACGGTCAGATTTTCGTGCTCAATATCTTGCAGCCGCTTGGAAAATACGAGATCAGTAACAACATCATCGTCTGCAGGATTTACGACTTTACTGATCAAATCAGGCGATCCTGTGTGGGCCTGGATGACGTTGAATTCATCCAGGAGCATGGCATTCACATCGGGACCGAGTTTATCGCTATTGCGGGCAATAATTTGTTGGAATATAGAAGATGAATAGATAATATCCAAAACACCATTGGTTAAGCCGCTTGCGGTGCGGATGGGCGCACTAAAGTGGATGATGCCGGTCCCATCTTCCGAGATTATGACGGGTCCCACATATGGAATTCCGTCTCGAAAGGGGATCAAATAATAATCGTAATTTATTCGAAATTGTCCAACTTCATTGCGGTCTGTACTGACTTGAGACGTTCCAAGCCGATCCATTATGCTGACGGAAATGATATTTAATGGATCCCTTTTCAGGATCGCCAAAAGGGTATCGGTTGTGATCCTTTCAATGGGAGTCCCGCGGGCGAATTGCGGAGCGCCACCGATGTTGCCGATGCTCGGTTGGTTTAGATATTCTTCCAGACCGGGAATCTGCGCCTCGATGCGGGTGGTATCCAACGCGGTTTGAAAATATAAGTCCACTGCTGAGGCTAATTGTTCCGAGGAGAGCACCAGGCTCTGGTTGGCCTGGTCGATCAGGTTCGTTTCCAGGTTGTTGCGGCTGACAGACGTGAGAATGGCAGTAGGGACAATGGTGAGCAATCCCAGAACCAAAATCATCTTAACCCGGAATGCATACTGATTAAGGTTTAGGGCAATATTTATGCCGAATAGGACAACCACAACGATCGATGCCCATTGGGCGATATTGGCTGTTTCTGCCGACGAACCGCTTAACGGTGTGGAAGTTTTGAAAGTGCCAACGATCTGTAGTACGGATCGCATGATCAAAGCAATGATTACGATCCAGGTAAATTCCCGTTCCGGCAGGGCTTGAATTGCGATCAGTATCGGGATGACTACAATGACTAATTCAGCGATACTGGTGTAAACGGGCTCGGGATCTACAAAAGATATGATTGCGAAGCCGACAATGATAGCTGATATCATCAAATAGGCGGCAGATCGGACTCTGCCACGGATTGTCAGAAAAATTGCCACGCACCCAATAATACTGATCAAGATGGGAATTGGATTAACGATAAATTCCCAGTAATTGACGGCGTTGAGTAGATCCCCGATCGTGGCTATACTAAAGCCAATGAATAGGAGGGTGATCAAAACAAGGGTGGTAAGAACCCGTCTTGGTTTTTGAGGGAGGGTGGAGAACCAGTTTCGTAGCTTTTGCATCATTTATCCTATATGCGTGTAAGCTTATCTAAGGAAAACTGTTTATTCCAGGAATGATGGATCTAGCAGGACTTCGATATCAGGTGGGATGGTAAGGTAACCATTCGTGACGAGGAAATTACGATTGATTCCGGCGACGTAATAAATTGAGGTTGGATTTTTGCCCGGATTTTCCGAGAATAGATTGAGATTATCTCTCATGGTGTAAATTGCGACATCGTTTGATAAGGTTATTTCTTCTGGTGTGAGGCCAGTCATTTCCGAAATGATCGCGATAAACTCCTCCGGGTGGGCATTTCGATAGTCTACGCCTTCCTGCCAGGCTAAAAGGAAGTTGCGGATAACCTCGGGGCGCTGTTCAATCAGCGCGGCCCGGAAAGCCAGCAGCCGAGGCTCCAAAGAAGAGTTTTGGGGACTCTGGTAAAGGACGCGTATCCCATTTTTTATCGCCTGGGACGTATAGGGTTCCCATAGCAAACCCGCATCGGCTACATCGGGAATGGACAATGGCACTTCAGTGGGTGACATTTCCACGTAAGTGACATCCTTGGATGTCATGCGTACGCTTCTCAGCATATTTGAAACGAACAATTCACCGGCAGTGTGTAAGTTAACTCCGATCCTCTTTCCACGCAAGCCTTGAAGATTGTTGATATCGAGAGAGGAGACCAGGGAGAGTACTCCGCCATTATCACTTACATAGACGCCACGGATATCGGTCAGGTTGGTCCCCAGGATCAGGTCGTTCATAGTCAACAAAGCGCCATCGAGTCTCAAGCTGGCCATATCCGGAATGGCAGCGGAGACGTTATCATATCGGACAGGAATTACATCAACGCCGTGATTTTTAAAATAACCCATTTTGCTGGCGACCAGCAGGGTATAATCGCCGGACCACAGAGTCCATTCCACCCGGAGAGTCGTTGAAGATGTTTTTGGTCCTCCACCTGCGCAACCGACCAATACCAGGATCAGCAGTGAATAGATGATCTTACCCAATGAACACTTCTTCATGGCTGCCTCGGTTGCGGATTTTGCGTACTCTGACCGGCAATTTCCAACCTAACTTCTGCCTGGTCCAGGTTGAAGGATTGTTTAATTTCGCGTACAGCGGTTTGCAAGACTGCGTCGATATCGAGCGTTTCACGGATACGGGCGGTTACCTGGCTGATGGTTTGTTCGCGTTCGGCTCGCAATTGGGTATCCTGGACAAGGCGGGCATTTTCGAGTGCCAGGCCAACCTGGATGGAAATATCCTGTGCCAGTGACCGGTCAGAATCGCTCCACTCCATCTCGCCTTTGCGGTGCAGGGAAATTGTTCCGATACGCTGTCCGCGTAAGTTAATCGGGATCTTTAAATATTCTTTCTTTTCTTCGTCCGTAACCGGTTGAGTTTCCAGTTGCGCTGCCGGGATAAGGCCGGAGGAAGTAAAGCGGTAGGCGCTTTTGGCGGTCTGAAGTCTTCCTTGCCATGCACGACGTATGTTCACCGATGTGGTCGCTTCCAGGCGTTGGATCGCATCCTGGCTTTCCGCGATAAGGCGTGCATTCTGGATTGCCAGGGCCAGTTGGTCGGCCAGGATCTGAAGAACTTCGATATCACCAGCCAGGAATTTTGATTCCTCGTCCGATTGAATATCCAGCACGCCGATGACCTTTTCGCGAACGATCAGGGGGATGGCTGCTTCCGAACGAGTTGTGGGGAGATCGGGATTGTTGAAGAATTCCCGGTCGGCGCCCACATCCATGGCGATGCGCGGGCGGGCTTGGAAGACGGCAGCTCCTACAATACCTTGCTGGCCTACTTCCAATTTATGTCCACGGGCAAGCATATTTTTGCCACCCGTCGAAGATGCCGCTTGCAGGACTGCATAATCTCCTGCATCATCCACGAGAAAGATACCGGCATGGTAAAAACCGAATTGTTCCGAGATCAGGTTGACGGTCCTGGAAAGCATGCTGTTCAGGTCCTCCGCGGAGGTGGCTTCGCGGGCTACCTGGGCTGCCGCCTGAAGTTGTCTGCCTCTCTTTTCAAGGATCTCAGTGCGGTCCTTGACGTGGCCTTCAAGTGTCAATTGGGTGGACTGCATTTGGTCTACCATTTGATTGAAGTTGATCGTCAGGAGGGCCATGTCGTCGGAGGTCATGATCCTGGCGCGGTTTGAGAAATCTCCATTCTTAACCTGATTCATGACGTGGATGACCTCGTCCGTAGGCTTTGAGACCGAATTAGCGATGCGCGATGCCATAAAGGTCCCGACGCTGAAGATGGCTAGTCCGGTGATGAGAAGTTGTGTTTTGAATTGCGAGAAGATTGTGGCACTATCCGCGCCGGGGGCAAGCAAGGCGGTCACGTTGTGATAACTAACCCCTCCCACCATAATAATGGAAACCAGAAGCATTATGCTGGTGATAATGTATTGGCGAGCACGCTGACCGATGGTCTGCTTGATCTCGCGCTGGGAAGGGTCAGAAGGAAGCAGTGCCTGGCGGACGGGGGAGAGCTGGGTGTCGAGGAAGAGGAAATCCTGGGTAACAACTGCAAGGGCCGATAAAAACCCGCCGATGACGAGATAAACCGATTGGGTTGAAGTAACTCCCGCATTGGAACGCATGAATAGTAATATCGGAACAATGACCAGGAGAACAAGCAGTGAGATCTGCGCGGCGGTTGACCTGCGGGGGAAGGTGGCAATTTCTTTCCAAGCGGCGGACTCATTGTTTTCCACGGAGACCGGTTTGCCCTTGAAAATATGATCCAATTGAGCGCGTGCTTGTCTGGTAACGTAATACGCGTACAGGAAATGGAGTGTATTTACGGCTACCAGACATACAACCAGACTGACCATCAATAACCTGATCTGATTGTTGGTGAGTCCAGCAGTTACATAGATGAAGTAAATACCTAATATCGGACCGACGGCAGTGGAGAGTAATTGGGAAACCAGCTGGAGACGTAAAACGAACCTCCCGCCCATTGCCTGCAGAGGGCTGCTCACACTTTTTTGAGGTTGAATGGTTGCATTCACGTTAGGTAACTCCTGCTGCTCAACATTAATCCATCTTCAATTCTATTACGGCGTCATCGGTCCGTAATGCGCGTGCCAGTTCTTTGATGGCGGTCTGAAGGATGAAATCTGTATTGGGGGAGGACCAGACCTTACCGGTTATTTCGGCTACCAGACGTTCACGCAAGGCCGCTTGCTGACTTTCTTCGAGCAGACGGGCGTTTTCCATAGCCAGTGCGGCCTGGGATGCCACTGCTTCGATAAGACTTTGCTCTTCTGGCGTCCAATCCTGGTCGCCTTCCAAATGTAATTGCCCGATGATCTGTTCACGCAGGGTCAAGGGTACGTCGATGGAGGAGACATCTTCCGGGGCGATGGAACCTGCGGCTGCACCGGCAGTGTATTCGTACCCTTCATGTTCCCGGGCGGTTTCGGACCAGGCCTTGGACACATAAGAACGCTGGGCGACGCGCAGTTCATCGAGCGTTTCCTGTGAGTTCTGGAAGAGGCGCGCATTTTCCAGAGCGATAGCCAGCGTGTCCGAAATAATCTGCAAGATGGTGATATCGTCTTCGTCGAAGGCTTCGGGTTGGTCGGATTGGATCGTCAGTGCGCCGATGACCTGGTCGCCGGAGATGAGCGGGAGGGCCAATTCAGAGTGGGTCTCGGGCAGGTGTGGATTGGCAAAGCGGATGGCGTCTTGTCCGATATCCATTGCGATTCGTGCCTGGCGGTGGATAATCGTCCAGCCGATCATGGAGGACTCGGCAATGGAGAGCTTATGACGTTCTGCCAGCATGGCTTTGCCTGCCTCGCCCGACCCCGCCTGCAGAACGGCGAACCTTCCGCCCTCGTCGATCAGGAAAATGCCGACGTAATACAGATTGAACCGCTCGGCGATAAGATCGACAAATTCTTGCAGAAGTTTTTCGGGAGTAAGCACACCACTGATTGAGCGGGAAATATCGGCAGAAGTGCGAATTTGTTGGGAACGTCGTTCAAGGTCTTGAGCGTGTTTCTGCAGGAATACCTGATCTTTTTCCAATTCAGCGGCGATGGCGGTGGCTTTGGCCAGGTTCTTCTGCAAGCCGCGCAGCATGATGGTGATGGAAAGGCCAATGATGATGATAACCAGGAAGATCACCAGTATCCGATTGAACCAGCCCGAAGCGTCATCTGAACTGAAAGTATTTGTCGGGATGAGAATATGGTTGCTCATCAAGAAGGCTAATGCAATGGCAGTAGCAGCTCCGAGACTTGAAGAAATCAAGGCTGCCCAGGTTCCCATCAACATGGATGCTATGAAGACGAATGCCAGCAAGAATACTGCGCCATCGGTCGTTATTCCACCTTGGAGGTAACTGGACAGACTCAGTAGATAGATCACGACAATCAAACTGATCGCGCGCAGGTTGTATGGCAGTTTTCGGAAGACGGTTATCAGGAGTACAAAAAAGATGACGACCGTATAAACGACAAAGAATACGATGGGCGTGGTGTTAAAAGTCCTGACCGGAACAAGGAAGTAAACGATCAAGCCAAAGATCGAAGCGGCAATTAGCAGGTAATTCAAGATCCGCAGACGCAAAGATTGTATCGAATCTGATTTTAGAGGAGAATCCATCTCCTCGACAGGCCGTTTCTTGAGGAAGGAGAATTTCATTGTGAATCTCCTGCTGGGGAATCGGGCTGTTGCTCAGGTTTGGGAGCAACCGGCTCGCCTTTGAACGTGCCAATCTTGATCTGCGTCCGCCGGGCGCCCAGGGCTTTGCTTAGCTCGGTGGCAGTGGAGGTCATGATGGTCTGCATGTCGGTCGAGCGGCGGATCTTGCTGGTGACATCGTAGAGCAGCCGTTCACGGTCGACCTGCCGGCGTACTTGTTCGATCAGGCGGGCGTTGGCGATAATGGCGGATAGGCAGCCGCCCAGAGTGCCGAGCATCTCTTCATCGTTCTCATTGTAGGCGCCGACTTGATCGCTTTCCACGTTCAGCACACCCAGCAGTTCACCACGATACAGGAGAGGCACGGCTAACTCGGAATGGACGTTTGAACCAGCCTGGATGTAGCGGGCATCTTGTGACACATCATTGATCCGCTGAGGCTGTTGATGGACAGCCACCCAACCGGTAATGCCCTCGCCGAAGGGAACCTTCAATTGCCCGATCTCCTCGGAATAACCTACATAGGAATTGATGGAGAGGGTCTTTTTGTCCTTGTCTGCCAGCAAAATGGAAACCCGGTCGCCACCCAGGGTGACCTGCAAGCTTTGGACTGCCCCGGTGAGGGCCTCTTCCAGTGTGGTGCCTGAGGCAGCAGCAGTGGTTACGTGATGGAGTAGGCGGGACTGGGAAAGATGTTCCTGAGTATCGGCGAAGAGTTCAGAGTTGATTACGGCGATAGCCATTTGGTCGGCCAGGATGCGCAAGACGCTGATGTCTTCCTGGGCGAATGAGAAGGCCTGGGTGCTCTGAACATCCAAAGCGCCAAGGATGCGCTGACCAACCTTGAGGGGGATCGCGACCTCGGCCCGGGTTTCGGGAAGGAGGGGGTTGGCAAAATAAGTAGCGTCGCGGGATGTATCATTGACGATGAGAGGCTCGCCGTTGCCGGTAACGAAACCGACGATGGATTTGGAACCGACCTTCAATTTGTGCCCGGCTCGTTTCATCTGCGTGCCGGCTTCACCGGTTGCCTCACGGATCTGGGCAAATTCATTCATTGCATCCACCAGGAAAATGGAGGCGTGGTAGTAGTTGAACCGTTCGCAGATAAGGGTGACCGCCTTATTCAACAGGTCCCCCAGGTCCAGCAAACCGGAGATATCGCGAGCGATTTCGGCAGCGGTTTGCAGTTGAATGGCACGGTTGCGGGTTTCTTCAAGCAGGCGGGTGTTGTATATGGTTCCGGCAACCTGCACGGAAAGGCTGCTGAGAAAGCGCAAGTCGTTTTCATCGAAGGCAAATTCGCGTTCGATGTCCTGCAGAACGATGGCACCAACCACTTCGTCTGCAACGATGAGAGGGGTCCCCAGCCAGGATTTTGGCGCCGCGCCGGTGATCTTTGCACCCAACGCCAGGGCGCGTTTTTCGGCGTCTTCAACCAGCAGGAGTGGCTGTTTGGTGCGGATGGGGATGGATGTCAGCCCTTCACCGATAGGGAAGGACTCCATTTTGGTGATGGTCTCATTATCGTTGTCGCCCTTTTCGTACATGTAAGGTATCGAGATCGAATTTGTATTCGCCTCCAGGATGGCTACCTGGAAGTTTACATCCCCCATTGTTTGGCGGATATGGGTGTGAAGGGTGCGGTAGAGGGTGGGCAGTTCACGAATGAGGGTGATCTCCTGGCCCATGAGGATGATCATTTCATCTTCGCTTAGGCGATGTTCAAGTTCCTGTTCATTGCGAACGCGGATGAACGCTTCTGTGAGTAATTTCTTAAGATCACCCAGGGTCTCCTCCGAACTGTAGAGACCTTGTTCGCCTTTGGATCCGATGAGCAGAAGATCCAATAATTGTTCGTTGCGAGTAATGGGGATTAGAGCAACATTCTTGAATTGGGAAACCTCAATCAATTTGACCAGTTGAGAATTCAGAATGGGCAACTGGGTGGCTTCGCCTTCGATGAACTTATGCAATTCGGGATGGAATTGAGCATAAAAGAGCGCGGTCAATTTGCTTACCTCTTCCACCACGACCTTGTCACCCAGCTGCGAGTAGATCTCTGCCGGAGGAACGCTGATCGAAGCGGGCAATTCCACCGGTTCGCCATCGGAGCCTATATTGACGCTCGCAAGGACTTTCATTTCGTTGTTTTCTGCTTGCAGGAAGATCAGCGAATTGGTGGAATTACGGATCAATTTTTCGACCGCATCCACAACCTGAATGTCGGAGCCGGCGCGGGAAGCCTCGGAACTCAAGCGGGTGAGGGCTTCCATTTCAGCCAATCGCTTTTCACTGCTGCGAGCTTCGGTGATGTTGTTGAGCGATGTGCCGATCTGGTTCCCCAGGTTTATGTAAACCTGAATGTTCTCAACTTCAAGCGGGTTTCTTTCCTGGGTTCCCAAAAGTAAAATTGCCGAGATCTTTCCTGCATAGGAAATTGGGATGAGGGCCAGGCTGAATATTTGGCACTGTCGGACGACCCTGACCAGGTTGTAGGGAAGGCTGTTGAGACGGGCGCCTTCGCCGATGAAGGCTTCGTTAGCCAGGAGTGGCTCAACTTCTTCCATTGCCACGGAGATGGTCTCTGGCAGGGTTTGCCCATCGGCAAAAATGGTGTTGGTTTTGGCAACTGCCTCAAGTTCATTGCCCTGTGGGGTCAGGAACATGCCTATATAAGCTGTCTTGGCAAATAGTTCCCGTATATGCTGAAGAACATCATTTTCGGTTTTTGACTGGATGATCTTATAGCCGGAGAGATAGACCTGGGCGATCTCTTGAGCGCTGCCCTGTCCCACCTCGAATTGACGGATGTTCTCGATGCCGGTGGCGATCTGGTTGGCGAGCATTTGCAGGACTACGATAGTCTCGTTGTCGAAAACGGTCGAGCGTGGGCTCTGCACATCCAGGATGCCGAGGACCTTATCACCGCTCATGATGGGGATGCCCATCTCGGATTGGCTTTCGGATTGGAATTCGGCCTGCAGTTGCAACGAGTCCTCGATGGTACGGGTAATAACGCGCTGCTGCTTATTCTCTGCCACCCACCCGAGCAGGGAGGGCGGGCCGAAGGCGATCCGTTTTCCGGCTCGCATGGTTTTTTCTGCATCTTGGCCTTGGGCGGCCTTCAGCACCAGGAATACGCCCGCATCATCTGCCATGTAGACGCCGGTGTATGAGAACCCAAAGCGGGCGGTGATCAGGTTGACGGTCTGGCTGAATACGTCATCCAGTGAGGCTGAGGAGATGATCTCACGGGCGATCTCTGCGGCAATACGGGTGAAGCGGGTACGCTCTTCGACGCGCTCTTCCAACCTGCCGCGCAGACTGCCGATCTCTTCCAATTGCTGGTTTTCGGTGACATCCCGGAACCGGGCTATCAGCGCGAAGACCGCCGCGATAATGCCTGTGCCGACAAAGAGTATCAGGCCGGAGGTCACGTTCACCACGCCGACCATGGGGAGGATGCCGATGGCGATGATCGTTACGACGGAAATAATGATGATAGCCAAAACCGGTAAAAGTAATATCGAGAAGGCGAAAGCCGGAACCATCGTTACCATCAAGATCATAATATTGGCAACATAATCCGGTATGGCTGCGCTGATCAGGATACCGCTGAGGATCATTGTGCTAACCAGAATGACGCTGCCGGTCTGGTAGTTCTCCGAGCGTCCTAGGGCACAGGCTGCAGCCATAAGGGCTGACAGCATGAACATGCTGAAGATCAGACCAGACTGGCCGTTCGCGAGCACAAGGATCAGGGCGGCAACAAAAAATGCTGGTCCTAAGACTAGCGAGACCAGCGCGGTGATATGAGATTGTTGCCTGGAATTAGCGCCCTTGATGCTTGCATGGGGCTCGACTATCTTTGCGATCAAGCCACTAATACTAAATTTCGCTTTGTCTGACGACATCAGAGTCTCCTGACAAATGAATGGTTCGCGATAATATGTTGTGGAGAAATCAATTCATTTCCCAAACGGGTTCACCATTGAGAATATGGCGGATCTGGTCAGGGAAGCGGTCGGGATCGAGAGGTTTTCCCAAAAATCCGTCGAATCCCGAGGCTCTGGCCTTTTCCATTTGCTCGAGGCTGGCTTCTGCGGTGACTGCCACAATGGGGACGGCCTTCAACCGCTCTGATGCGCGGATCTTCTTCAAAGCGCCATATCCATCTTCATAGGGGAGACGGATGTCCATCAAGATCAGGTCCAGCCGCGGCAGGGTATCGGCATATTCCACCACTTCATAGCCGGAAGTTTTCCATTCACAGTGGATTCCCAGATATCCAAGCATACGCGCAATCAGGACGAAGTTGGAAACATTATCTTCCACAACCAGGACGGTGCAATCCTTTGGGATGGCCGATTTCCGTCGTGTCATGGTATCGGTCATGGGATTTTGAATAGTATCTTGAGAGTCGGGCATAGTTATTTTTTCCTCAGGTAGCGTTCGACTTGCTGTGGTAGGAAGTCGATATCGATGGGCTTTTGGATGTAACCATCACAGCCGGCTTCGAGCGACCTTTCACGATCACCACGCATAACATTAGCAGTCAATGCAACAATCGGGATACTCTCGAAGCCTGTGATCCCGCGGATTTGGGCGGTGAGAGTGTATCCATCGACTTCAGGCATATTGATGTCCATCAAGATCATATCGGGGCGAAGGGTCTCCAGTTTTTCCAGGGCTTCCTTTGCGTTCTCGGCTTCCACTACCTGGTAGTCTTCTGCTGTGAGAATCCGGCGGATCAAGGTCCGATTGTCCATATTATCTTCAATGTAAAAGATTACTGCTTTACTCATTGTAAATTTCTAGCCTCCGATAAATAATTTTAGCATGGTGAAGAAATGGGCACATAACAGCATCCTTGCAATCTTAATCGGGCAAGCCGGAAAAAAACACCCTTCGGGTTTACAAAATTGTTACGTATAATCACTACTATAAGTGTAGCACAGCCTATCGAGGAGGAAAGGCTGTGGAAGGGTTATACAAGATTAGAGATTGAAGCCGCTTATGTCCTTAATAACATCCAGGTCGGCGAATAGGTTCAAAGAAAAATACGGTCCGTGGGCCATTGTCGCCGGGGCATCGGAGGGGCTGGGCGCGGCCTATGCCGAAGCACTGGCTTGCCGTCAGATCAACCTGGTTCTGGTGGCGCGGCGATTGCCTCTGCTGAAGGACCTGGCGGACAGCCTGACCGGCCAACATGGCATCCAGGTCCGCACCGTGGCATTGGACCTGGCCGAACCGAATGCGGCAAATTCGATCTGCCGGGAGGCGGATGGGTTGGATATTAGGCTGCTCGTCTACAATGCCGCCTATTCAGCCGTCGGCGCGTTCATCGGACGCGGTCTGGACGACCATTTACAGGAAGTGGACACCAACATCCGCACGCCCATGAGCCTTGTGCACCACTTTGGCGGCAAGATGCTAAATACGGGTCACGGAGGGATCATTCTGATGACCTCGCTGAGCGCCTTCCAGGGCTCGGCTTACATTTCCAATTACAGCGCCACCAAGGCGTACAACCTTGTCTTGGCGGAAAGTTTATGGGAAGAATGGAGGGGAGAAGGGGTGGACGTGCTTGCCTGCATTGCCGGGGCGGTGCGGACGCCCAATTACGAGGCCAGCCTGCCCAGGCGAACTGGGCGATTCTCCGATGCCACCATGGAACCATCCGCAGTAGTGGAGGAAGCCCTGCAAGCTCTCGGACGCCAGCCCACCGTCATCCCCGGCAGGGTCAATCGGCTGTCCAGTTTCATCATGAGGCGTTTACTGCCGCGCAGAACTGCCATCCGCATGATGGGGTCGGTGTTGCGCGGTATGTATGTAGAAAACCTACTCACAAAGGAGGTCAAGCAATGAACCGTACAACCGTTCCGTTTCGCCAGCGCCGATTGGACTGGCTCTTCGTGGGATTTTTCATCATTAATTTCTTCGTCATCACCTACATCGTCGACCTGGAGCAGTTGGTCATCGCCGACCCGACCAATTATGAGCAGCCCATCTGGCCGCCCGCCTTCATGCTGAATGTGATCCATTCCTACGGCACCAACCTCGACCCGCTGCTGATGGCTCGCCCGCAGTGGTGGCTGAACACCATCTGGCTGGATGTGCTCTTCTACGGACCCTTCTATGCGGTGGCGATCTACGCCTTCGTGCGCGGAAGGGAGTGGATCCGTGTGCCGGTCATCTTCTATGCCGGGATGATGTTCGCGGATGTGTTCATCATCATGGGCGAGGAGATCGCCGGGCCGCATGCCACCCCGCACCTGGGCATTGTGGCGCTGCTGAACCTGCCTTGGCTGCTGATGCCGATCCTGCTGACGGCTCGCATGTGGAAGGATCATCCGTTCACGAGGGATTAGTTGGCGCGTTGGCTCGTTGAAGGTCGACTGTCAAGAGTCGAAATGTCGATGGAAAACTTTCTCTCACTTGAGACGAGGCACCTCTCTCACTCGAGGAACTCGTTTTCTCATTCCCACCTCCCCCTTATTCACGGCTTTCTTAAAGTACATTTTTTTGTCATTTGACTCCAATACTTCGTCTGCAGGTACAGCGAAAAGTGGGGTGCGCAGGGCGTTCTTTGCCCCAGCACCCCACTTTTCGCATATTTCTCCCTCTCCCTTCAGGGAGAGGGCCGGGGTCTTGCCCCAGTCATGGGGGGTGAGGGTCAACGATCTGGAAAATTTTTGACTTTGAGAAAGCCCTACCCCTTATTTTTGCTTACTTGACTTTTAGAAAATCTGTTCTATAATAATATTGTAGCGCGTGAAGGCCTTCAACTACCTTTACGCGCTTTTCGCGCCACCTGCACCCAAAATGGGTGCCTGCACTATATCTTTTCTCTTCCGTCGTGTCCGTCGTAACCGTCGTGGTTAATTTTCTGATAAGTTAAAAGGAGCATCCCATGGACGAAAACACCCCCCCAACCTCTTCAAACATGACAAGCCCAACCTGGATGAATCCCTTGCGCCTTTGCAGGAATCCAATGGTTGTTCCTCAGATACAACCTCCGATGAATAAGTTTCCTCTCTATAAATCGGTTGTTCCTCAATTTTTTTGGAACAACCCCCGATGATCCGTCCACTGTCCTCCTTCTTGAACTCGTGACACTTGCCTGTGTTGTATAATGTTATTTGACCCCGTCCAATGAGCCGAGAAGGTCATCAAGAACAAGGCTACGCAGGAAAACCTGATCTGGCCGATGGCGTTCCGGCACCCAAAGGATTTGGAACCAATACAGGGGAGAAACCATCGAAACCAGCCGCCTGAACGCCAACCCGGACCCGCGCCATTTCAGTTACAAAGTTTTGGGGCTGCTCTCGTGGGGCGTGCTCGTTTTCTCATTCATAACCCTGGCGGCAGCGCCGCGGCTTTTGCTGGAAGCGGCGCGCCTGATCGCTATCTATATGATGGTGCGCTTCATCGGCTTTACGGTTTTTTACCTGGCGGGGCTGGTCAAGATCAATCAGGCGGAAAAGCAGTCTACTGCGCATAGCCAGTATAATCTAGCGAATACTACTGCCCAAGAGAAGGCGGTCCATCATCTGGTGGTGATACCCAACTTGGATGAGCCGCTGGAAACCCTGAGCCGGACGCTGCAGTCGTTGACCGTGCAGGCGGGGGCGCGCCAGAATATGACCGTGGTTTTGGGCATGGAGGAGCGGGAGGCGGGGGCGAGAGACAAGGCCGGATCCCTGCAAGCGGCGTACAAGGATAGCTTTTTGGGGCTGATGGCAACATTCCATCCGGCGGACCTGCCCGGCGAGGCTGCCGGAAAAGCTACGAACGAGACCTGGGCGGTCCGCTCTGCGCGGAAAGAACTGATCGAGCGGCGGGGCATCCCGCCGAGCCAAATCGTGGTGACGGTAGTCGATTCCGACTCGATCATCCATCCCCGCTATTTTGCCGAACTGACCCGCCTGTTTGCCGCCGACCCCGAGCGCTATTCGGTGGTCTGGCAGGCTCCCATCCTGCTCGATAACGATATCTGGCATACTCACGCAGTCATCCGCTTGATCACCTATTTCTCCAATGCGGTCTCTGTCGGCGACTACATCAATCCCCTGGAAGCGAAATCCCCCTACAGCACCTATTCGATCAGTCTGAATTTATTGGAACAAGCGAATTATTGGGATCCCACCCTGATGGCAGAGGATGTGAATATCTTCATGCGGGCGTTCTATGCGAAGGGCGGGAAGGCTACCATCCGGCATATCCACCTGCCCGTCCACGGCAACCCGGTCTACGGGGCATCCCTGTGGCAGGCCATCCGTATCTTCTTTGTCCAAAAAGTCCGCCAGGGATGGGGTGGGGCAGAGATCGGTTACCAGATGCAAATGTGGAGGCAACCCGCGGGAGCGCCGTTCTTGCTTAAGGCAGGGCGTCTTCTGAAACTGATCCATGACCACCTTTTCTTCTCCACCGCCGGATTTATCGTCGCCATCGGGACAGTGTTGTCGATCTTCATGGATCACAATGCCGTCATCACCATGCCCCCGGTCAGTACCTACCCGCTGTTGTTCACCATCCTGAACCTGTTGGGCGGATCTGCTCTGCTGGTGATCTGGTTCACCGAACGGGTGCGGCTTAGCCGGGGTCCGAAGGATTGGAGCCTGAAGAGCCTCCTGAGCGAGGTCGTATCCTGGGCAATCTTCCCGGTGTTGTTCTTCCTGCTAATGAATCTGCCGGGGCTGCTGGCCCAGACTCAGATGCTATTGGGCCGACCTATTGAGTACAAGCGCACGCCCAAGGGGTTGGAATCAAGAATGGGCGAGTGATCGCCTGCCAATCACGGATTCGGCGTGACCTGCGACGCATCCAGGCAGCCCTGCGGGAAGGCAATATTAACGGGCTGGTTGACCTGGGTGAGTTCGATGGAAATTTCCTCGTGGATGATCTGCGAATCGGCAGCCATGCTGGTCTCGACGATCAGCACGTACTTGACGATGTACTGCCCATCGATCGCCAGCCAGTAGTCACCCTGGTTGATGTTCACCACCGCGCCGGAAGTAGCGCCCAGCCCGGAGACCTGGAAGGTGAAGTGGTTGACAGCGATGCCGTTGACGGTCTCGGCGGCCACGAAGATGGGATTTTCGATCAGGGGAGTCAGCCCGATCATGCTGGTGAATAATCCCTGCATTTCCGCTTCGGCCGGGGTGGTGGTAGTCCAATCCCATTCACCTGAGTCGCTGCCGGAGCATTGATCGTTACCGATCTGGTAGATGGATGTGCTGGTGTTGCCTGGTTCGTCCTCGTCAGGATCTGTGGCGATCACATTAATGGACGTCAAGGATGCGTTTGAGTCGTTAGAGCGCTGTCTTTGGATGGTGGTCCGGCTGGACTGTCGCGGATCAGGGCCGGAGGCATCGAATTTGACGGTCATATCGTAGGAGTTCAGACTGTTCAAACCTTCATTAACAGTGACCGGAACAGGATTGGGGCAGGGGTGGGGACATTGGGCACATCCTGGATGGCGGTCTCGCCGGGTCGGGGGGTTGGCGGGGTTCCGGTAGCGCTCGAGGTGATGCTGCAGGCCATCACCAACATGACCAGGAGGGACAAACCAATTACCATTTTTGGTTTCATTTTCATCTCCCTATTTTGAATGCAATAGTTGAGCCAGGTTAAACCGGCTCAGCCACAAGGCGGGCAAAAGGATGCCAGCCAACATGATCAGACCGACCCAACCGAGACCGGGAAGCAGGGTCCCGGCATCCAGCCGGGGGACGATGGTTAAGCTGGAGACGGTCAGACGGACGCTTAAGGCAATGATAACCGTAAACAAACTGCCCAACAGGATACCGAGCAGGGTGATCCCGCCCGCCTGAACGAGCAGGTAGCCGACGATGGACGAGGTGGGAAAACCGGTTGTGCGCAGGATGGCCATCTCGTGCCTGCGCATCCAGGCCAACCGCCAAAGAACGTTGGCGAGAGTCAGGGATGCACCCAATCCCAGCGCTACAGATACGATCTGCCACAAGTTCAGGATGGGCTGATATTGAGCCGCGATCAGGTGCAAGTTCTCCCCTTTGTGTGTCACGGCAAGACCACCTGGGAGGGAATCGCCTTCGTGAAGGATGCCTTCGTCGGGAATGATATAGACCGACACATCCTCGCCCCAGCCAAGCAGGGCTTGTGCGTCAGCTAGGGATATCCAGGCCTGGTTGTCCATGTATGTCCCATTTTGGAAGATCCCCACAACCGTAAAATCCCGGCCACGCAGTGAGATGGTCTCACCAGCATTAAGTTCCAGTCTCTGAGCCAGGAGTGCGCCGATCATGGCCAGTGCGGGCAGGGTCGCCGGGTTCAAGACGGCGCCCGGAAATGACGGTGAAATCCTCCAGACGGGTGTACTGCTCCAGGTCGATGCCGCGCAGAAGAGTGGCGTTCTGGAGGGTTGTGCCGGTGACCGTGCGGATCTCGGGAATGATCATGCTGACCCCCAATCCCGAAAGCGTCTCTGCGACCTGACTGGAGATGCGGCTGCCGCTGATATCTCCGAGCGTTCTGATTATCGTGGACTGCCAGCAGGTGCGATGATGGTTCGGTGAATTCGGCTGCCAGCCCGGCCCGGTAGGTGACCAGGAAAGTGACCATGGCCGTCGCAATGGCGATCGAGACAGCCATGATCAGGACGAGGCGGCGATGAATGAACAGATCGTGCAGGCCAAGCCGGAGAATGAACAGAAGAGCAGGCATGCTCAATCTCTCCTTGTCAGCGGGTCGAGCACAATGAGACGCCTGGAGGCAAGCCAGACACCAAGAAAGGCAAAGACGACTGCGAGGACCAATCCGAGCAGGGTGGACAGAGGCGTTAATCGGATGTTATGGAAGATCAGGTCGACCGAGGCGGAGAGGCGCTGCTGGTTGATGAAGAACTGCGAGATCAGCCAGCCAAGGCCGTAGGCCAACAACGGTGAGCACCAGGGTGCGCGCCAGCAGGAAACCACGTAGCTTATTCAGGGAGAACCCGATCACGTGGAGCAGGCCGATCTCGAGGCTGCGCTCTGTCAGGCTCAGACTGGTGGCGTTGTAGACTCCGAAGGTGACCACCAGCAGGGAGACCAGCACCATCAAGCCGCTCAGGATGACCAGGTTGGAATTGGACTGGTTATAGCTATTGGTGTAGGCGTGTTCGAGATAGACAGCGTAGGCAGAAGAGATAGCGGGGTCAGCCAGCAGGGTGGCGCGCACGCTCTCGGGATCGGCCGAAGGGGCGATGGACAGGTAGCCGACCTGGAAGCCACGCGAGGTCCCAAAAAGGCGCTGGCCTTCCGTGTAGGTCATCCACACAGAACCGAAGGCATTCTCTTGGGCGCGGACAAGGCCGGTGACCTGGAACTCGGTGCCATATATGTTTACAGTGGAACCGATCTTCCA
This sequence comes from uncultured Chloroflexia bacterium, assembly GCA_963847105.1. GTDB lineage: Bacteria > Chloroflexota > Anaerolineae > Anaerolineales > Villigracilaceae > UBA877. The sequence goes on along the minus strand of CAWJYP010000001.1, from coordinate 44,756 downwards.
GGAGGCCAACCCGGCTGCGCCTTCGCTGACGACGACTTGACGGGCACCATCCGGCCAGGTGCCCTGCAGCAATGTCAGACCCACGGAGGTGGACAGCGCCTCCAACGACACTGCACGCACTTGCATGATTTGCCCTTCGATGGTCAGGTGGCGGAAAATGACCGGAAAAGCATCCAGTATCTGGTTGGGGGCGATCTGCAGGGCGGTCTGCAGAACACCATCATGGAGGGTGCTGTCCATGGGGTCGATGGTGTCCGCCTCGAGAATGAGCAGATTGTTGGTAACCTGCGCCTCACCGCTTAGTGTCACCAGGGCCTGGGAAAGCGAGGTCAGCAGCAGGTAGCCGACCACGACCACTGCCAGGCTGAGGATGGTCAGCAGGCTGCGCCAGCGGTCGTGTAACAGGTCCATGAAGGTGAAATATCCCAAAGCCAGCATGGCTTATCCCGAGGCAGCGGACTTAACAGTCCATCCACCAAATGGTAGGCGCGGCCAGCCACTTTAAGCAGATCCGGGTTGTGGGTGGCAATAATGAAGGTCACGCAGAGACGTTGGTTCAGGTCGAGCATTAAGGAAATGATACTCTGAGCAGAAGCGCTATCGAGGTCGCCAGTGGGTTCGTCCGCCAGGACGACGCAGGGTTCGAGCACCATGGCGCGGGCAATGGCGACCCGCTGCTGTTCCCCCCCTGAGAGCTGACCGGGTGTATGCTTTTGGCGATGAGCCAGACCAACCTGTTCGAGCATGGCGGAGCCAAGCTGCCTGGAGGCCAACCAGCCCATGCCGCGGGCAAGCAGGGGCAGGATGACATTGTCGAGGGCGCTGAGGGAGGGCAGGAGGTTGTAGAACTGGAAGACGAAGCCGATATTGTCGCGCCGGAAGCGGGTGAGAGCGGCGTCGCTGGCGGTGACCAAGTCGACGCCGTTGACGTGGAGTTGCCCGTGGGTGGGCCGGTCAATCCCGCCGAGGAGGTGAAGCAGGGTGGACTTGCCGCCGCCGCTGGGGCCGCTGATGACGATGAACTCGCCCTGGCTGACAGACAGGTTGCCATCTCGCAGGGCGATGACTTTTTCATTGCCACGCAAGTATGTTTTCCCCAGCCCGGCGGCTTCGACCAAATTCGAGGACCCTGTTGTCAAGCAAGTCTCCCTGATGATCCGTGCGACCCGTTACCGATAATTAAGTGCGATTATATCCGAATAAGTGGGAGGGGAGAGAATAGTTGTTTTTAGATTGTTGATTATAGATTGGCAGACAGTGAGAAGCTATTGCGAGGTTATGGGGACGGATAGGCATTGGTCTTGCCCTACCTCTTCCAAAACGCGCTTCCCGCCGGGATAAAATGTACCGGCACTCCCGGCAGCCGCCCTTCAATCCATTGTTTCATCCATTTTATGCCCGGTTCCTCGCTGGCCTGGTGACCCATGGCGATGAGGCCCTTCTTCAGACCAAATGCATTGGCATCCCTGGCGTACTCGCTTGTCTCCCATTCGTGGACTTCACCGGTGATGAGCACATCAACCTGTGTATTTGCCAGTGCTTCCATCTGCATTTCAGCCGGTGGGAATCCCGGCAGCACGGCAATGCCATTGCACAAGAGTCCCGGGTCACCCACCACGCGCATGGTCGCTGCGCCGGTCCTTTCTTTGATCCAGTCCACCATATTCACCAAGGTCATCGTTGAAACCTGATAGACGTAAGGCGTTCCCAACGCTGCCAATTCATTCCAGCCCAATTCTTTGACCAGACCCAATATCGTAGGGTCGGGGGTCAGAGTATGCAAGTAATCATGGAATTGCCAGATCACCAGCCCGTTCTGATCGATCATCTCCCGCTTCATCTGGTAAATCTCGTGACTTTGCAGCCATTCGGTCGATATCCAGGTGGTTATAGAACGTTGGTTCATGCGTGATGAGCAGATTGGCGCCCAATTCGATCGTTTTCTCGATCACCTGGCTGGTTGCCATAAAGGTCAGTGCTGCCCCTTTAAGTTCTTGCGACGGATCGCCTGCCTTGACGAGATCGACTGTCTCGCCAAACGGCGCACCGGGGATCTCTGCAATGATCGTATCGATCGCTTGTTGAATGCTAATTCTCATTTATTCTCCTCTCCCGATCCCAACTATTTTGCCGGTGAGATAAAAACACCATCGTGTCGGAATGACAAGATGGCGTTTACCAGAGCGGGTGATGGGAGTCGAACCCACGATATCTTGCTTGGGAAGCAAGCGTTCTACCACTGAACTACACCCGCTAAATCGGCAAAATTATACCAGAATTCTCTTTACGCCTGCCGCTTTAGCAGCATCTGCGCCAGCTCGAAGAGGGCTTCGCCGGCGTCGCCTTGCGGCGCAGCCAGACGGAGATTTTGCAGAGCCAGGTCGGTCATCTGGTCGACCATTTGTTGTGTGTACAGGCGCGCGCCGTCTTCGGTCATTTGTTCCGCCAGCGTGGCCACTTCCCCGGCGGTAATAGGCCCAGCAGACCAACGTTGGGTGAAGGGTCCGTCTTTGCTTAGGGCGAATAACACTGGCAGTGATTTCTTGCCTGCCACCAGGTCGGATTCGGTAGATTTGCCGGTCAGAGCCGAATCGCCCCAGATACCGAGGTAATCATCCTGTACCTGGAAGGCCAAGCCCAGATAATGCCCGAAATTGTGCCAGGCTTCCTGCGCAGCCGGGTCAGCCCCGCCGAGGAGCGCGCCTACCTGTGTGCAGGCTGCCAGCAGAGCGGCGGTCTTGCCAGCCACCATGGGCCAATAGTCTTCCATGGTCAGGTCGGTGCGTTTTTCATAGGAAATGTCCAGGTATTGGCCGGTGCTGAGTTCCTGGCAGGCCTGATGGAGGATGGCGGCAGCCTGCAGGGCGGTTTCGGCAGGGTAATTCTTTCCCACTTCCACCATGGAAACCTGCGCCAGAATGAAGAGCATATCGCCTACGTTGATGGCCTGGGGCATCTCCCATTTTTTCCAGACGGTCTGGCGGCCGCGGCGCAGGTCTGAATAGTCCTGAATGTCGTCGTGGACGAGGGAGAAGTTGTGGATCAACTCGATGCTGGCGGCCGCGGGCAGGGCGGGCTGCCACTCCCCGCCACAGGCGGCGGTAGTGAGCAGGGCGAGCAGAGGCCGGATGCGTTTCCCCTGCGCCTCAAGACCGGAGCCTTCGCCGGTCCAGCCCATGTGATAGGTCAGCATGGCATGGAAGGGCTGCGTGCGGGTTCCCTCCAGGCGGGCGATGACACACTGGAGTTCGGTTTCGATGGCGGGAAGCATGGTGGAGGAAAACTCGTGCAGGTTCATTGGATCTCCCAGATGTCGGCGAATGGTGTCCAGGTGTTCGAGCGGGATCTGCCACAAGTCCCATGAGAGGACCAGCCCGTCGGCGCGGCGGCTGAATTCGAGATCAGCCCGGACCTGGGCGGGAGTGGACTTGTGGATGCCGGGCACGTCCACCAAGGCGATACCGGCCAGCAGGTTCTGTGACGCCCATCTCACGCCCGCGCTGGATTTCCTGCGCGATGGACTCCGGCTTCAACCCGGATCGGCGCAGATCTGCCCGGCTGGGCGGCATGGACAAGCCGCTGGCGTCCTGAATAACGGCAAGGGCAGTCTTCTCGTCCAAACCAGATTTTACCAGCCAATCCAGCAGATCGAGCAATTCAAAGGAAATTCCTGCCGGGCCGAAGACACGCGGGTAGGTCATGACCTTGATCCACTCGCAATATTTATTGAGGGAGTTCAAGTCTTGGCCCACAAGGCGGGTAAGGGCAGGGGAAAAGCAGTCCAGACCCACTTGGAGACCCAACGATCCTGCCAGATGGCTGGCGGACTGGACTATGTGGCTGATACTGTCCTGGCGGAAATTCAGGAAGCGTTCGAGCGGTTCGGGCCCGTCTGCCTTACCCAGCAGGCTGCTTACGAGTGTGGAGGGACTATTCGCTTGATGGATGAGAGATTGAATATTCTGTTGGAGTGCAAGCAAGTCGAAACCGCGGTCGGCAGCAAGGCTCTGACAACTACGGCAGAAGCAGCCCAGGTATTTGGATGGGTCCGGCGTGGGGGAGGGGAAACGGATGCGGTCGAGGAAGATGCCCTGGAAGAGGCCGCGGGCAGCGATGCTTTCCAGCCGCTCTGCCAGGAATTCATCGACGGCGGGACGGTTGGGACAGATGAAGGTGAAATCGGGGTCGCCTTTATGCCCGGGGATGGGATTTCCGTCAAGACCAATAGTGGCCCATTCGGGTGGCAAGTCGGTACGGGAGTTGCCGGTCAGCCAAGTCTGCCAGCGGTAAAGCAAGGCCTTCTTGCTCAAGGCTTCCTCTGCGACGGCTTCCTCGATGGCGGGGGGCAGATCCCAATCCAGCAGCACCATTGAGATGGGCAAGCGCTGGCAGGCCTCCCGCAGCCTTTGGCGAACGGAAGCGGGGGTGGCATCCTTGGGGCGGCTGCCCAGGTATTGGACGGCGAAAGTGGTCATCTTTGTGTCATAACACGTTCAGGCGCAGAAGTTCTGCCTCGAGTTGTTCGGGCGAGGTAAAGTGGATGGTCAGGAAGCCAAGTTTCCGGCTCGCTTGAACGTTGTCAGAGGAATTATCAATCATGAGGCAGTCCGCGGCTGTCAGGCTGACCTGCTGGAGCAGAAGGTTGTAAATGGCCGGGTCGGGTTTGACTAATTTTACCGCGCCGGAGACAATGATCTGCTCGAACAGGTTGAAGAAGTCATATTTATGCTTTACGAGGGTGAATTTATCCATGTTCCAATTGGTCAGGCCGACCAGGCGGTAGCCGGATTGCTTGAGGCGCCGGACAATATCAACCGTCTGGGGAATGATACCTGTGATGGAATCCTCCCAGTCAATGTCGTAGGCATGGATGATGGGGGCGTAATGGGGGAACTTGGCTGAGAGGTCGGTCACGGCCTGGGCGAAGGGATAGCCCTCATCCTGGCGCATGTTCCAGCCAGAAAAATCGATCTCAGCCATGAAGGACTCCATTGCCTGTGGATCACCGGGGAAGAATTTGTTAAATACCCGCCGCGGATCCCAGTTGATGAGAACGCCGCCGAAATCGAATATGATGGCTTTGATGGATGGATTCATCGTTTGTATGAAGGATCAGGAGCCGGTGCCGCTGTACTGGTTTACGCCCAGCGTCCAGATCCTGTAAGTAAGGGCAAACAGGCCGATGCCAACGAGAGGGAGAGGTAGATCAGCGGTGAGATTTCCTGCGGGCGCAAGAAGAACTGGGATGGATAGAAAGCGACGAATCCGATCGGCAGGAGGAAAGTGAAGAAGAAGCGGAAAGCCCCGTCGAAAATGCTGATCGGATAGGGAGAAAACTCGCGCAGTTTCCAGGCCAGGTTCAGCACCGGGTAGGAGTTCGTGATCCAGAAGGCGGCGCAGCCGGCGATGGTCACGATGGAGATGAGCACCAGGGCAGCGGAGAACAGTGTCGTCACCAGGACAAGCAGATTGAAAGGAGTCCAGTGATGCCCAGCTTGATGGATGCATACACCAACAAAACGATCCCGACAGACAAACCGCGTCAATCCCTTCAGGTCGAACATCTCGGACATGTAGTAGAACATCATGTTCAGCGGGCGGAAATAATATTTCAGGAAGGTGCCCTGCTGGATGTGGTAGCGGATCTGCCAGATGTGGTCGAACAGGATCTGCATGGGCGAAATGGCGATCATGTAAAAAGCGTAAATGAAGACCATCTCCATGAAGGACCAGCCCGCCAGGTCGGGGATGGACCTGAAGAGCACCCAGAAGACTGCCAGGGTGGCCAGGCTGGTGAAGAACATGCCGATCGAGCTGATGATGAAATCGGCGCGGTATTGCATGCGCGCCTTGATGTATTGGGCTTCGATGATGAAATAGAGGCGGAGGTATTCGAAGGAGACGACTGCATGCTCAGCCTCCGCTGATGCGCAGGACTTTGATGGCCTGCTGTAGAACAGACGGGTGAAGACAAAGATCACACCACCCAGACGAACTGAACCGCCAGCATGGGCAGGAATATTTCCCAGCTCTGGGTCAGGCTGCGCGACCATCGTCAGCGGGGTGTAGTAGATGGCCTGGAAGGGCAGCCACAGCAGCACCTTCTGGATGGCGTCGGGGAAGAACTGCAACGGGTCAGCGCGCCCGACAGCACCGTGACGATGATCTCCTTGGTGATGCTCAATCCCCAGATCGATTCGGTGTAGAAGGCCATCAGGCCGACGAAATAATCGAAGTTAAAGCTGATCAGAAAGGCCAGCAACAGGCTGAGCGGGAAGAGGAGCAGACCCGGACCCGAGTGCGAATGGCACACTGGAACACCAGCGTGATCAACAAGAAGCGTCGGGAGGGTGATGGCGATCAGGTTCGTCGATAGTGAAGCCCAGGCTGTTGAAGAGCTAGTAGAACTGGTAATCCATCGGCTTGGTCAGATAGATGGCGATCGTGCCTTCGCGGATCTCGTAGGACATGTTCCAGTCGACATAGGTTTTCAGCAGGATGAAAACGGCGCTGCCCAGGGCGACGTAAATGTAGGTCTCGTTGAATGTCAGGCCGCGCAGGGTGGCTGACTGGCTGTAAATGCTTCGCCACAGGAAATACGCGACGCACATGTAGACGATATTGCCCGATGATGGTGAACAAGAAACCCAGAGCGGTAGACCAGCCCGACCATGATGGAGCCGCGCAGGATGGCCAAGTAGGCGCGGAGTCGTTCATCCCAGTGCTCCGTCGTAGACTTTGCGGACCACATTTTCCATCGAGATCTCGACGATGCGCACATCGACCACCGGGAAGTTGGTCATGACAAAATTGAGCACGTCCGAAAGCGGAGTGCAGCGCCTGGTCGATGGTGACGTCGGTCCAGAATTCTTCAGTCTCAGCCGATGGTGATGCCGCTGCTCTGTGCCAAATTCTTCGAGTAAGCTTTCTTCCAGACTTGGCCAGGGTGGCTTCGTTGAAATCGTCGATCTGCAGCTTCAGCGTGCGGTACGCGCCGAAGAGGGCGTTGACCTTCTTGATGTCGCCGTCATACAGGATCTTGCCCTTGTCGATGATGATGATGCGCTGGCACAGCGCTTCCACGTCGCCCAGGTCGTGAGTGGTCAGGATGATGGTGGTGTTGCGTGTCGCGGTTCAGCTCCTTGATGACCGAGCGGATCTTCGCCTTGACGGAAATATCCAGGCCGATGGTGGGCTCATCGAGGAATACAACCTGCGGGTTGTGCAGGAAGGAGGCGGTGATATCGCACAGCATGCGCTGCCGAGCGAGAGCGTCCGCACCTGCTGCGAGTAAAGCGTCTTCAGCCCGACCAGTTCGTTGAACAGATCCATGTGGTGGTCGAAGGTCTTCTGATCGACCTTGTAGATCTCTTTCAGGATCTTGAAGGATTCGATCACGGGCAGGTCCCACCACAGCTGGGTGCGCTGGCCGAACACCACGCCCATGATCTGCGCCTGGCGGATGCGGTTGGCATAGGGAACCAGCCCGTTGACCTGTAATGGTGCCGCCGGTCGGCTTGAGGATGCCGGTCATCATCTTGATGGTGGTGGACTTTCCCGCGCCGTTCGGACCGATGTAGCCGACGATCTCGCCCGGTTCGATGTCGAAGGAGATGCCGTCCACGGCTTTGACGTTGCGATAGTCGCCGGAGAACAGGTCGCGGACCGCGCCGCGCAAGCCGGGTTTGCGGTTGAGGATCTTGAAGTGCTTGGTCAGGTCTTGGATGTGGATGAGGCTCATTTAATGGTTCCATTTCCCAAATATATAAGGGACAATTCTATCACTAAAGAAGGGTTAAAGTAGCCTGAAGTGCCAAGGGGTACGAAAGGTACCGGATGGACCTGAGGAGCCAAAAGTTCCAAAGGCACCAGAGGAGCCTATGGTGACGGATGTTTCGGATGAGTTTGATGTACCTGATGTCCCTGATGTGCCGGAAGTGAAAGAGTACTTATATATCGTCACAAGTTTCTTACTATTCAAATCCCCCAGAGTGGCGGCTGCAGAGGAGAACATGGTCACTTGCAGCTGCTTTTGGGTCAGTTTGAGCAAATCCACCACCTGCTCAGTGGACACGGCTGCGGCTTTGAGGAATTGACCTGCCATGCCGCCCAGGGTTGCCCCCAGGGCAAGACATTTGGCGATGTCCAGACCGTCCTGCAGACCGCCGCTGGCAAAAATTGTCATGTATGGTGCAACCTTGCGGACATTCAGGATCGACTCAGCAGTAGGGATACCCCAGCCGACGAATGTGGCGGCGAAGCTGGCGGGTGAATTCATCGGGAGCGCGGTGCATCTCCACCTGCGACCAGCTTGTGCCGCCCGCGCCAGCTACGTCAATGGCGGCGACGCCGCAATCGGCCAGCAGTTTGGCTGTCCGCTCCGAGATGCCCCAGCCCACTTCTTTGACGATGACGGGCTTCTCAATCTTGCGGCAAACCTCTTCGATCTTTTCAGCCAGGCCGGAAAAATCAATGTCGCCACCGGATTGGACCGCTTCCTGCAGGGGATTCAGATGCAAGATGAGCGCATCTGCTTCCAGCATGTCCACCACTCGACGGCATTGATCCACCCCGTAACCATAGTTCAATTGAACCGCACCCAGGTTGGCAAAGAGCAGCAAATCCGGCGCGACCTGACGAGTAATGGAGAATGTGGTTGTCTGTTCGGGATGTTCGAGGGCGGCCCGCTGGCTGCCCACACCCATGGCGACACCGCATTCCCGGGCGGCTTCTGCCAGGCGCTGGTTGATCTCACCGGCCTCTTCCGTCCCGCCGGTCATGGAGGAGATGAGGATAGGGGCTTTCAGAGTTTTCCCGAACAGCGTCAACGACGTATCGACCTGGTTAAGGTTGAGTTCGGGCAAGGCTTCATGGATAAAGTGATGGCGCTCCAGTCCGGTGGTGAGGGCGGAGCGGACATCTTTTTCCAGGTTGATCTTGATGTGATCGGCTTTCCGCTGGTCGATAGGCGCAACTTTTTTCATCATCTTGTGTTCCGTCTATTGAATTATACTGGCAACACGGGTACAATTGGGCCAGAAAATTTTCCGGAGGATCCCATGGCGAGCACTTTTGATGAAGTCAAGGCAATCATTGTAGACCTGTTGGGCGTGGACGAAGCCAAGGTCAAACCCGAGGCCCGTTTCCGTGAAGATCTTGAAGCGGATTCTTTGGACCTGGTGGAACTGATCATGAAATTCGAAGACGTCTTCGGAGCAGAGATCTCGGACGAAGAGGCTCAGAAGATCACTACTGTGGGCGACGCGGTCGGTTTTGTCGAAGCCCAAAAAACAAAGAAATAACTCTACCGAATTCCTGTAAGGGGCACGAACGCCGACGTGCCCCTTTTCTATTATGAGATCGGGGCGACCTGTTCTAAGGTCGCCCCGATGCTATTTCAGCATGGAGGGTATTTCTTCAGGGTGGCGGGCTACCCTGACGCCCGCTTTTTCCAGCGCTTCCACCTTCTCGGCGGCAGTACCGGCTCCACCTTCAATAATTGCTCCCGCATGACCCATACGTTTGCCGGGAGGGGCTGTCTGCCCGGCGATGAAGGAAACGACCGGCTTGGTCATGGTGGATGAGATGAATTCGGCTGCCTTCTCTTCATCCGTACCGCCGATCTCGCCGATCATGACGACTTTTTCCGTAGCCGGATCTGCTTCAAACAGATCCAGGCAATCGATGAAGTTGGTGCCATTGATAGGGTCTCCGCCGATGCCCACACAGGTGCTGGCACCCATGCCGGCAAGTTTGAGCGCATACAACACCTCGTAGGTCAACGTGCCGGAGCGGGAAACGACGCCAATGTTACCGGGAATAGCGATATTGCCGGGGATGATGCCGACTTTGGCCTGGTCGGGTGTCAGCAGGCCGGGGCAGTTAGGACCGAGCAGGCGCACACCGCGCTGGTCCAGGTACTCACGCACGCGCATCATATCCTGCACGGGCACGCCCTCGGTGATGCATACGATGAGGGGAATGCACGCATCAGCGGCTTCAAAAATCGCATCAGGTGAGAAACGCGCCGGTACGAAAATGATGGATACATTTGCCCCTGTGGCATCCACGGCTGCCCTGCAAGAGTCGAAGACGGGAACCTTGCCATCGAGGACCCATTCGCCGCCTCTGCCGGGGGTCACGCCTGCGACAACTTTCGTGCCGTAAGCGTGCATTTGAGTGGTGTGGAAGAGGCCTTCGTTGCCTGTAATCCCCTGGACCAACAAGCGGGTATTTTTATCCACCAAGATGCTCATGATCGATCAACCTCCTCAAACTGCTACCTGGGCGGCTTCGACTGCGCATTTGGCAGCCTCTGCCAGGGTGTTGGCGGTCAGCATGTTGGCGTCTGCCAGCAGTTGGCGGCCCTCTTCGGCGTTCGTGCCAACCAGGCGCACGACCATAGGAATCTTAGGCTTGACCTCTTTTAGTGCGGTCAGGATGCCGCGGGCAACCTCGTCGCAACGGGTAATGCCACCGAATACGTTGAACAGGATGACTTTGACATTCTTATCCGAGAGAATAATCCGCAGGGCGGCGGCGACTTTTTCAGCCCCGGCACCTCCGCCGATATCCAGGAAGTTGGCCGGTTCGCCGCCAAACAATTTGACGATGTCCATGGTGGTCATTGCCAGCCCGGCGCCGTTGACCATGCAGCCGATTTGGCCATCCAGCTTGATGTAGGAGAGGCCGTACTTGCGGGCTTCGGTCTCGGCAGGAGCTTCTTCATCGATGTCGCGCATTTCAGCCAGGTCGATGTGCCGGAAGAGGGCATTGTCGTCGATCAGCATTTTTCCGTCCAACGCCAATAGGGATTTTTCCTTGGTGATGACCAGCGGATTGATCTCAGCCAGGGTGGCGTCGCATTCTGTGTATGCCCGCCAGAGGCCCAGACAGATCTCGCTGAACTGCCTCCAATATTCTTTTGGCAGGTCGATCCCCAAGGCTACGTCACGGACCTGGTAATCGCGCAGGCCCAGCAGTGGATCGATGCGGACCTTGATGATCTTCTCAGGGGTGGTGCGTGCCACTTCTTCGATCTCCACTCCGCCTGCTGCCGAGGCCATCATGACCGGGCGGCGGGCAGAACGGTCGTTGGTGATGCCGATGTAGATTTCCTGGTCGATATTGGCGGCTTCATCCACCAATATTTTTCGCACAGGCAGGCCTTTGATCTCCATGCCCAGTATCTGCGTAGCGGCTTCTTCAGCTTCGCGTGGGCTCTTGGCCACTCGGATTCCGCCGGCTTTGCCGCGGCCTCCGACCAGCACCTGCGATTTAATAACTACGCGACCACCCAGTTCCTCGGCAATTTGCCTTGCCTCGAGTGCGGTGGCCGCTACACGTCCCTTGGGGATCGATATGCCATATCTGGCAAAGATCTGTTTTGATTGATATTCGTGCAGTTTCATCCTGCGTATCCTTCCTGATAGAGGATTTAGTTGCATTAAGATTATACCATTGGGCAATTTCATCTACTCGTCTATCGGTACAAACTGTAATGAATGGTCTGGCAGAGATGGAGATTCTGCCAGACCATTGGGTCTTTTTTCTTCAGTGAGACAGATCATGGCAAGGTGAAGCGCATCAGGCGGTTGTTGCTCGCGTCGCTGACCCAAACACGCCCCTGGCTGTCCACGGCGATACCTGAGGCAAGGCCAAAATTTTCAATGCCGGTGCCATGGCTGCCCCAGGTGCGGATGAACTCGCCAATGGAGGTGAATTGAAGCACGCGGAATCCTTCCGGGTCAGTGGCGAACACATTGCCTAAAACATCGACGGCCAGATAGGGCTTATTGTTCAAGGTTTCGTCGTTCCATCCATTGATGGTCCACTCAGATGAAGGAGCGAAGGAATCTCCACTTGGGAAGAATACCTGAATGCGCTGATTCCACGTATCCGCCACGTACAGTTGACCTTGCGAGTCGAAGGCCAAGCCGACCGGTTCTTCCAGTTGACCGGGAGCCAGACCGCCTCCGCCGAATTGTGAGATGAAGTTGCCTTCCTGATCGTAGATGACGATGCGTTTATTGCCCGTATCAGCTACTAAAAGGCGACCGTCTGTATCGACGGCAACACCACGTGGACCCCACAGGCCGTACGGCTCACTCGAAACCGGGTTGTAAACGGCCGTCCCCCAGGCTTTGACAGGCATGCCTTCGGCTGTCAGTTTTTGAATGCGGTGGTTCCACGTATCGGCTACATACATCCAGCGGCCATCCGGGGAGTAAGCGGCCGCCCACGGCTCGCAGAAAGTCCCCAAAGGCACATCTGCAGGGGGAAGTTGGTCATAGGGGCAGCCCGGCGAGGTCTCGCCGAAGGTCTGAAGGATATTGCCTTCCGCATCAAAATGCAGCAGGCGATTGTTGCGCGAATCTGCCACCAGCAAGCTTCCATCCGGGTGAATAGCAATCCCGCGCGGTGCATTCATCTCACCGTCGGCCCCAATGATCTGATCGGCGGATAACGAGATCGTGCCCTTCTCGTAAGGATCTGGTTGGAGGGCAGCGGGTTGATAGATAGCGTAATCCCAAATTTGTGCTGCCAGGTCCCGGCGGATGTAAAACCGCATTCTATCGGAGGGCTGCCAGGTGGACAAGGTCAGGTTGCCTTTACCGGTCACTCGGGCATAGTCCGAATAATCCCGGTTCAACCAGATCTGGAAAATCGCTTCCCGCATGGCCGGATCGATCATAATATCGCGCAGGCGTGGCCAAGTCAAGGCAAAGTAGTCCTGGTTGGGCCAGACCATACGGATGTAGTCTAGTTGGTAATAGTCATCCCGAACGATGGGTTTAATCTCATCAAAGTTGTTGATATCCACGAGGATGACGGGAACCTCACTCAGGGTTTCGTCGGGCACATCGAACGAAAAGGCGTTGGGATAATTGCGAAAATACCACTTGAAAGACCAGGTAAGCCCTTGTTTGGGCATGTTGTTATCGTAAGCGATTTGCAAGGTCTTTTCCCCAGTGATGCGTGACGAGATCAATTGAACCTGATCCATCACCTCCTGGATTCCATTCCCGCCATGAGCATAGGCCAGGTATTCGGTGGCATCGTTATAGTTGATGAAGGAGGCGCGGTACGCCGACCGTCCGGTGAGGACAGCCGCAAGCGCAAAGAAAACCAGCAGCGCTGCCCGTACCGGTGAGCGCCAATTCCAACCCTTGAAAATATAAACCAGTCCGCCAGCGCTGAGAAGCACAACAATCACCGAAAAGAGAAATCTGCCAGTCGCAGTCAACTGCTCGATGGTTTTGCCCTGGAAGGGTGGGTTTGCACCTAATGGGATGACAATTATTCCGGCAAGGCCGAGGAAAAAAGTGACCAGTAACACGGTCGCAAGCGCGCTGCGGCGATTGCGGAAGCCTGACCAGTCCATCCGTTCGATCAATTGACCCAGGCCCCAACCTGTCAACAGAATGAAAGGCAGAGCGATGTGCACGGTAAGCCAGGGCATTTTCTCCCCGGCAATAGTATAGGCCAGGAGACTGCTGATAGCCCACCAGAGCAGTAATGGGAAGGTCAGGTTGCCATCGGGCGGAAGCTTTTCCGTTGCAGCGTTATCGTTGGATGGATTGACTGGTTGTTCAACTGGAATTTCATCCAGCGGTTGAAAAGTTTCATCAATGTAGAGCGGGGCAGGGGATTTCCTGCGCAGGCCAAGGTAAGCCGCCAAGGCCACTCCAAGCGCAGGAAGGAATTCGTAGACCGGGATCTGAACGAGCAGATAGTAATACCAGGGTTGGTCACCCCGATGGACGCCTTGTTGAACCAGCCAATAGCCCAGGGAGCCGACCGAGCCGGTGAAAAAACCCTGCCAGTTGCTGAATACACTGGTGAAGAAGAATATGTAGATGACCCAGAATAAGGCGGTATAGCCGAGCCAACGTTTGTAGTTCCAAAACAAGCCGAGGATCAGGGTGATCAAACACATTATTACGAAGACTACACCGGTCCGCACCGGACCCTGCGCCCATAATGCCGCCAGGTTCCAGCCCGGCCAGGTGAACTGATACGCCAGTGGGTCCCAGCCCAGCGCGGAAACTGGAAAGGCTGCCAATTGAGGCAGGACGAATGTTCCGAGTAATATCAGCATGGTGAAGGAACGTTCGCGGCGGAGGTTGTCCCAGCCGTAGCCGAGTATCAATAATATAGCCGTCGCCAGGAAGATAACTCCAGCGGCCAAAATAAGGATGGTTGTGGCAGAGAGCGGACCGATAATCCCTGCGGATTCTGCCGGTAACTGACCGGGGAGTATGGGCTCAGCCGTCTGGGAAGCGTCACTGGCAAGCTGGGCTTTGTTGAATGCCATCACGCCGAGAATAACTCCGACCAGGATGACGCCAACCGTTAATGTGACGAAGAAAGGATTAATCAGTCGTTTATTTCGCCGCCAGGGGTGTTTGGTGACTCGGTTGATCAGATACGCTGCCAGGAAAAGCATTGCCTGGGCTGTGTAGATGAAAGCCGTCTCTTTGGCTGTGAAATGGAGCGCAGTGGCAACGGTCAATAAGACCAGATAGCGAGCCTTGCCGGTTTCAAAGTATCGCAGGATCGCGTAGAGGGTCAGGACTCCAAAGAGAGCCACGAAGGCTTCATTACGGGCATAGCGCCCGTAATATAGCATGAAGGGGGAGATCACCATCAATCCGGCGGCAATGAGCGTGCCGGCGCGGCCGAGATACCGCCGCCATTTCCACAGAAGAATGACGGTCAAAATGCTTGACAGGGCCTCGGGCAGGCGGGCGGTAAAATCGCTCGAACCAAAGAACCAGTAGGATAGAGCCGTCAGATGGAATAGCAGCGGACCATGCATGAGAGGGGTGTGTTGAAAGCCCTTGCTCTGTGAGAACAGCCAGGAGAACCAGACGTGCAGGTTCTCGTCGTGGCTCATGACACGCTCTCCCAGGTTATATAGACGGCTGAAGATTGCAATAAGGATAATCAGAAGAAAAATGAATAATTCCCCGGTTAAGGCGGGGAAAAAGGAAAATATCGGACGGTCGAGCCAGGATGATCTCTCGGTTGGTTCTTGGGGAGTGGACATGCGGGAGCACCTATTGTATTGATAGGATGACTGGCGAATATTTGATTTGGATCCTGCCGATCTTTCCCTAATCCAAGCAGGTAGAGCACTATAAAACTTTCGTAGGATACTTCAAACAATACAAACTGGCAAGCAATAATAAATAATGAAAAATGCGCATAGCCACGAAGGAATAAGAATGTGTCAAGAAATTATTATTGATTTTCTTGTATGACTGCCAATTGCCCACAACCTGCCTGTATATCGATGCCTCGACGCAGGCGGATAGTGCAGGAAATTCCGGCTCTCTCGAGAATCTCTTTGAAGGCCTCGGCCCGCTCGCGGGTGGTGGCTTGACCCGAGAATCCCTGGGTGGGATTGAGGGGGATGGCATTGACATGGCACAGCATCCCCTTGATCCTGGTTACCAAGAGATGCGCCTGCTCAGGTGTGTCGTTAATGCCATTCACGAGCGCCCACTCGAAGGTGATCCGTCGCCCGGTATCTTCGACGTATTCCCAGCAAGCTTGCAACAACTCATCCAGTGGGTATTTCTTCGCTACCGGAAGCATAGAAGCCCGTAGATCATCATCAGCGGCGTGCAGGGAAATCGCCAGGTTCACCTGTCGTTTTTCGGCCGCGAACCGCCGGATGGCTGGGACGAGTCCCACGGTGGAGATGGTGAAACGGCGCGCGCCAAAGTTGTAGCCGCTGGGGTCATTGAGACGGTCAATAGCTGCCATTGTATTATCGTAATTATGGAAAGGTTCACCCATCCCCATCAACACTACATTGGTGACCGATTCGCCGGTCTCATTAAGTTGGCGGGCATAGTACATCACCTGCGCGATAATCTCCCCGCTGGATAAGTGACGCCGGAAGCCCATCTGGCCGGTGGCGCAGAAGACACAACCCATGGCGCAGCCTGCCTGTGTGGAAATACACAGAGTGCGGCGCTTCTCGTACCTCATCAGAACGGCCTCGATGGCTTTTCCATCGGGCAGCGTGAAGAGAGTCTTGACAGTTTGTCCATCTGAAGACCGCAGGATGGTGGAGGGCGTTAGGCCGCCAAAAAGCAGATCCTCGGAGAGTCTGGCGCGCAATGCAAGCGGGAATGCGGAAAACTGTGACCCCTCATTCCAATATTGGTTATATAGACCTTGCCAGGCTTGACGGGCGCGATAAGCGGGTTCACCCCAAGATTCAAACAGGGCGGTCAGGTCAGACAGGGATAGATCATAAATATTTGTGGGATCCATTGCAATCACGGAGGTGAATCAACCGACCAGTTGAGCCAAATCACCGGCGATAATATCAATCGGAGGTTGCCAGGATTTGGCTTCCAGGAGAGTGCTGACACCGCTCAAGACAAGCGCACAGAGACAGCTGGCTGCCTGCCCTCCGGCGATGTCGGTCTCGAGACGGTCGCCGACGACGAGAGTTTGCTCAGGAGCAGTACCCAGCCTCTCCCGGGCCAGGTTAATCAGGTATGGAGTGGGTTTGCCTGCGAAGATCGGTTGGACATCCGAGGCGGTGATCACAACGGAAAGCCACGCGCCGGCGCCGGGGATCTCTCCACGGGGGGTGGGAAAAGTCTTGTCGGGATTGGTGGCATAAAATGGAATGCCACGACGGACCAGCAAGGTGGCTTCGCGCATCTTCTCGAAATTGATATTGACGTCAATGCCCATCACCACTGCATCTGCTTTATCCGCTTGTTCCACTGACAGAAGTTCAAAATCCTGCTCCTGCAGGGCGGTCATGACTCCCGGGCCGCCGATGGCGAAGACCTTGCCTCGCTGTGGGAAATGCTTGGAGAGAAGGTCTGCAACACCCAGGGCAGAAGTGATCACCTGCGACGGTTCGGCTAATACACCAAACCCGGCCAGCCGTTCGACGTATTGAGCCGGTGTGCGTGTTCCATTATTGGTGGCGAAAGCGACCTTGATCCCGTGTTCGCGGATGTGATCGAATATGATCGGGAGATCCCCAATGGGGGTATCACCTTTCCACAAGACGCCATCCATGTCCAATATGAGGGATTTGATTACAGGTGGGATAGAGACTCATTGTAAGTATTGGAAAAAGGAGCGACCCGACCGGGGTCGCTCCGTATCCAGCTTAATTTTTATCCGGGATAACCAGTACCTGATCAACCAGGCCATATTCTACAGCCTGAGTGGCGTCAAGATAGAAATCGCGCTCTGTATCTTTGCGGATGACATCCACTGGTTTACCGGTGTGTTTAGACATGATGTCATTCAGCAACGTCCGCAAGCGGAGAATCTGTTTGGTCTGGATCTCAATATCGGTGGCTTGCCCCTGAGCTCCACCCAAAGGTTGGTGCAGGTGGATGGTGGAATTGGGCAGGGCATAACGGCGACCCTTCGTCCCGGCAGCCAACAGGACGGTCCCGAAGGAAGCGGTAACGCCCACAGCGACCGTGGAGATTGGATTGGGGATCATCTGCATAGTGTCATAGATGGCGAGACCCGAGTAGATAACGCCGCCGGGGGAATTGATGTACATCTGGATCTCTTTTTCAGAGTCTTCCCGGCTGAGGAAAAGCAACTGGGCAACGATAACATTGGCAACCTGGTCATCGATTTGGGTACCCAGGAAGATGATGCGTTCTTTCAGCAAGAGCGAATAAATATCATAAGCGCGCTCGCCCCGACCGGAGCTTTCGATCACCATCGGGATAACGTTCTTTGGACCTAGGTTCATTTTTCTCCATTCTTTTGCGCTCAACAGGCCTTGCTGGCCCGGTTGAAATGAGGGTAACGATAAATCATTCTGTTTTCTTTGCTTTGGATGTTGTTTTTATAGGAGCAGGCTTCTTCGTTGATGTGGCCGGTTTCTTTTCACCGGCGGCTTTTTTTGTTTTCGCGGGAGCAGACTTGGCAGCGGCAGTTGTTTTCCCGGCGGTCTTGCGGGCAGGGGTTTTCTTGGCAACGGCTTTTTCTTCCCCGGTAGGAAGATCAGCGGCCTGTCCGGTAGCGATTTGCTTCAGCCTGTCTAGGGTCAACTGAACATAAGCCCGGTTGGCCGATTCCATTGCCACGGCGTTCATCAGTTCCTTGGGGGGCTGCGATTTTCCCTTTTAATTGCTTTTGGAAGCCAGCATCGCCCTGGTATTCACCCCAGGTCTGCTGGAAGGTGGATTGGAGCACTTCCTGGCTGACTTCAATTTTTTCGCTTTTGGCCAGTTCATCCATAATGAGAGCTCGTTCCAGTCGTTTGAGGGCAATTGGACGCGCTTCTTCAGCGATGAATTTTTCTTCTTCCACCTGACGGGATTTTAGATAGGCGGCCATATCCAGGTTTTGCTTGGAAAGGCGGCCTTTGAGATCTTCCATCACGTGTTCGAGTTCGTGCTCGACCATCTGGGGCGGGTAAGCGATCTTGGCACCGTCCTTGATTTGTTCCATGATTTTGTTGAAATATTCATCGTCATATTCGGCCTTGGATTGAGTCGCAAGGTTGGCCTTGACTGCATCGCGCAGCGCCTGTGCATTTTCGAAGGGGCCGATCTGTTTGGCAAATTCGTCATTCAGTTCCGGCAGGATGCTGCCACGCACGATTTTGACATTTATATCAAACTTGACCGTCTTCCCGGCCAGGCTTTTGTCCTTGTATTCGTCGGTATAGGAATGAGAAAATGTTTTCGTCTCATTGACGCTCAATCCCAATAATTCGCTGGAAAAGCCAGGGAAGGGGAATTCGTTTTCGTTTTCATCAGGACGGATAAAGACGGGCAGGCCGGGCCGATCCAGCAAGGCCACATCGCCTTCGGCTGCTTTTTCATCAACACCTTTTAAGTCAATCAGGACGAAGTCGGACTTTTGAATCGGCCGATCGACCGTCTCAGTCTTGGCGTACATCTGGCGCATTTCTTCCATCGATGCGTCGACCTTGTCATCACCCGGTTCGGTCCAATCATAGTCCAGGCGGATCGAGCGGTAACTGCCCAGGTCCACGCTTGGAGCCAGGGGGACGACAAAGGTGAACTTAGGCGTCTTCTCAAGGTCTTCCACTTTTTCCAAAGATCCAGCCGCGCCGGGTTCCAATTTGGACTCTTCGAGGGCTTTGGGGTACACCTCATCCAGAAGAATATCAACGGCTTCTTCAGTGATAACTGCTTCGCCGAATGTTCGCAGAACTACATCATAGGGAGCTTTTCCTGGTCGAAAGCCGGGGACGGATTTCCGTTCCGAGATCTTGCGGGCCGCGCGACGTTTGGCGCTGGTCAACTGATCCTGGTCGAGTTCGACGACCATGGTTACCTGGTGATCGTCACGTGGTTGAGTTTCGATTTTCAATGCGTTATCCTTTTATCGTTTGGTTTGTCACTGGCGAAGTGTGGGGAAGACGGGACTTGAACCCGTACGCCTTGCGGCACAAAATCCTAAGTCTTGCGCGTCTGCCAATTCCGCCACTTCCCCGGAACTGCAGGATTATAAGCGTAAGGGTATTGTGCGTCAATAAAGGCGGTGCTATTGTTAACCTTTTGCATACACGGGTGATTGGGTCTATTTGTTTAAAAGATTGTCGTATCTGACCTAGTTAGGAGGACTCGATACGGTATAATTTTGAAAAATACCCGGGAGTTTTTTCATTGAGCCGCATCATCAACCCAGAGAGTGCCGGAAAAGAGCGAACAAGACTGACAAAAGCGATCGTCTTGGCCATCAGGGAGTTGGCAAAACAACCTGAACCAGGCAAGGAAGCCCGTGATCTGGCTGCATTTATTGCTATTGCTTTACGATTAGTTTCGGAAACCATCGAAGTTTCCGTAGCCGCCTGGGAAAAGCGGGATTACTGGGTCAAGGCGGACAGGTTCCGCATGGAGTGGGCCTGGTCTGGTATTGCGGCACAAAAGATGCGTGCGGCAGTACTCTCCGATGATTGGCTGGCAGTAGCTCAGACGGCAGCCCTGGCAGCCCAGAAACTAAACAAAATCACGGTGCCAGCAGGCCATCGCCTGGGGCGTCCATGGGAAGGCGCCTGGGAAGAATTGAAGAAACAACCATAAAAAGGGCCCGGGATTTTTCCCGGGCCCTTGCTTGTCATTCACGCAATACTAGATTACGGTGTTACATATTTGATTACCAGACTTGGATTGGTGAGTGTCAGCCGATCCTTTACGGCATTACCGTTCGAGTTGGGGAATTGCAGGCGCAACTGCAGACGGGTGGTGCCCAATTTTGACTGCAAGGCTGTCTTCATCTCCGAAGAGACTTCGATAGAATTTAATGCGGACAGCGAGCCCCAATCCAGCGTGTTGCCGGGTGGGAAGGTCAGGGCAAAATCGGCCACTTCAAGGGTGGACCCGTAATCTGTTACGTATCCATTCAATACACCCAGACCGAATGGATTGCCCTCCGTGCTGTAGACCGAGAAGTTGATCTTCACCTCAGTGATGGTTGCGTTGGATGGAATGGAAGAAATATCATAACTTAAGAAGGTCTGCACCAATTTGTTGATATCCGCATTGGACTCTCCAATGGTGAAGTCCGGGAAGGGACCGCCATCGGCGCGCAATGTGCCGCTCTCAACCGGTTTAGGCGTGAGCGTGACCGTGGTAGTGTTGACAACCTTGATTTTGACGATCCAGGGTTGGGTGCCATTGATGCCGAAATTGATGCCATTGGGGTCTCGGAAACGCCAGTAACCAGTGTATGTGCCGGATGTGGCAGGAGCTGTCAGAGTAACGGATACATCTACAGACTGACCGGGGGCGATATTACCGGCGGTCATGGCCTGTGCATAATTATCCGTGACGCCGATGCTATCACCATGGTCAAAAACGAGTTGATAGGATGAATTCCAGGTGCAGGTACCCAGGTTGATCAACCGCCAGGTCTTGACGAATACCTGACCGGGCGCAACGATGCTATTGTCCGGATACGTTTGATCGATGGTAGAGTTATTAAAGCCCACCATCAAGCATGGTTGGGGTGTATTCGTGGGGGAGTAAGCGGGCGTATTGCTGGGCTGCAGAGTGAATGTGGCGCTGGGGGCCAGAGTGTCGGTGGGAATATTGGATGTCGGAGTGGCGGCCAAGGCAATGTTGGTCAGTTCCGCCGCGACGGTCTGGGCAGCTTGAGTGAAGGCTGCATCCGGTGATGATGGGGTCGCTTGTGTGCTGGATGGTAGGTTACAAGCGACCAGTGAAACCATGAGTAAAAGTGCTAGGAAAAATGACGATTTCTTCATAATAAACCTCCTGACCTTTTCATTAGTGTACAACAATATTATACAGGGTCAGGAGTATAGACGAAAGATTCCAGACAAAAGTTCCTCCCCAAACAGAATTTTCCCCACGAACTACTAGAACAAGGCAAGTTGAAAAGCGGACCGGCGTCCATCGAAGAGCAGGAATGGCGTAGCCTTCTCGGCAAAAATGCCCAGTTTGCGCAGATCAGATATGTCCCTGATCTTGTTTTGACGGCGGGCCCGTAAGATCGTCTCGACGCCTTTCATACCGATTCCAGGTACTCGCAGTAACTGCTGGCGTTCGGCCCGGTTGATCTCGATGGGAGTATCGACCATATTTTGCTGAGCCCATGCCAGTTTAGGATCAGTACGCAAGGGCAGGCTGCCGTCCCTTTCAAAAGGTAATTCTTCGAGGCCAAAGCCATAATCACGGAGCAAGAAAGAAGCCTGATAGAGTTGGTGTTCGCGGATCACCGGAGTGGGTGCCTGGTTTTCCAGAGGCGTATCCGCAATAGGGTTGAAAGGTGAAAAGTAGGCCCGGCGGAGTTTTAGTTGATGATAGAGATAATCGGTAGCGGTTAGCAGTTCCAGGTCTGACTTGCCCGCACCGCCTGCGACGAATTGGGTTACGGATGAAGGCCAATGACCTTTCCAGCCTTTATATACCGGTTGGGTGCGGCGGATCTCTTCGACCCATTGAAGGGGGCGAAGCAATTCCTCGGTGAACTGTTTATGCGGAGCCAGCTGGGAAAGGCGGAGATCATTAGGCGCTTCCAGATTGACCGAGACACGGTCAGCGAGCTGCATAGCCCGTTCCACCTGAGCCCTTTCTGCTCCTGGCATGATCTTTAGGTGTATATAGCCACGGAAATGAAGCTTGTAGCGCATCACCTCGGCAGCGTCGATTAGGTTATCTTGTGTGCGTATCCCGCCGCCGACCATCCCGGAACTGAGGAAAACACCTTCAGCGATGCCCTTATGGGCCAGCATGACGAACAGACGGGCGAATTCTTCGGGCTTGAAGGTGGCCCGCCGGAAATCACGACCTGCCCGGAAGGGGCAATAATAGCAATCCCGCTCGCAGGCAGAAGTGAGCAAGGTTTTCAGCAATTTGATCTTTTGCCCATTAGGGAGGACGGCGGGATGGACGAAGACTGCATCCGGACAATTTTCGGTTTTGTCCAGGTACGGCATGCCAACCGGACTGTGGTCCTCAGCCGGTTCCAGTGACATTTGCTCACTCAGAGCTTTTAGTCGGACAATCCCATCCATAATAATCCTTAGGTTGTTTATATTTTAGAACATATGTGCGAATTGGTCAAGAGGCGAGGCGCGCATTTTCGTTATGTCTTGCCTTGTTGCGGGAAAGGTTTGTTTCGGATACACTTAATCCATGCCTGATGCACAGACGATTTACGAACTTCGTTCAGCCGCGAGGAAACATGGCTGCCCGATATGCTTCCTGGTCCAGAGGGCGGGGGCACGGTATATCGAAGGGACTTTCAATGAAAGCATGCTTGACCCCGGCATCCGCCAAAAATTGGTGGAGAGCATGGGATTTTGTTATGAGCATACCTGGCTGTCTATTGACTTGAAACTCACCGAAGCACTGGGACATGCGATCCTTTACAAGGATCTGGTCAAACACACTTTGACTGTGATCATGGAAAAAGGTTCCAGCCCCGGACAACAAGTTTCGTCCGCATTGGATCAGGCAAAGCCATGTCCGGCTTGCCGGGTGGAAGAGGAAACGTTGGTGCGTATTGTCGATTTGCTCACGGCGGCATTAAAAGATAGTGATTTCGTGGACGATTTCAGCCAATCAGATGGATTGTGTGTTCCTCATCTGAAGAAACTGTTGCCCAGCTTGGATCAAAAACGTCAAGCGGTCGTTCTCGACCACCAACGGTCGAAGATGGAATTTCTAATGAAGGAATTGGCGGAGTTCATCCGCAAAAGCGATTACCGTTTTCGGGATGAGGTGATTGGTGGGGAGGGGGATTCGTATAAACGGGCGGCCGATATTGTCCGGGGGAAACACCGCGCGAACGACAAAAAAGACTTACGAAATATTTAATGCCCCGCTAATCTGAAAAGGAAGAATTGAATTAGCCAAGGTCGGTAAACGCTTTGGCAGATGCGGCCGCGCGTGTGTGGACCTCTAGTTTTTCGAATATAGCCTTAAGGTGACGCTTGACGGTGTTGTTGGTGATGAACAATGCCTGTGAAATCTCCTTATTGGTCATTCCTCTAGCCATCAGGTCGAAAACAGCCCGTTCACGCCCGGTCAATAAATCCAACCTGGTAAGGCTGTGCCGTGAAGTCAGCACATTGTCTACCAGCCGCCGGAAGGCGCTGCGATTGAAGGCTTGCTTTTCGAGATAAGCAAAGATTGAGTGTTCCGAATAGGCGCGCTGGATCTCTTCCACCGAGACGATCCCGCTGACTACAATAGCAGGGATGTTTGCCTCTTTGGCTTGCTCCAATAATTGGTATCCCTCCAGCGGGCCGCTGGGAACTTCTCCGGTTCCAATCACTTCCGGGGTAAGTGATAGATCTACCACCGCCAAGGAGAATTTATCCCGCCGCAAATATCCGAGAGCCTCCCCAAAACCGGAACATGGGAGGACCTGCAGACCTGCATCCGTAAGGATTTCCGTTAGTATACTTCGCCAGCCTGCGTCATCCTCGACAACCAACGCCTGATCCCTGGCAGGGAGTGGCGTATTTGCCGCGGCAGTAGTGAGGTCTGTCTTGTGGGCGGGATCTGTCCCAGCCGGTATGGGAACTGGCACATTCTTCAAGGCACGAGCGATAAAGTTTCGGAAATCAGAGCGTTGAAAGGTTTCCTTGCGAAGGAACGTGAAGGCTCCAAATTCGGTCAAGGCGCTGACAGCCACTTCGACAGTGGCAAAGCCGGTCAATAGAATGGTGCGGCAGCCCGGGTCCGATTGGCGGAGCGCTTCGAGCACCCGTAAACCATCCGTGTTATTGTGGTCACCTTCAACCAACGAAAGATCCACGATGGCGAGGCGGTGAGGTTCGGTTTTGATATGGTGGAAGGCCTGCTCCAGGTTACGGGCAACGTCAATATTGAGACCTGCATCGGTGATGATCTCGCTCAAGATCTGCTGCCAGGAACTGTCATCTTCCACGATCAAAGCGCGGAATGGGAGAGTCATCCGGCGGCCTCGACATCAGTGGCATGTTCCAACCGCGGCAGACACAGGTGGAAGATGGTGCCGGTCTTCCCGTCACTTTCCACATTGACGGTTCCGCCCAGGCGGGTCATGAGAGTCTTGACCCACCACAAACCGAAGCCGAGTTTTCCGGGTCGAGTGTTATTGCGGCCCGAGTAATTCAACTCGAAAATATGATCGTGGAGATGGGAGGGGATGCCCGGACCGTCGTCGCTGATGGCTACTTCCACCCATGTATCATTGAACGAGCCGAGTATCACGATAGTGCCGGTTCCATTCATGGCATCGATGGCGTTTTCAATCAAGTTGGTGAAAACCAGTGTCAGCGTGCGTTCACCTGCCATCACAGCCGGGAGGCGATCTAGTTTTTTGCGAGATATTTTAATCCCAGTTGGAATTGGTATGGACTGGATTGCTTCGGCAACTCTGGCGGCCACCTGGACTGGCTCGAGTCGGATGGGACGTAAATGCGACAGGCTCTCGCGAACGGAGTCCATCGCCTCAATGGCGCAGCGCTCAATCTCCTGGAGATTGTGAGCGAGGTAGGGGCTGGCTGCCAATTGGTCCTTACATTTATCATCGATGCCCTGGATGCGTACAGGTATAGTTCCGACTTTATTATTAAGATGGTGGAGCAGGTTGGAGGCGATATCGCCGACCGCGGCAAAAGTCTCTGCGACAGAACGTTGTTCCTGGGAAGCCTTCAAAGCCTCCTGCCGGGCTGCATTTTGAAAGGCCAGTACGGCATAATCGGCCAGGGTGATGAGGACTTTTTTATCCCACTCGGATTGCGTAAAGTTACCCGGACCGGTCGCCGAGCCATAGACGGAAAACGCCCCCAATGGCTCACCATGGCTGCCGAGGAGCAGGGGAACAATCAGAGCGCAGGACCAATCGTGCTGTCGGGCAAGATCGGGGCAGTGAAAACGTGCGTCAGTGCGTAAATCGTCACTCATTACGGGTACACGCGAGAGGACTGCTTCGCCCGTCAGACTTGATTTTAAAGGAATTTTCGTACAATGCGCATAGCCATTACCACTCACTTGTAAAACCAATTCATTTTCTTTAATTAGCCATACAGCGCTCGTGGCTGCGTCCAACAGATTGCATGCCAGATCTGCCAGGTGAGCCAAGACCTTCTCGCAG
The DNA here is from genome assembly GCA_963847105.1 of uncultured Chloroflexia bacterium. Taxonomy (GTDB): domain Bacteria; phylum Chloroflexota; class Anaerolineae; order Anaerolineales; family Villigracilaceae; genus UBA877. The sequence goes on along the minus strand of CAWJYP010000001.1, from coordinate 19,160 downwards.
GGTTCATTAAGTAGAAGGTGAGTCACCGTCTGCATGGCGTCCAGCAGGCTGATTTCCTGAATTGTAATGACCGCGCTGGTGGCGAGCGCCTGTAATAAAAAGCTGTCGTCGTCGTTAAATGCACCCACAAGAGGGCTTTCCAGGTTCAGTACGCCTTCAAGCCGACCGCTTGCTCCAACCAATGGGACAGCAAGCTCTGAGCGCATTTCGAGGTGGGCGTCCAGAGGGTAATAGATCTGTGACCAGGGTTCCTCACGCAGGTCACCGATGCAAACCGGCTGGCGGTTGCGGGCCACCCAGGCCATGACACTGTTAGAATCCAGTGGCAGCGTCTCCACCAAAGGTCTTGCCAGGTGTTCGCCGGCCACCGCTCGGGTTGTGAGAGAATGACCGTTTTTGTCCAACAGGCGAAAAATGCCATATTCCGCGCCGGTCACCTCGAGCGCCATCTGCAGGATGGATTCCAGAGTCTCTTCAAGACTTAAACGCGAGGAAATGAGTAGACCAGCCTTCCTCAAGCGCTGGAGTTCATCATCCTTCCGGGCCAGGTCTTGCTGCATGCTGACCAGATTGTGGGAGTGGTAAATGGCCATGGCAGCCTGGTTGACGAAATTATCCAGCATTAATAGTTCCAACCGGGAAAAAGGCCGGTCTTCATGAAGATATACGTACAAGACGCCCACGGGGCGGCTGGCTACGATCAATGGGAAGGACCCCATCACTTTTGCGCCCGCTTTTTCCCGGACGGGATGAATATGCAGGTCTTTTTCCTCGTATGACAGGACGGGTTTACCCTTGGCAATGGCGCGCAATCCTAGCCCGTCCAACCGAGGCTCATCGCCCGAGGTGGGCTTATCCTTTTCTCCGGCAGAGACGCGCGAAGTATGGATAAAAGATTCACGGGCCGGGTCATAGGTGTAGATTACAGCTGAAGCACCCGGCACGACTTTGATGGCACTCTGGACGATCAAGGCCAGGGTGGATTCTACACTAATCGACCCGTCCGAGCCGATCTGGTTGACGGTGGTGCCGATCTTATTCAGGCTTGCCAGGGCCTCAAGAAGGCGATTGTCGGGGGGTATGGTTGACATAATTTGCTCTTGGATAAATTGTATCACTTCAAACTTCTTACCCATACGTCCACCTGCGAGATAAAGAGGGATTAACCGAGAGGCCAGGGCGAACTTGCCCCGGCCTCATCACTTGGTAAACCTTCATCAAGGAGAAACTGATTAGATGTCGTAATATAGCGCAAACTCGTAGGGAGTAGGGCGGATGCGCACCGGGTCGAGTTCGTTCTGGCGTTTGTAGTTGACATGCGCTTCGAGCAGATCCATGGTAAAGACATCACCTTTAAGAAGGAAATCATGATCCTTCTCCAGGGCTGCGAATACTTCGCTCAACGAACCGGGGACCTGCTTGATGAGGCGGGCTTCTTCGGCGGGCAATTCATACAGGTCCTTGTCGACTGGCTCCCCCGGGTCGATGCGATTTTGGACACCGTCCAGGCCGGCCATCAACAGAGCCGCAAAGCACAGATAGGGATTGCTGGTCGCATCCGGCGCTCTGAACTCGACCCGTTTGGCTTTTTCACTGCTAGTGACGGGGATACGGCAGACGGCCGAACGGTTACGCTGCGAGTAAGCCAGGTTCACGGGTGCTTCATAACCGGGCACGAGACGGCGATAGGAATTGGTGGTCGGGTTCGTGATCGCTAGCAGCGCCGGGGCATGCTTAAGCAGTCCGCCGATGTAGTACTTGGCTGTATCGGACAATTGGGCGTAACCGGAGGCGTCAAAGAAGATGTTCTTGCCATCTTTCCAGATGGATTGGTGAACATGCATGCCGGAGCCATTATCTCCGAAGACAGGTTTTGGCATGAAGGTGGCCGTTTTCCCATTCTGGCGGCAGACATTCTTCGTGATGTATTTATAGATCAAGAGTTGATCGGCCATGCGGGTGAGTGTGTTGAAACGCATCCCCAACTCGGATTGACCGGCTGTAGCGACTTCGTGGTGATGGATCTCCATTTCGACGCCACATTCTTCCAATGCCATGACGATCAGGCTGCGTAAAGTCTGCAGGGTATCGGCGGGCGGGACCGGGAAGTAGCCGCGCTTGGGTTGGATTTGACCGCCAAAATTCGGTTTGGAGGCATCGCCGCTGTTCCACCAACCTTCGGCGCTGTCGATGTGGTAGTAGGCTTCGTTGGTGCTGCTGGAATAGCGCACATTGTCGAAGATGAAGAACTCCGCTTCCGGGCCGAAGAAGCAAGTGTCACCGATGCCGGTTTGCTTCAGGTAGGTTTCGGCTTTCTTGGCGATGAAGCGGGCATCCCGGCTGTAAGGCTGGCGGGTGATGGGATCGTGCACATCGCAACTGATCACGAGCGTAGGAATATCTGCCACCGGGTCGATGAAGGCGGTGTCCGGATCGATGAGCAGGAGCATATCCGATTCATGGATCTCCTGGAAGCCGCGGATGGAAGAGCCGTCGAAGGGAATGCCTTCTTCGAACAGGTCAGCGCTGAGGCGGTGGGCCGGGATGGAAAAGTGCTGCCAGGTGCCGGGGACATCGATGAAACGAAGGTCCACCATTTTGGCGTTTTTTCCCATTTCCAGAACTTCTTTGACTGTCTTTGACATTGGAATTCTCCTTTTTATACAATATTCCTGCGAGAAAGAATGAACTGATGAGTACGAAATATCCTGTTATTTTACATCCAGATCATAAGCCAGCTTCGACCAGGTTGGAAGATCCCTCAATCTTTTCCGCCTGGATAGAGTCGATATCATTAGCGTACATCAGGGCGTCGTGTCCGCGTTCTCCCGTGCTAATACGGATGACTTCTTCCACCGGATACACAAAGATGATACCGTCGCCCCGGTTGCCGGTGTGAGCGGCTTCCTGAATGGCTTTGATGGTCCTTTCGACATTGTGGTCACTCAAGACGATATTGAATTGGAAGCGGGGCAAAAGGTCCACTTGATAGGTGCCGGAGCGGCCCATAAGGACTATCCCGCCGTCGCGTCCATGCCCACGCACCTCGGTCACATTCAGCCCTACAATGCCGATCTTCCGCAGGGCCTCCTTAACATCATTGAACCGGTCCTCCCGGATAATGGCTTCGATTTTCTTTGTCATGGCTGCTTTCAGGCGTATGCCTGCTCCCCGTGCTCGCTGATATCCAAGCCGACCTCTTCCTCATTGGCTGACACGCGCAGGCCCATGAAGCGGCGGAGAAGTTTGGTGATAATAAAGGTAACTCCGAAGGCAAACACAATCGTGACTACTACAGTAAGAAGTTGGGTCAGGAACTGGGCTGGATTTCCATACAGTAATCCGTTGGCACCGGCTGGGTTGGCGACTTTAGAGGCGAAGATACCGGTTGCGAGAGCGCCCCAAGTGCCACCTATGCCATGACAAGCCCATACGTCAAGTGATTCGTCCAGGTTGCGGTGTTGGCGGAATTTGATCGCGTAATAGCTGAGAGGCGCTGCAATGGCACCGATGGCAATGGCCGAAAGTGGAGTAATGTACCCGGCGGCGGGGGTCACTGCTACCAGCCCCACTACTGCGCCTGTGATGATACCGAGTACGCTGGGTTTGTTATCCCGCCAGCTCAGTATCATCCATACCAGGCCGGCTGCTGCCGCGGCAGTGTTGGTGGTGATGATGGCATTTACAGCCACACCGTTGGCTCCCAAGGCACTTCCGCCGTTGAACCCGAACCAACCAGCCCACAGCAGGCCCGCTCCCAGAACGCTGAAGGGAATGTTGCTGGGCTCGAAGATGCGCAGACCAAATCCCTTGCGGGCGCCGATCACGATGGCAAAGGCCAGGGCGGAATACCCAGCGGTGATGTGTACAACGGTCCCGCCAGCGAAGTCCAGAGCGCCCAATCTGCGGAATATGCCGCCTTCTCCCCATACCCAGTGGGCCACGGGGTCATATACAAAGGTTGCCCACAGCAAGGCAAAGACCAGAAAAGTTTTGAAGCGAACGCGTTCGACAAACGCGCCGGTGATCAATGCCGGTGTGATGATGGCGAACATCATTTGGAAGAGAGCGAAGGCCACATGCGGGATTGTGGGCGCGTATTGGATTGCCGGGTCTGTGCCAACCCCGTTTAGGCCAAGGAACTTCAACCCACCGATAAGTCCGCCGTGGTCAGGGCCAAAGGCGAGACTGTACCCAAATAGGATCCATTGAATGCTGATGAGCGCAATCACAACAAAACTCAGATTCAATGTGGATAAGATATTCTTCTTGCGGACCATACCGCCGTAGAAAAAACCCAATGCCGGGGTCATGAGCAGCACCAATGCAGAAGCTACCAGCACCCAGGCGGTATCGCCTGTATTAATATTCTCCATGATGTTGTCTTCTCCTCTCTTGAAAATATTCTTGAATTGGGCTGATTATAGAGAGATGACACATGTCTGTACATTACCCAAACGGGTACTATTTTCTTAAAGCGGAAGGGCATTCCGAGCATCAACGTAAGCCCTACGGTATAATTTCATTCATGGCAAAAGAGCCGATGGGCCTCAACAAAATACCAGAATTGGCAGACGAAGCCACGACCGAGAAGGTCCTTCGCTCAGCCGGTATCAGCGATTGGAAATCGGCCGGGTCTATCCTGCGTCGGCTGGAAAAAGGCCACCCTCAAGGTGTGGCAGCGATATTCCCCTATTTGCTCTCTGTGCTGGGAGGAGCTGCCGATCCGCTGCGTTCGCTGATCAATTTCGAGCGACTGGCAGATGGGTCTGGGAAGGCACTCTTTGAGATTCTCGGCGAACAGCCCCGCGTCATCGAGATGCTTGTCACCATATTTTCCGTCAGCCCTTTCCTAACGGAGATCATCTTGCGCGATCCTCAGTCGATCGAGTTGTTGCACAACCGGGCTGCCATGACCGACCGGAAGACCATCGATCAATTCCAGGCGGAAGCAACTTCTGCTTACCAATTTGCGGAATCAGACATCGGCAAACTGGAGACGATGCGTCGTTACCAGAGGCAGCAGCTCCTGCGTATTGGGACAAGTGATTTTTTGGGTTTGTACGATCTGCGGACTGTTTTTTCACAACTATCGCGCATGGCGGTTGGCTTGGTGCGGACTTGTCTCGCGTTGGCGGTCGAACAGACCAGCGTCACCTCGTTCGATTTTTCCATCCTTGCCCTGGGAAAATTGGGTGGGTGGGAACTCAATTACAGCTCTGATATCGACCTTGTCTTAGTCGTCCGGAAAGAATTGAAAGAAAATACCAGACTTGCAAAACAGTTTATTGAGAATATTGTCCGGAATACACCCGAAGGATTCCTTTATCGAGTTGATCTGCGCCTGCGTCCGTGGGGAAATGATGGCCCCCTTATCAGTTCGCTGGATGCATATGTCCACTACATGCAGTCACATGCGCGCCTGTGGGAAAAGCAGGCTTTTCTGAAATCAAGGGTCATTGCCGGCAACCTGTCACTTGGGGAGGAACTTCGGCGGGAAGTGGAGCCGCTCATCTTTCAGACACCTCCCGAAGAAGTGCGCTCAGGCATTCTGGCGATGAAATTCCGTACCGAGGAATTCTTGCGAGAAAAGGGACGCAAATGGGGCGAGGTCAAATTGGGCGAAGGGTCGATCCGGGACATTGAATTTGTTGTCCAATCCCTTCAGTTGATCAACCCTTCGGTACGAACGCGCGCCACATTGAAGGCAATCCACCAACTTCATGAAAAGAAACTGTTGACTACTGCGGAAGAACACGTTCTCAGCGGGGGTTATGTTTTCCTGCGGACTACAGAACATTATTTGCAGATGATTGATAACCGCCAAACCTATACTCTCCCGACAGACCCCATCGCTATAGACCTGCTTGCGCGCCGACTGGGATTCGAGAGCGAACATGCCGGAGAAGAATTTGTCGAGCGGTATGATCGTCACTGCGTGGCAATCCGTTCGATATTCTTGAAATATGTCGGCAACGAATTTGCCAGAGATGTTGCATCCGATCCAGATTCGGGTAAAGAGGTTCTTGAGCACGTAGGCCGCATGGATGTTTCTTATTCGGCCATCTTTAGCCAGGATGAAATCCGCAGGCACGCCAAAATGGCTGAAGATATCGGTAAGGATTCTCCCGCTGTCGTAGAGGCGCGTTTGGTTGAAGACAAGCGCTGGCGCGTGACCGTGGTGGGCTATGACTACCTGGGAGAATTGTCCATCATCTGTGGGCTACTGTTCGTCTACGGGATGGATATCATCGACAGCCATGTTTTCACCTACGAACCCGCCGCCCAGATTGGGCAAGAAAGGTCGCAGACCGATAGCGGGGAACAGGCTAAAACCCAGGCCGCCTTCCAGACCCACCCAATGAGAGGAAGGCCGCGGAAAGGTTCTGCACCGAAGGCCAACGACCGGCAGAAGATCGTCGATGTGTTCACTGTCCGCCCGGTCGGGCACGAGCTGGTCACGGAAGAGACATGGAAGCACTATGCATCAGATCTTCAAGACCTGTTAAATAAACTCTGCTGCGGACAGAGGCGCGAAGCCCAGGGAGACCTTGCAAAGAGGGTGGGGGCGGTCTTCCAGGGTGACCCGACTAGCGTGGCACCGCTCCATCCCATCGAGATTGACATCGATAATGAGGAATCCGAGCGATATACCGTGCTCAAGATCAACACCCCCGACACGGTCGGCTTCTTGTATGAATTGAGTAACGCCCTGGCTTTAAACCATATCAACATTGCCCGCATGGATGTACGTTCGATCGGAAAGCGGGTCCACGATACGATCTTTGTGACCGATGAAAAGAGCCAGAAGATCGTATCCCCCGAGCGCCAACGGGAACTGCGCGCTGCCATTGTCCTCATCAAGCATTTTACCCATCTCTTGCCGCATTCTCCCAATCCCGAAGCAGCTCTGCTTCATTTCCGTGAATTTCTTGGGCAGTTATTCACCCGACCAAATTGGCCGGACGAGTTGTCCAGGCTCGAGCGCCCGGAAGTGCTGGATGCGCTGGCACAGTTGCTGGGTATCAGCGATTTCCTGTGGGACGATTTCCTGCGGATGCAGTATTCAAACCTGTTCCCAATCGTGCGGGATGTGGATGAATTGACTGTTGCCCGGAAATATGACTGGTTGAAGAAGGAACTCGACGATTTATTGATCCATGCCAGTGACTGGCGGGAAGTGCTAAATGCCTTTAAGGACCGGGAAATGTTCCGGATCGATATGCGCCATATTCTGGGACACACGTCCGAATTCTGGGATTTTTCGACTGAGCTGAGCGACCTGGTTGAGTTGGTCGTGGAAGTGACTCTTATCCGCTGTTATGAGGAGTTGTCTACGCTATATGGAAAGCCGTTATTAGCGGATGGCAATCCTTGTCCCGCGACGATCTTCGCCCTGGGCAAATTCGGTGGGCGAGAATTGGGTTTCGCTTCCGATATCGAACTAATGCTCATTTATGCAGGGCAGGGCGAGACCACCGGTCCCAGGACAATTCCTGCGAGTGAGTATTACGAAGACTTGATCCAGAACTTTGTCACCTCCATCCGCTCGCGGCAGGAGGGGATTTTCCACATCGACCTGCAGCTGCGGCCATATGGGAAAGCCGGCAGCATGGCAGTGACTCTGGAGGCATTCCAGCGCTATTATGCGCCGGATGGTCCCGCCTGGGCTTATGAACGGCAGGCATTGGTCAAGATGAGGCTGGTGACAGGAGACTCTCACCTGGCCGAGCGGGTCTGTGAATTGCGGGACAGTTTCGTCTATAAGGGCAATCCATTCGACGTTACCGCAATGCGCGCAATGCGGGAAAGGCAGATTCGACATTTCGTTTCAGCTGGGACGTTCAACGCCAAGTACAGTCCCGGCGGCCTGGTGGACTTGGAGTACCTGGTTCAGGGGCTGCAGATCAGACATGGGGCTGACAATAATTCGTTGAGAGCTATCACGAATATCCGCCAGACGATGGCAATTTTACATGAAGCCGGGTTCCTGACCGACGATCAATATACTCGCTTAAGAAAAGCACACACCTTCCTGCGATGGCTGATCGATTTCATGCGGGTGGTGCGTGGGAACACCCGTGATGTCAATGTTCCTGCTTATGCGAGTGAGGAATTCGCCTTCCTGGCGCGCAGACTGCGGTACGGCAACGATAAATCTCAATTAAATGATGACCTGGCACGTTACTCGCGTGATGTGCAGGACTTGAGCCAGAACTTGTTGGATTAGGATGGATTGGAAAACCGGAGAATGTTTTTGGAGAAATTATGAACAAATCTGGTCCGCTCAATCCAAAGACCGTCGATGAACTTATCATCATTCCGGCGGAAAAATGCGACTTGCCGGAGATCCTGGTGCTGCAGAAACTGGCCTATCAAAGCGAGGCGGAATTGAACAACGATTTCAGGATCCCGCCCTTGGTTCAGACACTTGAAGAGATCGAGCACGAGTTTATCAAAAAACGAATCCTAAAGGCTATAATCGACGGAAGCATCGTCGGATCGGTGCGGGCCAACCTTGTTGAAAGCACGTGTTTTATTGGCCGAGTGGTCGTCCATCCGGAGTGGCAAAATTGCGGCATTGGAACCCGGCTCATGGCGGCCATCGAAGCGAAATTCAGTAATGCCAGCCGCTTTGAACTTTTTACCAGCGAACGTAGCAGCCGAAATCTTTACCTGTACCAGAAACTTGGCTATCATATAACCCATTCTACAGAATTGAGCGAGAACGTGAATCTGATTTACTTGGAGAAGATACATGGTTAGGAAAGTTTCTCTTTCGGGGATTAAACCCACCGGCACAATCCACCTTGGGAATTATCTCGGCATGATCCGTCCGGCGTTAGACCTGGTAAAAGACTACCAGTCGCTTTACTTCATCGCCGATGCACATGCCCTCAACCAGGTCCGCGAAGGCGACGACCTGGAACGTTGGACTTATGAGGTGACTGCCTTGTGGTTGGCCCTGGGGATGGATCCCGATCAAGTGGTGTTCTTCCGCCAATCGGATATCCCCGAAATCTTCGAATTGACCATCATCCTGGCCGCATCTACCAGCAAAGGACTGATGAATCGGGCTCATGCTTATAAGGATGCGCTCGACGGTAACCTTGCCGAAGGTCGAGACCCCGACGCCGGCATTAATATGGGACTATATACCTATCCCATCCTGATGGCGGCGGACATTCTGCTTTACGGCAGCCATGTGGTACCGGTGGGGAAGGATCAGTCCCAGCACGTGGAGATCGCTGCTGATATAGCCGGAAGTTTCAACCATACCTACGGCGATACGTTCGTCATCCCGGAGGCTCTGGTTCGCCCGGACGTGGCCATTGTGCCCGGTCTGGATGGGCGCAAGATGAGTAAGAGTTATAACAATGTCATCCCCGTTTTTGCGACTTCCAAGGAAATCCAAAAGAAGGTCATGAGCATGACCACCGATTTGCGCCCGAAGGAAGAGCCGAAGGATCCTGAGACAGATAACCTCTTCAACCTGTACAAACTATTCGGGACGGCAGATGAAGTGGACGCCATGCGAAACATCTATCTGGCGGGCGGGTTCGGCTACGGAGATGTGAAAAAGGCTCTATTCGAGGTGCTCGAAAGAACTTTCGGCGAGAAGCGTAAGCTCTATGATGAATATCTTCAAGACAGGGTGAAATTGAACAAAATTCTACTGGATGGCGCTGCCAAAGCCCGCAGCATCGGAAGCCCTATCATGGAGAAAACGCGCAAGGTGGTGGGGTTCAGAAAACCAGGTGGATAGTAGCAGGATGAGGATATTTCTGTTCGCCACTCTCCTGTTTGTATGCTCTGCCTGTAATCAAGTTAACCAGACCGAGTCTCCGCTTCCGCCTGTATATACATCTTCACCCTCCGCCTGGTGGCAACCTGAACCGGGCCTTTCCTGGCAGTGGCAGCTTTCAGACTCGCCAGTGGATCTGGATGTACAGGTGGAAGCCTTCGATGTAGATTTATTTGATACGGCTCCGGGTATCATCGATACCCTTCACCAGAGAGGCGTCAAGGTCATCTGTTATATCAGTGTAGGTTCCTGGGAAGATTGGCGCCCGGATGCGGACCTCTTCCCTGTGGATGTGATTGGAAAAGCCTATGATGGCTGGGAGGGGGAGAAGTGGTTGGATATCCGCCAATTGGACAAATTGGCCCCGCTCATGAGTTGGCGATTGGATTTGTGCAAGGCCAAAGGATTTGACGCTGTCGAACCGGATAACCTGGAGATATGGGATAACCCGACAGGATTTCCCCTTGCCTATTCCGATCAGCTGAACTATGCTCGCTGGCTGGCAGATGAGACGCATCGGCGTGGGCTGGCGATAGGCTTGAAGAACGCCCCCGATATGGTTGTGGACCTGGTCGATTTATATGATTTTGCCGTCACGGAAGATTGTTTCGACCAGGGTTGGTGCGAACAAATGCTGCCTTTTATACAGGCGGGAAAAGCAGTTTTTGCAGCAGAGTATGTCGATGCGGGGATTGATTTTGTGGCTGCCTGTGCATGGGGAAGGCAAGAGGAATTCAGCGTGATTTTGAAAACGCGCGACCTGACAGCGTGGCTGGATAATTGTCCCTAAAGATGGGTAATTAAAAATGATTACTCGATAGAAAAATTACTTGATACATTTATTTGAAAAAACCAACTTGGATGGTTATATAATTCGGCGAATCCCCCAATGATCCCGACGGTGATTTTTTGGGAAAGTGCATATTCTCCCAAAGCGTAGTGTAGAAAGCTTACAGCACGACTATCCTTCGTTCATTCATGGAAGTAAATATGGCCCGAATCCACTCTATATTCCAGCGATTACTGAAGATCTTGCTCAATCCTCTTAAGCAAATAATTATTCCGACAGAAAATCTGTCTCGTTCCATGCGGATTCTGACTGTGGCTGGTTATCTGAGCATCCTGGCAATGTTGCTGGTTTTGGTCGTCTCGACAATATGGGGGAGTGGCTGGAATCAAGTGACATTCACCAGCATCGAAGTGCCTGTGCGAGTACCGGCGGTAATACAAGTTGCGGCATTAATAGGTTTTCTTTTTAGTTGGACCTATATACTTACTGGAGCAACCGACAGCCATCCGCTGATTTCCCTACCGATCATTTTACTTTTTCTGGTCGAAATGCTTTTCCTAGGTGTGAGTGGGACTTCTTCATGGCCTGGTTCTGTACGCTGCCGCCGCTCCTGTTAACTGTCAGCGGCGTCCATCTTTTTACCCATAAGAAACCTTTCTGGCAAAAGTTTCCGCTGTGGGAGTTCCTGTTGTGGATGGTTTTACTTGTCTTGGTGGGAGGGCTGTATTGGCTTGGTAGAAACGGTAGTGTCGACTTTGCGAGAAGTGTTCGAGATGGGCTTGAACCATTTATTATCCTGCTCATCCCCATCTGGCTATTGTTTGGGTTATCGATCGTGGATATGGCGGTGAACATCTCCCGCTGGGTTGTCACCAGCCTGCGAAGGCTATTCCCGGCTTCGACTATCCAGGGACTCACAGTCTTTATGCTGGTCATGCGACTGACGGCTTTCCCCATCTGCTTGATCATGGCCCCGATGAGTGGATACCAGCGTAGAAGCACAACTGCAAACGAATAACGCAAACATGATCCTGCCGGCGGCTTTTTTTGTGGATGGTCTATTATCGGTTCCGTTATTTTTGGGAGCCCTGATACTCACCCTGACAAAACGCTGGAATGGATTTCGGGCGGCTCAGTTACTTACGCTCTGCCTGGCTGCGCCTATTTTCTCGTTCGGATTGGCGCTCGCAACCAGCGGACGGGGAGATATATCCAACCCATTGGAATTAGTGCTCGGAGGGATGGAAGCGCTGCCCTCTGTCATCATCTTTGTGGTTATGCTGACCTATAATGTACTGGGTCTTGGCACCCGCTTCGCGAAGGGCAACGGACGAATCCTGCCCCAGGCCGGGCGGATCCTGCTGGTATTAGGCTTGGGGTTTCTGGTGACCAGCCTGGCTACTTACCGGGTGAATATGATCGATATCACCACGCTTCAGCCGGCTAATAGATTTATTGAGTTATTCGAGGGTCTTGTCTTTATGAGTGTACTGTTGTTGGGTCTGCCATATCTAGTGTGGATCATCTGGAAGCGACCTGAGAGGCTGGCGGGAAAACAAGATGAGTTCGATGCGATCCCGGCAAAATTCCAGGCCTCGGCATTTCAGGCAGGGTCATGGTGGTTGGTAGGGGGAATTTTGTTAGGAGTGACGCTTTGCTGGCTGACCTGCCTGATGGCAGTTGTTTCGTTTTATGTGTGAGATGGAAGTTGATCGCAGACAAGCAGCTTTCTTAAAGAATAAGATAAATAGAACAGATGGTCTTTATTCATCTATTGAGCGGTAGATGAATGGGGGAGGGAGGTGTCACTTGATCGAGGAGAAGGCAGAATAAATAATTAAGCGCTTCAGGTTAAATTGACCCAATTACCCGGCAAGGCATTGAGAAACTTTGAAGTCAGTAAGTCGGTTCGATTTCGGGAGGGGGATTGACAATACAGACCTATCTGATTATAATACTATTGCTTTCGATAAGTATTCTTACAATGACCATTAGGATATACGCAAATAGATAGACTGCCCGTGATATCGCATAGTTTTTGGTCTAACAATGTCTCGCTAGATCGTCTCTGCTGAATAATGCGCTGGAAATTTCTCGATGGAAATATATTTCTTCGTGCTGACCCTTCCAGGAACCGTTCTCAGCAACCACTCCCCCGAATTTTTTATTTTTGAATGGGGAACCGATGCCCCAGAAGAAAGCACAGGAACGATCAGGAAAGATTACTAGCATGTGAGATGATATCCACATCGTCAAATCATACAAGTTCTCCGCGCCTCTCTCCAAGATGCTTTTACGAACTGAAATGCTATCCGAATGAATTTCTCAGAAGGAAATGAGACCTATGACCTCACCTAAATCCGATACCACCATCCAGGCAGCCATGGACGAATTTATCGACATGGTCCGCCGGTCACGCAGTGCCAACACGGCATTAAGCTATGCGAAAGGCCTTTCATTCTTTGCTGAAGTGCTGAAAAATGAAGATCTCGAGGTGTCAAGCACGCCGGTTGGCCAGTTGAATGAAGACTCGGTCCCGGGTCTCCTGGACGCGCTGAAAGTTTTCTCCCCTGCTACCGAGCAGCTCTACCTGGTTGCAGCCAAGCGCTTCTTCAACTTCCTGGCTGCCCGTAAACGGTCCGAGATCAACCTGCCCCGCCTGAATGAATTCATCCTGCAACAGGCCCGTAGACCGGGCCGCCGGCTCCCCCAATTTCCCCGCGATGACATCGAAAAAGTGCTGGAATATGTAACCGGTTACACGCCTTCAGTCGATCCGATGGAACGGCTACGGGATTTGCGTGACCGGGCTTTTCTGCTTGCCCTGGCAGACACCGGCCTGCGCGTGCACGAAGCCTGCGCCCTGCGGCGGGGCGACCTGGACTGGAACGAAGGCCAGGCCATCATTATAGGCAAAGGCGACAAACAGGCCGTGATCCGTTTCTCCAGCCGGTCGCTACGAGCGTTGAAAGATTACCTGGCGGCGCGGGCTTCCATCGACGGGGATTCCGGACGCTCGCTGACCTCCCTGCCCCTCTTCGCCCGCCATGACAAAGGCGCCGGGAAAAAGGTCAAGCCGATTTCGACGACCACCGGCAGAGATATTGTCCATGCAAGGGTTGTACAGGCGTTAGGCGAGGTAGGCCAGAAATGGATCACCCCCCACTCCTTCCGGCACTACTTCGTAACGTCGGTTCTACGAGCCTCCGGTAACCTGAAGCTGGCGCAGGAACTGGCCAGACACGCCAATATCCAGGTGACGCAGAAGTATGCCCACCTGAGCAACGAGGAGTTGGATAAGGGGTACCACGAGATTTTTGACAAATAGGTATGTAATTTGGGTAATTCTTTGCACTGATTGTGGAATAACCTGGTATTATTCGCGATTTTCCTTCCAGTTGGACACAAGCCCCCACCCCATCGGCAGTTCCTTTGGGTAAAAATAGCTAGTGATAATAACAAGTTACACGAGCGATTATTCCTATGCCGATATCCAGCGACAATAATTCAATTCAGATCATTCAGCCAGGAGATGAGATCCTGGAACGGCTCGCGCCGGATTTGCCGGAGGCGGTTGACCGGCGCTTGCAGAATAGCAGCAGCTTAGGATCGGTCCACACCAGTCGCCGCCAAAGGCGCGCAGAGCCGCCACCTGCCCGCCCTGCTGGAAGAACGCCCCGGTGGTGAAGTCTTCCGGCTCATTCTCCAGGTTGATGCCGATGTGGGCGGCGATCTGGTCCAGCCACCAGCGCTGCTCCGGGGTGAAGTGTCCGGCCGCCGGCTTCCTGCTGCTGCAGCCAGTCGGCGTAGCGGTGCTGTACCATCATCGGGTAAGGCTCGATTTCTTCGTTCAGGAGCACGTGCCGCACCAGCGATACCAGGTCTGCCAGCACACGCGGTCCTGAACCACGGACCTTGTCACGCTCGAGTTTGCGGTAGGCCTCCCAGACGGACTGGGTCATGTAGAGCGGATCCGGCTGGTGCAGGTCCAGGCGCAGGTGCTCGGCCAGTTCTCTCAACTCCTGGAAGGTAAGAGCAGCTCGCTGGTCCCCCACGCGGGAATGGAGTAGATGATCTGCAGGGCGGTGATCTCGTCACAGTGCTGCTCGATAAATGCCTTGAACGATTCAACTGTCCGGCGGGCAGCCTCGGTGGCGTCGCCATCGAAACCGGCGGTCAGAACATGATCCTGGGTAACCTCGTCGATCACCTGCTCCGAGCGGCTTTGCCACTCGTTTAGTTTTAAGCGGAGATCGGGATCAGAAGCCAGCGGCATGCAGGCTGCTTCAGCCAGGCGGTGGGCTGCCTCGGCTGGATCCGCATCACCGATCGATGTTTGCGCAGCTTCGAGGATTTTGTCAGGGTCGGCTGCATCCAGCAGCCCGCGGGAAAGCTCCGTCAGCCCCAGCCCGCCGGTGTGGGTCCGCACCTCGTCTTGCTGGCCGCGGTCCAGGTGCTTTTCCAGCCGGAGCAGCCGCCCAGCCAGCGAGGTGAGCACGTCCGCATCCGACCGCGCCCACCGCCACGGCTTCAAGCAGCTGCTTGAAGGTGGCCGAGGGCTTGCGTTCGAGCGTCTGCGGGTCCATCAACTCCTGCTCGGTGATCCCCACCGCATCGACGATGACGAAATGGTCCTTCAGGGTGGCGTCGCTGGTCACGTTCTGCAGTTCGGTCGGCGAGACCACGCGGGTGCCGCGGCCCAGCATCTGCTCAAAGAGCAGCCGTGAGCGCACCGAGCGCATGAAGAGCAGGATCTCCAGCGGGCGGATATCGGTGCCGGTGGCGATCATGTCCACCGTCACGGCGATGCGGGGGAAGTAGCTGTTGCGGAAGTCGCTGATCAGGTCTTCGGGCTTCTTCCGCTGACCTTGTAGGTGATCTTCTGGCAGAACTCGTCGCCCTTGCCGAACTCCTCCCGGATGATGCGGACGATGTCCTCGGCGTGGCTGTCGTCCTTGGCGAAGACCAGCGTCTTCGGCACGATGCGTGCGGCCGGGGAAGATATCCACCGGCAGCCGGTCGCGGAAGGTGCGGACGATGGTGCGGATCTGGTCGACGGCCACCACCTTGCGGTCGAGCTGGACCGGGTCGTACGAGAGGTCCTCGTCCAGCTTTCCCAGCGCTGGCGGCGGGTGAGACGGTCGCGCTTGCCCACACACATCGCCGGCCTCCACCGTGCGACCCGGCCTCGCTGATCTGCGTGCGGATGCGGTAGACCTGTCCCTCCACGTTGACCCCGTCCGCACCGCCCGCTCGCGGGAGTACTCCATCGACCAGGTTCTGGTTGAAGAAGCCGAAGGTCTGCTTGGAGGGCGTGGCGGTCAGGCCGATCAGGAAGGCGTCGAAGTACTCCAGCACGCCGCGCCACAGGTTGTAGATGGAGCGGTGGCACTCGTCCACCACGATGAAATCGTAGGTCTCGATGGGAATAGCGGGTTGTAATGGACTTCCTTGGGCGGCTGAGCATCCAACGCCGCGCCCATTTCGAAGAGCGACCCTTCCTCGTTCTCCGGGTCGTACTCCGGCTCGCCGGAGAGCATGGAAAACAGCCGCTGGATGGTGGTGATGTGCACCTTGCTGACCGGGTCGAGCGTATTCGACTGCAGATGCTGGACGTTGTACAGTTCGGTGAACTTGCGCCCATCGTCCGGCGTGACGGTACTGGTCGAACTCCTTGAAAGCCTGCCTGCCCAGGTTGTTGCGGTCCACCAGGAAGAGCACCCGTTTGGCTTTGGCGAACTTGATCAGGCGGTAGACGAAGCTGACCGCCGTAAAGGTCTTGCCGGACCCGGTGGCCATCTGGATAAGCGCCCGCGGTTTATCCTGGGCGAAGGATTTCTCCAGGTTGGTGATGGCTTCGAATTGGGCCGCGCCATAGACCCTCACGGTTCAGAGGATGCTCCGAGGGCATAGTCTGCAGGCGGGCGCGTAACGTGGACGGATCGGCGGCCCATTCCGCCAGGGTCTCGGGACGATGGAACGTGAACACCCGCCGCGAGCGCGGCTCGGGGTCGCGTTCGTCCCGGAAATAGGTCTCGATGCCGGTCGATTTATAAACGAAGGGAGTTTTTCCTGCCCGATATGGGGGATGTTTCCAGGTAGACTGGCAGCATACATGCCAGCCTGCTCGGCTACGCCGGAGAGGGTCGTGCCGGCTTTCTTGGCCTCCACCACCCCTACGGCCTTGCGATCCACGAAGAGCAGATAGTCGGCGAACCCCCCTTCGACCGGAAATTCCCGCACCGCCACGCCGCGACCGGCAAACAAATTCATCCCCTGGCGGTCCTGGATAGTCCAGCCGCAGGCTTGAAGCTGCTGATCGATCAATTCACGGGCAATCTCTTCAGGCGTTGGCATTTTTTGCTAGTCGTTTCCGTTACCCATCCCACAGATTTGAAAACTGCAATAAGGCTGGTTACTTATCAATATATTCAAATGGATAAGCAAGGCGCCCCATCGCCCGGTCAGGCATTGGTGGTTGGTTGCCGACAATGTCTGATTTATATTACAGTGTAGCCATTTGAATGTCAATAGGGATAGAATTACATCCCCTTTATCAGAACTCAAACAAACCACCTCTCCGCACAGCTGGCAATGCCCAGGGTTTAGACAATATCCCTGGCGTGCCTGGCTTCCGTACTCTTGCTCCATGTAGACAAAATCGACTACATTCAACTAAATGTCCTATCTGTTCCTTATGACCTGGCACTCAAACCGGGCGAAGAAGCCCTCTTCCGCGCCTTGTTTATCCCCGATGAACCAGATATCCCAACTGACACCTATCAGTTGCAGGAAAAGTATTGCCCCAACCCTAATTGCCATTGTGAGGAAGCCTTGCTCGAGGTTGTCTCCGTTACGGATAAAAAAAGAGTAGCGGACATCCGCATCAGCCTAGATCGACAAAAAAAACCAGCCCAAGATTGGATCTCGCTGAAGACACCGCCCCCT
This sequence comes from uncultured Chloroflexia bacterium, assembly GCA_963847105.1. Classification (GTDB taxonomy): domain Bacteria; phylum Chloroflexota; class Anaerolineae; order Anaerolineales; family Villigracilaceae; genus UBA877. The sequence goes on along the minus strand of CAWJYP010000001.1, from coordinate 1,617 downwards.
TTGCGCAGGCATTGCTCAAGAAGATCACCCAAAACCTAAACAGCGACCCGTCCTATCTGTATCGATTGAGAGTGCATTACAACCAGGTCAAAGAAGCAGCAGCAGATCCTTCCCACCCTGCTCACTCAAGAGTGATCAAGTGGGGAAACACCGGAGGTCTGACCAGCCTCCCCAAACAAGAGCAAAAGAAAACGTCATTGAATATCTTATTCTTTGAATGCACAAGGCCGCCCTCTTTGGAGCGGCTTGCTGTTTAATACAATGACGAGCAGATAAGAATACATTTAGCCGGAGGCAATGTAGTGTAGGTTTAATTGGCCAAGATAAACACACTTTTCATATTAAACCGTGTTCACGAGCGATCTTTTCTTGCATTTCTGGAGGAATTATTGTGCTCTCTGAAATTTCTTCCCAGCTGCTTCGATCATTTTCTTTTGAATGGCAATCAACCATTCCCTCAATTCGGCTTTCACCGATCTGGAATTAAGGTACAAGAGCCAGAACGGAAAGACTTTGTAATCCAGGTAAAGTTGCGTTTTTCTCCGGCGAGGACGATCTGGTCTGGATTTAGACACCAAGAGTTCATAATAAATGGAGTAGAACTCATCTTCTTGAATACGCTTCTGCTGCCGATACAGATTTAAGCCGAAGGCATTGCAAAGATCGTGGAAGCTAAGGAAAACTCGATGAGTGTCGGTTCCAACGATTTCGACCTCTGTTCCGGCTATCTTGGAAGAAGTCCTCGTAATAATTGTTTCCATATTCCTCCTTATAAATAACTTTCACTCTTTTTTTCTTCAAATAATTACGAGGCCATCTGCCCCATTTACCGTGTAAGCGTCGGTATTCCGCACCAACTGAAAGTGTTGGAACTTTGTGGATTCCTTCTCAATTATGTGGATGTAGAACATCCAGCCCATTTCACCTACCCTGCAACAGTACGGTCATCGATTTTCTGATGGATTATAGCACTAATGTTCTGTTGCATGAAGGTTTCTATGAGGCGGGAATATCATCAATCTGGAAAAAACCGGCAGGGAAAAAACCCATCAACCAATGAAGTAGACCGTGAAAAAGTGGTGATTTTCTTAAGATCGTGAGTTTTCTTTAAAGCACCTATCCTTTCCATGGACAAACCTGCAAGCACGGCTGCCATTCTCACGGTAATCGGAAAACCGATTTCGTCAGGGAGAGTTTTCACATATTCCCGCTGAAGCTGCGGCAGGCAATGGATATAAGTGAGTGTGGTCTCAGGCGATGCGTGCCCAGCTGACGGGATACCTCGGTCAAAGGAATCCCTTCCTGCAACCATCGGTTAGCACAAGAATGTCGCAAGATATGCGCTGAGGCTCGCTTTTTTCCTACATAAGTGTCTACATTGCAGGCAGTAAAAGCAATATCGAATTTATTGCTCAGTGTTTGTGTGCTATATCGTTTTTTATCTGGATTTACCAGAAACGGCACTTGTAAATCTTTCTTAGCTTCTTTTAACCGCTGCTGACAGTGTTCCCCTAATATATTCCTGACAGCATCCGGTAGGTCATCAATTTCAACGACCCGGTTCTTATCATTCTTGGATTGGAAAATGAAAACGGTCGGAGTGCCAAGTAGCTGAAC